>CAVRUD010000009.1:0-350458 GCA_963724285.1 uncultured Chloroflexia bacterium | reverse complement strand
CGGGCCGTCCGGCGTCTGCGTCGCGCCCACCACCACCACGACGACGACATCGACGACCACGACCACGACGGTGGCGCCGACCACCACGACGACCACGACGACCACCACGGCGGTGCCTAACTGCGACGCTTGTAGCGCCGGACACCTGCGGCGCGACCGGCTGCTTCTGCGCGACGACGGCGGAGGGCGGGCAGTTCTGCCACACCCCGTCGGTCTGCGTGGCGCCGTGCTCCACCACCGCGGACTGCCCGCCCGACACGGTCTGCGTGGTCTCCTCCAATTGCGGCTGCCTCGGCAGCAACTCCTGCATCCCGTTTGCCGACGCCTGCGGGGCCGGCGGTGCGGCGGCGGCGGCGGCGGCCGCCGTCGAGGGATCGAGCCTCATCCCGCCCGTCGGGTAGCGGAGGGCTCGTGCCCCGAGGCACCGCGGCAAGGAAGCGATCTCCGGGGTCCGTCTGCGACCTGTTCATCGTCGACCCGACGGCAGCGCGAACCTCTGCACGCGGCCATGCCCCACGCTCCAGTAGACGCTGGCTCCCGCGCCACGCGAGCAGCGCGAGCAATCGCAACGGCCCGGGCCGAGCCCGGGCCATTGCCTGTCCCGATCAGAGAAATCGAGGCGTGACGGTCCCCTTCACCGAGCGGCCGTCTGGCAGGGCAAGGGCGTGCCGATAGGCGTGGCCGCGGGCGCCACATGCGATCCGAGCGCAATGGAGGGGGCGCCAGATGGCGCCCCCTCGTCGCGCCAGCACGGACCAGGCATCTGGTTTGGCGCTCACTGTCAGGCGGCCGTATTGCCTCTGAGAGCGACGCGCCAGGACGACCGTGAGCGCGGCGGTGCGTGCAGCTGTGCGGGCACCCGTGCGTGTAGCAACCGTGGTTGTGCGCTGATCCGCACCCACCGTCCATCGGGGCGATGCTCCCGCAGGTGCCAACGATCTTGTGCGTGGTTCGGTCGGCGGGCACACGGACGACAAGCGACGCGGCGTCGATGCGTCGGGTGGGGCGAACCCGGTCACTCGGCCGGATCGCGGGCCGGCGCACGGTCGGGCGGGCGGCTGGCTCAGCGCGCGCCGCCGACGGCGACGGCGGCGAGGCGGCCGTCGAGCGTGCCGACGTAGGCGACGCCGCCGACCACGGCGGGGGCGTAGGTGACGTCGCCGAGCGCGAACCGCCCGCACGCGACCCCGCTCGCCGCGTCGACGGCGGCAAGGTGGCCATCGCGGCTGCCAAGGTAGACTACGCCCCCCGCGACGACGGGCGACGACACGACCGCGCCGCCGGTCTCGACAGCCCACCGCTCGGCACCGGTCCCGGCCTCGAACGCCCGCAGTTGGCCGTCGGGCTCGGCCAGGTAGACGAGACCGCCGCCGATCGCCGGCGACGCGCCGGGCGCGAGCGTGCCCTCCGCCCACCACTGCACCCGGCCGGTCGCGGCGTCCACCCGACGGAGACCCTCCTCCGCCAGATAGACCGCCTCGCCGCCCGCCACCGGTGCCGAGACACCCGCACCGGTCAGCGGCAGCCGCCACTGCTCGCGGCCGCTCGCCGCCTCGACGGCGTACAGCCCCTGCTCGGCGAGGGCAAGCCGCCACCGCTCCACCCCCGTCGCCGCGTCGAGCGCCTGGAGCTCCGCCCGCTCCCCGCCGCGGGCGACATAGACGACGGCGTCGACCGCTATCGGAGCGGGAGCCCGCCCCGAGGCAACGTAGAGCGTCCCCTTGGCCAGCGCGAGGCCCCGGCCCGCCACGCCGATGGCGGCACGCGCCAGCGCTCTTGCCCGGTGATGGCGTCGACCGCGTACACGGTACCGGTGGCGGTGACGACGTAGACGGCCCCGTTGCCGACGACCGGCGGGGCGAACACCCGGTCTCCTGTGACGAAGCGCCAGCGCTCGCCGCCAGTCGCCGCGTCCCGGGCGACGAGGTCGCCGTCCCACTCGCCGGCGTAGACGACCCCGCCCGCGACAACCGGGTCGGTCGAGACGGGGGCGGCACCCCGGACTCGCCAGCGCACGTCGAGCTGCGTCCCCGACCCGGCCCCGTCGGATTCCGCCGCCAGCGCCCCCCCGAACGCGCCGCTGCCGACCGTGGCCACGCCGGCGGCCTGGTCGGTCGGGATGCCGCAGCGCGCCGCACCCTCGCTGATGCCCCAGTGCTCGGCGACCGTGTCGCCTTCCACTCGGAAGACGTCGATGCGCCCCTGACGGCGATCGGGCCGGCAGTGGCGGTCGTCTGGGGCGCCGCCGATCCCGTCGCGGCGCAGCCGGCCGCGAACGATGACGGTCTCGCCGCCCGCGGCGACGGTCTCGACCGCGATGCGCAGGTAGGGGTCGGCGGCATGGACGGCAAGATGGCGCCCAGCACCGCGGCGCGGCCGGGGCGCCGTCGGCCGGCGCCGGGTGGTCGGCGAAGTCGGGGGCGAGCAGCGCGTCGAGGGGGGCCACGTCCCCGGTGTCGATCGCCGCGTTGACCGCCGCGTAGAACCGGCGGACCAGGGCCTCGTTGGCGCTGACGGTCGCATCGAGGGACGGCGCCGAAGCGAAGCATGGCGACGGCGGCCAGGGCCACCGCGCCGGTGGCGAGCGTGAGGACGAGCACGAGGGGCAGGAACGCGGCGCGGGGCATCGGTCGCCATCCTCTGCCCGGCGGCGGCCGGGGCGGAGGCGCACGACAGTCAACCCCGACGGCGCCCCCCCGGTCCACGGCTGCCGGGATGGCCCCACCGTGCGGCACGGCGACGCGAGGCGCATCGAACCGGGGTCGCAAACCGGCGCCGGCGACGCGGCGCCGGTCTACGACCTGGGGGTCTACGACCTGGGTCGTAGGGGACGCTCCCGGGACTGGGCCGCTGGGGTCAGGCGAGGCCGTGGTCGTGGGCGAAGGCGACCGCCGCCGGTGCGCGACGGCAGCCCGAGCTTGGCCAGCATGTGCGTGAGGTGGCGTCTTCACGGTGCGGGGGCTGACGAAGAGCGCCTCGGCGATCTGCTGGTTGGAGCGGCCGGCCGGCGACCAGCCGCAGCACCTCCAGCTCCCGCGGCGTCAGCCCGTAGGTCTGCCGCCGGCGCCGGCGTCGGCGGCCGCCGGGGGCGCCTGCGCCACCCGCGCCGCCTCGGCCCGCACCGCCTCCGGCGACAGCCGCCGCCCCTCGGCCCAGGCCGCGGCGAAGGCCGCCTCCCCCAGCGCCGCGCGCGCCGCCGCCACGTCCTGCTCGTGCTTTGGCAGCAACCGCGGCGCCCAGGACGACGCCCAGCCGCTCGCGGAGGGCCTCGGCCGCCCCCAGCAGCCGCGCGGCCCGCTCCGCCTCCCCGCAGGCGACGGCGATCGCGGCCAGCCGCTCGACCGCGCCGCTGAACTCCCAGGCGTTCCACGTCAGGTTGAGCCGCTCCCGCCAGAGCTCCGCCGCCCGCGCGTGCTCGCCCCGATCGAGGGCGATATCCCCGAGGTCGCTCAGGGCCAAGGCCGCGCCGAAGCCGCAGCCCGCCCGCCGGAACAGGGCAACCGCCTCCCGGAGGAGGCGCTCGCCCGTCGCGGCGTCGCCGCCCAGGTGCGCGACCCAGCCGACGTGCCGCGTCGCGAAGGCGGCCCGGATCGGCTCGCCCGGCGACCGCGCCAGCCGGAGGGCTTCCTCCGCCATCGCCCGCGACCGGGCCAGCTCGCCCCGATCGGCCGCCACGTAGGCGAGCACGAAGAGCGCGTCGAACTCCCCGACGGTCGTCGCCCTGCGCCCGGAACAGCGCCCGGCTCCGCCCGAGGAGGCGCCTCGGCGCGCCGGACGTCACCCTGCTCATGCGCGATCCAGCCGGCCGTCTGCAGGACGGCGGCCCGAAGCGGCGCCGGCACCGCGTCGACCAGGGTCAGCGCGCGGTCGAGCCAGCCCCGGCCCTCGCCGAGCCCGCCGTGGTCCAGCCAGTACGCGCGCAGCGCCACCGCCAGGCGCAGAAGCGTGGTCGCCTCGCCGCGGTCGAAGGCCCAGACCAGCGCGGCCCGCAGGTTGTCGAGGTCGGCGCCGAGCCGGGCGAAGTCGGCCACCGGGTCGGGCCGCCAGAGCTGGCGCCGACCTGCTCGGCGAGGGCCAGGAAGTGGGCCGCGTGCCGCGGCTCGGACCGCCGGCTCCTCGCCGCTGACGTCGAGCTGCTCCAGCCCGTACTCGCGGACCGTCTCCAGCATGCCGATAGCGCGGCTCGCCGGCGTCGGCGGCCGCCAGCCGGCCGCACCAGGCTCTTGGCTCGACCAGCGCGGCCGACGACCGTCGAGGACGTCGATCCCGGGATCGCCCGGCGCGCGCACCACGGCCTCGGCCGCCTCCAGCGTGAAGCCGCCGGCGAAGACCGCGAGCCGCCGGAACATGGGCCTGCTCCGCCGGGGAGAGCAGGTCGTGGCTCCAGGCGATGGCGTCGCGCATCGTCCGCTGCCGCGCCGGCGCCTCGCGCGGCCCGCCGGTCGAGCAGGGGCAGGCGGCGTTCCAGGCGGGCCAGGAGGGCCGCGGCGGCGGCAGGCGGGCACTCGGCCGCCGCCAGCTCGATGGCCAGCGGCAAGCCCGTCCAGCCGGCGGCAGACCTCGGCGACGGCCGGCGCGTTCGCCGCCGTCAGGGCGAAGTCGGGCTCGGGCGGCTCGCGCGCGCGCGACGAAGAGCCGCACGGCCTCGGCCCCGGCCATCGCCTCGGCGGCGGCCTCGGCCTCGGGCAGCGCCAGCGGGGTCGACCGGCGACGACGTGCTCGCCGGAGAGGCGCAGGACCTCGCGGCTGGTGGCCAGCACCGCGCAGGCGGGGGCAGGCGGCGAGGAGGTCGGCGACCAGCGGCGCGGCGGCGAGCACGTGCTCGAAGTTGTCGAGGACCAGGAGCACGTCCGCGGTCTCGCAGGCGCGTCGGCCAGGCGCTCGGCCAGCGGCCGGTCGCCGGCCTCCCGCACGCCGAGGGCCTGGGCGACGGTCGGCGGCGACGAGGGTCGGGGTCTGTCGACGGGCGCCAGCGCACGAAGGCGACGCCGTCCGCGAAGGCCGGACGCCAGGTCCTCGGCGACCCGCAGCGCCAGCCGCGTCTTGCCGACGCCGCCCGGGCCGGTCAGGGTGACGAGGCGGACGTCCGTCCGGCGCAGCAGCGCGGCGACCGCGGCGACCTCGCGCTCCCGGCCGACGAAGGAGGTCAAGGGGGCGGGCAGGGGCATGCCGAGCCGCTCCGGGTCCGGGAACCTGACCAGGGTGACCGGCTGCGGCACCGGTTTGGGCGTCGGGCGTCGGGTCGGCCACGGGCGGATCCTGGGTCGGGTCGGCGCGTGCGGCGATCTGCTGGACACTTCCAGTTTACGTCAACCGACAGCGGCGACGAACCGGCGTGCTCAGGGATTCAAAGCCGCGACGAGGGTGACGTTGGCCGGGAAGGTCTCCGTCCCGCCGCCCGGGCCAGGCTGACCGTGCGGTCCTCCAGCGGCTGGCGCAGGACCTCCAGCGTCGCTGTCCCGACTCGGGCAACTCGTCCAGGAAGAGCACGCCCGGTGCGCGAGGCTGATCTCGCCCGGCCGCGGCCACGACCCCCCGCCGACCAGGCCGTGCAGCGAGGTCGAGTGGTGCGGCGCCCGAAAGGGTCGATCGCGCAGGAGCGGGGCTCCGCTGGCAGGAGGCCGCGGACGCTGTAGACCCTGGTGACGTCGAGGGTCTCCGCCAGGCGTCATCGGCGGCAGGATCGAGGGCAGCGCCCGGGCGAGCAGGGTCTTCCCCCGCCGGGCGGTCTGGGTCATGACACGTACGGGACGGAACGCCCACATCCGATTCACCCGGGCAACCAACATAGCGCAGTCTGCGAGCCGGATCGTTAGGCCGCTCTAACCATTGATCCAAAGGCGGTGCACCGCAAATGGGCCTGGCTGAGCGGTCAACACGGCGACACATGCGGCTCCTCCCTCGCATCCCTTATCCAGATGCCCCGGTCCGTCAAGTTGCGATCGCGGGGTAGACGGGGTCGGTCCCATGCACGCCCACGGCGACCGGCTTCGTCTTGGTCGGGCTCCCACGGTCCGACGCACGGTCGGCACCTCTGCGCGGGGCCCGTACTCCTGCGAACGCCCCGGGAATTGTCGCCTGAGGAGCGAGCCGCCATCGCTCCCTGGCATCCACCAAGAGCCTGCGGTCGCTGGCCGCCGACTTCGGCGTGAGCCACGAGACGGTGCGACGCGTGCTGCGGGAGACGGAGGTAGCCACCGCCTGACGAGGGGATGCCACGATCCCCTCGGCCTGGGTGCCGCAGGGGCACCCGTGCGTCTAACAACCCGGGTGTTTCGCTGTGCCGCACACACCGCCCGGGGCGGCGATCCCCCGGCGCGGGCAGCTCCCGTGGGCGTCATTTGTTACGGGGCTAGGTCGATCCCGGGCGATGTCCGATCCGCGGACGGGGTCATCGCGCTTGGCCCCGCGCTCGTTGCCAACCTGCCTGGCCGA
Source organism: uncultured Chloroflexia bacterium (assembly GCA_963724285.1). Lineage (GTDB taxonomy): Bacteria > Chloroflexota > Chloroflexia > Thermomicrobiales > UBA6265 > CAVRUD01. The sequence continues at coordinate 344,023 of CAVRUD010000009.1, read as the reverse complement.
CGGGCCGAGGCCGCCGAGCCTTGCCCCGGCGACCCAGCTCGTCAGCTCCTCGTCGGTTTACGAGTCGGCCTGGCTCCGGCCGGCTTCGCCCTGGTGTCCGGGTCGCGCACGGCCTCGCCCGCCTCCCGGATCGCTCCCACCACCAGCTCGGGCTGCTCCTGGCGGATATTGTGGCCTCTGCCCTCGGCGATGACGTGCCGGCCGTCCGGCACCAGGTGGACGAACTCGAGGTTCAACTCGCGGAAGATCTGCTCCTCCTCCGCGATCGGCCGGCCGGCCAGACGCTCCTCCGGGGCGGGCCACCGGTCGTGCGGGAGCACCAGCAGCGGCATGGGTCGCAGCGAGCCGGAGGCCCGCGTCTCCTGCATCTGCGCACAGCTGGTCATCTCGGCGCCCGGCGTCGTCGAGAGACGCTCCGGGCAAAGCGCCGGGTGGGCTACCTATTCCTGGGAGGAGGGGAGGGAGGCGGCCCTCAGGCCGGCAACTCCTCGGCGCCGAGGCCGGCGCGGAGGGCGGTGGCGACGGCGGCCGTCCGCGTGCTCACCCCCAGCTTCTCGAAGATGTGGGCGACGTGCCCCTGGGCCGTGCGCGGGCTGATGAACAGCGCCTCGGCGATCTCCCGGTCGGTGCGGCCGGCGACGAGCAGGCCCAGCACCTCCAGCTCGCGCGGGGTGAGCGCGGCCAAGGCGGTCGGCGTCGTGCCGCCCCGCGACGTCGCCGAGGCGGTGTCGGCGGACCCCGTCCTCGGCGCGGCCAGCCACCCGGTCGCTTCGGCGACAGCCTCCTCGATCGACAGGGCACGGCCCGCCTCCAGGGCGGCGTCGAAGTCGGCCCCGCCCAGCGCCGCCCGCGCCGCGGCCCGCGCCCGCTCGAACTGCCCGCCGTTCATCACCGAGGGGGCGCCGATGGCCGCGCTTGCGGCCTCGGCCGCCCCGAGCAGGCGGGCCGCCCGTGCCGGATCGCCGTCCGCCGCGGCCACGCCCGCCAGCCCGGTCAGCGCCGCGGCGATCCCCCTCCCGTGTTGGAGCCGCACCGATCCCGAGAGCGCGTCCGCGCACGACGCCCGCGCCCGCTCGACGTCGCCGCGCGCGAGCGCCACCTGGGCGTCGTTGACGAGCGCGAGCAGCGTCAGGAGGTCGTCGTCGAGCGCGCGGGCGAGGGCGAGCGCCTCGGCAGCGCGCGACTCCGAGCGCCCGAGGTCGTCCCGGCGGTAGGCCGCGTCGGCGAGATTGACCAGGGCGATCGCCATCTGGCGCTTGTCGGCCTGGCTGCGTGCCAGCGCGAGGACCTCTTCGAAGAGCCCCACCGCGCGCTCCTCGTCGCCCTGCAGGTTCGCCGCCCGCCCGAGGGTGAGCAAGGCCTGGGCGACGCCGGTCTCGTCGCCGGCGGCCCGGAAGCGCGCCAGGCTGGCGGACAAATGCCGGCCCGCCTCCGCGCCGTCCCCCTGCTCCAGGGCCAGCCATCCAGAAACCCGCAGCGCGTGCGCGCACACCGGGTCCGCCGGGCGGTCGTCCCCCGCCAGCCGCAGGGCGCGCTCCAGCCAGCCGCGGCCTTCGCCGACGTGGCCGTGCAGATACCAAAACCAGCCCAGGCTCCCCGCCAGCCTCAACGCCCGCTCCCCGTCGCCGGCGTCGACCAAGGCGGCCAGCGCCGCCCGCAGGTTGTCGTGCTCCGCCTCGAGCCGCGCCAGCGCGGCGGTCGGCGCCGCCCCCGCCAGCGACGGCGCCAGCCGCTCGGTCGCGGCCAGGAAGTAGGCGGCGTGCCGCTCCCGCGTCGCGGCGGTCTCGCCGCTCGCCTCCAGCTGCTCCAGCCCGTACTCGCGGATCGTCTCCAGCATCCCGAACCGCGGCTCGTCCTCGACTGCCTCCCGCTGCCAGACGAGGCTCTTGTCGACGAGCGACGAGACGGCCTCCTCGCCCCCCTGCGCGACCGCCTCGGCGGCCGCGAAGGTGAAGCCGCCGGCGAAGACCGAGAGGCGGCGGAAGACCGCTTGCTCCGCCGGCGGGAGCAGGTCGTGGCTCCAGGCGATCGCGTCGCGCATCGTCCGCTGCCGGGCCGGCTGGTCCTGCGGCCCGCCGGTCAGGAGCTGCAGCCGGCGGGACAGGCGCGCCAGCAGCGCCGGCGGCGAGAGAACCTTGCTGCGAGTGGCCGCCAGCTCGATGGCGAGCGGCAGGCCGTCGAGGCGGCGGCAGATCTCGGCGACCGCCGGGGCGTTTTCCTCGGTCAGGACGAAGTCGGGGTTGACCGCGCGGGCCCGCCCGACGAAGAGGGCGACCGCCTCCGAGCGAGGAGCGTCGTTCTGCTCACCCCAGACTCCCGACTGCCCAGCCAACGAGAGCGGCGGGACCGGGAACTCCTGCTCACCGCTGACGCGCAGCGCCACGCGGCTCGTCGCCAGCGCCGTGAGCCCGGGGCAGGCCGCGAGCAGACCGGCGACCAGCGGCGCCGCGGCGACGACCTGCTCCATGTTGTCGAGGAGCAGCAAGAGGCGTCGCCCGTGCAGGAACGCCGCGACCGCCTCCCACAGCGGCCGCTCGCCGCCGTCGCGCAGCGCCAGCGCCTGGGCGATCGCCGAGGGGACCAGGGCCGCCTCGCCGACCGAGGCCAGCGGCACGAAGGCGACGCCGTCCGGGAAGTCGGCGGCCGCCTCCGCGGCCAGCCGCAGCGCCAGCCGCGTCTTGCCGACGCCGCCGGGGCCGGTCAGCGTCAGCAGCCGCACGTCGGGCGAGCGCAGGAGGGCGGCGGCACGGGCGACCTCCCGCCCCCGCCCGACCAGCGGCGTCAGCGCCGTCGGCAGGGGCGCGGCGGCGCGGCCCCGGCCCGGCAGCGCCACGAGCGGGGCGGGCGCGGTCACGGTCGGGTCGGCGGGGGTCGGGTCGGCCACGGTCGGCGTCCTTCGCTGAACACGGGTGCGTGCGCCCATGATGCGGACGGCCCGGCCACGCGTCAAGCGTCGGCAGCGACGAACCCACGCGCCCACCTGTGCGTGGAGCAACCAGGGTGCCTGGCCCTGCGCCGGGAGCAGGGGGACCAGCGCAACGTGATCGAGTCGCTGGACACCGTCGCGCTGGTCGCGGCGACGGCCGGAGAGCCCGAGCGGGGCGCGCGCCTCCTCGGCGTGGCGGCGGCCCTGCGCGAGGAGGCCGGCCTGCTCATGGCGCCGTCCGACCGCGCGGCATACGACCGGACGGTCGCTGCGGTCCGGTCCCGGCTGGACGAGGGCGGCTTCGTGGCCGCGTACGGGGCCGGCCGGGCGCTGGAGGCGGAGTGGGCCGTCGGCGAGGGCGCGGCGGCGGTAGCCGCCGCGCGGGCCGATCTGGTCACCGGCCGGGCGAACAGGGCGGCGGTGACGCGGTCCGCTCCTGCATGGACCCCGGGAGCTGAGCAGTCATCGTGCGGACGGACTCGCCGCGCTTCCCGGTTGACCACGAGGCGATCCCGGGCCGGTCGTGGGACGCGGGGAATAGGTAGTTGGGACAGGTAATCCGCCGGGTGCCCGCCGCCTGGCGCGGGCCCTAGATTGGGGGCGGCCGGGAAGCCCGGCCCCGTCGATCCGTCCAGACAGGAGTCCTCCGCCATGATCGGCATCCACTCCGTACCTCATCCACGACGTCGCTGCCCAGCGCGGCGACGAGATCCGAGCGACCGCCGCGCGGCAGCGGCTCGTCCGCGAGGTCGGCCGCGAGAACGGCGTCCGGACGGCGACCGAGCGCGCCCGCAGCCTCATCGGGAACGCCCTCGTCGGCGCCGGCACCCTGCTGGGCGGCCGCCGGACTGAGCGCCCGGTGGGGGCCGGCCGCGTGGCCGACGCCGCGGCCCTTCGGATCGCCCGCTGACCCCCCGGTCGCCCCGTCCCCCGGTCAGGGCATGCAGCCACGATGCGGGCTGGGGATCGCTCCCCGGCCCGCCTCGTCATCGTGGGGTTCCGGCTCCGGGGCTTGCCCCTCGGCGCGGGCGTCGTCGCCGCCCGACGGGGAAGAGCGCGCCGTGGCTCGCTGCGGCGGAGATCCGCCCAGGTGCGTACCGCCGCGCGGGTAGACGCTTGCGACCCACCCGAGCGGGCCGCTAGAGGCTCGCCGGGTCGAGCGGGTCGGTTCCGGCGGCCGCCTCGTCGCCGTCGCCGACGCCGTCGCCGTCCGTGTCGAAGGCAAGCGGATCGGTGCCGGTGCTCGATCCGGGCTCGAACCCAACCTCCCCGAAATCGGTGATGCCGTCGCCGTCGGTGTCGGGGTTGCTCGGGTCGGTGCCCAGGTCCTGCTCCTCCCCGTTGCTGAGCTGGTCGCCGTCGTCGTCGAGGGCGGCGCCGGGCTCGCCCGCCGGCGCGCTGCTCGGGTCGAGGGGGTCGGTCCCGGAGACCACCTCCTGGTTGTCGCCGAACCCGTCGCCGTCCGTGTCATAGACGTCGGGGTCGGTGCCGAGCGCGACCTCGTCCTCGTCGAACAGGCCGTCCCCGTCGGCGTCCTCGGGCGCGGCGGTGGTCGGCTCGGCGGCAACAACGGTCGGCTCCGCGCCCGCGGTCGTGGGCTCGGCGGCAACCGCGATCGGCTCGGCGAGGACGCCGCAGGCGATCCGCGCCCCGTAGCTCTCGCCCTCCGGGTCGCCCTCATCCTCCTCGGCGTGGATCACGATGGACGTGCCGTCCTCGTCCTGCAGCTCGTCCAGGCCGAACCCGTCGGGCGTCTCGCGCAGGACGGCGGTGCCGTCCTCCTCGGCGTCGATGTTGCCCAGGTCGCCGGCGTGCTCGCCGTGCTCCTCCCCCGTCGGGTTGTAGTGCCCGCCGGCGGAGGCGAAGGCTTGCTCCCCCTCGGGGTCGCAGACGCCCGTCTCGTGGACGTGGATGCCGTGGGGACCGGGGCCCAGCCCCACCGCCGTCACGTCGACGCTGACCTCCCCATCGTCGCCCTCCGCCAGGAGCGCGACGGCCACCGTCATGCCGTCGGCGTCCTGGAGCAGTGCGGCCAGCGTGGCCTCCACATTAACGGTCGGCGTGGCCTCCTGGGCCACGGCACCGGGAGACAGGGCCGCGACGAGCAGGGCGAGCAGGGCGACGGGCAAGAGCGAGCGACGCATGGAGACCTCCTTGATGGCCTGTGGTGCCAATAGGCCGCGAGCCCACGGCGGCCCGCTCAGTGGAAGGCGGAATGCAGCCGGCGTGCCACGGGGGACGACCCGCCGCCCCCTCGGTTCGGCGGCGGATGAGGAGGAGGGGCGGCGCGTCGATCGAAGGCCGAGATCGTGGGCTCGACGGGGCTCGCTCGCGCGATTGCCCCATAACCATGTCCGGGTCGAGGTCGCCGAGGCCCCGGAGTAGCGCAATGCAGGGGTCTCCGGTCCTGCGGCCGCACAGCGCGACCGCTCCCGCCACTTGCCGGCGGAGAACAGGGACGTGATCTGAGCGCTGGCGGGAACGCGGTCGCTGTGCGACCTCGCAGTCGCCTTCGGCGTCAGCCATGAGACGGTGCGGCGCGTCCTCCGGGAGGCGGAGGCGGCCGTCGCCTAACACCGGGGCACGCCAGGCTCAGTGCCCCGGGCGCTGCAAGGGCATCCGTGTTCGGAGCAACGACGGCACATCTCGCCTCCGCGGGCACCGATGCGGTCGGCCGGCTGGGCGAGGCCGCCTGACCCGCGGGAAGTATCGACGGATATCCACGGCCGACCGGGAACACCCGATCATTGCCACGGAGGCGCGAGGCTGGCGGCCACTACTACCCTACTCTGCCAAAATACAACGCTTCCATATCATCCCCGGAACGTCCCTTACGGCACCTCACCTTTTTGATGCAACGCAGCCGGCCGGTGAACGCGGTGAAGCATACTCCTGACCAGGCGGCGATCTTCGTGGTCGATGCTCAGGCGGTAGAAGGCGAACGAGAACAGCGCCGCGTACGCGACCGATAGCCCCACCGCCAGCAGGGGCGTGACACCGGCCGTCAGGGCGAGGGTGCCGAGGACCGGAATTGCCGCAACCAGCGCCGCAGCGCCGGGGCGCAGGACGGCATCGACCAGGAACTGGCGTCCGTCGACTCCGATCTCGCGGACCGCCGTCCGAAGGTAGAACGGCTCCAACACCACCACCGGGAGGGCCGTTCCCAGGGCCACCCCGACCAGCCCGATCCGCTCGACGAGGGCGAGGCTGAGGACGAGGTTGGCGGTGGCCCACAGCGTCTGGTAGCGCAGGTATGCCCCGATGCGGCCCACGCCGGTCAGGAGCGCGAACGCCACGAGGTGGTTGTTGTTCGCCAGCAGGCTCAGCAAGAGCACCTGGAGCGCCGCCGCGCCCTCCCCGAACTCCGCGCCCGCCCAGGCGACGAGCAGCGGTTCCGCGAAGAGGATCGCTGGCACCGCGACCAGCAAGGTGAGCCCGTTCGAATACTTGGTCCCTCGCGAGAGCAACGCCTGGACCCTGGCGGGCTGGTCGAGGGCAGCGGCCCGGGCCGCGTCCGGGACGAGCGGGTTAATGAGCGCGTAGGTGATCTGCCGACACACCTGATAGATGCGGTACGCGCCGGTGTAGATAGTCACCATCGCCACCGGGAGGAACGCGCCGACGATGAAGGCATCCGTCTGGAAGATGGCCAGGGCGGACAGGCTCATCGCGAAGACGCGCAGGCTGTACGGCGTCATCGACGCGAGAAGTGACCGGCTCACGAGCGAGACAGCGACTCGTACCTGAGGGAGCAGGCGTCGGCAGGCGAGGACGTAACAGCAGCCGGTCCCGACGCCGATTAGGGCATCGGCAACCACGACCGCCAAGACACCGAACCCTGCTTGCAAGAGGACGATGACGGATAGCGCCCGAACCAGCGCTTGGGCCAACTGGAGCGCGTTAGCGACGTCGGCACGTTGGATCCCGACGAGAATCGTGCCAAACAGACTCAGCGGCAGGCCGAGCAAGAAGGCCGAGCCCGCTGCCCAGAGCAGCATCGTGACCGCGAGCCGGGTGTCTGCCGGCGGGATGTTGAGGTGCGACCAGACGAGGGCCATGCAGCCCAGGTACGCGAGCGTGAGTCCGATTCCGAGCGAGACGAAGAAGGCCAGGCTCGTTGAGACGACCTGGTCGAGCCCGTCCCTGTCCCCGCGGGCGTGCCGCTCGGCAACGTGGCGGAGCGTCGCGGTGCCCATGCCAAAATCGGCCACATAGAAGATTCCGACGGAGCTGCTCACGAGCAACCACAGCCCATAATGCGTCAGCCCGAGGTGGTGCGCGACAAAGGGGAAGAGGACCAGCCCGCTCGCGACGGTGACGAACCGGACGGCGTACGTCGACAGCACATTCCGCACGAGTGGCGACACGGACCCCTCACCCATGCACTCGACCGCGGCGGAGATCCGGGTGCGAGCGCCGTGCGTTCCAACACGCGGGCCGGGCGACAATCTCCGTCCGGCGTCGCGGAGTCTTGCGGTTGCTCCGACACTCGGGCCACGATAGCATGACGGGCCACGCCCACCGAGACGCGAGACCGCTAGCGGACAGACAATGACGGGGGACCCATGGCGGTGCTGGTGCGGCTCCGGTTGTTCAACGATCGGGATTACGCGGGAATGGTCGGGGTCGCGAACGCGATTTTCCCGACGATCCGCGCAGCGTGGACGACGTCCGTCGGCGGGACCGACTGTGGGATCGCGAGCGGTACGACCTGCTCCGGCTGGTTGGTGAGGACGTGGCAGGGCGCATCGTGGCGTGGGGCCAGCTGAATCACCTGCCGCACCAGTTCCATCTGCAAAATTCCGCATCGGCATCTACGTCGCGCCAGGGTCGCAACGCCGCGGTGTCGGCGGCCAGCTGCACGACCGGTTGACGAGCGAACTGCGCGCCCGCCGGGCGATCGCCGTGAGCGCGCGTGTCCGCGGCGACATGACGGCGAGTATCTCCTTCCTGGAGACCCGGGGGTTCGCGGCGGTCGAGGAAACATGGGAGTCTCGCTTAGCGGTTGCGGCCTTCGACCCAGCACGCTCCGCTGACGCAGAGGCATCGCTCGCCAGCCAGGGCATCACGATTACCTCCCTGGCCTCCGAACGGGGACGGAATCCGGACGTGCTCAAGGACGTGTACGCCCTGTACCTCGCCTGCATCCGGGACGTCCCGACCGCTGAGACCATCACCGACATCCCGTTCTCCCAATTCGTGGCGCGGGAGCTCGAGGCGCCCAACGTTCTCCCCGATGCGTTCTTCCTGGCCGTCGCCGACGGGCGCTACGTCGCCTTGTGCGCGTTCGTCCGCCATCCGGGGCTCCCGGACGTGCTGTCGGGGCGGATGACGGGGTGCCTGCCGTCCTTTCGCGGTCGGGGCATCGTCTCAGGGCTCAAGCTCCGCCTCGCCGCCTACGCGCACGCGCACGGCTTCCGGGAAATATGGACGTGGAACAGCGCCCAGAACGCTTCGATGGTGCGGATCAACGAGTCGATGGGGTTCGTCAGGAACGCCGCGTGGATCACGCTCCAGCGGGACGAGCGCCCCGCGGCGGCGCGCAGCCCGGGCGACCTCCGCGGGACGTCGTAGCCGGAAGAGGTAGGGAGTGCGCTATGACCGCGGACTGGGGGATTCAGCCGTCGTCCGGTTCCCTCGGAGGGCAGCGAGGCCAACGTGCAGCACGAGGGACCGGTGCAACGGATCACGTTGACCCGCGCGGCACGACGCAACGCGCTCTCGCGCTCGCTCGTCGACGCATTGAGTCGTCAGGTCGAGTCGGTCCAGGAAGGGGGGCCGACGCGGGTCGTCGTCCTCACCGGCGAGGGTCCGGCGTTCTGCGCCGGCGGCGACATTGCCGAGTACGCCGAGGCGGCGGCATCCGGACGGGGTGGCGCCAGCGCGGAGGCGCTCGCGCGCCTCTTGGCGGCGATCGAGGCCTGCCCGGCGCCGGTCGTCGCGGGCGTCCACGGGGCCGCGTACGGGGGCGGTCTGGGTCTCCTGTGTGCCGCCGACATCGTCGTCGCGGAGGAAGGCGCCCGGTTCTCGCTGAGCGAGGCCCGCCTCGGACTGGTCCCCGCCGCGATCGCGCCCTACGCGATCGCGGCGCTCGGCGTCCGTCAGGCAAAGGCCCTGATGCTCCTGGCGGCGCCGTTCGGCGTGGAAGAGGCGCTGCGGGTCGGCTTGGTCCATCGACGGGCCGCGGAAGGTGCCCTCGGTACGGTCCTGGACGAGACGATCGCCGACCTGCTGCGGTCAGCACCGGGGGCGCTCTCCGCGATCAAGCGCACGCCGCAGATGCTCGACGGCCTCGACGAAGGGGCACGCCGCGACGCCGTCGTGCGCCTGCACGCCGAACGGTTGGCCAGCGACGAAGGCCGCGAGGGGCTCGGGGCGTTCCTCGAGAAGCGGCGAGCCGCGTGGGTTCGCCCGTGGCCAAAGCCGTAAAGGGATACCGGCAGAGAAGGCGGTGGCCCAAGGGAGAGCCGGAGGATGTCGCCTTTCAGCTTTACGCCCCCCGCTGGGCACCTACCTACCTGGTGGTGGCGACGGCGGGAGAGGATCCCCGGGTCACCTAGGCGCTCGTGGGACGCGCTTCTGGCTGCCCGTGCCCGTGCTTCCTGAAGGCGGTGTGGCGGGTATGCCGCGGCGCGTCGGCGCTTTCGCCGATCCTCCGTTCAAGGCGAGACCGGTCCGCTCAGCAACGTCTTGCTGTACACAGGGCGGTTCGCCCGTGGACTCGCTCATTGTCGGTGAGTGGTACTACATCAGCTCGTCCGAATCGACCGACGTTTCGACAATCACGGACGCCGCCTCAGGATCGGTGGCGCCGATTTCGTGGACGGCGAGGTGCTCGTGCTGGTTTGGGCAATCGGCGCAGGACGTGGGATTCATCACGTACAGCACTCGGGTCGCGTCCGCGTTCATCGCCGGCCGGGTCATGTCTTCGTAGTGCAGCGACCTATGGGTGTCCGTGCCGGCCGGCCGCACGGCTAACTGGCGGATATTGCCGCTCTCGGTGTCGATGCCGAATGGCTTGTCAAAGCGACGAGCGCCCGAAGGCGGCCAGCAGGCAGAGGCAACGCCCGCAGCCGCCGCTGGCGCTCCGCGCCGAACTAGCCGCGACGGTACCTGACCACGGCTAGGGGAAGGCAAACGGCTAGGATGGCAATCGCCCAAACGAGCGAACGGGTGACGAAATAGGACGTGGGGTGGCCAAGGAGGGCCTCCGCGTCGGAGCCGAGGGTGAGGCCACGGACGGCGTCGACCATGTACGTGATGGGTTGATGCTCAGCGACGGCGCGCAGACCGGTTGGCATTGTGTCGACGGGGACGTAGGCGCTTGAGATAAAGGTGAGGGGAAAGACGAGGAGTCCAAACCCCTGAGCGGCCTGGGCGTTGCCCGCGAACAGCCCGACGGTGATAAAGAGCCATTCAAAGACGTAGCCGAATAGCACCACCAGGCCAAAGGCGGCGAGACCGTTGAGGACGGAGCCGTGGAGTCGGAAGCCGACGAGGAAGCCGAGGGCCACCGTCACGCCGAGGCTCCAGATGAGGATGACGGTGTCGGCGAGCGCGCGGCCGGCGAGGACGGCGCTGCGGGGAATCGGCAGGGAGCGGAGGCGGTCGATGAAGCCCTGCTGGAGATCTTCGGCGACAGCGACGGCGGCGCCGATGCCGGCGAAGAGAACGCCGGTGGTGACGAATCCGGGGATCAGGTAGTCGACGTAGCGGATGCCGTCGGGCTGGATTGCACCGCCGAAGACGTAGCGGTAGACCAGCATGAACCCTGCCATCTGGATGGTGCCGAGGACGAGGAGCTGGGGGGTGCGCAGGTAGCGGAGGAGCGCACGGCGGGCGACTGTCCACGTGCTGGTGGCGAGTGGGGTCGTGCGCTGGTTGAGGGCGGATGAAGCGGCGACCATGGGGCGTCCTTTCGGCGTGTTCGCGGAAGTACTTTCGGCCGGTCCGCCCGGTAGGAGCAGGGCTTGCCCTTCCCCGTAGGCGAACGCGTAGCCGGGCAGTTCTGCCCTTAGAAGGGGAACGACCTGGTGATCGGCGATTGACCTGCCGCTAAAGCGCCCGAAAACCTTGGCCGTGTCGCCGCTAGCCTCGGAGCGGCGTCCGGTTCAGCCCGGGCCAACCCGAGCCAACCCTGGGCCGTCAGCCCCGGGCGGCGGGCAAACGCGGCCAACCATGCCCACAGCGCTCTAGGCGGCGTCCTTGGCGGCGACTTGGCCGGTGAGGGCGAGAAAAACCTCGTCCAGGGTGGGTTGGCGGAGAGCGATGTCCTCGACCTCGATGGCGGCATCCTGGAGTGAGCGCATGGCGATCATGAGGTCGTCGCCGCCTGCATCGACACCGAGACTGACGCGGCGGGTGGCTTCGTCGATCTGGCAATCGCCGCGGTGGAGGCGGCTGAGGGCCGCGACGACTTTCCGAAGATCTTCGCGCCAGCGGGCATGGATCTCGACCACGTTGCCGCCGATGCGGCGCTTGAGTTCGGCGGGCGTGCCGGAGGCGACGGTGCGACCGTGGTCGATGATGACGATACGGCTGGCGAGGTGGTCGGCTTCGTCGAGGTACTGGGTGGTGAGGAGGACGTCGGTGCCGGCCTCGACGAGGGCGTGAATCGCGTCCCAGAGCTCGATGCGGCTGCGAGGATCGAGTCCGGTGGTTGGCTCGTCGAGGAGGAGTAAGCGGGGCGCGCCGACAAGGCTGGCGCCGAGGTCGAGCCGACGGCGCAGTCCGCCGGAGTAGGTTCGGACGAGGCGGTCGGCGACTTCGACCAGGCCGAGCTGCTCGAGAACGGTGGCAGCGCTCGCGCGGGCGGTCCGGCGGTCCCGGCCGACGAGTCGAGCGACCATCTCGAGATTCTCGCGACCGGTCATAGCCGGCTCGACGGCGGCGAACTGGCCGGCGAGGCCGATCAGCCGGCGCACGGCATCCGCCTCGCGGCGCACGTCGTGACCGAAGACGCTGAGGGAACCGCCGTCGAGGCGGAGCAGGGTTGCGATGGCGCGCACGAAGGTGGACTTGCCAGCGCCGTTCGGGCCGAGGACCGCGAGAACCTGACCGCTCTCGGCGACGAGGTCCAGGCCGTCCAGGGCGCGGGTTTTTCCGAATCGCTTCTCGAGATTCCGGGCTTCGATCATCATGGTCATGTCGATGCAGTCCTCCTGGAATGTGGGCAAGTGAAGTCGATCACGGTTCTTCTGCGTCGGAGGGCGGTGCGTGGGTCGTGGAGAAGTCGCGAATCCACTGCTCGGTCCAAGTGAGCCGGCCCTGGCGCAGGTCTTCGACGACGCCGCGAACCCAATCGAGCTCGGCGGCGAGGATGGCGCGGCGATATTCCTCCTCGAGAAGGAAGAGGCGTGGTAGTTCGGGATTAGCGGCGATCTCCGACTCCGTGCGGGCGAGTTGGGCGGCAAGCCGGTCCGCCCGGATCTCCAGTTGTTCCCTGAGGTCGTCGGGCTCGAGGCCGAACGCGATCGAGATGGCGGCGATGAAGTCGGGATACTCGTCTCCACCGGAACGCAGAATCTGGCGGAGCCAGTCGTGGGCAGCAACGCGGCCTTCTGGAGTGATGGCGTAGACGACACGGTCGGGATGGCTCTCGGTCTTGACCGTCTCGTGGATATCGACGAGACCGAGACGAACGAGTCGATCGATCGTCTGGTAGATGCTGGCGCGGGCCCTGACGTTGACGACGCGGTTCTTGCCGTAGGCCTCGAGCTGCTTTTGCATGCGATAGACATGCATAGGCCGCTCTATGAGTAGCCAGAGGAGGATGAGGCCGAGCGAGGAGGGCTGGGTGGTCTTCCCACGTCGTGATCGCGTCATAGTCATGATAATACTAGAAATGTCAAAACTATTCAAGTGCCGTGGATAATCCCTGGAGTTGGTCGCGGCCAAGTTAGGCGTCGCGGTCTCGGGTCAGGAGCAGGAACGTCAAAAGGGCAGTGGTCGCGGCGGTGGCCACGACGATGGCCATAGGGACGGCCGTGTCTTCGCCGGCGATGCCAACCAGGGGAGCAGCCGTGGCGCCAATGGCGTATTGCAGCAAGCCAATCAAGGCGGACGCGCTGCCGGCGGTGTGGGGGTGGTCGGTCAGAGCTAGGGCCGTCGAGTTGGGCAGGATGAATCCGAGGCTGCCGACCAGTACAACCAGGGCCGGGACGATGCCGATCAGGCCGACGCCGCCGCTGCCGCCGATCAGGACCATCAGAAGGAAGGCGATGCTGCCGCTCGCCATGCCACACAGGCCGAAGCGGAGGAGCGTTCTCGGGGCGACCCGGCCCACGAGGCGGCCGTTGATCTGGCCGCACGTAACGTATCCGGCGGCGATCGAGGCGAAGATGAAGCTGTACGTCTGCGGCGAGACCCCATAGATGTCCTGAAGCACGAACGCCGATCCGGCGATGTAGGAGAAGAGCGCGGCGGACGCTAACCCGCCGGAGAGGGCGTACCCAACGAAACTCCTGTCGGTTGCCAGCCGCCGGAACGTGCGCAGGATTGGGCGGGCTCCGGCCGGCTGGCGGCGCTCCCGCGGGTGGGTTTCGTTCAGAAAAGTCGCCGTCGCGATCAGGAGCGCCGTGCCGATGAGCGCCAGCGCCACGAAGACGCCGCGCCACGAGACCGCGCGCAGCAGCTGGCCGCCGAGGAGCGGAGCCAGGATCGGGGCGAGGCCGCTGACAAGCAAGAGCAGGGAGAAAAACCGGGCTGCGGCGGCACCGCTGTAGAGATCGCGCACGACCGAACGGGCGATCACGATCCCGGCGGCGCCGGCGAATCCCTGGATAAATCGGAAGGCGATCAGGGCTTCGATCGTCGGCGCGGCGGCACACAAGAGCGACGCCACGGCATAGAGCCCGACGCCGAGCATCAGGGGGCGACGACGTCCGAACGCGTCGCTCATCGGACCGGCGAGGAGTTGCCCGGAGGCGAGCCCGAGCAGGCAGGCACTGAGGGTAAGCTGGGTGAGAGACGCGCTGACGCCAAAGTCGGCGCGCAGTTCCGGCAGCCCCGGGAGATACATGTCGATCGATAGGGGCCCGAACGCACTCAACGCGCCGACGAGAAGGATCAGGGTGCGCTGGGAGGGCAACGAGGATGGCTGGACCAGCGCGGATCGAGGGGCAGATACCGCCGAGTTCGAGGCAGGGGATGTCACGGCCGCTCCAGGGCTGCTCCTCGGGTGCGAACGTCAGGATCAGGATGCATGCGCGAGCGACTGCCTGACAACCCGGCTCATGTGGGGCTGCCATGCGACGAATAGACTATCGCGGCGTTGAGGACGTTCGCGTTGCGAGCAGCGAGAGGGGAAGGATCGAGTGCTTGATCTGATGATTACCGGCGGAACCGTGATCGCGATGGATCCCGCGCGGCGGGTGCTCCGGGATGGATCGGTTGGCATCGAAGGGGACCGGATCGCCTGGATCGGACAAGCCGGGCAAGAGCCTCCGGCTGCGAGACGCACCATCGACGCAACCGGTCACTATGTCCTGCCGGGGATCGTTGATACCCACGGCCACGCCGGTCACTCGCTCACGCGCGGCCTCGGCGTTGGGCGGTCGGAGGTCGGAACGGCTGCGGGACCGGGGTGGGGCGATATCGTCGGCACGATGTATTTCCATGCCTCAGACGAGGAGTTCTGGCGGGCGGAGAGCAGGTTAGCCGCGCTCGAGCGGCTCAAGTTCGGCGTGACGACATCGGTGTCGATGACCGGCTCATCACCGCGCATCGACGATCCCCGCTACGCCCTTGCGGCTGCGAGCGGCTACGAGGATCTGGGCCTGCGTCACATCGCCGCGGCGGGTCCACCCGACGGGCCATGGCCTCGGATGTATACCGAGAGATCTGGCTCCGGAGCGCCACGCGAAGTGACCGTGGATCTTGCCCGAGCGCTTACCGTTACCGAGGGATGCATTCAAGCTTTTCGGCCGGTTCGGGAGCGGTCAAATGGCCGGATCGGGTTTTTCGTGGGGCCATCGGCGGTTTCTCCGAGCGCCGACGCGGGTGATCCGATCGCCCGGGAACAGGTCGCCGGTGTGAAGCGTCTGGTGGAGCGGTACGGCGTTGGCCTCCATTCCCACGCCTATCGAGGTATGGTCCGCGCCGCCTACGCCATCGAGCCGGAACTGCTTGGCCCGCACGCCGCCCTCGCCCACTGCGCGGGAATCGAACCCGACGAGATCGAGATCCTGGCCCGGACGGGGACCTCAGCCAGCCACGGGCCACTGACCCATGCCTATGTTCTCGACCGGTTCGCGGTCATCGATGCCCTGGACGCCGGGGTCAACGTGGTTGTGTCGACTGATGGTTCCTCGCCGGATCGCAATTTTGACCTCATCGATCAGTCCCGAATCGCGGCACAGTTGCAGCGGGCACACTATGCCGATAGCGCGTTGCTCCCGGCCGGGAAGCTGCTGGGGATGATCACGATCGACGCGGCCCGGGCGTTGGGAATGGAGCGGGAGATCGGCTCGATCGAAGTTGGAAAAAGAGCCGATGTCATCATGCTCAACGTGCGTCAGGCCCACCTGGCGCCCGATTTTACGGCGCCGCTACGGGTGATCGGGCACGCCAGCGGACATGACGTCGCCACGGTCATCGTCGATGGCAGGATCCTGATGGAGCATCGGGAGGTCATCGGCGTCGACGAGGGTGCGGTTCTCGATCGGGCAGAGGCAGCATTCGCCGACACCTGGGAGCGAACCGGTTTTGGCGATCGGGATGCCTTGCACCCTGATACCTGGACGGCGGTGCGGTACTCCTGAATTTGTCGTGCGCTACACTCCGGATTACATAAGGCGTTACCGTAGAATCCGAAGGACGGACCCGTCGCCGGCTGGGGCAGCGGATTCAGGTGCTGGATGACCGGGAGGAATGTCGTGGCTGACAGTCTGGCACGAGGGGAGGCAGGCGAGGTGTCCGGCGAATCAGACAGCGATCTCAGGGCCCGGCTCGCTCGGGCGGAGGAGCGTCTGGACTTTTTCGCATCGTTTGACCGCCTGATACAGGACAACGTCGCTCAGGCAAGCCGGCTCATGCGCGACGCGTTGGACCTGCGCGAGCGGACCCAAGCGGAGCTTGACCTGGCCAAGTCTCAGGCCGAGGAACGACTTGCCGCTGAGCGAAGCCGCTACCGGCGCGAGCTGGAGGCGGTTCACGCCGATCTGATTGCACTGCAAGGAACGGCGGCCAACATGGCCCGCCGGGTGGCGGCCACCATCGGGGCAATGAATACCTCCGAAGACCTCGCAGCGGCCGGCGCGCGCCCGGCGCTCTCCACCGCGGTCACCGCGGCGGCAGTCGCCGGATCGACCGAGACGGTGCTGCCGGTTGAGGAAGGGGCCGCGGTCGGTGAGGCCGACGAAGGCGAGGCAGCCATCGCCGCCCTGGCGACGGAATCCGCCGGCGTCCCAGCGGAGAGCAACGGCGTCGCGGAGACGTTCGATACCCCCCAGGCCATCGAGATGGAGAGGGCTGCGCTCGAGACCGGTGTTCGGGCGGAACCCGTCGAGACGCCCCCCGACATTGCCGGCACCGCCTCAGCATCCTCCGCGGGCCAATCCGAGGAGGGCCCCGGCGCCGGGGCCGCGGGGTTTCCCGCTGGAGAAATCGAGCCTGAATCCGGACATCCCGAGCCGGTCGAAGCAGTCTCTGATGTCACAGCTGGCCACGAGGATCAGGAAGCGACCGCATATGCCCCGCCGGCTGCCGAAACCGCACATGCCGCCATTGCCGAGGCTGTCCAGCCTGTCGAAGCGCCTCAGCACGTTGATGCCGGGGAAGTCCGAGGGTCGCGATCGGTAACGGTGCTGGTTCATGGCGTGCCCCGGGCCGCGGCCGCGCTGGCGTTGCAGCGCCATCTCCACGGACTGAGCCACGTCGAAAGCGTTGAGGCCCGGGAGTACGCCGAAGGTGTCCTCCGCCTGCACGTGGTCGCTGATGGGCGCCTGGCCCTGGAGGACCTTCAGGGCTGGGAAGGCGGCGCGGGGCTGGAGCCCGTGACGGTGAGCGCGGACGTGCTCGAGGTCAAACTCCCCGGCGCTCAGGGGTTCTAGCGGAAGCTATCGCGACGCATCCAGATCCAACCTACCGGGACCGGTGTCGATCACGCCGGCCCCGGTAGGTTGGGCTGCATGCCCCCACCCGAGTCGAACCGTAGACACCATGGTATGAGGGGGCCGTTTGGCCTATTTCTTCCAGGAGCCCGACGACGAACGGTCCGTTGTCCAAGGCACGTCCCATGCACAAGCATGAATTGAGACGCGACCACTGTCGGGGCTGTGGTTGGACACCCTGATGACGCCGCGCGGCGCATTCCGTGGGGGGAGACTTTTGCGCGGGTCAATAAAGCGGCGTGGTGCGGTGTGGGCGATCTGCTTGCTCCTGGCAATAGGAGGAATGGTCGGGGCCGTTCAGGCGGCGCCCGCGCCGAGGCCAGCGGCGGATCAGGCGTCGTTTGCAACCGATCAGCCGTGCATTGACAAGGAAGAGGCGGCCCTCCTTGGACTGATCAATCAGCACCGGGCCCAGAACGGATTGGGGGGGTTGCAGCTCAGCGGCAAGTTGTCCACGGCGGCGAATTTCCACTCCTGGGAGATGGCTGATTACAACTACTTCAGCCATACGTTGCGCAATGGCGTGACCTGGTCTCAGAACATCCTCAACTTTGGTTACACAGCCAATACCTTTAAAGGGGAGAACATCGCCGCCGGGTACGCGACGGCCGCGGCGGTCTTCAACGCTTGGAAAAACAGCGCGGCGCATAACGCCAATATGCTCAGCCCGAACTACACGGTGATCGGCATCGGTCGTTCCTACGATGTCGATGCAACCTACGATTGGTATTGGACCAACACCTTCGGCGGTCAGGTGCTGAGCAACGATGGGACCGCGTCGTGCGGCGCGACCCCGAGCCCGAGCCCGTCTCCGTCGCCATCGCCCTCAGCGTCACCGTCGCCGAGTCCGTCGCCAGCACCGGAAAGTGCCTACACGATTATCCGGAGCGTGCGAACAACCGGATCGAACAGCTCCAGCCTGGCGTATGACAACCGGACCGATACGGCCTGGATCACAGACGCGAACCGGCCGAGTTACGCCTACATCTACTTCGATCTGGGCTCGACCAAGTATGTCGGCAGTGTCCAATGGATGTGGCTGACCGGTGGGCTGGCCGACGCATGGCGAATCGAGGTCTCGACCAACGGTTCGAGTTGGACACATGTCGCGAACCGGGGCAACCAGAAGGCGGGCGTGTTCACGACTCAGACCGTCGGGCGGCAGGCTCGTTTCGTCCGGTTCTACTTCACCAACCCGAACCTGGACGCGCAGATTGGCTCGGTGGCCGAAGTCAGGATTCTGTCGTAGCGAGCGGAGGTTGGGCTTTCGAGGATTATCCTCTTCGAAGTCACCCGGGCCGGCGAATCGATCCGCCGGCTCAGTCCGTTTTTCGGATGGCGCGTATGATCCTGCCGGAATACCGATTGAGATGTGCGGGAGGTCTCGAATGTACGTGCTGGCACTGGATCAGGGGACGACCTCGAGCCGGGCGATTGTGTTCGACGACCAGGGAGAGGTAAGAAGCCTCAGACAGCAGGCCACCACCCAGTCGTACCCGCATCCCGGTTGGGTCAATCAGGACCCGGTGGAGATCTGGCAGACAATCCTTGATGTGGGCCGGGCAGCGCTGAAGGCCGCCGGGATCGGGGCCGGTGACGTCGCGGCGATTGGGATCACGAACCAGCGGGAAACGACGATCCTCTGGGACCGAGCAACCGGTGAGCCGGTCGCTCCCGCGATCGTCTGGCAGAGCCGGCAGACCTCGGCATTGGTGGACGCACTGGTCGCCCGGGGTATGGGACCGACGTACACCCAGATCACCGGATTGGTTCCGGACGCCTATTTCTCGGCGACGAAGATCGCCTGGCTGCTCGATCAGGATCCTGACCTCCGGCGACGGGCCGAAGCCGGTGAGGTGCTCTTTGGCACGGTCGATAGTTGGCTGCTCTGGAACCTGTCCGGCGGTAGCGGTCCACGCCACCGATGCCTCGAACGCGGCCCGCACGATGCTGCTCGACATCCGGGCCGGTGAGTGGTCGGAACCCCTGCTGGCCGATCTGGGCATTCCCAGGGCAATGCTTCCCGAGGTGCGCTCCAACGCCGAGATCTACTGCGAGACCTCGCCCGAACTCTTTGGCGGGCCGATCAAGGTGGCGGGGATGGCCGGTGACCAGCACGCCGCGCTCTTCGGGCAGGCATGTTTCCAGCCCGGTCAGGCCAAGAACACCTACGGGACGGGAAGTTTCCTTCTCCTGCAGACGGGACCGGATGCGTGGCCATCGGCCCATGGCCTGCTGACCACGGTCGCCTGGGAGATCGATGGGGTCCGCGACTTCGCGCTGGAAGGGGCAATCTTCGTCACGGGTGCGGCGGTCCAGTGGCTGCGCGACGGACTGGGGATCATCACCTCCGCCGCGGACGTCGAAGCATTGGCGGCGAGCGTGCCGGACAGTGGTGGGGTGGTGTTCGTCCCGGCCCTGACCGGCCTAGGTGCTCCCCACTGGGATCAGGAAGCGCGGGGAACGATCTCCGGCATTACCAGGGGGACGCGCGCGGGACACATCGCCCGGGCAACGCTGGAGGCGATCGCCTTCCAGACGCGGGACGTACTCGACGCCATGAGACAGGACTCCGCGATAGACCTGACCGAACTTCGGGTCGATGGCGGCGCCAGCGCCAACGAGTTGCTCATGCAGCTCCAGGCGGACGTTCTCGGTTGCCCGGTTGTGCGGCCCAAGAACGTCGAATCGACCGCGTTGGGGGCGGCCTACCTGGCCGGGTTGGCGGCCGGAGTTTGGCCAGACCGGGAGACCATCAAATCACAGTGGCGCGAAGATCGGCGGTTCGAACCACGCTGGTCGCAAACCGAACGCGACGAGCGCTATGCCATCTGGCTCCGAGGGGTCGAGCGGGCCAAGGGGTGGGCGAGATAGCGCACTGCCCGGGGATGAGCGACCCCGGGGCGATGACCACGACGCCAGCTTCGCGCGGAGCATCAGTGGTCGGGGCCGGGACGGCTTCCGCGATGCGCTCGTTGAAATAGGTTGGTCGCGTCTCCGCGTTGCCCGGGACTCTTAGGTCCCGGGCTGAGTGGTGGAAGCGGCTGCGGAACTGGCTATGGAGGACAGGACGGCGGCCATGGTTTTCGACAATCGCTCTAAACCAACCTGGTGGACAGTCAACGGTGATTCGCGGGTGGCCTTCGTTGTAGGGGCATCCGCTTGCGGTGCCCTTGTTCCCCAATTTGGCGGTGCGGTGGGCAACCGGGCAGGGCTTGCCCTGCCCCTACCAGGTGGCGAATCATGCGTGACGGACTACTAGGTCTTGACGCGCAACCAGACCTCCATCGGACCGGGTTCACGGTTTGCCCAGACGTGATAGGGGATGAGGGTCAACGGCGTCGACGTTGGTTCAGGTGAAGGCGTGGTGTCGGCGAGCGGTCGGTAGAGCGAGGTGGACCACGACTCGTCGGGTGCAGCGACGGAGGCCGTGGTCTGAAGGATCGTGACGCCGCCGAGGAGGTTCGGGTCGTGGCGGGAGGTAATCGCCACGGTCGGATCAATGGCAAGGTTGCGAGGATCGATGTTCGGGTTGTCTGCCGCTTCGGCGCAGTAGAGGATGGGGCCGCGGAAGACTGCCGTCCGGCCGGTCAGTTCGAAGACGTGAGGATGGGCGGCCACGAACCGCACCGGCATCGGCAGGGTCAGGGTTATCGTGTCGCCGGGTGACCAGGAACGCTCGATCCTGGCATAGGTACCTGGGGTCGGTGCCTCGCCGAAATCATCTCCGTTGATCGAGATGCTCGCGCCGGAATCGCACCATTCGGGAATCCGAAGGAAGAGGGCAAACTCGCCAGTGGCATCGACCTGCATGGCGACGTGCTCGTCCCACGGATAGTTTGTGCGCTGGGTGATGGTCGCCCCGGCGCCGTTTTCGAGCGTCAGGTCGGTCTGGGAATCGGCGTAGAGGTGGAGCCAGACGCCCTCCGCCGATGTCGTCGCGACATATCCGCCGATGCTCGCCAGCGTTCGGGCGATGTTCGGCGGGCAGCAGGCGACGCGGAACCAGGGTTCGCGGCGATGTGTGCCATCGTTGGCGAGGGGGTTCTGGTAGAAGTACTCGTCGCCGGAGAGGGAGAGTCCGGGCAGGATCGCGTTGTAGAGCGTGGTCTCGATCAGGTCGGCGTACTTGGCGTCCCCGTTCAGGGCCAGCATTCGCCAGTTCCACATCACGCTGCCGATCGCCGCGCAGGTCTCGGTGTAGGCGCGGGTGTTGGGCAGTTCGAAGTCGCGACCGAATGCCTCGCCCTCCCAGCGGGATCCAATCCCGCCCGAGACGTACATCCGGCGCTGGGTCATGTTGTCCCAGAGCCGGTGCAGCGCGGTCAGGATCGTCTCGTCTCCCGTCTCGGTATAGATGTCGGTCGCGCCGGTGGTGAGGTAGACGGCACGGACCGCGTGGCCGACGATCGTCTCCATCTCCCGGAACGGCAGGTGGTCCTGGTGGTATTCGTCGCCGCCGACGAGGCCGTATCCCCTGGCATCGAGGAAGTAGGCGGCGAGGTCGATGTAGCGCCGGTCCCCGGTGGCGCGCCCCAGCTCAACCAGGGCCAGTTCGATCTCTTCGTGGCCGTCGGTCCCGGGCAGCTTGCCCGTTTCTGCGGGGCCAAAGGTGTCGACGAGCAGGTCGGCGAAGCGGGTGGCAACGGTAAGGAGCGAGGTTTTGCCGGTGGCCCGGAAATGTGCCACGGCGGCCTGGATCAGGTGGCCGGCGCAGTAGAGCTCGTGTGTGCGGGTCAGTTCGGTCCAGCGCTTGGCGAACTGCTCCGGGCCGCCCAGCGTGTAGAAGGTGTCCAGATAGCCGTCTGGCAACTGGGCGGCGGCGACGGTGGCAATCACCTCGTCGACGGTGGCGTCGAGGGAGGGATCGGGGTCCGTGGCCAGCGCCCAGGAGGCGGCTTCGAGCCACTTGTAGACATCGGTGTCGTTGAAGTACATGCCGACCGATGGGGCGGTATCGCCGGCGGTCGAACGGCGGAAGTTGTCCAGCCTGTCCGTCGTCTCGAGGAGCTGGTGCTGTGCGGGGATGGTCACCGAGGCGTTGCGACGGCGCCGCGGCTCCCAGATGGGATCGTTGAGCCGGACGGCGTTGATCGGGAGTGGGTGCAGACGGGCGCGGGGGCTGGACGTCGTGTCGACGACAACGGGCTGGGTCTTGATCTCGGTGGCCATTGCTTCCTCGGTTTGATAGCCGTGGGGAGAAACCCAGGGCGGTTCGGACCCGGGGTTGAAACCCCGGGCTGAGCATGACGAAGCCCTTCCAGGGCTGAGAACGACCGGCAGAGGGGAGCTAGGTCTCCATTGGTTAGCCCTTGATGCCGGTCAGGACGATGCCACGGACGAAGTAGCGCTGGGCGGCAAAGAAGAGCAGGATCGTCGGAATCGTCATCACGGTCGATGCGGCCATGAGATAGGCCCATTGCGTCGAGAAGAGTCCCTTGAAGGAAGATAGACCGAGCGCCACGGTGAACTTCTCCGGCGACTGGAGGTAGATGAGCGGCCCGAGGAAATCGTTCCAGTGCTCGAGGAACGTGAAGATGGCGACGACCATCAGGGCTGGACGAGCGAGGGGCAGGATGATCTGCCAGTAGATTCGCAGCTCGCTGGCGCCGTCAATCCGGGCGGCGTCGGAGAGCTCGCGCGGGATGGTGCGGAAGAACTGACGCAAGAGGAAGATGTAGAAGGCCGTTCCGCCGAACCAGTTGGGGACGATGAGCGGCAGCCAGGAGTCGAGCCAGCCCAGCGCCCGGAACTCGACATATCGCGGAATCAGGATCACGGCGTAGGGGAGCATCAGTGTGCTGAGCAGCATCATGAAAAAGACGTCCCGCCCGGGGAAGCGGAGCCTGGCGAACCCATAGGCCGCCAGAGACGCGGTGAGCAGCGTTCCCACGACGTTGAATCCGCAGATGATCACGGTGTTGCGGACGTACGTCCCGAACGGGAAGGCCGTCAGGGCCTCGCGGTAGTTACTCCACAAGATCGGATCCGGTATCCACTCCGGCGGGTAGGTGAAGACCTGCGCTTGGGACTTGAGTGACGTACTTACCAGCCATGCGAATGGCAGTATCGTGATGAATGCTCCCAGAACGAGTAGGGAGAAGACGAAGACCTGGCCGGCGCGCTCGCGCATATGGCGCCGGCGGGCAGCGGCGCGGTCGGAGGCCTCTTGTTGGGCCGAGGCGGCGTAGGCGGGTCGGGGGATCGTCGACATGCGATGCTCCGTTCGGCGTTCGGCGTTCGGCGTTCGGCGTTGGCGGTGGGCGACGCTCAAACGCCGAACGCCGCGTTTCTAGTTGGCTTCGTCTTCGTAATAGACCATGCGGCCGAAGGAGCGGAAAAGCAGGAGCGAGAAGAGCAGCACGATCCCGAAGAGCACCCAGGCGAGGGAGGCGGCGTAGCCCATCGCGAAGTCGCGGAAGGCCTTCCGGTAGAGGTAGAGTGCAAAGAAGAGGGTGCTGTTCTGGGGACCGCCGTCCGTGATGATGAAGGCCTGGGTGAATGTTTGGAGGGCGTTGATAAAGCCAAGGACCAGGTTGAAGAAGATCACCGGCGATATCATCGGCACGGTGACGTCGCGCAGCTTCCGCCACGGTCCGGCGCCGTCGATCGCCGCGGCTTCGTAAAGGTGCTGAGGGATACCCTGGAGGCCGGCCAGATAGATGACCATTGTGGCGCCGAAGGTCCAGAGCGACATCAGGATAATGCTGAAGAGGGCATAGTCGGGATCCTGGAGCCAGAGAACCTTCTGGAATCCAAAGCGGCGAAGAACGCTATTGAGCAGACCGAACTCGGAGTTGAAGACCCACGACCAGAGGACCGAGGAAGCGACGATCGGCACGATCGTGGGCAGGTAGTAGGCGGTGCGGAAAAAGGTGATGCCGCGGGCGTTGACGTTCAGAAGCAGGGCGATCGCGAAGCTGAGCACTTGAAAGAGCGGCACGAAAATGAACACGAAGGCGAAGGTGACCCGCAACGATTTCCAGAAGAGGGGATCATCGAGCATCCGCCGGTAGTTGCCGAGGCCGGTCCACTCCGGATCCCTCAGCAAATCCCACTCATGGAAACTGATCCAGGCCGAAAAGACCATCGGTCCTGCCGTCCACAGGAAGAATCCGAGGACCGCGGGCAGGATGAAGAGGTAGCCGGAGATGGCCTCGCGCCGGCGCAGCGACATGCGGTTGCGACGCGGAGTCGCCGTTTCAGTCGCCAGGCCGCGTGTGCCTGCTTGAACGGTGGCCACAGACGATGCTCCCTGCTCATGGGCGGCGTGGGTGCCTGGCCCTCACCCCCCGGCCCCCTCTCCATTCCTGGAGAGGGGGAGCGTGACGTTCGGTCTGGGAACTTTGGTAGTTAGGCGTTGGCGGCGAGGTCTTCCTGGCCCTTGGAGAGGATGGCGTTGATCTGCTCGATCACGTCCGGCGACATTGCCTCCTCGACGGTTGCGTCGCCGATCCATACCGGATCTAGGGCGGACACGACGAGCCGGTCGGCCTCGGCGTAGCCCGGCGGGTAAGGAAGGGCCCGGGCGTAGTTGAGCAGGTAGTCGCTGGCGATGGCGCCGTAGCCTTCGGGGTGGACACCTTCGGTGATCCACGAGGCGAGGCCCTCCTCGGAGATGAGGGAGGTGTGGCTCGGCAGCCAGAGTCCCACGGCGCAGAGGCCGCGCTGGTAGTCGTCGGAGGAGAGGTAGGCGAGCAACTGCCAGGCTTCTTCCGGGTGCTCGGTGTTCTTCTCGATCACATGGCAGTGAGCGAGGGAGACGGTCACCGGGTCGACCAGCTTCGGCAGCACGCCGCAGCCGAAGTTGAAGCCGATCTTGGCGATGTCCTGGAGAGCCCAGGAGCCGTCGCAGATGATGGCGACCTTGCCGGCGGCGAGGGCCTGCCACGGGTCCATTCCGCTCGAGCCGCCCTGGCCGCTCTGGGTGAACAGAGAGGCCGGCGGGGCGACGTTGTGGACGTGCGTGAGATCGGCGAGGGCCTGGATAGCGGTAACGGCGGCCGGGTCGGCGAGCATGCTCAAGCCGTCTGGTCCATAGACTTCGCCGCCGTTGGAGTAGATGAGGGCGCCGCGGCCGATGGAGTGGGTTGGCCATGAGATGCCCCACTGTTCGACGTTGTCTTTGTCGAAGCCCTCATCGCCGGGGTGGCGGCCGTCGGCGTCTATGGTGAGGGCGCGGCCCGCCTCGATGAACTGATCCCAGGTCCAGGCCTCGGCGCCGCTGTACGAGGGTGGTGTGACGCCGGCAGCGGTGAGTAGATCGACGTTGTAGTAGAGATGGGGAGCGACCCAACAGGAGCCGATGCCGTACCACTTGCCGTTAACAGTGGCCCGGTCCGTCTCTTGGGGCTGCATGAAGTAGTCGGGAGCGCCGATGACGGGGTCGGCCTGGACGTAGCTGGTGACGTCGAGGAGGACGCCACGGGCGGCGTAGTCACGCATGTTGGTCGCCCAGAAGACGTCCGGTGGGGTACCGCCGGCCAAGCTGGTGCTCAGCTTGACATCGTAGTCCTCAGGGACATGGATCCACTCGACTTGGATATTCGGGTTATCGGCTTCGAAGGTTTTGAGCCCGTTCTCGACGTTCTCCTTTTCGAGGGGGCTACCCCAGCCCATCATGCTGATCTCGGTGGCGTCCTGCGCGCTGGCAGAGCGGAACGATCTGCCCGCAACGGCCAAACCTGCCGCAGCTCCCGCGGTCGCCCCTAACAAATGACGCCGGGAAAGACCATGCTCCAGCGCCGAGGGTCTGCCGAGTCCCATAGTTGTCTCCTTGTCCGCCGCCAGCGTTGGCGGCAACACCAGTACGGGAGAAGGGATCACACGAGGGCGCGATGGGGGGATGGGTGGGGCGAGCCACCTCCTTTCGGAGCTCGTCACGCGAGAACAGTAGACGTCTAATCGATTCGTCTAAACGATTAGTAGTACTCTACGGAGGGCTCAATGGGATGTCAAGACGACAACGTCGGCCAACGCCGCCGGCCGGATCTTCCTGGCTCATCGCCTACAATGGGGCCGTTTTGTCCTTGAGTAGCCGTACGTGGATGGTCGTCGATGGTGCAGGGTAAGCGGGTAACCCAGCGTGACGTGGCGCGGCGAGCAGGCGTCTCGACCGCGGTCGTCTCATATGTGATCAACGACGGTCCCCGGCCTACGTCGCCTGAGGTGCGGGCCCGAGTCCGGGCTGCGATCGACGAGCTCGAGTATCACCCGAACGGTTTTGCGCGCGGTCTCCGGGCCCGCAAGACGCATACCATCGCGTTCGTTACGAACGACTGGAATCCGCAGGAAAGCTTCGGGTCCCATTACCTGGCGTCGATCCTGGCTGGTCTCACCGAAGAGCTGAAGCGGCGCGGGAACTACCTCCTTATTTACCCGATGCTGGTCGGTGAGGAGACACGGGCGCTGGACGCGCTGCTGCGTAGTGGGCGGCTTGATGGGGTCGTTCTGCGTCTCGTTCAGGATCCGCCGGCGACGGACGATCTGGCGGAGTTGATCCGGAGCGCCGGTCTACCGTGTGTCTGCATCGAACGCCCCGCGGCGCCGCGCTTCGGCTTTCCGGCGGTCACCTACGACGATGCGGCCGGCGCCTACATGGCCACAACGCATCTGCTCGACGCCGGTCATCGCCGGATTGCCCACCTGGTTGGCGACCTCCGGTACGCGACGGCCGCGGCCCGGTTGGCGGGTTACCGGCGCGCTCTCGCGGAGGCGGGCATTGCGGTCGACGAATCCCTGATCAGCGGGGGAGAGTGGAGCACGATGCTGGCCGCGGCCGAGACCCGGCGGCTGATGTCCCTGCCGGATCCGCCGACGGCGGTTTTCGCCGCGAGCGACGACATGGCCCTGGGGGTGCTCGACACGGCCCGCGATATGGGCCAGATGGTTCCGGCCGATCTCGCCATCGTCGGGTTCGACGACATCGCACTCGCCCGCGAAAGGACCCTTCCAATCTCAACGGTCCGGATTCCGCTGGAGGAGATCGGTCGCCGAGCGGCAACGCTCATTCTGGCAAATGGCGACCGGGAGTACAGCGCCTCGCCGGAGGTACTGCCGGTCGAGCTCATTAGGCGGAGTAGTTCGTAGACGTTCCCGCGTTGGGCTTGGCCTGAGACAATGATATTGTTGTGTCATGACACCGCCGTTTGACGCTGACGGAAATCTCCCGATCGGAGTTCATGTCGCTACGTGGGACGAGATCGTACAGCAGTACGGGTGGAACGATCGTCGAAGGGAGCTTCTCGTCGGCCTGCGAAATGCACTGGAAAATCTGCAGTTTGCGGGATGCACGCGAGCGTATGTCGACGGAAGTTTCGTCACGTCTCGATCGACGCCGCGGGACTACGACGGATGTTGGGAACCGGCTGGTGTGGATCTCCTTCGACTTGATCAAACACTCTACGACTTCGCAAACGAGCGGCGTGCGCAGAAACGAAAGTACGGCGGAGAGTTGTTCCCAGCGTCCTTTATCGCCGACGCGGCAGGATTCTCGTTTTTCGAACTCTTCCAACGCGTGCGAGGAACCGATGGCCGGAAGGGCATCATCATGATCGACCTCGAGGAGGACCTGTGATCAGGGGAGATCGGCAGCTTTCGACGACGTTGGAGTTAGTCGGCCGGTTTGAGAAAGCGATTGATCAGCTTCGGCACGATCCATCACCGGTGGATCCTCAGGACCCCGCCATGCGTCGGATTCAGCTCGCTGCCCTCGAGAGCCAGCTCGAGTCGCTCAAGAATGAAGCCGCGGAGTACGAGGCGCTACGATCGGGAAAGGTGCGCCGGCAGCGCGTTGAGTCGTTCGGTGAGCTGCCGGATGCGTTGATCGCGGGCCGGATCGCGGCGGGGTTGACGCAGCGGCAACTGGCGGAGCGGCTCGGGTTGAAGGAGCAGCAGATTCAGCGGTACGAGGCGACCGAGTACCGCTCCGCGAGTATGGAACGGGTAAGCGAAGTGGCTGGGGCGCTAGGCTTGAAAATCCGAGCGGACGTGCAGATGCCTCGGCCCGCGAATCGGTAGAGGTGGAGTCGTGATGACAGTAACGTCGCGGTTGGCGATGTTCGGGTTCATCGTCGAGGACATGGCCCGCTCTTTGGCGTTCTACCGCAAGCTGGGCATGGAGTTTCCTGAGGGCAGCGACGAGAAGGATGGGTTGGTCATTCCGATCGGGGGCGGCTTGCAGATGTTCTGGAGTTCCGAGTTCGCGGCGAAGAACGACCCGATCTGGACCCCGCCAAGTGGCGGCTACCGGATGCTGATCGAGTTCTTCGTCGACGGGCGAGACGCCGTCGACGCCCTCTACGAATCGCTCACCGCCGACGGCCACCCCGGCCACAGGTCCCCGTTCGTGACCAACTTCGGGGCATACATGGCCATGGTCAATGACCCGGATGGCAATACGGTGCTCATCACCGCCGGATAAAGGAAGAGGGGGACAGAGCTATCGCTCTGAGGGGAACAATGCTAACGCCTTGAGGGGGAGAGGGGGAGACTTCACCCCCCTTCCCCCTCTCCCCCTCAGCCCGCAGGGCTGTCCCCCTCACGGCGATAGCCGTGTCCCCCTCGCCCGATTAGCTCATCGGTGGAATGAGGTCGCCGTGCGCAGCCAGGAGATCGTCGACGAGGGAGGCGATCTGCTCCGGGTCGAGTTCGGCGGCGGTGTGCGGATCGAGCATGGCCGCGTGGTAGATGTGGTCACGCTTGCCGGTGAGGGCGGCCTCGACGGTCGAGGGTCTGGGGGTTGATGTTGGTCTGCATCAGGGCGGCGAGCTGCGGCGGAAGCGCGCCGATTGCCGTCGGCTGCACGCCGTTGCGATCGATCAGGCATGGGACCTCGACCGCGCTGTCGGCGGGAAGGTTGGAGATGATGTCGTTGTTCTGGACGTTGCCGTAGATCACCCGCGGTTGGCCGGTCTCCATGCTGTGGATGATGAGCGAGCCGTATTCGCCAGAGTGGGCAGCGTGGCCGTTCTCGGTGGTAAAGCGCTTCCGGCGAGTTTCGGAAATCTCATAGCGTGTGAGTTCGGCCAGGCGGGGATCGGTCTTCGACATGACCGCGAGCCGCCGCGACCATAGGCCCGAGATCGTGCTGGCTCGCTCGGCTTCGTAGCGATCGGCGGCGTCCGGCTCGGACGACGTGAGAGCGGATTGCATCGCCCCACTCGGCGAACTGGTCTTCGCAGCGGGCGGGGTACTCGTCGAGAGGGATGTTGTACCGGTCGATGAGTTCGGGGCGACCGTCCTTGATGAACCAGGGGACGTACTCGGCGAAGTGCTCGCTGAGCTCTCGGTGACGAAGTAGCCGAACCGCTTGAAGATTTCGAAGCGCACGCGCTCGTAGGCGGGCTGCGCGCTCTCGGCCACGATCTGGCGGAGTCCGGGGTAGAGGTCCTCGCCCTTGTGCTCGAAGCGCAGGTAGAAGGCCATGTGGTTGATGCCGGCGCAGAGGTAGTCGATCTCCTCGTAGGGGATGCCGAGGATGCGGGCCAGTTCGGCTGCTGTCCCCTGGACGCTAGTGGCAGAGGCCGACCGTCTTGATCGTTGCGTGGCCGCGGTTCATGGCCCAGTCAGACATCGCCATCGGGTTGGTGTAGTTGAGGAAGAGGGCGTCCGGGCAGAGCTCTTCCATGTCGGCGGCGATGTCGAGCAGGACGGGGATCGTGCGCAGGGCGCGCATGATGCCGCCGATGCCGAGCGTGTCGGCGATGGTCTGGCGGAGGCCGTACTTCTTCGGGATCTCGAAGTCGATGACGGTCGCGGGCTGGTAGCCGCCGACCTGGATCATGTTGATCGCGTAGTCGGCGCCGTCGCAGCGCGGCGCGGCGGTCGGTGGTGGCCTCGACCGTGGTCGACACACCGACCTGCGGTCGCCACGCGATGGGCGACGAGCTCGGTGACGTCGCAGGCGCTCGGGATCGATGTCCATCAGCGCGAAGGTGGCGTCGTGCAGTTCGGGGAACGTGAGGATGTCGCGGAGGAGGTTCCGGGCGAAGACGGTGCTGCCGGCGCCGATGAAGGCGATCCTGGGTGCGGACATGGTGGAGGGCTGGCCTTTCGGGTGATAGGCGAACGGGGCGGATGGGTCGACGGGGCATTCTACGGCTTCCGGGGCGTGGGTTAGCCGTAGTGCACCCAACGCCGTGAGGACCGGAGCAGAATCATGGTGAAGGTCATGATGATGACGAACAGGACCCAGGCCATGGCTGAGGCGTAGCCGGCGTTGCGGTATTCGAAAGCGGACTGGTAAAGGTAGAGGGCGTAGGTGAGCGTTGAGTCGGCGGGGCCGCCTTGGGTGAGGACGTAGGGCTCGACGAAGTATTGGAAGCCGCCGATGAGGCTGACGGCGACGTTGAAGAGGATCACCGGGGTGAGCAGGGGCAGGGTCACGCTCCGCGCTTTGTCCCAGGCGGAGGCGCCGTCGAGGGAGGCGGCCTCGTAGAGCTCGACGGGGATGTCCTGCAGGCCGGCGAGGTAGATGATGACGGCGTTGCCGATGCCCCAGAGTCCGACGAAGATCAGGCCCGGCATGGCCCAGGTCGGGTCGCTGAACCAGCCGACGGTGGGGAGGCCGAGGCCGTCCAGGCCGTAGTTGAGGATGCCGTAGCGCGGGTTGAGGATCCAGCCCCAGATGACGGCGACGGCGGCAAGCGGGACGATGGTGGGTAGGTAAAAGACGGTGCGGTAGACGGAGATCCCGCGGACGCGCTGGTTGAGGAGGAGGGCGAGGCCCAGGGACGCCGCCGTGCCGAGGGCGATCGAGCAGGAGAGGTAGTAGAGCGTGTTCTTGAGGGAGATCCAGAAGAGCTCGTCATCGAGCATGTAGCGGTAGTTTTCCAGCCCGATGAATTCTCCGGACTTGAGCAGCGTTGTCGAGCGAAAGCTGTAGTAGAAGGAGGCGAAGAACGGGTAGGCTTGAAAGACCGCGAACCCGACCAGCCAGGGGCTGATAAACGCAAGCCCGGTGCCGATGCGCCGCCACTCGCGCCGGCGCCGGGCGGCGCGACGGCGCGCATCTTCGGTGTCGGTGCCGGCGTCTAGGGGGAGGGTGTTGTTCATTGGTGGCCCTTGGGATACGCCAGGTTGAAACCTGGCGGTCAGCAGACAAAGTCCCTCCGGGACTGAGAACGGCGCTGGCGGATCAGCCTTTCAGCCCCGAGGTGGCGATGCCCTGGATGAAGTAGCGCTGGGCGAGGAAGAAGGCGATCACGACCGGGCCGATGGTCATGGTGGCGGCGGCCATGATCTGGCCGTACTGGCTGAGGCCGTAGGTGGACGCCATGTTGGCGAGGCCGAGCGAGAGGGTGAACTTGCGCTCGTCGTTGAGGTAGAGCAGGGGGCCGAGGAAATCGTTCCAGGAGGCGAGGAACTGGAAGAGGGCGACGGTGACGATCGCGGGGCGGGAGAGCGGAACGATGATGTCCCAGAGGATGCGGAGCTCGGAGGCGCCTTCCAGACGGGCGGCGTCGGAGTAGTCGCGGGGGATACGGAGGAAGAACTGGCGGAGGAGGAAGATGAAGAAGGCGTTGCCGAAGAAGGCGGGGACGGTCAGGGGGAGGATGGAGTTGGTCCAATCGATCCGGGCGAAGATGAGGAACAGGGGGATCATCGTGACCTGGAACGGGAGCATGAGGGTGGCGAGGACGAGGATAAAGACCGCGTCGCGACCCTTCCATTCCAACCGGGCGAAGCCGTAGGCAATAAGGCAGTTAGAGAGAATAGCGCCGACGATCGTGATGAGGCAGATGCGGACGGTGTTGGCGGCGTAGCGGAGGATGGGCGCGGCGTCGAGGGCATCCGGGTAGTTACGCCAGTGGACGGGATTGGGAAGCCACTGGGGTGGGTATGCGATGGCCTGCTGATTCGTTTGAGCGAGGTGCCCAGCATCCAGATGAAGGGGAGGAGGAAGGCCGCGGCGACGAGGAGGAGGGCGGCATGGCGCAAGGACGCAAGGGCGAGGCGACGCGCACGGACGGTGGCAGGGCGCGGCTCCGCGCGGTCGGTTGTGGCCGGGGCGATCCCCCGGGTGGTGGCCGTGTGCATGCGTCTCCTCCCCGCGACGTCGAGCGCGACCGGGCTGGGTCGTTGCCCGTTGTGACGAGCACGGCGACGGGACGACGGGATCGTCGCCCCGAGCGCCGTGGTGGCATCGTGCCCCGGATAGGCGTTAGGTCGCCCGGTCGAGTTCGCGTTGGACCTCGTCGGTGAGGTTGTCGAGGGCCTCCTGAGGTTCGGATTGGAGGAGGAGGACCTCTTCGACCGTGGCGGTCATGCGGTTGTTGTAGAAGGCGGCGGCGGGCATGACGGGCGGAGAGCCGACGCGCTCGGCGGTAAGTAGGGCATCGATGAAGGTGGAGAAGCCGGGGTAGTCGGCGACGACCTGCTGGAATGCGGGGACATCGAGGACGCTACGGGAGACCGGGATGTTGATCGGCCGGCCGCCCCACGTGCAGCGCTCGGCGTAGCCCTCGGGGTCGTCGACGCCCGCCGTGAACATGACGAATTCGGCGGCGGCGGCGGCGTCCTTGCCGCCTTCCGGGATGATCTGGATGTCGCCCCAGGTCCAGTTTGCCGAGGGGGATTCCGCGGTCTTTTTCGGCATGGGGACGACGCCGTAGGCGAAGTTGGGATCCCCGAACTTGCGGATGTCGCCGAGTTTCCATGGTCCTTGGACCTGGATGGCGTATTGGCCGGAGATGAACGGGTCGAGGTTTTGGGCGCGCTCGGAGGAGAGGCCCTCCTGGAATTCGGCGACCTTCTGGGGGTCGTATTTCTCGGGGTAGGTGCGCATCCACGCGAGGGCTTCGACGATGTTGGGGTCGTTGGCGGTGACCTTGGCGTTGGCGTCGTCGTAGAACGAACCGCCGAAGACGGTGCCCCACAGCCAGAGGTCGCTTGAGGAGAAGCCGAGACGGCTGATGTTGCCGTCAGCGTCCCGGACAGTCAACTGGTCGGCGAAGGCGTCGAGATCCGCGACCGTAGCGGGGCCGACCTCGGGGTCGAGGCCGGCTTCTGTAAAGGTGGCCTTGTTCCACATGATCGCGTTGGCGCCGGCCCAGTAGGAGAGGCCGTAGACCTTGTCGCCGTACTGACCCAGTTTGTAGACGTTCGGGTCCATCCAGGCCTGGACGGCGGCATCGTCGTAGCCCTCGATGTCGTTCAGGGCGACGATCGCTTCTTCGTTGGCGAAGGTCGGGATCGCGGTCGAGCCGAACAGCGTGGCGATATCGGGCGGGTCGCCGGCGGCGATGGCGGCCGTGAGCTTGGTCTCGAACTCGGCCCAGGCGACGATCTCAGGCTCGATCGTGATCCGGCCCTGCTTGGCGTGGAACTGATCGCAGACATACTGGACCATCTCGGCCCACTGCTCGGTCCAGCCGTGCCAGTACTTCAAGGTGATCGGCTCGCCCTGGACGAAGACGTTCTTGGTCCAGCCGGTGCGAGGCTTGCCGTGGAAGAGGGTACCGGCGATGGTGGCGGCGGAGCCTGTCTGGATCATGCGACGCCGGGAGATCCAGTGGTCCATGTGCGTCCTCCTCGATGCGGTTCATCGGGCCACCGGTGGCCCGACGGCGTAGCGCTTGGGTTGCTCGCCCGTTGGCCCGGGCACGGCGTGGAATTAGGGGGAAATCGGGAGACCAGGACGAACCGAGGGCATGGGGGCAGGCCAGGAACGATCCGTTCCTGGCCTGCCGGGGTCATGGCGGGGCGTGGGCGTTGGGCAAGGGCGTGGGCCTTTCGGTGGCGGTGGTGGCGTTAGGGGGTTAGCAGATCATGCCGCGCTTGGCGTCGGGGCCGTGGCCGATGGGGTCGTCGCCGATCCAGCGTTCGTCGATCGGATCGGAGGCGAGCTGGTAACGGGAGTCGGAGGAGAGGCGGATCCGATCGGAGTGGTTGTCGAGGGAGCAGTGGATCGTCTGGATCGAGAAAGTGAGGAGGTCGCCGGCACGGAACTCGGTCGTCAACCAGGGGAGGCCGAGCTGGCGTTGGAGGGCGGCGGGGTCCTCGGAGAGGGCGCCGTTCCACCACTTCTCGCCGGTGCGGAAGAGCGCGGCGTCGGCCTCGTTCTCGCAGAAGGCGTCGACATCCTTCGAGAGGTAGGCCTGCTTCAGCTCCTCGAGGCGATGGGATTTGCCGAGGACCATGAGGCCGCCGAGCGTGTAATCGACATCGCCGAGGGGAACCCACGCGGTGTAGAGGCGGGGGGTGCCGCGGTTCATGAAGACGGCGTCGCCGTGGGGGGCGGTGCCGCGGCCGGGCGAGACGGCTCTGAGCCAGGTGTAGTCGAAGTGGCGAACGGGGCCGCCGAGGAACCGTTCGAAGAACGCGATCATGCGGCCTTCGTAGAGAAGGGTTTCCAGGGGCTGATTCTGCTTGGCCAGCTCTGGCGCGAACTTGACGTTCGTGGCGAGGTTGGCGATGGCTTCGGCGGGAGCGGTTCCAGGGGCGAGGTGGCCGGCGTCGGCAAGACGGGCGGCAACCTCGGCCCGGGCGGCGAGAACCTGGTCGCGGTCGAGGTAGCTGGGGAGGTAGAGATAGCCGTCGGACTCCATGCGCCGGCGCAGCTCGTCCGGGTCGTCGGCGGCATCGCTCGAGGAACGCAGGGGACGGAGGCGGCCATCGGCCGTGTCGAGGGAGACGCCGCAGGAGGTCAGTGGCGGGTAGCTTGGAAACTGGGACGGGAGAAGGTCGGTCGCGGATGCGGTTTGGGTCATGAGGTCCCCCTGGAGATCCGGCGTTCACCGCGGATTGGAATTGGCCCTTGGGGACAGGGTAGTGCGACGGGCGCGGCAACGGGATAGGATTTCTGGGCGAGGTCCTTGTGTTTTTTGGGACCTAGGTTAGGAGAGCAGAATGGAACGACAGGCGCCGCTGCGGGTCCGGAACGCGGCCCGGTCGCCGTTGGGGCGGGTATCGTTGGCGGGATTCATCCCCGATGGGAAGGGGATTCCGGCCGCGCCGCTGCGGGTGCTGGGATCCTACGCCATGGTCTACCTGTTGGACGGAAGCGGGCGGTTCCGGGACGAGTTTGGACTCGATCTCCGCGTGCGGGCCGGGGACCTTCTGTTGATCTTCCCAGATGTGGCGCACACCTACGGTCCGGGTCGGCGGGAGCGGTGGACGGAGTTCTACTTGTGCTTCGATGGGCCGGTCTTCGATCTGTGGCGCGCGAGCGGGCTGCTGAACCCAGCCCAGCCCCTGCACCACCTGGAGCCGATCGAGCACTGGGCGCGGCGATTCGAGGGGGTGCTGGGGGCCCCGCGGCGGCCAGGGCACGCTCTCCCGCTCCTGGAGGTCTGCCGGCTGCAGGCGGTGCTCAGCGAGGCGCTTCTGGCGGGCCGCTACGGCGTTGGCGGGAAGGAGGCGGACTGGGCGGACCGGGCGTGCGCCCGATTGGACTGTGACCTGGAGCGGGAGCTCGATTTGGAGGAGTTGGCCGGTGAGCTTGGGATGAGCTACGACGGGTTTCGCAAGCGATTTGCACGGGCGGTGGGCATGCCGCCGGCGCGGTATCGGGGAAGCCGGATCGTGGATCGCGCCTGCGAGTTAATGCAGGGAGGCAGCCTGACGGACCGGGAGATCGCGGAGATGTTGGGGTTCTGTGACGAGTATTACTTCTCCCGGCGATTCAAACAGGTGACGGGGGTCTCCCCACGGCGATTCCGGGCGAGCCTGCCGATGACGCGTGAGGCGTAAATGTCGCGCGGTTGTCGGGGCGCACGGAGGTCCATCTGTTCCGACTAATTCATGGTAAGGCCGCCGGGTGGTTGGGGGCGGGGGCCGCAGTCTTTCTGGGCGTACCGGGGCGTGCGGCGGAGGACCAGCCCGTCCGGGGGCGGGCGCAGGCAGGCGGCGGGGATGTCGGGCGCGGCGATCCGGGTGCGGCGGGAGGGGCGGATGAAGCCCAAGCGGTGGCCGTCGGCGACGAAGGCGGCGACCGGGTCGAGGCCGCGGCGGGCGTACTGGGGCAGGTAGCGGACCAGCAGCGGCAGCGAGACCTCGAAGGCATCGGCCCCCGCCCGCGCCGCCGCCTCGCCCCGCAGCGCCTGCAGCACCTGGGCGACGGCGAGCACCGCCCACACCTGGGCGCCGACGACGGCGGGCTTGGCCGACCAGAGGAGGTGGAGGCCGAGGTGGGTCTTGACCAGGTTGACGGCCATCTC
Organism: uncultured Chloroflexia bacterium; assembly: GCA_963724285.1. Lineage (GTDB taxonomy): Bacteria > Chloroflexota > Chloroflexia > Thermomicrobiales > UBA6265 > CAVRUD01. Next base: position 307,826 of record CAVRUD010000009.1, on the reverse strand, counting down.
GATATCCCAGCGGCGGGCGTAGAGCCGCGCGACCTCCGGCAGGGGGAGCAGGCGGGGATCCAGGACGTTGGTGACGTAGCGGTGCACCGCCTGGCCGCGGCGGAACTGGACGAGGCGCACCGCGTGCCCGGCCCGGTCGGCGCGGTGCTTGCCGAGCCAGACCAGGGCGTCCAGCGTCTCCCCGTCGCGGTAGAAGGCGTGGATCGTCTCGTAGCTGGTCTTGGCGCGCAGGCGGCTGACCCACCACTGCCCGGCGTCGGTCAGGTCGTCGAACCAGGCGAAGGCGAAGTAGCCCAGGTCGCACAGCAGCAGGCTGCCGGCGGGCACGGCGGCCGCCAGGGCGCGGGCGGCCACCTTCTCGTTCTGGCGGGCCTCGGGCCGGGGCCGGATCTCCCGCCAGAGCTGGCGGCGGACGTCGAAGACGCCGGCCAGCTTGCCCGGCAGCAGCCGGTCGTCGCCGGGGGGCAGCCCGCGCAGGGCCGGCAGCGTGCGCGCCACCCGGTCGAGGGTGGTCTCGTCGATGGCGACGACCTCGGCGGCGAAGGGGGCCAGCGTGGGGGCGGCCGGGTCGGCGGGGCGGGCCAGCAGCAGCGCGGTCAGGTCGGCGAAGAGCCCGGCCATCGCCCCCTCGCCCTCGCGCTCCAGCCGCCGGTAGACCGCGTCGTCGGAGACGGGGACCGTCGGGAAGTGCCACAGGCCGGCGGCGCTCAGCAGCCGCCAGACCTCCAGTTGGCTGGAGAGGCCGCGCAGCACGCAGACGAGCAGGCCGGTCCACAGCAGCATCCCCGGCAGGAGCGGCGGCCGGCCGCGGTGGCGGCCCGGCGCGGCCGGATCCGGGACCAGGGCGGCGACCAGGTCGGCGAGCAGCGCCTCGACGCGATCGACCAGGACCGCGTCGGGCGGCGGCGCCGCCTCGGCGGGGACGGGCAGGACGGGGGCGGCGACCATCGGCGGGGACCTCCGGCGGCGGGCGGGGCGCGGCCCGAGCGCCGCGCCCCCGGAGCTTACCCGGAATTAGTCGGAACGGATGACAGAGGACACGCCCTATTGGGTGTCGAGGGTAAGGATCCAATCCTGGGTGGGGCCGCTCGTCGGCGCGGTGACGTTGGCCGCTGGGCCGGTGGCCGAATCGGGTAAGGGGTAGGAGGTCCCGGTGCGGGGATCGACCCAGGCGGCGAGGAGGGGGGCAGCAAAGGAGGAGAGGTCGAGGGTGACGGCCCCGCCGGAGGGGAGATAGACGAAGACGTACGAGAAATCGGTGGCGCGGGTGGCGCGGACGTGATCGGCGCCTGTTCCCGGATCTGAAATGATGAGTGATTGGTCCGGGATCCGCTCGAAGACCGGACGCGATTCGATCAGAGCGCGGACGTGGCGCATCTGGCTGCTGCCGGGGAGGTCGAGCGCTTCCTGCCAAATACGCCGGGCGCCGAACTTGCCCGGATCGCCGCCAGTCCAGAATTGGAAGATGCTGTTGGCGCCGTAGGTATGTCCGCACGATCCGGCGAAGAGCGACCAGTAGGCCGGCCTTACGGGCATCCCAATCCGAGAAGTGGCCGAGCTCCGGTTTCCAGTTGACGGGATGGTCCTCGTAGCACGGTTCCGCGTCCAAGATCGGTTTGACCGGCGTGCGCCCGTAGTCGGTTTCGATCATGCGGTAGTTGGGGCCATTCAATTCGTGGTGGCCGGACTGGATCATGTTGAAGTCGAGCCAGTCCTCGTCATGGACGAAGATGGCGGACGACGACGGGCCCTGGGGGTGAAAAGTCCGAAGATGGACACCGCCGTCGCCGGCGGCCAGCCCTCCGGCCATCGCCCGCCAGATCGCGATGTGTTCCGATGTCGTCGGATTGCGGTCGCCGCCGAGGATCCAGATGATCGGCGCGTCTTTGTAGCGTTCACCCAGGAACTGGCCGTAGACGGCGGCATTGTCGACCGTGAAGACCTCCGGGCCGGTGCCCCAGTTGATTGGTCCGACTTTGTCGCCCCAGGTCGGGACCATACCGACGTACATCCCCAGTTGGGCGGCGCGGTCGACGATCCAATCGACGTGGCGGAAGTAGGCGTCGTTCGGCCGGGTGGGATCTTGGTCGTGAAGCGGGAGATCGCCGTAGGCGTTGGGATCGCTGAGGCCCTCAGACTCGGAGATCACGACCGCCTGGATCACCGTGAATCCCTTGGCGGCCCGATCTTCGAGGTACGTGCCCGCATCGTCGCGGTTCAGCCGGTGGAACAGATACCAGGCGGTATCCCCAAGGTAGAAGAACGGGGGTCCGTCGGCATGCGAGAGGAAGCGGCGATTGGGGCTGACGGAGAGCATTGGGTGTCCTTTCACCGGTAACTGGACGTGGCGGCACCGATGTCACCGATCTGAAGAAATCCGATCGTTGCGACGACGGCAGGAGCAGCCCCCGAACGTTGCGCCATCTTACCGAGAGCCGATGCAAAACGCCCGGCACCTCATCAGGTGCCGGGCGTTTTGGTGTCAATCGAAGAACGGTAGATATCGAACGGTTCGTCTATCGGGAGGCGTTGCTGTCGGAGCCCGATCGCTTGCGCTTGTCGTGTCGATTGCCGGGGACATCGCTGCGTGTCGGCCCGTCGTGGTACTTGCCTCCGCGTCGCTGGTCACCTTTTTCGGCTTGAACCCCTTTCCCAAGCTGATCAGTCTTGCCTGTGTCGCCGCCGTACTCGCCCTTCGGGTCGTAATCCCGGTCGCCGTCGGTGTCCGTGCGTTGAGACATTGTGGATTCCTCCTGGGTGGCGAACGTCGTACAGGGGATCGCCACCTTGAATAGAAGAGACGCAACCGGCGTGCCTTAACGCCTTCGGCATCGGGTTGACCGTAACCGGCGCAACTTGACACTGTCATGGCCCGAAAACATAATCGCTAGCGTTCACGACTCTTCATTGGCGAGTTGCGTGGCGTGTCCCAACGTTGGGGCAGAATCTGCGAGGGAGCACCTATGACCAATCGACGTTACGATCGTTCGCCCAGCCCGTCTGCATTTGGGTACACGCTTGGCCGTCGCGGTGTCCTGAAGGGAGCCGCCGGGGCCGCGGCGCTTGGCCTCGGACTTCGGGCCGGTTTGTCGAGCGCTCAGGTCGAGCCGGGGACGGCCACCGGCGAGGTCAGCCTCGGCTCGAACGCGTCGAACGAGGTGCCCAAGAATGGTCTGGCCGCCGCCGTCGCGGCGCTCCCGAACAAGAACATCTCCGTGAGTATCAACACGACCGACCACAACACGTTCCAGGAGAACATCACGACCTACCTGCAAAATCCGGACGACGTCTTGACCTGGTTCTCGGGCTACCGGATGCGTTTCTTCGCCGCCCAGGGACTGGTCGGCGACATCACCGACGTCTGGGAGGCGGGCCTGAACGACCAACTGTCCGAGGGCTTTAAGGTCGCCTCGACCGGGGACGACGGCAAGCAGTACCTCGTGCCGTTTACGTACTATTGTTGGGGGATCCACCACCGCCTGAGCCTCTTCGAGGAGAACGGGTTCGAAGTGCCGACGACCATGGACGGGCTGATGAGCCTGGCGTCGGACATGCAGGACGCGGGCCTCGTCCCGTTCGCCCTCGGCAACGACGGCCGCTGGCCGGCGATGGGCACCTTCGACCAGCTCAACTTCCGCCTCAACGGCTACCAGTTCCACGTCGACCTGATGGCCGGCAAGGAGAGCTGGACCGACGAGCGCGTCAAGAACGTCTTCACGACCTGGGAGACACTCCTGCCGTTCCACCAGGAGGACCCCAACGGGCGGAAGTGGGAAGCGGCCGCCGAACTCATCGTCAACAAAGAAGCCGGGATGATGGTCATGGGCAACTTCATCAACGAAGTCTTCCCGGGCGGCGACACCTCCGACATCGGCTTCTTCCCCTTCCCGGAGCTCAACCCGGAGCACGGCACCGGCACGATCGAGGCCCCGCTCGACGGCTTCCTGATGGCCAGGGAACCGGGAAACCCCGAGGCCGCCAAGGAGTTGCTCTACCACTTCGGCACCGGGGTGGCGCAGCAGGCGAACCTGGAGGTCACCAAGAACGCCGTGGCGGTGTCGCCGGACGTCGACCCGTCGCTCTACACCCCGCTGCAGCAGAAGGCGTTCGAGGCCGTCTCCACGGCGGCCAACGTGACGCAGTTCCTCGACCGCGACACCAGTCCGGAGTTCGCCGCGAACGTCGCGGGTCAGGCGCTCGCGGACTTCCTCGCCGACCCCTCGAGCATCGACTCCATCCTCGAGGACATGCAGGCCCAGGCCGAGGCCATCTTCGCGGAGTAACGCGGACGCCCCCGCCGGCGCGCCGGCGGGGGCTTTCTCGCGCAGCGGGGCGGGAGGCAGCGGTGGCGACGGTAACGCAGGTCCGGACGCCGGCGGCAGCGGTGGCGAAGCCAAGGGTGCGCGGCAATCGGCAGTTCGACGGGCGCGACCGCTGGGTCGCGCTGGCGATGGTCGCGGTGCCGACGATCCTCCACGTCGGTCTCGTCTGGATCCCGACGATCGCCTCGATCCTGCTCTCTTTCACAGACTGGAAGGGGATCAGGTTCAGCGACATCAACTGGATCGGCTTCAAGAACTACGAGCAGATCTTCACGGTCTTCGAAAAGAACTTTTTCCAGGCGCTGATCAACAACTTCGTGCTGCTGATCTTCCTCTTCGTCGGGCCGTCGTTGCTCGGCATCGCCCTGGCGTACCTGCTCGACAAGAACGTCCGCGGGACGCGGTTCTTCCAGGGCATCTTCTTCACGCCCGTCGTGCTCTCCGTCGCCGTCGTGGGCTTCATGTGGCAAAGCGTCATCTACTCGACCGATAACGGGCTCGCCACGCAGCTCTTCGGCGGCGGCGAATCCGTCGATTGGATCGGCAACCAGGAGTACTTGATCTCGTTCGGGGACTACGGCATCTCGAAGAACTTCGTGGCGATCCTCGTCGCGATCGCCTGGCGGCACGCCGGCTACATCATGGTGCTGTACTTGGCCGGACTGAAGAGCGTGGACAGCTCGCTGCGGGAAGCGGCCTTGCTGGACGGCAGCAACGAGTGGCAGGTGTTCCGGCACGTCATCTTCCCGTTGCTGAAGCCGATCAACGTGGTGGTCGCCGTGATCACGGTGATCGAGGCGCTCCGGGCGTTCGACATCATCTACGTGCTGAACACGCCGCGGCGGACCGAGGTGCTGTCGATCCTGACGACCAACAACATGCTTGGCGAGGGCGGCGGCAACGTCGGCCGCGGATCGGCCTACGCGACGATCCTGTTCGTCCTCTGCTTCGGCTTCGTCATCTGGTACGTGACGAACCACTACCGTAACACGCAGGAAGGAGCCGACTCGTGACGCCCGACATGGCCATCCGCTCGGCGCCCCGGTTCCGTCTGCGGCCGGGCCGTATCCTGCTCTACGGCTTCATTATCCTCACGGCCCTGGTCTGGCTCGTCCCGCTCGTGGGGGCGGTCGTCTCATCCCTGCGGCCGTTTGCCGACACCGTGGAGAACGGGTTCTTCTCCTGGCCGAACTCGTTGACGCTGGACAACTACCGCAACGCCTGGGAGCAGGGCGACATCCTGCGCAAGTACTGGAACACGACGCTGATCCTCGTGCCGGCGCTGGTGCTGACGCTCTTCTTTTCGAGCATGGTGGCATTCGTCTGTAGCCGGTACTCGTGGCGATTCAACATCGTGATGCTCTCGATCTTCACCGCCGGCAACCTGCTGCCGCAGCAGATCATCATCCAGCCGCTCTTCCAGTTCTATAACCGGGTCGAGCTGCCGGAGTGGCTCTCGAACTCGGGCAAGCTCAACGGCAGTATCTGGGGGCTGATCCTCATCCACGTCGCGTTCCAGAGCGGCTTCTGCACGTTCGTCCTCAGCAACTATATGAAGCTCCTGCCAAAGTCGCTCAATGAGGCGGCCAGGATCGACGGCGCCGGCGTCTGGAAACAGTACTGGCAGATCATCATGCCATTGACGCTGCCGGCGCTCGCGGCGCTGGCCACGCTCGAATTCACCTGGATCTACAACGACTTCTTCTGGGCCGTTGTCCTGGAGCAGCAGGGGGCCGACCGGCCGATCACGTCGTCGCTGACGAACCTCGGCGGCGAGTTCTTCACCGACGACAATCTGATCGCCGCCGCCTCGATGTACGTCGCTCTCCCAACGCTGGTCGTCTACTTCGCGCTCCAGCGATACTTCATCGCTGGTCTGACGATCGGTGCGGAGAAGGGCTGAGGCTTGCGGTAGGCGCCATGCACTCCGCGATGGTCTAATTGCGTAGTTCTTGCTACTCATTCTCGCCTGCATAGTCGGTAGCATCGGCAGATGTCCGGACGCCGTGATGTAGCGTCAAGCACGACAGGCCGAAAGGAGGCCGCGGATGTCCTATCTCGACACGATCAAAGAGAAGGTCGCCGATATCCAGCACTACATCAGCGGGGCCGTCGACAAATTCCAGCACCGGTCCGACGGCGCGGCGGCGGATGCCAGCGCGAAGGTCGACGACGTGAAGGCCGACACTTTTGCAAAGGCCGAAGACGTGCAGGCCGATGCTGCGGCTAAGGTCGATGACGTGCAGGCCGATGCAACGGCCACGGCCGACGAGGCGGCTGACCAGGCATCGAGCGCCGTCGATGATGCCCGGGCCGCGGCGGAAAAGGTCCAGGACGATCTCAGCGCCAAGGTCGACGAGGTCAAGTCTCAGATCTAGCGATCGCTCGTCCACCCCAAACCGAGTCCACGCGACGCCGCCGCTCGGATCAACCGGGCGGCGGCTTCGTCGTTGAGGTTGTCCATATCCGCTGCGCTCGTGCGACCACGCGACCTCCAGCGCCAGCCGGGTCTTACCCATCCCCCTGGCCCGGTGATGGTGATCAGGCGGGCGCTCGGATCATCGTTCCGCAGGGCGGTTATCGGCCCAGTGAATTCCTCAACTCGGCCCGGGAATTCGCCCGGTGGCCGGGGTCGGCGCTGCCCGCCGGCGGTCGGGAGAGTGGTCGATGTGGCGGGTTCAGGTGGGGGTACGGGGAGGCTGGGGGCGTCGAGTGGAGGCCGCCGCATTCACCTCGATCGCGTCCCTGGTCGTCCCTGGTACTGAGAAATGCGCTGCCTCGCTTGGCCGCAGGCAAATCTCCCCGGGCGATCGCACGGCGGACGGTGCGCTCATTGACGCCAAGAGTCACAGCGGATTCGTTGGCGGACACCGGCTTGTGGGAGGGAATCTCGGAGCTCACGACATTCACGGTGGCAATGTGGCGGCGGGCACGTCGATGGCGCTTCAAAGGTCGAGACGTTCCGGTCAAAGAATCGCCACTACGGAATCGACGCACAAGGTCGCGGCACCGGTTCAATTGGGCTGCAATGACCGCGATAGTCGGTGGGGCGGGGCGATCGAACTTCTGGTAAGTTGATAGTCAGGCACATCGGCGACACGGGAGGATGATGCGTGACGGACCGCCAATCAGGGCAGAATTTCGACGGATTGTTGCGGTGGCGGTGTATCGGACCGTTCCGCGGCGGACGGGTAGTGGCAGTCAGCGGCAGCTACGAAGACCGCAACACGTTCTACTTTGGGGCGGTCGCAGGGGGCGTCTGGAAGACGACCGACGCGGGGACCTACTGGCGGCCGGTGGCGGACGGCTTTTTCACAACCGCGTCGGTGGGGGCTCTGGCGGTCGCGCCGTCCGACTCCAACGTTATTTATGCCGGAACCGGAGAGACGACGATCCGGATCGACGTGTCACACGGCGACGGTGTGTACAAGAGCACGGATGCCGGCCGAACCTGGGCAAACATGGGCCTAAACGATACCCGGCACATCGGCAAGGTCCGTGTCCACCCTCAGAACCCCGACATCGTCTGGGTCGCGGCGCTGGGCCATGCCTTTGGGCCGAACACCGAACGGGGCGTCTTCAAGAGCGTCGATGGGGGCAAGACCTGGGCGCGCGTCCTGTTTGTCAGTGAGAAGGCGGGGGCGGTCGATCTCAGCGTCGACGAGCGCAACCCGCGCATCCTGTACGCCACGATCTGGGAAGCCTACCGGTCGTTCTCGATGATCTCCTCCGGCGGCCCGGACTGCGGCATTTGGCGCTCGACCGACGGCGGCGACACCTGGGAAGACATCACCCGCAATCCCGGCCTCCCTGACGGAACGCTGGGTAAGATGGCGGTGGCTGCCTCGCCTGCGAAGTCGGGCCGGGTCTGGGCGCTGATCGAGCACCGGACCGAAGGTGGTCTGTACCGGTCGGAGGACTTCGGCGCGAACTGGGAGAAGGTAAGCGACAACCAGAACCTCATCTCCCGTGCGTGGTATTACGTCCATCTCACCGCCGATCCCCAAGATGCCGACACGGTCTTCGTCAACAACCTCGACTTCTACAAGAGCAGCGACGGCGGCAAGACCTTCGAGGAGATCGCCACGCCCCACGGCGACAATCACGATCTGTGGATCGATCCGACCGACAACAAGCGGATGATCCAGGGCAACGACGGCGGCGCCAACGTCTCCCTCGACGGCGGCATCACCTTCACCACGATCTACAACCAGCCGACCGCCCAGTTCTATCACCTGGCCACAGACAACAAAGAGCCGTACACCGTCTACGGCACCCAGCAGGACAACACCAGCATCGGCACCCCGAGCCGGGTGAACCACGCCGCCATCCGCTGGGCGGACAGCTTCGTCGCCGGCACCGGCGAGAGCGGGTACATCTACCGTCCGCCCGGACGATCCCGACATCCTTTACGTCGGCGCGATCGGGTCTTCGCCGGGAGGAGGCAACTCGCTCCAACGCTACGACCGACGTACCGATCAGATTCGGCTTATCACCTCCTGGCCGGAGGGGATGGGCGGCTACGGCGCCAGCGAGCACAAGCAGCGCTTCAACTGGACTTACCCGATCGTCCTCTCGCCCCACGACCCCAACGCGCTCTACATCGGCGGGGACCGCGTGCTGAAGAGCACCAACGAGGGCCAAACCTGGGAGCCGATCAGCCCGGACCTGACCCGAGCCGATCCCGAGACGCTCACGCCGACCGGCGGTCCGGTCAATCGCGACGCCATCGGCGCTGAGACCTACGCGACCGTCTACTCGTTCATCGAGTCGCCACACGAAAAGGGCGTTTTCTGGGCCGGATCGGACGACGGCCTGATCCACGTCAGCCGCGACAACGCCAAGACCTGGACAACGTCACTCCGGCCGACTTGCCCGAGTTCACGATGATCTCCGGGATCGAGCCATCGCCGTTCGACGCGGGCACGGTCTACGTGGCGGGAACCCGGTACAAACTGGACGACAACACTCCCTACCTCTATGTGACCCACGACTACGGCGAGCACTGGGGGCGGATCGACAGTGGTATCCCACGGCACGATTTCACCCGGGTCATCCGGGCAGATCCGGCCCGCCGTGGCCTCCTCTACGCTGGGACGGAGACGGGGGTCTACGTCTCGACGGACGACGGCGCCAACTGGAAGCCGTTCCAGATCAACCTGCCCGTCTCCCCAATTTACGAGTTGCTGGTCAAGGACAGCGATCTGATCGCCGGCACGCACGGGCGCTCGATCTGGATCCTCGACGACCTGACGCCGCTGCACCAACTCGTCGATGGCGTGCCGGACGGTGTGCCGCACCTCTTCGCGCCGCGGCAGACAACCCGCGTTCTGCCGGGGATTGACTGGAGCGGTATCGTTCCAGGATCGACCAACTACCTCGGCTCTCGCGGTGGCGGCTACGTCGGCGAGACGACTCCAGACGGCGAGCAGGTGCGGACGTGGCTGGACGCCGGCGAGAATCCGCCTCGGGGGGCGATCATCACCTACCGCTTGGCGGCCGCACCGGAGGAGCCGATCACCCTGACGTTCAAGAACGCCAAAGGCGACGAAGTCCGGTCGTTCACCAGCCGTAAGCCGGACGACGAACTCAAGGCAAAAGAGCGCAGGGTTCCGGCGAAGGCTGGTTGGAACCGGTTCGTCTGGGATCTGAAGCACAAGCCGGCGACCAAGATCGTGGGAAGCGATCCGCCCTCGGAGAACACCTACGAGGGACCGTTCGTCGCACCCGGGGAGTACACGGTGATCCTCAAGGTCGGCGAGACGGAGCTGACCCAGGCACTGACGGTTGTCAAGCCGAGCACCGTGCCCGCAACCAAGGAGGACCTGGAGGCGCAGGAGGCGCTGTTGCTCCAGATCCACAAGCAGATCGATCGCACCGTGGTGGCCGTCAACCGGATGCGCGACCTGCGTGGTCAACTCGAAGGCTGGGCGGCCCGGACGAAGGACCGCGAAGGGGGAGAGGCGATCGAGAAGGCCGCAACCGAGCTGCGCGACAAGGCCCTGGAGATCGAGAAGACGATCTTGATTCCGGGACTGCGCAAGGGCTGGAACGACCCGTTGAACGAAGGCACCCGGCTGCTGGACAAGCTGGCCGGCCTTCCGCCGGCGGTCCAGCTTGGCGACTACCGTCCCACCGATGTGGCAGCGGAAGTCCTGGCCGATCTCACCGAGCGGATAGACGCCGAGATCGCCAGGTTCGACGAGTTGGTGGACGCCGAGCTAACTGGGTTCAATGCCACGATTGCCGAAGCCAAGTTCGGCGCGGTTGCATTGCCGTAGAGCCAAATACCGAGCATCGAGCTTGCCGGGGGCGCGCACCAGCGCGCCCCCGGCTTTTTATGCCGGTCGGGCGGTGTTCGCCACAGATGGCCGAATACGGTTCAATTCCCGCATGATGCCGGTTGGCCGGAACGATCCGGCCAGACGGTCCACCCGGGAGGAGCGATGATCGGGCGAGCGGAGGCACGGCAGGCGCTGCGGGAGCCGTTCGAGCTGATCGTCGTCGGGGGGGGAGTCAACGGTACCGGGATCGCTCGGGATGCTGCACTGCGCGGCCTCAGGGTGCTCTTGCTGGACAAAGGGGACTTCGGGAGCGGTACCACGAGCTGGTCGAGCAGGTTGATCCACGGCGGCCTGCGCTATCTGGAACATCGCGAGATCGGGTTGGTGCGGGAGTCGCTGCGCGAACGCGAGCGCCTGTTGGCGATGGCCCCGCACCTCGTCAAGCCGCTGCCGCTCATCATCCCGCTCTACAAAGGGGCCCGGCGCGGGCCAAACCTCGTCCGCCTTGGGATGATCGCCTACGACATTCTCTCGTTCGATAAATCGCTCGATCGGCACCGGATGCTCAGCACCGAGGATGCACTCACGCGCGCCCCTGGGCTGCGGAGGGCCGGACTCCAAGGCGCTGCCCTCTACTACGACGCCCAGGTCGAGTACGCGGAACGGTTGACGGTCGAGAATGCCATCGCGGCCGCACGGGCCGGCGCGGTGACAATGACCTATGCCCGGGTCGATCGTTTGCTCCGAGACGGCAACGCGGTTACCGGCGTGGCGTTTACCGATCTTCTTAGCGGCGATGCTTTTGAGGTGCGATCGGCGGTGACGATCAACGTCGCCGGACCCTGGGTCGACGCGGTCCTGGCGGGCGACCGCGCCGATGCGGACGGGGTGCAGCCGGCGCAGCGCCTGATCGGCGGCACAAAGGGCAGCCACATCGTCGTCGATCCGTTTCCAGGCGCTCCCCGCGACGCTCTGTACATCGAAGCGCGCCGCGACGGTCGTCCTTTTTTCGTGATCCCCTGGAACGGGCAGTACCTGATCGGAACGACCGACATACGTTTCGAGGGTGATCTGGATCGGGTCGTCGCGTCCGAGGAAGAGATCTCCTATCTCCTCGAAGAGTCGCTGGCGGCGCTGCCCGGGTCGGGCCTGACGCGGGACTCGGTCCGATTTGCCTACTCCGGTGTGCGTCCGCTGCCCAATTCCAGCGACGGCAACGAGAGCGCCATCACTCGCCGCCACGCCGTCAAGGACCACGGACCGGAGGCCGCAGGCCTCTTGTCCGTCATCGGCGGAAAGTTGACGACCTACCGCGAACTGGCCGAACAGGCGACCGACGATGTCTTCGAACAACTCGGCCGTGATGCTCCCAAGAGCCAGACTGGCGATCGTCCGCTGCCCGGCGCGGCCGGCGTCGATGGCGAAGGCTTCGCGGAGTTTCGATCACGCCTTACCGCCACAAGCGCGTTGCCCGCGAAGACGGTCGATCACCTGCTGCGGGTCTATGGCACCAGAGCCGAGGAGGTGCTGGCGATCTCCCGCGATGAGAACGACCTGTCGCAGGCTTTCGATCTTGCCAGTGGGGCGATCGGCGCGGAAGTCGTCTTCGCGGTGAAGGAAGAGGGTGCGCAGACGCTGGCGGATATCCTCCTCCGGCGAACCATGGTCGGGCTGGGGCCGGAGGTGGGCGTTGGCGCAGACGTGTCGGCGGCGGCAATCGCTGGACGGCACCTCGGCTGGGATGTTGACCGGCAGTTGCGCGAGGTCACGGCGTACCGGGAGTACATCACCCGGTACACGCCGCGAGCGCTGGATGACAGAGTGTATGACCGTCTCAAGGAGACCAAGGTGGAGTACAACCAATGATGCTGGCGGAGTTGCGGGCTGAGGTCGTGAAGGTGGGCATGGAGGCGCTGGCCCGCGGTGTCTTGCACGGGAGCGCCGGTAACATGAGCGTCCGCGATCCGAAGTCCGGCCTCATCGCGATCTCACCTAGTCCCGGCCGAGCACATCTCCGAGATGCGTGACTGCTTCCTTGCGAGCTATGGGCAGCACTCCAGCGGCTAGTGGTCTATCAGCCGTCAGGTGCCGAGGCTGTCGGATTGTGATGTAGGGGCGATGCATGCATCGCCCGGCCACGCGAACACGAACGTGGGCGATGCATGCATCGCCCCTGCGAACCGGCAAATCAGGCGTGACTGATCAATAGTGGTTGATTGCGGAGGATAGCAGCGGGATGCAGATTCGGCCCATGACCAACGGCGATGTCGATCGGGTCGCGGTTCTGGCCGGAGAACTGGGCTACCCGGTGGCGGCCGATGTCCTGGAGCGGCGCTTTGCCGCTCTGAACGGCGGTGACACCGAGGTTGTCTATGTCGCGGTGCAGAACGGAGATATCGTCGGTTGGATCCACCTCCGGGAGTTCTATGACCTCCTGGAGGAGCCGACAATGGAGATCCGCGGCCTGATCGTCGATGCCCGATACCGGGGAAAAGGCATCGGGCAACGGTTGGTTGCGGCGGGCGAGCTTCGCGCCCGGGAGCGTGGAATTGGCCGCATGCGGGTGACCTCGAACATCGTCCGCGAGCGGGCCCACCGCTTCTACGAGCGGCTGGAGTACGCCAGGGTGAAAACGTCCTACTACATGGTCAAGCCGCTGGATGCTACGGGCTTGTGAAGAGCGACCGCAGGGTTGCGGCGAAGGCCCTGTTTTCTCCCCAACTGAGCAATTGACCACGGGCCACCCGGCCGGCGCGGGACAGCCGGCGGTGAGCCACCAAGATGAAGGCAACCGGATCGGCTGAGATATGGCAGTCGACCGGGCCAAAATCGGTCCGGGAGACGGTCATGTTGCCGTCGGCGATTCGCCCGGTGATGTCGTCCCCGCCACGGATGTGGACCCTGAACGAGGCGGTGGTCTTCTCGGCCGCTTCGGACAGCACGAACGGCAGCATCCGCAAAGTGGCGGAGGTGGCGACACGGGCGGTGCTGACCTCCATCGACCAGGCCAGACCCAGCGTGATGGCGATGTCCCAACCGAACGCCATCAGGTCGGCGATGAGCAGGCCGATGATGACGCCCGGCTCGAGCGGAATGCCGGAGTGGAAGGGAATCAGGTCGCCATCTAGCGGGGCTTCGAGAAGGAGATCGACGGCGTCTTGTAAGAGCGCGGCAAGTTGCTCCGGGCGGCGCTCCGGGAACTGGGCGAGAAAGCGGGCGTCGAAGTCACGCTTGGATCCCAGGTCATGGATGGGGCTGGGAAACCCGGCGAAGCAGTCGACGGCGATCTGGGCCGTGAGAACCAGGTGCGCCGCCGCATCGCCAAGCGTCAGGTGAGAGCCGGTCACCGGCAGGGTCGGATCGGAGATCGAGCGGATCAGGGCGACGGTCCTAACCGTTGCCGAGCGGAGCGCGAACCGGGCCTCCTCGAGCTCGATCCAGTCGGCGCGCACCGGCGTTTCCACCGGGCGAAGGACGGTGTAGGCCGGCCTCGGGAGCGATGCGATTGTGGCGGTGGCGTGAGTGGCGACGGCGGCGACCATTGTTTGCTCCTGGATTCGTTGGCGTACATCTCGACTGTACGTAGACTACGGAGATTTCCCGCCACGAACATCGGTGAGGTTACCGATTTCTCGGAACTGCTGGCTGAGTCCGCTATAGGTAACCCTCCCTATGCCATGGACCAGAAACGTTCCGAGTGCGGAACCGGATCACCCTTCGCCGCCTTGGGCGCAGCGATTTGGCTCCTTCATGCGTTAGATTGACCTGTGGCGACCTTGCGATGGTGGATCCGAGCAATCGGATATTAGAGGGAACCGCATGTCGATGCGATTGCCGCGGATGATGCTGGCGGTGGTGGCATTGGTCGCCATGGGAGCCGGGTCGATCAAGTCCGCGGTCGCACAAGACGGTGACGAAGTAATCGACTTTTCGCAACTGGAAGGCATAGAGCGGGTAGTCGGCCGGAGTTACGCGATCGACTTCGTGGCGCTGATGGCGTCGCCGGAGGCCGGCGCCGACGGCGAGATCGCGTACCCCTCGGGGATTGTCACTGCGTACGCCGTCGTGGCGGAGTTCGACGGTGACGACAATGCCGAGGCTGGTTGGGAGGCTCTGCGGACGTCGTTTGACGAGCAGGCTGCTGATGTGACCGGCGTCGAGGAACCGGAGATCACCGAGCTGGATGTCGAGGACCTTGGAGACAACGCGGCTGGCTACTCGACCTCGGTCGAGGAGAGCGGCTCGACGTTGTTCACGACCGTCTTAAACTCGCGCGAGGGCGAGTACGTGTACGTCTCCGTCGTTTCCACGGGAGGTGATGACTCGACCGCCGCGGCGACGACCCTCGCCGAAGAGATGATGGACGCCGACGCTGGCGACGGCGACGGCGAGGCCAACGACGAGGGAGTCTTCAGCGGCGGTTTCTGGGACAAGTTCCCGGGCGAGGAACACGACTTCGCTGAAGGACTGACGATCCTCGATACCCAGATCTATCCTGAGACGGAAGAAGTGGCCGAGGAGGAGTAGTCACAGTTTGCCATGTAGCACCGCGCCGCCCCGGATGAACAGGGCGGCGCGGTGGTGTTCTTGGGGAAGCCGTATGACCCTGGGTTGAAACCCAGGGCTGAGCCCGACGAAGCCCTTCCACGGCTGAGGACGACAACGCCTGCCCGGCTAGGTGGAGGCTTGGATGCAGAGGCAGAACGGGTTAGCGCTCTTGGATCGGTGGTCTGGACTCAAGACGCAGTTGAAACCGTGATCTACCTGCTGGGAGCGGACTTGGAAACGCCGGCGGCGGTTGCGCTGGACGGGGATTGGTTCTTGGTGTCACGGGCGTCTGCTGACCTGCGGTAGGCGGCAGGGACAATGTTCGTGTTGTGGTTCATCTGGTGCTCCTGTGTAGGATGACAGGGATTGATAAGCCCGAGTTGGCAGGTTCGGCGACTACTGCCACTCGACGTCGTGCCAGGTGACTTCGTCCTCATGCTCCTGACCGCAGCGCGGGCACGGCGGCGCCCATATTCCGGAGAGGGTGGGCTCGCGGAGGGAACGGTGACAGGACGTCACGGTTTTAGCGGTTGCGGTCCGGTGGCGATCGGCGAAGTCGTGAGCGGTGCGACGGCGGATCGGGCGACGAGATGAGCGGTGCATGGTCGGATTTTTCCTTTCAGTGCGTCGATTCTTGGCCCCGGAAGCAACGATAAGGAGTGCCACCGACCCCAGGATGAGCGGTTGATGAGAAGATGATGAGATCTGGGTTGACAGATAGAGATGTCGACGCCAAGATGAAATCGTGGGGCCTCATTCGGGAGAGTGAGGCTAAATCATCGTGGCCGACCGTATTCAAGATTTGCTGATCGACCGGGCCGCACGCGGATTCTTTGGGCGTACCGAAGAGATCGAGACACTGCTGGGGGCGTTCGCCGCCGGGCAACCTCCGGTGTGGTATCTGCATGGGATCGCCGGTGTCGGCAAATCCCGCCTGCTCGATGTCGTCATCGACCGCGCCCGCGGTATGGGCGTTTGTGTAATTCGGATCGATTGCCGCGAGATCGAGCCAACCGCTACGTCGTTCCTCGCCGAACTTGCCCAACACGTTGGCGCGGTACCTGGGCCGGTGACCGAATTGGCGGACCGGATCGCGGACCTAGGCGACCGCGTTCTTATCGCCCTGGATGGCTATGAGTCCTTCCGGCTCCTCGATTCATGGATCCGGCAGGAGTTTGTGCCTGCCCTGCCGCAGAGTGCCCGGATCTTCCTCGTGGGACCGAGCAGAGCCTGCGACAGGTTGGTTCACAACAGCCGGCTGGACCGGATTGTTCCAGCGTCTCCGTGTTGGTCCATTGCCCGATCGCGATGCCCGCGGCCTGCTGCGCCATGAGGGCATCGAGGGGGAGTCAGCGACCCGGATCATCCGGCTGGCCCAGGGATGTAGCTTGGCCCTGATGATTGCGGCCGGGAGCGCGAAGGAGCGGCCGGGGGTGTTTCTGGACGATATCGCGGTCTCACGGCTCAACGAGGAGATAGCGTCTCGCTATCTTGATCCTGAGAACGGGTCGCTCAGCCGGCGGGTGGTTCAGGCGTCGGCGGTGGTACGGCGGATGACCATGCCCCTGCTGTCGGCGATGCTCCCAGACGACGATGTTGCCGAAGCGTGGGATCTGCTCCGCGGTCAGCCGTTTATCGAGCAGGACCGGGATGGCCTAACGTTTCACGACATCGTGAAGTCTGCCGTGTCGCACACCCTGAAGGCGGTCGAGCCAGACCGCTACCTGGAGTATCGGCGGGCGGCATGGCGGCAACTGCGCGAAGAGGCGCGGAACGTCGGGAAGCCGGGCCTCTGGCGTTCAACCGCCGATCTGCTCTTCCTCCTGGAAACCCCCGGTTGCGAGAGGCGTTCTTCCCGGTGGAGGCGACGCATTTGACCGTCGAGCCAGCCCAGGAACCAGATGTACCGCACATTAGGGCCATGGCCGAGAAAAATCACGCACCGGCAGTGGACGCGACAATTCGCCGCTGGCTTGATCACGCCCGTGAAACGTTTGTTGTTGTACGCAACGCCAATGGGGAAGTGTCGGGATTCTGCTCCTATTTCGCGGCCGATACCCAATCAGCCGACGTGATGCGGACCGATCCCTTTTTGCGAGGTTGGTTGGGGCACCTGCGCAGTAACCCAATCCCCGGAAGCGGCCGGGCGCTCTTCGTGCTCCACGATCACGGTGAGAAAGAGTTTTCGGTGACGAGCGCGTTGTGGCTGGACGTGAAGCGGCTCTATCTGGAGATGCGCCCGCACCTGCGCCGGGTCTATGTCGCCAGGCGCCTGCCAGATCCGACCGGCGCGGCAATGCGGGACCTTGGCTTCAAGCTGCTACCCGGCCAGGACTTGATGCTGGATGGGGAACACTTCCAAACCGCCATGCTCGATATGGGGCCGGGGTCGGTGGACGGTTGGCTGACCGGACTCGTCGCGGCCGAACTCGGCGTCAGGGAGGACGAGACCGGAATCGTCGATGTGGGCGCGCGGGAGCTTGTCCTAAATGGCAAACGGGTTGGGCTGACCAAGCTGGAGTTCGAACTCGTCCAGTATCTCAACAGCCGTCCGGGCAAGGCCGTCTCACGAGCCGACCTCCTGGCCGATGTCTGGGGTGTTGAGTACGGCGGCGGAAGCAACGTCGTTGATGTTGTCGTGCGCGGCGTCCGGCGCAAGATGGGTAGCCACGCGGACATGTTGGAGTCCGTGCGCGGCACCGGTTACCGGCTGCGTGTCGCCTAGTGCGCTCACCATCAAGGTTGACCTGCCGCCCATGTCGCCCGGGACTCGAAGTCCCGGGCTGAGTGACGGAAGCCGGTTCAAACCGGCTAAACCGCGGCAACACGGTCTCGGGGAAGCTCGGGGAAGCGCTAGCCTCGGAGAGGCTGTTGTGTTCAGCCCGGGCCAACCTTGGGCCGTGAGCCCCGGGCGGCATGCAGACGCGGCCAATCTTTGCCGCGAGCGCTCTAGCATCTGAGCGGGGTGGGAGATTCGTGTCCCATCCCGTTTTTCCGTCAATCAGGATGCGAGGGTGGCGCTGGTGACGACGCCGATGAACGCCGCGTAGAACAGCCCGGTATCGGCCGCATCGGCCTGAGATTGCAGCCATTCAGTGGCTTGCGCGCGGGATAGGTCACCCAGGGCAATTGCATCACGCACCGTAGTGGCGACCGTTGCTTCATAGACGTGCCGCGGCGGGAAGAAGATGATCGGGTGCAGAGAAACCCCAGACAGGCCCGCCTCGCGCAGGTACGTCGGCAGGTGGCGGCCCATGCGCGGCTCACCCAGCGTACTGTTCATCAAGTCATTTACGGCCGCGGCCATTCCGGGGTTGCCGCCCAGCATTGTTGCGACGTAGTCGAACTCAAAACAGGCGATCCGACCGACTGGCTTGAGGATCCGCACCATTTCGGCAATGCCGAGAGCAGGATCGGGCAGGTACATCAGCACGCGCTCGGTCATACAGGCATCGACGCTGTCATCGGGCAGGGGACTGCCTTCGGCGTCGCCGGCGAGCCACCGGACCGAATCGTCTTCGGAGTCAGCTCACCCTTGGGCCTCCGCGATCATCGCCTGACGGTCCAGGCCGATAACGCTCCCGTCGGGACGTTCCTTGGCGATCCGGCACGCCTCGATGCCGATCTCGCAGCCGACATCGAGCAACGTGTTGCCTGGCCGCAGATGCAGCTCGGTACGCATCACGCGCTTGTACGCGCGGAGCTCAGGCAGGGAATTGACCATCTCCAGAAACTCAAAGAGCGTCTGCGGCCTTGCGGAGTGATCGACGTCCACATATTCGTGGTGCTGATCGGTCAATGTGACCATCCTCTTCGCGCGATCGCCGTTCCGGTACCGGAACGGTGAGTCTTCGGGCGGTTGGAGGTACAACGCATGTCGGGCCGATTCATTACCACTGGGAGCCCCAGCTAGATCACCGCGTTGAGGATGTCCGTGAAGCCGTCGACCGTCCAGGCGGCCCGGCCAACGAAGACGCCGTCGATGACTTGCAGGCCGGTGAAGTCGGCGCAGTTGGCGGGCGAGACGCTGCCGCCGTACAGGATCGGGACATTGACGCCGGGGGCGCCAAAGGTGAGATGGAGCGCCGCCCGGATCTCGGTTGCGATCTCGGCGACGTCGTCCGGCCGGGCAGGCGTCCCACCGGGGCCGATCGACCAGACCGGCTCGTACCCGATCATGATCTGAGGAAGTTGATCGGTTGGGAGGTCACTCAACCCGATTTTCAACTGGCGGACAACCGATTCCTGCCCGGCGCCGTGGCCCTTCTCGAATGCGGTCTCGCCGATGCAGACGAGCACTCGCAAACCGGCCCCGGCCGCTGCCAGAACCTTTGCGTTGATCTCCTCGTCCGTTTCGTGGAAAAGGCTGCGACGCTCGGCGTGGCCGATCAAGACCATGTCGACACCGACTGCCTGCAGCATCCTGACCGAGATCTCACCGGTGAAGGCGCCTTCCGGCGCCCAGTGGACGTTCTGGGCGCCGATCCAGATGCCCGAGCTTTCCGCCTTGCGGACGGCAGCTGGAAGAGACGTGTACGGCGGGATGATGAACCGCTGGATGTTGTTCGCGGACGCCGTCTCCGCCGTGCGTTCGTTGACGCCCTCGATGAACGCCTCTGTCTCCTCTGGGGTCTGATTCAACTTGAAGTTTGTGCCGACAAAGAGAGGACGTGCTGCTTGCTCGCTCATCGTGCCTCGCCGGAACGCAGATAGCCGTCGCGGACGCGGTCCGTCCTGCGGTGACAGGATAGCCGCAACCTCGTGGTTTGCGGAATTGGCGGTCGATCAGTCGATGAGGGGGGGTGCTATTGGCAATCCCGCCGTTGCGGTATCGACCGGCGTGGGAAGATCCCGCATCTGCGCGATGTCGGTGCGGGAGAGGATGACCGGAGCGGTGAGCGCGCCGATCCCGGCGATGACCATTGTTGCCCGGATACCGATCACCTCGGCCAGGAGACCACCGAGCAGCAAGCCAAACAGCGCGGCGCCCCACTCGAGCGAGCGAATCGCCCCATTGACCCTGCCTTGAAGCCGGTCCGGCGTTAGCCCCTGGATGATGCTGACTCTCCCGATCTCGTGGATCGTCGCGAATCCATCGCCTGCCAGTTGCTGAGCCATCAGAAAGGCGGCGATGACGACGGCCGGTCCGGCCGCCAGGGGCAGGAAGAGGATCGCTATCGCGCTGGCGGTGAAGGCAACGATCAGCGTCTTGCCAATGCCCCACGTGCGCATCATTGGCTCGGCCAACAGCGCACCAATCAGCGCGCTAATACCTCCCACACCGAAGATGACGCCGATCAGGGCCGGGGCGAGATCGAGATCTCGGGCGACGAAGACGATGATGACGGCGCCGACCATGCCCCGGCAAAGTTCCCAGGACCCCGCCGCTGTCGCCAGCGCTCGCAATGTGACTTCCTGTCTGATAAAGCTGAGCCCGGACCGGATTTCCCGGATGGTGCCGCCCTCTTCCGCATCCGCTGAGGAGATGATGTCCGATTCGGTGGCTTGGATGCGGACAAGGCATAGCGCAGAGAGGAGGAAGCTCGCCACGTCGATCAGGATGGCGACCGGCGCGGTCAGAACCTGGATCAGCCCGCCGGCGATGGCGAAGCCGCTCACCTCGGCGGCGGACGCCGTCGCCTGGAGCTTGCTGTTGCCCTCAACCAGCTGGTCGGAGCGCACCAGACTGGGCAGGTATGACCGATAGGCCAGGTCGAAGAATGTGGAGAGGACGCTGGTCGCGAACGCGGCCAGCACGAGGTGAACGATGGTGAGGATGTCGAGGGCCGCCGCGATCGGGATGGTGAGCAGGATCACCGCCCGGCCGACGTCGGCGGCGATGAGCACGGGCCGGCGTCGTAGCCGATCGACCCAGACACCCGCAACCAGGCCGAGCACGAAGCCGGGCACCATGCCTGCCGCGCTAAGCATTGCGACTGAAAAGGGCGACGCATCAAGGGTGATGACAGCCAGGATGGGGATGGCGAAGCCGGAGACGAACGATCCGAAGACGGATATCGTTTGCCCCAGCCAGAGCCAGAGGAAGTCGGGGTGTCGCCACAACCCCTGAAATCGAGGACCCAGAGCCATCCTGGGCAGCACTCCCGCTACATACATCGAAGTCGCCGGCAATAGAACGCCGCACTGGCCACATTACCGATCAAGCCCGGACGCTGGCGCTGACTCTGCACCCGTTCCTGGGGTCCCCATTCGAACACGGCTGACGGCGGTCCCGGGCCGATCAACCGAGTCGCAGAGTATGGCGGTTTGTCGGGTATGCAACAGCTGGATGATGGGGGCTGAATTGTCTTTCGTGGAACGTACCGCGCATCCAACGTAGCGTTGTTCAAGCGTCTTGGTTTGTAGTGTTCCATACAAACGAATGCCGGTAAGGAACTATGGGTGTTTGCTCCGAATCGTCTAAAGACCACCTCGCACGTTTTCCGCATGATGAGGGTAGATTGGCCGTGGGTTATCTGGGATTGGATGGTATCGCCGATCTGAAAATGCGGGGTCGTTCCCGTGTAAACGGGGCGCTCCAAAGTGCTGGACGGATGCCATTAAGGTATTGCTTACCTCACATAAGACTGCTACGATCGTCTCGATTTGGGGCGACGTGGGAGCGTCCCAGCGGAGAGTATGAGTACGTTGCCATGGACGTACGCTAGGTCGATTGGCCGGGTGGAAAACCACTCGACCTCGGCATCACCAGGGAAGGATAGGCACCGAGCAATGACCGACCTGAACCAGTCCGACGCCAATTCGCCGACACCATCTCAGGTCATCGCGAAGGCACTCGTCGAACGGCAGGGTCCTCGTCAGATCGCTTCTCAGGCCGACCAACTTGGACTTCCGCGCTCCTTGACCAAGGCAATTTTGGCTGCGTGCTGCTCGACCGCGGTCGATCGCAACGGAACGACCCGCCGACGGTTCGCGCCACTGCCGTAGATTGCTGGTAATCGATCAATTCTCCAGGTACAGCCCGCGTCCGCCATGGACGCGGGCTGAATTGTCTTTTCGATTCGGGTATCTCCGCGTTGACGCCCATTTGTGGACGATGCGATAATCGCCGGTCTATGCCAGCAACGCGCTCGGCACCGCTTTGGCTTGCGCCCGATTTCAGGGCAGCCGGGCGGTCCGAGATGCGGGTGGTGGCCGCGGACCGCGCGTGGCGGTCCTGATGGGGATAACTGGCACGGTGGACGGACAAATCTGCCCAGGTGTCTTGGTATCGCGATAAGGGAGTCTCTGTGATCAAGCTTCGTCTCAAGCGAATGGGCGCCAAGAAGCGCCCCAGCTACCGGATTGTCGCCGCTGAAAGCCGCTCGCCTCGTGACGGCCGGTTCATCGAGTCGGTCGGCACCTACGATCCGCTCACCGATCCTTCCACCGTCCGGGTCAACGCCGAGCGGGCTCGCCACTGGATCAGCGTCGGCGCTCAGCCGTCCGATACGGTGAAGTACCTGCTGACCCGTGAGGGTGTGCTCGATGCCAACGGCAAGCTGGTCCCGGCGGATCAGGTTGTCGCCGCGCCTGTGGCTGACGCCGAGCCGGCTGAAACACCTGCCTAGTCCACCCGAGTCTGGTACCGATACCAGGCTCTACTCCTGGGGTGACGATGACTGACGCGTACTCCCCGGCGGAACCTACCGACGATCTGGAAGAACACGACGACCCGAACGACACAGCCGCTTACGAGGCCGACGACGCTGGATACGATGACGAACCGGCGTACGGCAACGCGGTCGATTCGACTGGAGACGATCTTCGGGATCTGGTCCACTTCGTTGCCAGCAGCCTGGTCGATCGGCCGGAGGAGGTCGAGGTCCATGCGGCCCAGCGCGGTCAGTCGGTCCACCTCACGTTGGTGGTACCGGATGACGAGTTGGGGAAGGTGATCGGGCGGCAAGGGCGGATCGCCCGCGCCATCCGAACCGTCACCATGATCGCGGGATCGCGGCACAACGTCCGGGCCAGTCTCGACATCGAAGGATAACGACGCTATCCACGACGCAACTCCGGAAGGTACGCCTTCCCCGCCGTCTGGCCAGAACGGTCAGGACAGCATCTCAACCGCGGAACAAACCGTGCGGCAGCGACCACGAGCGGGCCGGCGACCAACGTCGCCGGCCCGTTCGGCGCGCCGTCATCGCGGAGAACTCAGGCGACGAGCGGACATTTACCTGCGCCCACCCCTGGGCACCGGGCCCTGACGAGACACCGGACGATGCGATCGGCGCGGGGCAGGCCAGCGCTTCCGGAAACGCGCCGCCGACGCGAAAACGTCCGGAACCAAAGCGGGCCGCATCCGGGCCGCACCGCCTGATCGCCACCGATGGCCCTGATCCGAACACGCCGGTCGAGCAGGTTCGATTGACGGTCGGGGTCTTCATCGGCGTCCACGGCGTGCGCGGGGACGCCAAGATGCGGCTGTTGACCGACGATCCGGAGCACCTGACGACGATCAAGCGCCTCTACCTGGACGATGAGCCGGTTGCCCGGCGCGTGCAAGGCATCCGCCTCCACGCCGGCAACGCCCTGGTCAAGTTCCAGGGGATCAACAGCCCGGAGGCGGCGCGGGCACTGCAGGGCAAGACGGCCAGGATCGCCGGGTCGGACGCCCGGCCGCTGGAGGAGGGCGAGTTCCGGCTCTACCAGCTGATCGGTCTCGAAGTGGTGGACGAGTCGGGAACCAGGATCGGGGCCGTCACCGATCTGCTCGAGACGGGCGCGAACGACGTCTTCGTGATCGAGCCGGGCGATGGCTCGGCGGAAATCTTGCTGCCGTACCACGAGAGCGTGGTGCTCCACATCGATCCGGAAGCGGGACAGATGATCGTCCGGCCCCCGACCTACTACGGCGAGTGATGCGATGAGTTCTCGGCTGGGCTCCCCGAGGGTCGAGCCTTTTCCGCATTCCCGCGGCGTTAGCCAGGAGGTCTATGGCCAGGGATGGACGCTGGCGACCCTCGGCGCCGCCGCGATCTACATTGCGGCGGTCCTCGTGGCCAATGCCACGGCGGAAACGTTTATCCCGTTGCCGTTCTTTGGGCTTAGTCTCCAGTGGGGACGCTCTTCTTCGGCTTGACCTTCACCCAGCGAGATCGCGTCCACCGGGCCGGCCGGACGCAGGTCTACTCGATGCTGGCGATCACAGCGGTTCTCGCCACGCTCGAGTCGATCTTCCTCGACGTTCCATGGCGGATCATCGTCGCTTCCTGCCTGGCGATCCTCCTGGCGGAGGCAGCGGACACCGAGGTCTACCACCGTCTGCGCGGTCATGGCTGGTACCGGCGTGTGGCGGGATCGAACGCCGTCAGCATTCCGCTCGACTCGATCATCTTTACCGTGACCGCGTTCGCCGGGGTCTTCGCGGTGGGGATGATCGTGGAGATCGTCTGGGGCGACATTGTCGCCAAGGCCGCCGTTGGGACGCTCGCGGCGTTGTGGCATGGTCCGCGGGCCTGGCTGCGACGATAGAAACGGTTCACTGACAACTCGCCGTGACCAGTGATCGGACTGGCTCGTGTAGCCGGTCCGGCTCGTTTCCAGCCTATTGGGCGGGTCGCACAAGCGTACCCACGGGCTTGGAACAAGCGCCCAAGACATTCCCAGGAAACTCCAAGGTATTCCCGAGTGCAGGTTCAGGTTGAGCCGCTATCGTCATGTTCGAGGCGAAGAGATCGCCTTCGGAGCGGACGAAACCCCGGCGGGCTGGGCTGGGGATCGACCGGTCCGGGTCGGGTCAAGTGAGCTCCAGAGGAGATGGTTGAACATGCAGCAATCGCGCCGTAATCGGCTGCGAACGTTGGTGGCCGTGGTGGTCCTCGTGCCCCTGTTGCTCATCGGAGGGTTCGCCTTCTACGTGGCCAGTGAGGCCGGTGAGCTGCCATGGCAGGAGGATCCGACGGCTATCCCGGTCGTGCCTTTCGGAGGGTTGGACAGCAGTGGACAACCGTTGCCGACGGAGACGCCGACCCCGTAGATCAGTGGGAGCAATCCCCGGATGAACAGCGTGCCGGTGGCTGGCCGGTCGTCGTAGAACTGGACAAGGAGTTTCAGGATGCGGTTGGCACTGAACCAGAAGCGCGCGGGACTTGCCTGGCTGATGGGGCTGGTCGGGGCGGTCGTTGCGATCACCATGGTCTTCGGCATGGGGCGTGGCGGGACGGCGCGTGCACAGGACGAAGAAGCGCACGATCGAGGCGCCGACCGGTGACGTTGGCGTTGCGGTCATCGATGAGATTCCCGAGGGCGCCGTTACCTTTGTCGTTGCCGGCGAAGAGTCCCAGGCGTCCTACAGCGTCGAAGAGGAACTTGCCGGTCAAGGCGATGTCACCGCGGTCGGTACCACGAACGCGATCGTCGGTGAGATCGTGATCGACGCCTCCGGCAACCCGCTGGCAGGTTCCAGGATCGATATCGACCTGCGCACGCTCCAGACGGACGAGACACGGCGCGACAATTATCTGCGCACGAACTCGCTGGAATCGGATACCTACCCGCTGGCGACCTTCGTCCTGACCGGGGTGGAAAACTGGACCGGCTCGCTGGCTGATGGCGACACCGTGACCTTTGATATGGTCGGCAACCTGACCGTCCACGGCGTCACCCGGGAAGTCACCTGGGCATCCACCGCGACGCTGACCGACGATGTGCTGGCCGGCACCGCCACCGTCGAAGTCGAGATGGGTGATTTCGAAATCGAGAAGCCGTCGGTTGGCTTTGTCCTCAGCCTCGACGAGACGGTCAAGCTGGATCTGACGATCACCGCGCACGTCGGGGAGGAGTAACCTCACTTACGGACAATACGGACCCGGCGTTTCAACGACGATGTCGGATCCCGCTATCGCCACCCCTTCTCCTGGATGCTCCGGGAGAAGGGGAGCGGTGTGAACGAGACCATAATGACCGTTAGAACGACGACCCAAACCAGCGGCGGCCGCACGAGGACCGCCGCTGTTGAGAAAGTGGACCCTACGATGGCTGGGCGGACGCAGCGAGATGAAACGATCTTGATCGTCGAGGACGAGGAACCGATTCGTGATCTGGTCGCCACCGCCTTGCGGTTCACCGGGTTTACGGTTGAAACCACCGCGACCGGTAAGGACGCGCTCGCGATGGCGCGGAGCCTCCGGCCCGACCTGATGGTCCTGGATGTCAATCTTCCGGATGTGGATGGCTTCGAAGTTTGCCGGCGGCTGCGCGCCGATCGCTACGATATTCCGGTCGTGTTCATGACCGCCCGCGACGACCCTGCCGATCTCCGGGCAGGGTTCACGCGTGGCGGCGACGACTACGTCACGAAGCCGTTTAGCCTGGAAGAGCTGATTTTGCGTATTGAGGCGGTCTTGCGCCGCAGCCGTGGACCCGAAGTCGAATCGACGCGCCTGGTGAGCGGCGAGATCATGCTCGATCAGGAGACCTACCGGGTGTGGCGCAGCGGGAATGAGGTGCAACTCTCGCCAACGGAGTTTCGGCTACTGCGCTACCTTTTGCTGAATCGGGACCGGGTGGTCTCCAAACCGCAGATCGTCGACCACGTCTGGGACTACGAGTTTGGCGGCGACCCGGCGACGGTGGAGACGTACATCAGTTACCTGCGCCGGAAACTCGACGACAGAGACGCTCAGATTATCCAGACCGTGCGCGGGTTCGGGTATTCGCTGCGGACGCCCGACAATGGCAGAGGACTTCATTCGAATAACTAACGACGTGTGACCGGCGCTCTGGGAGTGGCCTGGGAGCTACGGGCGCAAAGGGGAAAGACCGGTGAGTATCCGGGCGCGATTGGCATTGGGAGTAGCGTTGGTGCTGGCGGTGGCGTTTGCCCTGTTCGGCACCTTCCTGGTGCGCTCCACCCGGGCAACGCTGCTCGACCAGGTCGACGATCGCCTGGTCGAGGCGTCGTACAACGCCGTCCACCGTAAAGCCCCCAATTCCTTTGGCCCGCCATTCTCGAATATGCAGTCCAACAGGTATGAGGATTCGTCGCCACGATCGGTTGCGGAGTACGTCTACAACCAGAAAGGCGAATGTACCTTCTCAACCAACACGGGCTACGCCGACAACCCCGATCCTGACCCCGCGTTCCCGGCGTTCCCCAGCCCAGAGGCCGACGAATTGGTCGGCGACATCGTCACGCTCCCGGCGGACGACGGTGCCTTCGATTACCGGGTGCTTATCCAAAAATCTGATAACAGCTACGTTGCCGTGGCCGCGCCGCTGGACGAGGTCGATCAGGCGGTATCGCGGGTGGTGCGAACGGTCTCGTTCGGCGGGGCAGGTGTTCTGGCCATCGCGGCGGTCGCGTCGTGGGTGCTGATCCGGCGCGGGTTCCGGCCGGTGGACCGGATGGTGGACACCGCCGCGGCGATCGCGAGCGGAGATCTGAGCCGTCGGGTTCCAGACGGAGATCCTCGGACCGAGTTGGGCCGATTGGGCGAGGCCCTGAACGACATGCTTGGCCAGATCGAGCAGGGCGTGGCGGCGCGGGCGGCCAACGAAGAGCGGCTGCGCCGGTTCGTCGCCGACGCCGCTCACGAACTGCGGACGCCGCTGACGTCCGTTCGGGGATACGCCGAACTCTACCGGCAGGGAGCGCTCACCGATGACACGGCGCTGACCAAAGCCATGGGCCGCATCGAGGCCGAGGGCGGCCGCATGGCTCGGCTTGTTGATGACCTCCTGCTTCTCGCCCGGCTGGATCGGCATCTCTCGCTCGACATCGAGCGGGTAAACCTGGGCGAGTTGGCCCGGGAAGCCGTCGAGGACTTCCGCATCACCGAGCCGGACCACCCGGTAGATCTTCAGGTTGACGGAACGGTGGAGATGGCGGGGGACAGGGTTCGCCTGCGCCAGGTCATCGATAACCTGCTCACCAACGTGGGCGTGCACACCCCGCCGGGCACACCAGTTCAGGTGCGGGTGCGGCAGGACGGGGCATTTGCTGAACTCATCGTCGCGGACGATGGCCCCGGCATCCCTGAAGGAGACCGGGCGCACGTGTTCGAGCGTTTCTGGCGGGGCGATCCGTCCCGGGTCCGCAAGACCGGCGGGACCGGACTTGGCCTGGCGATCGTTTCGTCGCTTGCCCAGGCCCACGGCGGCAGCGTCGAACTGACGAGTGGGTCCGGCACGGGGGCGGAGTTCACGGTACGGATGCCCGTTCGCCTCGACATCCCGGACGAAGCACGACCCGATGACCCTGCGACCAGTCTGCAGAGGCAAGACCACGCCCAGCGTAGCCCACTGCCAGAGCCAGCTCCTGGCGCGTAGCTCATTTCCTAGAGCGCTCGTCGGAACGGTTGACCGCGCTGTCCCCTGCCGCCCGGGGCTCACGGCCCGGGCTGAACATAACAGCCTCTCCGAGGCTAGCGGCGACGGCGGCCAAGGTGTTCGGTGAGCGCATTAGCTTCAACGGATCGTCCCAACCTGCTGGGGGAGATCCGTTCTGCTTCACGGTCGGA
Source organism: uncultured Chloroflexia bacterium (assembly GCA_963724285.1). Lineage (GTDB taxonomy): Bacteria > Chloroflexota > Chloroflexia > Thermomicrobiales > UBA6265 > CAVRUD01. The sequence goes on along the minus strand of CAVRUD010000009.1, from coordinate 279,203 downwards.
TTCGCTATTTGGCGTTTCCCAGCCGCTCCAGCAGGCGCAGGGTGAGGGCGGCGGCACGCTTGCCGACCTCCTCGGTGGGGAAATCGGTGAAGCCGCCCGCGATATCGGTGCCGGCATGAAACTCGTTGTTGGATAGGTCTTTGATGGTCAGGAACGGGACCTGGTGGAAGGCGCAGATCTGGGCGATGGCGGCGGCTTCCATGTCCTCGCAGAGGGTGCCGTGGCGATCGTGGAGCACGTCGAGCCGCGGGATGTGTTGCGTCCAGATATCGGCCGACGCGACCGGACCCTCATGGACCTGCGGTTCTCGTGGAGGGACGCTGGCTGGCCAGAACGCCTCGGGCCAGGGCTCCGGCGTCCATCCCTCTGCGGCGGCCCGAGCGGCCTCCAGCAATGTGGGATCGGCGTCGAGCACAGTCGGGTGCCACGATTCGCCGCCGATATCGCCGCCCCTCGCTTCGAAGAACTCGGTGCCGTCGGTCAGGATGTACAGCTTGGTGTGGTGGACCGTCTGGGTGCCGATAACAACGTCCCCGGCGAGGATATCGCGGCGGTGCGCGCCGGTGCAGCCAAAGTTGATCACCGCGCGGGGCTGATGCGCGTTGATCAGCCGTTCGGTCCCGGCGGCAGCGTTGACCATGCCCATCCCCGATCGCACCATCACGATCGGGACGCCGTTGACCCTGGCGAAGGAGTCTTGCCAGGGACCATCCTGGCGAATGGTTTCGACCGTGACGTGCTCGATAAGGTGGCGCAGTTCGGCCTGCATGGCGACGACGATCCCGACCGGGTGCAGGCGTCCGGATGTCGCCGTCGCTGACGATTGGCTCATGCGATCGTGCCTCCTGTTCGGGCGAATGGCGCGATAACGACGGAGGCCGCGCGAGACTCCTGCCGGCACAAGGGTGGGGTGGCGCGGTGGTCTACGTCAACATCGACACGGCAATGCTGATGCCGAGGACCGCCAGGACGAAGACGCTGGCGGCCGTGTAGCGCCGATCGGCAATGCGGTAGAAGCCGATCGCGATCGCGATCACGGCCGCGACCGGGGTCAGGACCATCGCGACGATCGCGAGATCCACCAGGGCGCTGCTCTCGCCATCGAGGAGGAGTTCGATGGTATCCGGGATGGGCTTGGCCGCAGTGGAGAGGTCGTCGCCCTGGATTGCCGCCAGTAGCAGGCCGGCGGCAAGGAGCGCTGCCGCGATCCTGAATCCCCAGGTCAGGACCAACCCCGCCGAGTGGTAGAGCGGATCCAGATTCGACTCGTCGCCTGGTTCCGGTGTTCGGTCGGTCATCGCTGTCCCGGCAGGGTGATCCCCACCGCCTTGAGGAGGAGGGAGACGCCCAGGTAAAGGAGGATCAGGACGAAGATCACGACGAGATTCTGGGTGCGCACGCGGCGGGTCAGGCGGGAGCCAAGCTGCGCTCCCAGAAAGATACCGATCATGGCGGGCACGACGACGGTCGGGTCGATCTTGCCGTCGGCGTAGTAGACGGATGCCGTCGCCACCGAGGTGATGCCGACCATGAAGGAACTCGTGCCGGCAGCGGCTTTGACCGGAACGCGCATCAGGATGTTCATCGCCGGGACCTGAATCACCCCGCCACCGACGCCCAGCATGCCAGAGAGCGTCCCGGCCAGGCCGCTGACCCCAAGGCCGAGCTTAATTCGCTGGGGAACATAGGAGACGGACTTCTTTGGGGCCGGATCGAAGTAGGTCGCGCCGAGGTGTATCGGGTCGTTGCCAAGTTCGGGCGAGGCTGGCGTCGCACCGCGATTACGCAGCATCGAGACGGCCGCGTAGACCAACATCAGGCCGAATACGGCATTGATGAAATCGGGATTGGCATAGACGCTGATCACCGCGCCGATGATGGCGCCCACCGCCGTCGTGCTTTGCAGCAACATCGCCAGGCGGAGGTTGGTAAAGCGGCCCTTGAGGTGGACGGTGCTCCCGACCACCGAGTTGGTGACCACCGCGACCGCGCTGGCTCCGATCGCGAGTTTCTGGTCGATATCGAAGAAGAGCGTCAGGATCGGCACCAGGAAAACGCCGCCACCAAGCCCCAGCATCGACCCCAGCACCGCCGCACCAGCGGCGACACTGGCGATTTCAATCGAGCGAATCAGATCCAACGCGGTTGCCTCCCCCGGTAGCTTCGCACGGTCCTGAGATTGTGGCCAGAGTCGGCCGAAACACCAGTCGAAACGCCGGTGTGCGGCGCGGTTGACACCCCCTGAACCGCGTGCAACACTCCGAAGGCCGCTCGGGTGCGACCAGTAGCGGCGTACGTCTCCGAATGTCAGCGGTAGGGTTGGTCGGGGTGACGCTGAGCGTCGCCGTTGGACCATGGGGAAGCCGGTGCGAAGCCGGCGCTGTCCCGCAACTGTATCGCCGGGTCGAGCTAATCGATCTGGCGGAGCCAGGTTACCCGTCCTTACCGCGTCCGGCGCCCTTCGCGCGAAAGGGGGAGGACACCATCATGTGCCCCGATACCTGACGTCATCCACCGCAATCGGGACCGGCCGTCCTCGGTTCGTCCCGGCCCACCAACCCCGGTGGGTGCGTGCGGCTCCGCTCTGATTTTTTGACTTCGCGGAAGTAGTGAGCGGGGATCGGTGCGTCTCGCCGATCCCACGGCAGGACGCGAACGGTCGCCGCGCTGGCTGGTCAGCAGCGCGGCCGCCGGTGGAGGAGCATGTGAAGAATTCGGTATCGACTCGTTTGGCAGTCGGGATGAGACATCTCCTGGCAATCGCGGCGCTTATGGCGGTCTTTATTGCACCGGTGAGCAGGGCGTCCGCCCAGGACGCCTCCCCGGCGGCAACTCCGGCAGCCGGTCCCGGCCTCCAGGGCGCGATCGATTGGATGGTTCCCCAGCAGTCGGAAGACGGCGGATATCCCGGTTTCGAGGGCACCAGCGATCCGACAGTGACCACCAACTACATCATTGCCCTGGCCGCGGCCGGTGCGGCCGGTATCGACGTGGCCGAGCCGCTGGAGCGGGCCTGGGCGTACATGAACGAGCAGGCGCTGGTCTTTGCCCAGACCGGTGCCACCCAGGCGGCCCTGCTCTCCCTGGCCGCCGCCGCCGCCGGGGAGAATCCGGCCGAGGTGAACGGCATTCTGCCCCTGACGCTGGCGACGAGTCTCGTCAATGAAGACACCGGCCTGTATGGCGCGGGCGTCTATGACCACGCGATCATCTTGATGGCGATGGCGGTCGCGGGCGAGGACGTACCGACTGCCGCCGTGGATGCGCTCCAGGCCCTTCAGATCGCCGATGGATCGTGGGCGTTCGACGCCACGACAACCGACGGCGCGGGCGACAGCAATACGACGGCAATGGTCATCCAGGCCCTGGTCGCGATCGGTGAGGGCGACAACGAGATGATCGCGCCCGCGGTCGCGTACCTGAAGTCCGCCGCCGAGGCGCCCGGTCGCTACGGCTATTCGGCCGCGGAGCCGGTCGTCGCCGACGCCAATTCGTCGGCGCTTGTCGTGCAAGCGTTGATTGCAACTGGCGTCGACGTCGAGGCCAGCGGCGACCTTGCCGGGCTGGCCAGCTTCCAGAACCCGAGCGGCGCCTTCAGATATCAGGACGCCGACCCGTCCGACAATGCCTTTGCCACGGTACAGGCCATTCCGGCGCTGGCCGGCGTCGCCCTGCCGGTGATCGGGGCAGGCGACGGCTCGACGCCCGCGGCCCACGGCGAATTGGCGGCATAACCGTTGGCCGTTGGTCGTCAATCAGATGCCCGGCAGGTAGCGCGGGGCCAAGCAGATGAACCCAGGGACGGCGAGGGAGATCAGCCAGAGATCTCGCGGCGGCGTGGTCTGGTTCGTCGCGGTTGCGTAAATGTCGTCCGGATGATTGCGCTGGTCGCGGTCGTCTGGACGGCCCTGGCTTTGCCCGCCTCAGTCATCGCTCAGAGACGCTGACCTCAGCCGCGCCGGGTTAGTCGTCCGCCACGGTGATGGCCGCGTGACGTACGTGTATCTGACCTTTCCGGAAGAGGAGCTGAACGGCATCGAGTTGCTCAGACGCTCCGGACTCGAGGCGGTCACCATCCCGTTCGGCGGTCTGGGCGAGGGCGTCTGCTCTCTCGAAGGCGAGGGCTGCGGCGTGGCCGATTGCCGCCGGTTGTGCCAAACCGGCGGCCCAGATTCGCCTTACTGGCGGTACTTCGGCCTGGATCCTGGCGGCGCCTGGGCGGCGTTTGAGCTTGGAGCGAGCTCGGCGGAGGTCCATGACGGCGATGTCCAGCTCTGGTCGTGGTCGCCCGATGATGCCGGGATCGAACCGCTGGCGCTCACGGAGGTCGAGCGGCTTTCCGGTTACTCCGCCAGCCCCGGTGGCGAGGGGCCGTGGGTAACGACCGTCTATCCCGAAGGCATGGGCCCGGAGGAAGACGACGAGCAGCCCTGGCCGGTCTATCTGGCCGGGGGCGGGGTCATCGTGGCTATTGGGGCGGCCGCGTTCTTGGCGGTCCGGCGCAACCGTTCGGCTGTGACGTCCATGGACGCCGAATGACCCGGCGAGAGGGAGGATTGGACTCCCGAGTGTGGCTGCTCTGGGGGCTGGCGGCCAGCTTGCCGCCGCTGATCGGCCGGAACCCGTTGCCCCTTGCCGCGACGCTCCTGGCGGTCGCGGGGGTGCGGGCTGCCTGGGCGAGCTCCCGGCCCAATGCCGCTTCCTGGGGATCACTTCTCCGATTGGCGGCGGTCTTCTCCCTGTTCGGTGTGCTGTTCAACGTGTTGACGGTGCCAGTCGGCGATACGGTCATCGCCGAGGTGCCGGAGCGTGTGCCCCTGATGGGCAGTTCGCTGACGCTCAACGCGCTCGTCTACGGACTCCTCGGCGGGCTGGCCCTCCTGACCCTTGTGGCAATCGGCACGACACTCGGGGCGGTGCTCGATTGGCCGGAGGTCCTTCGGTTGCTCCCCCGGCGGCTCTCGGGTGTCGCGACCGCGGGCTCTGTCGCCTTCGCCTTCATCCCGCAGACCGTCATGGCCTTCCACGAGATTCGGGAGGCACAGGCCGCGCGCGGGTACCGTCCCAGAGGAGTGAGGGGCTTCGTCCCAATCATCGTGCCGCTTCTAGCCGGGGGGATGGACCGGGCGCTGACGCTGGCCGAGGCACTCGAGTCCCGGGCGTTTGGCTCCACTCCGGGAACCACGGATCGATCCTCCACGCGGCGGCGATTCGCGCTCGCGCTCGGGCTGACCGCCGGGGCGACCGGCGGCTACCTCATGGCGACCAGCAACGTGACGGTCGCCATCGCGTGCCTCGGCGGCAGCCTGGCGCTGATCTGGTTGGGCAGTCGGGACCCATCCGGCCGGACATCTGCCCGCACCCGGTACCGCGATCCGCAGTGGCGGCGCACCGATACGGTCGTGACCGGGCTGACCTGTTTAGCGCTGCTGACGATCGTCGACTCGATGGCGCGGAACTCAGCGGGGTTGCGGTACGAGCCGTATCCCTCGCTCGACGTACCGACGGTCGATCTGCTCCTCCTCATGGGGATAGGGCTCCTGGTGGCTCCCGCCTTCTGCGCGCCACCCGGGAGGGAGCGGCGGTGAGCCTCCCTGCCGCACAGATCGAGCTCAATCGGGTCACCTTTCATTACCCCGGTGCCGACCTCCCTGTTGTCTTTGACCTCGATCTGGCGGTCGACCAGGGCACATTCCTGGTCATCGCCGGACCGTCCGGGAGCGGCAAGAGTACCCTGTTGCGCTGCCTCAACGGCCTGGTGCCCCACTTCACGGGCGGGAGGTTTGGGGGGGCGGTCCGCGTCGGGGGGCAGGACACGCGGCGGCTGGGCCCCCGAGCGATGAGCCGCTCTGTCGGCCTGGTCTTCCAGGATCCCGAAGCCCAATCGGTCGCAAGCCGCGTCGAGGACGACATCGCCTTTGGCATGGAACAGCTCGGAGTCCCGCCGGTGACGATGCGGAAGCGCGTCGAAGAGGTCCTCGATCTGCTCGGGATCGCGGCCCTGCGCCGCCGAGAGATTTCAACACTCTCGGGCGGAGAGCGCCAGCGCGTCGCGGTCGCCGCCGCGCTGGCGCTCCAGCCGGACGTCCTGGCTCTGGACGAGCCAACAAGTCAACTGGACCCCTGGGGAGCGGAAGAGGTGCTGACGGCGCTGACCCGACTGAACGACGACCTTGGTCTTACGGTTGTCCTGGTTGAGCACCGCCTGGAGCGGGTAATCAGTCACGCCGACCGGCTGCGATACCTGCCCATTCCGGGCAGCGGTGACGTGGTCCGGGACGGCCGGCCCCGCGATGTCCTGACCGAGATCGACCTCGGCGCGGTGCCGCCGCTGGTGGTGCTGGGGCGGAAGATGGAATGGTCTCCCCTGCCGCTGACGATCAAGCAAGGACGAGACGCGGTCAGGACCGATCCGCGCCGGCCGGCTCCTCCCAGGGCGGATGCCCTGGTTGCGGGTGGAAAGCCCGTTCTGGCATTGCACCGGATTTCGGCCGGGCATGGCCGCTCCACGGTCTTGCGGGAGATCGATCTCCAGGTGCGCCCCGGTGAGTTGGTTGCGTTGATGGGGCGAAACGGTTCGGGGAAGACAACGCTTCTGCGTACGATTCTGGGTCTACATTCGCCAACGTCCGGGCGGATCGAACTCGCCGGCCGCGATGTCACGGCGCTCCACGCCGCCGAACGGGCGGCGACCACCGCCTATGTTCCCCAGAATCCAACCTCGCTCTTCTTTGCCGAGACCCTGCGCGACGAACTGGCCTTCACGCAGAAACATCACCCTGGAACCAAGGGTGGTGTACGCGAGACGCTCGAGGCGTTGGGGCTGGAACACGCCGCGGATCGGAATCCGCGTGACCTGAGCGGCGGTGAGCGGGAGCGGGCGGCGCTGGCGACCGTCCTGGTTGGCCGGCCCCGTGTCTTGCTGCTGGATGAGCCAACCCGGGGGATGGACTACCAGCGTAAGCGACTGTTGGGGGAGCTTGCTCCGGCGGCTCTGCGCCGAGGGGGCGGCGACTATCATGGCCACCCACGACGTGGAATTAGTCGCGGCGGTGGCCACGAGGGTGATCCTGCTCGGGGATGGCGGGATCGTGGCCGATGGGACTCCACGGGAGGTGCTGTCGGGATCGCTGACCTTCGCGACCCAGATCAACAAGCTCTACGGGGATGGATATTTGACACCCGACGACATCGTCTCATAGTGCGCTTGTGAGAATGGTTGGCCGCGTTTCGGCGTCGCCCGGGGTTCACGGCCCGGGTTGGCCCAGGGTTGGCAAGGCTGGCCCGGGCTCAACGTCACAGCCTCTCCGAGGCTAGGAGCGCGACGGCGGCCAAGGTGTTCGGTGAGCGCATTAGGCATTGCGGATCACGCTAGCGAATCCTGTCCCTACGCCGCGATAGGGGTATCGTCGGCGTGGGACTCATTTCGGGGAAGCTGGGTAACGTTGTCGAGAGCGATGTCGGAGACGGCGGTCGGGTCGGAGGAGCCGAAACAGACGAAGGCGGCCGGGACCATGATGAGGAGCCAGACGACGACGGCGATGCTACCTAGAACGAGATCCATGATGACTTCCCTTCCCGGCCTGCTCGGCACCAGGGCCGGAGGCAATGTTGGACCAGGCCCGGTCACGTTCTGACCGGACGCTGTCGCGTACATTCCGCGATCAGTGCGGTTGCTGCGCCCATTTCCGGCCGCGCGGGGTGCGGCCGGCGGGCTTTTGGCTGCGGGTGCGGGGAAGCGGGGTGGGGGAGCGGCGAACCGTCTGCGGTGGAGTCGAGGGGGGTGATCTCTCGTCCGTCTCTTAGGTCCGGCGGGCGACCGCTCTTAGAACAATTGTACGGACACTTGCCTCGATGTCAATACCTTTTCGGCACCAATTTAGAACGAGTGTGCGAAAGCACGTCCGTCGCGGTGTCGATGCACTAGGCGACTGCCTGTCCGCCGCTGGTATCCTGCGGGGATTTCGTTGACATAAAGGAAAGCGGGCCGGCGGACTGTGGGGACCGTTGCGGCGTAGATTCGGGATTGCGAGGTAAGAACTGAATCGCTACCGCAGGTAGGACCAGACAAATCCAGATGGCGAGGATGAGTGCAACGACCACGGTGTCCATCAGCGGGGTTATCTCCAACCGAACCGACCTTCTGGTGGGCGGCGCTGCCCTTCACGGTGACATACGTCAAATGGTGGAACGCGGTTTCCTGCCTCGTGTTTCTCGCACTGCCTCCAGCGCAAGACAATATGCCCATCGCTAGGTCGCCGCGTGAAGCGCAAACGGGGCGATCCGGCAAAACAATACTCAGAAAGCGTAAACTTTGTTCAGTAATGGACAGGTTTTGCCTGTCTTTTCTGGATCAGGGGTTTTGGCACGCAGCGGGGTTCGAGGACAGCACGAATGGCCTGGAACGCGGAACCGGGGCGACGACGGCAGAGACGACGGAGCAGCGCTGCCCCGATCTCTCGGCGAGCGCTGCTCGGCGGCGGGGTTGTCGCGATCGCCGCGGGGGCCGCGTCCATTGCCGCCTGGCAGCGAGAGCAGAATGCGGACCCTGGTGACGCCGGCGAGTCGAACACCTTTGTTCCGCAGGCGATCGTTCCCCCGCTCGCGACGGCACCTGACCCGGCGACTCCTCGGACAACAGCGGCGGCCAGATCGACCCCCTCGGTCGTGTTCGACTCGATTGCCGATGCCTCCGTCGTGCAACTGCGCCGGGCACTGGACGCAGGAGAAATCTCCGTGCGTGAACTGGTCGAGGCCTGTGTCGACCGGATCGACGAGCTAGACGAGGGAGAGTACGGCCTTGGCTCCGTGATCGAGGTCAACCCCGAACTGTTGGAGATTGCCACGACGCGCGATCGGGAACTCCGCGCTGGCGAAAGCCGGGGGCCGCTGCACGGCATCCCGATCGTCGTCAAAGATCTGTTCGCTACCAGCGATTCGATGGCGACGACGGCGGGATCGGTCGCGCTGCTGAACAACCCGGCCGTGCGTGATGCCTTCTTGATCACCCAGCTCCGGGAAGCCGGCGCCATTCTTCTCGGCAAGACGAACATGACAGAGTGGAGCAACTTCAAAGGGACGGTGCAGACGAGCGGGTGGAGTCCCCGGGGCGGCCAGACCCGCAACCCGTATCGCCTCGATTCTTCGCCGTGGGGATCAAGCTCCGGATCCGCGGTCGCGGTCGCCGCCGGCCTGGTGCCGCTTGCGCTCGGTGTGGAGACCGACGGATCGATCACCTGTCCAGCATCGGCCACGGCGACCGTGGGGTTGAAGCCGACCGTGGGCCTGACCAGTCGCGCCGGGGTCATTCCGATCTCCTTTACGCAGGATTCACCCGGCCCGATGGCCCGGTCGGTCGCCGATGTCGCCGCTCTGCTGACCGCGGTAGCCGGCTACGACCCGGAGGACCCCGGCAGCGGTGACCTTGGTTGGACGGCGCCGGCGGCCGCATTCGCATCGTCCCCGATCGGTGGTATTGGCTCGATCGACTACACCGAGTTCCTTGACGTCGATGGATTGCGGGGCGCCCGGATCGGTGTGGCGCGTGATCTCATCTACGAACCGAACGCCATCGCGTTGATGGACGCGATCCTGCCGGAGTTGGAGGCAGCGGGCGCCCGGGTGATCGACCCTGTCTATATAGCGACGGTCGGTGACCTAGCGTCGGGCGTCGATGAGTACCGATTGCTGGTTACCGAGTTCCGGTATGGGCTCGAAGCCTACTTTGCCTCCTATACGCCCGGCGGCGAAATCCTGTCGGTGACGGAACTGGTTGCGTTCAATGAGGCAAGTGCTGAAGAAGAGTTGCTCTACCACGATCAGGCGGTCTTTCATAGCGCGCTGGCAACCGGATCGATTTGGGACCAGTGGTACCGTGATCTGGCCGTCAGCAATATCACCCGAGCCCGCGACCAGGGTATCGACGCCACCCTCGCCGAAAGTCGACTCGACGCCCTGATTGCCCCGTCTGCCGGCCCGCCGACGGTCATACGTTTGGGCGGCGACGATTTCAAGGGTTCGAGTAGCCAGCTTTCGGCGATGGCGGGCTACCCGATCATCAGCGTCCCGCTCGGATATGTCGACGGATTGCCCGTCGGGCTGAGCTTCATGGGCCCCGCATTCAGCGAGGGATTGCTCATCAAACTCGCGTCAGGATTCGAGGCGATCCACCCGATCAGGGAAGCGCCAGGATACGGCCTGGGGACGCTGGATTGACGCTTAAGCGCCGGAATGCGTTGACAGGGCGACAAGGGGCCGGGTAGGATCGCTCCGATCGTGGAGCGATCCGAACAGGTTCGCCGTGGATCACCGACAGACGGTTCGGCGGGGGCGTTGCATGTGGCTTGGCTTGCGGCGCGGGCTATCCCCGAACACGTCATGGCTTCGACACGTCGCATCCCTGCTTCGGGAGGGGTGAGGATTGAAACGACAAGGGGGGGTAGTGTGACGGAACAGCAGCGACCGGTGCAGGACCTGTTTTCGACCCGTGAGTTCGTGCGGCGCGGTGTCGTCGTCCTGGCGCTGATCTCGCTGGCGCTGGTGCTCTTGCTGGCGGCGCGTTTCGCCTGAGGCACCCGTACACAACTACGTCAATCATCGCGGCGCGGCGGGACCATGTTCCGCCGCGTTTCGTATTTTCGGGTAACTTGATGGCATGCAGCGGCGTGACCCGCCCGCGCCGCGGACTTGTGTGACCAATCGCCGTGCAAAGGGGAACGACCGATGCCCCGGTCGGGTCGGTTCTTGGACAACCTAGCCATCAATGGTTTTACGCGACCGACCTCGTCCCCGCAATGCCGGAGCGTTGGGTCGACCTTCACGTTCTCTATCCTCCTGACGCTGCTGCTCTTCTTAGCTTCCGGTCCGGGTGGAGCGTTGGCACAAGACGATGAAGAGGGTGAGTTCGGCGTAACCGGTCAAGCGCTGATTCGTGTCATCCACACCTCGCCGGATGCCCCGGCGCTCGATCTGTACGCCGGGGACAGCGTCGTCGCCAGCGGGCTTATTCAGGGTGATGTGACGGGCTTCTTGCCTGTGCCAGCCGGCGAGATGGCGCTGAGTTTCGTCCCGACTGGCGGTTCGATCGACACCGCGATCGTCGAGACGCGATTCGATCTGGTGGATGGCGGCGTCTATGAGGTGGTGGCGCTTGGCCAGCTCCGAGAAATCGACGGGCGGATCTACGAGATCGATCGCACCCGCTTTGAGGAGGCTGGAAAGGCTCGGATCAGGTTCTTGCACTTCTCGCCCGGCGCGGCTGAGGTCGATGTCTTTCTTGGCGACGAAGAACTGCTCTTCGACGGGGCCGATTTCGCCGATGCCACCGGGTATGTGGAGATTGTTCCCGGCCAACACACCATCAGCGTCAGGGCCTCCGACCCTGCCCTGGCCTTAAGCTCCGGCCCGATGGCGACGGTCAATCTGGACGCGAAGGACGGCGGGGTGTACGACATCCTCGCGATTGGTCTCACCGAGAATGCGACGTTTGGCCTCCTCCCCCTGGGCGCGACCAGCGATTTGCCGTGCGGGGTGGTGTTCGGCATCGGAGGGACCGGTGACGCCTGTGTGCGGGTCGTTCATGCTTCGATCGATACGCCGGCGTTCGATGTCTACGTCGACGACAGTGAAACTCCAATCATCGAGGGGTTGTCGTTCGCAGCCGGATCGGAATTCGCGGCTATCCCAGCCGGCGAGCGCGCGATCCGCCTGGTGACCACCGGGTCGCAAGATGGCGAACCTGTTCGTGAAGCCAAAATCGATCTTGAGGCAGGGACAGCCTATGACCTGGCGGCGTTGGACCTCCAGGAGCAGCTCGACGTGCGGGCGCTGGAGCAGGATCTCTCCCCGCTCGGCGCCGGGCAGGCCAGGATGAGGTTTGTGCACGCAATGCCGAACCAGAGCGGTCTGACGTTCACGCTGGCCAGCGGTGAGCCGATCTACGCGAACCTTGAATTCTCGGACATGTCACCGTCGCTGGAGTTCCCGGCGGAGCCTCTGGAGATCTCTGTCCAGGCGGCAACTGAGGATTCCGGCGTGCTGTGGACGGAGCGCGGGATCGATCCCACGCCGGGATCGGTCTATACCATGTACGTGATTGGCAATGGCGACGGACTGGTGGCCTCGGTGCTTACGCTGACTGCCCCGGCCGTTCTGGCGTAATGTAAAGCTTCGTTTCGCGGACGATGAACTGCACCTGACAGATAGTGGCCCAGAATTCAAGCTCTAGACGCTAGGCGAGCGGGGGCGGCGATGACCGATGCAGGCAACGCGAAGGGACGGACAGCCCTGGTGACGGGCGCCACGAGCGGCATCGGCTACGAGTTTGCCAAGCTACTCGCCAAGGACGGGCACGATTTGGTCCTGGCGGCCCGGAGGCAGGAACGCCTCGAGGCAGTGGCCGAGGAGCTGCGCACGGGATACGGCCACCGGGTCGAGATCGTGGCGGTCGATCTCGCTCGCGACGACGGAGCCGGAAAGGTTTTCCAGGCGGTTGATGATGCCGGTCTGGCCGTCGATATCCTGATCAACAACGCCGGCTACGCCGTCTACGGGCCGTTCAAAGACACCGACCTCGATCTCGAACTCCAGATGATGCACGTCAATATGCTCACGTTGACGACGCTGACGAAACGGGTGCTGCCGCTGATGCTCGGGCGCCGCTCCGGCAGGATCCTCAATGTCGCGTCGACCGCGGGTTTTTTGCCGGGTCCATTGATGGCGGTCTATTACGCCACCAAGGCCTATGTCCTGTCCTTCAGCGAGGCCATCGCCGAAGAACTTCGCGACACCGGCGTGACGGTGACAGCGCTCTGCCCGGGGCCGACCGCGACCGGTTTCCAGCACCGGGCGGCGATGGACGAGTCGAAACTGGTCAAGGATCGCGAGATTATGGACGCCGCTGCCGTGGCCCAGATCGGCTACGAAGGGATGATGCAGGGCAAGGCCATCGTGATCCCTGGGCTGCGCAACAAGCTGACCACGGAAGCGCCCCGGGTGTTGCCGCGCCGGCTGATGACCCGGTTGGTCCGGCGGTCCCAGGAGCGGGCGGGGATGTAGGCGATCGGCGATCGGCGTCCGGGAGTTGCCCAGATCCCTGTCGCGGCGACACCGCCCTCACCCCGCCGCTGCGCGCCATCCCTTTCCCAATGCTGGGAGAGGAGACGAACACAGGCGCATATGCCCAGGGAGACGCTCCCCCTCTCCCGCGCGGGAGAAAGGGTTTGGGGGTGAGGGCTGTTCCCGAACGCCGAACGCCGAACGCCGAACGCCGGTCGCTAGCGGTTGCTGAGTGCGGGAACGACCGCGTCGAGCGCCTGGCGAAGGTCAGCAATCAGGTCGGCTTCGTGCTCGATTCCGACCGAGAGGCGGACGAGGTTCGCGGCGACCTCGGCGCCGGTGCCGGCCACGCTGAGATGCGTCATCTGGCCCGGGTGCTCAATTAGGGACTCGACGCCGCCCAGGCTCTCAGCGAGGGTAAAGAGCTTGGTCTTGGCGACCACTTCCATTGCCGCACTGAACCCGCCGCGGGTGGTGAACGAGACCATGCCGGAATAGCCGCGCATCTGCCGGGCGGCGACGGCGTGACCGGAGTGCTCTGGCAGGCCCGGGTAGTAGACCTCGGCAACCGCATCGTGGTCACGGAGGAAGCGGGCGATTGCGTTGGCGTTCGAGGAGTGCCGCTCCATGCGCACGCCAAGGGTCTTGATGCCGCGCAGCGTCAGCCAGCAGTCGAACGGGCCCGGCACGGCGCCGGCCGCGTTTTGGTGGAACTTGAGTGTGTCGTAGGTCTCCTGGTCGTTGCCGACTACGATGCCGCCGACGACATCGGAGTGACCGCCGAGGTATTTCGTAGTGGAATGGATCACGAAATCCGCACCAGAACCCAGCGGTTGTTGCAGGTACGGTGAAGCAAAGGTGTTGTCGACGACAACACGCGCAGCTGGTGCCTTTGGCGAGATCGGCAACGCCGCGGATGTCGACGATCTTCAGGTACGGGTTGGTCGGAGTCTCGATCCAGATCAGCTTGGTCTCTGGCCGAATGCCAGCCTTGACTGCCGCCAGGTCGGTCATATCGACCAGACTAAAGCGGATGCCATAGTTGGCCAGCACGCGGGCGACGAGGCGGTAGGTGCCGCCGTAGGAGTCGTCGGAGAGAAGGATGTGGTCATCCGGGCGGAGGGTGTACTGCATCAGGTTCTGGGTCGCGGCCAGCCCTGAGGAATACGCCAGCGCCCAGCGCCCGCCTTCGAGGGATGCCATCACGGTTTGCAACGCCGTGCGGGTAGGATTGTCGGTGCGGGCGTACTCATAGCCTTTGTGGACCCCGACCTGCTCCTGGGCGAAGGTGCTGGTCTGGTAGATCGGCGTAATGACGGCGCCGGTCGTTGGGTCCGGCTCCTGGCCAACGTGAATCGCCCGGGTTTCGAATGCGGCGGTGTAGTACGGGTTGCTCCGCGGAGACTGATCGTCGGAGCTGTGACCGTTTTCCATAGGTCTCCTCGAGTGGTGGTCGCCAAAGAGCGAGCCGTGGACGGAAGACGCTTTCTGGCGACCATGCTACCACTCGACGTTTTGCTGAGACGGAGAGCGGCGACGCTCGCGATTACCTACCTTCGGCCGATCACGCCGACACCGACGCGCGCTCCTGGACGGCGACTCGCTTCGGCGACGTTGCATTGGCCGTCCGGCGGAGCGCCAGCAGCAGGACACAGCCTGCGACCGAGATGCCAACGGTCGCGATCATGGCGGCATGAAATCCTTCGATGGTCGCGATGGGGTTGCCTGCCGGCGAGACCGAATCGCGGGCCGCAAGGACGCTGGCCAGGATTGCGACACCGACCGAAACGGCCATCTGGCGATTGGTATGAAAGATCGCCGACGCCTGGCCAAGGTCACGCGGCGGCAACTTGGCAAAGGCCACCACTTGAACGGTCAAGACTAGGAGTCCAGCCGAAGCACCTCGGAGCGCCATGAGGCCCCGGATCATCCACAGGCTGGTGTTGAGGTCAACCCAGAGGAATGGAATCGCCGACAAGGCGGTGCCAAGCATACCGGCGACCAGTAACCGCTGCGTTCCGATCTTGGGATAGTATCGGCTGATGATCGGGGTCATAGCGGAGAGGACGAGGGCCTGGGGAAAGCTGACCAGGCCCGATTGGAGCGCAGATAGGCCGCGGATCTCCTGAAGATAGATTGGCAAGACAAAGAGCACCCCCAGGAGGCTGGCTGTCGCCGCGAACGCGATCGCCGACGCGGCCGCGAAGGTTGGATCCGCGAGGAGACGCACATCGAGCATCGGCCGCGGGACACGGCGCTCGACTCTGACCAGCAGCCCGAGCAGAACCAAGCCAAGGATACCGGGAACCGCGACCTTTGGCGCAGTCCAACCGACCTGTGGTGCCAGCGAGAGGGCATAGACCAGCAATGAAAATGACGCTGCGCACAGCAAGAATCCCACCGCGTCGAACCTGCCGCCGGGTTGCTCGGTGTGCTCACGCAGAACCCTCGTGGCAAGAAGAAAGGCGCAGATCCCGATGGGGATGTTGATCAAGAAGATCCAGCGCCAACTCGCTGAGTCGACCAAGAAACCCCCGACGATCGGGCCAAGCGTTGGCGCGATGGCGGCCGGAACCACGACGACGGCCGAAGCGCGCGCCCGCTCCGAGGGAGGGAAGGCGCGGAAGAGCATTGCGGTGCCAACGGGGGTCATCATGCCTCCGCCGATGCCCTGAAGTACCCGGAATGCGACGAGCGACTCGACGTTCCAGGCAAGGCTACACAGAGCCGAACCTGCGGTGAAGAGCGCCAGCGCCACGAGGAAAATCCGTTTGGTCCCGAACCGGTCACCGACCCACCCGGAGGCCGGGATCAGCACGGCAATCGCCAGAAGGTAGGCGGTGACAACCCATTCGAGTGCGGCGTGTCCGGCATGGAACTCCCGTCCTAGGGACGGCAGCGCAACGTAAACGACCGTGGTGTCAAGGAGTTCCATGAACAGACTGATGACGAAGACGATCGTGACGAGCCATTTGTAAGGGAAATTGAGAAGGGACATGGCGAGGATCCTGGAGGTGTGTCCGCAGGCGCGACTACGCCGCACGGCGGTTCCGGCCGGCGAGATGGGCGAGCCAGTTCGCAATGGAGATCGGAGCGACGGAAATCCGCCGGATCGGCTGAGTGTTGCTTACAGGAGCCACCTCCGGTCCAATCACGGTGAGGCGGGAGGATTGGCGAGCAGCGATGTGGTCGTGCCAGGTGGCCAAGGTCAGGTCGCGTGAATGGATGTTGGTGCGGGGCAGATTCGCGATCATGGTGAGCTCCCTTGTTTGGTGTTTGGCAGACGGACGAGACCGCCGGCGATTGTCAAAGACGTTGGTTCGGAACGTGTGGCGCCATGCCGTGCGGCGGCGTGGGTTAGGCGAGCGACAACTCGAACGGAGGGGCAGGATGTTAGGTATGGCCACGACCGCTAAGGCAACTGCCAGCCGTCGTGAGAGCTACTACATGTTCTCGGACCGTTTCTGCCATCAAGTACCTGGCTGCCTCGATGCCCGACGTGCCGATGCCGATCTGCGCCGTCACGGGACGGACACACCTTGAGCATGAACACCACCGACCGAGAGTTCGTGGGTCAGATTGACCAATCCACGTCAGGGATATTTTCTCAGCAGGTATGGGGGAACCTGATCACGTACGCCGTAGTGAGTATGTAGAAGGAGCCGGTAAACGGTGGTGTGCGCAATATCCCGTAGCGTCCGAGCAACCCGCGGCGGAGGGCGATGCTAACTGCGGCGGTGCGGGAATGGGCGTCGAACTTGCCCAGGATGTTAGCGCCGCGGCGCATCGCGGTCCGGAAGTCCTTCGACCAGCGGGTGCAGCACCCCACGTTCGCGCTCCGCCAGGCTGGCGGTGTCTACTTCGGCGGTCGGAGGGCTGCCGGTAGATCCTGTGCCACATGGTTGGCGAGTACTCGTAAAGACCGGTCGTTCGATCAGTTGCACGGCGGTGGCCATATCCGAGAGTCCTTTCTGTGTGGAAGAAGACAGGGTGGTGCTGGGGAGGAGCACTCCTCCCCAGCCAGGTACAAGGGTTAGTGAGACGATCGTCGGTGGATTGCGGCGCCGGCACCTGCTACTGCGAGGATGGCGAGAGCGAGCAAGATAGTCAGCCAGAGCGGTGGTCCAGCTGCTTTGGATTGCGCAGCTTCTCCGGCACCGGTGTTGGGAAATGCTTCGACGTCGTACGCCGCCTCAGCCGGGTGAGAATTTGGACCGGATTCTGCCGCCGCTGGAACGTGGCTGCCATCCGGAGCGGTCGAATCAAGGATTCCGGAGGTTTGTTCGTTGGCTGGCTCTCCGGGTTCGGTGGGCTCCGTCGCTCCATCGGGGGCGCCTTGGTCTGGAGTGGTGACGGGAGGCTCCGAAGATGGTTCACCGGAAGGTGCCGGAGATGGACTCGTGTCGGGTTCCGGCGAGGGATCTGTTGATGGATCGGGTGATGGTTCTGGTGAGGGATCCGGCGATGGCGACGGTGCCGGAGACGGTGCCGGAGACGGATCGGGCGATGGTTCTGGCGATGGCAAGGGCTGCGGAGACGGCTCTGGAGACGGAGAGGCCGCCTCGACCGTGATTTCCACGATCCCGTTTCCATGACCGCCGCGGCCATCCGACGACACATATTCGAAGATGTCGGAACCGATGAAGCCGGAATCCGGCGTGTAGATAAATGACCCGTCGGCGGAGAACGACACCGTGCCGTTCTGTGGGTCGGCAACGTCTTCGATCGTCAGTTGGTCGCCATCCGCGTCGGAGTCGTTGGCGAGCAAACCTGACTTGGTCGGGACGGTGAGTTGGACGTTCTGCGCGACCGCGTAGGCGTCATCGGCGGCGACTGGCGGGGTGTTGTCGGCGGCGGCGTCGCCGACGGCGATCGTCACCGTGGCAAGGTTACTCTCCCCGCCGAGCACACCGTCGCTCGCGATGTACTGGAAGCTGGCGGTGCCGACGAAGCCGGGATCCGGCACAAAGTCGAACGAGCCGTCCGCTCCGGGCGTGACCGTCCCGTGCTGGATCACGCCGATGCCGGAGACGACGAGCGTCTGCCCGTCGGCGTCGGTGTCGTTCGCGAGGACGCCGGGCGCGTCGACGATCAGCGGCGTGTCCTGCGCCGTGGCGTAGGCGTCGTCGTTGGCCACCGGCGTCGTGTTGGCGGCGGCAGGGCTTACCGTAATGTCGACCTGGGTCAGGTTGCCCGACCCGAAGGGATCGAACGGGGCGTAGGTGAAGCCGTCGAGGCCGACGAAGCCGGGCTCTGGGGTGTAGGTGAAGCCGCCGTCGGGTTCGAGTGTGATCGCGCCGTGCTGGGGCAGGCCGCCGAGGTTGACGCTGGCCTTGAGGGGGTCGCCGTCGGCGTCCGAGTCGTTGGCGAGTACCCCGGGGGCCACGACGACCAAGGCTGTGTCCTGAGTCACGGTGAAGGCGTCGTCGCCGCCGACCGGCGGGGTGTTCGCGGCGCCACCCACGGCGATCGCGACCTCCGCGGTGTCGCTGCCGCCCCGGTGGTCGACGACCGTGTAGGCGAAGATGGCGGTCCCGACGAAGCCGGGCTCCGGCGTGTAGGTGAACGCTCCGTCGGCCTCGACCAAGACTGTGCCGTGATCCGGGGCGACGACATCCTCGACGGCCAGAAGGTCGGCGTCGGCGTCGGCGTCGTTGGCGAGGAGGCCGGGGGCGTTGACGGTGAACGGGGCGTCGGCGATGGCGGCGAAGGCGTCGTCCTCGGCGACCGGCGGGGTGTTCCCGCCTCCCGAGGCGGTGACGGTGATCGTCACGGTGGCGACGTTACTGAGGTCGGTGCCGTCGGTGACCTGATAGATGAACGAGTCCGTTCCGACGAAGCCGGCGTCCGGGGTGTAGCGGACCGTGCCGTTGCCGGGGAAATCGACCGCGCCGTGGTCGCCGCCAACGACGCCCGAGAAGGAGATCGCATCGCCGTCGGGGTCGCTGTCGTTGACGAGCGCGTCGATGACGATTGCCGTGTCTTGGAGGGTCGTGACGAGGTCGTCGACCGCAACCGGGGCGGTGTTTCCGGCGCTCGGGTCGCCCACGGTGATCGTGAAGGCGGCGGGTTCGCTGAACTCGGCGCCGTCGAAGGCGCGGTACTCGAACGTCTCCGTGCCGACGAAGCCGGGGTCCGGGGTGTAGACGAAGCCGCCGGCCGCGCCGTCGGCCTGGCCGGAGACGTCGATCTGGCCGTGGGCGGGAACCATCTGCCCGGTGGCGACCAGGGCGTCGCCGTCGGCGTCGGTGTCGTTGGCAAGAAGTCCGGCGGCGGGTCCAATGGCGAGTACGGTGTTGACCGGCGTCGTGAAGTGGTCGTCGTTGGCAACGGGCGTGTTGTTGACGGTCAACGTAACGGTGGCTGGTTCGCTCGCTCCCGTGCCGTCGGTGACCGAATACGTGAAGCTGTCGGTACCTGAGAAGCCGGCGTCCGGCGCGTAGGTAAAGGAGCCGTCCGCATCCACCGTGAGGGTGCCGTGGCCGGGGTCGCTGAATTCCACGGCCGTTAGGGCGTCGCCCTCGAGGTCGCTGTCGTTGGCGAGAAGCCCAGTGGCGGCGTCGACGGTCAACGACGTTCCCGCATTGGTGCGGTAAGCGTCGTCAACCGCGACCGGAAGGTGGTCGTCGATGACGGTGATCGTGAAGGCGGCGGGTTCGCTGAACTCGGCGCCGTCGAAGGCGCGGTACTCGAACGTCTCCGTGCCGACGAAGCCGGGGTCCGGGGTGTAGACGAAGCCGCCGGCCGCGCCGTCGGCCTGGCCGGAGACGTCGATCTGGCCGTGGGCGGGAACCATCTGCCCGGTGGCGACCAGGGCGTCGCCGTCGGCGTCGGTGTCGTTCGCCAGCAAGCCATCTGCGGCCGTAACGACGAGCGACGTGTCCTGGAAGGCCGTGTAGCTGTCGTCGTTAGCGACCGGTGCGGTGTTGTCCGCGGGATCCTTGACGACGATGGTGACGGTGGCGGTGTTGCTGAAGCCGGTCAGGTGGCCGTCGTTGGCCTGGTAGGTGAAGCTGTCCGTGCCGACGAAGCCGGCATCGGGGGTGTACCGGAACCCGCCACCGTCGAAAATCGTGACGGTCCCGTTGGAGGGGTCGGTGGCGAAGGTGGCGAGGGGGTCGCCGTCTGGGTCGGTGTCGTTGGCGAGCAGTCCGGATGTCTTGTCGACCAAGAGTTGAGTGTCCCGGAATGTGCTGTAGGCGTCGTCGTTGGCAACCGGCGGCTCGTTCACCGCGGGGGTCACGGTGACCGTGGAAACGCCGGCGTCCGTTCCGCCATGGCCGTCGGCGATGAAGTACGTGAAACTGGTCGTGCCGACGAAGCCGGTCTGCGGGGAGTACGTGATCCCGCCGTCCGCGTTCACCTTGAGCGTACCGACGAGTGGCAGGGTGGCGCCGGTCACGACGATCGGATCTCCGTCGAAGTCAAAGTCATTGGACAGGAGTCCGCTTGCCGCGTCGACGGCGAGCACACTGTCGTTGGCGACGGAGAACGTGTCGGCGAACGCGGTCGGCGGCGTGTTGCCGCTTGCGTTCCCGACCGTGATCGTGACGGTCGCGCGGTCGCTGAGGGCGTTGGCCGATTGGCCGTCGGTGATCTGGTAGACGAACGTGTCGGCCCCGAAGAAGCCCGCCTCCGGGGTGTAGACGAACGAGCCGTCGCCCAGGGCATCCACGACGCCGTGCTGCGGCAGGTTGAAAAGCGTAAAGACCTCGATCGCATCGCCGTCGGGGTCCGAGTCGTTGGCCAGGATGCCCGGCGCGTCGGCAACCAGCAAGGTGTCCTGCGACGTGGAGAAGGCGTCGTCGGCCGCGAATGGGGCCCGGTTCGTGGCCGGATCCCGGACGGTGATGGTGACGAGGGTGTCGGCGCTGGAGGCCGTGCCGTCGCTGGCCCGGTAGACAAACGTGTCGGTGCCGACGAAGCCGGTGTTCGGCTCGTAGCGGAAGGATCCGTCGGTCGTGGCTTGAACGAGAATGCCGTGGTCCGTCAGGGTGGACGACGAGACGACGAGCGGATCGCCGTCGGCGTCGGTGTCGTTCGCCAGGACGCCGGTCGCGGCGTCCACGAGAAGCTTCCCGTCCTTGTCGACCCGGTAGCTGTCCGGCACGCCGACCGGCGGGGAGTTTGTTCCGACAGCGGTGACGGTGATGGTGACCGTTGCCGAGAAGCTCAAGGCGAGGCCGTCCGAGACGAAGTACTGGAAGGAATCCGTGCCGGCGAAGCCGGGGTCCGGGATGTAGACAAACGAGCCGTCCCCGACGAAGCCGCCTGGGCCGTTGAGCGTCACTGTTCCGTGGCTGGGGGCGGTCTGCAACTCGGCGAGCACGGCGGCCCCGTTGTCGTCGGTGTCGTTGCCGAGCAGCCCCGACGCGGCGTCGACGGTGAGGGTGGTGTCCTGAGGGGTGGCGTAGGCGTCGTCGACGGCGATCGGCGGCTTGTTGGTCGCCGGGTCGGTCACGACGACCGTCACCGTGGCCGAGAAGCTCAGTGCCGTCCCGTCCGAGACGAAGTAGGCGAAGCTGTCGGCGCCCACGAACCCGGCGTTCGGGGTGTAGGTGAAGCCGCCATCCCCGGTAAAGCCGCCGGGTCCGTTGAACGCCACGGTGCCGTTAGCGGGCGCGGCTTGCAGTTCGGCGAGCAACGGGTCGCCATCGACGTCCTCGTCGTTGATGAGCAGCCCGGAGGCGGCGTCCACCACCAGCGTGGTGTCTTTCGCCACCGCGTACGCGTCGTCGGTCGCGATGGGGGGCGTGTTGGCGCCGGTGGCGGTGACGGTGATGGTGACGGTCGCGGCGTTGCTGAAGGTCGCGCCGTCCGTGGCCTCGTAGGCGAAGGAGTCCATACCGGCGAATCCTGTGGCCGGGGTGTATAGGAAGGAGCCGTCGTCGGCGGTGGTCAGCGTGCCGTGGAGCGGAGGCGTGAACGCGGTCGCTCTGATCGAGTCGCCGTTCGGGTCCGAGTCGTTCGCCAAGACGCCCGATGCAGCATCGATGCTGAGCGTCGAGTCCTGGGCCACGCTGTACCCGTCGTCGGCCGCCTCCGGCGCAACGTTCGGGTCCCCGGTCACCGTGATCGTCACGGTCGCGACATTGCTTTGATTCGTGTTGCCGGCCTCGTGCGCGAAGTATGTGAAGGTGTCGGTGCCGGTGAAGTGGAAGCCGGGCGCGTAGGTGAAGGACCCGTCGATGCCGCTCTGCAACTGCCCGTTGGCCGGGAAGTCCAGCGAGGCAAAGAGTTCGTCCCCTTCCAGGTCGGTGTCGTTGGCGAGGACACCCTCCGCCGCCGCCACCGTCAGTACCCCGTCCTTCGTCACCGTGTACGTATCGTCGACCGCGACCGGCGGGGTGTTGACCCCGGCGGCGGTGACGGTGATCGTGATGACGCCTGAGTCGGATAGTGCTCTGTCCGTGACGCCGTACCCGAACGTGTCCGTGCCGACGAATCCGGCATCCGGAGTGTAGGTGAATGAGCCGTCGGCGACCGAGTTAATGACCCCGTGCGATGGGGCGGGGACGTCGTTGAACGCGAACAGCGCGTCGCCGTTCGCATCGGTGTCGTTGGCCACGAGGCCCGCAGCCGCGTCGATGGTGAGTGTCGTGTCCTGGATCACGGAGTAGGCATCGTCGACGGCGACCGGCGGTTCGTTCGGCTCGCCGGTCACGGTAACGGTGACGACCCCGCTGTCACGATCGGTACGGTCCGTGACCCCATACCCGAACGTATCGGTGCCGGTGAAGTGCGTGTCCGGCTCGTACGTGAACGATCCATCGGCGGAAGAATCGACGACCCCGTGCGACGGGGCGGGGAAGTCATTGAAAGCGAACAACGCGTCGCCGTCCGGATCGGAATCGTTGGCGAGCGGTCCCGACGCCGCGTCGAGGGTCAGGACGGTGTCCTTGGCCACGGTGTAACTGTCGTCCACGGCGACCGGCGGGGAATTGGCGCCGGCGGGGGTGACGGTGATCGTGACAGTGACCGGGTCGGCATGGACGGTGCCGTCAAAGGCTTGGTACCGGAAGGCGTCCGTTCCAGAGAAGCCGGAGTTCGGGGTGTACGTGAACGAGCCGTCCAGGCCGAAACCGGACATTCGTCCGTTCGACGGGCCGGAGCCCAACTCGAAGAACGCGCGGAGCGGGTCGCCGTCGGGATCGCTGTCGTTGGCGAGCACGCCGGAGACGGCATCGACTTCGAGGATCGTGTCCTGGGCGACGCTGTACGCGTCGGCGACGGAGATCGGGGGGGTGCTGGCGGGGACGACCGTGATCGTGACCGTGGTGGGGTCGCTGGTGTCCGTGCCGTCGGAGACCCGGTAGGTGAAAGTGTCATCGCCGAAGAAACTGACGTTCGGCGAATACGAGAACCCGCCATCGGGCGTGAGGAAGCCGAGGGTGCCGTTGGCCGTCGCCGTTTCGAGGACGGCGGTCAGCGCGTCGCCGTCGGCGTCGGCGTCGTTCGCGAGGACGCCGGGGATGTCGACGCTGAGGGTGGTTTCCTGCGCGGTGGTGAAGGCATCCGCGGCAGCGACCGGCGGCTGGTTGGCCGCGAGCCGCTCCACCTCGGACTCGTCGACATCGGCTTGGACGTCCGATGCCAACGGCTCAGGAGCGGTGGTCGGCTCGTCGGTCTCCGCATCCACCGGTGGCTGCTCCGTAGGCACCGGCTCTGAATCGGTCTCGCCGACCACGACGTCCGCGGGATCGGTCGCCGTCTCTGCGGCGGGCGGCTCCTCGCCGCCGGGATCGCTCGGGACCTCCGCCGGTGGCGGCGCCGTATCGGCTCCGGAGGCGTCGTCTCCAGTGGGTGGCACCTCCTCTGTCGGAGGGGAGCTCTCGTCCTGGGTTGAGGAGGCAAGGTCGCCTCCCGCGGCGGGCGTGACTTCGGCCTCGGCGGCCCCTAAGACGTGGTTGGTGCGTCGATGAACGGCGGCGGCCGCGTGGGCCGTGTCAGCGACGAACGACGGGGCGTTTGCCGAAGCGCCGAATGCGGCGATCGGGCCGGAGAGTATGGCCACGACGACGAGCGCGGCCGTGAGACGTCGGGCAATGATAGACATGGTCCCTGGGTTCCTTCCGTGCGGCGATCGGGACCGGCCCCAGCCGGTCGACGCCGTGACTGCGATCGATTGCCCGCACATGCGAGGCGGGCACGGATCGAGCTTGGAGGAAGAGGAACCCTGCGGTCGTGGCTCAGATTGACCAATTGTCTTAGCGGATAGTTTTGCAGCGCGTGTGGGTGAACTCAACCACACCGCCCGGCTCGCAGTATGTAGACCCACCTGACAGCGGGGAAAGTGCGTGACTTCCCGGAGCGTCAGATCAACCCGCGGCGGAGAGCGATGCTGACTGCGGCGGTCCGGGAATGGGCGTCGAACTTGCCCAGGATGTTGGCGACATGGCGCATCGCGGTCCGGGGACTGATGTACAACCGTTCCGCGATCTCCCGGTCCGGAAGACCTTCGACCAAGAGGTGCAGCACCTCGAGTTCGCGCTCCGTCAGTCCAGAGGTGTCTGCTTCGGCGGCCGGCGGGGCCGCCGGTAAGTCCTGCGCCGCCGCCAGGACCTGGTTGATATCTGCGAGCGCCTCGGCTGGCGACATCGCTGCCCCGGCCGCCCAGGCGGTCGCGAAGCGTATCGGGGCTGAGCTGTTCCCTGACCGCCGCGATAGCCTGCTCGAACCCGGTTCGCTCCGGCAGGGCGGGCCGCGAACCGAGGGCTTCGTAGTCGGCCTCTGCGGCGCCGAACAGCCGCGCGGCGATCTCGAACTGACCTACGACAGTCGCCAGGGTGGCGATGCCGCTCAGGTTTCGCCCGGCGGCGTCGATGCTGCGCCGGTGCCATGCGTCCCCGAAGACGCCGGAGTTCTCCAGCCAGCCAACGATCTCGCGGTAGCGGGCGGCGGCCAGAGGCAGATCCCCAGAGTCGACGGCGACGAGTGCCAGGCAATAGGTGCCCAAGAAGACGCCTGCGTTGCTGCCCAGTTCGCGGGCGAGCACCATACCTTGCTCGCAATAGGCCGTCGCGCCGGGGAAGTCAGCCTGTCCGAAGGCAACCATCCCCAGGTGCAGCAGCGCGAACGCCTTGCCGCGACGATCGCCAGCCCTGGCGGATGTGGCCGCCGCGTCGGTAAGCAGTTCGAAAGCGCGGTCGTAGTTCCCCTGGTCTTCGGCAACGACCCCGAGCATGTACTGCGCCGCACCGGTACCACGAAGATCACCGATCTCCTCGTATAGCCGCCGGCACTCCTCCAGCAGCGGTATTGCCCGCTCGTGATCACTGAGGCCGTGGAAGAGGTAGGACGCACCTTCCAAGGCCCGGGCCCGTAGGGCCGGCGGCGCGTCGGTAGCGTGTTCCAGAGCGCGTACGAGCCAGGAACTGCCCTCGCGCAGGTGGCCGCCGAACCACCAGTATTCCCAAAGTGCGCCGGCAAGCCGGAGGCAGTCGATCCATTCTTCCTCATCCGCGAGCCACGTCAGAGCGGCACGCAGGTTTCCGTGCTCGATCTGGAGACGGGTCCACCATTGATGCTGGTCTGCACCGTGGAGATTTGGTCCAACTTCCTCGGCCAAAGCGGTGAACCAGGCCGCGTGGGCACGCCGGAGCGCGTTGGATACGTCCGGTCCGTCGGCGGTCAGCGCCTCCAGGGCGAACTCACGGATTGTGTCCAACAGAAGCAGGCGAGAATCGCCGCCCTCTTGCTCGATCCGGCGAACGAGGCTGTGCCCGACAAGGACAGTCAGTTCGTCGAGGACAGACGAGGGGGAGTGGGGGACAGGGCTTACGCCTTGAGACGGAGAGGGGGAGAGAACACGGCCGTCTCCCCCTCTCCGTCCCTCCACCTCTCCCCCTAACACAGCTTCGGCGGCCTCGAGCGTGCAGCCGCCCGCAAATACCGCCAGGCTGCGAAAATGACCTGTTGCTCGGGTGTGAGAAGGTCGTAGCTCCAGGTAATCGTGTTGCGCAGCGTTTGCTGGCGGGTTGGGAGGTCGCGGCTGCCTCCGGTCAGCAGGGCGAGGCGACGCTCGAGACGATTCAGGAGCGCTGGAGGCGAGAGGACGGTGCTCCGGGCGGCCGCGAGTTCGATCGCCAGGGGAAGACCATCGAGCCGCGAGCAGATTTCGACGATCGCGGCCGCCGAAGCCGGGGTAATGGTCAGATCCGAGCGCACGTCCATGGCGCGCGCAACAAACAGCGCCGTCGCCGGGTAGCGCGACAGATCCTCGGCATTGATCGGGTCGGTGGTCAGCGGCAACGCGAGCGGAGGAACCAGAAACTCGCGGGCGCCGCGCACATGGAGGGTCGCGCGGCTGGTCACCAGAACCTTCAGCCCGGGTGCTGCTCCGAGCAGTTCGACGATCAACGGAGCGGCGTCCGACACCTGCTCAAACGTGTCCAGGACGAGCAATACCTGTCGATGACGGAGAACGTCGATCACCCGGGCGAGGTCGCTGCGGGAGTCGCCATCGCGAACGCCGAGCGTGGAGGCGATGGTCGCCGCGACGAGATCAGGGTCGGTGACCTGGGCGAGACTGACGAACGCGACACCGTCGGCGAACTCTGCCTGCAGCTCCGTGGCAACGGCGATCGCCAACCGGGTCTTGCCTACCCCGCCCGGACCGGTGAGCGCCAGGAGGCGGACGTCGCCGCGAAGGAGCGCCGCGGCAGCAGCGATGTCAGCCGCGCGGCCAATGAGCGACGTCAGGAGTACCGGCAAGCGAGCCGAATCCGCCAGCCCTGGCTGGGTGGCCTTGATAGGAGCCGGGCCTGGATCGACCTCGGTGGTCGATGCTGCTGCCATCGACATGGTCTGCCTGTCCGAGATGTTGGAGATCCGAGGAAACCAGGGTTGCAGCCGGCGCCAACGACGGCGGCGGACAATGAGCATGATGCCCATATGGTAGCAGCGATTTAAGCGAGGCGACTAAGAGCGCCTAACAGAACCGTGTGATCGCGTTGAGGCAGATGAGCGAGCAGCCGAGGGAGAGGAAGGCGTCGTGGATGTCGTGGCGGCGTTCGTAGCGGATGGTGAGGCGGCGGAACTGGTCCAGCCAAGCGAACGTCCGCTCCACCACCCAGCGGTGGCGGCCGAGCCGGGCGCTGGAGTCGACGCCTTTGCGCGCGATCCGGACCTTGATGCCCCGCCGCGTCAACGCCCGGCGGCAGCGCGGGCAATCGTAGGCCTTGTCGGCGTGCAGCTTCGCCGGGCGCGTGCGCCGCTGGCCGGAGGGCCGCGTGATCGGCGGGAGCGCGTTGAGGAGGGCTTCGAAGGGGACGCTGTCGTGGCGGTTGGCCCCGGTCAGGAGCGCGGCAAGCGGGGTGCCGCGCCGGTCGACCACAAGATGGCGCTTCGTGCCCGGTTTGCCGCGGTTCGTCGGGTCCGGTCCGGTCTGCTGGCCCCCCTTTTTGCCGGGACACTGGCGCTGTCGAGGCACGCGCGTTCCCAGGCGATCTGGTCGGCGGCCCCGAGCCGGTCCAGGAGCGCCCGGTGCAACTTCTCCCACACCCCGGCGTCCTGCCAGTCGCGCAGCCGCCGCCAGCAGGTCATGCCCGAGCCGCAGCCCATCTCCTGGGGGAGGTCCTCCCAGGGCAGCCCGGTCTTGAGCACGAAGACGATCCCGGTCAGGCAGGCGCGGTCGGGGACGCGCGGCCGCCCGCCCTTGGGTTTCGGCGGCTCCGTCGGCAACAACGGTTCGATCGTGCGCCACAGTTCGTCGGGGACCAGGGGCTTGCTCATGCCCACACGCGCCGCAAGCCCGGTTCCACGGTTGTGATAGACGCTCTAAGAGCGTGTTGCAAAACCGGAGGCGTGGCATGATGGCTCACCATGAGCCACCCGCTCGTCTGGCCCCTGTGGCCCACACCTCGTCACGACGTGGTCAACGCCGATGGGTCATACTTGTGGCTGCGCCATAATCCTGGGGCACTGTCATCCAAAGGAGGCCAGCTATGCGCGCCACCCGCGACGAACTCCCGGTCCTCTTCGGGGAAGACCCGGCGGTCATCCGCGGCGCCGACTGGGGCGAACTGCGGTCGATGATCGTCTCGCTGCCGGCCGGCACCGACCTCGCCCCGCTCCTGCGGGGGTTGCCGGACGACCTGTGCCCCTGCCCGCACTGGGGCTACGTCCTCAAGGGACGGATGCGGGTGACCTATGCCGACCGGGAGGAGGTCCTGGGGGCCGGCGACCTCTTCTACCTGCCGCCGGGGCACTCGCCGCTGGTGGAAGAGGACGTCGAGTTCGTCGAGTTCAGCCGGCCGGCCGAGCACCAACCGGTCCTGGACCACGTCGCCCGCGCCGCCGCCGCCGCCTAGCGTCCCGACGCGCGCCGGTCTCCGGCCGTCGCTGACGCCACTCGCGCGACTGCTCCGCCCACGGGTTCCGCCCACCTGGTCCCATCAGCGGCGCGCTCGGACCGGCCACCGTGGCGCCCCACCGGCGTCAACCACGTCCTGAGGAGGTGTGCTGTGGCCGGGTGACGCGAGCGGCGCCCTCGCCCCTCGCCGGCTGGTATGATGGCGCCCTCGTCACCACCGGCCAGAACATCGGTGCGCCCGCCGCGGCGCCGAGGAGAGGGGCCGAGGATGCGATTCGGCGCGTTCCTGCCGACCTACTGGGACGACTACGGGACCACCCCCATCGGCGTCGCCGTCGCGGAGGCCGCCACAGGCGGCCGCGGCCCTGGGCTACGAGGGGGTCTGGGCCAACGACGTGGTGGTCACCCCCGCGGCGGACCGCGGGACGCCCGGCAACGAGCAGGTCATCGAGCCGCTCGTCACCCTCGCCAGCCTGGTCCACCTGGTGCCGCGCCTCACGCTCGGCACCGCCGTCCTGGTCCTGCCGCAGCGCAACGCGATCCTGGTGGCCAAGCAGGCCGCGGCCCTGCACCTGCTTACGGGGGGCCGCCTCATCCTCGGCGTTGGGATCGGCTGGCGGGCGGCGGAGTTCGCCCTGCTGGGCGCCGACTTCGCGCACCGTGCCGCGGCGACCGACGAGGCGATCGAGGTCTTGCAAACGCTGTGGCGCGAGCCGGTCGCCCGCTACGAGGGCCGGTTCCACCGCCTCGCCGCCGCCAGCCTGGAGCCGCGTCCGCCCGACGGCGGGCCGCCGATCTGGGTCGGGGGGAACTCCCCGGCAGCCATCCGGCGGGCGGCCCGGTACGGCAGCGGCTGGCTGGCCTACGTCCATAACCTCGACGACTTCATCAACGACCTGGACGGCTTCCGCTCCGGCGTGGCCCTGCTGCGGGAGCTGACGCGGGGGCGCCAGTGTCCGACGGTGACCAATTTGTTCTACCTCCGCATCGCGCGGCCGGACGAGCCGGCGGCCGTGCGGTCAACGAGTCCGCGGGTGCCCGGGAGGGTTCGCGGGCAGCCTGGACGCCGTGGCGGCGCACCTTGACGGGTACCGTCAGGCGGGCCTGGAGTACGCAATCTGCGCGTTCGAGGCCGAGGGCCTGGACGACCTGCTGCGCCAGATGCGGCTCTTCGCCGAACAGGTCGCGCCGCGGTTCGCCGACGCCGGATAGCCCACCACCGCGACAGCCCCGATCGGCCAGGTCGGCTTCGGCGCGCCGCGGGCGCCGGAGGCGGCTCGGTCGTCGCGAGTTTGGCAACATGCTCTAAGTCGCAGAGGCACAAAAAGGCCCCCTCCTCCAACCGGAGGAGGGGGCCTCGCGGAATCTAGCGCCGGCTGCCGTTCTGGCGGTGGTTAGACACGTATTCGAGCAGGTCTGCCCGGGTGACCACGGCGGTGAGCATGCCGTCGCGCTGCACAAGGACGGCGGGTGATGCATCGCCGAGGAGCGGGTAGACCCGCTCCAGCGGTTCCTCGACATCGACGAGGCTGAACGGCGCGTCCATCACCGTGCTGATTTTGGCGCTCAGGGCATCCGGCGAGCGGAAGACTTTGTCGAGCAGGGTGCGCTCCTGGATGGACCCGACCACGGCCTGGACCTCGATGCAGGCGTCGCCTGAGCAGGGATCGCCGCTGACGGTGACGGTGCCGGTGCGCACGACGGGAATCTGGCTGATATCGTGCTTGCGCAGGATCTCGATTGCGTGCTCGACCGTCTCGTCGACCGAGATTGCCACGACCTTCGGCACATCACCCTTGCGCTCGTTGACGAGTTCCGCCATCCGGGTCGGCGCATTGAACCGGGAGAGGAAGCCGTTCTCCCGCATCCAGTCGTCGTTGTAGATCTTGGAGAGGTAGCCGCGGCCGCTATCGGGCAGCAGCACGACGACCATCGCGTCGGGATCATTGACCTCGGCGGCGGTGTTGAGGGCTGCCCAAACGGCCAAGCCGCAGGAACCGCCGACGAGGATGCCCTCTTCGCGGGTGACACGACGGGTTGTCAGGAGTGAGTCGCGGTCGCTCACCTGGACCCAGGTGTCAACGATGTCCCGGTCGAAGGTTCCCGGCCAAAAATCCTCACCCACGCCCTCGACTTTGTAGGTGTGGATGTTATCGGGGGTGGTATAGATGCTGCCTTCCGGGTCAGCGCCGATCACCTTGATGGCGGGGTTCTGCTCCTTCAGGTAGCGGCCAATCCCGGAGATGGTGCCGCCGGTGCCGACGCCCGCGACGAAGTGGGTCACCTTGCCGCCGGTCTGTTCCCAGATTTCGGGGCCGGTCGATTCGTAGTGCGTCTTCGGATTCATCGGGTTGAAGTACTGGTTGGGTTGGAAAGCCTTCGGCACCTCGCGGGTTAGCCGGTCCGCGACCGAGTAGTAGCTTTCAGGGGAATCTCGTTCGACAGCGGTCGGGCAGATGACCACCTCGGCGCCGTATGCCCGTAGCAGGGCGACCTTCTCCGGGGCGACCTTATCGGGCATGACGAAGATGCAGGAGTAGCCCCTGACGGTCGCGGCCATCGCCAGGCCGACGCCGGTGTTACCACTGGTCGGCTCGACGATCGTGCCGCCGGGCTTGAGCCATCCCTTGCGCTCGGCCTCCTCGATCATCCGGATGCCGATCCGGTCCTTGACCGATCCGCCCGGATTGAGCATCTCCAGCTTGGCGACGACTGGGGTACGGATACCCCGGGTGATCGAGTTGAACCGCACCAGCGGCGTGTGGCCCAGGGCGGAGATGACGTTGGGGTGGATGTGATCGCCGCTCGCCGAACCCGCAGGTCCGGAGTTGGTCATGGAAGCAGCGGTGGTCGCCATATGAAGTCCTCGGGATGTCGCGTGCCGGTCTGCGGCAAGCCAAGCGGTCAACGACGTCCGCCGGGCGGTACGTCACTTTCCAAAGTGTAGCAGTAGCGCCGAAAAGATCTTGGAGGTTCTGGTTTATGCGTTCGCTTGGGCGGTCGCCATTCGCCCGGCAAACTGCGGCACCTACTAATGCACTCGTCGGAACGGTTGACCGTGTCACCGGTTGCCCGGGGCAAACTTGGGCCGTGAGCCCCGGGCGGCCAGCGGACACGCGGTCAACCGTTCCGACGAGCGCTTTAGACGGCGCTCATCGCGACACTGGCGTTGATGCCGCCGAAGCCGAACGCGTTGCAGAGCAGCGTTGAAACTTGACAGTCCCTGCCTCCTGGAGGGATCACATCAAGATCGCACGCGGGGTCCAAGTCAGCGAGGTTGGCGGTCCCGGGTAAGAAGCCTCGCTCCAGGGCGAGCGCGCAGATCGCGGCCTCCATGGCTCCGGTGGCGCCGAGGGCGTGGCCGTGCAACCCCTTCGTGCCGCTGACGGCGATCCGCTCGGCGCTTTTCCCCAGGGCGATGCGGATCGCACGGCACTCGGTCGGGTCGTTGAGCACGGTCGATGAGCCGTGCGCGTTGACGTAGTCGATCGCCTCCGGCGCAAGCCCAGCGCTCGCGATCGCATCGCTCATGGCGCGGGCGGCGTGGATCCCATCTGGATGCGGCGCCGTCATGTGATGCGCGTCGCTCGTCGTCCCGTAGCCGACGAGTTCGGCATAGATGTGGGCACCGCGAGCTTTCGCGTGCTCGAACGACTCCAGAACGAGCATGGCCCCGCCTTCGGCGATGACGAACCCGTCGCGGCCACGATCGAAGGGCCGGCTGGCGGTGGCGGGGTCGTAGTTGCGAGTGCTGAGGACGCGGATCATCGCGAAGGCCCCGACCGTGAGCGGGGAAAGCGGCGCTTCGGCCCCACCTGCCAGCATGACCGGTAGGCGACCGTCCGCGACCAGGCGCGCGGCTTCGCCGATGGCGATCAGCCCGGCGGCGCACGAGTTCCCGTACGCGAGTGACGGTCCGTTCAAGCCGAATCCGATCGTCACGTTAGCGGGGGCGGCGCCCCCGAAGACGGAGAGTGCGAGCAGCGGGTTAACGTGCTTCGGGCCGTCGCGGACGTAGGATTCGTGCTGCTGTTCGGCGAAGGCAACACCGCCCAGCGCCGATCCGACGTAGCTGCCTGCTCCCGCGCAGGCCGCTTCGGCCGCTGTCAGTCCGGAATCCTCCAGCGCCATGCCGGTGCAGGTGAGCGAAATCTGGGAGTAGCGGTCGACTCGCCGCGCCTGCCGGGGCGACTGGTAACCGGACGGATCGAACGTCACCTCTCCGGCGACTTTGCTTGGGATGTTGGCGGTGTCGAAACGACTTATTGGGCGGATGGCGGACGTGCCGCGGCGAACCCCGGACCAGAGTTCGTCGACGCCGTTGCCGATCGGGGTGATCGCGCCGATGCCGGTAATTGCGACACGGTGTTTCACGACCGGGGCTGTCCGCTGGGATCGAATCGCGAATCGCGGTCTTCGACAATTGCTTTGATGGTCGTGAGCGTCTTGCCGGCGATCGCCTCCACGAAGTGCGGCCCGATGACGTGATCGGCAATGACTCCGCCGACGAGCGGCCAAGGCGGCGTGAACTCGTGATCGATGCGGACGATGACTTCACTGGAACCCGGCGCGAACGTCCAGGCGACGTCCATCCCTTTGGTCACGCCCCCGATGTGACGGAAGCGGATGATTGGCGATGGGCCATCCCGCTCGATTTCCTGGATGGCGCGCCACTTGACCGGAATACGCCCCCGGCGCGCCGCCATCTCGACCGTCTTGCGATCGCCGCCGCCATCCAGCAGGGTTACCCAGCGGTAGTGCGGGAGGATTTCTGGCCAGCGTTCAACATCCGCGGCCAGCGCCACGATGTGCTCCAGATCGGCGGCCATGGTGACGGTGCTCTCGGTCCGCATGGGTGATCCTTTCGGAGATCAAGGACGCAACAGCCGTGCCAGGAAGACGGGCGAAAGTGCCTGGGTTGCGGGGCGGAAGTCGCCGAGGACACCGCTGAGCGTCAGCCCGAGGTCGTCGCGCCGCGCAAGCCGCTCCGTGGCGTAGTTCATGAGCGGCGGTGCGTTCACGAAGCCCTGGACGATCCAGCAGACCGCGCGCTTCGACGTAAAGTCGCGCCGCCGGGCAATCCGGTACGGATCGAGCGCTTCGGCTGAGACGTCGCCGGCCCGCAGAGCTGCGCTGGCGACCGGGGCGGCGAGGTGCGCGGCCCGGAGCGCCTGGTAGATGCCATCGCCGGTGAAGGGGTCGAGAAACGAAGCGGCGTCGCCCACCAGCAGATAGCCCTCGCCCGTGGCGCGGCGGACGCGGGACGCCATAGGGCCGACGCCACGGATGCCGCCGGCCCGCTCGGCCCCGGCCAACATCCGGGCGACGGCCGGGATGGACTCCAATGCCTCCGCGAAGAACTCCTCTACCGTCCCCATCCGCCCGTTCACGGCCCGCACGCCGGCCACAAGGGCAACATTGGTCAATCCGTCCTCGAGCGGTGCAAGCCCCGCGTAAGCGTGACGTGCGACGTGCATCTCGCCAAACCGATCGAGACCGGTCACTCGCCGGTAGTGGGCAACCAGACCGGTCTTGCGCGGCCAAATCGGGGGCGCATTTGTAGCAGTGGCGCGCGCGACTGCCGAGTTGCGGCCATCCGCCCCGACGACGAGCGCCGATCGGATCTGCTCACGGCTACCGGCAACGGACGCTTCGACGCCGACGACTCGGCCCTGCTCCCGCAAAACCTCCCGGACATGGGAGCCTTCGCACACCGTGACGCCGGCCGCTTTCGCGCGTTCGAGCAGCAGGTGATCCAGCCGGTAGCGGGAAAGCCCGAGCGCGGCCCGCCCCGGCTCCGCCTTCGCGTAGTTGGCCACGAAGCGGTGGCCGCCCGGTGCGTGGACGATCATGGCCTCCATGCGGTGGGCGCCGGCGGCGAGGATGTCTTCGATCGTGCCCATCTCTTCGAGTAACCGGGCACCGGCCGGATTGACATACTCGGAACAAGCCTTATGGCGCGGAAAGCGCGCTTTGTCGAGCAGCACGACGTTGTGGCCGGCCGTGGCCAGGGCCGCCGCAATCGTGCTGCCGGCGGGACCACCTCCAACGACGATGACCTCGGCATCGCGTTCGCGTGGGCGGGCGACGGTTACTCCCGACTCATGCATCGGCGCGCCCGCATACCTTGACCGCCGCCATCCGAAACCACGGGTGCGTCGAGATCGTGGCGTCGTTGATGCCAGCCCGGCGCAGGAGGCCATCAAGCTCTAAGGGTGTGTATGCCCGGCGGACGGAGAGCGGCGCGTCGTGGCGAGTGAGGCGATTTCGGGTCGTCAGGTGTGCCGCGACCCAGGCGGCGGCGTAGCCGAGCCTGCCTCGGCGGAGATCGTTGAGGATGAAGCCCACGCGGGCGAGGCGGTCCATCTCCCGGAGCACCTGAACGGCGTCATCCGGTCCGAAGTGATGCAGGGCCAGCGAGCAGAGCACGATATCGAATTGCTTGTCCGGAAGGGGAACTCTGAGGGCGTTGTACTGGGCGAGCGCGATCTCAGGGTGCGCCGCAGTTTGCTCCTGTGCTTGGGAGAGGATCTCGTCCGACGAATCACTTGCAACAATCGTCACGGCACGATTGCTGGACTTCGCCCATCTGGCGATCGAGATCGGGATGTCAGCGGACCCAGTGGCGAGATCAAGAATAGAAGCGGGTTGCCCATGGGCCGGAACGTTGTCGAGGAGGCGGGGCAGGTGGCGAAGTACCGTCGAGGTCCCGCCTAGGAGCCGGTTGACCCGGCGAATATCGCGCAGGTTGACCGCCAGCTCATCCGGGTCGAGCACGGATTCGTCAAGCAGTTCAGTGCGATCGCTCCGCTGGAGTGACAGTATTGCGCCGGGCGAAAAGCCGAGCGCACCTCTACTTGAATGAGCCATGGGCTGGTCGCCCCGATCCGTGTGCGCGCCAAAACGGTTCGCATGCAGTTGTCGCACGTCCCGTACCGTCGCGTCCTGCGCTCCAGATCCATATTGGTGTCTTGCGCAACGTTTCAGCTGCCAACCAGCGCCGCTGCCCAGCCGATACCGAGCGCGGCAACGCCGATTGCGATGCATGGGAAGCAGGCCAATGCGCCGGTGTTTGCGTCTCGTTTCCAGATGATCGCGTTGACCCCGACCAACCCGCAGGCGACCGCCGCGGCGAGCCACACCCACCAGGGATCGTCGGTGAGTCCGGGGGCGAGCCCGGCCGCCAGCAGGGCAGCCAGCAGCGTCGCTCCCCAGCAGCTGTACCGGGCACGGGAGGAACCGAGCGCCACCGCCAGCGTCCGGACGTTCGACCCGCGATCAGCGTCGATATCCGGCAGCGATTGGGCGATCTGGACGGCGACGATCGCCGCCGCCCCAATCGGGTAAATCGCGAGCAAGCCGCGATCGACCGTACTCAGCGCGGTCCACACCCAGATCGGCAGGAGCGGTAGCGCCACGAGATACGGAATCCACGACCAGATCGTGCGCTTGAACCACAGGCTGTAGGCCACTCCGGTCGCGGTTCCGAGCGAGCAGAGCGCGAGCGACGCGAGGCCGAGCTGCACGCTGAAGGTTGCCATCAAGATCACGCCGCCGAGCGCAACGATTCGGGCTCCCCTACGCGACACGACTCCGGCCGGAATTGGCTTTTTCGGCTTGGCAACCGCGTCAAGGTCGGCATCGACTAGCTCGTTGACCACGCCGATCACGAGTTGCGCGCCGAACATGGCCCCCAGCAGCCAGAACAGTTGCCACCCTCCGGGCCAACCGCCTGCCGCGACCACGGCAAACCCGGCAGTCGCGGTCATCACGACGATGATCGGCACAGCGTGCGGCAAGACGAGATAGCCGCGCAGCGATTGCGTCATCGACGAATCATGCACTATGACCAGTCGAATTCCTTCGCTAACAGTGAGCCGCTGACGTGCATCAGCAATGGAGATCCATGGGGGCAGACGGCCGGGGAGGGGGTGTGCCCGAGCCGCTCGACCAGGGCGCGCATGGTAGTGAGATCGAGTGGGCGGCCGCGCCGGACGGCCGTGCGGCAGGAGAGGCGGACGAGCAGGCGGTCCCGCCAGGTTTCATCCTCGCCGGCGTGGTTGATCTCGTCCTCGGCGGTGGCGAGGAGGGTCGCACCAAGCTCGGCCGCTTCGCCCAGGCCATCGAGGGAGTCACCGCCGTCCGCGGTCACCCCAGGGAGTAGCGGGGCTGACCGGAGGAGGAAGGCCCGGCCGCCGAATGATTCGAGGTCGAAGCCGATCGCGGCAAGCTCGGAGAGACGGTGGCCAAACCTGGCCATTTGGGCCGGGCGCAGCTCGATGACGATCGGCTCTGGCAACGCGACCGGCTCCGGTCCCGTTGGCCCGTGCGCGCGGGCAAGGTGCTCGTAGAGGATCCGCTCGTGGGCGCGATGTTGATCGACCAGGTACAGACCCTGGTCCCCTTCGAGGAGGATCAGCCGATCCTGGACCTGTCCTTTGAGCGTCAGCGGGGGCAGTCCGGGCGTCACGATCGGCGTTGCGGCGTCGTATTGCCCCGACGTTTCGCCAAGGTGCGATGCGGTCGGGAGGCCAAGTGCTGCCTCGCCAGTCAGGGGGCGGAATCCGAGTGGTGCCGGACGCCGCCCCAGAATCTCCTTGACGAGGCGTCCCGCCTCGGTCGCGATCATCCGCTCGGCGTGAAGGCGGACTTCTAGCTTGGCGGGATGGATGTTGACGTCGACCCGGTCCGGCGGGGTCTCGACGGAGACAACCGTGATCGGGTGACGGCCGCGCGGGACCACCGGCCGATACGCATTCTCGAGAAGCTGCACAAACCCGCGTGGCTGCACCCAGCGCCGGTTCACGAGCACGTGGATCCCGGCTCGGCTGGGCAGGGTCACGTCCGCACCAACGACGATGCCGCTGAGCCGCGCTCCGGAGACCTCGACCGGCGATAGCTCCACCAGCGATCCGCCGATGCCCGCGCCGTGGATCTCAACCAGGGTCGCGCCGAGGTTGCCGGAACCGGTCGTCTGGAAGACCAACCGCTCTTCGGTGAAGAGCGCCACGCGGACGCCGGGAGCTGACAGGGCGAGACGGCGGGCAACCTGGCCGATGTGGGCGACCTCGGTCTGGACCCGGGCGACCGCGTGTCGCCGGGCGGGCATGTTGGCGAACAGGCTGCGCACGCTGATGGTCGTGCCCCGGGGTCTGGGCGCAGCCTGGTCCAGGGCAACGCGTCCGTCGCGGACGGTCAGGCGCCGGCCGATGCCGGACTCGCCGTCGGCACTGACCAGGGTGAGCTCCGACACCGCCGCGATGCTGGGCAGGGCCTCTCCGCGGAACCCGAGCGTGCGGATGCCGTCCAGGTCATCGTGGGGGAGTTTGCTGGTTGCGTGGCGCTGGCAGGCGAGCCAGAGGTGATCGGCCGGGATGCCGTGGCCGTCGTCGGCAACCCGGATCAATTCCAGTCCGCCGCCGCGGATGTCGATCCTGATGGTGCGCGCTCCGGCGTCCAGGGCGTTCTCGACAAGTTCCTTGACCACCGATGCAGGGCGCTCGACGACCTCACCGGCGGCAATCCGGGAGGCAACGGCCGTCGAGAGCACACGGATGCCGCCGGGCGAACCGACGTTCCCCTGGTCCGGGCGAGCGTATCCATGCTCGCCGTGCCAGGATTGGGTTTCGGCGTGGCGCTCGCTCATGGGTTTGCATCCATTTGGGGTTCGGGCGTTGCGCCGAGGGCGAACCTTCCTGGCCGTGCCTTCAACTCGGCATCGACGACAGCTTGGAAGAGGATTACCCAGGTGTCAACGCAGATGCAGACGGTTCGCGTAGAGGCCGAAATGATCTCGCCGAAGTTCCCACAAAGCTGCACGCGCGATGAGAAGCCGGGAATAAAGCGACCCACAGTTAGTGGTGTGCGGATCCAGAGGAGCGATCCATGTAGCCGTCTCAGCCTCATCGTCTCTCTTGGCGGTTCTCGGGTACTGCTGCACTCTTTGTTTCGACGATAGCAGGGTATCGGAGCAAGGTCGCTGCCCAAGGTGGGACGCCAGCAGCGACGCCGGCAGGCGAACCGAGTTGCACCGCCGATCTCGGAATCGTACGCAGCACGAAGACGTGCGTGAACGTCGTGCATGCAGTCCCGGGACGCACCGACGGTCGATGTCTTGATTGATGGCCAGGAGGTCGTCAACGAGTTGAGCTATGGTTCCGCATCCGGGTTTGCGACCATCCCGGCCGAACGGTCGAGGTTCAGATAGTGTCATCCGGCGAAGGACCAGACCCGGCGGCAATGACTGTTTCGAACCTGGAGCTTGTGGCCGGTCGTGCGTATGAATTCGCGGTGGCCGGTTCGCTCGCCGAGAAGGCGGTCGTCGTCCATGACGTCAATGTTTACGCGATTCAAGGGTCGTCACAGGCGGGGTCAACACGGATTCGCCTGATCAACGCGGCGGCGGACGTCGAGGCAGTCAACCTGGACCTGATTGGTGACGATATCGCCACCCGACCGTTCAGCGACGTAACCGCTCCGCGGGCAAGCGACTACACGGTTATCGCGGCGGGAACCTACCAGGTGCGGGTGACTGACGCCGCCGGTGGGAACGAGCTTATTCTGTGGCAGGACTACACCTTTGAGCGCGACTCGTGACGAGCCTCTACGTG
Source organism: uncultured Chloroflexia bacterium (assembly GCA_963724285.1). GTDB lineage: Bacteria > Chloroflexota > Chloroflexia > Thermomicrobiales > UBA6265 > CAVRUD01. The sequence continues at coordinate 240,224 of CAVRUD010000009.1, read as the reverse complement.
ATTGGAATGGCTGGTGACGACACGCTCACGATCTTGCCGGTGACGACTCAGGCGTCGCGCCTGCCGGTTCCCGCCACTCCCGAAGGGAGCCTGGCCGCGTAGACGGCACCCGATCAGGAACTGCCCAACCGTGACTGCTCTGAGTAGAGCCATTCCAGCGCCTGACGGGGCGTCAGGTTGGTGAGATCGAGGTCTCGGAGTGCGCGGGCGAGTCGCTCGATTCCTTCCGTACCAGCCGGAAAGCCGTCGAAGACCAGTTGATAGGTCGGCGCAGGTGACTCGGCCACGCGGCGGCCGTGAAGCTGCGATTCCTGGTACCGCACGGAATGCGGCGTCGGCACAGGTACCACTGACTCCTGCTCATCCGGAGCGGCGGCAGACGAGCCGTTTGGAGAGAACGTCGCGAGCAGCGATTCGGCCCGCTCAGCCACCCACGGCGGCAGGCCCGCGAGCCGCGCCACCTGGACGCCGTACGCCCGGTCGGCGGGGCCGGGCTGCAGCCGGTAGAGGAAGATCACCCGACCGTCCTCCTCGATCGCGGCAGCGTGGACGTTGGCGATTCGCGGATAGTCGCGGTCGAGCCCGGTCAGTTCCAGGTAGTGGGTCGCGAAGAGCGTTCGGGCGCCGAGGCGGTCGTGGATGTCTTCAAGGACGGCCCGGGCGATTGCCAGGCCGTCGGCGGTACCGGTACCCCGGCCAATCTCGTCCAGCACGAGCAGGCTCCGGTCGGTAGCCTGGTGCAGGATGGTGGCGGTCTCGACCATCTCGACCATGAAGGTGCTGGCGCCACCGGCCAGGTCGTCCTGGGCGCCGACGCGGGTAAAGATCCGATCGACGAGGCCGATCCTGGCCGACATGGCCGGCACGAACGACCCAATCTGGGCCAGAAGGACGATCACTGCCGTCTGGCGAAGGAACGTGCTCTTGCCGCCCATGTTTGGCCCGGTAACGAGGAGCACTGTCGGTCCCGGCTGGCCGAGGCGGCAGTCGTTGGGGATGAACGCATCGCCTGCGATGCCGACGATGCTGGCGTCGCCGTCGTGCCCCGCCGATCCGGCAAGATGGGCTTCGACGACCGGATGGCGGCCGCCGGTGATCTCCAGCACGGCAGAGTCCAGCAGTTCCGGCCGCGTCCATGCGTGACGATCGGCCACTTCTGCCAGCGAACGCAGGGCATCGAGCAGGGCGAGTCTGTTCGCCGCCAGCGCCAGGCGGCCGGTAGCGGGGGCGATGGCGGAGGCAAGGTGGGCAAGCGCCGCCCGCTCTAATCCGGCAATCTCTTCGTCGGCGGCGAGAACGAACGCTTCGGCCTCCTTGAGGGGAATGGTCACGAACCGTTCGCCACCGGCGATGGTCTGTTTTCTGACGTAATCGTCCGGGACTAGGGCGAGGTTCGACCGGGTGACCTCGATGTAGTAGCCGAAGACCTTGTTGAACCCGACTTTGAGCGACTTGATGCCCGTTCTGTCCCGTTCCGACCTCTCAAGCCCAGCCAGCCAGGAGCGGGTCTCGTGTGCGCTGGCCAGGGCCGCGTCCAGTTCCGGCCAGAAGCCTGCGCAGATGGAGGGCGTCCCGTCGATGTCATCGCAGACGGCCGACTCGATCATCGTGCGCACGTCGGCGCAGGGGTTCAGGTCGTCGGCGTAGGCGATGAGGGCAGTCGCCCCCGAGTCCCGCAGGAGCTCTGAGTAGCCCAGGCAGACGCCCCAGCGCATTGGCGAGATCGAGGAAGTCGCGGATGGTGCCGCCGCCCTGGGCGACGCGGCCAACCAAACGCTCCAGGTCGCCGATCGCGACGAGTAAGTCTGCCAGCGCCGCCCGGTCGATCGGCCGGCCGATCAGGGCTGCGACGATCTCGAGGCGATACTCGAGTTCGGTTCGATCTCGCAGTGGCTGGGTGACGAGGCGGCGGAGTGCCCGGGCGCCCATCGAGGTGCGGGTCTGGTCGAGAATGCCGAGGAGGCTACCGCGGCTGCCGTAGGTCTTGAGGCTGCGGGTGAGTTCCAGGTTGCGCCGGGTGGCGGCGTCCAGGCCAACATGGGCGGCGGCATTCTCGGTGCGCAGGCCGGTAAGAAGGCGGAGCAGGCGCGGGTTGGTCCGTTCGAGGTACGCGAGGATCGCCCCGGCGGCCCCAACCGCCGCCGGCAGGTCGGCGCAGCCAAAGGGTGCCAGCGAACGTGTTCCGAAATGGAGGCAAAGTCCCCGTGTCGCCCGGTTAGGATCGAAGTGCCAGCGTTCCATCCGGGTGCGGTGGCCGGGGATCACCAGGGACGAGTCAGACTCCGCCATCTCGTCGTCGATGTGATCGGCGAGCAAACACTCGGCGGGGTTGATCCTTGTCAGTGTATCGGCGAGCTGAACGTCCGCGTCAGGCCCAGCGAACTGTGCTACCGCGAACTCGCCGGTGCTGACGTCGACCCAGGCCACCCCATACCGGGCGTTCTCTACCCGGAGCGCGGCCAAGTAGCGGCTTTCGCCGGACGGGAGCAGGGAAGATTCGGAGACGGTCCCCGGGGAGAGGACCCGAGTCACCGCCCGTTCCACCAGGCCATTTCCTGGCTCGCTGACCTGTTCGGCGATGGCGATCGTGTGGCCGGCGGATAGGAGTCGCCCGAGATAGTGGTTCAGGGCGTGGTGGGGGATGCCGGCCATTGGCACGCGGCCGTTACGACCAAAGTTGCGCGACGTCAGGGTGATGCGGGCATCGCGGGCGACCGTCTTGGCGTCGTCGTCAAACGACTCGTAGAAGTCGCCGAGGCGGTAGAGCAGAATGCTTCCGGGATGCGCCTTTTTCAGCTCCAGGTACTGGCGGCGCGACGGCACAAGCGTTGTCGACGGCGCGTCCCCGTTCGATGCCGAGGGCGTGGCGGAATCGCGGCTGGAGCGGGTGCGGCGGGGTTTGGCCTGGGCCATGCAGGCAAGTATACCCACGCCGGGACATTGCACCGATGATCCCAGCGGCCGGCAACAGCGGCTGCGAAGTCGACCGTGGAGACCAGTATGCTTCCGGCGCGTGACCGGCGGATCGGACGGCCGAGAGAGGGTGAAGCGAATGACTGAGACAATGCTGGCGGTGCGGACCTACGGGCCCCGCGACTACCGGGTCGAAGAGGTGCCGGTGCCGAAACCGGGGCAGGGCGAGTTGCTCATCGAGGTCGGCGCGGTCGGGATCTGCGCCTCCGACATGAAGTGCTGGCTTGGCGGCGAGCTGTTCTGGGGCAAGGACGGCTCAGGCGGTTACGTCGAGCCTCCCTGTATCGCTGGGCACGAGTATGCCGGCCGAATCGTCGCCGCCGGCGATGGGGCAGAGGCGAAGCATGGGGTCTCGATCGGTGACCGGGTTGTCGCGGAGCAGATCGTTCCCTGCGGCGAGTGCCGCTACTGCCTCAGCGGGCATTACTGGATGTGCCAGCCGCACCGGATCTTCGGCTTCAAGTCGTCACTCAATGGCGGGATGGCCAAGTTCAATCTCTTCCCGGAGAAGGCGCTCGTCCACCGGGTTCCCGATGGCTTGAGCGACGGTGAGGCCGCGTATATCGAGCCAATGGCCTGCGCCTGGCACGCGGTCGAGCGCGGCGAAATCAAGCCCGGCGACACCGTCGTGATCTGCGGTGTGGGCAACATAGGCCTGTGCATGCTCCAGATCGCGCGGCTGTTCCAGCCGGGGCAGCTGATCGCCCTGGATACGAAGGACTACCGGCTTGACCTTGCCCGCCAGTTCGGCGCGACCGAGGCGATCAACGTCATGGCGACGGACGCCGTCGCCAGGGTTCGAGAACTGACTGGCGGCTACGGCTGCGACGTCTACATCGAGGCCAGCGGCAATCCCGCCGGTGTGAACCAGGGACTCCAGATGATTCGGAAGCTGGGCACCTTCGTCGAATTCAGCGTCTTCAACGAACCTGCAACAACCAACTGGACGATCATCGGCGACAGCAAGGAACTCAATATCCACGGCAGCCACCTGGGTCCGTACTGCTACCCAAAGGTGATCGATGCTCTTTCCAATGGGACAGTCAACGTCCAGCCGCTGCTGGCCCAGGCCTATCCGCTGACCGATTTTGGCGCCGCGATGGAAGCATCGCTGAGCGGTGATGTCCTCAAGAATCTTATTGTGCCAGCGTAGCAGACCGGCGCAGAGCGATGCCGGCGGCGCCTCCAAAGGCGCCGCCGGCCTTGCACATCGTGCGGTCTGCTACGGGATTTCGAGCGTATCAAGCAGCACGTCGCGGAGGTCCGACTGGTCTTCGTAGTCGTCCAATTCGGTGAGGTGTGAAATCAATATGCCGGCATCGTCTTCGAGCGGGCGGCATTCGATGTAGTTGACGAAGTCGATCTCGTCACCGGAGTCCTCGGTGATTGTGTAGACGTACGCGCCGTAGGCGCGGCGGCTGTTGCTGTGCTCGATGGGGTCGCCGTCTTCGTCCTCGAGGACCTCCCAATTTTCGACGCCGTCATCGGTACTGTAGAAATCGATGGCCTGCTCCATGCAGGAGTCGATGTCGCCCAGGTCAGCAATGCCACTGATGATCAGGGAGCCGTCGGCGTTGGTCAGGTTGAGGAAGTCAGAATTCGTGCTGGCGCTGGCATCGCGTACTTCCCAGATGTCGTCATCCCATTCGAGGGTGTATCCCCATGCGGGGCTCTCGTAGGCGTTGCCTTCGACGCCCGCGCTCGCGAAATCATCCTCGCTGCCGCTTTCAGACCCGCCGCGTTCGTCGCCGATGGCGATCGTGTCGGTGACGACCTGAGCTTCGACCAGTTCGTCGCCGAGATTGTCGGCCGGGAAGACGTGGATGATGATGAGCACGGCCTCGTCATCAACCAACTCGCGGCAATCGACGAGGAAGGAGTAGTCCTCCGCGTCGAGATCCTGGTCGCCGGACTCTGAGGGATAGGTTTCGTAGGCATCGGGATCGGCCACGACCTCGCCCATGGCAATCGAGCACTCGCGGGCATCCCCATCGTAGGCCTCGACGCCGATGATGTAGAGGGTGCTGACCTCGTTCGTCAATATGAGGGTGTCGCCGTCGCCTTCGTCCGTTGTCGCGTCAACGACTTCCCAATCGCGATCGTCCCAGTTGAGCGTGTACCCGTAGGTCGGACTCTCGTAGGTATCGTCGTCGACACCAGGGAGATCTTCGCTCTGCGCGGAAGCCAGATTCGGAGCGATCCCCGCCACCAGCGCGGCCATCGCTAACAGCGTGATGATCGCCTTGAGCCTGACGGGCAATTCGGGGCGATCCGGGACGGTAGGACGAACGGACATGAGATCCTCCGAATAGGGCGATGCAGTGTCGCTGGGTTGAGCGTACGCGCGGGACGACTCCACGGTCCGCGGGCAGTATCAGTGGTGATACGCCTAAGGGCCCTGGACGGTTCCGTCGATCCGCAGCAACGCGGAGAAACTCTATTCGTCGATCTCGATGCTGGCGAGGATAGGCTCAAAATCAGGCCGGATCGCCTCGTACTCGTCGGCGGGAACGAGCAGGGTGAGCACGACGACCGCTTCGCCCTCGACGACCGTACGGCACTCCACATAGCCGTAATAGTCGACCGGCGTTCGACCTTCGGGCGCGAGCGTGAACGAGTAGAGGGCGTACGCGCCGTCCGTCGATTCGTTCTCGGGATACAGGTCGCTGTCGCTCACCCGCTCGAAGTTCTCCACCCCGTCGATGGCCCGCAGGTTGAGGGTGATGTCGTTCAGGCAGTCGGTCGGTTCACCATCCCACCGAGCCCAACCTTCGATCGTGAGGTCACTGCCATTGGCGCTTAGGTTGAGCAGGTTGTGTCCATCGGAGACGGTTCGCTGATCGGCAACGGACCAGACGTCCTCGTCCCAGGTCACCGTGAAGGGGAAGTCCGGATCGGTGTACGTATCGAGGTCGGCATTGCTTGCGGTGCTGTCGGAATCCTCTTCTTCATCCTCATCGGGAGTCGGCTCCGCCTGGTCCTCTTCGGCCGCGGGAGTCGGTTCGGCGTCTTCCTCATCCTCATCGGACGGCGTAGGCTCCGCATCTTCGTCGTCGCCGGATTCCCCAGGGATCGTGAGAGATTCGAGCAGGTCGTCGAGTTCTTCGGTCGCGTCTTCGTACGCGGCGGGGCTGGTCGTCATGAAAAAGAGGACGACCGATTCCCCTTCTACGACCGGTCGGCATTCGAAGTAGTAGATCAGTTCGAACTCCTGGCCCTGTTGCGACACGGTCAGGGTGAAGGCGGCAAAGTAGCCGCCGTCGCGCTCGCCCTCGATCTGCTCGCCGTCCTCGTCCTCGAACGGCGCCCAGTTGTCGACATCGCCCTCGGTGCGGAGGAAAGCCGCAAACTCGGTTACGCAGGTTTCCGCGTCGGGGAACTCGGCGCCGATGACCGCCAGCCCGCTGTTGTCAGACTCGAGAAAGAGCGTATCAAAGCCAGGTTCCGAGTTCTCCGAGTCGCCGGCGCTGTCGTCGAAGGTCCAGACGTCCTCGTCCCACTCCAGGCTGTACCCGAAGTTCGGGCTGACGTAGGTGTTCCCATCGACGGCGCTTTCGGCCTCCTCGTCTTCTTCGCCATCCGGTGTGGGCTCGGCATCGTCCTCGGGAGTCGGCGTCTCCTCTTCTTCGTCATCGCCTTCGACGGCAATGGAGTCAAGGATCTCGCTGACAGGATCGATCTGGTCGTTGAAGTCCGAGGCGGGGGTGATCTGGGTGATCTGGATGACGGCTTCGCCCTCGACCGCGACCCGGCACTCGATCTGAGCGACCTGTTCGGGCGCGTCCTCGTCCTCGGAAACGATCGTGTAGACGGCGCCGGCGCGCAGGTCTTCGTCGATCTCGATTGGGTTGCCCTCCGCGTCCTCGACGGGGGTGACGTCCGCTATCCCGTCCTGGTCTTCGATAGTCTGTCGGGCCGTGCGGACGCAGCGATCCAGGTTCTCGCCGAACTCTTCGGTGCCGACGAGCGTCAGGACGGTGACGTCGTTCTCCAGGACCAGGGTATCGACATCGTCTTCGGACGTGGCGGCCGTCGCCGTCCACTCATCGGCATCCCACTCCAGGGAGTAGCCGAATGAGGGCGAGGTATAGGTATCGTCATCGACGCCTTCGAGGTCGTCGGGATCGACCTCGTCCGCCGGCTCGTCCTGGTCTTCTTCTGCGCTGCTGTCGGCTTCTTCAGTTGCGTCGACTTCCGCGTCGTCCTCCGGCGCCTCGGTCTCTCCGGTTGCTACCGCGTCTTCGTCGTCCGCTGCGTCCTCGTCTTCGTCTTCGGCTGCGGTCGGCGTGGGCTCTTGCTCGTCGTCCGCGGCGTCTTCGTCCGTCGCGTCTTCGGTCGATTCGGCCTCTTCGTCCTCGTCCTCTGTGGCCGCCGCCGTAGCGTCTGCTTCGTCTTCGATCGCCTCGTCCTCGGAGTCGTCTGTCTCCTCGGTGGCCTCAGCCGGTTCGACCTCTTCCTCGCCCTCGGCGTCATCGGTATCGCCTGCTACCGGAGTCGAGTCCGCCTCTTCGTCCTCGGCGACTTCGGTATCGCCTGCCTCTGCTCCAGGGATAACCACGGTGTCGAGCACGTCGGCGACAAGGTCCGATTCCGTTTCAAAGTCGTCCTGGGGAGCAAGGTGATCGATCTGGAGGACCGACTCCCCTTCGACCAAGACCCGGCACTCGGAGGACTGCGTCATCGGTAGGGCTTCGTCGTCGATCGTGACGACGTAGGAGAAGGTGGCGAAGGCGCTGGCGTCGTCGTCATCCTCGTCGAGCAATTCGAACTCGGTGACGCGGTCGTCGTCTTCGATCGAGGAGACCGCGTTATCGCGGCACTCGACCGCGTCACCGTCGAAGCGCTCGTAGCTTTCGAAGTAGAGATCGCTGGCATCGGAGGTGAGATAGAGGAAGTCGTTGTCGTCGCTGGTCTCGGCCTCTTCGACCTGCCAGATCTCGTCGTCCCATTCCAGCGAGTAGCCAAAGGCCGGGCTTTCGTACGTATTGCCCGACACGCCGGCTTCGGCGAAGGGCTCTTCATCATCCTGAGCGGCAGCCGGAGCCGGAACGACCAACCACCCGAGACTGAGCACGAGCATCAGGGCGACCATTGCCGGGAAGGTTCGCAGCGACAAGGGAGAACGCGGGCCGGTCGACGCGGGGTTTCGCACGGTCTTCCTCCTGATGTTCGGCCGCTCCGGGGTGCGGCGCGGCAGTGGACCCGGTCTGTGATTATGGGACGCCCGGCGCAAGCCGCCGGTTCCGGATTGACGCCTCCGGCCAACTCTGGGACTGACCGTGGGATGTTCGAGGAGTCAGGCGGCGAGACGCCGCGGATATTCTGCATGCTTTGGCCGCAGGGCGGCGCGGATGATGGCTGCCACGCTACACCAGCGCGCCTATCCGCACAAGGCAAATTGCCCCGCAGGAGATCCACGCAGTTCGCGGGAGCATGCTAATCCGCTAAACGGCGGGCGGCCACTCGGGCTCGCCGAGAGGTCGAGAATTGAATCGACGCCGGGCCTACCAGGTAGGTCCGGCGTCGATTGGGCGGCACAGGATCTCTGGCAGTTGAGCGATTGCGCCGTCAAGGTGCGGATAGAGAGCGTTACTCCTGGGGTGTGGCCTCGGGCTGCGGGGTGCTCCATTGCGTAGCGGTTTCGGAGTCGTATCTGGCAATTGTGCCGTCTTCGAACGCGGCGTAAACGGACCCATTCTGCGTATCTAGCGCCGAAATCAGGCCGTGGTCCATCCCGACGAGTGTTTCCCCAACTAATTCACCATCGGAAGGATCGAAAAGGTGAATGACTCCTGGGTCAGTGACAACGAGGGTTACGTCACCGCCGATGACCGGATTTGCGCCATTCCGGACTTCGTCAGCTGTCCACGCCGTGTCCAGCGTGACTGGCGTCCCAGAGACCTGGATAGACTGGAGTTCAGCCTCTCCAGACTCATTTAACGATGTCACCACAACCGTGTCCCGCGTGACCCCGGCGGGGACGACAATCGATTCGGACTCGAAGGTGCTGAGTTCTTGCATATCGACTGGGTTGCGGAATGTTACTCCGGGCGTGGTTTCTAACCCGGAGCTGAATGTCACGGCCAGCGTTCCGTTATCGAGTGCGTTCACGTCGATCGGGACGGCAAGCGGCTGATTCCACACATTGGAGAGTGCTCCTGTCGGGAGGTCATACCGGTAGAGGCTCGGACGGTTGACGTCTGGCTGGTCTACTGTCAACGGAACTGTATTGACGATGGTTCCTGACAATGCATCTACCTCGAACACCGCATCGGCGGCCGTCCCGGTTACGAAGAGCATGTATCCAATTCCGGCAATGCTGGGGATGCGCGAACCGACGCCGCCCGCGACAAAGAGGCTTCCGCCTGAGAGCACCATCCGTGTGGCAACGGTGTCAATATCTAGTTTCTGGGATACGAGGGCCTGTGGATCGTCGACATTCGGGTAGCGCTTGATATCGAACATGTAAAAGTAGCCCGCGCGGTTCACGAAATAGACCTTCCCGTTTGCAATGACCGGCGCGGCGTCTTGGCCAATCGTATTTTCGTCGACGTAGTCATCGACGTTGGCCCGCCAGCGCCGGTCGCCTGTCTCGGACTCGTAGAGGCTCAGGACGATTCCCATCGAGGTAGGGTCGACACTTACGACGGCCACAAGTCCGTCTCCCACGGTCATCGAGTTGGGAACCGCATCGGTGTTCTCTGTTGTCGCCAATGGGTTGACCCATCTCTGCTGCAACGTCCCACTCATGGGAATGCTGATGTCATCCGCCACGCCGAACCCGCCGCCTGATGCGGCGACGCCGGCCTCCTGGGGTTGCGGCGCGTCGTTTGATGCTGCCCGCTCCGATCCCGTGGATGGGGCGATGGGGTACTCGGTGGCGACCCCCTGGGCGGCGAACTGCTCCGGATCGTCGTCGCGAAAGAATTCGGCGATGCGAGCGTTGCCGAAGGTGATCCCGAAGAGCGCCAGGATCAGGATTGCCGCGGCTGCAAACTCCATGGCGGGCCACCAACGGCGCACCAGCCGCCATTGCTTTGTTCGCGGCGGATGTTCCACGGGAACCGGCACTAATGCGTCCGACATCGCCGCGGGTTGTCCGAGCGAGGGGGACGACAGCCACAATTCACCGGTGTCGGCGGCAGGTGTTGCCCGCAGCGCGTCGTGCATGTGGAGCAGGTCGCGCTTGAGGCTCCGGCGAAAGCCTTGGTCTGGCGCCGGGGCGTCGTCCCAGTCGTAGAGTTCCTCGACGGTCGCGGCGATGCCGGCGACAAGGGTCTGGCTGGCCTGGTGTCGGGTCGGCTCGATGTCGTCGCGCAGCCAGGAATCCCAGGCCTGGCCCAGGGTATCGGCCTCGCGCAGATCGCTCAGGTCCAGGGGGCGGCTGTCGGAGGTGTCGTCGTTCACCGGACGCCTCCCTTCTGGGTGTTGTTCACACCGGCATCCGCGTCGGCCGACCGACCGATGACCCGTTGCAGACGCTTGACGGCGCGGTGTTGGGCCAGATTGACCGCTCCCCGGGAGCGGCCAAGAATCTCGCCGATTTCGGCTCCAGAAAGTCCGGCCAGACGAAGTTCGATGACCTGTTGTTGGTCTGGGGTCAGGTGTGCGAGAAGCGCCCGCAGGCGACGGCGTTCGTCGCTCGCGACGGCGGCGTCCTCAGGGGACGGATCGGGATCGATCACGTCGAAGTCTTCTGCCAGCGGCTCGGAGGGACGGCGCCCGCGCTCCCGGTAGACGTCGGTTACCACGTTGTGAGCGATCGTGAAGATCCAGGCCCGAAACCCGCCCGGACGCTCCTGATAGGTGGCAAGGGCCGTCAGCGCCTTCGTGAAGATCGCGCTGGTGGCATCCTCCGCCGCTTCGCGCGAACCGAGGCGCCGGTAGCAAAAGCGATAGATCCGGTCCAGGTAGCGGTCGTAGAGCAGCCCGAAGGCCTCCCGGTCCTGCTGTGCCCGGGCAACGATGACAGAGTCCTCGCTGGATGCGCTCAGCGGTGGTCCCATGGCGACGGAAGCTAGAGGCCGGATTGCACCGGTTTCGTCCACCGTCCGCATCTGCACTCCCATCAGCCGTGCCCACCCATCGTCCGCGCAAGGTCGAGTCGTTCGTGCCGACCCAAGACCATTCCAGCCCTCGTTCAGAGAAACGCGGCCATGGCGAACCGATTACAGGCGGAAAACTGAGGGCGTTCACGGCCTACCCTGCGCGACGCAGTCACGACTGCGAGTTCCGCGCAGCGGACTCAAGGGAAATGCCAAACTCGATTGGCGTTCGTACTCCGTGGTCGAGGACGGCCCGGTAGATGTCGACGCCGCCAACCACCTGGGGATACTCGGGTTTGGTCCGCCAGATGTCCTTGATCCAAAGGATGGCGAGGCGGGTCTCGTCGGTGAGGCGGCGGCGGAGCTGCTTGGTCTCTTCCGCCTGAAACCGCTTCGACTCGTTCAACCAGAACGAGATATCGATCTTCCAGATCGCCCCCGGAATGGCCTCGAAATGGAGAACGACATAATAGCGCTCCTGCATTGGGTCCGCGGTCGGATTGTGATTTCCCGCGAACGAACGGAACGTGAACGAATCCAATCGTCCGTCGATCAGGTATGGGCGGAGGACGTCCCAGACGCCTTCGGCGCTGATCTTGGGGGAATAGACGCTGAAGTCGATATCCCGCCAGGTCATGAGCCCGGAGACGGAACTGCCGAGTTGTACCACCTCTCCATCCCGGCCGAGATGTTCCAATAGTCTGAGATTGGCGACGACCCCGGATGCCTCCTCCTGGAGGGCAGCCGCTCGATGGAGCAGTTCGGCAGCGTAGCCGGGATCGATCGTTGAGAGCGAGCCGTGCGACATGGGATCGGTCATCGGAGTTCTTCTCGCAGCGCCAGATCCGGATCTAGCTCCCAAAGGGCGCCGAACACCGCGCCGTGCAACTGAGCATTCTCGCCCAGGACAGATTGCATGATGGCGGGTGGGTGAGCCAGCTCCTGCCGGACCCGCTCCCGAATCTCGCCGATGAACCTGTCGCCGGCGGCAACCGTGCCGCCGCCGATAAACAGGGCTTCTGGATCAAGCACAACCGAGATGCCGATGATCGCCATGGCGACGTAGTCCGCGACCTTGGCGAGGATCGGCGCCAGACGCTCGTCGGTTTCGCCCAGGGCGAGGGCTTCGCCGGTGCCGAGCTCTTCGCCCGTGATCCGCTGAGCCGCCTGGCGGATGCCGCGTCCCCCGACGAGGAGCTCAAGGTTACCGTGACCGTTGCGCTCCTTGCCCAGGTACGATCGGGCCATGATCAGGTTGCCCATCTCTCCGGCGGCATTGTGGAAGCCGCGGTGCAGGCGGCCGTTGACAACGATCCCGGCGCCGACGCCTGTCCCGAGGGCAAGGAAGACGAAATTGTGCATCTTCTTGGCGCCGCCGCGCCAGCGCTCGCCGAGGGCGGCGGCATTGGCGTCCTGCTCGACGAAGACCGGCACCGCCAGCAGGCGACTGACGATGTCCCTCAGGGGGATGTCCTCCCAACCGGCCAGGTTTCCAGCACGTATCACGCGACCATGATCGAAGTCGACCTGTCCAGGCATGGCGATACCGACTGCCCGGAGGCAATCGGGCGGATGGCCGGTCGTGTTGACGAGCGCCCGAATCGATTCGACCAACGTCTCGGTGAACGCTGCCGGGCCGACATCCGTCGGGGTTGGGAACCGATCCTCGGCGAGGTCGTCGCCGCTGGCAACGTCGGTGGCCAGCAGGGCGATCTTCGTCCCGCCGACATCGACCCCAACCGCCAAACCGGCGTCGTCGCTGACGATCGGTTCGGATCGACCTTCGACGTCGTCGGTGGCAGCGAGGTCGCCCATAGGGGTCTTGTCCGACACGAAATGCTCCTGACAGCGGGCTGATTTTTTGGTCCTCGTCCGGACAGGTATCCAGGACGGACGTGCGCGTTGACGGTACCGACTGAGGCGTGATGCGGTGGTGCCGGACATAGGCTTGCCCGTAGAATACCCGTCCCGTAGACGTTCCGGTTGCTGGGCTGGGCAGCCAGGAACTGAGGGAACAACGCGGGGACTTGAGGGCAACTTCCGACCTCCGGCCTAGTCCTTGTCCATCCCCGCTCCGCATTGAACCGGCCAAGAAAGACGAAACCATGCCGTCCGGCTCCGACTCCAAATCCGCATCATCTCGCTCGAAGAAGACCACCGCCACGACCGTCGAGGCGCCGTCCGAAATCGACAACCAACGTTTGGATCACTCAGTTTCCGAGGAGCAGCAGGTAGCGCCCGAATCGAAGCCAAAGCGAGCCAAAGCACGTTCACGAGCCCGCGCCAAACCACGGGCGGTGATGCTGCCGGTCCTGGTCGTCGATGAGACGATCTTGCTGCCGCACATGTCGATCCCGTTTGCCATTGAGGACGAAGAGGCCTCGATGGTCCTTGACCGGGCCATGCGCCTGCCGTCGCGGCAGGTGCTCGTCCTGACGGAGCGCAGGATTTTCCCGCCTTCCGGCGAACGGGCATCAGCAGAAGATCCAGGAGTTGACGGGGTCTTCCGCGAGCTCGTAGCCGACGCCCTGGCCGAAGTGATGGCCGAGGAAGAGGCGGCCGGCGAGGGCATCGCCCAGGGCACTGCCGATGCCGAGCGGCCCGAAAACGCCGATGAGGAGTGGCATTCGCCCTCAGAAGACGCCGAGGAGGAGTACGAGCTCTGCACCGTCGGCGTCATTGCCGAAGTCGGGCACCGGATCTCTCGCCCCGGCGGTGCCGCGCATGTCATCCTCCAGGGCATTGCCCGCGGGGTGGTTGAAGAGATCGTGCGCCAGGACCCGTACGTTGTCGCCAGGGTGACCCGGCGCGACGATTCGGCCGATCCGACACCAGAAGCAGAGGCGGCGATGAGCGCCGTGCTCGAGCAGGTCGAGAACTACATCAGCATGCTTCCGAACGTTCCGGAAGAGGTGCTGACGATGGTCAAGTCGGTCGATGAGCCAGGCTGGCTGGCCGACCTGATCGCCTTCTCGCCCGAGTTCACTCCCGAGCAGCGCCAGGAGCTGCTGGAGCAGCTCGACCCGATCAAGCGCCTGCGCCACTTGAGCGTAGTGATCCAGAAGCGCCTCAACGTCCTCAACCTGCGCCAGCAGATCCAACACGAGGCCCAGGCCGGCATGGACCGGCAGCAGCGTGAGTACTTCCTGCGCGAGCAAATGCGCGCGATCCAGAAGGAACTCGGCGAAGGTTCGTCGGAAGAGACGGTCGCCGCCGAGCTTCGCCAGAAGGTCGAAGCCGCCGGCATGCCTGATGAGGTCAAGGCCAAGGCGCTTGTCCAGATCGAGCGGCTGGAGCAGCAGCATCCGTTCTCGCCCGAGATCGGTGTTATCCGAACCTACCTGGAGTGGCTGACCGAGTTGCCCTGGGCGATTGAGACAGAAGACCGGCTGGACCTGAGCGAGGCGGCCAAGATCCTCGAGGACGACCACTACGGACTGGACAAGGTCAAAGAGCGCATCGTCGAATACATCGCCGTGCGCAAGCTGGCCGGAGACAAGCTGCGGGCGCCGATCATCTGCTTCGTCGGCCCTCCGGGTGTCGGCAAGACCAGTTTGGGGCGCTCGATCGCACACGCGATTGGCCGCAATTACGTCCGGATGTCCCTGGGCGGAGTCCGTGACGAGGCAGAGATCCGGGGCCACCGGCGCACCTACGTCGGCGCGATGCCGGGCCGGGTGATCAAGGCCCTGCGCGATGCCAAGAGCCGCAACCCGGTGCTGGTGCTGGACGAGATCGACAAGGTCGGCTCGGACGCCTTCCGCGGCGATCCATCGTCGGCGCTGCTAGAGGTCCTCGATCCCGAGCAGAATGCGACCTTCTCCGATCACTACTTAGAAGTGCCGTTCGACCTCTCCAAGGTGATCTTCATCACGACGGCGAACATGCTGGAGCCGATCCCACCGGCCCTGCGGGACCGGATGGAGATCATCGAGGTCTCCGGCTACACCGAGGTTGAAAAACTCGCGATTGCCCGCAATTTCCTGTTGCCCAAGGCGCTGGAGTCACACGGCCTCAGCACCGAGCAACTGACGGTGACGGACGACGCGCTGGTTCGGGTCATTCGCGAGTACACGAGCGAGTCCGGCGTCCGCAATCTCGAACGCGAACTCGGTTCCCTGGCCCGGAAGTGCGCCCGCCGCTTCGCCGGCGACGAACCGCCGGAGTCCATGACCCTCGACGCCACCGATGTCGGCGAGCACCTGGGCGTGCCCCGCTACGACTTCGGCCTGGCCGAGGAGCAAGACGAAGTCGGCGTCGCCACCGGTGCCGCGGTCACGAGTGTCGGCGGCGATCTGCTCTCGATCGAGGTCACGATCATGGAGGGCAAGGGCGACCTGATCCTGACCGGCCAGCTCGGCGAGGTCATGCAGGAGTCGGCCCGGGCGGCAATCTCGTACGCCCGCTCGCGGGCGCTGACGCTCGGCCTGGAGCAGGGTTTCTTCGACCGGCGCAACATCCACATCCACATCCCGGCCGGGGCGATCCCGAAGGATGGCCCCTCGGCGGGCATCACCATCGCCACCGCGCTCATTTCGGCGCTGACGGGCCGCAAGGTCCGCAAGGACGTGGCGATGACCGGCGAGATCACCCTGCGGGGCAAGGTCCTCCCCATCGGCGGTCTCCGTGAAAAGACGCTGGCGGCTCACCGCGGCGGCATCAAGACCTTCCTGCTGCCGCACAAGAACGCCAAAGACCTGGCCGAACTGCCCGAGGTCGTGCGCTCCGGCCTGGAGCTCATCCAGGTCTCCTCGCTCGACCAGGTCCTCGACGTCGCCTTCGTCCCGATGTCATCCCCGGCTGGACCGGCCAAGAGCGGCAGCCCGAAGCCAACCAAGAAGCGGATCCTTCCGGCCGCGGCGACGGTGTAACCCGTGAGGAGGTAACGGCCATGGTCGCGACACGTTCAGTCGTCCATAGCGACCCGGAAATCGTGAGCGGGACGCCGGTCTTCGTGGGGACGCGGGTACCAGTCGAATCCCTGTTCGAGTACCTCAAAGCCGGCGATTCTCTCGATCGCTTCCTCGATGACTTCCCGTCGGTCCGCCGCGAACAGGCGGAGGTGGTTTTGGAAACCGCGCGGGATCTGGTGCTGCAGGCCGTCTATGCGTCTGTTGCTAGATGAGATGCTGTCCCCCCGATTCTGTCGGGATCTTGACGAGGCGGGGCACGAACCGTCGGCCGTCATCCAGATGGGGTGGGCAGGTGTCAAGAATGGAGAGTTGCTCCGGAGAGCGAAAGCATCTGGCTTCGAGGTGTTACTCACGAGGGATCGGGGCATCGAACACCAGCAGATCGTTCGAAGCGCCGGCATTGGCGTAATTGTACTGAGCGCTCGAAGCAACCGCGTCGAAGATCTACGACCGTTACTGCCAGAGATAGAGGCGGCCCTCGTGCAGATTCAGCCGGGCCAAATTGTTCGAGTGAGTAGCACGTCTCGATAGCATTTCTGGTCGATCCGGTTGCCACTTCGGCAATCGGACCGTCTCCTTGTTGCCCAAGCGTTGCACCATGAATGAGCCCACCTACCTACACGGGTGATGCCAACCTACGCTCTGTCGCCTAGCATTTTTGCCGCAATCTGAGATCCGATCTTCGAGTTCCAGATGAGGGCGGCAGTGTGCACGAGTTAGAGTTGATCCTTGTCTTACTGGCCGCCGTCGTCGCCCTGGCGACGCTTGCCAACAGGGTGGGGGTGCCGTACCCGATCCTGCTCGTCGCCGGCGGTCTGGCGCTGGCGTTGATTCCCGGCTTGCCCGAGGTTCATCTCGAGCCGGATGCCGTCTTTCTGCTCTTCCTGCCGCCCATTCTGTTCGCGGCGGCCTATTTCACGGACTGGCGGGCGTTCAAGGCAAACCGACGGCCCATCAGTTTGCTCGCCGTCGGCTCGGTGCTGGCGACGACCTGCGGGGTGGCCGTGGTTGCCCACTCGGTGGTCGACGGGATGACCTGGCCGGTGGCGTTCGTGCTCGGCGCGATCGTTTCCCCACCCGACGCGGTCGCGACGGTCGCCATCGTGCAGCGGCTCGGCATCCCCCGGCGGATCGTCACCATCCTTGAGGGTGAGAGCCTCGTCAACGACGCGACGGCCCTTGTCACCTATCGCTTCGCCGTGGCCGCGGTCGTGACCGGATCGTTCTCGCTCGTCGAGGCGTCATGGCGATTCGTCTACATGGCCGTTGGCGGGGCAGCCTACGGCGTTCTCGTCGGCATCGTGTTGATCAAGATCCTGCCGCGACTGCTCACGGACACGCCGATCGGCATCACGGCCACATTGCTCGCGCCGGCCGCCGCCTACATTCCGGCCGAGGAACTTGGGCTGTCCGGCGTGCTGGCGACTGTCGCCGCCGGGCTTGTCCTCGGCCGGAAAGCACCGGTGATTTTCCCGCCGGAGGGTCGAACCCAGGGCGTGGCGACCTGGAGCACGGTCATCTTCGTGATCAACGGTCTTATCTTCATTCTCATCGGGTTGCAATTGCCGACCGTCCTGGATGGTCTCGACGCGTGGTCAACCACCGAATTGGTCTGGTACGGCCTCGCGGTCAGCGCCGCGACGATTCTGCTCCGCTTCCTCTGGGTCTTTCCCGCGACCTATCTCCCCCGGATCCTGGTTCCAAAGATCAATGAGACCGACCCCCGTCCGCCGTGGCAGGCACCGGCCGTGATCGGCTACGCCGGGCTGCGCGGCGTGGTGACGTTGGCGGGTGCGCTGGCGCTACCCCTGGAGGTCGATGGGGGTGGGCCGTTCCCGCAGCGCGCTCTCGTGATCTATCTGTCGTTTTGCGTCATCCTGGCGACGCTGGTTGGACAGGGGCTCACCTTGGCTCCATTCGTCCGGTGGCTTGGCATCGCCGATGAGCACCTCAGTGAGCAGGAGGAGCTGCTGGCCCGGCGTGAGACGACGATTGCGGCCCTGAATCGATTAACTGAGTTGCGTACCGAACCGTGGGTCCCGGCGTTGACGGCAAAGCTGCTCAATGCCGAGTTGGAGCACCGCCTCGAGCATTATCCCGAGTCTCTTTCAGCGGATGATACCGACGGCGACCACCTCGAAGCCCACGAACGCTTGCGGCGAGAACTCCTCGAGGTCCAACATACGACAGTGCTGCACTTACGAAACGAGGGGCGGATCAGCGACGAGGTTCTTCATCGGGTGCAGTACGACCTCGACCTTGAGGCGCAACGGTCCGGGAATTGATAGGGCGACGGGGGCCAACCTTACTCCCGCACCATCAAGCCCGCGCTCTCCGCACCAGATCGATCGTCCGGAGAGCCGTCCAGACCGCGATCGCGAGCATTACCGCGCCGTCCGCCGACACCGATCCACGGACCAAAGCGTACCTGCTCCGCATCGACCGGCGTCACCCCTCGCTGAGCGGCGCTGGAGACGTGGGTTCAAGCGAGCGTACGTGGCTACAACGGGATGTAGCGGACCGTGTACACATTTAATGTGGAGTGTAGATTGCATTACTTGGAACACGATGCATTACGGAGAGGAACCGACGGTGAGATCCATCGACGCGACGATCACGAGCCAGGGACAGGTGACGATTCCGGCTGAGGTGCGACGAATTCTCGGTGTGTCCAAGCACGACAAGGTGACGTTCGTCATCGACGACGACGGCGTCCGTCTGGTTCCGACACGGTTCACATTCGAATCTGCGTTCGGGTCAATTCCCGCTATCCCAGGCATGTCCGCTGACTTCGACGAAGAGATCGAGGAGGCGATCGAGGCAGAGGTCGATCGTAAGTACGGTGGATCGCGGCCACAATGATCGTCATCGACGCGAACTACTTTCTGCGGTATCTCGTGCAGCCCACGACGCCACAGGATGAGGCGATGTCGGAGAGGGCCGCGGCGCTCTTCAGAATGGTTCGGGCCGGAATCGAATCCGCCACGACGGATGCGGTCATCGCCGAGGTTGTCTTCATCCTGAGCGCGAAGCGGCATTACGGCGTCGAGCGTGGCGACGTCGTTGCTCGGCTCAAACTCATACTTCAACTCTCTGGCCTTCGTCTGCCGCGGAAAAGATCGTGCCTTTCGGCGCTCGATCTCTGGAAACAAACTCCGAGGATCAGCTTCGTCGACGCGTTGGGTGAGCAGTTGGCGATTGATCTCCAGACCGAGTTGGCAACGTTTGATACGGCACTTACACGGGTACCTGAGATTGCGATCTGGGAGCCCCGCATCGAGCGGACGTGAGCCGCCGCCACGTCCCGACCTCCATTCGTTTGAAGAGTGATCGGGACGTGGCGGCTGTGGTTCGCTAACCGCCGATGGACGAGAAGTCCAGCGGCGGCTGTTCTTCGGCAGTGACCTCGAAGGCCATCCCGTTGACGACCGCGATGACGCGGTCGCCGAGGGAGAAGGCGTCGCCAAGCTCGGGGAACCTTGCGATGAGGGCGAAGTAGTCCTCGCTCGCGAACTGGACCTTGGTCGTCGTCATGGTCGACGGGTCGAAGGTGGTGTCGGTCCAGACGCCGTCCTGCTGCACGTAGGTCCGATTGCCCACGATACGGACGACGTCGGCCGCTTCCTCGACCGGGACCGCGGCGACCTCCGCGTCAGCCATTGCTCCTTGCCCGACTGCTCGATCGATGGCCTCGCCACCTGATGCGGGCTCATTGGCGGCTTCGTCGAAGTCGGCCGCCGCCTGGGTCGCTGCCGCGTTGCGACCGTCGGCCGTCAGGATGTCGTCCTCGGTAATCAGGTACGACGTGTATGGCGTCACGATCCCGAAGCGAACACTGAGGTCGACGATTGCGTCGATCCACTCTGGGTTCTCGCCGTTGAGGCGGATCTGGTTGAGAAGGTAGCCGATCTTCCGCGTCGCCCACAGGCGGGGCAGGAAGTCATCGCCGCCGCCAGAGCTCAGAGTTAGGTCGGGGTAGGTGAATGTCTGCTGCGCGCCGTCGACCATACCGGTCAGCGTGACCGGCGCGGGACCGCCGGCGCGGTAGCGACCGGTGACGACGATCTGCGACCCGGCAAACATATCAGGCAGTGGGGTTGGGTAGATCTCATCGATCTGGGCATCGCCGAGGTCGAGTGAGATATCGGTCAGGACGGGGGCGCTGACCTTCGCCCAGAAGCCGGAGACGATTTCGTCGAGCGGCTCGCCCGGGCGGACGTAGGTGCTGGCGCCGCTGTGGTTGGTCACCAGGGAATCGAGGAGGTAGGTGTCGACATCATCGCCAACGCCGAAGGCGAACAGGCGGACATTCTCCGGGGCGGCCGCGCCGACGTTGGCGAGGATCCCGGCCGGGTCGGTCTCCCCTTCACTGGGCAGACCGTCGGTCAGGAAGACGACGATCGTCGGCCGCCCGGACTGAACCATCCCCATGCCTTCCAGCAAGGCGAGGTTGATGTCC
This sequence comes from uncultured Chloroflexia bacterium, assembly GCA_963724285.1. Lineage (GTDB taxonomy): Bacteria > Chloroflexota > Chloroflexia > Thermomicrobiales > UBA6265 > CAVRUD01. The sequence continues at coordinate 219,834 of CAVRUD010000009.1, read as the reverse complement.
GTACCGCCGGTGGCCTGGAGGCGCTCGGTCCAGGCGATGGCATCCTGTGCGCTGGAGGCGGGTTGGAGCTCATCGGCGTACAGCCGGGCGCCCGTGCTGAACTCGATGACGTTAAAGCGGTCGTCCGGGTTCAGATGTCCAAGGACGTACGACAGCGCTTCCTTTGCCTGGACGATCTTCTCGCCTTCCATGCTGCCCGACGTATCGAGCACAACTACGACATCCTTGGCGATGGCGGTCGTGTTTGTGGCCAGACCGGGCGCGGCCAGCAAGAGGAAGTAGCCCTCCTGGGTGGCGGTGTCGTAGTAGGAGAGCAGGTTCGCCCCGATCGTCTCTTCCGAGACCGTGTAGACCAGCTCGAAGTCGGTCGTCGGCAGTACCTGCGACTCTTCGTAGCCGGCGACGAAGTGGAAGTCATCGGGGCGATCGAGAGCGATGTTGTGAGACGGGGAGTAGATCGCACGAACGGGAGCCGTTGATTCGACCGCGACATGAACGCTGACTTGCTCCAGGGGCGCGGCCGAGAAGCGCTCTGTATTCAAGGGGTAGACGTAGCGGACGAGGCCCGCTTCGGCGGTGAGGACCTGCTGGTACTCGATTTGGATCTGGCGATCCTCGCCCGGAGGGATCGGGAAGACGCTCGCTTGAATCGCACCCTGACCGGCGTATTCCAGCAGGGCGGGGTCACGCAGCGTGCGGACGATTTCGTCGTAGATCGCCCTGGCCTCTTCGGCGGTCTTGATCGTGGCCTCGACCTTCTGGCCATCGACGTACATCTCGAAGTCGGAGACGGTGGCGCCGTCAGGAATAGGGAAGATGTAGGTCCCCTCGGCGACCCAGTCGTTGGGGTTGTGGAAGGCCTGGTCGATCTTGGTCGTCGCCACCTGATCGGCAATGGTGACGTCGACGCGGTGATATTTCACTTCCAGGCCGTCCGCGATCAGCCACGGCTCGTCCGGAGGGCAGGCTGGTTCGCATGGGGGAGGCTCGATGACGATGACGCCATCGGCCCGTGCCGCCGCAGGGGCAAAGACCTGGAGCGCGAGCAGCATGAGCAACGCGAGTGGCAAACAAGTGCGTGAGATAGTCCCGCTACGTTGGAAGGCATGGGAGGGTGGCATACGAGACTCCTTCGACCGAGATCTAGGAGGAACCCCTTGGTCCCTCGGTGCTGCGCATTAGCTGGGAAACGTCCATAAACGCTCTCTGGTTCCGTATTGGCCTCTGGGCGGGTATCATGACCATGCACGATCAGGCGTCGCATCCACCCGTAGGGATGGGTGAGGATTGAAACTACTGAAGGAATGGCGGTTGCTTCAGGCGTGATCCCTTGGGCGGTCTGCGTTCACCGGCGAGCGGGTCCGTAGCGCGGATCACAGCGCACATCAGCATGTCACGGCGAAGTAGGGAAGGGCGGTTCGGTGGGCAACAGCGAGGGGCGAGGATCGCTCCGTTTCATCGCGCCGTCGTGGACGCGGCGCCAAATCATCTCGGGGGCCGGTGCGGCGGCCGCCGCGGTATCTATTGGTCCGCGCCGGAGCCGGGCCTCTGATCCGGCGGAGCCATCCAGGCCAGAACCGGTCGCGGTCAATGGCCGCCTCTACGATGCCTACATCCCCTCAGCGATGAAGCCCGCCCAGTACTTCTATTACACCTGCGAGTTCGACTCCGCCTGGGTCATCATGAAGACCTTCGGTGTCGATGTGCCCTTCGAGGACCAACTTGCGATCGTCGGCTACAACCAGGACCCCGAGCCGTTCTGGACCGACACGCCCACCGGCGTGGTCATCACCGGCGGCGACATCGGCGAGAACTTCTGCGGCGACTACACCAGCAACCTGGTCGCGAAGATCCGCGGCAGCGCCATGAAGAAGGTTTTCGACGCCTACGACTTTCCGTCGCTGGCGATCAAAAAGCAAGAAGACGTCGAGGCGTGCTTGCTGGCCGGCGGCCTGGTCTTCGTGAAGTGCACGGTCGACTTCAAAGACTACGTCCCAGCGATCTGGGCCGCGACGAGCGGCAAGACCTACCCCGTGCCGTTCGGCAACGATCACGCCGCGGTGGTGATGGGGTTCAACGCCGAAGCGGTCGTGATCCGCGACGTGCTGGGCCCAACCAACACGAACTGGAACCGCCAGTACGAATACGAAGTCACCTGGCCGGCGTTCATCGCCTCGATGGTGGCCCACGACTGGGACGGACGGGCCGTCTATCCTCCCGGCACCGTGCTGGAACCAGAGCCAGAGCCAGAGACCGAAAAAGAGAAGACCGTCCACACGCCGCCGAAGGACGACGGCACCGGCATCTAGGGACTCAAGGCATGCGGTATGCAACGCTCCTGACGTGACGGCTGGCGCAGATCGCCGTCACGAGAGGAGTTGGCAATGCCCTACGAACGAACGACCGAGCTGCCGGATAGCGTCCGCGATAATCTGCCCAAGCACGCACAGGGGATTTACAAGGAGGCGTTCAACAGCGCCTGGGACGAGTTCGACCACGACGAGCCACGCGCCCATCGGGTCGCCTGGGGCGCGGTCAAGCGCTCCTACCACAAGAACGATGAAGGCAAGTGGGTCGAAGGTGGGAGCAAGGACGAGTAGGGGCACCCTCTGGTCACTGGATCGTGATCTCAAGGGCCCCGCCGTGGATTTCGATCTCGTACCGGTCGGAAGCCGAGTCAAATTCAGGGCTCTGGAACGCCATCTTTCCGCTCATCATCTCGTGGTCTTGGTCGTCGAACGTGAGCTTGTAGAAGCCGCCCGCTACGGACAGCCGGACCGGGACACCTATGGGCCGGAGTATGCGGGCCATGTGCGCGCCTCCGGTCAAGCGGACCGGAACCAAGCCAGAGGGATGGGGGAGCGAAAGGGTCAGGTCGCTAGCTCCACTGGAGACGGCAAACGCCGTCAACGCCGATTCCCGTAGGTCGGCGTTGACCACGGCCGCACCGCCGCGGATCTCAATCGCCCACGGGATGGCGGCATTGAGCGTGATCTCTCCGGCCTGTGGCCGGCCGAAGAGCTTGAAGCGTTTGGGGTAGCGGACCGAGACCACTCCGTCCTCCACGGTGAAGGTCGGTGCGGGCGACTCGAATCGGGCCTGGTACAAGTCGTCGATGCCCGACTCAACGCGAAGGCCGACGCGGTAAGCGCCGTTCCTGAAGACTAGACGCCCGCTCGTGGTCGATCCCAACGGCGCGACCAGACCATCGCCGCCGTCCGCCTCCGACGCGGCCCGGATCCTGGCCGTCTCCTCCCGGGTGAGGTCGTCGGTCTTCCGGGCGAAATCGAGGAGGATGGCGAGCGCCTCATCGTCGTAACTGTCGATCAGGTTCTCCCAGGCTGCCTCGGACTCCGACGCGAAGATTCCCACGCCCGCGCGCTCCAAGGCCTCCGAATCGGGCTCGATGACGACTCTCCGGGCGTCGCGCGGGTCCTTCGTTCGCCGCACGTATCCCTTCTGTTCCAGCCGATTGATCAGGCCGGTGATCGCGCCAGTCGTCAGGCGCATCTCCTCCGCCAGCTGTCCGGCGGTGATCGGGCCGGTGAGCGTCAGGACGTTGATGCACTGCAGGTCGGTCAGGTTCATTCCGCTGCGTTCGGCGATCGCCTGGACGTAGAAGATCCCCTCGGCGGAACTCCGGCGCCATTCCTCCCGGAGCGCTTGTAGCAGCTCCTCGCGGGCGTTTGCCATAAAGGTTGACAGCCCCTCCCGTCAGGTGTAACATCGATATATCTTAGTAACTAAGATAATATACGTCGGTCTTCTTAGTGACTAAGTGACCGAAGTGTAGCACGGAGATCCAAGTAGGAGAAGCAGCGTGGATCAGATGGAAAAACCGGCCACGGACGTCGCCCGCCGGCTTTACATATCGCCCCGGCGGTGGAGGCGGAGGGCCTGGTTCGGCGATTCGGCGACAAGGTCGCGGTGGATGGAGTTGATCTCCAGATTGCCCCGGGCGAGATCTTCGGCGTCCTCGGCCCGAACGGCGCGGGCAAAACGACGCTGATCCGGATGCTCGCCACGCTCCTCCGCCCGGACGCCGGCACCGCCCGCGTCTTCGGTCACGACGTCGTCCGGGAGGCCGACGCGGTCCGGAGCCGGGTGAGCCTGACCGGCCAGTTCGCCGCGGTGGACGAGGACCTCACCGGGCACGAGAACCTCGTCCTCATCGCCCGCCTCCTCGGGTTTTCGCGCAAGGACGCGAGGCGACGCGCGAGCGAGCTGCTCGCGGTTTTCGGTCTCGCCGACGCGGCCGAACGGCAGGCAAAGACCTACTCCGGCGGCATGCGGCGGCGGCTCGACATCGCCGCGTCGATCGTCGTCACTCCGGATCTGCTCTTCCTGGACGAGCCGACGACCGGGCTCGATCCCCGCAGCCGCAATCAGGTCTGGGACATCGTCCGCGGCCTCGCCGCCGGAGGAACGACGGTGCTCCTGACCACGCAGTATCTGGAGGAGGCTGACCAACTCGCCGACCGGATCGCCGTCTTCGACGCGGGCAAAGTCATCGCCGAAGGCACGCCCGGGCAGTTGAAGAGCTCGATCGGATCCGGCGCCCTGCGGGTCCGGCTGCGGCATCCTGAGCAGCGCCCGGAGACGGAGCGGCTCTTGGAGCAGGTGCTCGGTGTGCCGGCGCAGGCCGGATCCGATCCGGATTCCGTCCTGGTGCGGGTTTCGGATGCCGACCGCGCCACCCAGGCGCTCGCCGAGCTGTCCCGCGCGCGGATCGTGATCGACGACTTTTCGCTCGGACAGCCGAGCCTGGATGAAGTCTTTCTGACGCTGACTGGACACACGACCGCAACGGCGGAGGAGACGGCAGTGGAGAAGGTTGCATGACCGCCCAGACCTTGACATCCCAGACCAACAGCGACGACGTTTTGCGCCCTGCCCTCTTTGAAGGATCGCGTCCCGCGCCTCCGAGCGCGCTCTCCGCCTCGCTGACCTTCGCGTGGCGGTCGATGTTGAAGCTCAAGCACGTCCCCGAGCAGCTCTTCGACGCCGTCGGCACGCCGATCATCTTCACCCTGATGTTCACCTATCTCTTCGGCAACGCGCTGTCGGGATCGACCAAGGAGTACCTCCAGTTCGTGCTGCCGGGGATCCTGGTCTACACGGTCCTGGCAATGTCGGTCTACACCGGGGTCAATCTCAACGCGGACATCTCCCGGGGCGTTTCCGACCGGTTCCGCTCGCTTCCGGTCTGGCGGCCGGCCGTCATCGTAGGGGCGCTGCTGGGCGATGCCGCGCGCTACGCGCTTGCTTCGTCCATTCTCCTGGCGCTCGGGTTGGCCCTGGGATTCCGGCCGGATGGCGGCGTGGGCGGGGTACTGCTCGGAGTTGGGCTGGTGCTCGTCTTCGCGTTCAGCGTCTCCTGGATCTGGACGGCGGTCGGCCTCGTGCTGCAAACGCCGATGGCCGTCCAATGGACCGCCACCATGCTGATGTTCCTGCTGGTGTTCGTCAGTAACGTCTTCGTCGACCCGGAGACGTTGCCGTCCTGGCTGGAGACGGTCGTGCAATTCAACCCGATCACCCATCTGACGACGGCCGTGCGCGGGCTGATGAACGGGACGTTTCCCGGGCAGGAGATCGGATGGTTGCTGGTGGCCTGCGCCGGGCTCGTCGCGGTCTTCGCGCCGCTCACCATGCGCCTGTACCGGAGCAAAGAGTAATGTGAACGCGAACCGCGGACGTCTCTTGGCTGGGCACAATGATCCCACAAAGTCCTCGGTCGACCGTTTTTCATCCTGCGGGGCCTGAGATTCAAAGGACGCGAAACGGAGGGCGGGATGAAGCTCAACCACGTCAATCTCACGGTGACCGACGTGCCGGCGGCCGCAACCTTCCTCGAGACCTATTTCGACCTGAAGAGCATGGGCGGCAACGACGGGATGCGCTTTCTCACCGACGACGACGGATTTGTCCTGACGCTGATGAAGGCCGGCCGCAACGTCACCGTCGACTATCCCGGCACGTTCCACATCGGATTTTTCGTGGCCGATGAGGCGACCGTCGATCGGATCAACAGCCGCCTGCGCGCCGACGGCTTCGACGTGGCGGCCCCGGAACGCCACCACGCCTACGGCTTCTACGTCGAGGCTCCAGGTGGGTTTACGGTCGAGCTTGGCGCCTAACCGGCGGATAGAGACGCACGTCGCCGTTGGTGAGCCCGGTATCCCAGTGGCCCGACGACAGCCAGCGCGGCGACGAGGAGGAGCGCAAGCGAAAGCGGTCGTGTGACGAAGACCGAGTAGTCGCCCCGGCTGATCTGCAGCGCCCGGCGGAAGTGCTCTTCCGCCTCCGGCCCGAGAATCACGCCGACCACGCATGGTGCGACCGGGAAGCCGAAGCGGCGCATCGCGTAGCCCAGGCCGCCGAGCACGTAGAGCACGACGAGATCGACGGTGGAGTTGTTGAGGCTGTAGGTTCCCAGACCAGCGAAGACCAGGATGCCGGCGTAGAGGAGCGGCCGCGGGATCGCCAGCAGCCGCACCCATAGTCCCGCCAGCGGCAGGTTGAGCACCAGCAGCATGACGTTGCCGATGTAGAGGCTGGCGATCAGACCCCAGACGAGATCGGGGTCGGATTCGAACAACTGCGATCCCGGCTGGAGGTTGAATCGCTGGAACGCGACCAGCAGGATCGCCGCCGTGGCCGAGGTGGGAAGGCCCAATGTGAGCAGCGGGACCAGCACGCCGGCGGCGGAGGCGTTGTTGGCCGCCTCCGGCCCGGCAACACCCTCGATCGCGCCTTTGCCAAATTCCTCCGGGTGCTCGCTGAGGCGTTTTTCGACCGTGTACGAGAGAAACGTCGGGATCTCGGCGCCGCCAGCCGGGAGAGCGCCGATCGGGAAGCCAAGCGCCGTGCCCCGCAGCCAGGGTTTCCACGACCGGCGCCACTCGTCTCGGGTCATCCAGATCGAGCCAGTGACCGGTACGACCGAGTCGGTATCGATCCGGAGCCGGGATGCCACCCAGAAGGTTTCGCCGACGGCGAAGAGTCCGACGGCGACGGTGACCACGTCGATGCCGTTCTGCAGCTGCGGCACGCCGAACGTGTAACGGCTTTGCCCGGTCAGCGTGTCGATCCCGACCAACCCGATCGCCAACCCCAGAAAGAGGCTGATCATCCCCCGCACGATCGAGGCTCCAAGCAGCGTCGCCACGGTCAGGAAGGCGAGGACGATCAGGGCGAAGTATTCGGCCTCGCCGAACCTCAATGCGATGTCGACCATAAGCGGGGCAATGAGCGTCAACCCGAGCGTGGCGATGGTGCCTGCCACGAAGGATCCAATCGCGGCCGTGGCGAGCGCCGCCGCGCCCCGGCCCCGCTTGGCCATCTTGTTGCCTTCGAGGGCGGTGATGATCGAGGCCGATTCGCCGGGAGTGTTGAGCAGGATCGATGTCGTCGATCCACCGTACATGCCGCCGTAGTAGATCCCGGCGAACATGATGAACGCGCTGATCGGCTCCAGGTCATAGGTGACCGGCAAGAGCAAGGCGACCGTCAATGCCGGCCCGATCCCCGGCAGGACGCCTACGGCCGTTCCGAGGAAGACGCCGAGGAGTGCCCAGAGCAGATTTTCGGGCGTAAGCGCGGTGCTGAATCCCCCCGCCAGATCGCCGAACGCTCCCATCTATTCGAGTCCTTCCAGCCAACCGGCCGGCAGGCGGAGACCCAATCCCTCCGTGAAGATCCAGTAGATCCCAACGGACAGGATCACGGCGATGGCGATATCTCGAACAGTCTTGCGACTGCCCATGCCAAACGCGGCCCCGACGAACAGGAGCACGCTCGCGATGACGAATCCGGCCCGTTCAATAAGGTAGAGGTAGGCCACCAGAGAGGCGGCAAGAATGGCCATGCAACGCCAGTCGGTCGGCAGTGACAAGTCCACGTCTTCGGCATCATCCGCCGGGCGAACATCGCGGCCGGTGAGGATTTCGATCGCCAGCCAGATGCCCAGCACAATCAATCCCGCGCCGACCAGGTAGGGAATCACCCTGGGCCCGACTCGGGCATGGACCGGCAGCACGCGAATGCCACGCGCCTCCCAGACGACGTAGATCCCAAGGGCCGCGACGAGGACCGCGATAAGCAGATCGACGTAGCGCCCACCGGCGAATGGGGCGTGGTCCGCGGATTGGGAGTCGGATCCTGACATGCAGGCTCCTGTCCGAAGTCGAAATCTGCGGGGATTCGACCGAAAGGCATTGACCGACGGGGCGGACTATTTGTCCGCCCCGTCGTCGAGGATGTGCCGTGTAGCGATGCGCGTTATGCGACCAGTCCAAGCTGCTGAAGGATCGGGATGACCCGCTCCTGCTCGGCAGTAATGAAGGCGCCGAACTCGTCTCCGCCGAGGAAGTAGTCGGACCAGCCGTAACGGGCGAGCGTTTCCTGCCAGGCCGGGGACTGGCGCATGGTGTCAATCATCTCGATCATGCAGGCGCGGACGTCCTCGGGAATCTCCGGTCCGGCGACGACGCCGCGCCAGTTGGCCAGAGCAACATCGATGCCCTGGCTCTGGAGCGTCGGCACCTGGGGGATCGCGGCAGCGGCGGGCGTGCCTGCTGCCGGCGAGGCCGCAGTCGCAGCGGCATCGACATCCGCCTGGGCGGCTGAGATCGCCAGCGCCCGCAGTTCACCGGATGCAATCTGACCGGCGAACTCGCCGTAGCCGGAGACTCCGGCCTGAACCTCGCCGCTCAGGATGGCCGCAAGGGCCTCGCCGCCGCCGGAGTAAGCGATGTAGTTGATCGCGGTCGGGTCGGCGCCGAGGGCCTGGGCGATCAGGCCGACGAGAACGTGGTCGGTACCGCCGGCCGAACCGCCTGCCCAGGCGATCGAACCGGGATCGGCTTGGAAGTCGGCGGCCAGGTCAGCCATTGTCTGATACGGCGAATCGGCCGGGACGACGATCACTTCGTACTCGGTGGTCAGGCGGGCGATCGGCGTGACGTTGTCGAGGGTCACCTCCGAATTATTGGTGGCGATGGCGCCGACCATCACCAGGCCCATCATCATCAGGGTGTTGGTGTCACCGGCGTTATCGCTGACGAGCTGCGCCAGGCCGATCGTCCCGCCGGCGCCTTCTACGTTGTAGACCTCGACGCTCTGGTCGACGATCCCGCCCTGGAGGACGGTCTGCATTTCGCGCGCTGTTGTGTCCCATCCACCGCCCGCTCCGGCCGGGGCCATGATCTCCAGGGTTTCGGTCGGATACGGGCCCGCGCAGGTCGCCTGCAGCGCCGGCGCCGCCACGGTCGAGTGACCTCGAAGCCCAAGTGGGACGGAACCGAGGACGACCGCCAGGACGAGAACACCGAACAACTGTAGACTCCGCATCCGCCATCCTCCTTGATGAGCGATCGAACATCGACCTTGTCGAATTCGGCGTCCGGGATGGCTCGCAAGACTCGTACCGTTGCGGACAAATGCGCACTGGACGCCGCCGTCACGATGGCCGTCTCCCTGGTATCGTTGCCGCCTTATGGAACGGCATCCATCATACGGAGCACCACCGTGAGCGACGCAGCGTCTCGGTATCTCATCGGCCCGGGCGACGGCCTCTCCCTGTTCAACCCCCTCGGCGGCCAGATGATCGTCAAGGTGCGCGACGAGGTGACCGCAGGGGCGTATTCGATCCACGACAACGTCATTCCGGCCGGGGCGAAGGGACCGCGACCGCACCTCCATCGCCGGCACGACGAGCTCTTCTACGTCGTCGAGGGGGTCCTGACCGTCCGCGTCGGGTCCGAGACGGTCACTGCGCCGGCGGGGTCGTTCGTCGTCATTCCGAAAGGCGTTCTGCATCAACCGTCGAATCCATCGCCCGATCCGGTCCGGGTGCTCCTCATCTTTTCGCCCGGCGGGATGGATACCTTCTTTGCCGAAGCGGCCGAGCGCCACCTGCCGCTGGTCGCGGTGCCGATGACGTCCGAGGTCGAGACAGCACTGGCCGAGTTCACCGGGCGATACGGTTACGAATTCGGCGATTTTCCGCCCGAAGGTTGATCTCTTCACCGGAACGGAGTGGGACTATGCCGGAGCGGTTTGACCTGGCGGTGATCGGGGCCGGAGGAGCGGGAAGCACCGTCGCCTTCGACGCCGTCAACCGGGGCGTCAGGGTGGCGATGATCGAGCGCTGGAAAGTGGGCGGCACCTGCTTGAATGTCGGCTGCGATCCGACGAAGACCCTCGTCCGCTCCGCCGCGGTGGCCCACATGGCCAGGCATGCCTCCCGATACGGCATCGAGATCCCCGCGTTCACGGTCAACTGGACCGCGGTGATGGATCGGGTCTCGCGGGTGATCGACACCATCCGCGGCGGTGACGGCGACCTCAACGTACGCAACGCCGGCATCGCTCTGTTCAAGAACCACGCCCGCTTCCGTGACGGCAACACACTGATGCTCGAAGACGGGCAAGTCATCTACGCGGACAGAATCGTCGTCGCCACAGGCGCCTCCGAGCGCGTTCCGACGATCGACGGCCTGCAAGAGACCGGCTACATCACCAACATGGAAGCGGTTGCCCTGCCGGAGTTGCCCCCGTCCCTGGCAATCATCGGGGGTGGTGTGATCGCGGTCGAGTTCGCCCAGATCTTCGCCCGGTTTGGCGTCGAGGTCACCATCCTCGGCTCTGGGGACCATCTCTTGCCGAAGGAAGAACCGGTTCTCGCCGATGCCTTGCAGGCCGTGCTCGAACATGAAGGGATCCGCGTCGAGACGGGTGTGCGCGTCACCCATGTGGACCGCGATGGCGAAGACAAAGTTCTTCGGGCCGAGAGCGACGGAAAGGTGCAAACTTGGAGGGCCAGCGAGATCTTGCTTGCGGCGGGCCGATCACCGGTGGTGGACGGCCTCGATCTCGAGAATGCCGGGGTCGAATACACCGCCAAGGACGGCATCGCCGTCGATGCTCAGCTCCGCACATCGGCGCCGAACATCTGGGCCGTGGGAGACGTCACGAACGTCTATCCGTTCACCCATGTGGCCGACTATCAAGCCCGGATCGCCGAACACAACGCCCTCAGCGGCGAAGCGCCCCTCGAAGCTGACTACTCGGCGATTCCCTGGGCGACATTTACCGACCCGGAGCTCGCCCGCGTTGGCATGACCGAAGACGAGGCGATCGCGGCGGGCCACGACGCGGTGTCGGCTACCGTGCAAATGAAGGATCTTGCCCGGGCGATCACGAGCGGCGAAACCGCCGGGATGGTCAAGATCGTCGCCGACCGCTCGACCGGAAAGATCCTCGGCGGACACATCCTGGCGGCAAATGGCGGCGAGCTGATCGCTGAAATCGCCCTGGCGATGCGGACAGGGCTGATCGTGCAGGAGATCGGGAAGACGGTCCACGCCTACCCGACGATGTCGGAAGCCGTCTTCTGGACCGCCTACGAGCTGTCGAAACCGCCTATGCCGTCATTCACGGACGTGCGTGGTATCCAGGCCCCGGCCGGGGATGTGCTGGACGACCTGTAGTGGTCAGCCTACGGCTTCTCGAAGACCGCCATGACCGTGACGATGCGACCTTCCGCCAGATTCCGGGCGATGCCGGCGATCCCTTGGGCAAAGTTTGGACCGAGGACGACTTCGCGGCTCTGAATCGGCGAACCGGACGCCTCGCCGCCGCAGCTTGTTCACGCTGGGCACGGAGCCCCTCGACCAAATGGCTGGTGGTGTCGCGCCAGACCTTTTCGACAAGCCCGAGATCGCGGAGCATCGCGCGGATCTCATCTGGCGGCCGCATGAAGCTGATCGAGGCATCTCCCGCCCAGGGCACCGGATAGACGAGCGGCTCGTTCGCGCCGGCCATGATCTCGTGGAACACAAGGCGGCCACCGGGGCGGAGGACGCGCACGATCTCGGCGTAGAGCCGGTCCTTCGCGGCGATGTTCATCGTCGCGTGCTGCGTCCAGACGACATCGAACGACCCGTCGGGAAAGGGCATCGCCGTCGCGTCGCCGTGTTGAAAGGTCACCGAGTCGGTCAACCCTGTCCGGGCAGTGAGGGCAGCGCCGGTTTCGATGAAGGCCGCGGTGAGGTCGATGACCGTGACCCGGGCGCCGAAGTCTTTCGCCAACATGCGCGCCGGGCCGCCTAGGCCGCCGCCCACGTCGAGGACCCGTTCACCCGGAGCGATCGCGGCGAGCGTCGCCAGCATGCGGGAAGCCTGCATCCCCCCGGTGTGTAATTGATCGTACGAAGCCAGATCTTCAATCGTTAGATGATCGACGTTCTTGCCAGCGGCGGTGAGCGCCGCCACGATCCGGTCCTCTATCCCTTGGTGGCCGCCGTAGTGAGGTCGACGGCTCGGGCCTCTTGGTTGTTTGGGTCCAAAGCGCGGCTCCCTTGGTGGACGCGGACGGATCACGGTCGGAATCGACCCGGTGGGCGCATGCTACACGCATGGTTGCGAACACAGGAGTAGAGGAGAACTCGTTAGCCGTCCGCCATCGCGGCCGGGGCTGCCGGGATGCCTTCGGCCTCGGGCGGGAGGGTGTCGCGGAATTGGCGGCGATAGAGTGCGGCGTAAAGTACCGTCTTCGGCGAGGAGCGTTATCGTGATCACCCTGCTCGACAACCCTGCCCGCGTCGATCACCAGGATGACGTCGCTCTCGCGGATCGTGCTCAAGCGGTGGGCAATGGTGACGCTGGTGCGGCCATGGAGGAGCGTGGCCAGAGCGGATTGGATCGAAGCTTCGGTCCGGGTATCGATGCGGCTGGTGGCCTCGTCCAGGATCAGAATGCGGGGATCGGCCAGGATCGCGCGGGCGAAGGAGAGTAACTGGCGCTGGCCCTCACTCAGCCCACCGCCGCCGGCGCCGAGTTCGGTGTCGTAACCCTCCGGCAGCCGTTCGATGAACTGGTGGGCGTCCACCGCCCGTGCCGCCGCTTCGATCTCCTCCTGGGTGGCGCCGTCGCGGCCATAGGCGATGTTCTCGCCGATGGTTCCGGAGAAGAGGAACGGCTCCTGGAGCACGGTGGCGAACTGGCGGCGCAGGCTGGTCCGAGAGACTTCTTTCACGTCGTGGCCATCGATCCGGATAGCGCCGCGCGTCGATGTCGTAGAAGCGCGGAATCAGGTTGACGATGGTCGTCTTTCCGGCCCCGGTCGGCCCGACGAGGGCGACGCGCTGCCCCGGCTCGATCCGGAACGAGATGTCGTGCAGAACCGGCCGGCCGGGTACGTAACCAAAGGTGACACGATCGAATTCGACCTCGCCCCGGACCGGGGGAGGGTCGCCGTCTCCGGCCGGTCGTGGGGTTCGCGCGGCTCGTCGAGGATGGCGAAGATTCGCTCGCCTCCAGCCAGGGCTGCCTGGGCCTGGGTATAGACCGTTGATGCGAGTTGGATCGGCCGGAAAAACTGCTGGACATAAATCAAGAAGGCGGCCACGACGCCGACGGTGAGCTCATCTTGGTACACCAGATAGCCGCCGAACCCGATCACCAGCGCGGTCGCGAGCGTGGAGAGGACGTCCATGGCCGGGGCGAAGGCGGAGGTGACCGCTGTGGCCTGGACGTTGGCGTCGCGGTTGGCGGCGTTGCGCGATCGGAATTGGGCGATGTTCTCCTCGGTCCGATTGAACGCCTGGGCCTCGCGCACGCCGGTGATCTCTTCCTGGAGGCTGGCGGTGACTCCGCCGGTTGTCTCCCGGGCCTGCCGGAATGCGGCCCTCGCCCGGCCGGCGAAGGCGGAGGTGGTGAAGAGCATCGCCGGGATGATGAGGAAGCAGGCCAGAGCGAGCTTCCATTCGAGCAGGAGCATCGCGATCACGATGCCGATCAGGCTGAACATCGCGCCCAGCAGTTGGGTGATGCCCTGACCGATGAGCTGATTGATCGTGTCGACATCACTGGATGCGCGGCTGATCAGGTCTCCGATCGGGCGGCGATCGAAGAATCCCAACGGGAGATGCTGGAACTGATCGAACAGCCTGGCGCGGAGGTTAGCCAGAATCCGCTGGCCGATTTGGCCGATGACCACGATCTGGCCGCGGGTGGCGAGCATGCCGGTGAGATAGGTGACCAGGAGCAGGACCATGACCTGGGCCAGCTCGGTGCGGTCCCCGTTCGCGATCGCGTCGTCGATGGCCCGGCTGATCAACCACGGACCGGCGGCCTGGGCGAGCGCTCCCAGGACAATGAATGCCAGTGCCGTGGTCATCTGGCGCTTGAACGGTTTCAGCTCGGCAAGTAGCCGCCGTGCGACCGCGCCACGATTCTCAGCCGTTTCTCCGGACGAGCGAGCGATGGCGTCGATGCTCACGGTCTGATTGCATCCGGCGCGAGTTGGGAGCCAAGGATCTCTGTGTAAAGCCGGCTGGTCGCCTGCAATTCGGCGTGAGTGCCCATCGCGGCGATCCGGCCCTCGTCGAGCACGATGATCAGGTCGGCGTCGCGCACGGTGCTGACGCGGTGGGCGATCACGAATGCCGTGCGGTTCGCCTGGCGCATGAGGGAGTCGAGGGCGTCCTGGATCGCCGATTCGGTGGCGGCATCGACGGCCGAGGTGCTGTCATCGAGGATGAGCAGGGCGCGATCGACCAGCAACGCCCGGGCGATAGCGATGCGCTGCCGCTGACCGCCGGAGAGTCCGATGCCGCGCTCGCCGATGAGCGTGTCGTAGCCCTGGGGCAATGCCACGATGAACTCGTGCGCCTGAGCGGCTCGGGCGCATGACTCGACCTCCTCCTGGGAGGCGTCAGGCTTGCCGTAGGCGATGTTATCGCGCACGGTGCCGCCGAAGAGCAGCGTCTCCTGGCGGACGATCGCGATGTTGGCCCGCAAGCTGGAGAGGGTCACGTCGCGGATGTCGATCCCGTCGATCAGGATGGCCCCGTCCGTGACGTCGTAGAACCGCGGGATCAGGTTGGCCAGGGTGCTCTTGCCCGAGCCGGTCGTGCCGAGGATGGCGACGGTTTGCCCGGGCTCGATGGCGAACGTAATGTCGGTCAGGATCTCTGTTTCCGCACCGGGATACCGAAAGTGTGCGCCGAGGAATTCGACCCGTCCGTTCGCATCCGGTAGCTCGACGGCCCCAGGCCGGTCGACCACGGTCAGGGTTTCGTCCAGGACCTCGAAGACGCGCAGGGCTGAGGCGCCCGCCCGGGAGATACCAGCAGCCTGAAATCCGATGGTCAGTAGGGGAAAGAGGAGGAAGGCCAGGTAGGCGTTGAACGCGACGAGGTCGCCGATCGAAAGGTCGTTGTCGATCACCTCCAACCCGCCGTACCAGACGACGGCCAGTGTGCCGAGGTTGGCGAAAAAGAAGATCAGAGGGAAGTTGGCGGAGAAGACCCTGACGGCTGCCAGGTTGTTGTTGAGCAATTCGTCGTTCGCTGCCCCATAGCGGGCCGTCTCGTAGTCCTCGCGAGCGAATGAGCGGATGACACGGACGCCGGTGAGGTCTTCCTGGAGGATCGAGTTCACCCGGGCGATCGCTATCTGAACCCGGCCGAAAAGCGGCCCGATCTTGGTCACGAAGCGGAGCAGAAGGAAGAGGAGGATCGGGATAGGTAGGAGAGAGACCAGCGCGAGCTCCCAGTTCAGAACGAGGAGCAGGACGATCGTCCCGATCAACATGACGAACGCGCCGGCGATCTGCACGATCCCGGTGCCGAAGAAGCCGCGGACCTGCTCGACATCGCTGGTCAGCGCGCGATAGCAATTGGCCCGTTTCAGTCCGGTCGTAATAGGCGAAGCTTAGGCGTTCGATGTGGGCGAACAAGGCGTTGCGCATGTCGAACGCGACGCCCTGCGATGCCCGTTCGGCGAGGAATCCCTGCAAGAAGGAAAAGACACCGCGAATCAGTGCCACGCCCACCAGACCCGCCGACGGCGAGCACGATCGCTGTGCGTTCGCGATCTTCGAGCCCGCGATCGATCGCGAGGCTGATGAAGAGGGGAGACGCCAGGTTCGCGGCGGAAACGAGCAAGAGGGCCAGGAAGGCGCCGCCAGCGTCCCGTCGGTAGGTGCGGAGATAGGGCATGGCGCGGAGTAGGGCCTTGCCCGATCCTGGCTGAAATCGACCGGGTGGGCCACCGCTCGGTCCCGCGCCGGGGCTACCGCCGGCGCGCAGCATGCCAGCCAGACGGCGTTGGGAATTGTTCGATCATCGCGCTGGGTCTCCTGAGACGTACGAACCGGTCGGCGCGGCCACGAGTCGCCGGACAAGTCCGCTCAACCGTCCAGGATACGCCTCGACGTGAGAATGAACACCCACGAACGGCAGCACTTCCCGGCCCGCCGGAGTCGTGGAGGGTGCCAGTCATACGGTAGACTCTGGCATATCGAGTAGATCCGGTCGTTTCCCGCATACCGCTGACGCTCCACGTCGGTAGACAAGGCGCAGTTCTGCAATGGTTCCCAAGATCACCAGTCAATACATCGTCAAGCGCATTTCCGATCAAATTCTGGCTCCCCCACCCACGCGCGAAGTCGAAGCTGAGGTTGCCGAACCGCAGCGGCGCGTCGAGGAACGGATCGTTGATGCGTTGGACGGTCAGGCCGTTGTCGACGACGAAGGGCATCCTGTTGGTACCGCCCGTCGTCTGGCGTCCATAGCGGTCTACGTCGTCTCGGAACGGCGCGGCGACGCGGAGTCGGAGTTGATGAGGGCGCTCAACGATCCGAACAGCCGCCTGCTTATCCGGTCCGACGACGGGCGAGTGTCCGGGTTGATCTACGTTCCCGATCCAGATTCGGCACCGCCCGCAATCGAAGGCATCCGCTCTGACGAGATCTAGCGTTCAATCGAATCGGATTGAGCGCCCCGGGCCTTAGCCCTCGTCGGCAAAGACAGTCCGGCCCATGCGCCGAGGCGTCCGACTGGCGAACTCGGTGATGATCGCGGAGGGTGTCTCCGCTTCCAGCTGAATTGTCGCCTGCGACGAGGACATCGCGCAGGACGGCAGCGGCGCCGTCCTGCGCGATGTCCTCGTCGTTGCTACTGGCCGAAAAGGTGGCCGACCCAAGTGGTTCGTCCGCCGGTTGACCGGCTCCGGCGATGTCGCCGCCGGCGTCACCAAAGCGTCCCACCTGTGTCCTCAGTTCGGCCAGCTCCGCGATCAGGTGCCCTAGCGGTTCCCGCTGATCGAGGTGTCAGCGAAGCGCTGCTATCTCCTCGCGCAGGTTTTCGACCGCCAACTTGACGTCAGACGCGGCCGAGCAAGGCAGGACGTAGGTGCGCCTGGATGTTGGTCGAGTTCGGCGCCGCAAACGCCGCGAGTGGTGAACAAGCCGGCGCTTTGAGTGAACCTCGCTTCGGGCGGCCTGATACCTGAATCCGGAAGTCACATCCGCTTGGGCTTCGCTCTCCAGTGCATGCACGGGAGGGCCTAACCACTGATTTCGACAAGCGGCCTGGCGTCATCACTGGGCACTCAATTCAGCGCGTTGATATCCCATCCAGTCCACTTATTCCTGAATAGCCCGAACTGTCTAGGCCGCCAGAACTTATTCATCAGTGCAGAACGACACGAAAACGTCCCTTAACGTGAAGTGTCTTCATCTGTACACTGTTGCGAATGAATCACTTTGGGGCAGAGGCACCGGACGAGGAGTCCCGAGTCACTGCAATAACGGTACATTGGGGGGATCTCACGATGGTGGCGGCATTGGTGTATGGCTGACGAAGACGGTACGCCCCTAGATGGGGACGATCGCTTGATTGGGATCACAGAGGCGGCGGAAATTCTGGGGGTCAATCGGGCGACGCTGGCGAATTGGCTACAGCGCGGCCGAATACCGGCGTTGCAGTATGGGCCGCGCGGCATCTACCGTGTGCGGTATGGCGACGTGATCGAGTTCATGGAAGCGTCACGAGTTCGCCCTCCCGACGAGAACGATTCGAGCGAATAGCGTTCAGGAACATCCCGATGATCGATCGGTGAGCGGGGCAGCCGCGTCGCCAGTACTACGCTGCCTGCACCAGTCGATGACAGGGTCAATTTCGTGCCCACCACCTTTGACTAAAGTGCGTTTCCCTGGACAATCCTCGTCGGGTGCTCGGGCCGCGCCGGTCCCGGTGTCCTCTCTCGTTGGCCCCATTGATCCCTGCGTCTCGCAGGGATCTCTCCCCGCCAGGCTCCGCGATGATGCGGACCTCTGGTGAGGCGTTGCGAAAAGCTGGGCCGAGTTTCAACCAGCAAACGCCTGGATCCTGAACCCGCGCGAGAATCCTGATCGGCCTGACCGGGCGGTGATCAATCTGGTGCTGCGGGTGGTCCACGCCGACCGCGACGCCTCTTCCTACATGTTGAGCCTGGCTGGCATACTGCGCACAAGTTCGGGAAGACAATGCGCGGAACCAATTCCTGGTCCTCCACTCCGCGTCGGGTCAATAGCTACTTCCCAAAATGTAGGTGCTACAATTCTACTCTCGGTAAAAGAGTTTTACTCCTTGCCGCGCAGACTGTGGTGTTGCAGCGCATGGTCGACAACTTCGGCTGACCGTGCCGATTGTCGAGTTGACAGGGAAGGTGTTTCGTGAGCGCCTCCGCGTCCATGCTTGACCCCGCAGACCGCCCGATCGGTGCGACGCCGTTGCGACGGCCGAACTCGACCAAGCTCTATCCGCCACGCCTTCGCCCGAACCTGGTAGAGCGACCGTACCTGGTTTCGTTGCTCAACGACGACCCGGACCGTCGTCTGACTCTGATCTGCGCGCCGGCCGGCTACGGAAAGTCGACCCTGGTCGCACAATGGCTGGCACAGTTGGCGTTGCCGTCGGCCTGGGCGACATTAGAGGCGAGCGACAATGACCCGCGGTCCTTCTTTGGCCTCATCGTCGCCGCCTTGCACTCAGTGGATCGGGATCTCGCGGTCTCCACCGCTGCGCTTCTTGCCGAGAGCAGGTCGATCCACGCCGATGAAATCGTCGAGCAACTGATTTGGGATCTCTCATCCACGACTCGTTCGTTCGTCATGGTGCTCGACGACTACCATGTCATCGAGGAACCGGTGATCCACCTGGCCATGGAGCGGTGGGCGCAGCGGCTTCCCGCAACCATGCATCTCGTCTTGATCAGCCGAACCTCGCCACCGCTTCGCTTGGCGCGGCTCCAGGCCAGCGGAGAACTCTTCGAACTGGAACGGGCCGACCTGCAATTTACCGAGGCAGAGTCGCTCAACTTCTACCAGGAATACCTCGGTCTCGACTTGAAGCCCAGCGAAGTCGCGTCGCTTCATGAGCGGGTTGAGGGATGGGTCACGGGCCTTCAGTTGGTCGGTTTCGCCCTGCGCGGCCGGCTTCGGGAGCAGGTCGAGCAATTCCTCGAGGAGGTCGTCAGCAGCGCCGACTTCGGCGACCGGTATCTTTGGGAAGAGGTCCTCGAGGGACAGCCCGAAGATGTCCGGTCGTTTCTCCTGCGCACCGCTGTCCTGGATCGGTTCACCCCCGACTTGTGCGACGCGGTGACCGGGACCCGCAATGGCGCCGACATGATCCGACGGTGCGAACGGGACAATCTGTTCGTCGTCTCGCTGGGGGGGCACGCCGCCTGGTATCGCTACCACTACCTCTTCGCCGACGCGTTGCGTGAACGCCTGGGCCGAACAGCGGCCGAAGGTGAACTCGACGACCTCCACCGGCGAGCTTCGGAGTGGCTGGAGGAGAACGGGTACTTCGAGGACGCTATTCGCCACGCGATTGCCGGTCACGTCTGGGATCGCGCTATTCGGTTGCTCGAGAGCCTCTGTGCCGAGCTGTTCGATCATGATCACGTCGTGACGCTGCGTACCTGGCTCCATGGACTTCCACCCCAGGTTTTGGAATCATCCCCGCGATTGGCATTCTGGTTAGCCTGGGCGCAAGTGAGAACTGGTCGATGGCCCGGCGCGAACCAGTCCCTTCGCATCGCCGAAGAGGCATGGACCGCGAACGACGATCGACAGGGTGAAGGCATGGTCCTGCTTTGGCATGCCGTTCGCTTGGTAAATGCCCAGGACAGCCGTCGGGCCATCGAGTACGCGCAACGAGCGCTCGACTGTTTGCAATCGGATCGTCCCACCGAACGAATCATCGCCCTGCTGATACGAGGGATCGCTCACATTTTTCATGGCGAACCGATTGCGGCCGAAGCGGTGTTTGCCGACGCGCGCACCGCAATCGACACCACCGGCCGAACCTGGCTCCAACCCTTCGAGATGGCGTACTCCGCGGCCCTCATGGCCCAGCAAGGGAAGCTGCTCGAATCGACGGTCCTGTGTCGTCAGGCGATCAAGGCGGGGGGCGACCAGCCTACCGAGATCTGGGCCCAGGTGGCACATTTCCTACTCGGACAGGTCTACTTGGAGTGGGGCCTACTAGACGACGCTCGGCGCTGCTTCCTGCGAGCGGAAAACCTGGCTGAAATGACGCAGTCACTCCACTGGCGGGACCGGATTCGGGTCGGGTTGGCGCGAGTGGCATGGACACGCGGAGCGACCGAAGACGCGTTCGATCAGATCGAGCAAGCGATCAACTTCGCGGCCAACGCAGGACTGATGCAGGATATGAGGAACGCCAGGGCTCACCAAGCCAGATTCTGGCTGGCCTCAAACGACCTCGCTCTGGCTCGCCGCTGGGCCGACAGTAGCGAACTCGACCCCTACCTTCCCCCCGAGTACGAGCGTCAGGTCGAGCTCCTGACCTTCGCCCGGCTGCTGGTTCAGGAAGGCCGGGCTGATCTGGCGCTGCGGATCCTGCAACGCATCGACAAGCAGGCCATCGCGTTCGGGCGGTACGGCGAGCGCGTCGAGATCCAGATCGTGACTGCCCTAGCGCACAAGGCGCTCGGTGCATCTGTTGAGGCGTTCACTTCGCTGAACAGCGCCCTGAAACTGGGCGAAGCGGGTGGCTACGTTCGCATCTTTGTGGACGAGGGAGAGGCTCTGGCCTCCCTCCTGCGCCACGCGGCGGCTCGCGCCGGCCAGCGCGATTACGTTCAGCGGCTCCTGGCCGAGTTCGGGAGAACGGAGGTCGTCGGCCAACCGAACCAGTCGGCATCGCAGGATGGGCTCAGCGACCGCGAGGTCGAGGTGCTGCGGCTGGTAGCGGCCGGGCTGGCCAACCGCGACGTCGGCCGGCGCCTATTCATCAGCGAGAAGACGGTCAAGACGCACATGAGCAACATCATGGGCAAGCTCGGCGCCACCAATCGGACCCAGGCCGTCGACCAGGCTCGTCGATTGAGCCTCCTGTAAGGCTCGCGTCGGTCCGATCGCTCACCCTCGAAGCCGGCTCAACCATTCAGGCGGCACCGATCACGATCCAGCAGATCGTCACGCGTGACGATCCGGCGGCCATCTGCGCCCTCAAGCCCCAGTGGCCGACGGTCCTGCACAATGACGTCGCGGACTCTGTTCCGGACCTGGTCGCGAACGGACTGTACGACTTTTGCCGCGGCCACAGGTGACCGAGGGCTCTCGCGATCAATCAGCAGAGTGGTCTGGTGCACCCGAGCGGTAGCCGGGAACACGTTTGTCGACCAGCCGCTTCAATTTGAGCCGCGTAGTTTCTGGTATACGTGGTTATTGATGGCGGCCATGCCGGGCGGCCGGCGTGGCGGCGTTGCGTCGTCCCGCATCGAATCCCTTAGGATTCTCATGCTCCATAACCGTGCGGGAGATGCGAATTTGGCCTGTCGATCGAGAGCAAACGGTGAAGCGTCCGATCTTGACTCCGCCCCAGTCGCTCAGTTGGCGATCCCTCGCCGCACGATGCTCTCGACGAAGCTGTACCCACCTCGAGCCCGCCGTGGCATGGTGGCGCGTCCGCGGCTCCTCGACCTTTTTAACGGCGGCGAAAGCCGGCGGCTGACGGTGGTTTGCGCTCCCGCCGGTTACGGCAAGTCGACCCTGGTGGCCCAGTGGCTCGCGCAGTCGGACCAGCCCGTGGCCTGGGCCTCGCTCGACGCCGGTGACAACAACCCCCATGCCTTCTTCACCCTCGTCGTCGCCGCGCTGAGCTCCATCGACCACGGCCTCGTCGCCGGCACCCTGGGTCTCTTAGACGAAGCGGGAACGCTGCCGACGAGCGCGATCACGGGCTTGCTGGCCGCGGAGCTCTCGGCGACGACGCGCCACTTCGCGCTGGTCCTCGACGATTTCCACGTCATCGAGAACCCGGACATCCACGAGAGCATGTCCTTCCTGCTGCGCCATTTACCGCCAACGATGCACCTGCTGATCACAAGCCGTTCGGATCTGCCGCTGCCGATAACGCGGTTGTTGGCGCGCGGCGAGGTTGTCGAGGTGGGACAAGCGGACCTGCAATTCGCCCCGGACGAGGCGATCAGGCTCTACCAAGAAGCTTTCGGGCTCCACCTGGCACCAGGCGAGGTCGACGCCCTGCTCGCTCGTACCGAGGGCTGGGTCGCCGCACTCCATCTCGTCGGCATTTCCATGCGCGGGCAACCTCGGGAGCACCTGAGCCGCTTCGCCGAGGAAAATAACGACACTGTACCGAAAGTCGACCTGTATCTATGGGAGGAAGTCCTGCAGCGCCTGCCAGAGGAACGGCGATCATTCCTGCTGCGCACCTCGATCCTGAACCGGTTCAATGCCGACCTGTGCGCTGTGGTCGCCGAGAACCGCGGATGCGCGGGAGCTGATGCGACGCTGTGAGCAGGACCATCTGTTCTTGATCCCCTTGGACGATCGAGGCAGCTGGTTTCGCTACCATCACCTCTTCGCCGACGTGCTGCGGGACCGCCTAGCCCAGGTCGTCTCGGCGGACGATGCCAGGCTTCTCCATCTCCGCGCGGCCGAATGGTTGGAGAACCACGGGCTCGTGGAGGATGCCGTCCAGCACGCGACCGCGGGCCAGGATTGGGAGCGCGTTGTCAGGCTTCTCGAGCGAGTAGGTGGTGCCCTCTATGAAGGCGATCGCATCCCCCTCCTACGCTCTTGGCTGGAAGGGCTCCCGTCCGAGGCCCTCGATCGCAGTCCACGGCTCACGTTCTGGTTGGCCTGGGCGCTTGCGCGCTCGGGCGACCCTTCCCGGTCGATGACGCTGCTCCAGAATGCGGAAGCATCCTGGACGGCCGACGGCGACCGGCAGAACCTCGGCCTGGTCAAAACGTTTTACGCGTTCCATCACCTAGTATCCGGAGATAGCCTCCGGGCGATCGAGGAGGCGCAGGACGCGCTTGATCGACTTCCGGATTACCGACACGGTGAACGCTCAATGGCGCAGGTCTTATTGGGCCTGGCTCTCTCCAGCGTCGGCGCCGCCGGCGACGCAGAGCGAGCATTTGCCGATGCCCGGTTGGCGTCGGGCGGTTCGGCCAGTCCGTGGGTTCAATCGGTAGAGATGGTCAACACCGGCGCCGTTCTTGTTCAGCAAGGGAAGTTGGTGGACGCAACGGTTCTGTTTCGGCGCGTCATCAAGACCGGCCACCATCTGCGTTTGCTAGCGGTTCAGAATGCGCTCGTCCAGCTCGGCCACGTCTATATCGAGATGAACATGTTGGACGAGGCCGAGCGCACCCTGCGACACGCCGACGAGTTGGTCGAGAAGACGAAGGCGATCAGCTACGGAAACAGAGTCTGCCTGGGGTTGGCTCGCCTGGCATGGGCACGAGGCCAGATCGAGGAAGCGTTCGACGAGGTCGAGCGCGCCCTCGGCTATGCCCATCAGTCGGGCCTGATCCAGTTTGCGTGGGAGGCCCGAGCGTGGCAAGCGCACCTGTGGCTGGCCTCTGGCCAGATCGCGTTGGCTCGCCGGTGGGCCGACGGTTGCGGGCTCGACCCCGACCTGCCGCCGGAGTACGAGCGCTGGCGAGAGCATCTGACGATCGTCCGGCTGCTCATCCTGGAAGGGCGGCCCGATCTCGCCCTCAAGATGCTGACCACGATTCAAGGCTTAGCGGAGGCCACCGGCCGTCACGGCGAGGTCGTCGAGATGTCGGTTCTGCGCGCCCTCGCCCACAGGGCCGGCGGCGACAACCCGAGCGCTTCGAAGCGCTGGACCGGGCGCTTGCCCTGGGTGAGCCCGGCGGCTACGTCCGGGTCTTCGTCGAAGAGGAGCACCGCTTGGCCCCGCTCCTGCGTCACGCGACCGTCCGCGGCGCCCACCGCACGTACGCGAAGCGCCTGCTCACCGAAATCGACAGAAGTCGTAGCACGCCGCGGCCGGATCCAGCCGGGCAGGTCGGGGCTCTTAGCGAGCGAGAAGTCGAGGTATTGCGGCTGGTGGCGGACGGGCTGCTCAACCGGGAGGTGGGTCAGCGCCTCTCTATCACCGAGAAGACGGTCAAGACGCACATGAGCAACATCCTGGGAAAGCTGGGGGTCGCCAACCGAATCCAGGCCGTCGACCAGGCCCGCCGACTTGGAGTCCTCGAGTAGGTCGCTCGTAACGCGTCCGGGCCACGTCGGGCGCCGGCCGGTAGGTGCCCGCGGAGCCGTAGGCTGCTCGTTGCCTTGCCTCGTTGTCGCTCGCTCGTCCTGCTGTTGACGATTTACAACATTGGTCTGATGACGCTACAACTTCTCCTGTGTACCGTGTGCTGGGGATTCGGTCCCGGCTGGTCTCCCACCGTCGCGAGTCGCGGTTCCGACATGAGCGTGAGACGATGGTTCTTCGAGGTGGCTTGAAGCGTGCATCGCACCAAGCCGGGCGCTTTCTCCCATCGCGAAGTTCGATCCTGTCTCACCCCTGCCGGCGTGCCGACGGCAGCTCGTCCGGCTCGTCGGTCTGTGCCAAATCAGTAGGACTAGGTCTGGATCGGGACGATCCGGCGTGCGAACCTAGCCGCACTTGGTCGCCGACCATGTAGACCTTACGGGGACGGATACGATCGGACGTCGGTCGACCTTAATCGGTGATTGGGGCATGGCGTTGCCGCTGTCGGCGCGTACCGAAGGGGTCGACGGACGACGTGTCGGCCTCGCCGCCATCGTCAGCTTCAGTAACCGACGCCAGTCGAATCGGCCAAGTTAGCACGAAGGGACCGCCGATGACGCCGCAGAGCCCGCTTCCGGGTCAGACAGTCCAGCCACTGCCCGCCAACGTCGAAGGTGGCGCGACCATCCGAGGTCGGGGAACCGCCGCCGCGATCATTTCCTCGTTTGTCTTCCCGTTGGTCCTAACCCAATTCATCGCGAGCTACGCCGGCTCCAACATGAACGTGGCCATCAGCAGCATCTCCGAGGACCTCGGAACAACGACGCACGGGGTCCAGACGGCGATCACGCTCTTCACCTTGACGATGGCAGCGTTGATGATTCCCGGCAGCAAGCTGACAGACATCCTGGGTCGCAAGAGATGCTTCATGCTGGGCCTGGTTGTATACGGGTTAGGAGCCCTGCTCGCGTCGTTCGCGCAAGGGCTCGGCGTCCTCATTGTCGGCTATTCGCTGCTGCAGGGAATCGGCTCGGCCCTCATGATTCCGCCGATCTACATCATCCTCACGGTCGCGTTCGCCGACCTGGAATCTCGGGCCAAGGCATTTGGCCTTGTGAGCGCTGCAGCCGGATTGGGGGCCGCGGCCGGACCATTGATCGGTGGGCTCATCACCAGCGCCATCAGTTGGCGAGCATCGTTCATCGCGCAAGTCCTGGTGGTGCTGTGCATCCTGGCAATGGGTCGGAAATTCTCCGGCGCAAAGGGGGCAAAAGCTGCCTTCGACGTCATGGGGGCCGTGCTGTCGGCCGCCGGCCTCGTCTTCGTGGTATTCGGCATCTTGCAGTCCGGAGATTACGGCTGGCTGACTGCCAAGAAGGACGTTAAGATCGGCGATACCGTCATCATCAGTGAAGGAGGCATCTCGCCGGTGTGGCCGTTGGTGGCCATCGGCGCCCTCTTCTTGGCATGGTTCTTCTTCCACATTCGCGCGAAGGAGCGACAGGGCGAGGCGCCGCTGCTCTCCTCCCGGCTGTTCCGCAACCGTACGTCCAACCTGGGACTGGTCACCCAAAACATGCAGTGGCTGATCCTGCAAGGCAGTTTCTTCGTGGTCTCTGTCTTTTTGCAAACGATCCGCGGTTACAGCGCCATCGAGACCGGACTGATCCTCACCGCGTCGACGGTAGGCATCCTCCTCTCGTCGGGGATTGCCGGTCGGCTCGCCCGGCGACGACCGCAGGTCGTCTTGATTCGGGCGGGATTCGCCGTCACGGTGAGTGGCGCCGTCCTGCTCTTGCTCATTGCGGATGCCGATTCGAAGATCTGGACATATCTGCCCGGCCTCTTCCTGATGGGTATCGGCATCGGTGTGATGTTGACGTCGTCGGTCAACGTCGTTCAGTCCAGTTGGCCGGAAGCGGACCAAGGTGAGATCTCGGGGTTGTCGCGCAGCATCTCCAACCTCGGCTCCTCACTCGGGACGGCGTTGGTTGGCTCGGTACTGGTCTCTACAGCGTTTCCGGACAACTCGGCGTACGCGGCCGCATTGCTGGTCATGGTTGGCTTCGGGCTCGTTGGACTCGCCGCTGCCCTCCTTATTCGTTCCGATACAGTCCCAGCTCAGGTTGAATCGGCGTAGCGCCGGCCCGTTAGGCTGCCCCACGCGTTGTGGAGACGGCGGCGGAGGAGCGAGCCCTGGGCCTTGATGCCGGTCCACGAACCACTTGGGAAGAAACCTCGCCGTCGACTGGTGGCCCGGTCGCGAAAGGACGAACGCCGTGCGGGCCGCGATACGTCGGGTAATGTTGATTCCTGTATTGCTGATCTGGCTGCTCGTTGGGCCCACGTTAGGTCATGCCGCCGCGACGAGCGCTGGTGGAGCGAGCGCGGTGACGACGGCGCCCGACGTGTCGAGCGGCGGCGCCGCGTGCGCCGGCTCGGCGCCGTTGGACCCGTGCCCCGGTCAGCGCGCGATGCAGGCGATCAGCCCGGAGGAGCAACTAGCGGAAAAGTACGCACCGATTGCGTACCTCAAGCAGCAGAAGGAGGCGTGCGACGACGAGGGAGAGCCCTATCAGCCCGCGCCAGTCGAGGTTGTATTCGGCGACCCCAACGTCGTCCTGCGCCAGGACTCCGGCGCCGAAGACGCCGTCGACGACCCGATCATCGCGACCGGTCCGACCGCGCAGGATCTGGCCGGCAAGGACGAGACCTACTACCTGGACTTCCCCGGCAACCCGCGCGACGCTGGCTGCGACTACGAGCGGTGGTTCAAGGAACGGATGGGGACGCAAGCGCCGGTGACCTATGTCCGCATCGCCACCGAGCCAGGGCGGCCTGGGGAACTTGCGGTCCAGTTCTGGCTCTTTTTCGTCTTCAACGACTTCAACAACACCCACGAGTCCGACTGGGAGATGATTCAGCTCACCTTCGACGCCGACAACGCCGAGGAGGCGCTGACCCAGCAGCCGGCGAATCTCGCCTTCGCGCAACACGGTGGCGCCGAGGCCGCAGACTGGAACGACGACAAGGTCCTGAAAGAAGGCGACCACATCGTGGTCTACCCGGCGGCCGGGTCGCACGCCAGCCAGTACGGCAGTCACACCTACATGGGCTGGGGCGAGAACGGCACCGGCTTCGGCTGCGACGAGACCAGCGGCCCCTCGGTGCAGACGCCATTGCGGCCGGTGCTGCTGCCGGACGACCCCGATCCCGATAGTCCGTTTGCCTGGCTCCTCTTCGGTGGCCGCTGGGGCGAGAAGCAGCCGTGGGAATTCAACGGACCAAGAGGCCCGAACCTGGGGAAGAAATGGTCCACGCCCATCTCCTGGACCGACAACATCCGCGACTCCAGCGTCAAAGTCCCCGATCGCGAGGGCTTCGGACCGTCGCCGACATCGGCCTTTTGCGCGCTTTCGGCGGCCGGTTCGCAGGTCCTCATCTACTTCGGTGTACACCCCGGAGTCGTCAAAGTCGCCCTCGTGGCCCTGCTCGTCGTTATCGTATTGCTCTTCGTCATCGCCCGCGGGTACTTTCGCCCGACCTGGCGCCGCTACCAGCGGCATCGGCGCACATTTGGTCTGATTGGGCTGCTTGCGATCCCGATCGGCATCGTGATCAACGCGTTAGGACTGTTGGTCTCGCAGACCGCCCCGGTCGAGTGGGTGTTGAGCTGGTTTGGCGACAGCCCGGTCTCCCGGCTGGTCCTGGCCTCCGTCGCCGGGCTCGTGCAGCATCTGCTGATGCTGGCGATTCTCGGCCCTGGGATTATCCAGGCGATGACCGACGCCGAGGGCGGGATTGAGCCGGGCGTGCGCCGCTCCTATCGGATCGTGTTTGGCGAGCTCGGGAGCTTACTCCGGGGATTGCTCAAAGCGACGCTGATCATCTCCGCGCTCAATCTGACGGTTGTCGGAATTCCGTGGGCTATCCGCAACTTCGTCCGTTGGGCCTTCTTCGGACAGGCGGTCATCGTCGACCGGGCGCCGTCGGGGAGCGCGGCGCTTCAGACGAGCGCGGCGGCGGTGAACGGCTCCTGGTGGCGGACGCTGGGTGTCGGCACCGTGTTCACCGTCCTCGGCGCCGCGCCTGGCCCGCTCATCGGCATCGTCCTCTTGATCTTTGCCTCCGCATCGGTCGAGTTCGTCAATGCCTTGAGCAGCCTCGTCTTCGCCTTCACGATCCCGTTTGCATTGATCGGCGCAACGCTGCTCTACCAGGAGCTTCGGGCCCGGCGCGCCCGTTCGGCGACAACGTCACCTTCGCCCTGATAGCGAATTAGGGTTGGACCTGTCGCTCTCGGTCCATGACGTCTCGTTGCTCGTTTGGACCTGGATCCTGAGGCCAGCGGGCGCGATCCTCGCACGGCCGCTGACGATGGTCCTTCGGTTGTTCCTTTCATTCTCGACGCGCGCGGTGGCTCGGCGACTGGCTGTTTGGTTCACGGCCGAAGCAGCGGACGGTGCACCGTCCAGGGAGAGAGATGCAGGGACGGGCCGTGAACGGGCCGCCAGATAGCGGCCCTTGCTGCTACCGGTTTCGCAACAGCGCCAGGAGGCGCAAGAGCTCGGCGTAGAGCCAGACAAGGGTTGAAAGCAGTCCGAGGGCCGCGTACCACTCAAGCGTGACCGGTGCCCCCGCCTTGATGCCCCGTTCGATGACGGCAAAGTCCAGGAAAAGATTGAAGGCGGCGACGAGGCAGATGCCGATGCTCAAGGCGATGCCGACGGTCGTCGGCTCGGTAAGGAGGAGCAGGTCGACGTCGAAGATGCTCAGGATCCAGGCAGCCAGGTACATGAGGAAGATGCCGAGCGTCGCGGTGATGATGGCGCGGGTGAGTTTCGGGGTGACACGGACGGCTCGCACCAGGTAGAGCACCAGGCAGGCCAGGAACGCGCAAACCGACGCCAGTAAGGCCTGGGCGACGATCCCGTCGTACTGCTCCTCGTAGACCCTTGAGACGGCGCCCATCCAGAAGCCCATCAGGACGCCGTATGCGAGGCCTGCCGGTAGCGCCAGATCCGGATTTGACGCGGCCGCAATCGTCAGCCCGATAAGCAGGAAGTAGCCGATCAGCCACCAGAGGCCCGACGAGGTCGAGAACCAGTCAAGCCCCACGCTCCAGCCGACCGTGCCGCAGAGCGCCGCCACGACCAGCAGCGTGACCGCCTTCGCGATCGTCCCGGCCAGCGACATCGTCTGGGTCGCCGGCGCTCGAGCTGCTGGAACCTCGGCTGACGCAAACGTCTGCTCGTTGAGCATCTGCGACGACACGGCTACTCCCCCTGGCGTGCCCGCCCGTGCGAACCGGAAGAACCTTTGAGTGCCCTTTCTACCGAGTGTAGACACACGCAGGGTCGCAGCAGCATCAGCCAAAAGGAGTAAACGCGGTCGGCGGCCGCCTCCGGTGCCGGCATTTTCGACCTGGGCCAAGGTGATCATCGCGATCACCTCGCCGTATTGCGACTTTTGATGGATGACGCTGCGACCACACCCGCCTATGATGCCCTGGCGACGACTCAACCGATGTCGGCCTCTGATGGTGGACGACGTGCCAAAACCAGTTGTCTGTGCGTTCAGACTACGAGGTGTGGCGGCTGGAGGAGACGATGGCACAACAGGCGATGGAACTGGCCCAAAAAGGCGTCCCGTGGCGACGTGGGATGCCCTGGTGGCTCGTCGGTGTAGAAGGCGCGATCCTCACGGCCGTTGGCATCTATGTGATCGCCGCGCCGGACGATGCGCGAGACGTCGTTGTCCAGCTCATCGGTTGGTTCCTGATCGCGAACGCCGTCCTTGCGATCTTGGCGTCGCTGCGTGGCGACGGTCCGACGATGCCGATCACGCCTTACCGCATGCTGGCGGCGGGCATCGGTCTCACTGTTGGCTTGCTGGTCGCCCTCGAGCCACTCTGGGACTATGTCGATAGCGACGCCGGCAGGGGCATCCTGGCCCTTGGCCTCCTGGGACATGGCCTGGTCGGGCTTTACGGCGCCTTTGCCACGCGCGCGAGCGGCGGTATGCGTCGCGGCGCGCTGGTTACCGGCGGGCTCAACGTCGCGCTCGCCGTGCTGCTCTTCTACAACATACGCAGGGAGGCCCTCGATCCCCGCTGGTTCGGCGTAGTTGCCATCATCGGCGGCGTCCTCCTGCTGGGATTCGCCTTCGCGCTCTACCGAGATCTGCAAAAAGCATCGACGACCGAGGTGGCGCCGTCGCCACCGCTACGTGCTGATCCGGGGCCCACGCCGACAGTTCAGCCTCAGGTAGCACCCGCGTCGAACGTGGAGCCACAGGTGGCGGCCCCGCTGAAAGCGGAACCTCAGGTGGCTCCGCCTCCGAAAGTTGAGCCCCAGGTGGCGCCCCCGCCGAAGATTGAGCCCCAGGTCGAAGCTTCGGCACCGTCGAGATCGGCCGGCGAGCCCGCAGAGCCGGTGACTCCTGAGGGTGGGATCAAGCCCGCGGTGTCTGAGACGTGAGCGAACGAGCGATGCTCCGCTTGGGTTGGCCACACGCAAGCGGCGAGGGTGTCGTTCACTGAGGGCTCAGACCGCATTAAGCCGCACGGCCGGCGGATCTTCGGGCCGAAGGGAGGATCAACGTGGAATCGGGTGACTTCGTATACGTTATGGCCGCGTCCTACGACAACGTCGCCGCTGCCCGCGCCGATTTTGAGGCTGTGCGGGCGCTCTACGATGAGATCAAGGCGTCCCATGAGTTCGACGCCGCTGTCCTCGTCAAGAACGAGAAGGGCAAGGTCAAGATCGAGAAGACCTACGAGGCCGGTACCCGGCACGACGCCCTCAAGGGGCTGGGCTGGGGCATGGCGGCGGGCGCTGCGGCGGCCCTCTTCCCCGCGATCGGCATCGGGGCCGCCTTGGCCGCGGGTGGGGTCGGCGGCGCCGCGATCGGCGGCATCGTCGGGCACTATCAGACCGGGATGAAACGGGGTGATCTGAAGGAGTTGGGGGACGTCCTCGACCGCGGCCAAGCGGCGCTGATCGTCGTCTACCGGGCCAACGTGGCCGATCAGGTTGCCTCGATCATCAAGGCGGAGAACCGGTACGTCAGCCAGGTGGTGGACGCCACAGCCGACCAGATCGCAGCCGAAATCCGCGAGGCCGAGCAAAGCACGGCCTAATTGAAAGGTCGAGTGGCGAGGTCGCTGCCTCGGCATGGCAAGCCAGTCAGGTTCGGAACACACGGAGCGCAGGAGGTCGCGGCCATGTCCGAGGAGCAACTGTCGGAAGAAAACCGCAAATCCAATCGCGAACTCCTGTTGGCCGTGGGGCTATTCGTTCTCGTTCTCTTATGGGTTGCCGCGGCACGCACCGCGCTGCGGCGGACACGCACCAAGGACCAAGCCGGCGCCACCGATGCGTCATGAGATGACGCGGTCGGCTGACGAAAGGCGGACCGCCGTCACCATCGCGGTCGATAATGGCATCGTCGACACGTTCAATGGCACCGGTCCTGGGTCCCGGCGGCCGAATGTGGAGAGGCACCCGATGTTTGT
The DNA here is from genome assembly GCA_963724285.1 of uncultured Chloroflexia bacterium. Lineage (GTDB taxonomy): Bacteria > Chloroflexota > Chloroflexia > Thermomicrobiales > UBA6265 > CAVRUD01. Next base: position 187,968 of record CAVRUD010000009.1, on the reverse strand, counting down.
GCCTGATCCGGCGCGACCTCGCCGGGTACGGAAGGAACGCGAGTCATGAGCAAGACCGTCCAGCTTTTGGCGGCGGTGTATCCCGATCGAGACCACGCCAAGGTGACGTTCGACATGCTTCATGAGATGCACCGTGCGACAAACATCACGTTGGTCGACTCGGCCCTCATCACCAAGGACGAAGACGGCAAACTCAAGGTCGAGGAGACGACCGAGCTCACTACACGGAAGGGCGCCCGTCGCGGCGCGATCATCACGGGCGTGCTCGGCATCATCTACCCGCCGAGCCTGCTTGGCTCGGTTCTCGTCGGCGGAGCCATCGGGGCGGTCGCGGGTCGCCTGCGTGATACCGGAATCAAGAACCCGCAGCTCAAGGAGATTGCCGACCGGCTCGAGCCAGGAAAGGCGGCCGTAATCGCCCTGGCGGAAGACTGGTCGTCGCCCAAGGTGCAGGGTGCGCTCGAGGGGTACGAGGGTACCCTGGTTATTCAGGTGGTGGATGAAGAGACCCTGAAGGAGCTCTACATGGCGGCCGGGGCGGAATCCTGACCGCGGCCGGACTCGTGCCATTGGTGGAACAGCCGGGCCTGACTCGGATCGCGGATAGAGAGGTTGTGCCCAGTCGCGTACCAAAGCGCCGGCACGGCATTGGCCGGGTGTTTGTTGGCTGGAGGAGCGGCCAAATACTCCTTTCGACCGACGCGGCTAGGACTCTTTCTCCGTTAGCATCCCGGTTGTGTGCCGCGGGTGGCCCTTTTGTCCGTGCGAGCCTCGTGAGGACGGTGAGTGCGAGATGACCAGGTGATCGCGTCGGTTCACAAGCTGGCCGAGCGTAGTTGTCGATGGGAACGCAGAGGAGAAGACAGGATGCAAGGCAAGGCGCGAAGGTTCAGGATCAATGGGCGATCGGTGATCGCGCTGCTCCTGGTTGCCGTGGTTGTGGTAGGGCTGGCGGTGCCAGTCGGGCTGCGGTCCGCGGCCGCACAAGACGAGGTCGAAATCACGACTCGGGTGCAGATCCTGCACGCGGCGCCAAGCTTGGGCAAGATCGAGGTCGCCATCAATTACGACGAAGCCGTCGACGAGTTCGAATACGGCGATCAGAGTGACTGGATCGAATTCCAGCCGGGCGGTGCCCGCGTCACCATCACCGCTGACCGGGCCGGCTTCAACTACGCCGTCTTCGACATGGTCTACCCGGCCCCGGCCGGCAACGACTACTACCTGGCAATCACCGACGCCCTGGTTATCGGCGGCGTCTTCGACCGCAGCCCAATCCCCGACGGCGGCGCTCGCGTCCGCATCGTCCAGGGTTCGGTCGCCCTCCCGGCGGTCAATGTCGCCGCGACCGGTGGGGCCGTGTCGTTCGCAACCCAGCTCGCCTACGCCCGGACATCGGAGTATGTCGTGGTGCCGGCCGGAACCTACGATCTCGAAGTGACCCTGGCCGACTCGGGACAGTCTGCCCTGACCGCGCCCGGCATCGTCCTTGAGGGTAATACCACCTACGACCTCGTCCTCATGGGCGAGCCGAACGACTCGGATCACCCTTTGGAGATCCGGCCGCTGATGACGACCACCTCGGAGCGGGCTGAAGCAACTCCGGGCGCGTAAATCGCCTTAGGTGGCTCGTCCGCTCTTCCCGTGGGCGGAGGGCCGGCCGCGGCGCCGTAGACGGACACGAATTGGTCGCATTGCTGCGACGTGCCAGGGGACGTAGCGCGATCCGCATCCGCGCTGCGTCCCATTGGCGCATCCAATTCGGCCGCTATCAGCGGGGCCACGTCCAGCCATCTTGGTCGGGTCCGACGTCGAAAGGAGAAGGGCCATGTCGTCAGCGCCGCGCGAGACCGGAAACATCGAAGACCAGCTGGCGAAGATCCACACAGGGATGGACGTCGTGGACGCGGATGGCGAGCAAATCGGAAAGGTCGCCGACCTTCGGATGGGCGACCCGGACGCGATCGACGTCGGCAACCAGGACCCGACCGCGATGTCCGGCGAGGGAATCGCGATGGCGATGGGGGTCCGTCGGGAGCCGAACGTGCCACCGGGGCTGGTCGGGCGACTGCTACGAGCCGGCTATATCAAGATCGACGACAAGCGGCATTTCCGTCCGGATCACCATTACTACGCGTTGACGGAAGAGATCGCCACTATCGAGGCCGACACGATTCGCCTGAGCAAGACGCGTAGCGAATTGATCCCCTCGCTCTAGCTGACCAGTTCGTGTGGACCCGAAGCACGGCATCCGCCGACTACACGCACCGGCTGATGCCGGTATGACTCGCCGTCGGGCGCCTTGGATGCAGCGCCGTTTTTCAGCCCCCACCTCTACCTAAATCGGACGATTCCGTGGTGCTAGGGTAGCCGGTCAGCGTCGTCAAGGTGGATGGGGCGGTATGGACGAGTCGAACCTGCCGCTACTGGTGAAGCTTAGCCGGACGAGCCTGACGATCGTGGATCCACTCGGCGACGTCCGAGGCCGACTGGTCTGCACGGCGGATGTCGAGAGATTCGGCATCGTCGCCGATTTGATCATCGACCGGCGAGCGAAAACGGTCCGACTGCTGGTGGCTCAGGCCGATGAACTCGATGGCATCAGGCAGCACCTGGTCCTAATCCCGGCAGAGGCGGTCGGCCGAATCGACGAGGATCACGTCTTCGTCGACTGCACGCATAGAGTGATCACCTCGGCGCCGACCTACAACCCGCACCTCGTGCTCGTAGACCTGTACCTTCGGGAGGTCTTCGAGCATTTTGGCTTCCAATGGTCAGAACCACCCAGAAATCAGTCTCCACCGTGAATCCCTGACGGCAGCGGCGTCGGCATCGGACACTGGCACTTAATTGGGGGGGTGCGCGGGGATGGAGGCCGGCTGATGGAAGGCCGTGGATTTGCCCTCGTCGTGATGACGTTCGACGACGAAAGCGAAGCCCGCGGTGTAGCCAGCGCGCTGCGAAACGTGGAGAGGGCCGACCGGCTACATATCGACGACACAGCGGTGATCCGGCGCGGCGGGCGCCGCCGTGGTGGGCAAATTGCTCGACACCGGTATCGACAAGTCGTTTGCACGGGAAGTGAGCGATTCGCTGCAACCAGGATGTTCCGCGCTTTTCATCACATCGAGCGGCGGCGATCCCGCCGTCGTCGTGGCCCTGCGCCCGTACAGCGGAACGGTCTATCACATGACGCTCTCCAGCGAGGCAGAGCAGTCCCTGAGGGACGCCCTGGCCAGTTAGGCTCGCCGGTGTCGCCACCAGAGGGCCCGAGCGTTTTCTGGCTTCGACAAATCTGCCTTTGGACCGATGACACTACGACCTACCAGGATCCATTCTGGAAGCGTCGGTGGCCGCACCTACCGGCCGGGACTCTTCTGTGGATCAGGTCCCGGTGGCCCTCAGAGGCGCGGATTGGCTTCGTGATGACAAGGAGGAATCGCTCGGCTGCCGAAAAGCATCCGAACATCCCATCGGTCGAGTTCGGACGGTGATCCGGTTTGACGGATATCGACTGTGATTGGCGAAACGCACTCAAAGGAGTTGGACATCCATGAGCACCCTTGCAGTGATCTCGTACCCCCAGGAGAACACGGCCGGCGAAGCCGCGGCCAAACTCGCGCAGATGCAGAAGGAGTTCTTGATCGAGCTCCAGGACATCGCCTGGGTCACCAAGAAGGCGGACGGCAAGCTCAAGCTCCACCAGGGCACCAGCCTGACCGGCGTCGCCGCGGCCGGCGGCGCCATGTGGGGCTTCATCTTCGGGCTGATCTTCCTTGTGCCCATCGCCGGAATGGCCATCGGCGCCGCCACCGGCGCCATTGCCGGCAAGCTGAGCGACTATGGTATCGACGACAAGTGGATCAAGGAGGTCGCCGCCAGCATCCCGGCCGGCGGGTCGGCGCTCTTCGTGATGGCCCGCAACACCAACGCCGAGCGCGTCCTGCCGGAGATGGCCAAATTCGGCGGCACCGTGATCAGGACCAACCTCACCGCCGAGCAGCAGGAGGCGCTGGAAACGGCCCTGTCCGGTACCGCGTCCTAGAGGCATGCCGAGGACAACCTGACACGTGTTCTGGACCAGACTATCGATGCGACGTCGGATCTACACGCGCCGCGCACGCGGGACAGCATTGCAATTCAACACGTGCGCCGGGAGCCAATTCGGCCGCTGGCGACGCCGTCAGACGTGCAATAGGAGCGATTCGCATGTTCAGGAGACGACTGGGTGCGGCCGCCGCGCCGCCGCCTCCGGTCGCGGGACCGACGGCGGCGCCGATGGTCGGGGCGGCGACTGCGGGTAACCGCTACCGGATGGTCGAAAAACTGGCTTCCTTCGGCGACGACTTCTATATCCAGAATGACGACGGGCAGCGCGTCTTCAAGGTCGACGGCAAGATGTTGCGTATGCGCGATACCCTGGTTTTTCGAGACATGCAGGGCAACGAGGTCTGCAAGATCCAGGAGCGCATCGCGCGGATCCGAGACTCGATGGTGATCGAGGGTCCGGACGGCCGCCGGCTAGCCATGGTTAAGCGAGCGATGATCACGCCGCTGCGTGATCGATTTACGGTCAAGGTTGGTGACGGGGCCGACCTCCAGGTGCAAGGCAACATCGTGGCCCACGAGTACCGGATCGGCGATGTCGCCACTGTCTCCAAGCGGTGGTTCCGCGTGCGCGATTCCTACGGGATTGAGGTCGCGCCGGGGCAGAACGACATCCTCATCTTGGCCGCGACGGTCTGCATCGACCAACTAGCTCACGAGGTCCGCTAGGAGACGCGGAGATGACGTACGGCCCGATGTAGGTCGTCGTGCTCGTACTTCGGCGTGCGACGGCTGCGACGACGGGATCGGCCGCCTGGTCGACGCGGTAGTCGTCTCGAACGACGAGCATGGCGACCTGAACGAGATCGGAGTAACCGACGTCGGCGAGTCCGAGGCCGTTCCGCTGGGTACGCTTGCCGGCGCGCTCTTCGGCTACGGCGGCGCCGGTGAAGGGGTCGCCCTGCTCGGCGCGGAACTCGGAGGGCTGGCTGCCGAAACCGGCGAGTTTGGCTTGGACAGCGGCGGCATCGACGAGATCGCGGACCTGATCCCGCGCGGCGGCGGCTTCGTCCTGCTAGGGCACTTCTGGGCGGTCGGGTTCAAGGAGGCCTTGCGGTACTCCAACGGGGTCGTGGTCGCCTACGGCTGGGTGACGCCGGCCACGCTGGTTGCTATAGGAAAGGCCGCGACGGCTGAGGCGGAGGCCATCGACGGCTGACCGGCCCGGTCAAGCAGGGAGCTGACAGTCACTTCGCGGAATCGTCCTGTCGACGTTACGGAAGGAGCACGTCCATGTCAGGGCTGGAATGGTTCCTCGGGTTCATCCTCTTCTCGCTCTACATCACCTGCCTCTTCACGGTCTGCGCCCTCACGTTCCAGAAGGGGCACACCGTGCTGGGCATCGTCGGCATCTTCATCCCGCTCCTCTGGCTGATCGGCGCCTTCCTGCCGGCCAAGCAGGGCTCGCGCTACGACGTCAGCCAGCGAATCGCGTACCAGCAGCAACTGGAGCAATACACGAGATAAGGGAGTAGCGTCCCCTCCCGGCCCATCCGTAAGGAGGCAGCCACGATGACATCCACGAGCGCGAACGTCGCCGGCCTCTCGGATGCGCAACTCGATGAATTGCTCGAAGTGGCGAAAGATGCGGACGGCGTCGAGCTAAAGCTCACGTTGCCTGAGTCGCGCCACCGGTCGGCGACGGCCGCGCTCGGCATCGATCCCCTGGATGCGCAACTCCGCCAGGTCTTCTACTTCGACACGCCCGACCTCGCCCTCGACAAGCACGGCGTCGTCATTCGAGCGCGGCGGGTACAGGGCCGTGGCGACGATTCGGTCGTCAAGCTGCGTCCGGTCGTCCCGGCCCAGCTCTCGGCCGACCTTCGGCGCTCTCCGAAACTTTCGGTTGAGGTGGACGCGATGCCGGGCGGGTACGTCTGCTCGGCGACAATGAAGGCGACGCTTGGCGCGACCGACGTCAAGGAGGTGATCGCGGGTCAGCGACCGGTGAGCGCACTGTTCTCGAACGAACAACGGGCGTTCTTCGAAGCCTACGCGCCTCGGGGGGTGGGGTTAGACGACCTCGCGGTCCTGGGGCCGATCTTCGTCCTCAAGCTGAAGGCGACGCCGGAGGAGCTCAAGCGCAAGTTGGTTGCAGAGATGTGGGTCTACCCCGACTACTCGCGCATCCTCGAGCTCTCGACAAAGTGCGCGCCGGAGAAGATGGTTCAGGTCGCGCTCGAGACTCGACTATTCCTGTCCAAGCGAGGCGTGGACCTTACTGGCGAGCAACAGACGAAGACGAGGACGGCGCTGGAGTTCTTTTCTCAGGGTCTCGCAACCAGTGGTGGCTGAGCGCGGCAAACAGCCTGCCAACCGGCGGCCTGCGGCTGACGCGAGACGGACAACCACGAAGAGTGAGGTCAACCCGGCTCGTCGCCAGATGCCGAGATGGTCTAGCTAATGTATCCGGATTCTGTCAGATTCAGTGGGATCTTTGAGCCGGCAGCGTTGGTTTGGCCCGCCGCCCGTAGCTGCCATCGCATTTGGCGGCTGAATCCGACTTTAGGCTGATGCGGCTACAACTTCTGTTCCGGCATTATCGGAGCACACGCTTCGCCACCTGCTGAGTGCGCCGCGAGAGGAGCACCGCTTGACCGAGCCCGAGATCGTCCAGGAACTCGAAGACATCGCTGCGCCCTTCGTCCAGATGTCAGACAGGGCCTGCACGCTGTTCATCGACCCGTTCGGCCGGCCGGTCTTCGCTGGCCGGGATGAAGTGGCGGGCGCGGTGGCGCGCTCGACGGTAACATCGCGCGATTGTTCGGTAGTTGGTAAGGAGTTGATGATGGCGACCGCGACCGAGGGGCGCCCGGCGCTGAGCGACGCGGACCTGCTGGAGCTGATGGCCCTGATCAAGGGGGCCGACAGCGTCGAGCTGAAGCTGACGGTGCCGGAGTCCGACCAGGTCTCGGCGGTCCACGCCCTGGGGATGGACCCCCTCGACGCCCAGATCCGCCAGGTCTTCTTCTTCGACACCCCCGATCTGACCCTCTACCGGCACGGGGTGGTGCCCCGCGCCCGCCGGATCCAGGGAAGCCCAGCGACTCGGTCGTCAAGCTGCGCCCGGTGGTGCCGGCCGAGCTGCCCAAGGCGGTGCGCAAGTCGCCGGCCTTCGGGGTCGAGGTCGACGCGATGCCGGGCGGGTTCGTCTGCTCCGGCTCGCTTGAAGGGCACCCTGGGGACGACCGAGGTGCGCGAGGCGGCGTCCTGGGGACGCGGCGGATCAGCACGCTCTTCTCCAAGGAGCAGCGGGCCTTCTACGCCGAGCACGCGCCGGCGGGGCTGGAGCTGGACGACCTGGCGGTGCTGGGCCCGATCTTCGTGCTCAAGCTCAAGTTCGCCCTGGCGGGCTACCCGCGGCGGCTGGTGGCGGAGATGTGGCTGTATCCGGACGGGTCGCGGGTGCTGGAGCTGTCGACCAAGTGCGCGCCGGGGGAGGCGTTCCAGGCGGCGGCGGAGACGCGGGCGCTCCTGACCCAGCGGGGGATCGACCTCGGCGGGGTGCAGCAGACCAAGACGCGGCTGGCGCTGGACTTCTTCGCCGCCCGGCTCAAGGCGGCCGCCGCCGACGGCCGGCCGCCGCCGACGGCAGGCGCCCGCCCGGCCCAAGGCCGCCGCCAAACGCTCCAAATAGGACCGCCGCTGGGAACCCGCAAGGGGCAACGTCGATGGACGAGCTGTTCGTCAACCCGCATACTGCCGAGCGGAAAGGCCAATCCAGTCGACACTGCTTCGTGCACCCTCGGCTTTCGCTGCGTCGTGCGTGCCAAGGGAAGCCATTACTACCTGCCTACAACAGTTGAGCGCGGCCGTTCTCGCGTGCGGCTGGCGATCGTAACCCAGTGATCGCCAAGGGAGTGTCGTCCTGAGGCAGCCGCCGACAGAGTCGGCGTGGATCGAATGGAGATTCCATGGCAGACGCAACGCTGAACGGCTCAAAGGAAGAGACATGGTACCGCCTGAGTCCGGTACAAGTCGCCGAAAAGCTGGGCGTTGATCCAGCCAAGGGGTTGAGTGCGGCCGAGGTGCAGTCGCGGCGTAGCACCTATGGTCCCAATCGGTTGGAAGAAGCCAAGAAGGAGCCGGGCTGGAAGGCCTTTCTGCGCCAGTACCAGGACCTGATGCAGATGGTCCTGCTGGGCGCGGGAGTCATCAACCAGATCGTCACCGAGGACATCGGGACTACCCTGGTGCTGATCGGCCTGACCCTCGTCAACGCCGTGATGGGGTTGCACCAGGAGTCGAAGGCCGAGGCGAGCCTGGCAGCGCTGCAAGGGATGATGAAGAACATCGCCCGCGTGCGCCGCGACGGTCAGGCCGTCGAGGTCGATTCCGGGGATCTCGTCCCCGGCGACATCGTGCTGATGGAGGCCGGCAACGTGGTGCCCGCCGACGGCCGGCTTTTCGTCGCGGCAACGGTCGAGATCGAGGAAGGTGCGCTGACGGGCGAGAGCGTGCCGGTTTCCAAGGACGTTGCGACCATCGACCGGGCCGAAGTTCCGCTGGGCGACCGCGCCTGCATGGCCTACATGAACACCTCGGTCACGCGCGGTCGCGGCGAGATGATCGTCACCGGCACCGGCGCGACCACCGAGATCGGTCATATCGGCTCGATGCTCAGCGCCACCGAGACGGACAAGACGCCACTCCAGAAGAAACTCGACGAGCTGACGAAGGTCATCACCGGCATCGCCGCGCTGGCGCTGGTGCTTATCGTGGTGATCGGGCTGGCGCGCGACCAGGATCTCGACGAACTCTTCATCACCGGGATTGCCCTGGCGGTCTCCGCCATTCCCACCGGCCTGCCGGCTGTGGTGACCACCCTCCTGTCGCTCGGGACGCGCGTACTCGCCGAACGCAACGCCATCGTCAAGCGCTTGCCGGCGGTGGAGACGCTGGGCTCGACCTCGGCGATCTGTTCGGACAAGACCGGCACGCTCACGCTCAACAAGATGACCGCCCGCGAGTTGGTCATCCCCGGGCAAGAAAACCGCTTCAAGGTCACCGGCGAGGGGTATAGCACCCAGGGCCAGATCATGCGTCCCGGCGGGGCGGGCCAGAACCTCGATCCGTTCCTGCTGCCGATGATCCTCTGCGCGGACGCCACGCTGGACGGAGAGCAGTTGATCGGCGACCCCACCGAGGGAGCGCTCGTGGTGCTGGCGGCGAAGGGCGGACTCGACATCGACGAGACCCGCCGGACGTACCCGCGCATCGCCGAGGTGCCGTTCGATGCCGCCTACAAGTTCATGGCGACCTTCCACAACATGAAAGATGAGGGCGGGAAACCCGTGGTGCGCTGCCTGGTCAAGGGAGCGCCCGACATCCTTATCAGCCGCGGCAGTTCGTATCTGAGCGCCACGGGAGAGGTGCTCGCCGTCACCGATCAGAACCGGCACCTTGCCCTGGACGAAAACGATCGCCTCGCCGCCGGGGGCCAGCGCGTGATGGTCGTGGCCCACCGAGACTTCGATCCCGCGACCTTTGACCCGAACGGCAACTTGATCGATCTCGTCCAGGACCTCACGCTGCTGGCGATGGTCGGGATCGTCGATCCGCCGCGCGGCGAAGCCAAGGATGCCATCGCCGAGTGCAAGAGCGCCGGAATTCGCGTGCGGATGATCACCGGCGACCACGCCACGACCGCCGCCGCGATCGGCGCGGAGCTGGGCATCGTGGGCAAGGCCATCACCGGCGCCCAATTCGCCGCCATGAGCGACGAGGAACTGCTCAGTCAACTGCCCGACATCGGCGTGATCGCCCGCGTCGCCCCGGAAGACAAGGTGCGCCTGGTGAGTCTCTTGCAGGAGACGGGCGAGGTGGTGGCGATGACGGGCGACGGCGTCAACGACGCGCCGGCGCTGAAGAAGGCCGACATCGGCGTCGCCATGGGCATCACCGGCACCGAGGTGTCCAAGGGCGCGGCGGTGATGATCCTGACCGACGACAACTTCGCCACGATCGTGAAGGCGGTGGAGTACGGCCGGTCGCTGTACGACAACCTGTTGAAGTACCTGCGCTTCCAGATGGCCTCCCTGGTGGCCTTCATCGCCATCTTCGTCGCCGCCTCCATCTTCAACATCGCCAACGGCACACCGCTCAATCCGCTCCAGATCCTGTGGTTGAACTTCGCGATCGATATCCCCCTCGCCCTTGCCCTGGGCTTCGACATACCGACCCCCGGACTGATGGAGCGCTTGCCCCGCCCGGTCAGCGCGCCAGTCTTCACAACGTTGCAGTGGGTGCGCATCACCGTCCAGGGTCTGATCATGACGGTTGGCGCCCTCAGCATCTTTCAGGCGGTTGAGTCGGACGATGGCGCCGTGGTCGCAACAACCATGCTGCTCACGACGCTCTCCCTGTTTCACGTCGTGACGGCCTTGTGCGTGCGCGATGAGCGTGGAAGCATTTTCAACCGCGCTGCCCTCCCGGGAGGGAGGCAACTGCGAATGATCGGGGCGGCGCTTGTACTCACGTTCCTGGCCACCGAACTCGGATTCCTCCAGCGCATCTTCACTACCACCTCGCTCACCCTCAACCAATGGATCGCCTGCTTGGCGATTTCCTTGAGCCTGCTGGTTGTGGAAGAAGCGATCAAGTTCTATCTCGCGCACCGAGGCCCGGAGATCGCACCGCTGGAGAGCCAGCAGTTGACGCCGCAGAGTAGTCCGCAGGCCGCGTGAACTTGGCTTGCCGCGTGAACCAAAGGAGGAATCGCGATTATGGCAGCTAAGGCCCCAGCCCGGATGTCGGGCAAGGAATTCGATCGAGAGCTGAAACTGCTTCAAATAGAGTTGGTCAAGCTCCAGGCGTGGGTGAAAACCTCTGGCGCCAAGATCTGCGTCCTCTTCGAAGGCCGCGACGCAGCCGGCAAAGGCGGGACGATCAAACGCCTGACCGGACGGGTCAGCCCGCGCGTCTTTCGCGTCGTCGCTCTGCCGGCGCCGACGGAACGAGAGAAGACGCAGATGTACATCCAGCGTTACATCCCGCATTTGCCGGCGGCCGGCGAGGTGGTCGTTTTCGACCGCAGTTGGTACAACCGGGCAGGGGTCGAGCGGGTGATGGGCTTTGCCACCGAAGAGCAAGTGAACGAATTCTTGCACCGCGTCGTTGACGTTGAGCGGGCGATCATGGACTCCGGCGTCATCCTGATCAAGTACTGGCTGGAGGTCGGGCAGGAGGAGCAGACCCGCCGCTTCGAGAGTCGCATCAACGATGGCCGCAAGACGTGGAAGCTGAGCCCGATGGACCTGGAGGCGCAAAGCCGCTGGTACGACTTCTCCCGGGCACGCGATGCTATGTTTGCTGCCACCGATACGCCGGACTCGCCGTGGCACGTGGTAGATTCCAACGATAAGCGGAGTGCGCGGCTCAACTGCATCTCCCACTTCCTGAGCCTCATTCCGTACGAAGACGTGCCGCAGCCGAAGATTGTCCTGCCCGAGCGCCAGCCTGCAAACGGCTACGTAGAACCGGATTACCCGTACCGATTTGTCCCGAGTCGATTCTGAACGCACAGCGATCGCTCGATCTCCTGCGTCGCTACTCGGGCGGGATCGGCGATGCCGAAATGAGCGCCGTGCTGAGCGAGATCCCGAGGGCGCCATATTCTCAAAGCCGATGCGCACGGTCAACGATCTCCGCGATCGACTGGCCGTGCGCAACGCGGCGATGCCTGTGCTCTCGGCCTTGAACTCCGGGTGAATTTCAGGGATCCTCTCGCGTTCCTGGTGGTCGGCTTCCTCATGGCGGCCATCTTGCCGCTGGCGGCGTCGCTGAACTCCTGACTCGTGATCCCTTCCCCACCCGGGTCTTGATCTTCAGCGCCATTCTCGTCGATCGCGACCGAAGGAAGTCTCGTGATGCCGGGTGAGACCGCCCCCTTGAGCGATCAGTGGACGATCGTCGAGGGGTTTCCGATGCTCTTCCGCGTTACCACGGAGGCGGCGCCGATCGGGAAGTCGCCGATCGTGCACGTTCACGATCTGGGTATCACCGGTCGCTCCCTGGCCCCCACCGCCGAACGGCTGGCGCCGATCTATCCGAGCCTAGGTCCCCGACTTGCCCGGCTACGGCCGCGCCCACAAACCTAAGCGACCATTGAGCATCCCCGAGCTTGCCCAAAGCTTCGCCACGTTTATGGACGCGGTCATGGTCGAACGGGCCGTGCTGCTCGGAAACTCGACGGGCAGTCAGGTCGCCCTCTTGTCCGACCACGCTTACCCGGATCGCATCGATCGGGCGATCGTGGTTTCTCCGGCCGGCGGACCGCCCAACCAGCCGCTGTACCGTGGCCTGCCCCAACTCGCCCGCGACGGCGTGCGGGAGTCGCCCCGGCTGCTGCCCGTGGCGGTGCCCGATTACCTGCGCTTCGGGCCGCGTAGCCTTTTGCGCGTGTTCAAGGAGATGAACCGCTATCCGACGGCTGAACGGGCGCTCGGTCTCGATCTGCCGATGCTTGTCGTCGCCGGCGCTCGCGACCTGCTGGATTGCAGGGAGCGGCTGCGCGAGCTCCTCGAGGAAAAGCGGAACCTGACCCTGGTCGTCCACGATCGGGCATCACACGCGATCAACTTCAGCCATCCGCAAGCGCTGGCGAACGTGGTTCGAGCGTGGCTCGAGGACCAGCCGATCGTCGTCGAAGGAGCTGAGCCGGCAGAGGTCGTCGTCCTCGACCGGACGAGCGTCGCCCCGGATGACGAGCACGCCGTCCCTCCCGATGCTCAGGCACTCGATTAGGCAGGCGCGGCATCGCCACCCTAGATCGACCACTGAGGTGCCCCATAGCCGATCAAGTTATCGAAGGAATAACGTCAGGTTAATCGAAGGAATAACGCGGTCGGATCGCACCGCACCGGAATACTCCTTTCGCCTGATGACGGTACGACTCTGCGACTCACTACGATCGCTTCAGATGCTGAAACCTCGATCGACTCCTCATGTCCGCTGTGCCGCAGAGCCCGCCCAGTCGTCCCGTGGAGGCGGCGATTGAGGGCGCCCGCTGGGTTATCTGAACGAGGACCGGCCGTCGGTAGGTCCCCGACACCATGTCGGTCGGCGGAACGGCAACGGCCGCGCAACCGAGGGACGGCAGCCGTCGACCGACGACGATACATCGTTGGCCGTCCGCACACATGAGAAGGAGCGTGACGAGATGACCGCGTTCGGTGTTCATTCCGAGGTCGGCAAGCTCCGAAAGGTGTTGGTTCACCGGCCGGACCTCAGTCTCAAGCGATTAACCCCCACGAACCACGACGACCTGCTCTTCGACGACGTGCTCTGGGTGGAGCAGGCGCAGCGCGAGCACGACGCATTCGTCGAGGTGATGCGCGAGCGCGGCGTCGAGGTCTTCTACGCCCACGACCTGCTGGCCGAGACACTGGCCGCTAGCGACGACGCCCGTCGCAAGCTAATCGAAGCGGTCGCATCATCCTACACGGTTGGCTGGTCCGTAGCCGACGAGGTGCGCGACTTCCTCTCGGGCGTCGACCCGAAAACCCTGGCCACGCACCTGATCGGCGGCCTGACGACCGAGGAAGCCGATCTCGATTGGGGCTCCTTGAGTAAGGTTTCGCTGACAGCCGCGGCGCTTCAGGATAGCGATACTCCCGAGACCTTCGTGCTACCCCCGCTGCCCAACTCGCTCTTCATGCGCGACTCCTCCTGTTGGATCTTTAACGGCGTCTCGGTCAATCCGATGTTCTGGCCGGCCCGACGGCGCGAGTCGCTCAACCTGCTGGCGATCTATCGGTACCACCCGATGTTCCGCGAGGCCGAGTTCAACTGGTGGTACCCCGAGCTCGGCGACGACGGCAAGTTCAACGCAGCCGACTTCGGCCGGGCGACGCTCGAAGGCGGGGACGTCCAGCCGATCGGCAACGGCACGGTACTCATCGGCATGAGCGAGCGCACCCAGGGGCGCATGATCGAGCAGATCGCGAAGGCGCTCTTCGAGCGTGGTGGCGCCGAGCGCGTCGTTGCCTGCGTCATGGGCAAGGACCGAGCGCACATGCACCTCGACACCGTCTTCACCATGCTCGATCGCGACACGGTCACGGCCTACCCGAAAGTTGTCAACGAGATTCGGGCCATCAGCCTGCGCCCCGGCCGCAAGGAAGGCGACTTCCACGTCACCGTCGAGAAGAGCTTCCTGTCCTGCCTGCAGGATGCGCTGGGCGTGAAGAAGCTGACCGTCGTCGAAACGGGGGGCGATCGCTACCAGCAAGAGCGCGAGCAGTGGGACGACGCGAACAACACGGTCGCGCTCGAGCCCGGCGTGATCGTCACCTACGAGCGCAACACCTTCACGATCGCCAAGATGCGGGAGGCAGGGGTCGAGGTGATCCCGATTCGCGGGTTCGAACTCGGCAAGGGTCGCGGCGGCGGGCACTGCATGACCTGCCCGCTCTTGAGAGATCCGCTCTAGTCGGGAGGTGGGGTGATGAGTCCGGGGGCTATGGTCGCCGCGGTCCTCGCGGCGCTGGCAATCTTGTTCCTCGTGATCTTCGACTTCGACGAACGGGACGCCGCGGGACAGGCTGCGCGAGGGGGCCGACGAACGAGCGGCGCAGCAGTTGGTCGGTTTGCCGGTGGCGATCGGCGCCGAACCATCGATCACGATCGTCCTTGAGCGGGAAGACGTGCCGGGCGACGCGGCGGGCCTGCTTGGCGAAGTGCGCGACCTGCTGGCGACCGCCGAGAGCCAACCGGCCGAAGAGGCAAAGGCGACGCTCGAGCAGGGTCTCGACAGGCTCGATACGGCCATCGACCAGGTTGAGGATGCGGCCGACGACACGTCCAACGACGTGCGCAAGATCCGCCTCCTGCGACTTCAGCACACGCTGGAATCGATTCGGGACGAGGTCGAAGACAGGGTGGACCAGCTGTAGCGCCCCGGTCGTCGCCGCTAATCCAGAGCCGTAGGGGAGAGGGAGACATGTCGCAATCCGAGGTCATAGACCAGGCGCCACCCCCGTCGTCCTCACCACCCGAGACTGGCGAGCGGAAACGCTCGTTCGCCTTGCCGAGCGCATACACGATCCTTTTCATCCTGATCGTGCTGGTCGCGGTGGCGACCTGGATCGTCCCGGCTGGAACGTACGACTACAACGAGGATGGGGAACCACTTCCCGGCACCTATCACGAGGTCGATCACGAACCACAGAATATCGTGCTCGACTCGATCAAGGCGCCGATCAACGGCCTGTACGGGATCGAGGACGAGACCGGGAACATCAGCTACTGGAACTCCGGCGAACTCTTCGGGGCCATCGACGTGGCCCTGTTCATCATCGTCATCGGCGGCTTCCTCGGCGTGACGATGAAGACCGGCGCCATCAACGCCGGTATCGCCCGCGTCGTCAAGGGCATGGCCGGCCGGGAGAAGTGGATGATCCCGGTCTTGATGGGGATCTTCGCCCTCGGCGGCACGTCCTACGGGATGGCCGAGGAGACGCTCGCGTTTTATCCCCTGATCGTGACGGTGATGATCGCCGCCGGCTACGACGCCTTGACCGGGGCAGCCGTGATCATGCTCGGCGCCGGCATCGGCGTTCTCGGCTCGACGGTCAACCCGTTTGCCACCGGCATTGCCTCGGGCTTCGCCGACGTCTCGATCGCCGACGGTCTCGTGCTCAGGCTCTTCGTGCTCATCGTCGGGCTCGCCTTCGGCATCTACTTCGTGATGCGGTACGCCGAGCGGGTGAAGACGGATCCCTCGAAGTCGCTCGTCTTCGCCCAGAAGGCAGAGAACGAGGCGCACTTCTTGTCCGGGCAGCAAGCCGGCGAGGAGTTCGGGGCCTTCACCGGGCGTCACAAGATCGTCCTCGCGCTCTTCTTCCTCGCCTTCCTGATCATGGTCTACGGAGTCATCCCCTGGGAGGACCTCGGAATCTCGGTGCCGACGCTGTGGTGGTGGTTCCCCGAGATGACCGCGTCCTTCCTCTTCTTTGCCGTCCTGATCGGCCTTGTCGGTGGTCTCTCAGAGACGAACTTGACCGGCTCGTTCGTCGATGGCTCGCGCGATCTCCTCGGCGTCGCCCTCATCATCGGGATCGCCCGCGGCATCACCGTGATCATGAACAACGGGATGATCACCGACACGGTGCTCAGTTGGGCGGAGGAGGCGGTCGCCGACCTGAGCGGCGCGAGCTTCGTCATCATCGCGTTCCTGCTCTTCATCCCGCTCTCGTTCCTGATCCCCTCCAGTTCTGGTCTGGCGACGGTGGCGATGCCGATCATGGCCCCGCTCGCCTCGTTCTCCGGCATTGCCGGAGAGCTCGTCGTCAGCGCCTACCAGTTCGGGACCGGCCTCGTCAACTTGGTCACCCCGACGTCCGCCGTCGTCATGGGCGGGCTGGCGATCGCCAAGGTCGGCTACGGCACCTGGCTGCGGTTCGTCTGGCCGGTGTTGCTCGGCCTGGGAGTCCTCTGTGCGGTCGGCCTCGCGATCGCCGCGGCGATTGATTAGTCTTCCGGTCGTGTGTCCGTCGCGGTGGCGGATGCAGTCGTTTGTCGGCGTCGCATACGAAAGGAGTTGCCGTACCATGAGCACCCTTGCAGTGATCTCGTACCCCGAGGAGAACACGGCCGGCGAAGCCGCGGCCAAACTCGCGCAGATGCAGAAGGAGTTCCTGATCGACGTCCAGGACGTCGCCTGGGTGACCAAGAAGGCGGACGGCAAGTTGAAGCTCCACCAGGGCACCAGCCTGGCCGGGGTCGGCGCCGCCGGCGGCGCCTTGTGGGGCTTCATCTTCGGGCTGCTCTTCCTGGTGCCGCTGGCGGGCATGGCCATCGGCGCCGCCACCGGCGCGGTCGCCGGCAAGCTCAGCGACTTCGGCATCGACGACAAGTGGATCAAGGAGGTGGCAAGCCGGTATTCCGGCAGGCGGGTCGGCGCTCTTTGTGATGGCCCGCAACACGAACGCCGAGCGGGTGCTGCCGGAGATGGCCAAATTCGGCGGCACGCTCTCAAGACGAACCTCACGGCCGAACAGGAGCAGGCGCTGGCAGAGGCGCTCTCCCGAACCCGCTGCGTGACGCGGGCCAGGCTGCGCTGCCGTCGGCCGCGGCAGTGCGACTCGGAGCCGGACGCGTCGAAGACCGCCGGCTCCCAGTCCCCCTTAGACTCGGCCAGCGCCGCAGTGGGCACTGGCGAACGAGGAGCAACGCACCCATGAGCTGGAACGAGGACCTGGCGCCGCGAGCCGTCTGGGACCACTTCTACGAGCTGACCCAGATTCCCCGCCCATCCCATCACGAGGAGCGGGTCAGCGCGTTCCTCGCCGGCTTCGGCCGCACAGCTGGGGCTGGAGACGACGGTGGATGCGGTTGGCGATGTGCTGATCCGCAAGCCGGCCTCCGCCGGGATGGAAAACCGTCCCGGCGTCATCCTCCAGGCACACATGGACATGGTGCCGGAGAAGGCCCCGGGCAAGATCCATGATTTCGAGACCGACCCCATCCCCGCCTACGTCGAGGCGGGCTGGGTGCGGACCGACGGCACCACGCTGGGCGCCGACGACGGCATCGGCGTGGCCATCATCATGGCGCTGCTCGAAGACGGGGAGATCGCGCACGGTCCGCTGGAAGCGCTCTTCACCGTCAACGAAGAGGACGGCTTCACCGGCGCCGACGCGGTGCAACCCGGTGTCCTCCAGCGGCTCGCTGCTGATCAACGTCGATTCGGAAGTGGAAGGGACATTCACCATCGGCAGCGCCGGCGGCGCCGACGTCGACGCGACGGCGACCTACGCGGAGGAGCGCACGCCAGCGGGCCTGACCGGCATGCGCCTGGAGATCACGGGACTGCAAGGCGGTCATTCGGGCATCGACATCAACCGTGGCCGCGGCAACGCGATCAAACTGCTGGCTCGCTTGCTCTGGAGCGCGCGGCAGGAGATCCCCGTGCGTGTGGCCGCGATCGAGGGCGGGAAGCAGTACAACGCCATCCCGCGGGATGCCGCGGCGGTCGTGGCCGTCCCCGAGGGCGAGGTAACGCGCCTGACCGAGTGCGTCGCGGCGTTCGCCGCAACGGTCCAGCAGGAATTGGCCAGGACCGAACCGGATCTGCAGATCGCCGTGACAGCTGCGGCGATGCCAGACATGGTGATGACCCCGGAGGCGCAGCTCCGGATCGTCGGCGCCCTGTACGGTATCCCCAACGGCGTCATACGCATGAGCGACAGCGTGCCCGGCCTCGTCGAAACATCGACCAATCTCGGCGCCGTCTCGGCGGCGAAGGGCACGTTCTCCGCGGGATTCCTGGTGCGCAGCGCGGTCAACTCGGCGCGCGACGACGTTGAGGGCATGGCCGCCAGCGTCTTTGCGCTCGCCGGGATTGACGCGGTGCGCAAGGACGCATTCACGGGCTGGAAACCGAACCCAGACTCGCCGCTCCTTGCGCCTCATGCAGTCAGTCTATCGCGACCGCTGGGGCCACGACGCCGAGGTCGTCGCCGTGCACGCCGGTCTCGAAACGAGCGAGTTCGGGGCCACGTACCCGGGACTGGACATGATCTCGGTCGGACCGACGATCGAACACGCGCACTCGCCCGATGAACGACTCGAGATCGCGAGCGTTGGCAAGGTCTACGATCTGCTCGTTGCCACCCTGCAGCGCATCCCGGCGCCATCGAATCATTCTTCGTCTTGAGCCCCAAGCGGGCCGCGACCGGGAAGGGATCCAGCATACGGTCCGGGTAGCGCTCCAACTCGTTGAACAAGTCGGCCTGTACGCGCCGTTCGCTGGCGAAGTAAGAGTAAAGGAGAAGCACCAACAAGCAGCTGGTCACGATTCGTCTGGTCGATATGAGTCGTGCCGATCGTGCGGAGCGCCGCGCCGCGGTCATCGCCGGAATTCGGCAACCCTTGCGGCACTCAATCGCCGAGTCACTGTATCCACCGTATCCGAAGAAGGGAGAGACACTCTATGACCGCCACCACCCCCGTCAGCCTGAAGGGCAGCGATCTGCTCGATGTTGGCCTCCTCTCGAAGGAGCAATTCGTCTACCTCCTGGATCTCGCCGCCGAGCTGAAAGCCGCGAAGCGCAACGGGACCGAGCAGCAGCGACTCACCCGGAAAGAGATCGTCCTGATCTTCGAGAAGTCCTCCACCCGGACGCGCTGCGCGTTCGAGGTGGCGGCCTACGATCAAGGCGCGCATGTGACCTACCTGGGTCCCGAAGGGTCGCAGATCGGCCACAAGGAGTCGATGAAGGACACCGCCCGGGTGCTCGGACGGATGTACGACGCGATCGAGTACCGCGGCTTCGGTCAGGAACTCGTCGAGATCCTGGCCACATACGCCGGTGTGCCGGTCTACAACGGTTTGACCGACGAGTTCCACCCGACGCAGATGCTGGCCGACGTGCTGACCATGCGCGAGAACTCGACCAAACCGCTCGAACAGATCGCCTACGCCTTCCTCGGCGACGCCCGCAACAACATGGGCCGCTCGCTGCTCGAGACGGGCGCCATGCTCGGCATGGACGTGCGCATCGTTGCGCCGAAGTAGCTCTGGCCAGACCCGGCGTTCATCGACAAGCACCGGGCCCGCGCCGCTCAGACCGGCGCCCGCATCACCGTCACCGACAACGTCGACGAAGGCGTCAAGGGCGCCGACTTCATTCATACCGACGTCTGGGTCTCGATGGGCGAGGCCCACGAGGTCTGGCAGGAGCGCATCCGGTTGCTCATGCCGTATCAGGTCAACGCCGACGTGCTGCGGCGCACTGGCAACCCGAACGCCAAGTTCATGCACTGCTTGCCCGCCTTCCACAATCGCGAGACCAAGGTGGGCCAGGAGATCTACGAGAAGTTCGGGATCGACGCCATGGAGGTGACCGACGACGTCTTCGAGTCGCCGACCAACATTGCCTTCGACCAGGCCGAGAATCGGATGCACACGATCAAGGCCATCCTCGTCGCAACCCTGGCCGGCTGATCTGGCGGCGCCGTACCGGGAGGTTGCGAGGAGGTTCACGACATGTCGGACCAACATCCCAACGGCCAAGTTGCGGAGCCGCAAGAGCCGCGGCCACCGAGCCTGCTCGACGCACTGATCCCGGTACTGGCGCTGATCGGACTCGTCGCCCTCTCCGTCTACCTGTTCGGGCTCGATTCGTTCGCCGGGCCGCTCCAGGTCGCGATCTTGACGGCGATGGTGATCGCCGGACTTTTCGCTCACAAGAACGGCTACTCGTACCTCGTGCTCGGAGACGCGATCATCGGCGGGATCTCTACGGCCCTTGGCGCCGTCTTCATCCTGCTCGCGGTCGGCGCCTTGATCGGCACCTGGAACATGGCCGGCACGATCCCGACGATCGTCGACTACGGTCTCCGGCTGCTCGATCCGAGCTGGTTCTACGTCGCGGTCGTGGTGATCTGCGCGGCCACCGGCTCCGTTACGGGCAGCTCGTGGACGACCGCCGGCACGTTGGGCGTCGCGTTCGTCGGGATCGCCGAAGTCATGGGCCTCTCGCCGGAGATCGCGGCCGGCGCCGTGATCTCCGGTGCCTACTTCGGCGACAAGATGTCGCCGCTCTCGGAGACGACGATCCTGGTGCCGAGCCTGGTCGGTGGGCTCACCACCGGCCAGCACATCCGCGCCATGATGTGGACGGTCTGCCCAGCCCTCGGCCTGGCGCTGCTGATCTTTCTCGGCATCAGTCTGACCGAGGACGTCTCCGCCTCGTCCGCGGACGTGGACGCCGCCCGGGCGACCCTGGGAGAGGTGTACAACATCTCTGTCGTCTGTCTGCTGCCGCTGGCGGTCCTGATCGGGTTCAGCGTCATCAAATTCCCGGCCTTCCTCTCCATCTATTTGACCGCCCTCTTCACGGGCTTCCTGGCGATCTTTACCCAGCACGACCTTGTCGTCCGGCTCGCCGACGACCCGGACCTGAGCGAGCCCATGGCCCTCGTCAAGGGGATTTACACGGCGATGGCGACCGGTTTCGTCTCCACGTCCGGCAGCGAGAATGTCGACGCGCTCTTCTCCGGCGGCGGGATGAGCGGGATGCTTAACACGGTCTGGCTGATCCTCGGCGCGCTCGGCTTCGGCGCGATCATGGAGCGGGCGGGGTTCCTCAACAAGCTCGTCCAGGGCGTGGTCGCGAAAGCCAAGTCGGGTGGGGCACTGGTCGCGACGGTCATTGGCACCGCCTTCGGCCTCAACGTCATCGCGGCCGACCAATACATCGCCATCGTCCTGCCCGCCCGCACGTTCCGCCTCGAGTTCAAGCGGCGAGGCTACAAGCCCCAGGTGCTTTCCCGAGTCGTCGAGGACTCCGGCACCGTCACCTCGGTCCTCGTTCCCTGGAACACCTGCGGCGCCTACCACACCGGCGTGCTGGGTGTGACGACGTTTGAGTATCTGCCCTATTGCTTCTTCAACATCTTCAATCCCATCATCTCCCTCATCTACGGATTCACGGGCTTTCGCATGGAGAAGTACGCTCCCGGCGAGGCGCCACCGGCCGACGAGGACGCAGCCGATTCACCAGTCGAGGAGGCCGCGATCCTCCAGCCAATCGAGGGAGCCGCGATGCCCAAGCCGGTAGGAGAACCCTAGTGAGCGAAGCGACGGCGACCGAATCGGTCGCCTGGTACCGACAATCAGCCCCGGAGACGACCGGCTGGGCGACCAACTTATCCGGGGTGACCGAGGCAGCGGCGGTCCAGCCCCTACCGCTTCAAGACATCAGGGGCTTCCCCGGCGCTCGTGACGGCCAGCGGTGGCGAATGCTCCGATAAATCGTTGCACTGCCGCTGCGTCACACGCTGGCGCGCCAACGTTCGATGCTGCGCCGGTCCGATCGCCGCATGAGGCGCACCAGGAGGAAAACACCATGCGAGTCGTTGTCGCGCTCGGCGGAAACGCGCTCCTTAGGCGAGGAGAACCAATGACGGCCGACGTGCAGCGCGCCAATATTCGGGTCGCGGCCACGGCCCTCGCGCCCGTGGCCGGCAGTCACGAACTCGTTGTGACCCACGGCAACGGGCCGCAAGTCGGGCTCCTGGCGCTGCAGGGACACGCCTACTCGGCGGTGGAACCGTATCCCCTCGACGTGCTCGGCGCCGAAACCGAGGGGATGATCGGGTACGTGCTCGAGCAGGAGCTCGGCAACCTGCTCCCGTTTGAGGTGCCGCTGGCGACGCTTCTGACTATGGTCGAGGTCGATCCGGCGGATCCGGCCTTCGGCGATCCGACGAAGTTTGTGGGCCCGGTCTATGAGAAGACCGACGCCGACAGGCTGGCGCAGGAGAAGGGGTGGGCGTTTAAGCAGGATGGCGCCAAGTGGCGCCGGGTCGTTCCATCCCCGCTGCCGAAGCGGATTTTTGAGATACGGCCGATCAAGTGGTTACTGGACAACGGCGCCATCGTCATCTGCGCAGGCGGTGGAGGCATCCCAACCGCCTACGCAGCCGACGGCACGCGCACGCTCGGCGGCGTTGAGGCGGTGATCGACAAGGACTTGGCAAGCGAGCTGCTGGCCCGCGAGCTCGACGCCGATGTCTTCGTCATGGCGACCGACGTCGACGGCGTTTACCTCAACTGGGGGACGCCCGAGCAACGCATGCTCGGCCAGGTGTCGGCCGCCGAGCTCAAACAGTACCCGTTCGCGGCCGGCTCAATGGGGCCGAAGGTTGCGGCGGCGATCCAGTTCGTCGAGATGAGCGGCAAGCGTGCCGCCATCGGGACGTTGCAGGACATCGAGCGCATCGTGGCAGGCGAGCGAGGTACAAACGTCGTGCCTGGATGACCTGGACCCCCGGCGGTGGCGACCGTCCTGCCGCGGCTAGCCTTGAAACTCGTATGATACCGGTGGCGGTGCCGGGCTATTTTCTCGGTCCGCGGCCTCGGGCGCTGGTGGGAGTCGTCCGGGACTGGCAGATTGACCAACCAATGTTTATCTCTGGGGCGGCCTCGGCGAGCGCCGCCCCGTTTGACGAGCGACCTGCCTTTCTGGTCGAGGCGGTGCGCGCCTAAGAATGCGAGTGGCGGATTGGCGGACCTGGCGGTAGCGGGTATGGACGGAGCGCTGTGGGAAAACGTTCGCCGCGCCGCAGAGCAACTCATGTCATTCGGCTTTGGCCTGCTCCAGGCGGTCGCCGTTTTCGTGGGAGCCGCGTTTGTCGCCCGCGCCCTGCGGCGCCCGATCCGGCGCCGAATGGAGGCGACCCTTGCCCCCGAGAACGCCAAACGGATCGTCGAGAATACTGTAACGCTCGGTCTCTATATCGCCGCTGCGACGCTACTTCTGACCTTTTGGGGCGTGACCTGGACGACGCTCCTAACGGCAATCAGCATCAGTACGCTGGTCGTCGCCCTCGGGCTTCAGGGCGTGCTCCAGAGTCTTGTCGCAGGGGTCTTCATCCTGTTCGAGCGCCCGTACAATGTCGGCGACCACATCCGCTTTTCGGTCCACAATGTTGAGGGCACGGTCGAGGAAATCGCCCTTCGCACGACGGTGATTCGTGCAACAGACGGAACACGCGTCGTTGCACCCAACTCGTTCGCCTTGACCCAGGCAGTGGTCAACTACAGCCCCGACCGCGCGGTCCTCACCATCGTCACCGTCCACGGCGCCGGCGGGGCCGGTCGGACGGTCGCCGATCTGCGTGCGCTGGTCGAGGCCGCACTCGCCGACGTGCCCGGGTTTACCACTCATTACGAGGTAGCGATCGGCTCGCGATTGGCGAAAGTGCATGTGCCAAATTCGATCGCCCGTATCCCGCGCCTCGGGAGCCGAGCCGAGCAAATGACTCAGTCCGTGATCGACCAGACGACCCAGGTGCGGGTGAGTTGGGCCGGGCTCAGCGACCTGGCCGTTCGGGAGGAGATCATGCGGCGGCTCAAGGATCTCTTTCCTTATTCCAGGGTCGGCGTCCGCCGCTGGTGACAGATTTCGGACTCACGTTGTTGCCGCAGAGGACGCCATCGCGTGCCGCATGTTCCTGATATTCGTTTTCCTCGGGTCGCGGGTGTGAAGCCTCATCTGGTGGCATGCCGAACCAGGCCGCTGGGAAGAGGTATTCGATACCTTTATCTTGCCCATCGTCGGAGTCATTTATCTGTCCTGGACGACGTTGATGTCAGTGGTCGACAAGCCTGGCGGCGTCTACGTGCGCAATCAAGTTCCGGGTTGCCCGGTCTATTTGGGCCAGGAAAGACCATGACAGTGCGATTGTACGTACAATTGCCGGGATACCTGACGACGTCCGACAGCCACCGATCGCCTAGCCAACCGCCGAATACTCCGTTCGCCCGATGACGTTAGGACCTCGGCAGCCTAATTCTGGATGCTATCTAGGAGCATCCCCGCTGATACGCCATTCGTACGGTGTCGCCTACCTGCCGGGCGGACCGGTGCGCACGGCGCGGATCGGCCCCGAGACCCGTGGTAAGCATCGTTCGTTCGGGACGCAACTGCCGCATCCGAAGGGGCGCCAAGCGGAGGCAGGACTCTAACCACAGCCCTCTCCGTGCCAACCCTTTCCCTTGGCACACGTTTGGGCCAGTCGGGCCATCAGCTCGTTGGTGAACGCTCCACTCACCGAAGCAGTGGATCCGTCAATGGCACCAAAGGAGGTCCCTCCAAGTGGAAAAGGCAAATGAGCGCGGTCAGATCAGCATGATAGGGGCAGCGTTCCTGGGCGTCGGCTCGATGGTGGGGGCCGGCATCTTCGCCCTGCTCGGCGAGGCTGGCACGATCGCCGGCACGGCGGTGTGGCTCTCCTTCTTGATCGCCGGCTTGATCGCGCTGGTGCAGGGGTACTCCTTCGTGAAGCTCGGCGCGCGCTACCCGTCGGAGGGCGGGACGATCGAGTACCTCCTCCAGGGGTTCGGTAACGGGCACGTGACGGGCAGCACGTCATGGCTGTTTTACCTCGTCGGTCAAATCATCACCGTGATGGTGGCGCTCTCGTTCGGGAGCTACGCCGCCGAGTTGTTCTTCGGAGAGGACGTTGCCGAGCAGGCGACGAAGCTACTGGCGCTGGTGATCATCGTCGCGATGGCGCTGCTCAACCTCGAGGCCAATCGAGGAAGTGTCGCCAAGGTGCAATCGGGGATCGTGTGGGCGGTCGTGGCGCTCTTGGGCGGGTTTGCGTTCATCACGCTCCGCAACGCCGACTGGTCGCTGCTCTCTCCCGATGACTACCCGGGCATCAGCTCGATCATCTCCAGCGTGGCGTTGACCTTCTTCGCGTTCCTGGGCTTTGCCATCGTGGCGTTCTCGGCAGGGGATCTCAAGAACCCGGAGAAGGACCTGCCGCGGGCGATGTACCTGTCGCTGCTGATCACCACGACGCTCTACGTGGCGATCGCGCTCGGCGTATACGGCATGCTGCCGCTGCCCGAGGTGATCGCGGCGGGCAATACCGCGATCGCCAAGGCGGCCGAGCCGATCCTCGGGAGTGCCGGTTTCGTCATCATGACGATCACGGCGTGTTTTTCGACCTCCTCCGCGGTGAACTCTCAATTCTTCGCCACGACCGGCGTCATTTCCTATCTGGCGAAGATCGGCCAGATACCGCCGATCTTTGGGCGGCAGGCGGGCAAGAACGGCAACCTGGGGACCGCGCTGTCGACCATCGTCGTGTGCGTGCTGACGATGTTGTTCGACTTGTCGGCGGTTGCCTCGATCGGCAGCGTGGTCGCGCTGATTATCTTCATCATGGTGGGCTGTCGCGCATCTGAGGCTGATCGCGGAAACCGGCGCGAACCGACCCCTGGTGTACCTCTCCATCCTCACCTGCGCCATCACGCTCGCCGCGTTTTGCATCGACACGCTGCCCGACGAGCCGGGGACGGCGGTCGCCTTGGTCGTCTTCTTGGTGCTGGCGGTGGTCGTCGATCGCTATTGGCGGCAGGTTCCGTATTTCCGCGGCGACGATCAGCCGGCCGTGGTGCCACCCGATGCGGCGCCCGCCGACCAGTAGCTGCCCTGGTTGGCCTGAAACGGAGAATGCGTTCCTCCGACGGTGCTCGCCGACGAGAACTTCCGACTCAAGCGCCTAGCGCGCGATGGCCGCGGCGCGGCCCCGATGCCGAACTGGCCGAACGACCGGTAGGGGCTGAGTTTTATGAGTGATGCCCACGCCAGCGGACGGCGCCACCGGCTGCCGCGCCCCTCAGGCCCAACGAACTCGCCGGCGAGATATTCGCCGATGTCGCGACCGAGACCGGGCTCAGGTTCGGTACGCCCGTCACCGCCGGCACGATCGACGCCGCAGCCGAGGCGTTCGTCGCGGAGATTTACATAAACGGGTGACCGACTGGTGCGAAGGCCGACCGCTTCGCTCCCGCCGATCCAGGAGCAAGCGGCTCGGATTGGGCCCAGGTTTGGCATTGTGACTGCGCGATTGGAGCTAGGCGACTATGCAGGCGAATGAGTCCGCTCATAGCGAATGCGGGGACTCGAGGTGCTCAGTTCTTGCCCATCTTGAGGTGGGCGCCACGGTACAACCGCGCCTTCCTGCGCCCTGACTTCATCGCTGGACTGACCGTCACCGCGCTCATCGTGCCGAAGAATCTTGGATACGCCGAAATCGCGGGGGTGCCCATTGAGAATGGGTTATACGCCGCGGCCGCCGGAGCGATTCTCTATGGGATCTTCGGCACGTCACGGCAGATTTCGACTGGACCGAGTTCGGCGCTCGCGGCGGTCGCGGGAAGCACCCTGCTCGCAACCGGCGTCACAGATGAATCGGACGCTGTGGCGATCGTGGCCGCAATCGCCATCGGCGCCGGGCTGATTTTTTTCATGATGTCGCTGTTGAAGATGGGTTGGATAGCTCAGTTTATCTCACGCGCTGTCATCACCGGGTTCCTCTTCGGGGCGGCGATCGATGTCATCACTGGAGAACTCCCGAAGATCACCGGCAGCGAAGCGAGTGGCGACAACGCTTGGGAGGAGTTCTGGTCCTGGATCAAAGGGCTCGATGGGTTCGACGGAACCACGCTGCTGGTCGGGTCGCTTTCGCTGGCAGCCCTGTTTGGGCTGCGCGCCGTTGCTCCCCAAGTTCCCGGAGCGCTCGCGGTGGTGATTGCCGGGCTCATAGCGTCCGCGCTCTTCAATTTGGGCGACAACGGTGTGGCACTTGTTGGAGAAGTGCCGAGGGGGCTTCCGTCGGTTGAAGTTCCAGATGCCCAATTGGTGGCGGACCACGCAATCCTTGTGGGACTCGCCTCGGTAGCGATCGTTCTGATCGGCTTCTCTCAGAGCGCCGGTGATGCCCGGTATTTCGCCGCCAAGCACGGCTACCGTGTCGACATCAATCAAGAGTCTTTGGCCCAGGGAGCCGCGAACGTGGGCGCCGGACTAATCCAGGGCATTCCGGTGTCCACCAGCCTCTCCGCAAGTTCTCTGAACGACCGGGCGGGAGCAAAGTCCCAGCTCGCCACCCTGGCCACGGGCGGGGCGGTGATCCTGACGTTGATCGTCTTTGCGCCGTTGTTCTCCGACCTTCCCAAGGCCGTCCTCGGGGCTGTGATTATTGAAGCGGTCGCGAGCGGCATGATGGATGTCCCCGAGTTGCGCCGCCTCTTCGCGGTCAAGCGTTCGGATTTCTGGATTGCCATCGCGGCGATTGCCGGCGTCGTCCTCGCCGGTGTGCTCGCTGGCGTTGTCATTGGGGTGGTGCTCTCGGTGGGATGGTTGCTTCGCGTGGTGACGTCCCCGGCGATGCCTCTCCTTGGTCGAGTAGAAGGCACGCACGTCTTCCGAGAGCTAGAAGACTTTCCCGGCGATGAGCAGATTCCTGGGGTCGTCGCACTCCGACTCGACGGCTCGCTGTACTTCGTGACGGCGGACTCGCTTGAAGAACGAATCCATGAACTCGTTCGCACAGCCGATGCTCCACCGGAAGTGGTGATCCTCAACTTCCAGAGCGTGAACTTTATCGATTCTCAAGGGGCCAGCAAACTGGGAGAGATTGCCGACTACTTGCACGCGAAAGGCATATCGTTTCGACTGGCGAGGGTCAAGCCGCTGGTGAAGGACGTCCTCCAGCGCGATGGGCTGGTCCAGCAGATCGGACCGTCGAGCTTCAATCTCGACGTTGCCGAGGCGGTAGAGGCCCATCAGGAGCAGGTGCGGTCAATGGTCGTGTGACTGTTTGGCGTGAAGCGCAAACGTATTTCTGCCCGTTGCTCAGGTCCTCGCTACAAGGTGCAGTCAACCATTGCCGTCGGTTTCCCGCGACCTGCACACGTTCGTGGCGGCCACGACTACAGCTACGACTACGACCCGACAGACCCACACATGTTTCATCATCCGTGGAGCAACGAACTGGGACAGGCCACAAGGTCGGGCCGGCATCTGCGTCTATTCGCCCCAGCCAGAAAAGAACGGCAACTGCGTCCGCGGCATCGCCGTCTGCCGGTGCCTGGCACGTGAACTCGACCGGCATGTTTTCGCCACCCAGGGACGCCGCGCTCGTTTCCAGGCGCCGATGACCAGTGACCGCTGGGCCGCGGAGACGATCTCGGCCACGAGCGGTGACATCACCCGACGTCCCTGCAGCACGGCGTCGTCATCAGGCCACGCGTGATTCGGCCGCGTCGGTTGAATGAAAGCGGACAGTGCGCCTCCTCCGCTGCGTTTTAAGACTTTCGCCTGATGCGAATACGACTTCGAGAATCTAAGGTGTGACAAGCAGGTTCCGATCCGGGCGCGCTGAGTGGCAGTCGCTCGCGCCCAGATCGAGCACCCGCCTATTCCCGTGGGTCGCTGGGGATCTGCCCGAGGCTGCTAGTCGCGATCCATGGGACGGTCCCGGCTGAATAACGACCGAGGGGCGCAGATCACCGGTGCAAAAAGCCCGACGACGAGATTGATGCTTCAGGGAGAGATTGACCCGGGCGTCGGGGCATCGGTAGGCGCTGGCAGTTTCGCGCTCCTCGAGGAAGCCGGTGAGGTCGCTGGTTCAGCGGTCTGAATCTTCGCGTTCAGGTCGCCGACTGGATGAATCGCCAAGGGGGTCCACCATGACGCTCCGCATCGAAGACTACGCGATCGTCGGCGACACGGAAACCGTTGCCCTTGTTGGCAACAACGGCTCCATCGACTGGCTCTGCCTTCCTCGCTTCGACTCGGCGGCTTGCTTCGCCGCGCTTCTCGGAGATGAGACCAATGGTTGCTGGCGGATCGCTCCCGTCGGCGACGCTCGGCGCGTGGAGCGGCGCTACCGGCCGGGCACCTTGGTCCTAGAAACGGAGTTCGAGACGGCGGAGGGCACAGTCCGCGTACTCGACTGCATGCCACCTCGGGAGGGACAGCCCGACGTGATCCGCATCGTCCAAGGGATGCGCGGGCGCGTGCCGATGCGTCTGCAGTTGACCCCTCGTTTCGACTATGGCCGCCGGATCCCCCTCATCAACCCGGTGCCCGGGGGCGTCGTCGCCCTGGCCGGGCCCGAAGCGCTCTACCTGACCGCTTCCGTCGATCTCGACGTCGCCGACGGCTCGATCTCGGCCGCGTTCGCGATCTCGGAGGGTGAGGAGGCGTGGTTCCGGCTGGGGTGGTTTCCCTCGCACGAGGGGGCACCCGAGCACGGCCGATGCCGCCGCGGAAGCATCCAGGACCGAAGCCTGGTGGCGAGAATGGTCGGATCGCTGCACCTACCAGGGGCCGCACCGCGAGACCGTCCTGCGCTCGCTGATCACGTTGAAGGCGCTCACCTATGCGCCAACCGGCGGCATCGTGGCCGCGGCCACCACGTCCCTGCCCGAGGAGATCGGCGGCGTGCGGAACTGGGACTACCGGTTCTGTTGGCTGCGTGACAGTGCCTTCACCGTCGCGGCCCTCGCTCGGTTCGGCTACACGGAGGAAGCGATTGCCCTGGGCGCCTGGTTGCGGCGGGCGGTGGCAGGGGACCCGGCGCAGCTGCAGATCATGTACGGGATCGGCGGCGAGCACCGGCTGACGGAGTTCGACCTTCCCTGGCTGGCCGGCTACGAAGGCTCGCGGCCGGTCCGGGTCGGCAACGCCGCCAGCGACCAGTTCCAGCTCGACGTCTACGGCGAGGTGATCGCGGCGGCGTACAACGCGGCGGTGGCCGGTGTGAGGCCCCGGGACGACGCCGTGAGGTCGCCGGCGGTGAACCTCGAGGCGTTCGTCGAGGCCGTCGAGCGTCGCTGGCGCGAGCCCGATGAGGGAATCTGGGAGGTTCGTGGCCAGCGCCAGCATTTCACCTACTCGAAGTTCTCGGCTTGGTATACCGTCGACCGCGCGCTGAAAATCGCAGAGATGACCCACCGGGACGTGCCTGTCGAGCGGTGGCAGCGACTGCGGGAGGCGATCCATGAGGACATCTGTCAGCACGGCTTCGACGCCGAACGCAACACGTTCGTCCAGTACTACGGCGGACGGGCGCTCGATGCCAGCCTGCTGCTTATCCCGGGCAGCGGCTTCCTCCCGGACGACGACCCCCGGGTGGTCGGTACGGTCGACGCGGTGCAGCGCGAGCTCGCGACCGGGCCGTTCGTCTCGCGCTACTCGACGGAGGAGGGCGTGGATGGCCTGGCCGGCAGCGAAGGCGCGTTCCTGATCTGCTCTTTCTGGCTCGTCAACGCGCTCGCCCGCGTGGGACGCTCGGAGGAGGCGCATCGCAACCTCGAAGCGCTACTCGCCCTGCAGAACGATGTAGGCCTCTTGAGCGAGGAGTACGATCCGGCGGCAAAGCGGTTGCTGGGCAACTTTCCTCAGGCCTTCTCGCACATTGGACTGCTGCTTTCCATCTTAGCGCTGGCGGAGGGTGTTGAGAAACTCAAGGAGCGCTAGTGACTCGATCCAATCGTGACTGTTCCGGCATGATTGACCGATTCGAGACTAATGTGTACAACCTTTGCGGGCTAAACTAGACACAGATTGGGTCGCGTTTGTCCAGTGGAGGCTCGGCAGCCGTCTGCCTTGATCCTCGGTGCCCGATGCGACGTCGGCCGGCAGGTCGCCGAACAGGAGGTTGAGGGATGGCTCGGTGAATCGTCAGTATGGGGCCTATCAGGGTCGCAGATGGTCCGTGACCAGCGCCTGATCGCGGATCAAACGACGCCAAGAGTGTTCCCGACTCGGCGATTTAGCGAGGTGAATGTGCGATGGCTGCAGTCGTGAGCACAAGTATTCCTGAAGAGGACACATGGAATCCTCGGCTTGCGGTTCTGCTGGCCATGGCGATGTTCGTGTTGGTGATCGACACGTCGATGATGAACGTGTCGATCTCGGCCGTGGTCGAAGATCTGGACACGACGGTGAGCGGGGTCCAATCAGCGATCGCGCTCGAGGCGCTGGTTTCCGCCGCGTTTATCCTGATCAACAGCAAGGTCGGGGATCTCATCGGCCGCAAGCGGGCCTACGTGCTGGGTCTGCTCGGCTACGCCGTCGGCGCTCTGACGATGGCGCTCACGCAGACCCTGGTCCCGGTGATTATCTTCTGGGCGATTTTCGGCGGGATCGGCGCGTCGCTCCTTCTGCCCGCCATGCAGTCCTTGATCCACGGTAACTTCTCAGGGAAGTCTCAAGCGAGAGTCTATGCGCTGGTTGGGGCCGCCGCCGCTATCGCCGCCGCGGTCGGCCCTCTGATCGGCGGCTTTATCACAACCTATCTGTCGTGGCGCGTCGGTTTCCTGATGGAGGTCGTCATCATCGCGGTGGTGCTCTCGGGCATCCGGATGGTGAAGGACGTGCCATACACCGGGCCGCGCGGCATCGACACCGTCGGAGCGGTCTTCTCCGTCCTAGGCATGGGCGGCGTGGTTCTGGGCATCCTCGTCTGGCAGGAGGGCGGGGAGGCGGTGGGAGCACTGATTGTGCTCGGCGTGCTCGCGCTCGCGGCACTGGCCTACTGGCTGATCCGGCGGAAGCGCGAGGGCAAACTGACCCTGCTGGACCCGGACCTGTTCAAGTCCCCGCATTTCCGGATTGGGATTTCTCAGCAGATGCTTCAGCAGATCTCGCTCGGCGGCATGATGATCGCGCTCCCGATTTTCCTTCAGATGGTGCTCGAGTACGACGCCATGGAGGCCGGACTGTCGCTCGCCCCGCTCTCTTTGAGCATGTTCGCGATCGCGGTGCTGGCTGGCAAGAGGGCGGGACGGCGGCGGCCAAGCGCCATCATCAGGGCCGGATTCGCACTCCTTACCATCGGGACGGTATTGGTGATTCTGGTAGTGCCCCGAGCGGATTCCGGGTGGTATCTCTCGATACCCTTGATCATTGCGGGATCGGGATTGGGCATGCTGGTCTCTCAGCTCAACAACTTCACGCTGGCGCCGATCACGGAGGAGCGGATCAGTGAGGCGGCGGGGGTCAACTCCGCGGCGGGGAACTTCGGGCTCTCCTTTGGCCTGGCATTCGCCGGAGCGATCATGCTGGCAACGCTCTCTCTCCTGTTCACCGACATGGCGGAAGACAGCACCGTGCTCTCTCCCTCGGAGCAACAGCAGGTCGCCGATGCACTGGAGGAGGATGCTGAGATCATGAGCAATTCCAATCTCCAGGAGTTGCTCGCCGGTCAGCCGGAGGCCACTCAGGGGGAGATCGTTCGCATTAACACGGACGCGCGGCCTCGTGCGCTTCAGGTCGCGCTGCTCGTTCCACTCATTGCGGGTATTGTCGGCCTGGTGATGTCCTTCTGGATGATGCGCCTGCCGGATATCAAGCCAGCCGCGTCGCTCGAAGGCGTGCTCGGCGCCTGATCCAACCTTGTCGTGCCAAACCACCGGCAAACGCGGCAACCTCGCGGGGTTTCTCGCGCATTCATCCATTCGAGACTGATCGAGCGTTTTCCAGCATTTGAGGCCGCTTCTGGTGGTCGAGCGTTGCGCTCATCCGTCGCCGAGGACCAGGTGAGGCGGCTCGTCGTCGAATACTCCTTTCGTCCGATGCCACTGCTACCGCTAGCGCCGCATAGTCGACATTGACATAGTCGAGGTCGTCTACCCTCAGCACATCGTTCAATCGGTGTGCTGGCGCCGCGCCATGAAGTTGTTTCGGGCGCGTGCATCCGGGCGACCACGTGCTCCGGTGGCAGACGGAAACCGCGCTGCTGTCTTTCTTCGGAAGGCGGGCTCAGGAGGCGCAAGGTTGCCCCGCAGACGCGGCGGCGGTCCGCGGTGGAGCAGATCACTGGCTGAGGCGGCGCTTTGCTAGAACAGGGACGAATTGGTCGCATTCTAGCTGGTGGACCGCTTGCGCAACTGAACCGAGTTGATGTTGCTTGCTCGACGAATGCCAGGACATCGCTGGCGAGAGCCGGCCGCGGTAGGGAGAGGCTCCAGCGGCACGGTCTTATCGCCTAGGAGGGAACTCAGATGGATCAACAATCGATATCGAGCTTGGTTAAGCTCAGCCGGTCAGATCTGATTATCGATGACCCAGGGGACGACGTACGGGGGCGGCATGTTGTCACGGTCGACGGTAAGAAGATCGGCAATGTCGATGACTTGCTGATCGACAGCAATGAGCGCAAGGTCCGATTCCTGGAGGTCGGCTCCGGAGGGTTCCTGGGCATTGGCGAGCACAAATCATTGATCCCGGTCGACACGGTCGCCCGCGTCGACGAGGATCACGTCTACATCGATCGTTCGCTCGATCATGTTGCCGCGGCGCCGGCCTACCATCCTCAGGTGGTGGCCACAGACCGGTACTTCAACGAGATCTACGATCACTATGGCTACCCAGCGCCCTGGGTGCCTGGCGCCGAGACGCTCTAGAAATATTCTCCTCGCCCTGCCGTGGGGCGACGGACAAAATCGGGCATTGCACAATCGGCGTCGCGAGCGCCCATTGAGCTGGTGAGGTGAGTGGATGGTTCGGCGGGTGCTCGCAAGCAGCCGGTACTTTATCATCGCCGCGGTCCTGGGCTCGTTCCTGTCCGCGGTGGTGCTTATCCTGGCCGGCGTCGTGGCCGTGGTTAACATCGCCTGGGATGCAATCCGCCACCCGAATACAGACGTTGCCGAGGCGAAGCACATTGCCGTCGACTTCGTCCAGATGACGGACGTCTTCCTGCTCGGGACCGTTCTCTACATCATGGCCCTCGGCCTCTACGAGCTCTTTGTCGATCCCGACCTGCCAATGCCCGGTTGGCTGAAAATCCGCGACCTCGACGAGCTGAAGGAGCGCCTGATCGGCGTCATCATCGTCCTGCTCGGGGTGACCTTCCTCGGTTCGGCTGTCACATGGACCGGCGAAGAGGACATTCTCGAATTCGGCGCGGCGATC
The DNA here is from genome assembly GCA_963724285.1 of uncultured Chloroflexia bacterium. GTDB lineage: Bacteria > Chloroflexota > Chloroflexia > Thermomicrobiales > UBA6265 > CAVRUD01. The sequence continues at coordinate 153,625 of CAVRUD010000009.1, read as the reverse complement.
GCCTTCGTGATTGTGGCACTCGCCCTCCAACTCTTTATTTCTAGCAAGACTCATCACCGGGAAGGGTGAACCGCTCGGCAGGCGCCGTCACAAGAGCAGCAACCCCTCTTTTCGGACTGCCATCGCCACCAGATGACCGACCGTTCAGAAGATGTAACCCCCGTGACGGCCGGTGCGACTAGCCTGGATTATTCACGGGTACCGCGTGGGACCGGCGGCGCCGTCCAGGTGTCGCCCGGGGCGATGCGGGGAGCCGCGGAGGCGCCGCCCGGGGCTGAAGACCCCGGGCTGAGCCCGATAACCCCCCTGAAGGGGGCTGGAACAGCGGGGCCGTGTCCGGATCTCTCCGCCCCTGGCGCGAGGTGGCAGCCGGCTTCAGCCGGGTTATTGGGGTCAGCCCGGGGTCTTTAGCCCCGGGCGACGCCAACGCGCCGCCGGTCCCACGGCGCCCATAAATTACTCCGGGCAAGGGCTCCCGGGCTCATGTCATCGTCCACGAGGACGAAAATAGGTTTGGTCGAGACCAGGCTGGCGATGATCGAGCCCAGGATCGCTGGGAGCAGCCCGTCGATAACGAACGCCGCCTCGAACACGTTCCCGGCAACCCATGCCGCGAGCCAAAGTGTTACGCCGTTAACCACGAACAGGAACGGCTCGATGGTCGCCGCCGTGATCGACAGGGTTAGCGGGCGAAAGATCGGCCGCAAGGTAGCGTTGACCAGACCGAGGATTGCCGCGGTCATGGCCAACGCCACCTAGCCATCCTATTCGGCCAAGAAATCGGGCACGATCTACGCCGCGACCCAGAGCGCCACTGTGGCGATAAGCCGCTGCATGAGTCGCATCACCGGGCTCCGTCCAACTGCCTGTGCCCTTGTGCGGGCGGTCGAGCGTGGTCTGCGCGACGACGGGAGAGTCGACCGTTCCCGGCACCGGCGCCACGTGCGTCAGGCAGACTTTTCGAAGCCATAGTCGGCGGTCAGGTCGTAGGGATCGAGGATGACTTGGCTGACCTTCGTGCCGCCGTCGGTGTCCGGCTCGAATCGGAAGTAGTCGAGTACCTGATCGCCCTCCGCCACCGCCGGGTCGGTGTTGAGGACCAGGACGCCGACCTGACCGTCCGGATAGGAGGTCACGCTCACGATGGCGTCGATCGTGGCCCACTCCTCCTGGGGACGAGGCTCGCCAGGCGTCAGCGCCGACGCGACCTCTGCCCGCAGGTCGGCCTCGTCCCATGAGGCGCCGCCGGTGAACCCGATGGTTTCTTGAAGGGCTTGGTCCGTAAACAGGCCGAACACCGCCGCCTTGTTCTGCGCGTTGTTACAGGCCCAGAGTTGGGTGAGGACATCGCTGATCGCTGCGACCGTCGCGTCGTCGGCTGGCGAGCCGGTGGGCAGGGCGACGAGGCCGTTTTCGGTCAGCGTCTGGTCCGGAACCGGAACGGGCGTCGCCAAGAGCGCAGCTGCATGGTCCGTGGAGATCGGCTCGGCCGCGCAGAGCGCCGGATCGACCTCGATCGAGTCGGTCGGCGTCGGGGTGGACTGGGCACCCGCGTTCGACGCGGCGACGGTCAGCAGGCCAATCGCCAACGCCAGCGATCGAAGGGTGCGTTTCATCGGTTCCGAACCTCCTTGATTGGTTACGCGCGGACTCTCAATCTCTATCAGAACTCCTGTCCTGTCCACGTGCATGAGCGCGGTCTCCCGATTCTACGCAACGGAGGCGGTCTCACATCGGGGATTGGCGGAACCGACGTTGGCGGTATTGCGCCAGCCCTTGAGGACGGGGTGGAGCCCGGCCCCCCCGACGATCGGGTCGTCGGGGGCGGCCAGGTCCACCGGGAAGCGCACGAATGGCGGCGTCCGCGGCCCGTCCAGGGTGAACCCGGGCTGCAGCCAGGCGAGAGGGCAGAGGAGCGCCGCGTGCGTGAGGGTGATCCCTAGCGCCCATCGCAAAATGCGCCCAATTCGTGGCCCTCGTTCCATCGCCGTATTGACGCCGTCAGGGCAGCTCCGCACAGTCGATGCTCTGGCCGGCCGTCATCGACGCGAACAGAACTGTTCGGTCGGATCGTCACGCTCTGGACCCGCCGTCCGCAGCGTAGCCAACCAGCGGTGCTCACGAGCGAGGATAGCGGACGCCAGGTCGTAGTGGCATCGGCCGAACGGAGGATCCGCCGGTGCGAGACGGCGGTCTGGCTGGGTGTGCGCAGCTAGGGCCGACACGCCCCCGAACCGATTGCGACTTTGGACGGATGCGGGTACAACTTCACGCGAACTAGAGTGCGGGCACTGCTAACGGCAATCGCGTCACGATCGGTCAGCGCTGACCGCTGGACGTGCGATCGGTGTGTTTTCACATCCCCGTGCGATTGAAGGTGGCGGAGTCGTCGGGCCTGTCGGTCGCCGGGCGCGACGGCCGAACGGCTAGGCTCGTTCGCGGCTCCGGCATATCCCGACGATGGTAGCTCCGTCTTCGCAAAGTTCGGGTTGAGGGAGCGAAGGCAGATGTCCGTCGAGCTCGGGGTCTTTGTCTTTCCCGGTCCCAAGACCGCCAGGCAGGTACTCAACGAGGTTCAGGACCGGCAGCTGGCCTGGATCGACGAAGTCGCCGTCGTCGAGCGCCCGCGACGCGGGCCGACGAGAGTTCACAGCTCATGGGCCCAAAACGGTTTCCTCGTTGAGTATCCCACCGGGTCGGGCCACCGTCTGTCGATCGAGCAGATCGCCGACGACCTGTCACGTCGCTTGGTCTCGATATTCCTTCGCGGACCGGACGGCCGCCGCCCGGTCTTCGGTGGGACCGAAGTGATGCAGACCGACCCGCACTGGCGGGACTACGTCCTATTCCAGGAGTACTTCCGCGGCGATAACGGCGCCGGCGTCGGCGCCAGTCACCAGACTGGATGGACCGCCAACGTCGCCAACCTCTTGGACCACGTCCCGGATTTGGCCGCGGCACTGAGCCGTTCCCTGGCAAGCTCGGCGTGGCAGGCTGACTGACCGTCGGTTCATGATCGCGCCGCGGCCCGCTCCGTGGCGCCGGCGGTCGTTCCGCCGCGCTTTCAATGAGAGAGTCGGTCCATGCGAAACCCATGCGGCGGGGGATGCCGCCGCAACGCACCAGGAGACCCCGATGAGCGAAACGATCGCGGACGCATACGCATCTCCCATCCTGCCCCCTTCGGCGGAGTCGTCAGTTCTCGATTCGGCCGCACGTGGCCTTCGGGCGGGAGGTCTGCGGCGACCTTGAGGCCGGGTTGCGGCGGGAGTGGCTGGTCACCAACGGCCTTGGCGGTTACGCCTCGGCGACGGTGCCGGGCGTCCTCACCCGCTCCTACCACGGCCTGCTCGTCGCCGCGCTGGAGCCGCCGGTCGCGCGCACCGTTCTCGTCGCCGGTCTGGTCGAGTGGGCGACCTATGACGGGATCCGCTATCCGCTCTCCACCCACGAGTTCGGCGACGGCTCGGTCACGCCCGACGGCTACCGCTACCTGGAGTCGTTTCGACTAGAGGGCACGCTGCCGGTCTGGATTTTCGCCGTTGGCGACGCCCTCGTTGAGCGCCGGGTCTGGATGACCTACGGTCAGAACACAACGTTCGTCGCCTATCGCCTGCTCCGCGGCAGCGTCCCGCTTGACCTGGAAGTCACGCCGCTCGTTACCTACCGTAGCTTCCACGCGCTGGCCTCAGGGCAGGGTTGGAGCATCGGCGTCGAACCGGAATCCGCGGGAGCGACCATCCGAGCCTACGACGGGGCGACGCCGGTTCGGCTGCGCTCGGATCGGGCCGCGTTCCGCCCCGGCGGCGCCTGGTGGTGGAACTTCCAGCACCGCGCGGAGGCGGAGCGTGGACTCGCCGACTGCGGCGACCTCTTCGCCCCGGGCTCCTTCGTCGTCCGGCTTCAACCCGGCCAGGCGGTTTCGCTGGTCTGCTCGACCGAGGCCGGGCCTGATCCCGACGCCGCCTCGTCCCTCGCCACGGCCCAGGCACGCCAGCGCGAGCTGCTCACGCGGGCCGGCGTCGAGGCTGCGGACCCAATCGTCCAGCAACTGGTGCTGGCTGCCGATCAGTTCCTCGTCGCTCGGCCCCTGCCCGACGACCCCAACGGCCGGTCGGTCATCGCCGGCTACCACTGGTTCAACGATTGGGGCCGCGACACGATGATCAGCCTGCCCGGCCTGGCCCTCGCCACCGGTCGGGCCGAGGAGGCCGCATCGATCCTGCGGACATTTGCCCGCTACCTCTCCGACGGCCTGCTGCCCAACAACTTCCCGGACCGCGCCGGCCTGATCCCCGGCTACAACACTGCTGATGCCACCCTCTGGTACGTGCTGGCAATTGGCGCCTACCACCGGGCAACCGGCGACGACGCGCTCGTCGCCGAACTGCTGCCGGCCCTGCGCGAGGTCGTCGATCGCCACCTCGCCGGAACGCGCTACGGGATCGGCGTCGACCCGGTCGACGGCTTGCTGCGGGCCGGCGAGCCGGGTGTCCAACTGACCTGGATGGACGCGAAAGTCGGCGATTGGGTCGTCACGCCGCGAATCGGCAAGCCAGTCGAGATCAACGCCCTCTGGTACAACGCCCTCCGCATTGTGTCTGACTTCGCGGCCGCCAGCGGGGATGGTGAGACGGCGGCCCGGTACGTCGCCCTGGCGGACCGCGCTCGGGCGTCCTTCCGCGCCCGATTCCGGGCTCCAGGGATCGACCACCTGGCTGACGTGGTCGACGGTCCGGACGGGGACGATTGGACGCCGCGGCCGAACCAGGTCTTCGCCATCTCGCTCCCGTACCCGCTGCTGGAGGGGGCGGACGCGAGCGCCGCCCTGGGCGCCGTGGGGCGCTCCCTTTTGGCCGGCTACGGCCTGCGCTCGCTCGCCCCCGATGATCCCGCCTACCGCGGCACCTACGGCGGCGATCAGGTCCTCCGCGACGGGTCCTACCACCAGGGACCGGCCTGGAGCTGGCTGCTGGGCGCCTACGCCGAGGCAGTCCTCCGCCTGACCGGCGACCGCGCCGCCGCCCTGGCGGTCCTCCGGCCGATAGGGGACCACCTGCGGGACGCCGGGCTCGGTTCGGTCTCGGAGATCTTCGAGGGCGACGCGCCGCACCGCCCGAAGGGGTGCGTGGCTCAGGCCTGGGGCGTCGCCGAGGTGCTGCGGGTCTGGCGGCTGCTTGACCCGGCGATGTCAGACGTGGCGTCAAGCTAATTCGTTCGAGCCGGTCCGGCACAACGCGCACAACCGAGGGATGCCGGATGGTGGCAAACTCCGAGAAGTCGCCGCTCCTGAACGATCGAAGACCAGTCCCGACCGGATTCGATGTCTTCGTGCTCTTGCTCTCGATCTTCTCCATATTCAACATCGTCCTTGTGGTGCTCCTGGCGAGACAAGACATCGTCAACGTCGTCCTTAGGGTCGACGCTGTCCTCTGTCTCGTCTTCCTGGGTGATTTCCTGTGGCGCCTTCGCCGGTCCCCTTCGAAGCGCGGCTACTTCATCGACGAGCGCGGCTGGCTGGATTTGCTCGGAAGCCTCCCAGTGCCCGGGTTGCGTCTCGCCCGCACATTTCGCGTCGTCCGGGTTGGTCGCGCCGCTCACCACTCTGGTCTGCACCGCCTCGGCCGATCGGCCGCCGCCGATCGGGCCGGCAGTTCCTTGCTAGCGGCCGTCTTTCTGACCATCGTCGTACTTCAGTACGGAAGCATGGCCATCCTGCGCGTCGAAGACGAGTCCGAAGGCGCCAACATTCACACGGCTTCGGATGCACTTTGGTGGTCGTACGTGACGATCACGACGGTCGGCTACGGCGACCGCTATCCCGTGACCGATCTCGGGCGGAACATCGGGGTTGTGGTGCTGACGATCGGTGTCGGGTTGTTCGGCGTCCTGACGGGCTTTATGGCCAACCTTTTCCTGACCCCAAGACGAGCCCGGCAAAACAGAGCTACGGACACCGCCTCAGACCTCCGGCTCGAGCTCGACGAGATGCGGCGTCTGATCTCCGAGTTGCGGGAGGAGACGACGAGTTCCTCCAGGTCCACCGGTGCCGGCACCGGTCGCCATAAGGCTGCCGTTTCGACGACGTCACGGGCTCGGAGGCTCAATCATGACCATCGCTGAGTCGACCGCGACAAACGCTCAGCCGTCGACGTGAACATCTAGCTGGCCGTTCCAAGGGTCACGAACCCTGAACCCTGAACCAACGTTGCAATTGGGCTAATGCGCTCACCGAACACCGTGGCCGCCGTCGCCGCTAGCCTCGGAGAGGCTGTGACTCTTAGCCCGGGCCAACCCTGGGCCAACCTTGGGTCGTGAGCCCCGGGCGGCCGGGGACACGCGGTCAACTGTTCCGACGAGCGCTCTAATGCTCGATGAATAGGTTTGCGGACGGAACGCCATCCGCGGCGTGGCGCGTCGGACGAGGCGCTTCAGGGCGAGTCCGAAGTGCGGCAGCGCTGCGCGGCGCGCTCGGCCAGGAGCCCCGGCGGCACCGGCCCAAACGCGGCCAATGCGCACGCCTCCCGGTAGGCGGACAGGGCCGCCGCATTGCGCGTCTCCTCGTACCCGGCGAGCGCCCGCTCCAACGGAACCCGTCCCGACCAGCCGGTATCGACGGCATCGACCAGGAGGGCGGCGTCACGGAAGGCATCCGTGATGCCTTGGGCGGTGATCGGATCCTTGTGGTAGCCGGCGTCGCCGACGAGGGCCCACCCGGAGCCGAACGGCGTGCGCAAGAAGTTGGCCAGGTCCGCCGTGCCATACCAGCGCTCCTCGCGCGTCCCGGCGCGCGCGCGCTCGGCCAACCGGGGGATGCGGTCGAGGGCGCGGAAGAAGTTCCCTTCGATATCCGCCTTGAACGCCGCAAAGCCGCGGATGGGAGCCTGCAGGGCCAAGCACGACAGTCCGCCATTGGTGGGGAAGTTGATCGACAGGCAATCGCCCGGACGGAGGTAGACCTCGATCCCGGCCAATGGCACGCCGCTGAAGTAGCTGTAGTAGGCAAAGCTGAGGGCGGGGCGGGTGTGGTAGGTCCGGGCCCGGGCCTGGCGGGCGACGACGGAGTGCAGACCGTCGGCCCCGATCACGAGGCGGGCGCGCTCCTCGACCATGGCGCCGCCCCCGGCGCGGCCGCGGATGCCGACGACGCGCCCCTCGGTCCACACGAGGTCGTGTACGGTGAAGGCCTCCCGCGGCTCGGCCCCGGCCGCGACCGCCGCTTCTGCAAGGAGCGCATCCAGCACGAACCGGCGGGGAGCGTAGTTGGCGTCGACCCCGTCGGCGACGACCGCGGGGACGATGAGCGGGAAGTCGCCGAAATCGGAGAGGCGACGGCGGATCGCCGGGCATCCCGAGGCGATGACCCGGGGCAGGACCCAGCGGTGCAGCGCCGCGACGCCGGGATGCTGGATGAAATGGGAGCGGAAGATGTCGCTGGGGAAGGTGCCGCGGTCGACGAGGAGCACCCGATAGCCGCGCCGCGCGAGCAGCATGGCCGTGGGGGAGCCCGCGCAGCGAGCCCCGATCACGATGGCATCGAACACGGTTCCCCCCTTCCCCGCCGCCCGCCGCGCCCCCCGTGCGATCCGCCGCGGGGACGCCGCGCTGTCGAAGGTCCGCGAGCAGGGACTCGATCGCCCAGGTCACCGCGGCGCGGATGTCGGATCCGGACAGGCCGCTCTCGTCGCCCATCGTCACCCAGGCGTTGGCACTGCAGAGATAGGCAATCACGGCCACCGCTTGCCGCGCCTGTGCCGGATCGAGCCGAACGGTGAGCGGCGCCAGCGCGGCCTTGATGGCCGCGATCCGACGCGCGCGCAATGGCGGGCGAAGATCGGGTCCGGTGGTCGTGTGGCGCAACGCCCGGGCCAGGTCCGGCTGACGTTCGAGCCGCCGCGTCGCCTCACAAAAACTGGGGCTGATGCCCTCCGGGCCGTCGATGGCGATGGGCAGGCCCAAGCGCTCGACTAGCAGCGCCTCGGCGGCGGCCAGCAATGCCTCGCGCGTGGGGAAGTAGCGGTAGACCGTGCGCCGCGACACGCCGGCATCGCGCGCCACCGCGTCGAGGGAGACCTCCTCGGGGTCCTCGCCGCGCAGATGGACCAGCAGCGCTTCGAGGATCGCCGTCCGAACCAGATGGGCCTGGCGCGCACGGAGCGATGGTTGAGCGACCGTGTTGTTGTTGTCATGGCACACGATGTATCATATTGACGCACGTGTGTCAATCGTGTCGTGGCGGGAAGTGGCGGGGTCGGTGACTCGTCGGCCCAGATCCCGCCCGCACGCGGCTCCACACCGGTCGCGCCGACCGCCACCGATGCTGCTGCTATGCGTCAACCACTCGGTGGCGAGGCTTGCTCCATGGTGCTGTGATGGTCGCAATCTTGGCGCGCAACCAGATCGATGACACCGACTGCTTCGTGCGCACCGTTGCCCCGCTGGGGACCGAACCGACGATCCAAGCGGCACTGGTCGACCGATAGCGGACCGTCAATCCCTCCCTCTCGCAACGTCGTCGAGTCGCCGCGACGGCCTTCTTAGTATCGATCGGCCGCTTCTCCGCGACTTGAGCCGGCTGCTAGCCTTGCGGCCTCCCCATCGCGGCGGTGGCGTCTGCCACTCTCCCAGGCGGCTGGGTGAGTCGGGAGCAAAAGGCAGCGTGGAAATCCATTGATTCCGCCTAGCGTTCCGCCAAGGCCAGGTGGCCTGGGCTCGAACGGGCCGGTACCTGGTCGAACGAGCATCGCCTTGCGCTCGCAATACCCTTGGTGTGGGGAACTGCATCTTCACGATCCTCTGGGATCCCCTGAGCGTCAGGTGGGCCACGGACATCCTGGTATTCTGGCCATTGGCGATAGCGCGCCGATATTGTTCCACGCCTGGACGGGCACGGTCGCTGTTGCCACGCCGGGACTGGTTCCCGCTCTCGCCGGAAGCGGAGCGACAAACGCAACAGTCTCGACGATGGCTGGTCCAGTAGTCGTCCGAACGACGCCAGATTGGCACAGCAGGCGAAGCACGCTCGCGCGGATCTCGTTGCGCTCGCTGGCAGACACTTAGCTGACGACGTACGGCTCGCTCCACGCCTCGACGCTGCCTTTCGCGATAACTGAAACGTGCCAAGCGGACCTACCGGTCGAGACCTTCGTCCATTTCCTTGTGCAACAAGATGGGGTGCGGATCCGGAGAAACTGGTAGCCTTCTCCGGTTGCGGCAAGCATGTAACGATCGGACCGCTTGCTTGGAAGCAGTTGAACCCTTGGCGAGTGTTGCGGATCGTCAAGGGGGAGAGTTTGGGCGCCACTTGGTGCCGCAGTTAGCGGTAGGCCAGCTGCTCGAAGGTTGGCGCGAGAGGTGTAATGTCGGCCTGGTCCGTCATGTGCGACAAGAACCGCCTAGATGGTGGCATCGAGGGGAGATCCTTCCAACTGCCAGCCGGGCAGCTTCGGACCGGATTGCGTTTCCGACCACGGCGGGATGTCGTTATAGGGGGTCTGGTCGCACCTAATGGTCATAACCGCCAGAGATAGACGCAGAGGTTTGGTCGTCCTTCTGGCCGACGCCTTCCTCATGTGGGCCGGCTTCTTCATGGTGATCCCGCTTCTTTCGGTCCATTTCGTCGATAACCTGGGATGGACCGCTGGAGCGATCGGGCTGATTCTCGGTGTGCGCCAGTTGACCCAGCAAGGACTCACTGTCGTCTCCGGAGTCGTTGCCGATCGCATCGGGGCAAAATGGCTGATCTGCGTCGGCATGCTCGTCCGCAGCGCCGGATTCGCCGCCATGGCAAGCGCCGATTCGTTCGGGTTCCTCCTGTTTACCGCGATCCTGGCGGCGATCGGGGGGGCGTTGTTCGAGGCGCCGAAGTCTGCCGCCATTGCGGCACTGACGACCGAGTCGAACCGGGCGCACTACTACGCGCTCAACGGCATCGTCGGTGGGGCGGGCCTGACGATCGGGCCGTTCATCGGGGCGCTGCTCCTTGACGTTGGTTTCGAGACCGTCGCGTTCGCCTCGGCGCTCTGCTACGTGCTCACCTTCGCGATCACACTGATCTTCCTGCCGGCGGTCAAGGTGGCGACGGCCGGGTCCCCGCCGCTGGCCGGGGTTGCCCTTGCGCTGCGCGACCGGCCCTTCGTCGGCGTCAATCTGCTGTTGATGGGCTATTGGTTCATGTCCTCGCAGCTTTCGATTTCCCTCCCGCTGATCGCCACGGAGATCGCGGGGACGAGCGACGCGGTGAGTTGGGTCTTCGGCCTGAACGCGGGGATGGCTGTCGCGCTGCAATACCCGGCGATGCGCTTGTTCGATAGGCGGTTGCGGCCGATGATCACCCTGGTGATCGGCATGGCGATCATGGCAACGGGTCTCGCGTCGGTCGGTTTTGTCTCGCAGGTGCCGGCCCTGCTCTTCGCCGTCGCCATCTTTTCCGCCGGGCAGTTGCTCGCGTCACCTACCCAGCAGACCGTCACCGCCAATCTGGCGAATCCGGCCGCCCTTGGCTCCTACTTCGGCGTGGCGTCGATCTCTCTGGCCGTCGGCGGCAGCGTCGGCAACTTCACGGGCGGTTCGCTCTACCAGCTCGGCGAACGCCTGGATGCCGAGCTGTTGCCTTGGTTGATCTTTGCCGCCGTGGGGATGGGGGCCGCCGCCGGGTTGTTTGTGCTTGACCGACGGCTTGAGGGTCGCCGCGTTCGGGCTGGGGAGCACGCCGTTCCGGCCGGTCAGTAGAAGCCGGCGAAACTCAGGCAATCGTCCATCGGTCAACTTCTTCCATGCCCAGGCGCAAGGCGAGCGTCAGTTGGTCGACGTCCGGCGGTGGCGGCACCTGCTGGATTCGGGTCCGGATCGTCAGGGCCGCTGGATTGCCGTCGGCGCGTGATCCGGTGCCGCCGAAGATGTCGATCGCCCCGGTGCCGAGCGCCCGTGCGGCGACTGCCCGAACCTGATCGCCGCGTTGCCAGGCCAGGGTAAGAATCGATCCTGCCTGAGCGTTTGTCTCGACGTTTACCTGCACGGGCTCCGGCCATCCCGAGCTCACGCGCTGTCCGGCGTCGTTGAGTAGGCGTTCCGCCGGGGTCATCTGCACGATTTGCGCGGCGGGCCGGCGCGTCTGCCCTGCCCGGAGCCCGCCAAGCAGTCTCCGCTCGGTCCCCCTCGGCTGGGACGTCAGGCTCGCAAACCTGGCCGCCATCCGGGAATCTTTCCAGAGCCACCAGCCAAGGCCCAGGATGCCCAGATGGATGACGAGGATGGCGGCGCTTAGAGCGGGTACGTCCCCGCGGTACATCTGGTTCCAGTCCCCATCCAGGCCCGATGCGAAGTCGAGGAGTGGATAGAAGATGAACGCGTTTACGCCTGAAAGGAAGGCGAACTGAATGAGGAGTTCGTTCAATGGCGCACGAAGCGGCGGGCGCTTGAGGAGGACAAACCCGATTGCCCCCAGGCAAAGGACGAGGTTGACCGCTGCTCCGGCAGCCGCCACCAGAATCTGCTCAGCGTCGGTGAACGGCGCGCTGTAGCTGACGTACCCGGCGAAGAAGAAGAAGCCGAAGCCGGTGACCTCTCCTCCAAGCGACCAGACGGCGACCGCGTGGCCAAGTTCGTGTAGCGCCACCGAGATGGGGACGAGAAGAAAGAATGCAGCCTGATCGACCATGTAGCGGTCGGTCACGGTGAACTGCTTGTCGAAGGTCGGTCGCCAGGCGCGGACAAGCTGGAAGACGAATCGGACGCCGATGACGACGTAGAACAGGCTGAGGATCGCGAACGGACCGAATCCCACCGGGTCAGTCCTCCCGCCGGGAGGCAAACGAGCGCTGCACCGCACCGCCTGCCAATCCCAGCCCCGGCGAAGCGCCGCGCGTCAATTCGCCCGGAATCGGTCGGATCGGCTGCCGTTCGATCGCACGCGAGTATCGTCGGCTGATGACGGCGATAACGGCCGCCACGGTGAGGGCAATCGCTCCGCCGATACCGATCGATGCCGGGATGCCGATCTGGTCGGAGGTGATGCCCGAGATCAGCGCGCCGATCGGGATGGTGCCCATGAAGACGGTCATGTAGACGCTCATCACGCGGCCTCGGAGTTCATCTGGAGCGGATGACTGCACGGTCGCGTTCGCCAGCGACATCGCCATGCTCATTGAAAACCCCATTCCGGCTAGCAGCGGCACGGCGACAATGAAGTGGAGTCCGGAGGCGCCCGCGAAGGCAAGGGCGATCTCGAGCGCACCCAGCGACGCCGCCGCAAGAATCATCAAGTTGCGGCGCGGCCGCCGACCGGTGAAGGCGAGTGTCAAGGCACCGAACAGCGACCCGATGCCGAGCGAAGACATCAAAATGCCGAAACCGGTGGCGCCGACATCCAGTTCTTGTTTGGCTAGGAGAGGGATCCAGACATTGAAGTTCATGCCGAAGGTGGCGACCAGACCAACCATGCAGATCGGCAGGAGCACTGCGGGCGTCGTCCATACGTAGCCCAACCCTTCGCGCAGCCGCTCCAACTGGGAAGCGTTTGACGGCGATTTCGGTTTCGAAACCAGCTGCATTCGCAGCAGGCTCGAGATCGGGGCAAGGAAGCTGGCCGCGTTGAGCCCGAAGCAGACGGCGGGACTGGAAAATGCCAGGATCAGTCCGGCAAGCGCCGGCCCGACGACGCGGCCCGCGTTGAAGAGGGCCGCGTTCAGAGCGACGGCATTGACCAAGTCGTCGCTGGGGACCAATTCGGAGACGAACGATTGCCGGGTGGGCATGTCGACGGCAGTTGCGATTCCGGAGCCGAGCGCAATCAGATAGACATGCCACAACTCAACCGTATCGGTCGCAACGAGCAACGCCAGGATGCCCGCCAGCACGGCCATCACCGACTGCGTGACGATCAAGATTGCGCGCTTGGGGAAGCGATCGGCGACGAGCCCGCCCGCCAGGCCGAGGATCAGCGTCGGTCCGAATTGAAACGCGCCGACGAGGGCCAGGTCGAACGCGGAATCCGTCAGGCTCAGGATCAGCCAGGAAAGCGCCAGGGTCTGCATCCAGGTTCCGGTGACCGAAAAGGTCTGCCCGGTCCAGAGCAGGCGGTAGTTGCGGTGCTGGAACGCCCGGAATCCTGTCTGCATCGAGTTCCGCCAGCGACCACCGGCGGCAGGTGTTGATTCCGGCAGGCGATTGTCGCCAACCGGCGTGCTTGATGACGGTTCAGACGACAGCGAGGGCCCATTCATTCGGCCATTGTCGCACGAAGGGCACGGACGTTGTGTGGCGAATTGCACGACTACGCAGGCTTATTTGCCTGCACGCCTCCGTGGCTAGCCAGATGGCGCAACCGCGACTGGTGCCGGATCCTGGACGGTCAGCACCAGCCGTGGCGGGGTCGCGCTCTCGCGGCTGCCGAACGTCAGTGCCCCGTCCGGAAGCCCAGTGAGCGCAAACGTGATCGTGCCGTCCACCGTTACCGTGCCGCTGACGTCGAGCCAGGTTTCCACACCAGGGTCCTGCCAGGCGATGAGGACGGGGCTACCGTCGATCGCCTGGGCTGGCACTGGCAGGAATGCCCCCGCCCCGGTGTAGGTCAGTGTCCATTCGTCGATCGGCTGACCTGGGAGAACGGTGACAGATCCCCCGCCCGCCCCGGCCGCGCCGCTGCCGGTGAGAACAAGGCGGGCGTCGAGCACGGTGCCGGGGGCAACTCCGACCACGTCGAACGTCAGATAGGTCACCGCACCGTCCGATCCACCGGCAACAAGGTTCGTGATCCCCTCGGGTGCCTGGGGAGCGTCCGGCGAGGTCGCGGTGACACTGGTGTCGGCACTGGGGTAGAGGACGACTTCGCGCACGACCGGCGTTGGCGGCGGGACTTCTGTCGGAACTTCCGTGGGCACTGGAGTCTCCGTCGGCAGAGGAGTCTCTGTCGGTTGGACCGGTGTTTCAGTTGGCACTGGCGTTTCGGTTGGGGCTGGTGTCTCGGTTGCCGTGGGAGTCTCCGTCGGCGCCTCCGTTGCCTCGGGCGTCTTCGTTGGGACAGGGGGCTCGGTCTCGGACGGTGTGCTTGTCTCCGATGGAGGCAATTCGGAATCCCCGGTGGCAATCGGGGTTCCAGCTCCTGAGATGTCGGTCTCTGGTGTTCCGTCCACCACTGGCGTCCCATCGGCGGTCGCCTCTTCGGTGGCAGTTGGCGTTCCGGTCGCGGTCGCCGACGCGGTCGGGGATGCTTCTTCGACGGCTGCCGCGAAGGTCGTGCTGATCGTGAAGTTCGCCGTCGCCGACTTCGCCCCGCTTAGGCCCACAATCGGGTAGGCACCGCCGGCCATTCGCGGCGGGACCGTACCGGTGCAGACGGCCGTCCCGGCACTCGACGTCGTGTCGGTGCAGAGCAAGGTGCCGCCCGAGCTGCTCGTCCGGTTCCAGTAGAAGCTGACGCTCGTGCCGGGATCGTAGCCCTTTCCTGTCACCGAGACTCGCGTGCCGGACGCTCCAGTCGACGGGCTAAGGGTTACCGTCGGGATGATCGTGAAGAAGGTCGTGGCTACTCGGCTGCTGGACGCGCCCCGAACCGTCAGGGTGTGGGTGCCAAATCCGCTTGTGGGAACGGTGGTGCCAATCGTCGCCCCGCCTGAGCTGCTTGCGGTCCGGGTGCCGCCCGCAGAAGTCCGCGAGTCCCAGTAGACGGACACTGATTCGCCTGCCTGGAAACCGGAGACGATGACGTTGATTCGCTGCCCGGATCTGCCTTGCCCAGGGCTGGCGATCGCCGAGGCAACCTGAGCGCTTGAGTTCGCAACGACGAAGGAGACCCGCTTGGAGACGGCGCCGGAAACCGCCGCGACCGGATAGGTGGCCCCCGACGTAGCGGAGGACGGCACGGTAAATGTGCACGTGGCGGTCCCGGAACTCGTCGTCGTACCGCCGCAAACGGAGGTGCCGGTGCCGACGCTGCCCATGCGGTTCCAGAAGACCGCGTAGGTCGACGATGCCGGATAGCCGCCAAGGGTGGCCGTTACCCGGGTACCCGCCGGGGCCTGATTCGTGGAGAGGCTGAATGACGACGAGAGCGTGATCCGCGCCTCCGCGCTTGCACCACTGCTCGCGCCCGTTCCGACGATCCGATGGGAGCCGCCTGCCCCTCTCGGGACCGTCACTGTGGCCGTTGCCGTGCCATTTGATCCCGTGGTGATGCGGCCGAGCGATGTGCTCCCGCCGTCCCAGGACAGATTCACCGATTCTCCGGCTCCGAACCCTCGGATCGTCAACGTCACGGTGCCGCCGGGCTGAACTTCGGAGGGCGAGCCGGTAATGGTCGGCGTGACCTGGTAGGTCGCGGTTGCTCGTCTGCCGCTTGATGCCCCGACAGCGATGACGCGATGCGATCCGATGGGCGAGCTGTAGACCGAGAAGGACGTTGAGATGTCACCGCGCGAGTCAACCGTCAGCGTTGCTCGCGGAGTTCCCGCGGTCGAATCCCAGTAGACGTTGACCGTCTCGCCGACCCGGAAGCCCGATCCGGTCACGGTGATCCGGCCACCGACCCGCCCGGAACTTGGCGCGACCTGCAACCAGAGGCTGCTTGGGGCCGGAGATGCCGTCGGGGTCCTTGAGGGCGATGGACTGGGCGATGGCGAAGAGCCGGGTAGCGATGAGCCGCAGGTCTTTGCCGCGGCCGATGCGCTTTCTCCCGTCTGCCAGAGGAAGGTGACGACGATCCCGTCCGGCCGCATCAGATCGTTGAAGGCAAAGCCGAGATCGGTCCAGACCCCATCGCCGAGATCGATCGCGGACCGGTTACCTACGACTGTTCCCTTGTCCGTGATCCCGATACCGCCAGAGGAGCGACCGTAGCCCACGTCGTAGCCGTCCCTGGCCGCGTCAGCGCCGCTGTAGCCCTGGACCAGATCGTTCGGATTGGCGGCCCGCCGGTTGAGGTTGCGTGAGTTGGTCGGGTTCCACCAGTCGTCGACCCGGAACCAGGGTCCGACATCCAGGACCGGTGCCACGACGCACGCGTTGTTGACCGGGTTGGTCACCCGGACATAGCAGGGATTGCCGCATTCGGTGCGGACACCGAAGGTTGGGTCGTTGACTCCAGCGGCGAGCCACGGGCACGAGGATGAGGTACAGGCAGGGAGGGAGACGAAGTGGTCGTCCTCCTGAATGACGTGCCCGCTCGATGTCGTCCCGCCGACGAGCCCTTCCCGCGTGCCGGTCACCCG
This sequence comes from uncultured Chloroflexia bacterium, assembly GCA_963724285.1. Lineage (GTDB taxonomy): Bacteria > Chloroflexota > Chloroflexia > Thermomicrobiales > UBA6265 > CAVRUD01. Next base: position 137,420 of record CAVRUD010000009.1, on the reverse strand, counting down.
GAACGTGCCGGGACCGACGATGGTGCCGCCCTGGATCGGTCCGCTGGCGGCGCCGACGGTGATCGACGTCGAGCGCGAGGTCCCATCGGCCGCGGTTGCGACAAGAGGCACGGTCCCGGAGCTGCCGTTCGGGATCGAGAACGAGCATCCAAAGATCCCGGTCGCGCTCGCGGTTCCGGTGCAGACGTTTTGGCCCGCCGAGCCCGATGTCTTGTTCCAGGCGACGTTGACACCCCGGCTCGCCGGGAACCCGCGGAGGTTGACCTGAACGGTCGATCCGGGCGTCCCGTTCTTGGGCGTTGCCGCCAGGCTGGCCAGGACGTTGATCGCGCCGTAGCCGCGACTGTTCGAGGTCAGGCCGAGTCCAGAGTAGTCGTGCCAGCCCAGTCCGCCATCCGGGACGATGATGTTGACGGTGCCAGTACCGCTGCTGTTGGTGGTGGCCGTGCCGAGTATCGGCCCGGTCGTTCCGTCCCACGTCAATCTGACTTGCTCGTTGGCGGCGAATCCGCGCACGGTCACGGCGATCTGGGATCCGGGAATGCCTTCAACCGGTTTCCGGGCGAGCGTGGAGACAACCCCGAATGTTCGCTGTGCCGTCCGGCCCGACGTCACCCCACGGGCAATGAGGGTGTGGTTGCCCTTGACGGCGTTGGGAACAACGACGCTGGCGGTCAATGCTCCGCTGCTCGTTGAGCGTACGGTCGTGAGCGGGGAGGCGGTCGTCGAGTTCCAGAAGAAACGGACGTCTTCGCTGGCGCCGAATCCACTGCCAGTGACGGTTAGTGTCGAGGCAACTCCGCCCGTCGCCGTGTTGAGGGTGATCGCGGCCGAACCGGATGGAGGGTTGGAGGACGTGGAGACGGTGAAGGTCCAGGAGGGGCTATTGCCGCTCGTGCCGTTCGCGTTTCTGGCCCTGACGCGCCACGTGTGGGCCCCCGGCGAGAGGGCGGTGGTTGTCCAGGACGTGGTGAAGCCAGCCAGGGGCTGACGACCGCACCATCGTCGATCACGACCTGATATTCACTGGCGCCGGTCGGCCGCGTTCCAGCTCAGCGCCGGGGTTGCAGAGGTCACTGTGGTCCCGGAGGCCGGGCTGCGCAGTGTCGGCGCTGACGGGACCGATCCCGTTGGCGGGCCGACAGGCGCGTTTGTTGACGTAATCGTCCGGTCGCGGTGTTGGTTGCGGACATTTGCGCCGAGATCGGGGAAGTCGATGCCTTCAAGGGCGTTGGCGCCGGTGAAGGGGATCGCGTTGCGGCTCCAATTTCCGCCGTCGGTGGTCTGCCAGAGGGTCAGGTGGACGTGTGGCCAGCCACCGTTTCCACCGCCGCCCGGCGGCGAGACGGTCGCGAGTTGCTGACCCTGGCGAACCGGCTGGCCAGCGGCCAGCCCGGGGTTCAGGTCGGTATGGAAGAACGCGACGGCAAAACCGTCGCCGAGGTCGATCGACATGCCGCCGGTAGACAGATCGATCCAGCGAATGGTGCCGTTGACCGGAGACAGGACGGGCCGGCCGGCCTGGGAACCATCAGGTAATGAAAGATCGAAGGAATAGCGGTACTGGTATGGGGCACGGCAGCCTCGAGTCTGGCTGGGCTGATCGAGGAGCGTCGACGGATCGCAGTTCCAATGGCTACCGCCCTGCGTCGGTGTCGTGTTGTACCCCTGTCCAACGACCCATGTCTGCCCGCTCGGGAAGGGGAGCTTGATCTTGGCGCCAGCCGCCGCCGGGATTCCCGATGCATCGTCGATGGATTCGGTTGCGCCGGAAGGCACTGGCGCCGCCTGAGCGGGTGCGGGCCCGGGCATAACCGGCGATGCCGCGAACGGCGCGACGACGAGCATCAAGATGACGACAGCGGCGCAGACCCGGTGCGAGAGCATCCCCTAACCTCCCCGGTCCAATCAGGATCAGGCCGGTTGGAGCGGGTCCCGCACCGGTTCCGGTGTAGGCTCCAACCATGGTGAAATCCGTCTGACCGTTTCGGCCGCGCGGGGGGTGCGGTCCGGATCGATACTCGATCGCACGTCCAGCCGCGCGCGAATGCCGAGATCGAATAGCGCAAGTCGGATTGTCGGACTCACGCCAAGGGAAAGGATCGAATGACCACCATCGCTAGCCTATGTTGGTCACACGTCGTTTGCAATGTCCAGGATGTCACGGCCAGCCACGAAGCCCCCCCGGCTTCCCGGTCGTGCGATCGCAAGAACTAGGTACCGTCGGACCACGGAAACGTGTGTGGAACCATCCCAAGATCGAGCGCTCCCGCCAGATGCGCAGTCGATTCGGGTGGGCTGATCGCCCCCAGCCGGGCGTCACGTAGGGCGAGCAGATCCCCGTACATCGGCGACGGAGCCATATTCGCGGGGTCCACCCCTACCAGTAACGCGATTTCCGCGAACGCCAGCGGCGATGCGGGCTCGTGTCTGGTTGCGGAGAGGTCCGGGGCACCGGGTCGCGTTTGGACATCTGCCTCATATAAACCGGTATCAGGGTACAGGTTCGGCAGCACATCCGCTACCCCCTCGGCCGGATCCAGCGGGCCAATCGAGCCAGAAGGGTCATCCTTTCCTCGTACGGGGCGTACCGGAGCGGAGTTGAGGGTTGCCAGCAAGGCACGGCTGATTGTGCCGGGTGATCAGCCTATCGGGCGCTGCGACGAGATCCGGTGTAGCAATCACGGAACGAGCACTAGACAGTGTGGCAGCGGATCGAGATGACGCCGCGCCGGGATTCCGCCGATGGCCCTGCCGGTTTGTTCTTCGGGTGCAGTAAATCTACCGAACTCGCGGATAATGGCGCACTGTTGGATCGTGAGCGATGAGGGGACAGCACTCGATGACTGCGAGCGTGACAGTTCTGGACTACCGCGGCGACTGGGCGGCATTGCCGACTGCCGCGATGCGCAAGGCGATGGCCGAGGCCGAGCTCGGCAACGACATGGACGGCGAGGACCCAACCGTCAACCGGCTCGAAGAGCGTGTCGCGGGGATGCTCGGCAAAGAGGCGGCGATGTTCGTTGCTTCCGGCACCATGGGCAATCTGATCGGGATCATGGCCCTTGCGCCCTGGGGAACCGAAATCCTGGTCGGAGACCAGGCCCACATTTATGGGGCGGAGCAAGGAGGAGCGTCGGCCCTGGCCGGGCATCCGTTCAAGCCAATCCCAAACGACCGGTTTGGGGCGATCGACCCGGACGATGTCGCCAGGGCGATCAATCCCGAGGACCAGCACTACGCCCGCACCGGGCTGCTCTGCTTGGAAAACACCCACAACGTCCGCGGCGGCACGGCGATCCCCGTGGAGAAGATCAGGGCGATCGCGGATGTCGCCCACGGAGCGGGTATCCCGGTCCATCTCGATGGCTCGCGGCTCTGGCACGCCTCGGTGGCACTGGATGCCCCGCTGGAGGTATTGGCAGGTCCCTGCGACACGGTCCAGGTGTGCCTCTCGAAGGGGCTGGCCGCGCCGGTTGGCTCGATGTTGGCCGGTCCGCGAGACGTCATAAAGGAGGCGCGGCGGCACCGCAAGATCCTCGGCGGTGCGATGCGGCAGGCGGGTGTGCTCGCGGCGGCAGGTCTTGTCGCGCTCGATGAGATCTACCCGAGGCTGGATGAAGACCACCGCAACGCCCGTCGCCTGGCCGAAGGGCTGGCCGAGCTACCAGGCGTCTCGGTCGATCTGGAGACAGTCCAGACGAACCTCGTCTATGCGCAGTTCCCAGCGGCCTTGCCCGGACACGAGCTTGAGGCACGGTTGAAGTCCGACGGAATTCTGGTTGGCGCGTATGATCCGAAGCGCGTCCGATTCGCGCTGCACTACCAGATCGACCAGGCTGGAGTCGACCGAACCCTGGCCGCGGTCAAACGGATCGTCACCCGCGCTGCCTGATCAGGCCTCAGCAATCGAAACCAGTTCTGCCCTGACGTACCCGATCGTGCCGGAGTCCGGTTCCCGAACCGGGATCCATGAGAATCCGGCGACATCTTCCACCGGACCGAGCGCCACCAGTGTCGTCCCGACCGATAGCTCCGCCACGACCGGAGCGTCGGTCGAAGGCGCAGACCGGAGGGCGACCACCGCGTCGTTGGTCATGAGTTCGGTCCCGGTTTCCACTGTGGCCGGGTCGACTGGACCGGATACGACCGCCGACGCCGACGCCGGGGGTGTGGCATCGGCTGCGGCCGGAGAAATCTGCGGCGGCTGGTTCCCGCCTGAGATATCGAAGATGAGCCCCGATTGGGGCGACGTCTGGGCGAAAATCGTGCCGTTCGATCCCCAACTGACGCCGGAGAACTGGAATTCGCCATTTGGATTGTCGAAGAGTAATTGGTCCTGTCCTGGGCCTGATTCCGACGACGGGCGCAGGAAGAGGCCCGAAGCGGTGCTGGTGCCGGTGCCCGAGTAGACCAGCCACTCGCCGTCCGGCGAGTAGGCCACTCGGACGGGAACCAGGGCCAGCGGTTCATCGGGACTGCTGGCTATCAGCGGCTCGACATCGTCGGACTCGGTATCGAGGAGCGCGTAGGGAGAATCGATCGGACCAAATTGGCCCGCGAACAGGGCGTCATACAGGAGAAGTTGGTCGCCTTTGGGAGACACCGAAGCGAGGGTGGGGTAGCCGCGCTCAGGGTCAGTGCGCTTCGCGATGTGCCGGAAGGCATAGGTGTCGAGCGAGATTTCCCAGACACCATTGTTGGAGTCATCGGGATCTGTTTTGGCCCGGGTGAAGTACAGCGTGCCGCCATCCGGTGAGAATCCCATCCCGAAGTAGACGATCATCGGCATATCGACCGCGACTTCGCCGATAACATCTGCTTCTCCAGACCCATCCGCCGGGACGAGCATGAGTTGGGTTCCCCGCCAGTCGCCGTTCCACGGGCTCCGGGCGAAGGCGATCTGCTCACCATCCGGCGACCACACCGGCAGCAGATCCATAGTCAACGATTCGCGCTGATCGTCGCGAAATATCATGAGGCTGCCCTCAACACCGTCATCCGTCAGATTGACGACGTCTCCGGTTTCGGGCGTGAAGACCCAGATATCGGCGTCGACCAGAAAGATTGCGCCGTTTTCCGTAAACGCCAGCCGGGAGCTGTCCGGCGACCACCGCACATTCTCCTCCGCGATGGAGTGGATGCCGTAGCTGTCGAACGACACGCAGGAACGGGACGCTTCACTCTCTGGCGTCGCGACCTCCTGACTGAGCGAGGCTGCATCCAAGGCGCAGAGAAGATCGTCTTCCGGGTCAAATGTAGCGATCCACTTGCCGTCAGGGGACATCGAGAGGTACTGGCCCTCGAATGTCACCTCCCGCGTTGCTGTCACATTTGGGATGTCACCGGCCGGTGTCGCCGCAGGCGTCGCGTCCTGGGCAAAGGCGGTCACCTGCCCAAGGGTCATGAGCGCCATAAGCAGGATTCCAACGACCGATCTCGTTTGCACGCGGACGCCTCCTGTAATCAGTTTCACTTTCTCTGGGGATCCTTGGGACGTCATTCCGTGTTGCTAACGGAGCGGCGCCAATTCCGCAATTGGAACCTCGATGTCCTTACGCCCCCAATGAGCCCAGCCACGATCAAATACGCGGACACGCTCGTAGCCCAACAGGGACAGCACCAGCCATGTCTGACCGGCCTCAACCCCAAATCTGGCGACCACTGCCACTTCCTCCTCCGGCAGGATGCCGGCGTCACGAAACTGGCCGGCAAGCGCATCCGGCGCGAGCAACCGGCCTGCCTGGTCGCGGAGTGAGTTGGTCCACGGATGGCGGATCGAATTGGGGATCATGCCACGATGGAGGAGACCGTTAAGGTCGTCGTCGGCTTCGTCGTCGGTGCGCACGTCAACGATCGTCAGGGTGGGGTCAGCATACCGATCGACCATCTCATCCCACGGGATCGTCCAGTCGTTCGCAGGCGTGAGGGTTGCCGGCCCGGCCTCCCGCGGATCAGCATCATCGCTGGATGTTGACTCCCCGGCGCCACGCCAAGCACCCAGTCCACCGTCGAGCACGCACGCCTGGCGTAACCCGAGGTACCTCAGAATCCAGACCATGCGGGCGGCATACCGATTCTGGTCGGCGTCGTATGCGATCACCGTCGAGGCATTGTCGATCCCCAGGCGGCCCAGGAGATCTTGGCGAGCGTTCGGGTCGTGGCGCGTCCCGAGCAGAACGCCGTAAATGTCCGAATAGAGGTCGATCCAGTCCTGCCACCAGGCGTGGACCGCGCCGGGAACGTGACCCTCGCGGTAGGTCGGCAGGTCGGACAGATCGAGGATGACGAGTCGATCGGCGTCAACGCCGGAACTCCTCTCCTGAAGCCAGCCAACGTCGACCAGCAGAGGGGGATCGCCCAGGCCCGGAAAATCGGCGACCGCCTCCGGCCCGACGGTCTCAATTGAAGCGCCACGGCAACCGGTCAATCCGACGGTAGCGACCGCGCCCACGCTGACAAGCAGGTGGCGACGAGACAGCGTGCGTAACCGGGTGCGTGGCGACAGGAATTCCATGCTAGGGAGTCTACAACGTCGTCCGATATGTACCGTGGGCTTGGTCAACCGATCAATGGAATGTCATGATGAACGCGATATAGGAGATCTCGCGCGGGCGCCCGGACTCGCCACGTAACGGACCAGCACATGAATCCTCGCGCGTTCGCTGTCGTGATCCTCGGCCTGATGCTTCTCGGGGGAGCGCTCGCGGCTGGGTTGAGTCGCGGTCTTGACCGAGATATCTCCGGCGATATCGACACTGAGTTCGCGGCCAGAGCCACCGAGCGGTCGATCCGGTTCGACAACCTGGCCGAGCGCGGTGATGCCGCGGACGACATTCCGTTCCTATCCGCCCCCGATCCCGCTCCAGCAGTGCAGGATCCGGCTGATATCGTCAGTCAGGTCGGTCCGGCGGTTGTGACGGTCGTGGTGGCGCAGTCAGCATCGGGTTCTGGTGGACGCGGTACAGGCTTCGTCGTCTCGGATGACGGCTACGTCATCTCCAACTGGCACGTCGTCAGCGGTGCCGACAATCTGACCGTGATCATGGCCGACGGTGACGAGCGGGCCGCCGAGCTGGTGGGTGAGGATCGCGTCAGCGATCTCGCCGTCTTGCGCATCGAAGGAGATGTCCCGGCGACGGTTGCCCTGGGCGATTCGGCGACGCTTCAGCCTGGGCAACCAGTCCTGGCTCTCGGTTCTCCCCTCGGAACGTTCACCAACACGGTCACGCGGGGAGTGATCAGCGGGCTTGGCCGCACGATCCCCGGTGCCGGTCTGTACACCGATCTGGTGCAGCACGATGCGGCAGTGAACCCTGGTAACTCCGGTGGTCCGCTGGTCAATCTCGCGGGAGAGGTCGTCGGCGTCAACACGCTTGGCATCTCGGCGACGCCAGACGGCGCATCGGCCCAAGGGATCTTCTTCGCCATCCCATCGAACACGGTCCGCGAGATCGCGGCCCGGCTCATTCGCGACGGCTCGGTGACCTACCCCTATCTCGGCGTCGAGTTCGAGCCGGTGACTCCGAGCCTCGTGGCTGTCTATGACCTTCCGGTCAGCCAAGGTGTCATCATCGGCGCTGTCCCGGATGATGGACCCGCCGCTGCCGCGGGACTGCGCCCCAACGATGTTGTCCTGGCGATCGATGACCACCCGATCGACACGGCAAGCCCGCTGATCAATGTCTTGATGGACTATGTTCCGGGCGACAAAGTCATCTTGACGGTTTGGCGAAACGGCAACGAGATCGAGACCGAAGTGACGCTCGGGGAGCGTCCGCCGGACGCCTAGCCGGCAATCCTGGATGTATGCGAACGCCCCCGGCCGCGACAAGCAGACCGAGGGCGTTCGCTAGGACCGTGATCCTAGGATGCAGGCTCCAGCTCGAAGACCATGTAGACGGTGGCCAAGATGTCGGTCGTTCCGGCCTGAACCGGGACCGCGGCTCCTGCGCTATCGTCGGCTTCAGCGGCCGGGTAGAAGTCGACCGGGGTCGGAGGCGCGGTGGCCTCTTCGTTGATCGAGACGACCCGGCTGACGCGGAGTCCCGCGGCGGTGGCGATGTCGTTCGCCTTGGCCATGGCGTCTTCAACGGCGGCGATCCGTGCCTGGCTGGCAGCGGCCGTCGTGTCGTTCACGAAGAAGCTCACCCCGTAGACGTTGTTCGCGCCCTGGGCAACGACGGCGTCGAGGATGCCACCCAGGGCATCCAACTGGCGAACGGTCACGTTGACTGTGTTCGAGACCTGATAGCCCAGGATGCTCGAGACGTTCCCGTCGTCGTCGTAGTCGTACAGGATGCTGACGCTGAAATCGACGGTCTGCACGTCACGTTCGTCCACCCCGGCGTCGGTGACCGCCGTCAGAATGGCGGTCATGGTCTCGGTGGCCTCGGCCTGAGCCGTAGACAGCGTCTCATCCTCGACCGTGACGCCAAAGGAGACGGAGGCGGTGTCGGGTTCGACGACTACCGTCCCCTGACCGGTCACCGTCAGGGTCGTCGGCACCGGTGCGGTGGTCGTGACCGTCGTCGAATCTTGCGCGGCCGCGGAGCGAGTCGAAGCGAAGACCAGCGCGAGGACCAGGGAGATTCCGACGACGGCGGCTGCTTTGGCGTGCTGGTGTAACCGGGATGACATGGGAACGACTCCTTCTTGATCGTGCACTGGCGCAAAGAACTCAGGCGGGCCAGTCGCCCGCCAGAGGTGGTAGTGCCAATTGTTTGATTGACGATGAACTCGGTGATGGAGTTCCCAGCCCGGCTGGGGGCTACCGGATGATACCGATCCGGCGAGCGCGAGCGTTTAAGCGATGGAGAATGACGACCAGAGAGCCGAGAACGACCAGGGCGATGCCCAGCACAATCTCGATCAACCGCCAGCTGGAGATACTCGATTCGGACGTCGATCCTGACTGACCTGCGGGCGCGGCCGAGCCAGATGCGTCTGCCTGGGCAACGTCTCCCTCGAGTGGCGCTCGAAGGCCCCTCGGTCGAGATTCCGATCGTGGGAACCGGTTCGGAGTTCCCAGTGGCGGCGGTTGGTTCAGTCTCCGCGGCGGAGCTGCGCCCATCGTCGGTTGATCTCGGCGGCCGCGGCATCCGGTGCGGGTGCATCGGCGGCAGCGCCCGCCGCCGCGGGTTCTCTGGCAGTGCTGTCGCCGCCGGCCTGCCGCGCCATCGGCCGCGTCGGCGTCATCAGCATTTACTGGGGCCTCGCCCAGGCTCTCTTCTTCGGCTGCGGCCGCGTCGGCGTTCTCTGGGGCGGCAGCGGCCGACATTGACTCCGAGTCGCTGGCGACGTCGGCATCTCCGTCTTCCGCTGGGGATTCCGAGGATGAGTCGGATCCAGGTGCGTCGCCTGGTGGAGCTTCGTCGAGCGCCGCTTCATCCGACTCAGTCGGAATACCGGTGTCGGAATCCGATTCAGACGCTGGACCTCCGCTGAATCCGACACTGCCGCCCTCACCGCCCGTTCCGTCTCCGGCAGGTACTCCCCCAAGCGGCTGGTTGGCCCGCCCGCGGCCGCATCGGGCTGGAACGCGGTGTCGTCGCCGCCCTGCTCCTGCTCGGAGGAGACATTTGCCGAGTTGTTCGAGTCGTCTCCGACCTGGGTCAGCATATCCCCGGCGCCCACGAGTAGCAGCAAGAGCAGGCAGGCGACGGTCGCCGCTTGCAACCTGGGTAGGATTGGAAGCAATCGGGCAAACCGGCTGGTGCGGACGGGATGGGCGTAGTCAGGTCCAAGTGCAAACGATCGACGTGGACGGTACTGGGGTAGCCCGTTGAGCAGCGACACCGTTGCCCGGAGTTCGGCGAGTTCGCGGCGGCAATCGGGGCACGTCGCGATATGCCCCTCTGCCGCCAAGGTGAGATCACCTTCGAGCCGGTTGTCGATGAATGCGCTGAGCGCGTCCGTATCGAGGTGCTGGTGGATGGGGACGTTGTCGACGCGCGGCTTCGGCCCGGTCGATGCGCCAGGCGTAGCTCCGTAGATTGGGTTGTCGGGACGATCGGGCATCAGTTGAATCCGGTTCCATACTCGGGTACGACAGCGTTGACGGTTCTGCTCCGAAGGTGGCGGCGGGGGCTAATCTCTAGTAAGACGACCATAACGTTCGAATAGTTCCCCCGTGTTTGGGTCGTCGCGCAGCATCTGGCGGAGTCGCGCCCGCGCCCGGCTGATCCGCGACTTCACGGTTCCCAGGGCAACTCCCGTCACCGCGGCGACCTCCTCGTAGCCGTAACCCTGGACGTCGGCCAAGATCACTGCCAGGCGCTGATCCTCCGGCAACGTCGCCAGGGCTCGTTCGAGATGAAACGAGAGTTCACGTCTGGTGGCGAAGTTCTCGGGATGCTCCGCCTGTTGCGCCTGGCTCGTCCACTCCGGCTCGATCTCGTAGGGCTGAGCATCGAGGGAGTCGGCTGGCCGCCGTCCGCGGGCCCGTAGCAGGTCGTAGCAGCGGTTGGAGGCGATCCGCAGGAGCCAGGGCCGGAACATGCCGCCGCGATACTGGTCGAGCGACGTCCAGGCCTTGACGAAGGTGTCCTGGGTAGCGTCTTCGGCCGAGGCCGCGTCGCGCAACAGGCGCAAGCACACGTTGAAGACGGCCCGCTCGTGACGGGTCACAAGCGTGTTGAATGATGCCAGTTCGCCACGTTGCGCGTTCTTGACCAGGCGCTCGTCGATCAATACGTCGGCGGCCTGGGTAGTCTTTGCCGCGGGCTCGGCCAGATCCTCCTGACTCAAGCTGATCGGGGATCGGAATCCCTTCGACGCCGTTGAAATCGGCTGGCGCGACCGGTGGGATGGTGGTGGTGGCCGCTACCGCATCTTCGGCTGCCGCTGGATCCCAGGCCGCGGTGACGGACTCGCTGGTGGGCGATTCCGTCGAAACCGGATTCGGCTGGGATGTCCGGCGGCGGAACATTGGGGAAACGACCTCGCGCGACGGTAACTCCGAACGGGATCGGCGATGGGTCTAGACGAGCGCGACCTTCTCCAGGACCCCCGGGTTGGCGACGGTTGTCGGGCGCCGGCCAGCCAGGGCGAGTAGAGCCTGATTCAGCGTTTCGTTGCGGACAATTTCGACCGAACGCTCCGAATAGTATGCTGCGTGAGGCGTTAGGATCACGTTGGGCATCGAGTAGAACGGGGATTCGATCGGAAGCGGCTCTGGGTAGAAGACGTCCAACCCGGCACCGCCGAGATGGCCACTCGTCAGTGCGTCCGCGAGGGCTTCCAGATCAAGGATCGGCCCTCTGGCGGTGTTGACCAGGATCGCGCCCGGCTTCATCGCCGCGAACTGCTCCTTGCCGAGCAAGCCGCGGGTATCGGGCGTCAGCGGCGAGTGGATCGTGATGATGTCCGAGCGAGACAGCAGTTCGTCGAGCGCGACCGGTTCGGCGCCGCGGCTGGTGATCTCGCTTGGGTCGATGTACGGATCGTTGACGATGATCTTTACGCCGAACGGGGCCATCCGTTTGGCGGATTCGCGGCCGATCCGGCCGAACCCGATGATCCCCAGGGTTTGCTCGCGTAGCGGTGGGATGACGTGGCTCAGCATCTGGCGGGTTTCGAACCGCTTCGCCACCCAGGCGCCCTGGCGCAGGTCACGGTCGAACTCGACGATCCGCCGGTTGAGCCCGAGGATGAGGGAGACGGCGTGGTCGGCCACCTCCGATGTGCAGTACTGGGGAAAGTGGGTGACGATAATGCCCAGATCGGTGGCGGCGTCGAGATCGACGTTATCGAGACCAACGCCGTACCGTGAGACCACCTTGAGCTTCGGAAGGCTGGAAAGCACGCGCCGGTTGATCGTTTCGAGGGTGCTGCAGAGCAGCGCGTCGGCATCGACGCAACGCGCGATCAGATCGTCCTCATCGGAGACCGGAATGCCGCGCAGATCGATATCCAAATCGGGAAACTGATCGAGAATCCGCTGCTCTGGAGCCATGTCCTTGTTGTAGCGGTTCGACGTCATGATGACCGTGAATTGTGACGTGGTCGCCGACATTCCCCCTCCAACCCTCTAGCTGGCGCCGAACGCTCCGAAGCGGGCGCGTCTCCCGCGACAGCCCGGTGGCCGTCGGCTCCCTGAACGTGCCATGTGCACATGCCTCGTTGGAAGCGGCGTTACTATCGCACAGCAGGAAAGCGTCGCGAAACAGACGTATTCGGGCGTTGATCGCCCGGTTACGCCTGCTCTAACGCGTGTCGGAGGGGGTGAGTTTCGGAGGGGATTTCCAGATGAGGGATCGGCCGCTGAAAAAGTAACAGCCCCGACGAGCCGGACATCGTGCGAAGCTCCCCGCGACCGGCCGCTTTCCCACGTCAACGCCCCGCAACGGACGTGGTTCCCTGGTCGATCCCTCAGCGGCCCGGTTGCGAACGACAACCCCGCAATTGGTCGTCCGCCCGGTCTCCGCGTCTGGTGGTGAGCCCCGTCTCCGTTCGGCTCCTCGGGACTGTACGTACACAATACACGTACACCTTCGAATTGTCAAGAGTGTCTCCGTCCCGATCTCTGGATCGCATTGGAAACGGCTCGTGCTGGTGAGCAATCTCGTCGCTCAAGAGTCCTCCCGGCGCCACGTTCTCGGCTTCAGGCTCTTCTCATCCCAGCCCTGGAACACCATGATCTGGATCCGCCACGGATCGAGCCGGAGAGGAGTGAACAGCTCATTCTCTTCCGACCCGAGCGCGGAGAGGTCGTAACCAAGGGGCGGTGGAGTGGAATTGAACAGGTTGAAAACTTGGCGCTTCGTGTCGAGATCCTCGACCCAGCTTGCCAGGCAGTCGACCATGACCGTGTTTTGGGCTGGGCTCCAATACGAGCAGGCGAGAGAGGGGTTGGCCGCGAGATGAGCGACCTTGATCGGGGTTCGGTTGGTCGCCACCCAGCCGACCGGGTATCCGTCTCGCACCTCGAAGATCGGATGCAGAATGCGGGAGCGGGGCCGACCTTGCGGGTCAACCGTCGTCGCGGTGCACCACACGATGTCGGAGGTGAGCCTAAGGAAGTCGGCTTCGTAGGGGGCAAACGACGTCTTCACCATCCAAAAACCTCCTGACTCGGCTGTCCCTGACCTCGTCTGCAAACACTGACGCCGCCGACTGGCGGTCGGCGGCGTCAGCTTACTCGAGCACGTTCAGTGGCTAGTAGCCGTTCCCGGACTCGTCGGTGACGTCATCGACCTCGAATAGCCCAAACTGCTTCAAGGCCCCGAGGGCGTCGACCTGGTACCAGTAATCTGTGACCTTGCCATTGGCGACGGTGACGAAGGCAATCCAGGGCACGACGAGATCGGCGCCGGTCGGAGAGAGTTCCTGTAGCGGCCCTTCGTGCGTACCTTCGAAGATGCCATGCGCGGCGATCTGGTTGCCCTCGATGATGATCCCGTTAATCGAGATCTTCCGGTTTGGGAATGCCTTGACGGATAGCTCCAACCGGTCCTTTACCCACTTGAGATCCTTGCCGTCGTCAGGGCTAGCCAAGGGAACGTGCCCGCTGGCGTCTGGCTCTACCCACTGGTCGAGGTCGTCAGGGTTGTCGCCGTTCAGCGCGGCGATGATGCCGTCTGCGATAGCGACATAGGCCTCCCGATCAGCGTCGGCATTCTCCTGAGATGCGGTGGCGAAGGCTGCCGAGCCAACGAATGCGGCAGCGGCGAGGGCCGCTCCGCCACCGCCGACCCGGCGCAATGCGGCGCGACGCGACATACCCCCGGACTCTGCGATGTGTGCCTTGGCGACTTGGGTGGGGTTGGTTCGAGGTAGCATCGAATGGACCTCCAGACGTGCGTGAGATTGGGCGAGGAACGTCCCCGCGTCTGGCGGTTATTCTGTGGGTGGTGGTGAAGGGGAACATCGGCAGATTTGCCCATTCTGGCGGGGCTGCTTGCCCATGATGATGTAGGTGCCCGCTAAGATCCGGCCAAGCCGACGGTCGATCGGCGGTCGCCATGCCGTCCTAGCGATATGCCGATAATTGCCGCTGTGGGTTGGTTTCAACGAGTCATTATGGTAGGATTCCGGTTTAGCTTCGCCTTCGGGCGACGTTTTGTGATGCGCACGTTTGAGGCGTGAATAGTTGGAGGGGGAGGCGCCGCCGCCATGGCGTTGCAGAAGGTCCAGAAGGACGACATCATCTCGGATTTCCGGGTCCACGAGAGCGATACCGGCTCGCCGGAGGTCCAGATCGCCCTCCTCACCGAGCGGATCAACGGTCTTACCGGCCACCTGCGCGAGCATCGGCACGATCATCACTCGCGCCGCGGCCTGCTGAAGCTCGTCGGTCGCCGTCGTCGGTTGCTTGCGTACCTGAGCGACAAGGATGTGGAGCGCTACCGCGCCACCATCTCTCGCCTGGGTCTGCGGAAGTAGTCGGGGTAATCGGGACACTGATCGGTACTGCGTTGTCCGTATCACCTAAGCATTTCTCTGCGCCCGGCATGACACCCCGGCGCCCGGGCCATTCGGATCTCCGTTTGGCTGACCTATGCCGTCTCGACGCCGGTCGCCCGAGGCCCTGAGCCTCGGGCGATTGTCGTTTTCCCAGTGGCACCCATGGAAGGAGGTGTGCCGACCAGCCATACGACGCGTGCGGAGCCGTTCGTCGACTCACGACATGCGGAACCAGGAAGGTGTGGCGTGGGGAATTGGAGCGTGCCGGGGAGCCAGCTGAGCCAGCAAGGTCTCACGCCCGCTCGCCGTTACGCTCCAGTCCCTCACCCACCACCTGCTCGAACCACTGGTCACGATCCACGCGGATCCGCCCGCACCCATATGGCGGGCGCCGTGACCCGTGACATGCTGAACACGATTGAGGGAATTCCATGACTGTACCTGTCGAAACCATGCAACGCGTGAGATCCGTCAGCCTCGAAGTGGCTGGACGGACCCTGACGATTGAGACCGGCCTCCTGGCCGAGCAGGCCCATGGGGCCGTGACCGTCCGCTACGGCGACACCGTGCTGCTGGGCACGGTCGTCGGTGAGCAGCAGGCGAGGGAGCAAGTCGACTTCTTCCCGCTCACCATCGACTACGAAGAGCGGATGTACGCCGCGGGCAAGATCCCCGGCGGCTTCATTAAGCGCGAGGGGCGGCCAACCGAGGCCGCGATTCTGGCTGCTCGTCTGACCGACCGGCCGCTGCGGCCACTCTTCCCGAAGGGCTATCGGGCTGAGGTGCAGGTCGTCAACACCGTGCTCTCGGCCGACCAGGAAAACAACCCGGACGTCCTTTCCATCATCGCCGCCTCCGCCGCCCTGGCGATTTCGCCGATCCCGTTCGACGGGCCGGTCGCCGCGGTCCGGTTGGGCCTGATCGACGGCCAGATCATCGTCAACCCGACGTATGAGCAGTTAGCGGAGAGCGACCTCGACGCGGTCGTGGCCGGCACCGCCAACGCGATCATGATGGTCGAGGGCGAGGCGAAAGAGGTCGACGAGCAGACCCTGCTCGACGGTTTTGCAATTGCCCACGAGGAGATCAAGCGCATCGTCGGGTTGCAGCGCGACCTTGCCGCCCAGCTTGACGTTGAGAAGTGGGAGTACACCTCGCCCGCAAAGGACGAGTCCCTCTACGCCGCCGTGAGCGACGTGCTCGGTGATCGCCTGCGTGCGGCCGTCCGCAATCCCGACAAGGTCGTCCGGCTCGAAGGCACCAATCAGCTCAAAACCGAAATCATCGGGGCCCTGACCGCGGCGCCCGAAGGCGAAGCGCCTCGGTTCGCCGCCAAGGATGTCAGTGAGGCGTTCGAGTCGATCCTCAAGGCCGAGGTCCGCACCGGGATCATCCAGGAAGGCATCCGGCCGGACGGGCGCACCCCGGAGCAGATTCGCCCGATCTGGACCATGGTTGGCTACCTGCCCCGTGCCCATGGCAGCGCCCTCTTCACCCGTGGCCAGACCCAGGCGCTCACGGTCGTCACCCTCGGTTCGACGGCCGAGGAACAGCGGCTCGACTCGATCTCGCCCGAGACGACCAAGCGCTACATCCACCACTACAACTTCCCGCCCTACAGCGTCGGTGAAGTCCGGCGGATGCGGGGCCCGAGCCGCCGCGATCAGGGCCACGGCGCCCTGGCGGAGCGGGCGTTGATCAATGTCATCCCCGACACCGAGACCTTCCCCTACACCCTGCGCCTCGTCTCCGACATCCTCAGTTCAAACGGCTCCTCCTCGATGGCGAGCGTCTGTGGCAGCACGCTGGCCCTCATGGACGCTGGAGTGCCGATCAAGGCGCCCGTGGCCGGTGTGGCTATGGGCCTCATCACCGGCGGGAGCAGTGCCGACGACGGCTATACCATCCTGACCGATATCCAGGGCATGGAAGACGCCCTCGGTGACATGGACTTCAAGGTCGCTGGCACCGAAGCAGGGATCACCGCGATCCAGATGGACATCAAGGTCCAGGGCATCACCCAGGAGATCCTGCAGCAGGCGCTGGAGCAGGCCCACACGGGCAGGCTCTTCATCCTCGACAAGATGCTGGAGACGTTGCCTGCTCCCCGGACCGAGTTGTCCCGGCTGGCGCCGCGCGTCGAGCGGATCAAGATCAACCCGGAGAAGATCGGCGCGGTCATCGGCCCCGGCGGCAAGATGATCCGGTCGATCCAGGAAGAGACCGGCACCAAGATCGACATCAGCGACGACGGCACGGTCTCCGTCTCGTCCGCAGATCCCGCCGGCACCGAGGCCGCCGTGCTCCGGATCAAGGGCCTCACCCAGGACATCCGGATCGAGCGCGGTGAGAAGTACACCGGCAAGGTTGTGACGATCATGCCTTTCGGCGCCTTCGTCGAGCTGGTCCCGGGCAAGGATGGCCTCGTTCACATCTCCGAGCTCTCCGAGGATCCGAGCGTGCGGGTCAACCGGGTTGAGGATGTCGTCAACATCGGCGACGAGATCACCGTGATGGTGACCGAGGTCGCGCCCAACGGGAAGATCAGCCTCTCCCGTCGGGCTGCGATCACAGGCCAGCTGCCGGAGCCGAAGCCCGAGCGCGGACCGCGCCCCGGTGGTCCGGGTGGACCGCGCAGCTTCGATGGCGACCGTGGCCCCCGCCGCGATTATGGTGACCGGCCGCCGCGCCGTGACGATTATGGCGACCGTGGGCCCCGCCCCGAAGGCGGAGATCGTGTCGGCTACCGCACGGATGTCGCCGAGCCCGGCGGTGGACCGCGCGGTGAGGGCGGAGATCGCAGCCAACGCGGCTTGCAGAACCGCCCCGGGGATGCCCGCCGTCCTCCGGAGGAGTAGTCCTCGCGGCCAGAGGTGCTGGCCCCAGTAACTGAAAGCAATAAGACGGGCGGCGCAACAGCGCCGCCCGTCTCGTTGTTCCGCCTGAAGTCGTGGTCTACGAATTGTCTGCTGACTCGGTGGCGATGTCGGCGATCGACGTCCCCACATCCTCGAAGAAGTCCTGGCCGGACGGCGTGATGCTGTAGATGAACAGGCCGACGCAGAGGATGAGGCAACCGAGCAGGATGCCGAGCACGATCATGAGGAATCGATTGCGACCGCGCCGGGGAGGACTCTCGACCTCATCGGTTGCCGCCGGCAACCCGCCCATTCGCCAATCGGGGTACTGCGGCGGGAGCGAACCGCCCTGGGGTGTCAGGGGCGGGGGGGAACGAATGATGGCGGTGGAGGCGTCGTCGGCGGCTCCGGACTCTTCGGTGCCCAGTCGACGGGCGGCGGCGGAGTTGAAGGTGGTGCCGGCGGCGGTGGGAAATCGAACGAGTCGGCGGGTAGGTCCCCTGTCGACGGTGGCGGCGTCGTTGAGCTGTCCTGTAGCGGAGGCCAAACCGGAATCGTTGGGTCATACGCCGGAGGCGGGGTCGTCGGTATCCCTGGCGGCGGCGCCTGCGGCGTTTGGGCTAACTCGGTGCCGCAGTTGAAGCAAAATCGAGCCCCCGGCTCGTTCATCTCCCCGCAGTTCGGACATCTCATCGTAAGCGGTGCCCTCCCCGTGCCACCAGAGATCCCGGTTGGCCGGTCGGTGTAGTTCGCGTGGTGTCATGCGCCGCCTGAGACCGCACGCCACCACAAGACGCCCGGTGCAGGCGGTCTCAGACGGCGCGATTGGCAACGCCCGTGAAGGATACCTTACGATGACGGGAAAACCGCCTTGAATCGTGCAGGCTGTTACTCGTTGAGGCGCGGGTCGAGTGCATCGCGCAGGCCGTTGCCCACGAGGTTGATGGCCAGCACCGTGATGTAGATGGCGAAGCCTGGGATGAAGACGTTAGTCCAGGATGTCGAGTAGTAGTCCTTGGCCCCCTCGAGCATATTGCCCCACGAGGGGATTGGAATGCGGACGCCGATCCCGAGAAAACTGAGCGCAGCTTCGGCCAGGATGAGACCCGGGATTGCCAGCGAGACCCAGATAACCATGATCGGTACTACATTCGGCAAGATGTGGCGGAACATGATTCGAACGTTGGTAGCGCCGACAATCCGCGCGGCGTCAACGAATTCTCGTGAGCGAATCGCCAGAACCTCTCCCCGGACGAGCCTTGCGAGTCCTGTCCAGCCGAGCAGCGCCAGGATGACCCCAAGACCTTTCGGTCCTGGCCGGTAGAGGACCGAAACCAAAATTAGGAGCGACAAGCCGGGGATTGAGATAAGGACATCGACCAGCCGCATCAAAATGCTGTCGATGAAGCCCCCGTAATAGCCGGACACCGTACCAATAAGAGCGCCGATTGCCAAAGTCAGTGTTGCCGCAATGGCGGCGACTTGAAGCGAAGTCCGGCCACCGTACGCCAGCCTTACCAGGACGTCGCGGCCGACCGCGTCCGTGCCAAGAATGTGGCCGTCGGTGAAGGGAGACTTGAGTTGGTCTCGGAGGACGTTTCGCTCGTAGTCGTAGCCAGTCCACTCCGAAATCAAGCCGGCGGAAAGGATGAAGGCGACGATGAATCCCAGCACCACCAGGGCGACCATCGAGATCTTGTTCCGCCGAAAGCGGCGGTATCCCCGGCGGTAGAAACCGGGGGTAGAGCGCAACTGGGCTCGCTGCTCAACTCCGGCAAGAGTCCTGGACCGGTCTTCGTGACCTGGGACGGTATCGGCCGAGGTGGCGATGGTCTTCGACTGCTGAACCACCGGCGCCTCCTAATTGAACCGAATGCGCGGATCGAGCAGACCGTAGAGGACATCGGCAAGCAAATTTCCAATCATCGTTAGCGCAGCGAAAAAGATAACGGTTCCCATCACCAATGTATAGTCATTAGTTTGCGCGGCTTGAACGGCTAGCCGACCCATCCCGTTCCACGCAAAAATCGTTTCGACGATGAACGCTCCTCCAAATAGATCCGGAAGGGACAGACCGACCAGCGTCACGAGCGGCAGGATTGCATTGCGAAATGCGTGACCGTAGAGCACAACCCTGTCTCGCAATCCCTTGGCCTGCGCCGTGCGTACGTAATCCTGCCGAATTACCTCTAGCATCGAGCCGCGAATGTAGCGAGTCCAGCTGGCGAGCTGGACGAGTCCAAGTGAAATGCATGGCAGGATGAGATGCTGAAAGCGATCGATCAAATCACCGCCGCCGCGTCGGTCGTACATACCGGTGCTAGGAAGTGCCGGTAGCCCCCATTCTCGGAACTTGCTAGCAAAAAGGAGCAACAGAAGGAAGGCGAGCCAAAATGAAGGCATCGCGAAGGCCGCGACAGAGCCGATCGTAACGGAGTTGTCGAACCACGAGTTTCGACGGACGGCAGAGTAAACGCCGAGCGGAATCGCTATGACAAGCGCAAATATGGTCGCGCTGACTGTCAGCAACAGGGTGTTCGGCAAGACTGCCACCATGCGGTCCCACACCGGCGTGTAGTTCACCATGGAGATACCGAGATCGCCCTGAAGGACATTGCCGAGCCAGATGAAGTACCGTTCGTACCATGGGTTGTTGAGACCAAGACTTTCCTGGATGCGTTCGATGTCCTGGGGTCGCGCGCGCGGGTTGAACTCCAGATCGGCGATTGGACTTCCCGGAACGAGGTTGATAATCCCAAAGGTCAGGAAGCTGACGCCGAGAAGGAGAGGAATCATCTGGAGTAGTCGGGCAATGATGAACCGGCCCATAGTACCTGTCCTCCGCGGGGGAGAAGATCGGCATCCACAATCAAAGCACGGCTCGCCGACCGGCTGCATCCGGTTTGGTGATGGTAGCGTGCCGGATGTGGAGACGGGCGGGGGCGCCGCGGCGCCCCCGCCCGTCTCCGTCCGATTCGGCTACTCCTGGACCCAGACGAACGGGAAGCTCCAGATGAATGAGTAGTCGTTGACGTAGTAGTTCTGGAGCCGGTCGTTTACCGCCGTCCGTCCGACCGCAAAGCGGAAGATCCCGACCGGCAAGTCCCGCCAGACGATCTGCGACTGCTGGATCAACAGTTCACGACGCGCCTCAGGGTCAAGTTCGCGCAGTTGTTGTTCCTGAAGCGCATCGAACTCTTCGTTGCAGTAGCCTTCGCGGTTGAATCCGCCTTCAATCTGGTTGCAGGCGAACATCGGCCCCTGGTCGCCGCTCGGACCCCAGCTGAAACCGAGAAGGGCCATCTCGAAGTCAACCGCGTCGAATCGCTCGATCAGCGTTGGAAACGGGATGATTTCCGGCGTCATATCGGCGCCAACGTCAGCCCAGCGCTGCTGGAATTCGGTCGCAAGCGCATCCCCGGTCGAGCCCTCTGGCAGGATCATCGTCCAAGCGAGTGGGATGCCGTCCTTTTCGCGGACGCCATCTCCGTCTGAGTCAACCCAGCCAGCTTCCTCCAGCAGCGCATTAGCGCGCTCCGGATCGAAGTCGTACTTCTCCTCGAAGCGATCCGGAGCATAGGCGAAGGAAAGGGGGGCTTGGGTGCCAACAGCGACTTCCCCGAATCCGGCGTAAATGACATCGACAATGTCCTGCTTGTTGAGCGCAATGAAGAGAGCTTGACGGACTTCGACATCTTGGAAGACCGGCGTCTTTTCCGGTCGAAGGTTCGGCACATAGTACGTGAAGTCGAAGGCCGGGTATACGTCTACCCGAACGTCCTCGACCTCATCGACCTCCTGCGTCTGCGGCGCAGGGACGGTCTCTAAGATGTCCGTTTCACCGTTCTTGACCGCCTCGACCGCCGCTAGGTCGTCCGGCAAGACCTGATAAATCCACTCCTCGTGGACAGGAACCTTGCCGGTGACCGTATCCCAGTAATCAGGATTGGGAACAAGCGTGACGTGATCTCCCTGGACCCACTCCTTGAACTTGTATGGACCGGTGCCAATGACGCGCGATGGGTCCTGCCCAGTGCTGCCTGGGTCGGCTGCCCACTCAGCCGCCGGAATTCCCTCCCAAAGGTGCTTGGCCATGATAGGAACGGCGCCGGCCGCGTTGTAGAGGAAGATGGCGCTGGGGAACTTAGAAACCATCTCGAACGTATGGTCATCAACGGCACGGTAGGACGCCAGCAGCTCGGCGGCCGAAGACGCATACTCGACCGGCAGCGCGGCATCGAACAGGATATCGAAGCTGAAGACAACGTCCGCCGAGGTAAATGGTGTTCCATCGTGCCACTTGATGTTCGGGTTGAGCTTAAACGTGTACGTCACGCCGTCCGCGGCAATTTCATATGAATCGGCGAGACCGGGCACGATCGTACCGTCGATGACGCTAGTGCCGATCAGGTACTCAAAGATAAGTCCCGTGATGTAAGCCGTCGGAAAGTCGCTGGCAAGAAGTCCGTTGACCGTCCCGATGTCGGTCGAATCCCCAAGGATCACTTGGCCGCCGGTCTGCTCCGGATCGGACATCGGGAATGCCTCGAAGAGGGCCTTCGCGTAGTCCTCTCGGCTGATTGAGGTGATAACCTGCCCGGCTTCGGCGGTCGCCTCGGGGGTCCCGGGCGTGAAGATTGAACCGGTGGGCGTCTCCGGTGTTGCGTCTTGCGCGCTCGCCCGGCCCAGGCCAAGCCCCAGCGCCGTGCCGGCACCGAGGGCGCCGGACCGTGCCATGAGGGCACGACGGTGCATGAAGCGCTTACCGAAAATGCTGTAGTCGGGAACAACTGGGGCTTTCGACTCTTCCTTGGACATCGTGCCTCCTGCTCCTGTGAATCCCGAACCAGCCCCTTAGCTGGTCCCGCGTTCGAATGTCACGCAATGGACGCTCCGCGAGCGGTATTGCTCGCTACCCGTAGGCCCTATCCCAGTGTGCCACTTCAATATCGGGCGCGTCAGGCACGTCAGCCGTCCGCAAGTTGGTATCCGCGCTCCCATAAGCCGCACGTCGCTTGCCACCGATGAGAGAGTTTAGCGGCATTGCTGCATAGCCCGACACGGACAGCGGCAGTTGGCGAACGGCGTTGTTCGGAGGCAAGGTGCGCGTGTTCGGCCCCGAAAAACGAAACGGTGGCCCATGGAACGTGAGACCGGCGTTGGTCCTGTCGCTCCGTGACCCACGCGACCCGTTTCGGGCGTCCTGGCCGGGACTATACGCACCGTTCCGCAAGCATGTCAAGATATGCATAAGGAAAGAAACCGGTTTCAACCTGCCGAAGTGAACCTAGGTTGCATCCGGTCCCGCAGGCCCGAAAACCCCCACAATCTCGATGTGTTTTTGAAGCTCGCAATGGAGGACGCAACCGGATGTCGGTAGGGCACGGACCGGAAGAACGTCTCATCCTGACGCCAGAGGAGGCCTCCCTAGTTCATCACGCCGACCTTGCTGCCTACGGCGGCATGTTCGCCGCCGCCACGCCGACCATCGGCAGCGGGCGTGCCTTCATCGGTGGCGAGCACGGGGCCATGGCGATGTGGAATCCGCTCGACGAGAGCTCCGCGTACAACACCATCATCGCCTTCGAAAACGCGGACGATCCGGACAGCGCCTGGCGAGAAGGGCTGGCCGCCGCAACATCGGGCGGAGCGTCGGTTTTTGGGGTGGGCTTGATCGAGGAGCGCTACGACTGGGGTACCCCTGAGCGTCTGGCCGAGTTCCATCTCGAACTGGAATACGAAGAGTTCGTTTGGGCGCGTCGTTTCCACGAAGGCGGACCGTCGCCGCTTGATCGCCCGGTGGCGCTTCCCCATGGCATCGAGATTATCTCCGCTGGCCTCGATCCTGACACGATTGCGCGCACGATGAACCGGGGCTGGGAGGTCCCGCCCGATCATGGTCGCGGCCCTCTGTACGCCGCCGTGCTGGGCGAGTCAGGCTGGACGCATTACCTCGCTCTGGTCGAGGGTATGCCAGCTGCCGCTGGAGCGATGTTCTGCTCGGGGCAGGTGGCCTTGTTCATGGTGGCGGCCACGGCCCCGGAATTCCGGGGCCGTGGCTTGCAACAGGCATTGATTACCAGGCGCTACGAGGATGCGCTCGCTGCGGGCTGCACGATCGGGATCGCGGAGACCGTTGACGACAACGCGTCCCCGCGGAATTTCCAGCGGGCGGGGTTTCGATTAGTCCACCGCCGGTTGATGTACAGGACGGAGGCACTCTGATTCTTTGGAATCATGCGCGGATCGCTATACTTTGCCGCACAGATCTCCATTGACGGGCGTTGGGAGGCGATCGTTTGGATTTCGTCGTGATTGGGCTGGGAATCGGGGCGTTTGCGGTCTTGCTTGGCCTGGCCATACGTGACCTCGGGCCATTTGTCCGCCGGATTCCCCAGGATGGCTCGATGCCTTGGGCGGAAGTGGCGGAGCGGGTGGCCTGGGGCCGCCGCTGCCGCGCCGCGGGGCTGGTCGTCGCCATCGCCGGGGCCGCCCTCTGTCTGGTGACCGGCATCTCCCTCCTTACCAGGGTCAGCGACTCGACGGGGATGTGGATCGTGCTTGCGGCGCTGCTGCTTGCCATTTTGGCCGTAGGGGCCTGGGCGTTCCGCTATCAGATGCTCAGTCGCGCACCGTCCGCTCTTACATTAGGAGACGAGCCTTCCGAGGAGACCAAACCTGCGCAGCACCCGGGGCGCAAATCGGCGCTGGCCGGTATTCGGAGCAGCAGGCCTCACCTCAGCCGCCAGTCTCCTGACCCGGAACCCGCGATGCCCGTCGTCGAAGATGCCGCCCCAATGGGAGCCCTGACCGTGGACGAGTCCGGAGCGATGCGCCGGACTCCGGTCGGCGCCCCGTCCGATCCACCGTCTACTCCGCCTCGTGCCCCCAGGTCGGCTCCGGCGAGCCAACCCAAGTCTGCCGGGGGCCGGCAAAGCGAGGGTCAGACCCGCAACGAATCACGCACCACGGGAGGCAGTGGGCAAGGCGGAGACCCGTTTCGTCGGTGAGCCCGGCAGGGCATCCGCTGGCCGCCGGCTTTTTGAATCGGGCCGATCGAGTTGCCATCGGGGTCCGTCAAGAAGGCGATGAGCATCCCGCCGCCGCCGTTGATTCGGTCCGAAACTTGGGCAGCGAAATAGCTTCCGACGCCGACCGGCGGGGAGAGACGGAGGTCGAGTTCAATTAGGCGGCCGGGGTAGCGTTCGGGCTAGGCGCCCCGCAGCGATCGGCGGGCGCGGGATGCCGCGGTCATCGTCGTCGCAAAGCGCAGGACCAGGTCGACCGCTACGGCGAGCGCCGTGATGGCGATCGCTCCAGCGAGGATCCGGGGCGGCTGGTTGCGAGACACACCAACGAACAGCAACTGTCCCAGCCCGCCGGCGCCGACAGCATCGGTGATCGTCGCCAGCCCAATCGTCGTCACGAGTGCCGTCCGAATTCCGGCCAGAACGACCGGCAGCGCCAGCGGCCAGCGAACCTTGGCAAAGACCTGCCAGGCGTTCATGCCAAGTCCGCGCGCGGCTTCGAGCATGGCGGAGTCCACGCCGCGTAGCCCTGCCACCAGGTTGCGCACCAGAAAGATCTGGGCGTATGCGACCAGGACGATCAGGGCGTTCGTGCGCCCCAGTCCAACCGAGGGGATCAATAAGGAGAGGAAGGCGAGGCTCGGGATCGTGTAGATCGCCCCCAGGATCGTGAAGATGGGTAGGGATAGGGTCGGAAGGCGGACCGCGAGCAGGCTCATTGGGATGGCGAACAGGAGTGCGATCCCGACGGCGAGTAACGAGAGTTGCAGATGGTCCCAGGCCAGCTCAAGGACTTGATCGAAGTTCTCGCGCAGGTAGTCGAGGTTGTAGCGGTCCAGGTTGTACTTCTCGACAAATTCGTCCCAACTGATCATGTCGGCCGCGCCCGCGGATCGGCCGGCTGTGGAGCGTCCTCATGGTTCGGGACACTGGCCCGCTGAACTGCATGGAGGTCCAACGTTCCAACCGGCTCGTCTTCCTCGTTGGTGATGATCAGGCGAGGGGCCTTGCCTTCGAGGAGGACGCTCAGCGCTTCCCGGAGAGGAGTGCCGCCGGACAGCCGGGGTTCTTCTCGCGAGATCCTGTCCGTACCGTCGCCCAGTGGGGTGATGGCGGAGTGGGCCGGCAGCAAGCTCAGGCGGCGGAGAACGTCGCCGGCGCCGACGAGGTCGGCGACGAAGTCATCGGCAGGCTTGAGCACAATGTTGAGCGGGGTGTCGTACTGGACGACGCGGCCGTGGCGCATGACGACGATTTTGTCGGCGAGGCGAACAGCCTCCTCGATATCGTGGGTCACGAACAGCACGGTCTGGCCGAGGATGCTGTGAATCCGGCGCAGCTCGTCCTGGAGGCGTGCGCGGGTTATCGCGTCCAAGGCCCCGAACGGCTCGTCCATCAGGAGGGTGCTTGGCTCGGCGGCCAGAGCCCGAGCGAGGCCGACGCGCTGCTGCTCGCCGCCAGAGAGCTGAGCGGGGTATCGTCGGCGATAGTCGGCGGCGGGCAGACCAACAAGGTCGAGCAGTTTGTCGACCCTGGCTGCAATGCGATCGCGTTTCCATCCGAGGAGCTTGGGCACCACCGCGACGTTGTCGGCGATGCGCATGTGGGGAAAGAGGCCGGACTGCTGAATGACATATCCCATCCGGCGCCGGAGGGCGGTGATCGGCAGGTTGCGGATATCCGTGCCGTCGACGGTGATCCGGCCGCCCGTTGGCTCATAGAGCCGATTCGTCAGCTTCAGCAACGTCGTCTTGCCACATCCTGAGGGACCGAGGAGCACGGTGAACTGGCTCGGCTCGACGCGCAAGGAGACGCCATCGACGCCCGGGCGCTTTCCGCCTGGAAACTCCTTCTTGACCGACTCATATTCGATGGCGCTCGCCTGCCAGCCGCTCGTACCGCCGGCCTGCTCGGTTTCGATGTGACACCTCCGAGGTGGCGGTGGGATCGCTCTCGTCATTGCGGCGATGCGCGCCGCCCCTTCCATCCTATGAGGACGGAAAGCACGGCGCGCTCGCGTTTCGCGGACCGCCTGGACCGAAAGTGGGTCGGGCGATTCGACGTATCTGCGTTTAGGCGGAGAGCAATCCCTGCTCCTCGAGCCAGGCCCTGGCGACATCCGCCGGCTCTTCGCCGTCGAGGTCAACTTGGCCGTTCAGTCCGGCCATGACTTCGTCCGTCAGGAGCGGGGCGATCGGGTTGAGGATATCGGCGATCTGCGGGTACGCGTCGAGTGTCTCCTTGCGCACAAAGGGGGCGCAGTGATACGGAGGCCACAGACCAAGGTCGTCCTCGAGGACCACAAGGTCCATCGCTGGGATCTGGCCCTCGGTCGAGAATGCCAAGACGATGTCTGCGTCGCCATCTTCGAGCGCCTGATAACGGAGGCCGGGCTGGACACCCAGGGTTTCGACATCGGCGAATCCAGCACCGTAGGTCTCCTGCAAGCCAACCAGCCCATCGGGCCGGGTTTCGAAGTCGCTGGGACCAACGATAGTGAGGTCGGCGGCAATGGCCGCCAATTGGGAAATCGTGGTGATGCCATTCTCCTCAGAGAATGCCCTGGTCACCGCCAGTGCCTGCGTATCGTTGAACGCGCTTTGTTCCAGGAGGACGACGTTGAACTGCTCCAGATACGCCTGGGAAACGACATCGAAGATGTACTGGTCGAGGGTGGTAGCCGCCGCTGGCGTCGCTGCCGACACTGGCGTCGCCGCCGCCACGGCCGCATCAGCCACCGGTGTAGCACCGCCGCCGACCGCGGCCTTGGCATCGGCCAGGCTCAGGCCGAGGATGGTCTCAAACGCGGTTCCCGGGTACTCGGGGTACATGTCGATCTCGTCGTTGATCAGGGCCTCATGGGCGATGCCGGTGCCACCGAGGTTGATGTTGCCGAGATCAACCGAAATCCCTGCATCGTCGAGGAGCGCGCCGTACATTTCGGCCAGGATGAATTGTTCGGCAAAGTCTTTCGACCCAATCCGGACGGTTTCGTCCTGTGCAAGGCTCCGGCGGGGAGCGGCAAGCAGGGCTGATCCGACAATGGGAGCACCGAGCGCTCCCTGGACGACGCGGCGTCGCGAGACTCGAGCTTCGAGCGACCGGAACAGACGGCTTTCAGAGTTCGACGTCGATACCATCTCCGCAGGACCTCCTTCGAATAAAACACAAACGGCGCCGCGCCAACCCGCAAGCCGGCAACGGACGGCCGATCCCTATGCGATCGGTGGAGTCAGCCAGCGCTCGATCGCGCCAAGGCCAATCTCCGCCGTAAACGCCATGATGGTGACGGGGATGGCCCCGACAAGCAGTAAGGTGTAGTCGAGCGAGGTAATGCCGCCTGTTATGTATGAGCCGAGCCCCCCAGCGCCGATATAGGCGGCCAGGGTTGCGCTGGCGATGACTTCCACGGTGGCGGTTCGGAGCCCTGCCACGATCACGGGCAGGGCTAGGGGCGTCTCTACCCTCGTGAAGACCTGGAACGGGTTCATGCCCAGGCCGCGGGCGTTTTCGAGGATATCGCGGCGGACGTTGCGTAAGCCGGCGTCGGTATTGATCACCAACGGCGGACCGGCAAGTGCGACGAGGGCGATCAACGCCGGCGTATCGCCCAGCCCGAAGATGGGATAGAGCAAAAAGAGGATCGCAAGGCTGGGGATTACCCGGACGGCGGCGATGGCGCCGACGATCACCGCGCCCGCCTGTCCCGAGCGGGC
Organism: uncultured Chloroflexia bacterium; assembly: GCA_963724285.1. Lineage (GTDB taxonomy): Bacteria > Chloroflexota > Chloroflexia > Thermomicrobiales > UBA6265 > CAVRUD01. The sequence continues at coordinate 109,412 of CAVRUD010000009.1, read as the reverse complement.
GGCCACGATCCCGAGGGGGATGAAGATGGCGCAGGCGATCAAGAGTGCGGTGCCGCTCAAACGGAGATGATCCCCGACCGCTTCCCAGAAGCGCTCAGGGTTGTCGCGGACATACTCCAGGGCGTCTGCGAGGAGATTCAATCGTTGCCCTGAGTTTCGTGGCGGTGCGTGGTGTTTGCAATGAAGTTGATTCGGACCTGCACGTTGTCTCCGTCGCCGCTTGGGACCAGCATCACGTGTGTGGTCGTCGATCGGATCGAGTGATGAGACTGCCAGAAGACCGGGTACGTCGCTACTAGCGCATTCGACCAGACCGAATGGCACTCCGAGCCTTCGGCACGCCCACCGGTTGATCGCACGGTTGATGCCGCGGCATGGTGAACCTGTCGCTTCAGACAGAACTCATGGGCGCCGCGCGCGTGAGACGAGCACTGTTTTGACGCTGCAAGTGAACCCAAACGGGCATCAGTGTGCTCATTCTGGCTGGCGTTGCAACAGAATCTCCACAGATTGTTCATCACGCCGATGCCGAGTCCCGCCAGACTTGCACTCGACGGGATCGCGCCTTGTACGGCGATGGGGACGGGAAGACGCGGCAATTCAGTCATAGGTAGATTGGTACCCAGGTGCGTATGCCAGGTAGTGACTGGTTGGTACCGCCGTGCGGCGATACACTCAAACGGCAAAACGGCACAAGATTCTTGCGGTCCGTGTCCGTGCGAGGCGATCCAGCTGGCAACGAGCCCTTAGGTCTAGAGAACTTGGCTGCCGGATGAGGAGGAATTACAGCGATGTTTGGACGCAAGACCCAGGAGAAGGGCGCTGCGCCCATGGCCGCCAGCAATGGTTCGGACGAGATGATCCGCGCTAATGCGGTCGTGAAGACGTACGACACGGGATCAACCAAGGTACAGGCGCTCAGGAGCGTTGATTTTGCCGTTCGCCGCGGCGAGATGGTGGCCGTGATGGGCCCGTCCGGCTGCGGCAAGACCACGCTCTTGAACTGCCTTTCCGGCCTCGACGACATTGATTCCGGCCAGATTTGGCTGGAAGGCACCGACCTGGGCAAGCTCTCCGACAAGCAGCGCACGGACTACCGCGCCCGCCGGATGGGCTTCATTTTTCAGGTGTACAACCTGTTGCCGGTCCTCTCCGCCGTCGAGAATGTGGAGCTTCCTCTCCTGGTCTCTGGAGTGAAACCGAAAGAGGCCCGCTCGAAGGCGATGGAGGCCCTCAATACCGTCGGCCTCGAGGAGTGGGCCGGGCACCGGCCGGCGGAGCTTTCCGGTGGCCAGCGGCAACGGACCACGATCGCCCGTGCTCTCGTCAACAACCCCGCGATCGTCTGGGGCGACGAACCAACCGGCGCCCTCGACTCCAAGACGGCCACCGAGATCCTTGACCTGATGCGCGATCTCAATCAGCGCGTGGGCCTGACCCTGGTCCTCGTGACCCACGATCCGGGCGTCGGCGCCGGCTGCGACCGTATCGTCCGGATGCGTGACGGATTGATTATCGGTGAAGAGGTCCCGGGTCTGAACTCCGTTGAGCACCATGTTCCGTCGGCTGGTCAGGTCGTCGGCGCCACCCTGTAGCGAGAGCGAGCCGCCTCGACGGGCTTCTTTTCCCCTATTTCGTCGAACTGAGCCCTAACCTGCCCAAGAGGAGTCCTGGGAATGGACGAAGTCTTTGGCGTGCCCATGAGCGGCGTCGCCACGGTTCTTGTTGCGCTGCTCGCGCTCTGTCTGCTGTCCGTGGCCTGGGTGGCCTGGCGTCGCCCGGTGATCTTCAAGCTCGGCGTGCGCAACATTCCCCGCCGCCGCGCCCAGACGACCCTGATCGTCGTCGGGCTCATGCTTTCGACCTTGATCACCTCCGCCGCCCTCGGCGTCGGCGACACGGTCGACCATTCGGTCACGTCCGAGGCATATGACCTGCTCGGAGGGATCGACGAGCTGGTCGTGCCCTCCCAGGAGATGGACGCCAGCATCGACCTGGATACCGGCACCACCATCGACCAGGGGGTCGTCCAAGAGCTGGACACGGCCCTGGCCGATAACGACAACGTCGACGGCGTGATGCCGATCCTGTTCGAAAACGTCCCGGTTCAGAACACCGCCAAAGGCCAGTCTGAGCCGGTGGTCTACCTGGTCGGAATTGATCCGGCCCGGCTGGACGACTTTGGCGGGATTCGACGTGTCGACGGCGGCGAGGTCGACTTCGCCGCGCTCCAGCCGAACGAGGTGACGCTCGGCGAAGAGGCCGCCAAAGACCTCAAGGCGGAAGTCGGAGACACCGTCACGGTCTTCTACAGCAACGAAGCCATCGACCTGACGGTCGCCGCAATCACCGAAGAGTCGACACTCGGCGGCAAGGTGACCTTCGGCGTGCTCGGGATGGCAATGCCCCTGGCCAACATGCAGGCCATGACCGGAAACGATGGTCAGATCAGTCTGGTCGCGATCTCGAATACCGGCGACGCCCGTGGCGGTCTCGACCACTCTGACGCGGTCAATGACGATCTTTCCGGTGTCCTTGAGGGCATGAACCTGTCGAATTCCGCCGGACTGACCCTGGGTATCCACGACATCAAGGCTGAAACGATCGACGAGGTCGAGACTGGCTGCCCAGATCTTCTCCGGCCTGTTCCTCGTCCTCGGCCTCTTCTCGGTCGCCGCCGGCGTGCTTCTCATTGTCCTGATCTTCACGATGCTCGCCGCCGAGCGCCGCTCGGAGATGGGCATGGAGCGCGCCATCGGCGCGCCACCGCGGTCAACTCATCCAGCAGTTCATTGCCGAGGGCGCGGGCTACGCCATCCTCGCCGGCCTGGTCGGATCGGCTATGGGCGTGCTCGCCACTTACGGCATCGCCGCGGCGATGAGCGCCCTGTTCGGCGAATTCTTCGACATTGAAGCCAGTGTCACAGCCCAGAGTATGATCGTCGCCTACTGCCTCGGCGTAGTCATCACCTTCGCGGCGGTGGTTGGTTCGTCCTGGAAGATCAGCCGGCTCAACATCGTTGCGGCCGTGCGCGACATTCCCGACGAGACCCCTGCCCGGCGCAACAAGCGCGTCCTCGTCTGGGGGATCATCCTGACTCTTCTCGGCGGCCTGATCTTCCTGGCCGGACAGTCGGCTGGGAACGGCGCGCTGCACGGCATCGGCTTCAGCATGACCCCGTTCGGTGTCGCCCTGATTGCACGCTACTTCGGCGCACGCTCTCGACCGGTCTTTTCCGCGGTCGGCGTCCTGATTCTGCTCTACTGGCTTCTGCCATTCGACGTCACCGAGGCTATCTTCGGCGAACTGAGTGGCGATTTCGAGATGTTCTTTGTCTCGGGCATCTTCATGGTGATCGGCGCCACCATCCTGATCGTGCAGAATCTCGACATCCTCCTCGCAGGCGTGAACAAGATCGGCACCTTATTCAAAGGCAAGCTCCCGGCCGTCCGCACGGCAATCGCTTACCCCGGCGCGGCCAAGAGCCGCACCGGCATGACGATCGCAATGTTCTCCCTCATCGTCTTCTCGCTCGTGATGATCGCGACGATGAACCAGAACTTCACCAACCTCTTCCTTGGTGACGACGCCAACGCCGGATGGGATGTCCGCGCCGACGTCGGCAGCGCCAATCCGGTCGAGGGCGACTTCACCACCGCCGTGGAGCAGGCGGGCGCGGTCGATGCCTCCGAACTGACCGCCGGCGGCGCGGTGACCACTCCGGATACCTCGTCGCGAATCCGTGAAGCCGGCGGCGAGTGGGGCTACTACGGGGTTCACGGCATGGATGCGGGCTTCATCGAGAACACCTCGTGGAAGTTTGAGTCCAGGGCGGAGGGCTATGCCGATGACGCCGCGATCATCGAAGCCCTTGAGACCCAGCCGAACGTGGCGGTGGTCGACGTCTCCGCCGTCGAAGGCGACGACTTCGAGGAGACCGACTCGTTCTCATTTGACGATCTCAACGTCACGGATCACGTCTTCGCGCCGGTCACGGTCGAGATCGATGCGCCGAATGGCCAGGCGGTGCCGGTGACGATCATAGGTGTGATCGACTCCTCGATCGGCAGCCTCGAGGGGCTGTATGCGTCCGACGCCACGATCTCTGCGATCTATCCGGACGTTGCTTCGACCTCCTACTATCTTCAGGTCGCCAATCCGGATCAGTCCGAAGACATCGCCAAGTCCATCGAAGCCTCTTTGATCGGCAATGGCGCTCAGGCGACTTCGATCCGCGATGAGCTGGAAGAGGACCAGCAGCAGAGCAGCGGCTTCCTCTACCTGATTCAGGGCTTCATGGGACTCGGGCTCTTTGTCGGCGTCGCCGCGGTCGGTGTGATCGCCTTCCGCTCGGTCGTCGAGCGACGTCAGCAGATCGGCGTTCTGCGGGCGCTCGGCTTTCAGCGCTCGCTGGTCTCGCTGTCGTTCATGATCGAGACTGCCTTCGTGGTCGGTATCGGGGTGATCGCCGGCACGGCGATGGGCGTCATTCTGGCCCGCAACCTCTTCACCTCGGAGGACGTCGGATCGTCCAGCGCGTCGTTTACAGTGCCGTGGCCAATCATCTCGATCATCCTGATCGCGACGATCGTGGTCGCCCTGGCAATGACCTGGATTCCGGCGCGGCAGGCAGCGCGAATCGCACCGGCAGCGGCACTCCGCTACGAGTAGGCCGCTTCAGGCGATCCTGGCGAATGCGCGGGGCGGCAGCGATTCGCTGCCGCCCCGCTCATTGCTTTCGCTGTTGACGCATGGTGCGGTCCGGGCATGTGGGCGTTTCACACGTGTGCCGGGCGGGACCACCTGTACCCCGGGGCACCGCGGCCGATAAGGCTCGTACAATTACCTTGACATCGAAGCGCGTGTCCCGCCCCGACCCGGCGGGCGAGAAGGAGCGGTTGGTCACGTGGACGAGATCTTCGGACTGTCGATGACGACGATCATGATCGTCTTGCTGGTGATACTGGCGATCTGCCTGGCCTCGGTCGCCTGGGTAGCGTTGCGGCAACGGGTGGTCTTCAAGATGGGGATGCGTAACATCCCCCGGCGCAAGACCCAGACGGCCCTGATCATCATCGGCTTGATGCTCTCGACCGTGATCTCCACCGCTGCCCTCGGCATGGGCGACACCATCGATCGGTCATTGACCGCCGCGACCTACGACACACTCGGCGAGGTCGATGAACTCGTCGTCTCCAGCCCGGACACCGAAGGCAGCGTCAACAACGCCCTCAGCACCAAGATTCCAGCGTCCTCGCTCCAGATCGTCGAACAGGCCCTGGCCGACAACCCCGACGTCGATGGCATCATGCCAGCCCTGCTCGAGTTCGTCCCGGGTATCGACATGCGGTCGGAGCTGTCCACGCCGCAGATCTACCTGATCGGCGTCGATCCGGCCCGCGCCGGCGACTTCGGCGGCATCCAGACCCCCGGTGGCGAGGAGATCGACCTCGCGTCGCTTGCCGAGACGGAGGTCGTCATCAGTGAGAGTACCCAAGAGGAGTTGGACGCAGAAGTAGGCGACCAGATTACGATCTTCTACCAGGGCCAGCCGGTCCAGGTGACCGTAAAAGCCATCGCCAAGAACAGCCCCCTGACGGGAGTCCTCGACGCCAGCCTCAATCCCGGCATGGTCGTGCCGCTTGACCGCATGCAGGCCGTCACCGGTCAACAAGACCAGCTCTCCTTTATCGCCATCAGCAACACCGGCGACGTCCGCACCGGTATGGATAGGTCCGATGCGGTGGTGGAAGCGCTGGAGCCGGCGCTAGAAGGTACGGGCCTTGGCATCGACGCAATCAAGCAGAACCTAATCGAACAGACGGAACTGGCATCGTCCGGATTGACCGGACTCTTCCTCGTACTCGGCCTCTTCTCGATCTCCGTTGGCATTCTTCTGATCATCCTGATCTTTGCGATGCTCGCGGCGGAGCGGCGACCGGAGATGGGCATGGCACGGGCCGTTGGGCAGCAACGCCGGCAGCTCATCCAGCAATTCATCGCCGAAGGAGCCGGGTACGCATTGCTCTCTGGCCTTGTCGGCGCCGCAATCGGCGTCGGCGTGACGTACGTTCTAGGGGCAATCTTTGGCCAGACGGTCGGCGATTTCTTCAAAGTCGAAGCGGTCGTGACGCCACGCAGTGCCGTTATCGGGTACTGCCTGGGTGTCGTGATCACCTTTATTGCCGTCGTTGTTTCGTCCTGGCGGGCGAGCCGGCTCAACGTGGTAGCCGCTATCCGCGATATCCCGGACTCACCGGTCTATAAGCGCAACCGGAATGTTCTCATTTCGGGCATCGTGATGGTCGTCATAGGGCTGTTGTTCTTCCTGCTAGGCATGTCGACCGAAATTCTCGCCTTCCACGGCATCGGCCTCTGCCTCATATTCTTCGGCATCGCATTTGTTGCCCGCTACTACGGCGCGCACACCCGGCCCGTTTACTCGATCGTGGGGCTGCTGGTCCTAGGCTACTGGCTGCTGGCGTCATTTCCGTCGGACCTGTTTGAGACGATCTTTGGAGAGATGTCCGGTGACTTCGAGCTCTTCTTCGTCTCCGGCATCTTCATGGTGGCGGGCGCAACCCTGGTGATTACTCAGAACCTCGATTCGCTATTGGGCCTTGTCAGCCGGATCGGAGGGCTTTTCCCCGCCAAGCTGCCGTCCGTCCGCCTGGCAATCGCGTACCCAGGCGCGGCGAAGGGTCGCACGGGGCTGACGATCGCGATGTTCTCTCTGATCGTCTTCTCGCTGGTCTGTTTCGCCACCATCAGTGAGAACTTCGCAAACCTCTTCCTGAGCGATGAGGCCGATGCCGGCTGGGACATCCAGGTCGATGTCCCGAGCAGCAACCCGATTCCGAACAAGGATCTGGTGGCCGCGCTCAGCGCCAATGGCGATGAGACCAGCGACATCACCGCAGTCGGCTGGACCGATCTTTCAGCCCCACAGGCGACGATCCGTCAGGAAGGGGTGGAAGACGACGATCCGAATGATATGACGGTGATCGGGATGGACGCGAGCTTCATCACGGAGAGCGATCTCTCCTTCCAGGCCCGGGCGGAGGGCTACCCCGACAACCAGTCGATAATCGACGCCCTTCTCAACGAGCCCGGTGTCGCCGTGATCGACTCGACCGCGGTGCAGCCCAGTGGCGGGTTCGGCGCGCCCGAGACGTTCCGGATCGAAGGGGTCGGAACGGACCAAGAGGTCTTTCCGGCTGTCAACGTCGACGTGACCGATCCTCGCACCGGCCAACCGGCGCCACTGAAGATCATCGGCATCATCGATTCCGATATCAGTACCCTGCTTGGACTGTTCGCGAACCGGACCTTCACCGACCAGGTCTTCCCGGATGCGCCGCTAACAACCTACCGCGTACGCATCGCCGACCCCGACAATGTCAGGGACCGTGCCGAAGACATCGAGCGGGCGCTGCTCAACCACGGTGCCCAGGCGATCTCCTACGAGGAGATCCTAGAGCAGGGTCAGGCCCAGTTCCGCGGCTTCCTGACCCTGATCCAGGGCTTCATGGGGCTCGGTCTGATCGTCGGTATCGCCGCGGTCGGCGTGCTCGCCTTCCGCGCTGTTGTCGAACGACGGCAACAGATCGGCATGCTGCGGGCGCTGGGCTTTCAAAAGGCGATGGTTGCCCAATCGTTCCTGTTCGAGACGATCTTCGTCGTGGCGCTCGGGGTGCTTTCCGGCACCATCCTGGCTCTGGCATTGGCCTGGGAGCTCTTCTCCGATGAGGAGTTCACCGGAGGGCAAAACGCGGAATTCATCGTCCCATGGCCGCTCGTGGTCGGCATTCTGGTGATCGCATTCGTGATGGCGCTGCTGATGACCTGGGTACCCAGCCGGCAGGCGGCGAGCGTGCCTCCGGCCGAGGCGCTGCGCTGGGAATAAGCCGGTGGCGCTGTTTCACGGTGCTTCTTCGCGGTGCTGCGGTAGGATGAGTGCGCACAGATCGACCCGATCCGCTGGTGGTCGGCCATTCACGGACGAGGGCACATGAACGACCAGGCAGTCGAGACGGACGAGATCAAGGAGACCATTGAGCAGCAGCGGACCGAGTCCGAGGCTGCTGAGCTCGCCGCGGCGACAGCGCCGGTGCGGGAAGCGACAGCCGCCGATCGGTCCACGACCGTTCTTCCTGCGCGGGGAGATGACCGCCAAATGGGACGGTTTCACGAGCGCCGGGTGAAGATCGTCGCGACTCTTGGTCCGGCGGTCGGCGATCCGGACATGCTTCGCCAGCTCATCGAGGCCGGCGTTGACGTCTGCCGCGTCAACGCCGCCCACGGCACAGCCGATATCCGCTCACAGCTCATCCACGGCGTCCGCGAGGCATCCCGCCAGGCTGGCCGCCACATCGCAATTCTGTTCGATCTCCAGGGGCTTAAGATCCGGACCGGACCGGTTGCCAACGGCAACGACCCCGTTCCATTCGCCCGTGGGACCGAGGTCGAGATCGTTCCCGAAGCGGTGCCGACGACTCCGGGGCGTATCGGTGTCGGCTATGCCGACCTGCTCTCGGTGATCAGGCCCGGCAATCGCGTGTTGATCGCCGATGGACTGATCGAACTGCTGATCACCCGAATTGCCGACGGGGTCGCGTTCGGGCTCGTCGGCCGCGGTGGCGTTCTGCCGGGACGCCAGGGCGTGACCCTGCCTGGTGCTCCGATCCGGGGGGGATCGATCACCGATATCGACCGCCAGGACATCAAGTTCGCGGTCGAGCACGGCGTCGACTATCTGGGCCTGAGCTTCATCAACAATGCGGATGACCTGTTGGTCGCACGCGGAACCGCCCGTGCTTACGGCGACGAGCCCGGCCTCATCGCGAAGATCGAGCGGCCGGAGGCTCTGGCCAACGTCCGCGAGATCGTCGCCGCTTCGGACGGCGTGATGGTCGCTCGCGGGGATCTGGGTGTGCAGTTGCCTCCAGAGCAAGTCCCGCGCGCCCAGAAAAAAATCATCTCGGTTGCCAATGAACTTGGCAAGCCGGTGATTACCGCCACCCAGATGCTGGAATCCATGATCACCCAGCCGGTCGCCACCCGGGCCGAGACCAGCGACGTCGCCAATGCCGTCTGGGACGGCTCCGACGCGGTAATGCTCTCCGCGGAGACGGCGATGGGGCAGTACCCGATCGAAGCGGTCGAAACCATGGACCGGATTATCCGGGAGGTGGAGAAGGACGGCTCGATTCGGACCGCCTCCGCCGCCCAGCCGGCGATTTCGGAGGACCCGGCTTTGGCGTTTGCCGATGCCATTGCCCGGGCGGCCTATGCCCTCTCGGACCAGACTCCTGTTGGCCACATCATCGTCTTCACGCTGGCCGGATCGGCCGCGCGCAGGGTGGCCAAGCACCGTCCCACGCCGGCGATCATCGCGGTCGTCACCGAAGAGAACATCGCCCGGCGGCTGAACCTGGTCTGGGGCGTGCGCGCCGTGGTCGTTCCTCTCATTGAGGATCCCGACCAGATGTTCCGGGTGGCCGGCCGGGCGATCGTCGAGGCAGGGCTCGCCCCGGAAGGCGAGTACGCCCTGATCGTCGGCAGCCTGCCGATGACCCGGCAATCGGGCCGCACCAACCTGGTTCACGTTCGCCCGCTGGGCACGTAGAATCCAGGATGCGCAGCCGGTCATCGAAGCCGGAGGCTCACGGCCCAAGGTTGGCCCAAGGTTGGCCCAGGGTTTGCCCAGGTTTGCCCAGGCCAAACCGGTCAGCCCTCCAGGGCAACTCTAGCCTCGGAGAGGCTGTCATGTTCAGCCCGGGCCGTGAGCCCAGGGCTGTCCGTCACAGGAGGCCCAGGCGATGACCGACCCATCAGTAGACGGGACTCGAGCGGCCGTTGATCGCTTTAACGACGCTCTCAATCGCCATGATGTCGACGCCGTGATGGCGGCGATGACCGACGACTGTGTCTTCGAGAACACCTGGCCTTCCCCCGATGGCGAGCGGTTTGAGGGTCAGGCGGCGGTGCGCTCCTTCTGGCAAAACATGCTGAGCTCCTCGCCGGATGCCCGGTTTGACGAGGAGGAGATGATCGTCGCGGGTGACCGCTGTGTCGTCCGCTGGCGATATTCGTACACCGGCGACGACGGCCAGCGTCACCATATCCGCGGGATTGACCTCTTCAAGGTCCGGGACGGCCTCGTCGCCGAGAAGCTCGCCTACGTAAAAGGCTGAGCGCCCGCCTTCGGCAGGGTGAACGAGAAGACCGAACCGCCTTCGGGCGGCTGGGCGACCCATATACGGCCGCCATGCCCTTCGACCAACCGCCTGGCGATAGCCAGGCCCAGACCCGCGCCGCTGCCCTCGATCGGAGACGGTGAGGTGCTGCGGGAACGAGCACGATCTCCACGGTAGAACCGCTCAAAGACCTTGGGCAGATCGGCGGGGTCGATACCACCGCCCGTATCGCGCACGTTGATCTGGATCTCGGTCTCGGTCGCCCCGCGGTCGAAGACTTCGACCACGACCGTGCCATCGGCAGGCGTATGCCGGAGGGCGTTCTGGACCAGGTTATAGACGACGCGCTGGATGCGGTCCTGATCGATCAACACCGGCGGGAGTTCGCCGTGGACCTCCGTGCGCAGGTCGATCCGCTGCCCGACGGCCTGGGCGCTCATGGTGTCGACGGTTTCCGCGACAAGATTGGCGATCGGGCTTGGTTCGAGCCGGAGGTCGGGTCCGGTGGCATCCAGGCGAGCGAGTTCGAACAGGTCGTCGATCAGCTTTCCGAGGCTGACCGTCTCCCGCTGCATCGCCATCACGTAGCGGTGGACCGTTCCGGGATCCGAGGCGACGCCGTCGGCAATTGCCTCGACCATCACCCGCAACGATGCCAACGGTGTGCGCAGGTCATGGGACACGGCGGCAATCAGGTACTGCCGGGCCGCCTCCATCTCCCGCTGGCGCATGAACGATGCGTCCAGGCGAGCGGCCATCGTATTGACAGCTTTTGCGAGGTCGGCCAGTTCCCGTTCTCCGGCCACCGGCACCCGGGCACTGAGGTCGCCGTCGGCGATGCGCACGGCGCCCGCCCGAATGGCCTCCAGCGACGCGCCCAACGATGCGCTCACGATGGTCGAGAAGATCAACGCAATAGCCAGCGAATAGCCGAGGAGGAAGAGCAGGAGCCGTAGGTCGTGGGTATTCAGGAACATCGCGACGGCGGTCAGGCTGATGTTGATGATCGCGACGATAACGCCGAAGAGTTGAGCGGTCCCCAGGCGAATCCGCAGCCGGTTCCAGCGATGCCAGGACGAGAGGCGGAGCAAGATCGCGCCAGTGGCGAGCGAGGCCGCCGCCGATGCCGTCAGTAATCGGAGCATAAGCGGCCGCTCGTTGCTCGGGAGATCCAATCCGACGATGGCGACGATCATTGCGACGACGAGCACGACGATGACCCCAGCCACCGTCTGGCCGAGCACAGGCAACCAGCGCCGGTAGGTGATGGGGACGATCATCTAGCGGCCGTCGCCTGGTCCGGGATCGAACTTGTAGCCGACGCCCCAGACAGTTTTGACATAACGGGGCCTCTCCGGATCGGGTTCGATCTTGGCCCGTAACCGCCGAATATGGACGGTGACCGTGCCGCCATCCCCAGCGAACGCCCAGTCCCACACCTTGTCGAGCAGATCCTCACGGCTGAAGACCTGTCTGGGGTGCCGGGCGAGGAACTCGAGGAGATCGAACTCTCTGGCGGTGAGCTCGATTTGCTTCCCCGATACCTCGACCTGGCGACGATCGGGCCGGATGGTCAGGGTATCGAACCGCAGCGGGTCGCTACCGTCGGTGGAGATCGGCTGGGTCGCGGCCCGCCGCAAAACGGCCTTCACCCGAGCGACGACCTCCCGCGGACTAAACGGCTTGGCGATGTAGTCGTCGGCGCCGACGCTCAGACCGATGATGGTGTCGATTTCGTCGGTTTTGGCCGTCAACATGATGATTGGCACGTTTGACAGGGACCGCATCTGGCGGCAGACCTCGAGGCCGTCCAGTCCTGGCAGCATGAGGTCGAGCAGGACTAGGTCGGGTCGGGCCGCCTGGAACCGGCGCATAGCTTCCAAGCCGTCTGCGGCGGCCTCGACTGCGAAGCCGTCTTGTTTGAGGTACTGCTCGACGACCTCACGAACGATCGGTTCGTCGTCAACGATCAGGATGGTTGCCATGGTTTCCTGGCCCGCGATAGAACGAGCGGCCGCAACGTGCGTATTCCGGGGATTCCAGGTCTGCATCATAGCGCCTTCCATGCCCGAGCCCGCAATAATCCGATGTCATTGCAGATCTTAGCCAGGAGAACCGTGGCGTACGCCGACAAACCTAACAAAGGCCTTACGCTTGCGGGCTCGCAGATTGGGCCGAAAAGTGGTTCGACCGCGGGCCCTTGGCTGGAGGGCCCGCGGTCGACTGGGGTGGGGAGGGATGAAATGGGGTGTTTCAGTGGGGACATTGGGAAATGCCGGTCGGCGTTTCCGCGAAGGTGGTCAATTACTTGACCTGTGATCAGGTTAGGACTGGGTGATGTCACCCGTGCGACCAGACTGTCACGATTCTGTGACGCACGCAGATCCAATGTGTGAGATTCGCGGCGGGCCCTGTTTCCGAATCGTCCTGGCAGTACGATTCCAGCGAAACGGACGAGGTCAACATCACCGTGGTGCTATTCGAACGCGATAGCTATCTAGCGGAACTGGACCAGCGTCAGGACGCTACAACGGCCGGGCGTGGTGGAGTCGTGCTCATCGGCGGCGAGGCAGGCATCGGCAAGTCAGCGCTCATCAGCCAGTGGGTCGGCCAAATCGCCGATCGGGCCCGCGTCCTGATGGGAGCCTGTGACGCGCTTTCGACACCTCGCCCTCTGGGTCCGCTGTTCGATTTCGCGGCGGTCGCCGGAGGAGACCTCGCCGAGCAGGTCCGGTCCAGCGCCGGCCGCGATGTGCTTTTTGCCGCCTGCTTGGCGGAGTTGTCGAGAACGACGGACCTACCGACGGTTGCCCTGATCGAAGACGCGCACTGGGCTGACGAGGCGACACTCGATCTGATCCGTTATCTCGGCCGAAGGCTCGGGACAACGCATGCACTCCTTGCCTTGACCTATCGGGACGACGAGGTTGGCGCCCGTCATCCCCTTCGGATCGTCCTTGGGGATCTCGCCTCGACGGCGCGTCCGCTTCGCCTGCGCCTGTCGCCCCTTTCCGTCGGTGCGGTGCGCGAGCTTGCCGCCGGACAACCCGTCGATCCCGTCGAACTGCACCGCCAAACGGGCGGGAATCCGTTTTTCGCCACCGAAGTCCTGGCTTCACCGGGCGTTGACCTGCCGCCGACCGTAACTGACGCGGTCCTGGCGCGATCTTCTCGCTTGACGGCCGACGCCAGCGCACACGCTCGAAGCCGCGGCGGTCCTCGGCGCCTCGGTCGATGCGCACGAGCTCGTGACTGTTTCCGCAGCCAGCGAGGAAGCGATCGAGGATTGCGTCTCGGGTGGCATGTTGCGGGTGGACGAAGGACGGCTGGCGTTCCGGCATGAGTTGGCCCGCCGCGCGATCCTCGACGGAATTCTGCCCTCGCGGCTCATGGATCTGCACCGCCGGGCCCTGGCGATGTTGCGCTCGTTGCCGGAGAGTCGCCGGGATCTGACCCGGCTCGCCCACCACGCGGAAGGGGCAGGGGAGGCCGAGGCCGTCCTCGAGTTCGCGACAGCGGCAGCTCAGACGGCCACCGCGGTCGGCGCTTACCGGGAAGCCGTCGCCCAGTACGAACGCGCGCTACGGCACTGCGCGGCGTCCGACGAAACCCGGCGAGCCGAGCTGTTGGGTGAGTACGCCGTTGCCTGCAAATCCACCGGGCGTCTTCGTGAGGGAATCCAGGCGCGTCAGGATCTCTTAGGACTCGCGCGTCGCAAGGGAGATACCGGTCAGCAGGCGTTGCAACTGGCCCGGATCGCCACAATGTTGGTGAACGATGGACGGAATGGTGAGGCCGAGGTGGCCATCGAAGAAGCGCTCAATCTCATTCAATCAGAGCCTGAAGGCGAGGCCCACGTCGTTCCAATGACCGTCTATGCCTACATCCGCATGCTGAATCGTGACAACGAGGCGGCGATCCAGTGGGTCCGCAAGGCCATTGGGCTGGCGGAGCGTTTCGGGGACGTCGAGACCGTGGTCTACGTGACCAACGCCGTCGGGTCGGCCCGAATGCTCTCGGGAGACGAGGACGGCGGCCGGGCGGACCTAGAACGATGCCTTCAAATGGCCCGAGACGCTGGACTGGCAAACCATGTCGCGGATGCGTATGAGAACCTGGGTTCGTGTTACGGCGAGATATACAAGTTCGAGCTTGCCGAACGGGTCCTCTCGGAGGGCATCGCCTACGCCACGGCGCGCGACATGGACGGCTCGTCGGCGTACTCGCGGTCCTGGATGGCGCTCACCTGGATGTATCGCGGCAGGTGGGGCGAGGCGGCGGCCGAGGCAGACGCGGTTCTGCGGATGGGCAATGCGACGACGATCAGCAGGATCATGGCGCTGGTCGCGCTTGGCAGGGTGCGGGCCAGGCGGAGCGACCCTGAAGTGGCAACCGCCCTTGACGAAGCCCTCGCCCTGGCAGAGCCAACCGCCACCTTACAGCGGCTTGGACCTGTGCGCGCCGCCAGAGCAGAAGCCGCCTGGATCGCCGGTGATGTCGAGCGGACGATCGCGGAAGCCACAGCCGCCTATGATCTGGCTCTGAAACATGCCCATCCGTGGCACGTCGGAGAACTGGGATTTTGGCTGTGGAAGGCAGGGGCGATCGATGCCCTGGATCCGGCTGCCGCTGCGCCTTGGGTGAAACAGGTGCGCGGAGATCATGCGGGCGCGGCAGACGACTGGCTATCGCGTGGCTGCCCGTACGAAGCCGCACGGGCGTTGGTCGAATCCGATGACGAGGACGGCCTGCGGCGTTCGCTGGCGACCTTCGAGCGGCTGGGGGCGGGGTGGGGAACAGTAACCGCATCCCGACTGCTGCGCGAGCTAGGGTTCGGACGCGGTCCACGAGGTCCGCGGTCGAGCACGCGAGCTCACCCGGCAGGTTTGACAAGCCGCGAGCGCGAAGTGCTGGGCCTGATCGCCGCGGGTCGCTCCAACGGCGAGATTGCGGATCGCCTCTTCGTCTCAATCAAGACCGTCGAGCATCACGTCAGCTCGATCCTGGCCAAGCTTGGGGTCACCAGGCGGTCAGACGCCGTGACCGCCCACCACGAGCTGATGTCGGCTTCGAAAACTCAGGGTGATCCGCCCCTAATCTAGGGGTTAGTCTCCGATGTTCCGCGTCTGTTTACCCGGCATTGTGGGTGCCAGCCGGAGTGGCCGGCGGCGTTAGAAACGCCGAACGATCGGCGCCACAATGAGGGAGACGGCGCTGCCTCGTTACGTTGTCGAACGAACCTTTCCCGACGGTCTCGTGATCCCCGTCAACTAAGAAGGTGCGGCAGCCAGCCAGGGCGTGGTCGACAAGAACGCCGACCATGGGGTGACCTGGGTCCACTCCTACGTCAGCGAGGACAAGAAGTCCACCTACTGCGTCTACGATGGCCCGACGCCTGAAGCCATCCGTAGGGCCGCCTCGTGCACCGGCCTGCCGGTCGATCGCATCACCAAGGTCACCGTCCTCGATCCGTACTTCTACCGCTAACGGTACGACAACCCTCCCCCATTCCCTCACCGACGACCTATCCATGGGAGCACCAAGATGTACACCTTCGGCATGCGGCTGCGACTGGGATTTGCATCACTGGTCGTACTGGCCGGAATGTTGGCCATGAGCGGACTATCACGAGCTCAGGACTCCGACCCGCTGGCGGGAGTCACCGTCGAACAGATCGGGGTGGTCGAACCGTCCGACAACCCAGGACAGGCGCTAGTTCTCCTTCGCCTGACGCTCGATCCGGGTGTCGTTATCGCCGAGCATGGCCATCCCGGAGCGGTCGCGCTCTATGTACTATCGGGCGAGTTTGGGACAACCTTCACCGCAGGGTCCGGCTTGGTGACCCGCGCCGCGTCGGC
Organism: uncultured Chloroflexia bacterium; assembly: GCA_963724285.1. Lineage (GTDB taxonomy): Bacteria > Chloroflexota > Chloroflexia > Thermomicrobiales > UBA6265 > CAVRUD01. Next base: position 93,354 of record CAVRUD010000009.1, on the reverse strand, counting down.
AGGAACGCCCGTCCCCGAGCAACCGATCGAACTCAACAAGGATCTGGTGCTCTCCCCGGGCGATGCGGTCAGTTACGACCAGGACTCCCATCACATCATGCGGAACATCGGATCGGAACCTCTCGTCCTCCTGGCCAGCGGTATTCTGGCCAGCGATCAGCCCGGTTTCCTGTTCGTCGACGCTTCGTCCTAGATCTTCCGGAGGCCGTCCAATACACTCAAGCTCCTTTCTCACGATGGACGACGTTCGGCAAGACCGGCGCGGGCACTGCCCGCGCCGGTCTTGTGTATAACCCCCTTTCGCGTTCGGCGTGACCCGGGTATCATGCCGACCTCTGCCGAGATTGAGAGGACGAGAGTCGGACGTCGAGTTCATGCACCGTCGCACTGTTGTCTACACGCCGAACATCGCCCGGCTGGTTCGCTCGACGACGCTCGTGACGAAGTAGCAGGCCTACGTCGAGTGCGCTCGTTCCGTGGGGATGCGCGACAGCGCCATCCTAACCCGATACGTCTATCTCAACGGGCTCTCACCGCTCATCGTGCAATGCACGTTCGTCGTGGCGTTCGCAATCATCTCGGAAGCTTCTCTGTCGTTCCTTGGCGCCGGCGTCCCTCCGGAGACCGCCACCTGGGGAAACATGCTTCGGGATGGTCAGCGGGTTTTGCAGAGCGCCTGGTGGGTGTCGGTTTTCCCGGGCATTGCCCTGGTACTCACGGTTCTGACGTTGAATCTGCTCGGTGATGGCTTGCGCGACGCGCTCGATCCGCGCGCTCGGGGCAGGTAGTCACACTGACTGTGTGTAACCGGCGACTTGCCGGGGCAACAGACTCATCCTGGGAGGTAACCGGTGCGCGCCGTCGATGCCCATCTCGATCTCGCCATGAACGCCCTCGTCTGGAACCGAGACCTCACGCTCACCGCTCTCGAGACGCGCGCCATCGAATCCGACCTTGGCCTGACCGACAAAGGGCGGTGCGTCGGCACGGTCGGGTTGCCCGACTTGCGCCGCGGCGAGATCGGACTCTGCCTGGCGACGGTGTTGGCGCGGGTCAACCCCAATGTCCCGTCGAAGATCGACTTCCGCACCCACGAAATCGCCTACGCCCACGCCCAGGGAGAACTCGCGGTCTACCGGGCGCTCGAGCGCAAGGAGCACGTCCGCATGCTCCGAACGAAGTCTGATCTTGCCAATCACCTGACTGACCTCGATCGCGACGCCGAGTCGGCAGCGCTGGGCTTCGTCTTGCTGATGGAAGGCGCCGATCCGATCATCGATCCGGTCGAAACCGAGCTGTGGTTCAACGACGGCCTGCGGGTTGTCGGTCCCGCCCATTACGGTCCAAGTGCCTACGCCTTCGGCACCGGCAGCGCCGGGCCGCTGACCGAGAAAGGCGTGCGCCTGCTCGCCGAGATGGATCGGTTGGGGATGATCTTGGACGCGTCTCACCTGACCGATGAGAGTTTTTGGGAGGCCCTCAAGCGGTTCAAGGGTCGTGTGCTGGCGAGCCACTCGAATTGCAGGGCGCTGGTGCCGGGGGACCGTCAGATCGACGACGAGATGATCCGGGCGCTCATCGAACGCGACGCGGTGATCGGCGCGGTGATGGATGCCTGGATGTTGCAGCCGGGCTGGATCAAAGGTGTGACGACGCCGGAGAACATCACCCTCGACACCGTCGTTGACCACATCGACCACGTCTGCCAGTTGGCCGGCAATGCCCGCCACGCCGCGATCGGCACCGATCTCGACGGCGGTTACGGCACCGAACAGACGCCGCGTGACCTCGACACCATCGCCGACATCCAGAACATCCCCGAGTTGCTGCGCAAGCGCGGCTACGCCGAGGCCGATATTGCCTTGATCATGCATGGCAACTGGGAACGACTTCTCGGTGAGGCGCTGCCCGCTTAGGCCGATACAATCCCAGATAAACGGAGGGTCAGATGCTTCAGGGGGCCCGCTCATCGGGCGAGCCCCCTGACGATTCCGCGGTAAGGAGGACTACTCAGTTCGCCAGGAATGGACCGGCTCCCAGCCGAGCAGATCCTTGGCCCGCTGGTTGGAGAAGGCGGAGGCAGTCCCAGGAATCGGCCGCCGAATCTCGACCGACGGCGTATGTGTCCGGAGCAGTACTTCCGTGGGGGTATCGCTCAGGGTGTCGTCGGCGGTGATGTTGAACGCCGCGAATCCAAAGCCGCCGGCTTCGATGGCCCGCCGGCATGCCGCCGCCGCATCGCGGACATCGACATATGCCCAGAGCACGCGCCACTCTTGGGGGTGGCCGGGATTCGCCTTGATTCGCTCGACGGCCTGTTTGGCCTCGTGCATATGCGATACCCAGCAGAAGCGCAGGGCAGCGACCTGCATGCCCGTCAGGCGGTGGAACATCTCCGCCGTGCGCTCGTCGACCTCCTTCGATAGCCCGTAGCAATCGTGGTTGAGGAGGGGGTGGTCCTCGTCGACCGGGGCATAGATGGGCGGGAAGGGTTCGGGCGCCCATGCGGTGCCAAGAGCAGACAGGCTGCTTGCGAACGCCACTTTCTTGATTTCGTGCAGCCGGGCCGCCTGAAAGACGGCAAACGTATTTCGAACATTGTTGTTGAAGACAACTTCATCCGGGAAACTGCACGGCGATGGGATAGCGCCAAGATGGATGACCGCCTCGCACCCCTCCATCGCGCCCGCCACGTGACCGACATCCCCCAGGTCGAGTTCGATGAATCGCACACCTTCTGGTAGCGGCTCCGAGCTGCGCCGTCGGTCGACGCTAACCACGCTGGATCCGTTAGCGACCAGGTCGTTGATCGTCGCCATGCCGATCCGGCCACTGCCACCGGTAACGAGAACCTTCAATTGACACCACCTCGCGCGCGTGATCTGCGCATCCATCCGAATCGCTCATCTGCGGCAACGTACCAGAGGATCAGGCTCATGTCTCTGCTCCAGCGCCAGAGGTCGATTGACGCCACTTCGCCCGGCGGTCAGCGCATCCACATGCGATGATTAATGCCCGGTAATGAGTACCTACGTGTCAACGGATAATTTCGCGAGATCGGCGGCCATTGGTTGGCATCAGCCGGACTTAGCGAGTCGTCCTGTGTGTGGAGGCTGAACCGAGATGTTTGATCGCCGGTCGTTGCTCCAGGGGGCGCTCTTCGCTCCTGCCGCCACCGCGCTTGGGTCCCGATCTGGTCGAGCCCAGGAAAGCGGCGCCTATGCGTACCCCATTGGTCTTGCTGGCAGATCGATGGGAGACGGTTTCTTCGTCCGACATACCTTTATCCCGGAGAACACCTGGTACCTACCTACCTTTTGGCACACCAGGGAGGACTGAACAGGTTCGCGCCCTGCCAATTCGGATTACGAGCGACGACGATCTGACATTACTCGCCGCAGACTGATGAATCCGAACACCGCGGCGGGATGCTACGGAGGCTCCTTCTAGTGATTCGAACAATATCCCGTCGAGCCGTCATCCAGGGCAGCATTGTCGCCGCCCTGGCTGCTCGCATTCGACCGATATCCGCGCAGGCAGTCGGGCCAGCGTTCTCCATGCCGATAGGTTTGCCCGGTCAGGTACTGGGTGACGGCTTCTTGATCCGGCACGGTTACGCCTGCGAGAACACCTGGTTTAGCCCGGGTTGGCTGCACGCCGCAGAGGACTTCTATCTGCCCGGCGGCAACGCCGCGGGCGCGGGCGTCTACGCCGTCGCCGACGGCGATGTTGTGTTTGCAGGCTCTGAGTACCCCGGTCTCGTCGTCATCGTGCAGCACCGTGATGACCTGTTTTCGATGTACGGGCATCTCGATTACGCGCTTGCCGTTGAGCGGGGCAGCGTCCGGCGCGGGCAACAACTCGGCACCGTGCTTGACCGGACCGACGGCAGAGCGCCAAGCCATTTGCATTTCGAGATTCGGAACTTCCTGACGAGGACCGAGGTCAACGGCGATGCGCCGCGCTACTCGGTTGCCTGCGGTTTCAACTGCGCGCCCGGTCCGGGCTACTGGCCGATTGACGCGCCCGACCATCCGTCGGCGATTGGTTGGCGGAATCCGACGCACGTCATCGCGAATCGCGCCTACGACGGCACGCTGCCAACTGATGCAGCGGTCATCGTCGCTAGTGGGGCAGCCGACTCGGCAGCGCTATGGTCGTTGCCTGCAGACCGATCCGACGCCGTGCAGGTCGGAAACCTGCCGCTTTCGGCAGGCGACCGTTATCGCCTGATCTCTATTGCGACCGGGCCGGAAGCGTCGAGCGAGACAAGTGCAGAAGGCTATCGGCTCTGGTACCGCATCGCCGTACCCGACGTCGGTCGCGTGTGGGTACAGGCGGCAGTTCCGTCGGAGAACGACACCGGATCGGACGGTCGCCCGTCGTCGGTCAGGTTCGACTTTCTACCTGCGGTGACGACGGGTTGAACGTTGCGAAACCCGTCACTCTTGGAATGTCGCCCGCCAACCGGCGGGCCGCGCCCACGGTGGGGCTTGCCGCAGTTTCAAGGGCTCTAAGGGTGGAGGCGGGCGCACTCCTTGCCGAGTGTTAGTGCGGTGGGGCCGACGGTCGGGCTTCGACGCTCCGCTTCAACCTGCTGCCTGTGTTCACGATCGCGGGTCAGGGTCTTGCCAAGGACGGCGACTAGCCCCACCATCCCGGAAGCCGTTAGAAGGACTCGGAATCTACGGGGAGAGCATGGTGGAACGCATTGATACGCTGATTGCCGGTGGAGAAGTGGTCGACCCAGGGGCGGGCTTGTCTGGCAACCTGGACGTTGCCATCTCCGGTGGCGTCGTGACCGAGGTGGCGGCGGGCATCGATCCGTCTCGCGCCAACGCCGTCATCGACGCATCGGGTCAGATCGTTACCCCTGGACTGGTCGATCTGCACACCCATGTTTACTGGGGCGTGACGTACTGGGGGATCGAGCCCGATCCGGTCGCCGCTCGTTCGGGAGTGACGACCTGGCTCGATGTCGGCAGCGCCGGGTCGTACAGCTTTCCGGGCTTCCGCCGCTACATCTGCGAACCGAGCAAATCACGCGTGTTTGCCCTCCTCAACCTCTCCTCGATCGGCTTGATCGCTCCGTCATGGGAGTTCGCCAATCCGGACTATTGGGACGTTGAGCTGGCCGCGAGCATCGTCGAGGCAAACCGCGACTTGATCCTGGGCATCAAAGCCCGGATTGATAGCAGCACCACCCGGGGCGTCGGGATCGAGCCGCTCGCCAGGGCGCGGGAGCTGGCCGATCGGGTCGGCCTGCCCTTAATGACCCACATCGGTCAGGGTCCGCCGACGATCGACGAGGTGGCCGAATACCTTCGCCCGGGCGACATCCTGACCCACTGTTTCACCGGGCACAGCATGCGAATCCTCACCGACGACGGCCGGATCCACCCGACGATCAGGCGCTTGCACGACGAGGGCCTCATTCTCGATATTGGCCATGGCGCCGGCTCGTTCTCGTTCGAGACCAGCGAGGCAATGCTGGCTCAGGGGATCATGCCGGACGTCATCTCCAGCGACATCCACCAGCTCAGCATCCAGGGCCCGATGTTCGATCTGCCGACGACGCTTTCGAAGTTCCTCGCCCTAGGCTTGACCGTGGCGGATGTCATTGAGCGGGCAACATCAAAGGCGGCCGCGGCAATGTTGCGTCCCGACCTGGGCACGATCCGGCCCGGCAGCCAGGCCGACATCGCCCTGTTCAAGGTGGAAGACGGCGATTACACCTTCCAGGACATCCATATGAACGAGCGCCAGGGCTCCAAGAGGCTCGTCAACACGCTCACCATGATCGACGGCGAGACCTTGCCGCTGGAACCGGAACGGCCGCTGATGCCCTGGGCCAAGTTGACGGAGCATCAGGCCGCCAATCTCAAGCAGCCGTAGTATCGATCCAACCCGTTCCGGGCAGCCGCACCGTGGGCGCCGCCGGCTACTCGGACAAGGAGCATGAGATGGCTTCAGCAGAGCAGGTCCTCGCCCGTCGTCCGTTTGGGCGGACGAGTTTGAGCGTTCCGCCGATTTCGATCGGTTGCGCCCCCCTGGGCAATATGCCGGAGACATTCGCCTACGGCGTCTCCGAGGAGGACGCCAAGGCGGCGATTCGAGCCGCGCTGGCCAGCCCGATCAATTACATCGATACGGCGGCTCTTTACGGCGACGGCGAGAGCGAGCGGCGTGTGGGTCTGGTCCTGCGCGAGCTGGGCGGGCTGCCGGAGGGCGCGATCCTGCAGACCAAGCAGGGACGCGATCCGAAGACGAATGACTTCAGCGGGGAGACGATCAAGCGCCGGTTCGAGCGCAGCCTGGAGCTCCTCGGTGTCGAGAAAATCCAGATCGTCTACCTGCACGACGCCGAATGGACGACGTTCGATGATTCCCTTGCTCCCGGCGGCCCGATCGAGGTGCTCCAGGGCTACAAAGAGCAAGGATTGATCGAGTACCTGGGGGTTGCCTCCGGTCCGATCGACCTCGAAATCAAGTACGTCGAGCTCGGTATCTTCGATGCAGTCATTACGCACAACCGTTATACGCTGCTCAACGCTTCCGCCGATCCCCTCCTCACCATCGCGTCCGAGCGGGGGCTGGCGGTCCTGAACGCCGCGCCGTACGGCAGCGGCATGCTTGCCAAGGGTCCGGATGCCTACCCACGATATGCGTATCAGCAGGCGTCGGACCAGATGGTCGCTAGAGTTCGCCAGATGGCGGCGATCTGCGATCGGTATGGGGTGCCGCTAGCGGCGGCGGCGTTACAGTTCTCCTTGCGTGATCCCCGCATTACCAACACGATTGTCGGGATGTCTAGCGCCGCTCGGATCCCGAGCACCATTGACCTGGCTACGGTGGATATCCCAGAGGGCGTCTGGGCGAAGCTGGCGGCGATCCCGCCGTTTATGGGTGATCCCGAAGAGGACAGGTACAAGTAGACGGCGGAGCACCGCCCCTGGCGGAGCCGGCCCGAACAACGAGAGGGTTGCAATGTCGACGACGGCTGCGGCGCTGCCACATTGGGATATGACCGTCGTTTACCCGGGGCTCGACTCTCCCGAGTTCGCCGCTGGATTCACCGGGCTACGTCAAAGCGTCACCGAACTGGGCGAATACTTCGACAGGTCCCGGATTGGCAAAACAGAAACCGGTGCGATTGACGATGGTACGGTGGCGCTCTTCGACGATGTGACCGCGCGCCTGAATCAGGTCATGGCCGACCTCGAGACGATGGACGCCTACATCGTGTCGTTTGTGGAAACGAACTCACGCGACGATCAGGCACAGGCCTGGTACAGCGAGCTCGATTCGATTGTGACGCCCGTCAGGCAACTGACCACCCGGTATGTTGCCTGGGTCGGCAGCCTCGACATCGCGGAATTGATCGACCGATCCGATGTCGCCCGAGCGCACGAGTTTCCCCTCACGCAGATGAAGATCGATGCGGCTCACCAGATGAGCCCGGCCGAAGAGGATTTGCTGGCCGAACTGGGGCCATCGGCAGGCGGGGCCTGGAGCCGCCTCCATTCCAACCTGACCTCGCAACTAGAGGTGACGGTGGAAATCGACGGCGAGCTCCAGACGCTGCCGATGAGCGGCGCCCGCAACCTCGCCCACAGTCCGGACCGGGATCTCCGTCGCCGGGCCTTTGAAGCCGAGATCGCGGTTTGGGAGAAGTCCGCCCTGCCGCTCGCCGCGAGCATGAACGGCATCAAAGGCGAGGTCCTGACAGTGAGCGCCCGGCGAGGCTGGGAATCGCCGCTGGCGGCGATGCTGCACGCCAACCGGATCGACCAGGAAACGCTCGAAGCCATGCTCGGAACCGCTGAGGAGTTCTTTCGCGGACTTCCGGCGCTACCTCAAGGCCAAAGCACGGGCGCTTGGGGTTCACCAACTTGCCTGGTATGACCTGTTTGCGCCTGTCGGGGGCAATTCCGACCAGGACCGCTGGTCGTTCGGGAACGGACAGGCGTTCATCCTGAAGCACTTCGGGGCGTATTCGGACCGCCTGCGCGCGTTCGCCGAGCGGGCGTTTGCCGAGCGATGGATCGACGCAGAGCCGCGGCCGGGCAAGTCCGATGGCGCATTTTGCATGTGGCTTCTGGGGGACGAGTCGCGCATCCTGGCCAACTACAAACCGTCGTACGGCGCTGTGAGTACCCTCGCCCACGAACTTGGCCATGCCTACCACAACCTCTGCGAGACCGGGCTGACGATGCTTCAACGCGGTACCCCGATGACCATGGCCGAGACCGCGAGCATCTTCTGCGAGACCATCGTCAAGGAGGCCGCGCTCGCGGGGGCAAGTGAGGATGAGCAGTTCACGATACTGGAGGCCTCGCTTCAGGATGCCTGCCAGGTCGTCGTTGACATCTCCAGCCGGTTCCGGTTCGAGCGGGCGGTCTTCGAGCTGCGGGACGAGCGAGACCTCTCCATCGACGAGCTGAAGTCGTTGATGATCAAGGCCCAGGGCGAGACCTTCGGCGATGGTTTGGACGCTTCGACCTACCACCCATTCATGTGGGCGGTGAAGGGCCACTACTACAGCGAGAGTGAGTCCTACTACAACTTCCCGTACATGTTTGGCCTGCTCTTCGGACTTGGCGTTTACGCCCGCTCCAGGGAGGACCCGGAAGGGTTCAAGGCGCGGTACGACGACCTCCTCGCCCATACCGGTCGGGCGGATGCGGTAACTCTCGCGGCCCGCTTCGGAATCGATCTTCGCCAACCTGCCTTCTGGCGAGCCAGCCTAGAGCTTGTCCGCACCGACATCGATCGGTTCGAGGACTTTGGTGAATGCTCGGGCGGCCCGCTAGGGCGCTCGTCGGACCGGTTGACCGCGTGTCCCGGCCGCCCGGGGCTCACGGCCCGGGTTGGCCCAGGTTGGCCCGGGCTCACCGGACAGCCTCTCCGAGGCTAACGGAACGCGGCTCTGCTAGCCTCGGAGAGGCTGTTTCGTTTAGCCAGGGCCGTGAGCCCCGGGCGACGCGGAGACGCGGCCGACCTTTTCGCACGGCGCTCTAGTTCTCCGCCACGGCAGCACGTTGACGGGCGCCTCGTTTCTTGGATCGCAATCCCCAGGAACGGCGGGATGTACCGCCGCTCCTGGCGACCAGTACGGTCGTGGCCACGAACAGCACGAACGACGCAGCGGCGTAGATCCAGAGCGTCGAGTGCCAAATGGGGTCTTCATCGATCGGCTCGACGGGGATCGGACGGCCTTGCATGTCGAATGCGAAGTCTCCGAATGCGCTATCCCCGACGCGGACAAACTCCAACCAATCGTTGAGGGTCGTCATGCTGCGGGAGGGTCCGCTCCACGGATCGACCGGGCTCTGATCGACTGAGTCTGCCAGCAGGCTCGCCATCGCCATCATCGGGTTGATCGAGAGCAGTAGGCGGATCTGCTGATCAGCATTCGGAGACGAGTTGCCGCTGTCCCCTTCGACGGTCATAACCGGTGCGCCGCCATCGACCGCGATTGCCTGCTGCTGGAAGACCTGATTGTCGACCAGGCCGCCGTCGATAGCGTCGAGGAAGATGTATGTTCCCACCGACCCGACCACGATGGCGACGGTGAGCACGTACGCCAGGACCGATGCCAGTCCGGTGCTACGGACCAGCGCCGAGCAGAAAAGGCCCAGCAGGCCGAACGTCACGGTCGTCACGACCAGGAGTATGAACGCCGCCCAGACGTCCTCGGGCGAGATCCCACCGAACAGGAAGACGGCGCTGGCGATCGGGATCGATGCGACGATGAGCAGTCCGGCGTAGCCAAGAGCCGCCAGCAACTTGCCCCAGACGATGGTGTGCGCCCGGACAGGCGTGGCCCGCAGAAGGTCGAACGTGCCGCCTTCCCGCTCGCCGGAGATCGCCGTGGCGGTAAGCGCCGGCGCGATCAAGGCAAGCAAGGACATCTCGACAAGCGTGAACGCGGCAAACAACAACTGGCCGACCTGGAAGGATTGCAGTCGACTACCGGACTCGTCGGCGACGAGAATCCGCTGGATCCCGAAGACAATCGCTCCGATGAGGAGGAGATAGGCCCCGAGCACGACGAATGCGCGGCGGCCGCGCATCCGAACCCGCAACTCCCGGCGGAGGACCGGGTTAGCCCGGAGTCGCAGCGATTTCGACCAGTGCGGGACCCTTCGCCGGGCGACCTCGGTGGACCGCGCCGCTGTTGTGTCGAACGGAGGAGCCGTCTCGATCGTCGGTGCGCTCATGCCACCTCCTCCGTTCGGCCGGCTGCGATGGCGTCGCCGTCATCGGTTGCATATTCGCCCGTCAGTGTCAGGAACATCTCTTCAAGGGACGTCGGCCGTTCGCCAAAGTGGGTGATGGGATGTCCGTCAGCGACTAGGGCCGACAGCAGGCCCGCCGCGGCAGCCTCGTTCCCAGCAAAGTCCACGAGCAGGTCGTTACCGTCCACGCGGACCGCAACGACTCCAGGTGCGCGCCTGGCCGAGGCCAGCACCGGATCGAGAGAGGCGCCCGGCGCGAGTCTGATCGCAATCGGTCGCCCCCCTGCCTGCTCGGCGATCTCGAATAGAGAGCCGGTGGCGGACAGCCGACCGTGATGCAGGATCGCCAGGGTGGTACACACTTCGGCCAGTTCGCTCAAGATGTGGGAGGAAATCACGATCGACTTACCCTGGCCGGCCAGGGTGCGCAAGATCTCGCGCAGTTCAACCCGCGCCCGGGGATCCAGTCCGGATGCGGGCTCGTCGAGGATGAGCACGGCAGGGTCGTGGATCAGCGCATGCGCGAGACACAGTCGCTGGCGCATGCCCCGCGAGAGACCATCCACGAAGTCGTCGCGTTTATGGGTGAGGTCGACCAGTTCGAGCAGGTCGCCGATGAGCCCCGGTCGTTCCTTGCCCGGAATGCCGAAGCAATCGGCGTAGAAGTCCAGGTACTCCCAGACCCGCAGATCGTTGTAGAGCCCGAAGTCCTCCGGCATGTAACCGATGAAGTGGCGGGCCTCGCGGCCCGACCGCAGCAGGTCGATGCCGTCGATCATCACACTTCCTTCGTCGGGCGCGAGGAGGCCCGCGAGGATGCGAAGGGTCGTGGTCTTGCCGGCTCCGTTCGGGCCGATGAGACCCAGAATCTCGCCGGGTGCCACCCGAAGAAAAATCCCGTCGAGCGCCTGAACCCGGCCGTATCGCTTGCGCAATCCTTCGGCAACGATCCCGTCACTCATGTCGTTTCCCCTCGGGTGCCGTCGAGCGAAAGGTGGACGGTCACGAAGCCGGGGTTCATGCCGCTTGCCTCGATCTTCAGGCGCACAACACCAAGTTCGGGGTCGTAGTAGCGCTCTGGATGCTCGATGGTGATCTCACCGGTGATGTCGTCCAGCGGAACGAACTGGCCGGCTTCGACATCGTAGAGCTGGACCGAGTTCGGCAGCGGCCCTCCCATCATGCCGTCCGCCGGTAAATGCAGGGTCAGCCTGGTAACGGTGTCGGGTCTGGCGTCAAGAGGCAGTCGCAGCTCGACCTCAGCCGAACCACCGTAGACCTGAATATCGTGGCCGGTGACGATGGCGGACTCCGCGTCGGAGGTGGTCAGGACTGGGGCGATGAGCCCAGGTGGGACAGTCACGGTGCCGTCGTCGGCCGCTGCGAACGTCGCCGACAGGCGGGACGTGAGCAGGACTGTATCGACGGTCGCGACCCTGTGGCCGCTGATGGAGATCGGCATCAGCGGCGCATCCGCCCAGCCGACGAAGTTGATTCCCTCGGTCGCCATCGGCCCGTTCATGCCGTAGCCGTACATGGTGTCGAGGATCATCTGGCGCATGCGGAGGTCGCGGTCGTTTGACATATCGGGCCAGGGTCCAGAGCGGTCGAAGCCAAGCAGCAGGAAGCTCAGCGGGAATCCGTTGGGGTTCGGTTGGATCTTGCCGACATCCAGTTCAACGGGTTTCGTCTCACCCGGGCCGAGCGTTCCGATCGGCAGTATGGTCGTTCCCACAAAGACGACGCAGTCGCGCATGGCCACGGTACCGGGGTTGGTCACGGTCCCGCGCAGAAACTCGCTTTCGAACTGGAGGTCAGCGACGACACGGGGTGGCTCGGCGGGGTGATGCTCGGCCATGAAGAAGCGCGACGCCCACTGGCTGACGCCAAGGTCGCGGACCTGGGCGGGCTCTCCTTGAACCAGCGTTCCTCCTCCTGCCTGGCCGGTGCTCGACCAGGGGTCGGCGGAGGGCGGCATCTGGCTGAGCAGAACCGGCGCGGCGGAACCTCCGCCGACGTCGACCACATACGACGACTTGCTCGGAGAGAACAGACCAACGTAGGTCCTGGCCGTGACCGGCTCGCTGCCCGTGCCATCGCTTTGGACGATGCTGATCGTGTTGACGATCACATCGCTTCCTCGGATGCGGGCGCCGAGGCCGTAGGCGGCCAGGGCGAAGACCCCGACCAGGATGATGGTCGTCGCCCATGCCCAGGAGAGCTTGTTCAGGCGGCGGAGGACCAGATAATTGATCGGACTGATGACGATGAGATAGGCGCCCAACAGCCCGGCGAGCAGCTTGATCGAGGGGAGGTCCAGCGCGGAGATTTGGCTCAAGGCCCCTACTAGGGGCGCCGTCTCGAACGAGCGGGGATTGACCTCCGGCGGCGTCCCCATCCAGGCGTTTTGGGAGACATAAGGTCGTAGGAGGGCCTTCCACAGGTCGTCAGCGCCATCCCATTCCGCAATCGGGGCCACATCGGGATCGAATGCCAGGAACGTCACCCGACCGTTTCCCACCCGTCCTTCGACGACCAGGGGCAGGTCGCTTGAGCCTGCCAGGGTTGCCGCGGGATTGCCTTCTGTCTTGAGCGTGGCCACGGCGACAACGGACTGCTGGGCCGGAGGTTCGCCACCTGCGAGGTCTCGGAGCGGCGAAAGATTGTCGATCGTCTGGCTGGTCTCGACCGTGACCGGCAGGAGATCAGGTGGGAGTGATGCCAATGCGGATTGCCAGCGCTCTCCGCTTGCAACGAACAACTGGCCGCCCCGATTCACCCAGGCGGCCAACGCCGCCTGGGCGTCGGCGCTCAGCGGAGACATGTCCGCCGCGCCGCCAAAGACGATGCAGTCGAAGGAGTACAGGCCCTCGGGGATTGTCGGGAAGGTTGCCATATCTATCGGGGCGACGTGAACCGGAGCATCGGGCGCCCCGCCTCCGGGTACGGCACCGGCGGTGCGAACCCGGCCAAGGGCGGCGACCGATCCCTCTGGGTAGCCAACGGTTCCACAGAGGGTGTCGGTCTGGAAGAGGGGATTGATCCGGACCTCCGAGGCGACGATCGGCTCGTCGCCGTCCGGATCGACGACGATGACATCGAATGTGCGCGGGAGGGATTCCGGCAGGGTGTAGAGGGTGACGTTCTTGCGGGTGCCGGCGGGAAGATCGACGGGGACGACGAAGGTGGTCGCCGCGCTGCCGGATCCCGTCGAGGCCTGGACTTCAACGTTCGTGTCCGGCCCGTGATTCTCGAGGGTGACATCGACCGGTAGCCATTCACCCAGCTTGAAGGTGCCGCCAAACGCCGCGGTTGCGGTGATGACGATTGGGCTGTCGCCGGTCGGTTCCGCCGTCGTTGTCGCGACTGCCGTGGCCCCGTCGTCGGGGGCGGGAGTGGCCGCCCCGGGCGTTGCGCCGGGGATGACCGCGGTCGGCGATCCATCTTGCTTGGCGGCCGTGGATTGCGCGGCCAGTGCAAGACCGACCAGGACGGCGATAAGTGCAAGCAGCACGGTGCGCCGTACCATCGATGAGCGCTGGGTTCGGGGTGCAATCTGGTCCCGCCGCAGTGGCGCGCAAGACTGAAACATTGCCTGGTTCATCCCTGTCTCGATCCGGCCGGGTGTGGGCGGATGGGCCATCCGCCCGTACCTGCGGTCAGAATGTTGTCGGTGTAGCGTAGCCGGTCAAGCAGGTTTGGTGAATGCCCGTCTATCACAGTGAACGCACTATGGCACGGGGTGGTTCCGGGTCTAGTACAGGGCGACCACGCCGTTTTAGTACAGGCCGGTCCGCAGTCGGGTACTTTCTCTGCGGACAAAGAAGATGCTAAGGTTTCCCCGAACCGGTCCGGTGCTGGAGACAGGCGTAGACTGCTGGGCGAGAAGTGGGCGTGGCTGGCGCCGCTTCAAGGTGCGATCCCAGCAACTGCGGGTTGCCGCCAAGGCATTGAATCCGCCCAATTCCGCGGGCGACGAGGTTCCACAACGACAAGGAGCAGGCTTCAAGCAGTATGAGTCGACCTCCGTACAGGCCGCCCTCAGGCGGCGGACGGCGCACGGCTTTCGTATTCGTGGCGATCATTGTCGCGATGGGCATCATCGCGTACACCGTCACCTTCTGGGTGTTTGCCGATGATGACGATGACCCACCCGCGGGCTCCCCGGCGGCGCTCGTTGGCGACCTCGCCGCGGGAAACCTCATCGTCGATGTCGGCGGCGGGGCGACGAGCGGAGCTGGGATCGAGCCGCCGCCGTCTCCCCCAGACTCAACCCCATCGGAGTCGCAGAGCACCAGCGGCCCCGCGGCAAGTCCTTCGATCCAGGATGGTTGCCAACCCAGATGCCTCGTGCGGCTCACCAATAGCCGCCGCGTGAATTCCGATTTGGCCATGCTCGGTCTCCGTCCCGCCTACTCCACCGCCACCAACATGTGGGCCGGGCTGACGCACGTCGAGATCGCTTCCGTTCGGGAGGCCGGATTCACCGTCGAAGTCCTTGATTCCTCGGCTGACACACTCCACCTCTTTGCGGTGCGGACCCCAGAGGACGGCGACGACACGATGGTGCGGGCCTTCGGCGACGTGATCGATCAGGTCGGCGAGCAGTACATCGTGCGCGTGCCGTTCATTCCGGTCGATGCAACCCCGCTCACCAACCTCGGCATCGCCGTCGAAAAGTTCCCGCCGCTGCCACCGGATGAGATCCTGCCGTTGGGCGACGAAGAACTCGATCCCGACCTCCTTTGGCAACTCTCCGGGCAGATCGCCCATGGCGAGCTTGACCGGATCATTCACGAGATGGAAGTCATTGGGGCAGAAGACGGCGAGCGTTACGGCACCCGCTTCTATGAAGAGCCCGGCAACGTCGAGGCTGCCGAATATATCTACCGGGAGTTCGCTTCGCTCGGATTGACGGTTTCCTACGACGACTTCCTCGCCGACAACGGGCTGCTTGCCTTAAACGTCCTTGCCGAGTTGCCCGGGGAGGATCCCAGCCGGGTCTACATGGTCATGGGGCACTTCGATTCGATCAACAGTGACGACAACGAGGGTCCTGCCCCCGGCGCCGACGACAACGCCTCCGCCATTGCGGCGATGATCGAGATCGCGCGTGTGCTAGCACAGTTCGAGCTTCCCCATCCGGTGGTTTTCTTTGCTTCGAACGCCGAAGAGAATGTCTTCCAGGGCGCGAATGCATTCGCCTCGGAGGCGTCTCGTTCGGGCCGGATCATCACCGGCGCCTTCAACCTCGACGCGGTCGGGTCGCCGCGAAATGGCCCCCAGGTTGTGCTCAATGCCGACGGCGATTCGAAGGCGCTGGTCGATTTGCTCATCGAAGTCAATGACGCCTATGGTCTCGGCCAGAATGTCCTGATTCCTCCAGATCCCAATGAGGTGATCGCCGACGACACGGTGATGCGCGACTGGGGCATTCCAACGGTGCTGGTCGCCCGCGAGCTCTACGGTTGGACGGATGTCCACCACACGGAATTCGATGTCGCCGAGACCGTTGACTACTTCAACGTCAGGATGGCCGCGGAGTTGATCCTGATTGGGGTGGCCACGCTGTTGACAGACGAGGAAACCCCGGCCTTCGCCGACAGCTAGTGCACGTAAGGATGGTTCATGCCGGTTCGCATCCAGCGTCGCGTCATCTTTGGGCTCATTGCGCTGGCGCTCGTGTCCGTTCCAGTGTCCGGGAACGCAGCCCAACTCCTCTACTCGCAGGACGGCGGAACCCCGGTGTCTGGTCCGTGCGCGCCGGAGGTCGCGGGCGCAACGCCGGACCCAACCCTGCCCTCCGGTAACGCAGCTGACTACCCGTTCGATCTGGTCTTCATCGACGCGATGCTGTTCAACCATGAAGCGTCGGTGGCGATGGCCGAGATCGCCCGCACGTCATCAGAACGGCCGGAAATCCTGTCCATGGCCGACGGGATCATCTCGACGCAGGTTGGAGACATCATCCAGTTGCGAGCCTGGCGCGCCGCATGGTATCCGGACGCCGAACCCGTCCCGGCGAACGTGGTCACCGGCCTGGGAGACGAAGGGCTGATGACTTCAGGCGCTCTTAGCGGCTCCGGCGAGTCATCGATGGCCGACGACACCGCGGCCGCCGTCCAGCGCCTCTGCGCACCTGATGGTCCCTTCGATCTGGCCTTCCTCACCGAGATCATCCCGATCCATCAACGTGCCGTTGGCATGGCTCGGCTCGCGGTCGACCGCGCTGAACATGCCGAACTGAAGGCGCTGGCCGAGAAAATCGTGACGGTCCAGGAGTTGGAGGTCGGCCAAATGATCGCCTGGCTGGCCGAGTGGTATCCCCAAGGGCCGGCCGCTCCCAGCGATGTTACACCCGCCACTGGATAAGGCGTCACTTCCCCTAAGCCCCTCATGCCAGTAATAGATCGGAGCCCACGATCATGCCTGAAGGCGATTCACTGACCGATCGGGCGATCGGTTGCATGCTCGGTTTGGCGTGCGGAGACGCGCTCGGGGGGCCGGTCGAGTTCAAAGGCCGAGCCGAGATCGCGGAAAAGTACCCGGATGGACTTCGCGAGTTCGTCGGGGGCGGCTGGCTTCACCTTGCTCCCGGCGAAATCACCGACGACACCCAGATGACGCTGGCGTTGGCGCGATCACTGACCCAAGAAGGCCTCGATCAGGCTCTCTTGACTGCCGAGTTTCTCGTTTGGTATCGCTCGAATCCGAAGGATATCGGGAACACGACGCGGGCGGCCCTTGCCTTACTGGCCGAGGGCGTTCCACCCCAGGAGGCGGGCGCACGGGTCTCTGCGGCGATGGGCGACCGGGGCGCTGGCAACGGTTCGGTGATGCGGTGCGCTCCGGTCGCGATCCGTTTCTGTCATGATCCCGAGAGGCTCGTTGCCGCGTCACTCGCCGAGCGCCGCCATCACCCATGCCGACCGGCGGTGCACCTGGGGCGCGGTCGCGATCAATCAGGCGATCGCCTACCTGCTGCGCGGTGGCGAGCTAGACGGAGTGCTCGACGCGGCCGTCATTGGTGTCCAAGACCAGGACATTCGTGCCGCTGTTCTCGGCACAGGTGATCGACAGCGCGAGCTAGTGGAGAGTGGAGGATTTGTTCTCGAGACGGTCGGGGCCGCCTTGTGGTGCCTGCTCAATGAGGGTGGATACGAGGAAGCCGTCGTCGCGGCGGTTGGGCTCGGTGGCGACACCGATACAACCGCCGCGGTGGCGGGCGCGCTAGCCGGCGCACACTACGGGGTGCGGGCCATCCCCCAGCGGTGGCGTGACGCCGTGCAGCATCGCGATGAGATCCGCGATCTCGCGCTGCGATTGCTGGGCTATGCCAATAGAAGGGAGGCTTAGGCGCTCTTTTCGACGCCTTCCACCAGCCCCTTGATGTAACCGATGGCGAAGAGGCGACCCAGCACCTCGTAACCGGGCGCGTCGTTCCCTTCCGTTGCCATCGTCGGGACGTGATCCGGTCGCATCGGGCCTGAGAATCCGGCCTTGTGGTACGCCTTCATCGCCTCCCACATGTCGGTTTGGCCGTCGTCGTGGAAAGTCTCGTTGAAGCGGGTGGGCGTTCCATCTACGTCGCGAAAGTGGACGAAGTGGATCGCGCCCCTCGCGCCGAAGCGAGCGATCTCCTTTGGAATGTCGGCGTTCATCGTCGCGATGCTGCCTTGGCAGAAGGTAAGGCCGTTGTTCGAGCTGGGCACCAGATCGATCGCCTTCTCGAGGTTGTCCGGACTGGTCAGGATCCGACCAACGCCCCGAATCGGCGAGATCGGCGGGTCGTCCGGGTGCAGCGCCAGTTTGACCCCTGCCTCCTCGGCGACCGGAACCACCGCTTCCATGAATGTTTTGAGATTCGCCCAGAGGGTTTCTTCGGTGACGGGGGCTTCATCGGCTTCTGGAGCGTTCGCCATGAGGGCGTGGTCGTAACCGGTGACTAAGGCGCCGCCCCGAGTAGGGATCGTCAGCGAGGTTCGCATCCAGTTGAACACGCCCATCCAGTTCCAGCACGCGACCGGAATGCCGACCCGTCCCATGTTGCGGATGAGCTCGCAGCAGATCTCGATCTCGGCCTCGGCGTTCGGGCCGCCGATCTTGGAGTGGTGCGCCCAGGGAAAGGCCGTCTCCAGGACGACCAGTTCGATTCCGGCATCGGCGAAGCGCTGTTTCTGGCGGAGCAGGGCGAGGAAGTCGGCCGTCGGGACTCCGTTCTGGTCGTACGGGACGTTCGACACCGCGTAGTTGACGCCAAGTTGCTTCGCCAACGTCCAGGTCGTGCTCGGGATTCCCGGCAATACCTCGGCGAGTTGAAAGAACATCTGAACGCTTCCCCCTCCATGCGCTTTCCTGGCGCCACGGTCCTGGATGACCACCGTCTAGCTGACCGTCATTACTGCCGCCGCATCCTACCACCGGGATACGGGCAATGGAACGACGATTGTCTTCAGGTTGACCGCATCGGCGAAGGTTGCAATACTGGCGGCCCTTCACTGTATGCTCGAAAGACGTTCCCATCTATCCTAATCGACGACATCAACCGAGCGAAGTCCACAGCTACTCGATGCAGTCGTAGATGCCTGCGGGGGGACGCGGTGAAAGCTGTCGGCGTGAGTGGTCGCAAGGGCGTGAGAGCCGCGGGAGCGCCGAAGTCCGCGCGGAGCCGGACGGTCTTCGGACGCGACTGGCATATCGCTTGGCTCTTCCTCGCTCCATTGACCGTCGTCCTGGTCGGTCTGGTCGCCTACCCGTTCTTTTCCGGTATATTGCTGAGTTTTCAGCATAAGGTGGTCGGTGGCGAGGCCACCTGGATCGGGCTGCGGAACTACCGTGACCTCCTCTGGGGCGATCAGTATTCTGGGATCTTCTGGAAGTCGGTTTGGGTGTCGTTCCTCTACACCGCGGTATCGGTGGCGATCAAGCTGTTCATCGGCATGTGCATGGCCCTCCTTCTGAATGAAAAATTCAGGGGCCGGATGCTGATGCGCGCCATCCTGTTCTTGCCGTGGGCCACCCCGACGATCATCGTCGCCTTGACGTGGCGCTGGATCTACGACGGGTCGGTGACTGGCTTGTTCAATATGGTCCGCGTCGACTACTTCGGCGAGAAGACGCTCGTCCAGTTTCTCGCCAATCCGGACATCGCTCTCTGGTCGGTGATCGTCGTTGTCGTCTGGCAGGGCACCCCCTTCTACACGATGATGCTGCTGGCCGGCATGCAGGCGATTCCGCAGGAGCAGTACGAGGCCGCGGCCCTCGACGGCGCCAATGTTTTCCGGCGCTTCTTCGATATCACCATCCCCAGCCTGCGCCCGGCGATAACGGTCACCTGCTTGCTCTCCACGATCTGGACCGCGAACAGCATCAACTTTATCTACGCGATGACTCGTGGAGGGCCGGGAGACGCCACCATGACCTTCCCGATGCTCGCGTTCGAGATCGGCATCGCCGGCGCACGTCAGCTCGGCACGGCCGCGGCCGTCTCGGTGCTGTTCTTCCCGTTCTTCATCGTCGCAATCTACCTGCTGACCAAGCGGATGCTCGCGGCCGACGCGAAGGCATAGCGGCGATCAGCTGGTCGAACGTCAGGGCGGAGGTAAGACAGGATGGCGATCCAACAGGTACCCATCGAGACGACAAGAACGGAATCGCGCACAGGCGCCAAGCAGCTGGTTGGTGAAGGGTGGATTGCGCAACATCATCCTGGTGGTCGGCCTGACCTTCTTCACGGTCTGGACTCTTTTCCCGTACGCCTGGATTCTGGCGACCTCGATCAAGCCCAGCCGCGACATCTACGTTTCGGTCAGCATCATCCCTGAGCGCATGACGTTCGAGCATTACCGGTACATCCTGGAGGATGAGGATTTCCGGACCTACTTCAAGAACAGCCTCTTTGTGGCATCGGCGACGACGGTGATCGCGATGATGATCGCGGTGCTTTCTGCCTATGCCCTGACTCGACTTGTCGTTCCGTGGTCGTGAGTTCATGGCGCGGGCCACGATCGTTACGTATCTGATTCCCGGCATCACTGATGTTCATTCCGCTCTTCCAGATCGCCAATCAATTGCAGCTTACCGACAAGGCCCCCGGTCTAATCGTCGTCTACCTCATCTTTTCGGTTCCGTTCTCGACGTGGCTGACGATTTCCTACTTCAACACCGTCCCGTCGGAACTGGAAGACGCCGCCCTGGTCGATGGCGCGACACGGCTGCGGGCCCTTCATACGATCTTCATTCCCCTGGCGTTGCCGGCCCTTGCAGTCGTGGCCCTGTTTACCTTTACCGTAGCCTGGAACGAGTTCCTCTTCGCCCTGCTGTTGATCGGCCGTGACTCGCAGAAGACCGTGCCGGTCGGACTGGCGGACTTTGTCCGGGGCGACACCTACCAATGGGGTCGCCTGATGGCGGGCTCGCTGCTCGCATCGCTGCCTCCCGTGTTGATCTACTTCTTCGCCCAGCGTTGGGTCGTCACCGGTCTTGGCCGGCGGCGCGGTCAAGGGGTAATCGACGACCTCCTCGCGAACACTCGCTCATGTGCTGCCGATCGTCATCTCAACATAGAAGGGCGGTGCCGATGACGTGACGACGACACCCAGGACCTGACTCCTGATTCCACTTGTCGAACAGCGCTTCGTCGAAGTACGCGCAATCAACGCCAAGGAGGCTAGACAGACATGGCAACAGGTAAGGGCACACGTTCCTCGGTCAATCGCCGGTCCGTGCTGAAGGGCGCGGCGGGCCTCAGCGCCGCCGCGGCGCTGGGCGGTCGCGGATTACGCTCCACGGGAGCGCAGGAGTTCAGCGGCAAGCTGACGGTATGGGGCGTCGTCTCGTTCACCGAAGCCGGCGACGAGCTGCTCGGCCAGCAGATGGTCGAGTGGGGCGAGGCGAACGGCGTCGAGGTCGAGTACGTTCCGCTCCCTGGCTCCGACTACACCACCAAGGTCGCGACGGCGGTCGAAGCGGGCTCGGTGCCGGACGTCGTGATGATGATCGGCGACCTGACCCTGTTCTACGCCGACCAGGACCGCCTGGTCGACCTCACCGATGTATTCGATGGCCTAAAGACGCTCGGTGGCGGCATGTGGAAGAGGCCCTTCTACCTCATGTTCAAGCCGATGGCGTTGTCTACTCGATTCCGATGCAGGCCGATGTCAGCGTCATGTACGCCCGGCTCGACCTCTGTGAACAGGCAACTGGTGCCCGCGAGGCGCCCAAGACGCTCGACGAGCTCGAGGCAATCGCGATCGAGGTGACCGAGCCGCCGCGACAGTTCGGCATCGGTCTTACCTGCGGCCGCGTTCCCGACGCCAACGGCCAGATGTCGCAGCTCATTTTTGCCGACGGCGGCACGCTCGTCGACGAAACCGGCGCCCCGAATCTCAACACCGAAGGGACGATTTCGGCCCTGACCCGGGTCGAGCGCTGGTGGAAGGCGGGCCTGATCCCGCAGGACTCCCCGTCGTGGGACGACTCATCAAACAACAAATCGTACCAGTCTTACCAGTCGGCCTTCGTCTTCAACCCAGCCTCGATCTTCGCCTTCCTCGAGGCCGAGGATCCGGATCTCCTGGCCGATACTACCCAGGCACCATTCCCCACCGGTACCGCGGGCAGCTTCCCAGGAGTAGGAACCTGGTCCTGGAGCGTCTTCACAGACAGCCAGAACGTCGATGCCGCCAAGGCGATGATCACCGCGATCATGCAGCCCGACATGGTCCAGGCGGTCTACGAGGAAGTCGGTGGCCGTTGGTACCCGGTCTACAAAGACCTCAGCACGGCGCAGTTCTGGGCTGACCGCCCATTCTTCAACGAGTTCCCGACGATCATCGAGAACGGTCGCCCATACTGGTATCCGGCCGAAGGCACGCCGCAGCTTCTGACCCAACTCAGCGCCTCCGACCAGAAGTTCGTCCTCGCCGACATGCTCCAGGACATCGTCGTCAACGGCGCCACCCCGGCCGATGCCGCTGCCGCGGCCCAAACGCGCATGGAGCAGGCGTTCGCGGAGGCGGCAGGGGAGTAGGACGAGGGGGACAAAGCTGACGCGTTGAGGGGGACACGGCTGCGCCGTGAGGGGGACAGCCCTGCGGGCTGAGGGGGAGAGGGGGAGGGGACCGGGGCGTTCTCCCCTTCTCCCCCTCTCCCCCTCACGGCGACAGCCATGTCCCCCTCGATTACGGCTTCACCACCGTTCCATCAAGCCGCCGAATCGCTGGCCAGGCGCCATTGAAGGGGTGCTCTGGATAGGGATAGCGCCCGGCGGCTACCTCGTCCAGATCGATGCCGAGGCCAGGCTGGTCGTTGGCCCACAACATGCCGTCGCGAACCTCCGGTGTGCCCGGGAAGACCTCGCGGCTGGCCTCGCCGAAGAGGCTCAACTCCTGGATGCCGAAGTTTGGGGTCACGAGGTCGAGGTGAACATTGACGGCGTGGCCGATTGGCGAGACATCGCCCGGGCCATGCCAGGCGGTACGAACGCCAAAGAACTCGCAGAAGGCGGCCAGCTTGCGCGCCATCGTCAGTCCGCCGATATCGGTAATGTGGACGCGAATGAAGTCGATGAGCCGGTCCTTGATCAGATCGACGTACTCCGCCTGGTTGACGTACAGCTCGCCCATCGCGATCGGGATGGCCGTTTGTTGCCGGAGCAAGGGAAAGTAGCCGTTGTCCTCAGGGGAGAACGGATCTTCGAGGAAGAAGAGGTTGTACTTCTCCAGTTCTTTCGCCAGGCCGATTGCCTGGATGGCGGGGACGCGCTCGTGGATGTCGTGCAGGAGCTCGACTTCGTCGCCCAGTTCGCTTCGTAGGTGGTCAAAGAGCTTTGGCACGATCCTGCAATAGGCAGTTGGCTCCCAAGGGCGTTGGTCCGGAGCGAGGTGTTGCGGGTAGCCGGTCTTCTGCTGCCCTTCGGTTCCCGGCGGTTCCTTGCTCGACGACCCGTAAGTCGAGTAGCCCGGCACCGAAACCTGACAACGAACGTATCGGAAGCCCTGCTCCATCAGAGCGCGGGCGTTCTCGGTGACTTCCCGGATGTCGTTGCCTGAGGCATGGGTGTAGACCGGAACCGCCTTACGAACCTTGCCACCAAGCAGGTTGAAGACCGGCATGCCCGCCCGTTTGCCCTTGATGTCCCACAGGGCCTGATCGACCCCGGCCAGGGCGTTGTTGAGCACCGGCCCGGACCGCCAGTAAGACGAGACAAAGGCCGACTGATGGATGTCCTCGATCTCATCGGGATCGCGCCCGATCAGGAACGGCTTCAGGTATTCATCAATAGCGGTGACAACGGTCAGTGGCCGCTGCGTGAACGTCGCGCAGCCCAGCCCATAGAGGCCGGGCTCGGTCGTTTCGATCTTGACCACGACAAGGCGGATACCTTCCGGCGCCGTGCAGATAGCCCGGACATCGCGGATCCGGATGGCCGGTTTCGTGGAGACCGGCTCCCAGACCGGCGGACTATACGGCTCGGGCCAATACTGCGATTCCTGGTCGGTCGACCGTCCTTCCGCCACAGCGCAATTCCTCCCCTATTCGATCAGACATTCGGCCGATTGGCCTGGGCTCGTTGGCCGGGTGAGGGTAGCAAAGATGACAGCGCTTTGCCGTATTCGGCGGAGCGATTCGATGGCGTCGCAACGGCCCTGAATCACTGCATTGGTTTCTTGACACCCTACCTTGGCCATGCTACTTAGGCGTTCAAATCTCGGACTATTGAATCCCTTTGTCTACCATCGACGGTCCGGGGCAGAGTTGCCGCGGTTCGCATGTGACTGGGAGGTCCACTATGGGTGGCGACGATCGCCAACTCGCTTTAAGTCGACGTCGATTGCTGGAACTCGGCGCGGGCGTCACGGCCGCGATGGCCGGCAGCGTCTCTCTCGCGCAGCTCACTGAAGCAGCCGCATCCGCAGCGCAAGATATCGCCGATGTACCGCGCGAAGAAACCTTGATCCTGGTCGGGGTTGGCGGTGAAGCGATGAACCAGTTCGCGGACGTTGAGCACGTCAACGTCTACCTGACCAACGGTTCGCTGTCACGATCCGGCTACCAGGTCGTTTACGAGCCGCTGGCCTTCTACAGCATGCTCACCGGCGAAGAGAAGCCCTGGCTCGGCGAGTAGCTATGCCTACAACGCCGATTTCACCGAGCTGACCGTCAAGATTCGCCCGGACGGCCTCTGGAGCGACGGCACGCCCTTCACCGCCGAACGACGTCGCCTACACCCTCAACATGCTGCGCGACCCGGCCAACGCGGCGCTCGTCCTGTCGACCGTGATGAACCAGTGGGTCAAAGACGCGGTCGCCGTCGACGACCTGACCCTGACGATCACCCTGACCGCCCCGAACCCGCGCTTCTTCTTCAATTACCTCACCCAGTACTCCGACATCGGCATCATGATCCTGCCCGCCCACATCTGGGAGGGCCAGGTCGCCACCGAGTTCACCAACTTCGATATGGCCGCGGGCTGGCCGGTCGTCACCGGCGCCTACAAGCTGGTCCATCGACCGCCGAGCAAAAGGTCTGGGATCTGCGGCCGGACTGGTGGGCGGCCGCGGCCGGCTGTCGCGCACGCTGCCGGAAGTGCAGCGCCTGATCTTCCTGCCGCCGTTCGAAGAGTCGCGCATGGCGCAGCTGGTGATCGCCAACGAGGCAGACATCTCGCTCAACATCTACCCCGGCGACGATGCCGTCGGTCTTCGCAGCAGAACCCGAAGATCATCACCCACAGCGGGCAGGAGCAGCCGTACGGCTATGTCGACTGGTGGCCGTCCGGGCTCGGGTTCAACTGCAGCGTGGCGCCGTTCGACAATCCCGCAGATGCGCTGGGCGATCTCGTACGCGATCGACCGCCAGCAGTTGGTCGATTTCGGCTACCGCGGCGCCGGCGAGCCGACGACCGTGCCGTATCCCTACTACGCCGGGCTGCTGACCTACATCGAGGGGATCAGCGACCTGCTGGAGCAGTACCCGACCAACGCCTTCGACCTGGCCAAGACCGACGAGCTGATGACCGCGGCAGGGCTACGCCAAGGACGGCGACGGCTTCTGGGCCAAGGACGGCAGCGGCTCACGCTGCGCGATCTCGACCTTCCAGGTCTTTGCCGAGATCGTGCCGATCGTCTGCCGAGCAGCTCAAGCAGGCCGGATTCGACGTCGCGTTCGGGATGCCGACCGACTTCTTCGACCGCCTCACGACCGGCGCGGGGCAATGTCTACATCTGGGGCCACGGCGGCAGTGTGCGCGATCCCGTACGCGACGCTCGAGCTCTACCACCAGAAGTTCGTCAAGCCGAACGGCGAGTTCACCTACCCGTTCTACCGCTGGGCGAACGACGAATTCGACGCCATCGTCGACGAGATGGGCGTCACCGCGCCGGAAGATCCCGAAGACGGCCGAGCTCTTCCGACCCGCGATGGAGATCTGGCTGCGGGAGCTGCCGGACGTGATGCTGCTCCAGTTCTACCACCGCATCCCGCTGAACACGACCTACTGGACCGGCTGGCCGTCGAAGGAGGACCCGTACATGAACGAGGCCTTCTGGCATCGGACCTTCATCAACATCCTGACCCGACTCAAGCAGCGGCGCAGTAGCGACGAAGACGGCACCGAAACCAGCGACCGGCGGCCCGGATATCGGGCCGCGCGGTGCACCGATTCGCACGCGCGGGACTGCCTCGACCCTGCCCTCTGCGCGGCTAGGAGCAGCTCCGGGCGAAGCGTTGGGAGTCAGCGCGGCACGTTCCCGATCAGCACCGGCGACCGGCTTCCCGTGCAAACACCTTCATGAGGTCGCTCGCAGGGACCGTCGGTGAGTCGCTTGTAGAGGTAGCAGGCGACGGCGGCGCGGCCGACCTGGTACCGCGGCGGCTGGGTCTCCTCACGCACTCGTCCATCACGTGGGGGCAGCGGGCGGCGAACGGGCAACCCTGCTGACGGCCGCACCTCGGCCGGGTCGCGGGTGCCAACCGCGTCTTCGCCCCACGGCTTTTCCGGGTCGGCGACGGAATCGAATGGACCAGCAGTTGCGTGTAGGGGTGCTTCGGGGAGCGGACGACGTCCGCGACCGGACCCGATTCGACCTGCGGTGCCCTGGAAGAGCACGATCAAGGTTCTGGCGATCTGGTAGGCCGTCGTCAGGTCGTGCGTGATGTAGACGAACGAGATCTGGAACTCGCGGTTGAGCGTCAGCAGGCTGTCGAGGATGCTGGCGCGCAGCGAGGCATCGATCATCGAGACCGGTTCGTCGGCCAGGATCAGGCGCGGTTGCAGCAGCAGCGCCCGCGCGATCGTGATCCGCTGGCGCTGACCGCCGCTGAGTTGGTGCGGGTAGCGCCCGAGCACCTCGTCCGGGTTGAGCCCGACCGTGCGCAGCGCCTCCCGAATCTTGCTCGGTCGCCTCCGCTCGGTTCTTCGCCAGCTTGAATGGTCTTCACCGGCGTGTAGAGCAGGTGGTCGATCCGGTAGAACGGGTTGTAGACCCCGAACGGGTCCTGGAAGATTGCCTGGACCTCCTGCCGGAATCGTTTGCGCTCGTCTGCGGCCCGAAAGCGTTTGGAGGTCCTTGCCCCGGTAGAGCACCTGCCCTTCGGTCGGCGTGCTCGAAGCCGAGAATCAGGCGGGCAACCGTGCTCTTGCCGCTGCCGCTCTCGCCGGCGATCGCGGTGATCGTCGGGTTGGCGTCGTCGATCCGGTGCGAGAAATCCGGAGACCGCGACGGGTCGCGCCCTCGCCGCTGCCGAAGATCTTGGTGACGTCGCGCATCTCCAGCAACAGCTCATGAAACGGACTCCACCGCTTGCCGCGCCGCAACCGGCGAAGCCTGATCCGGGCCACGACGATTCGTAGAGCAGGCAGGCGACGCGCTGCTGGCCGTCGACCGGCGCGAGTATGCGGCACGACGTTGTCGCACGGGGCGAATCGCTTCGGGCAGCGCGGGTGGAAGACGCAGCCGGGCGGCGGCGCGAGCGGCGAATGCAGCGGCGCCGGACGTTTTCACCAGCCGCGGCTCCTCGTCGAACGAGGGCAGGCTGTCGATCAGGATCTGCGTGTAGGGGTGGCGCGGGGTGCGGAACGTCTCGCGGGTGTCGCCTTCCTCGATCAGCTTGCCGCCGTACATCACCCCGAGCCGGTCGACGAACTGCGCCATCAGCCCCATGTCGTGGCCGATCAGGATGATTGCCGCGCCGATCTCCTGCTGGACCCGGCCGAGCGTCTGCCATGATCTGCCGCTGCACGACGACGTCGAGCGCGCTCGTCGGCTCGTCCGCGATGATGACCGAGGGTCTCGAGCGAGACCGCCATCGCGATGCAGACGCGCTGCTTCATCCCGCCGGAGAGCTCGTGCGGGTACTTGCCGGCGACGTCCGCGCGCAGACCGACCGAGGTCAGCAACGCCGCGATCCGCTGCTCCGCCTCGCCTCCTTCAAGCCGACGCCGTGGGCGCGCATCGAGTCGAGGAACTGATCCCGGATCCGGCGCACCGGGTTGAGCGAGTTCATCGCGCCCTGCGGAATGAGCGCGATCCGGTCGAACCGGACGGCGCGCATCGCCTTCTCGGGCATCGCGGTGATGTCGAGCTCGCCGTTCGAGCAGGATCTGCACCGCTGACGATCTGTCCCGGGCGGCTTGATCATGCGCAGCAGCGCGAGCGCGATGGTCGACTTGCCGCTGCCCGACTCGCCGACCAGCCCGAGCCGTTCGCCCGGTTTCAGGGCGAAACGAGACGCCGTCCACCGCGCGCACCGTGCCGCCGCCGGTTTCGAAGTGGACGTGGAGATCGGTGACGTCAGCGCAACGTCGGCATTGGCCGGGTGTCGGCACGTGACTGCGGCGAGCCGGTTCGTCACGTGGTCACGTCGCGGCCTTTCGCAGGCGCGGAT
The DNA here is from genome assembly GCA_963724285.1 of uncultured Chloroflexia bacterium. Classification (GTDB taxonomy): domain Bacteria; phylum Chloroflexota; class Chloroflexia; order Thermomicrobiales; family UBA6265; genus CAVRUD01. The sequence continues at coordinate 65,223 of CAVRUD010000009.1, read as the reverse complement.
TCGCGATCTCGTCGAGTGCGGAGGCGATCAGGAACAGACTGACGAACAGCACCACGATCGCCCCGACGGGCACCGCCCACTGCCACCAGAGCCCCTGCAGCAGCGCCGAATAGTAGATCGACCAGTAGATCGTCATGCCGAGGGTCGGCTCGTCCTGCGGACCGAGCCCGAGCGCCTCGATGCCGATTGTCGCCAGAACCGCCGCGCCGACCGCGCCGACGAAACTGGCCGCCAGGAACGGCAGCAAGTTCGGGACCAGTTCCCGGACGATGATCTGGAAGGTTGTTGAGCCCGTTGAGCTTCGCCATCTCGACGTACGGCCGGTTGCGCATGTCAGAGCACCTGGGCCCGGATCGTCCGCGTCGGCCACATCCAGGACAGGCTGGCGACCACCAGCGCAATGAGGTCACGCTGACCACGCTTCCCCGTAGCGAGGCAGCCAGGACGACCAGCACGAGCAGACTCGGGACAGTCAACATGATGTCGGCCGCGCTGCGGATGACGATGTCGACGAATCCGCCGACATAGCCCGAGATGAACCCGAGGACGTGCCGATCGCCAAACCGATGCTGCCGGCGAGCAGGCCGATCCTGAGCGTTACCGGAACGCCTTCGATCATCAGGGCGAGCATGTCGCGGCCCTGTGAGTCCGTCCCGAGGATATGGCCGCTGGAACCGGGTTCGAGGTCCGGCGGCGACGACATCGGCCGGGCGAGGTGACATCGACGAAGATCGGACCGATGACCCCGAGGAGCGCCAGCGGTACCAGGAGGAGCAAGCCTGATACCAGTTTGGGGTTGCGCAGTGACCCAGTTCAGGGGACTCGCGCGTTTGCGCCGGGCGAGCGGGGCGTCCGGTCCGCCCAGGGTGGCGCCTCCGATCCCCGGAAGCGCTCCGGCCGATTGGACGGGTTGGGTTATCGACATTCCTCGATCCCTCCGGCGATGAACGTGGCCGTGTTTTGCGCGGTCCGTTCATCGGCGTTCGTACATGATTCGCGGATCGAGGAACGGGTAGATCAGGTCGAGGATCAAGGTGGTCAGGCCGATGGCAACAATGATCACCAGCACGATGCCGTAGATCAGGAAGTAGTCGAACGCCGCCGATCGCCCGGTACAGCAAGGTGCCGATCCCGGGGTATCCGAAGACCACTTCAACCAGGATTGCCTGGGAGACGATCGTGCCCAGTGCCAACGCCAGAGAGGTCGTCTGCGGCAGGAGGGCGTTGCGGGCGCCGTACCTGAGGAAGATGACGAACGGCTTGAGGCCCTTGGCCTCGGCCAGGGTCATGTAGTCCTCGCCCTGGACCGACACCATCATCGCCCTCATACCGAGCGACCAGAACCCGATCTGGGCCAGGATGATCGAGATGGCGGGTAAGAACGAATGGTGGAGGACATCAAGGGCAAATTCGACACTCCACTCGGGTTGAGTCCCCATGTCGTAGCCACCCGAAAGGGGGAACCATTGCACTTTGAACGCGAAGTAATAGACCAGGATGATCCCGAGGAGGTAATAGGGGATCGAAGACAGGGTTAGAAACGGCGCGAGCAAATATTGGAACGCCTTCGGCGCCCGCTCCCAACCGAGGAGCGCCCCGGCAAACGTGCCGATCATGAAGGCAAGCAACGTCGAGACGAGCAGAAGGCCGATCGTCCAGGGCAAGGCATCAAGGATCAGTCCCCGCACCGTGGCCGGATAGTTCTGCAGCGAGTAGCCAAAGTCGAATGTCAACGCGTCGCCGAGATAGCGGAAGTACTGCTTCCAGAGCGGCTCGTCCAGACCGAACTTGGCCTGGTACGCCTCCACCATCTCGTTGATGCCTTCCTGAAAGCTACCACCGGTCGCCTGGAGGGCGCCTAGCCGCTCGCGGACAGGATCCCGCCCAGGTGCCAGCCGCGGCAGGAAGAAGTTCAGGCTCGCCGCGACCCAGATCACCAGGAGGAAGTTGAAAACGCGCCGAATCGAATACCGCATCCGGGGACTCAGCCGATTCACGACGTTCGTGCCCCAGGTCACCGTCGCCGGAGACCATCCCTGCGTTGTCGCCATTGCTTCTCCTGTGGGACAAGTCCCAGAGTCCCTGCATCACACCTTCGTCGATGCGCCAGCGCACGTCCTGTTGGCTACCCGCGTTGGAATGGCGGTCAAAGTATCGACCGAAAAAGCGCAGATTGCAGCCCCGGCAGGGGCCGGATAGTACGGAAGGCCTCCGGACTCGTCAATAGCCTGTATAGACTGGTTCCGGAGCGCACTTCGCTTTGCAAAGCCATGAATAGTTAGGCTGATAGTTCGGCGGTAACTGCCTTCACATAGGCGAGGTTGTCGCGCAGTCGTTCACGGATCGGCTGAACTGTCGAGAAATCCTCTAGGCATACCCAGCCGCCGTACCCAACCTGACGCATCGCCGCGAAGAGGGCGGGGACATCGACGATGCCGTACGGTACCGGCGCCCAGGTGGCGGACCAACGCCTGCCGCCATCTGGTCCTATGTCGCCGGGCAGCCACTGCGCGTTCTTGAGATGGACCAGCGCGAGGTACGGACCCAGGACCTCGACGCTGAGACGGTACGCCTCGTGCCCCTCGTAGACCATATTGCCGGCGTCGTGGATCACCCCGACAACCGCGGGATCGAAGGCCGAGACGAATGACGCGGCCGCGCTCGCGCTGGGCAGCAGCTTGGCGTGGTGGATCTCGACAAGGGCGCGAAGGCCGAACTGCCGAGCCATAGCGGCGACATCGCGGTACTGGCTGAGGGATCGGTCGCGTAGTGGGAGGTAAGAGGAAATGCCGTCGTAGTTCGGGACGTTGATCCGGAGCTGGGAGACGCCGAGCGCGACCGCGCCCTTCATCGCCTTCTCGACGTCGGCGAGGTTGTCGCAGGTTGGGTAGGTGCCCAGCCCGGGCATCTCCAGGCCCGCAGACTCCGTTATCGCCCTAATCGTGGGCGCATCCTGCTCGAACGTGGCCAGTGGCCATGTGCAGCGGTTCCCGGCCCAGAATCCAGGTTTGCCGTCGGCGGATTCGGCCTGGTCGGTCACGCGCCATTCGACGCCGTCGTAGCCAAGCTCGCTGAGAACGCCGGCGGCTTCCTGTGGGGTGTACTCCGGCATGCTCACGGTGAAGACCGCGAATTTCATGGCTGCTCCGTCAACGTCACGGCGATTCCACTCTGGGCCGATGTGTAGATAGCGCAGATGATTTCGACCGCCCTCTTGGCTTTGCTCGCCGGAACCGGCGGAATATCCCCGTTGCGCAATGCCTCGAAAATGGCATTAAGCTGGCGCTGATGCGCAGCGCCAAAAGGTTCATCGCCTTCTGATCCAGCCGTATTTCGCATATCTGCCTCGGACAGAAGTTCGGCGTCTTCGATCTTGCGGCCTGGTTCCCACACCGACAGGCGACTGCCGGTCAGGACTGCGCGGCCTTCGGTACCGACGATCTCGAGGCGGATTGGGTAGTCCTCCGCCAAGGAGGTCGATCCCTGAATCGACCCAAGGGCGCCGCTTGCGAACCGCACCGTTGCCGCTGCCGTGTCCTCGGTTTCGATCTCGTGGGTGAGGGTGGCGGTCTCGGCGGAGATCCGCGTCGCCGGTCCCAGCATCCATTGCAGAAGATCGATCGTGTGGACGCTCTGGTTCATGAGGGCTCCTCCGCCGTCGAGCGTCCAGGTCCCGCGCCAGCCGTCGTTCGCGTCGTAGTACTCCTGCGTCCGGTGCCAGTGCACGAATGCCCCGCCGAGGATTGGTCGCCCAAAGACGCCGGCATCGATGGCACGCTTCAGCCGGACGGTGTCGCGGGAAAACCGATTCTGGAAAATGACCGCCAGCTGAACCCCGGCGGCCTCGCAGGCGGCGGTCATCCGGTCGGCGTCGACGACTGTCGTGGCCATTGGCTTCTCGGTGATGATCTGCTTTCCAGCCTGAGCGGCGGCTATGACGTGGTCGGCGTGCATGCCAGACGGCGTCGCCACGATCACAAGGTCGACGTCGGGACGCTCCAGCAGGGCCGACTCATCCGCGTGCCAAGAAGCGTTGTGTTTGGTTGCCAACGCCCTGCCGGCCGTTTCTCGTGGTTCGGCAATCGCCACCAGCTTTGCGGCGGGTAGCGTGTCGACCGCCATGGCATGGACGGCGGCGATCACGCCGCCGCCAATGATGCCCACCCCGAACTCCTGGGTCATCGAATCAGGTTCTCCTCCAACGCGGCTCGGTTAGGCCCACTGAATCTCTTGTTCACGCAGCAAATCTTTGAAAGCCTGGACAGCGGTTCGGAACAGGTCGGGACCGCTGAATCCTGAATATGTCCCGGCCGACGCAAGATGGGGTTCGAGCGAGAAAAATCCGTCGAACCCATCCGCACGGAGGGCGGCGATCGACTCGCGGATCTGGCCGTCGCCTTCGCCTGCGGGCACGACCTGGCCTCCGGCCGCCAACGCGTCCTTGACGTGGACGTAGGCGATATACGGCCGCAGTAGGGCATAGCCCTGATCGTGCGGGCGCGCACCTGGACCGAGAACCTGGACGAAGTTCGCCGGATCCCAGGCCGCTCGCAGCGTCGGCGAGTCGATCGACGTGAGCAAATCCAGGCATCGTTCCGGGGTATCGCCGTAGATGGCCCTCTCGTTCTCGTGGATAAGGGTGACTCCAGTGCCCTCGGCGGCAGCCACCAACGCCCCCAACCGATCCAACACCGCGCCGCGATACGTCGCGGGATCGTCACCAGCGGGGATGAAGAAAGAGAAGATCCGCACGTACCTGGCGCCGAACCGGTTGGCCAGATCTAGGCCGCGTTTGAATGCCTCCATGTGTGGCCCAAACTCGTCGCGAATCCCGATCTTGCCGATGGGCGAGGCAATCGCGGAGACCGAGATTCCGGCCGAGCGAAGCGCCGACTGAATTCGGCTGACCTGCGCGTCACTGAGGGACAGCACATTGGTGTTCCAGACGCCACGCAGGTCGAAGTGCTTCATGCCCTCGCTGGCGAGCGTTTCGAGCTGGCGGTCCAGCTCAGGGTCGATCTCGTCGGCAAAGCCAGTCAGAGTCCACACGAGCGGTCACAGCCTTTCCCCTTGGTCGTAGACCTATGTCCCTTGCAAACGCGCCTTTGCCCACTCCAGGTAGTCGGCCTCGATGTTGTCGGCCCAGACGCTGACGTCGATCTGGCCGGAGGTGTAGACGCCTTCGGCGATACGCGACTTGCCGAACACGTCGCGGACGCGGATGTCCTCGGAGCGCTCGACGATCTCCTTGACCAGTTGCGGTGGGATAAACGTAACGCCTTCGCGCGTCCCGAGGACGGCGTCGCCCGGCATCACGGTGGCGTTGCCGATCCGGACCGGGCCGTTGACTTCTACGAGCGTCACCTCGTAGATCGCAGAGGGATCGACGCCCCTGCAGAAGACATTGAAGCCGTCGATCTCGCGGACTCGCATCAGGTCGCGGATACCGCCTTCAATGACGACGCCGGTGCCGGTGCGGGCCGCGATTGCCGTGCCGAGGTTGTCGCCGATGAAGGTGCCGTCCCGCACCTTGCCGAAGAGGTCGACAACGAGCACATCACCTGGCTGGAGTTTGTCGATCACCCAGGAGTTGTGTCCGCCGGCCAGACTCTGCCCTTCGCCGTATCCTTGGATGACCCCCTGGAGATCCGGCCGGAGCGGCACGAAGCGCGCCGTGACGGCGCGTCCGACCACAACGCGGTCGGGGTGAAGGTTGTACCAGTTGCCTTCGAACTGGTACTTGTAGCCGTTCTGGCGCTCAAGGATGCCGTACGCCTCATCATTGGTGACGAGTCTTAGGCGCTCCAGGAGATCGTCAGGTACGTTTGGGCGACCGTCCGCCAGGCGGTCGAATGGGTTCTGCGGTGTCAGCGCCGCAACATACTCGGCATCACGTTGATACACACGTTCCTCCTTCTACCGGACACTACGACCAGCGGATGTTTGACTGAACCGGATTCGTATGGAAATCGCGCCGCTCGGCTACAGGCCAGGCCCGCCATTCGGCGATCAGCTCTCCCAGCCGGGTGACTGCTTCCTCGAAGATGATTTTTCCCTTTGCCGCGGTGCCCGCCGTGGCGTCGCCATGGACGCCAAGGTCCGTCCAGCGGGACCAGTAGTCGTTGAACCGGGCGGCTCCGGTGCTGTCGGACGAGAGATAGGTGCCCATCACATCGTCGCCCTTGCCCGCCTTGTCCATCTGGACCCGTTCCGGAGCCAGATGGAGATACAGCGCGGTTTCGAACTCGTCGGCGTGGGCGACGACCGGCGTCTCCTTGATCTCGTCGAATTTCTCGCGGCAGAGGTTGATGTAGTGGACGGCCGCGCAGAGGGAATTGGTTTCCAGCGTTGTGCGCCGGGCGATGATGTCGATCAGTGGCTGGTTGCTGCCGTGGCCGTTGACGATCAGGATCTTCTCGAACCCGTGATAAGCGACGCTCTTGGTGATGTTCAGGCAGAAAGCGATGAAGACCTCGGGCTCGATATGGATCGTCCCGGGGAAATCGATGTGGTGGAGATTGAGTCCATAGGAAATGGTCGGGAGGACCAACACGCTCGCGGCGTTGCGCCGCCCAAGTTCCAGGCAGATCGATTCGGTCAGGAACGAGTCGACATCGATTGGCAAGTGCCGGCCGTGCTGCTCGGTGGAAGCAGTCGGTAGGACGACGACTTTCTGGGCCCCGATGGCGTCGTTCATCTCCGCCCAGGTGAGGCGGTTGTACCGATACTCCTGCAACGACCGTGACGGCTCGGACACCGGCGGTGCTCCTCGCAACAACGCGAACGCCAACCCCCACATGGGAGGGGGCCGCTACTCTACCGCGAGTTTGCAATCCGCGAAACCGGCACAAGTCCCGGTCAAATGTTCTAGTCGTTGAGGTTGGCGAAGAGCTTAGACGGGTCGAGGACAAGGTCGGGAGCGACGACCGAGCGGATACGCCCGTCCGCGTCCGGCTCAATCTCGAAGTACGCCCCATCGCGCAAAGTCAGACCACGCAAGGAGTGCTTAGTCGAGTCGGCGAGCCAGAACTCGGGGACACGGTGCTCGGCGTAGAGGGCCAGTTTGGTGACCTCGTCGTGCCGTCGGCTGAACGGAGAAATGACTTCAAGCACGATATCCGGAACAACCATGACGTGTGTTGACGTTAAGGCTTCGCTGCGATCCGCGCGAACGACGATGAGGTCGGGCTCGACGACATCGGTTTCGCTGAACACTACGTCAAGCGGGGCGAAGAAGACCTCTCCCCACCCCGTCAGTTCCAAAGTCGTAAAGCATTCGCGGTAGAACCGCGAGAGCAGGCGTTGGTGCTTAACCGAGGGCGACGCGGCCACGAAAAGGTCACCTCCGATGATCTCGCGGCGCTTGCCGTCCTCGGGGAGGTCGAGCAAATCCTGATAGGTCATCTTGGAACGGATGGTGGCGGTCATCGCGGCTACTCCCGGCCGAGTCGATTCGATCGTCCGCAGTCTACCCCATCGACCAGAGGTCCCCGACGGTGAAACCGTCCGGAAAAGGGTCCGTCGGGTCGAGCAGGTACTGCGACAGTCCATAGATCCACGCCTGCCCAGTGATGGTGGGAACGACTGCCGGGTACGCCCCCACGTTCGTTTCGCGCAGAAGGCAGCCGGTGAAGGTTGTGCCCAGAATGCTTTCGTGGATGAAGGGTTCGTTCAGTCCAAGTTTTCCCTTGGCGTGGAGCGTTGCCATCTTGGCGCAGGTACCAGTTCCACAAGCCGACCGGTCCAAGACTCCGGTGAACGAATTCGGGCGGTCCCAGGCCGGTTCGCCGGTCGAGATCACGACCGTGTTCTTCATCGAGGCACCTGGCCGAGTCGGCGGCGTGGAGAACTGGGCGATCGTCACGCCGGAGATCAGGGCATTCTCCGGATGTACCGCCGGTAATTGCTCCTTCGTGGCGAGCTTGATCATCTCGCCAAGGCGGACGATGTCGCGGCCCTCATCCGGTGTCAGTTCAAGCCCGACGACGGCGGCGTCGGCAATGACGTAGAACATTCCGCCCCAGGCGACATCAACCGAAACGGTCCCAAGGCCAGGAACTTCGACCGGCGCGTCCAGATGGACCGCGAAGGCGGGCACATTCTCGAACGTGACACCGGTTACCTTCCCGTCCCGGCAGTCTGCCGTCACCTTGATCAACCCGGCGGGTGCTTCAAGTACGAGTTCAGTGGACGGCTCAGTCATGGGCAGAATGCCGGTTTCCAGCAGCACGGTTGTCACGCAGATCGTATTGCTGCCGGACATCGCCGGATACTCCATCTGCTCCATGATCACAAACCCGGCGTCGGCCTCGGGCCTTGTCGGCGGCAAGATGATGTTGCAGCAGAGGCCCGGGTAGCCGCGCGGCTCGCGCAGCATGCGGAGGCGAAGCTCGTCCCGGTGTTCAGCCAGATACCTCATTTTGGCGAACATCGATTCGCCGGGTACGTCGACAACGCCGCTGGTGATGACGCGGCCGGGTTCGCCACCGGCGTGGGCTTCGACGGCAGTGATCAGTGAGCTGAATCTCATCCTGTCCACCTTCGTGAGGGGTTTGCCGGGCGCTCAGTCCTGGCCGAGCACATTTTCCTTGAACCACCCCCAGGGCTGTGCCTCAGCCACATGGAGCACGTACTCCTGGGCGATCTTGGGGATGTAGAGCACGACCAGCCAGATGACTACCCGTCTGACGGTGTGAAGTCGGTAGGTTGGCACGAACTCGTCGCGACCGGCGACGAAGAGGTACCAGTTTTCGAATAGGTTAGGAAAAACGAACAGCAGCCATCGCTCGCCGGACAGCTCGAACAGCGCGACACCGATCAGCCGGTAGGCGAACAGGCCGATGCTGACTCGGCGGGGTAGGGATTCGGTCCACTTGAGCGAGACCCAAAATGCGATGCCAAGGTAGTAGAGATCGAGGATCTTATCGAGTTGATGGTAATGATCACCCATGCCGCCGGTGCTGAAGAACTCGACGATGATCACGTCGGTGCCGTCGAGGAGCATCGCCGCCACGGCACCCCAAAACGGGAACCGTGGGATGAGCAGCGGCACCAAAAGGCGCAGCGCGATCACCACGATCTGACCGGTCGTGAGATCGAAGGGCAGATCCATCGGACACTTCCAGCCTGTGATCGACGGGACGTGGGTTCGATCCAGATGCGTAAGCGTGGAGCGTGATGCGCGGACGTTACTCTAGCGGAGGAGCGGCCAGTTTGATGTACCGGGCGACGCTCGCCCGATTACGAGGGTCGTCCGCCAGGCCGAGCAGGGTCATAAGTTGCTTCTCGTCGGCGCCGTCCTTGGCCCGCTCGACGGCAAACGTATGGCGGAGCGTCTGCGGCGTGACGTCTTTGGTGATCCCGGCCGCTGCCCTGACGCGCTCGACCATGCCGTTGACCGCAGGGGGAACGTGGGGAAAGAGGTTATCGGGCGGCTCCTTCGCCTGGAGGTAGTCACGGTACATGGCAGCAAATGTGGCGTCCCCCGCGAGCTTGCGCTCCTTGCCCCGTTTCGTCACGTCTTCGTAGAAGATGAAGACCACCGGTCTGTCCGGTTCCGTCAGGTCGATGTGGTCGCGGCGCAAGGCGAGCAGCTCCGCACGGGAGAGCCCAAGGCGCAGCATCAGCCAGATCGCCGGCAGGCTCCAGGGCTCATCGTCAGCAGCCGCGGCGAGCAGCCGTTCCTGCTCTTCTGGGAAAAGGGGAACGGGCGTGCGCAACTGAATGGCGTGGGGATAAAAGCCCTCGGCCGGGTCGACCGTCAGAACGCGGGCATCGTCGATGAGAAATCGAAAGAATCGCCGGATGGAGGTCAGGCGGCGCTTCCGGGTCGAGCGATTTTCGGCCCCGCCCAGAAATCGGGCGATGTCGTTCCGGGTAATTTGGTCGATGGGCTTGGGTCCGACCTGCTCCTGGAGGAGGGCGAGGTCATAGCTATACGATTCGACGGTGTTCCGCGGGCGCCGTGCCTGCTCGAGTTCGCGCCGGTACCACGCCCGCGCAACCTCGATGCTGGACGAAGACTCCAGGGCGCCGACGCCGCCGAGTACCGGGGTCAGTTTGCCCTGTGACCCTGGGACGAAAAGCGGAAGCTGATTGGGACCCTCGGCGGCGGCAGCTGCTTCGAGTGCTAGTAGGCGGGGATCGTCGGTATAGGGCTGGTCTCGCTCGGTCGCGGTCTGGCCGTCGCGAGCAGTTCCTCGCCGGATCTGACCGCCGGTGGTGTCGTTGTTCGGGGCCGCCTTTGTGCCGCGCTGGGGTTCGTCCGGCATCGAAGATCCTTTCGTGCGCTGAACCGGCGGGTTGGGGCAGCCTATGGCGCGGGATTCCGGACTGTCAAGCGAGCGGCGCCCAGACTTTCAGCGCCGCGCGCCCAAGGCGGCCCTGCGGATGGAGCCAACCCCGGCGGTTTCCGCCCGGGCGAGCGGCACTCCGTAACGCGCCGCCGCCGTGCGGACCTGGTCTGCCGTGCTATGGGCGAGCTGCCGACCGATCAGCACGGCGAGATCACTCCCCGCCATGCGGTCCTGCACGCTGCGGCCCGACTGGACTGCCTCCCATTTCGAGGGAACTTCACGGATTCCCGACGCCCCACTACGTTTGAAGTCGATCGACACCATCCGGCGCAAGGGCGGGTGGCCGCCAGCAATCAAGACCGTCAGGCCGTCGAAGTCGCCCTCGATGCTGCTGTCTGAGAGATGACCAACCTGGGTGGCAGGTGCCCGACGCCGGGCGCTCTCGATGCGATAAGCGGCAGTGGCGTGCCGGATGCCGTGGAGGAGGCGTTCAGCAGCCCGTGCCTGTTGCAGGTCGCCCTGGATCACCGAACGGTGCCCGAGCGCTTCGATTTCGGCGGCTGCGGTGGCGGGCAGCCCGGTCGACTGCGGGGCGTAGACAAGCTGCTCTAGAAGATCGAGCCTCTGGGCCGGCGAGCTGAGCACCGCTTCGAGATCTATCCGCCGATCGAGCACGGCGTGCCAAGACCTCGCCGCCGCTGAACTGGCGAGCAGGTCGATTGCGGCGCTCTCTTGCTGTGCCGCCTCGTGGGAAGATGGCTCGGCCCGAATAGCGTCAAAGCGGCCGATTGCCCACTCGAGAAAGTTGTCCGGTGTAACAACGGAGCCGTAGCGGTCTGCCACGTCCTGATAGAACGCGGCAACCGCGTGTTTGCCATCGTGATCTGCGATAAGGCTCGCTACCAGGGAGACGATCTCGGGGTCGTAAATCCCCCCGCGGACGGCACCGAGCAAAGAGGTTTTCGCGGCGGCAAAGTCTCCTGCCTCGAAGCTGGCGAGCCCGGCATCCTGGAGGGATGTAGCTGACGGAGGGGCGGATGCGGCATCCATCCCAGTGGTTCCGGTCCTTGGCGCTCCGCGGGCGTTCATCGGCGGTGGCGGCCAGATTGAGACGAGATGTTCGAAAGGGACCCGGTTCATTGACGCGGGGCGGTAACGGAGCAGACTAAACCATCGAGGGGCGAGCGATCCGCCATGAGACGGACGGTACCACCAAATGGTACTGGTATCGGCATTCTTGACCTATGCCGATATCGGCATTAGCAGATCTTAACCGACCCTACAGATGCGTGGCTGGCAACGACGCCAGCGGATTGGACAGACGACGTGGGCGAGCTTGTCGCCGGCAAGCCGGTCTTGCAACTCAACTTCCAAGTGTCGTTGCCCCTCGACCTGGTCTCGGTCATGTCGCTGCTCTACCGTGCCGTGCCGGGGAGTGGGCTTGATCCCTGGCTGGTGGCTACCCGACGCGCCATGCCCGAGGAGTTGCGCATCGACCTCGACCTGCTCCACGGATTTTCTGGGCGCCTGCTCTACTACATGGAAGAGCCGATCATGCGGTTCCGGCCGCTGGCGCCGGACCGGAGCGATGCGCAGATCGATGAGTTGATGGACTTCCTCGACGGAGAGCCACCAGAGACCTACCTGGCTATGGTGGCCCACGCGCTCGAGCGAGTCCACCGAGACGTGGGAGAGACACGCACCGCGCCCGACTTCAATGATGAGCATGGGTGGCGGCGATTCGTGGAACCGGCCCTAACCACCGCGACCGGCGACGCCGTCTGGAGCCTGATCCAAGATCCCGTCGAGTTAAAGCGACGGACGGTCTCCTTGATCCGCGGCGTCTGGACCGATGTCTACGGCAAAGAATTCCAGCACCGACTGCCGATGCTGACGGCGGCGGCCAGACTGGCCGAGCCGCTGGAATCTCGCGGTTTCGGCCAGGCCTTTGCTGACCTTACCGGCAGTCGGTTGCCGTCGCCTCTGCTGACCGGTTTGAACGAAATCGCCGCCGTGACCTTTTGCCCCTCGGCTCACCTGGGCAGCTTCGTCTCATACATCCGCTACCCGCCTGACCTGATCGTCTTCTTCGGGGCGCCGGATTGGATCGGCCGGTCCGGCGCGGCCAGTCGACTTGAACATGCCGACGCGCCGGTGCGGGGCAACGGCGTCACGATCACGCCCGCCATGACCGATGATGACCTGCTTGATGGGCTGCGGGCGCTGGCCGACCCCAACCGGTTGCGGATCATCGAGCTGCTCGGCCAGGACGAGCTCTATGCCCAGGAAATCGTCGGCCGCCTGGGTATCGCCCAGTCGGCGGTATCCCGCCATCTAGCCTTGCTCGAGCGCGCCGGGCTCGTACTGGTGCAACCCCGGCGGGGGATGAAGTACTACAGGATCTCCGGGGACCGGCTGACGGCGGTTGCGGACGCGGTTCGCGCTCGGATGCCCGCGTAATTTTTTGGCATGCGTGCCAAAACTACCGTTACGGAAGTAGTTTCCTGGCATGGAATGTGCTATAAATTCAACACGGAGCTACGGAATGGAGAGTGCTGCAGGTACCCCGGCCTTGACTCCGGACCTCGCCATAGGCGAGGTGAGCAACTTCACAACTTGTTCGCCACTTGTCGATCTTCGTTTGGGGACCGGCTCCGCTGAGCGGGCCCTCACATCCGATCCGGGCACCCACACCAGCGCACGACGCAGCAGATCGTGTCCGAGTCGCTTACGACCTTAGCCGCCACGGGCGAAGTAGCCGATCGCCAGGCTCAACTAACCCCATTCTTCCTCTGTAAGGTGACCGGTCGCGACGACCTCGATCATGGTGATTGGGACTCGGAGCGAGGAACCCGGACGCCTCCTCTCTACTTCCTCTCCAATGCTTAGCTCCGATCGTGGCTAAGCGGGAATACCTCCGGCAGCGATCGCTCAGTAGAACGCCCGGCGCGCAAGCGCCGGGCGTCACGACTTTTCTTGAATGTCTTGAATCGGTCGCTCGACGGCATGTTCCCTATGCGTCGGCCGGAACGGCGCGGAGCGTGGCCGGCTGCAGAGGAACCTCGGGGAGATCGGGCAGAAGCGAGTGAGGGTTGACGGGCTGGCGGGCCTCTTGCGTCCGCGCCAGACGAGGTAGGAGCCTGCACAACCTGCTAGTGACAGCCGATATCCGGGCGGTTGAGTGAGCAACGGTGACATGCAGGCAGACCACAGCCGGTTGCGAGATGACCATTGAAGTTCCCCCGCGGACGTGCAGCGAACAGCATCGGTGGATGTGTGCGGCGAGACCGGAGGCCGTCGCGGGGGCGCGGCGTTCGGGTTTGCGTCGACAAAACCGGCGGCGATCGAAGTCGCTCTCAGCATTCGACCCTGCGGTCTTGACACTTTAGCACAGGGCACGTACGTACACAACGGCAATGTAGGGCAGGGGTGTGCGTCAGAGTTTTGGGGGGCGGGGTAGGATAGCGGGTTGAATGGGTGGGTGGTGGGTGGTGGTCGGTGGAAGGAGCCCCGCGATGCGGACCCCGGAGGACGAGATCGCCTGGGATCGCCAGGCGGCTGACGCGCGTGCCGCCGTGCAGGCCTGGCGGGCCGCGCACCCGCGGGCGACCCTGACGGAGATCGAGCGCGAGGTCGATCGCCGCCTGGCGGTGGTCCGGGCGGGCCTGGTCGAGGCGGCGGCGCTGGCGGGACCGGTCGAGGAGACGCCGCCGCCCTGCCCGGACTGCGGCGGGGCGATGGCCTGGGACGGCGACCGCCGCCGCCGTCTGACCACCACCCACGACGAGGCGGTCGAGTTGCCGCGACGGTACGCCCGGTGCCCGGCCTGCGGCGCCGGGCTTTCCCCCCTGGATGAGGCCCTGGGCTTGGTGCCGGGGCAGTTGACCCCGTGGCTGGCCGAGGGGGTGGTCCTGCTGGGCAGCGCCCATCCCTTCGCCGCCGCCCGCCGGACGCTGGCCCACTTCACCGGGACGACGATCGGGTCGGCCACCGCGCGGCGGCTGACCGAGGCGGCGGGGGCGGCCTGGGTCCAGCTCGACCTCGCCGAGGTGGCCCGCCTGGAGGCGGACCCGGCGGCCGGCGCCCCGGCCGGGGCGCCGGCCCAGCAGGTCAGCGTCGACGGGGTCTTCGTGCCGCTGGTCGGCGGGGAGTGGCGCGAGGTCAAGGTGCTCGCGATCGGGGCGGTCGGGCCGGACGGCGCCGGGGGCGTGGCCGCGACCGACCTCTCCTACTGCGCGCGGCTGGCCGGCCACGAGCGCTTCGGGCGGGAGGCCCTGGCCGAGTTGCACCGGCGCGGCACGCTCGGCGCCGCCACCGTGGTGGCGGTCCAGGACGGGGCCGAGTGGATCCAAGGCTTCCTGGACCTGCACCTGCCGGGCGCGACGCGGGTGCTGGACTTCGCCCACGCCGCCGGCTACCTGGGCCGGGCGGCGCAGGAGGCATTCGGCCCGGGGACCGCCGAGGCGGGCGCCTGGTTGGAGGCGTGGCGCCACGAGCTCACGCACGGCGATCCGGGGCGGGTGCTGGCGGCGGTGGCGGCGCTGCCCGCCGGGGAGGCGCACGCCGAGGCGGCCCGGTATCTGGGGGCTCGGCGCGACCAGCTCCGCTACGCCGAGTTCCGGGCGGCGGGCTACCCGATCGGCAGCGGCTGCGTCGAGAGCGCCGCCAAGCTGCTGGTGCAAGGGCGGCTGTGCGGCGCGGGGATGCACTGGGCGGAGCGCCACGTCGATGCCGTGCTCGGCCTGCGGGCCGTGGTCGGCACGGCGCGCTGGGACGAGGCCTGGGACCGGATCGCCGCCCCGTTGCGCCGCCACGCCCGCCAGGTCCGCGCCACCCGCCGGGTGGCGCGGCTGGCCGCCGCCACCCCGCCGCCGGTGCCGCCCACGCCTGCTCCGCCGCCGCCCGCCGCCGCGCCGCCCGTCGCCCCGTCCCGCCCCAAGCGTGTCGTCGGCGGCCGCCCCACGCCCGACCACCCCTGGAAGCGCGCCTTCCTCCCAGGGCCCCGTCAGCCCACCCCAGCGCTCCCCCACCCAAAACTCTGACGCACACCCGATAATCGTGGGTGTGCCCCATCGAATTGCATGGTGACGAGGTCGGTTGCCTGCCCGCCGCGTAGGGGAGGGTCCCGTGCCCTCCCACGGCCGCCGGGCCGTCACGCCGGCGAGGGGACCGCGGGGATGCCCTCCCGCGTCGGGCATCGGGAGGGCACGGGACCCGCCCCGACACGACCGACGACGACGGGGCGCAAAACCGTGGGGCGCACCCTAAGGAAGTTGGAGCATTGACTCGAACGCTGTACAGTCATCCTGATAACTCGACTGCGCGTGGGACAGCCACGAGCAAGGCGGACCTTTTGACAGATTTCATCTCCGGTGATGCCCCAGCGGATGACACCGGCCTTCGGCAACTCATTGACCTCGCCGCTGCCTCCAGCCGGATGGTCGTTTTGACCGGGGCCGGCGTCAGCACCGAGTCCGGCATACCCGACTATCGCGGGCCCAACGGTGTCTGGGCGACCGGCAAGATCCCGACGATCAGCGACTTCCTGACGAACCCGCAAACGCGGCGCGACTATTGGAATAACCGCAAAACCCGCTACCCGGAGCTGGCATCGAAGGTGCCCAATCGGGGTCACCTGGCGCTTGCCGCATTGCAGCATGCCGGCCGTCTTGGCGAGATCATCACGCAAAATATCGATGGCTTGCACCAGAAGGCGGGCTCACCGCCTGGTTCCGTCATCGAGCTCCACGGGTCGGCTCACGAGATCAAATGCCTGACGTGTGGACGCACATGGCCAGCTGACCGCATTCACGAGCGGCTCATAGCCGGGGAAGATGAGCCCAGGTGCGGGGTGTGCGGAGGAATCCTTCGCGCCGCAACCGTCCTCTTCGGGGAGCCATTGCCTCAGGAGGCGCTCAAAGCTGCCGCTCAAGCCGCGACGAACTGCGACCTCTTTCTGGTGGTCGGCAGCTCGTTGGTCGTCAATCCGGCGGCGCAATTGCCCCTGCTTGCCCACCGAGCGGGAGCAAAGTTGTCGATCGTCAACCACACGCCTACCGGGCTCGACAGCCGCGCCGATGTGGTCGTGCGGATGGATGCCGGCCCGGCGTTGGCTGTCCTGTCGTTGAATCTACTGCGGCATGCGATCGTGTAGCCGCCTGGTAAGGGCAGAGCGGGTGATCGCGCCAAGGCGGCGGCCCGGTTCATCCGGTGAGGTAACGACGACGTACTGCTTGTCGCTGGAGTCGAGCACTTCGATCGTCTGAATGACGAAGGTGTCCGCTGGCAGGTGGGGAAGTTCATCCATCGGGGTTGCGATCGAGCCGACGGACCGGTGGGGCCATTCGCTCCGACGCACGGCGCGGAGATTGTCGAGCCGCAAAATTCCGACCAAGGCGCCACTGCTGCCCATGACCAGAACCAGCGCATCGGCGCCTGCCGCGACCAGCAAATCGATCGCGGCATCGATGGTCGCGGATTCCGGAATCCGGGCGGCGGGAACGAGGATCTCCGCGAGGGTGCGGGTTTCCGCAAGCGCCAGCCACTGTGTGCGGACAACTTCCAGCCGGGCGGCCGCTGATAGTTGCCACCCTGCGACGATTGCCCAGATTCCCATGTAGGGCCGCGCGCCGCCGAGTCCGATCACGCCGAGCCCTGTAGCCGTGAGCGCGATCCCGATAAGAAAGGCGTAGGCCGCGGCAACGCGCACGCCGGCGATGATGTTATCCGTGAGGTACCAGACCAACCCCCTGAGAAGATCACCGCCGCTTAGGCCAAGTCCCGGCATTGCCTGAATGGTGACGATCGCCCCGAGCGTCAACGTGATCGCAATCGGAATCTCTCGATCACCGCTGCCGGGCTCAAGGACGGTCAGCAAGAGGACGACTGAGCCGGGGATGGCGACGAGCGTCGCTAGGCCGACGGCGCCGGCGATGCTGCCCGGCCGAGGTGACCGTTCCAGGCTGGACTTTTGGAAGATACAGCCAAATGACAGCAGGTGGATGTGCGGGACGGAAATACCCGTCGATCGATAGGAAAACAGCCTGGCACCGGCATGGAGGGCAAAGACTGCGAGCAGACTGGCCAAGACGACCAGCGTACCGAGGGACCACTCGGCAAATGCGGCATTGCCGCTGCCCAATCCGGCAACGATCCCGCCGGACATCAGGCAAATGACCACAAGCGTACTGACATTGGTTGAGACGCGCGTTCCCAGAATCCTTGTTGTGAGGAGGGGGTCGAAGGGCAGCATCTCCGGTTCGCGGGCCGGTTAGAGGCGTTGGTACTCTTCGAGGTCGAGGACGAAGACCGTTGCCGCGGCCGGCGCGGTTCCCCCTCCACTCTCCGCCGGAGCACTGCCGGAGCGGGCATGCTGGCGAATGAGGTCCATCACCCGATCGACCTGTTCCTGATCGGCGCCAATCATCAGTGTGGTGTTGCCACGGCGAAGGAAGCCTCCGGTGCTGGCGAGGCGCGTTGCTCGAAACTCGTCTTCGAGCAGCGCGTCGACGACGGCATCCGCGTCTTCATTCTGCACGACTGCGATGATCAGCTTCTTCATCCAATCCCTCCTCAGAATATGCGAGTTGTGGCTGGGTGCCCTATCGGCTCGTGCGCAATCGCGGCGAGGTCATGGGCCGGTGCCAAGGCAGACGAGGCCGGTCGGCCGCCCGGCGAGGAGGGATGAAATGGGTGTTGCTCTGCCGTTGTCTTCGACCTCGCCGGGTGCAATCATAGCGCCCCTGAACGATGTCGGAACGGCGCGGAGTATACCATCGGCCTCGCTCTCCGACTGCGTTCATGTGTGACAATTGGCTCCAAAATCGTGACCATCGCGGCCTCTGTCAAGAGCGACCGCGCGAAAATCGTTCGCGCTCACCGTCAAGATAGTCCTGCAAAATCACCGCCGCCGCCATGGCGTCAACCTGCTCTTTGCGGGCCGAGCGTCTGGTCCCATTGGCAATGAGCGCGCGCTCAGCGATCGTCGTGGTCAGCCGCTCGTCGAGGTAACGTACCGGAAGGCCAAAGCCCTCCAGCGTTTCAGCCGCAAACGAGCGGACGTCGGCCGCTTGCGGCCCCTCTCTCCCAGAGAGGCCTACGGGAAGGCCGACGACGAGACCGACGGGCATCCAACGCTGGATCTGCCCGGCGAGGTCGGCCTGCTCGTTGGCGCCACGACGCACAAAGCCAACCGGCGACGCTATCAGACCTTGTTCGTCGCTCACCGCGACACCGATGCGGCGAGTGCCGATATCGAGCCCGAGCAACCGTCCGCCTGGTTGCCAGCGTGCACGCTGTCTTGGAGCCGAGCGCGTCCCGTCGTCAGTCATCGACGTGTATCTCGATCCGGCCGGCGTCGCCCGGCATGCCGCGCGACAGCCAATCTGGCGAGTGTTTGATCGCATATGACTCGACCGCCGGTTCCGCGGCCAGAATCGCCTCGGCCTCCTCGTCGTCGACCCCCTCGAGCCGTTCGATCAGACTCGCCTCCTGTTCAGGCGTAAACGACGCGGTGGCACGGGCATTGACCGGGACTTCGGCGGTAATGACGCCCTCGGCGGCATCGTCCGACGACACTTCGGGGACCCCCAGCCGGATGGTCGACTCGTCCAGCGCGTAACCGTCAGGGGTGCTTGCCGATAGGGCTTCGCCAAGAGATGGGTTCATCGCTCGCTTAAGGTCGTCGGCCGAGTAGGTGAGGGCCGTGACCGAATAGACGGCCCGGCGGGTCACCGTTTCCGCAGCGTCGCCGGCTTCGTGGTCGAAGGTCTCGCCCTGCTGCTCGATGTCGAACGTCGACGGGATCGCCATGACGTTCGATTGGAGCGTTTGCGAGAATCGTTCGCTGGCGGCCTCAGTCAGGGCATCCGAGGCAGCTGACCTTGCGGCCTCGATGTCGTCCTCGCTAACGATTTTGCCTTCATGGTCGGTGCCTCCGGTCAATCCTTCGAGCCTGTTGCTGAAGAAGACGCCGGACTTGAGCACGCCGCTCAGCTCACCTGGTCCAAGATTGGCCGCGGTACCCAGCGTAATCGTTTCGATCACTGCATCGGTTTCGCCGGGGGCGGAGTCTGTTGCTGGCGGCACGGTGACATCGTCGGTGAAGGTGAACTCCACCCCGGTATCACCGGTCCCGGTCGTGCCTGCTGGAATCTCGACGGCCTGGTCGGTCGGATTCGCAAGTTGGATGGTCCCGGCGGCGGGCGTCACTCCGACTTGGTCGACTCCCGTGGCCGGAGCGGTCGTTTCGACCGTGACATCGACGGAAACAAATTGAGCGGGGACTGTGGTCGCGCCTTCTGCCTGGGCGCCGCCGCCCGCGACGAACTCGACCTGAGTGGAGCCGGTCACCGTCTGGCGCCGAAGTTCGAGGTCGACGTCCGCGGTTGTCAACGTCACGGCAACAACGGCGAGTCCCGCCAGAATCACAAGCAAAAGCCCGATTATCCCCGCCACGATGATCAGAATCGTCCGGCGACGACCTCCTGAGCGGTCTTCTTCCCCATGGTCAGTGGGAAGCGCCGCAGCCGCGAGAGGAGAGTCAATTGATCGCCCTTTCGGTCCAACCTCGACCGGTCGGGACCAGACCGCGGCACTATCGGTCTGGCTGGGAGCAGTGGATCGAGGAGTTCGGCTCAGGCGAGTGCGCTCCGCCGATGGTGCGGATTGCGACTGTTCGCTCCCGCCAGGGGAAGTGGTTGGCAAGGAGACGATCTGGCCGGGTTTGATTGGCGCCGGGATGGACTGCGCGGGCAATTGCGATCGACCTGGCGTAGGGGTGACAAGGCGAGGGCCCGTCGGGGCGCCAACGTGGTGCGTGTTGAGGCCAAACATGCGCGCGAGTTGGCGACGAAGCGGATCTTCGGTTTCGACCGTGGTGACGATACGTGCCTGATCGCTTGCTTCCTTCAAGGCGCGAAATTCGGATGCGGTGAGGAAGAGCGCCGAGCCGGGCGGAATCGTGAGCCGGACCCCGTGGCCGGGGTATCCCGGAAACCGGCCGAGTACATCGGCGATCGAGTCGCTTATGCCGACGGCGATCACCGCGGTCGGCCGCGACGATTCCGTCGGATCCGCCGGCGCGGCCGAATCGGATTCGGCCGCGCCGGAGTTTCGGTCAGATTGCGGTCGAAGTCGGTCGTCCACCCAGGCCCTCCGGTCACGCAATCGTCAGCCGGGTGATCCCCGGCAACCGTGCGGGACCGCTAGATGCCGGCGCTGCGGCCGACGATACCGGCAACCGCTCCCAGAGCTTCATCAAGCTTAGCCGGGTCTTTGCCGCCGGCTTCCGCCAGATCGGGCCGGCCGCCACCTCGTCCATCCAGGATAGTCGCCACTTCCTTGACGATATCGCCCGCCCGCACGCCCCGTTTGACGAGATCCGGCGTCACCATTGACAGAAGGCTCGGCCGGCCATCGATGACCGTGCCGAGGACGATGACCCCGGACGGCAGGCGATCGCGCAGGCGGTCGCCGATCTGCCGCAGCGCGTCCTTCGTATCCGCTTGCACTTTGACGGCCAGAACCTGGGTGCCGTTGACCGCGACCGCCTGGTCGAGCAATTCGCCCGCTTGAGCTCCGGCAACCTGACCACGAAGTCGTTCGACCTCGCGATCCAATACCCGAATCCGCTCTTGAAGCGTCGTGACCTGGGCAGGAACGTCCTGCCAGGGCAGGCGCAATTCCCGGCCAAGCTCGGTGAGCGTGCGCTGCTGTTCCAGCATCAGCGCGACCGCGCCCTCTCCGGTGACGGCCTCGATTCGACGCACACCGGCGGCGACGCTCCCCTCGCTCGTGATCAGAAATGGACCGATCTCACCGGTCGAGTTGACGTGGGTGCCGCCGCACAGCTCCGTGGAGAATCCCGGAATGCTGACCACTCGGACAGTATCGCCGTACTTCTCGCCAAAGAGCGCCATCGCGCCTTCGGCGACGGCGTCGGCATATGGCCGAACTGCCGTCGTCACGGCGGTGTCCGTCAGGATCTCATGGTTGACGATCTCGCTGACTCGGTTGAGCTGATCCTGGCGGACGGCATCGAGGGCGGTAAAGTCGAAGCGAAGTCGGTCGGGGGCGACCAGCGAGCCGGCCTGGTGCGTCTCCGTGCCGAGCACGATCCGCAGGGCGCGGTGGAGCAGGTGGGTTGCGGTGTGATTGCGCCGGATTGCCTGGCGGCGACGCTCGTCGACTTCCGCCATCAGCGGCCTCACCGGCCCGGACGAATCCTTCCTCGACGATGCCGCGATGGACGAAGATATCCGGCGTTGGCCGAACGGTGTCTTCGATGAGGACGACGCCGGTCTCGCTCCGGATCGTACCGGTGTCGCCGATCTGACCGCCGGACTCGCCATAGAACGGCGTCTGGGAAAGGAGGATTTCGACGGCATCGCCGGCCGAGGCCTCGTCCAGGGCGCCATCTGGACCAACCAGGGCCACGATGGTGGCTTCGGCGGACGTGTCTTCGTAGCCGAGGAACTCGGTCTTGCCGCCGGCCAGCGAGGCATACAGCTCCGCCCTGCCCCGCGACGCGTCGCGGAAAGCGGCACCTCCCCGAGATGCGGCGCGCTGGGCAGCCATCGCACGATCGAAGCCTTCTTGATCGACGGCAACGCCCTGCTCTTTGGCAAGTTCGACCGTGAGATCGAACGGGAAGCCGAAGGTGTCGTAGAGGCGGAAAACCTCTTCACCCGGCAGACTGCGGCCTTCCCCTTCGCCAAGGCTGGCAGCCAGCGTTTGGAAACGTCCCATGCCTGCTGTCAGCGTCCGCCCGAAGGTCTCTTCTTCGTGGGTCAGTACCCGGCCAATCGTTTTCTGGCGCTCGCGAAGGTTCGGGTGCTCGTCACCGAATTCTTCGATCACGATCTCCGCCATCTGCGCAAGGAATGGTTTATCCAGCCCTAGCTTGCGGCCGTGTCGGATCGCGCGGCGCAGGATGCGGCGCAAAACGTACGATCGGCCCTCGTTGCCGGGCAGGACGCCATCGGAGATCAGGAATGTGGCGCCGCGCGAGTGATCCGCGATCACGCGGAGGGCGCGGTCATGATCAGCGTCCTTGCCGTATTCGGTGTTGGCCAGCGCCGCCGCTCGCCGGATGATCGGCTGGTACAGGTCGGTATCGTAGAGGGACCTCTTCTGCTGGACGACCATTGCCAGCCGCTCAAGTCCCATGCCAGTATCGACGTTCTTCCGGGGCAGGGGGGAGAGCGAACCATCCGGGCCCTTGAAGAACTCCATAAACACGTTGTTCCAGACCTCGAGAAACCGAGGCGAGTCGGATCCGGGGCCGTCGTCGGGGGGTTCTCCGGGTTGGGCTCCCCAGTCGTAGTAAATCTCGGAGTCTGGTCCGCAGGGCCCGGTATTGCCGACCGGTCCCCACCAGTTATCGATCGGTTCGAGCCAGCGGTTATTGCGCTCTGAGATCTGGATGCGGGATTCGGGTACACCGATCTCATCACGCCAGATCGCGTAAGCCTCGGTGTCGTCGGGATGAACCGAGGGCCACAGGCGTTCCGGTTCGAGGCCGGCAACCTCGGTCAGGAACTCCCATGACCACTTCAGCGAATCCCGCTTGAAGTAGTCGCCGACCGAGAAATTGCCAAGCATGAAGAAAAAGGTGCAGTGGCTTTCGTCGCCAACTTCGTCGATATCGACGGTTCGGAAGCACTTCTGCACCGAAGTCATCCGCGAGGCTGGCGGCGCTTCCAGGCCGAGGAAGTAGGGCGTCATCTGCTGCATGCCCGCCGTCGTCAGCAGAACGGTGGCATCGCCGACGGGTACGAGGGACGAGCTGGGGACCTGGCGATGACCCCGGGCGGCGAAGAAATCGACGAACGCATGCCGGAGTTCCCGGCTTGATGCGTTGGGGCCGAGGCGGAGTGGGTTCGACGGGTTAGGGCTAGGTGAAGGGGGGACGTCCATGCCTGACGGGACCTCGGGTAATCGTGCCCCGGGGGGCGCGGCATTCTGGGCCGCCGGACATCATCGACCGGCTTGACAGTACGAGCGTCCATTGTGCCAGAGTGCCGAACGCTGAGGCAAACGCTGGATGGTCGGCCAGATCCGGCTTTCGCCTGGGTGGTTGGAGCCCGCAGCCGTGGATCACCCGCAATGGACTCGGAACGGAACTGACGAATTCGCTGGCCCGGGATCTTGCAAACCCGCATCCTTTGGCCTAACCTTTCGCGCGGGCCTCTAGCTCAACGGCAGAGCAGTGGACTCTTAATCCATTGGTTCAGGGTTCGAATCCCTGGGGGCCCACCGCCAAATTCCGTCCAGACGCCATGGCCCGGGACGATTTTCGTCGCGGGCATTTGTTTTTTCCATTCGGCGTTTCTCAATCGGTCGCCGCGTTCCGTATATACGGACTTCTATCAAAACCCGTCGGCGACGGCGGACGCCAGGTTGAAACCTGGCGCTGAACCGACGAAGTCCCGCCGGGACTGGGCCGAACGGCGGGGCGCCCGCCGGTCTTGAGAGGCGCCCTAAGCATGCAGGATAGAGTCACTGCAAAGAAGTAGTTTCGATAGTTGGTTCGTAAAGAGTGGTCGGGAGATCGACACCTGAGTTCGCCATGCAACTCCTTGACTGGTGCCGGGACGCGATTGGCCGGCAACCGGGCCTCACGATCTTGGCGGGAGAATGGTGGTCGGACAGCCACGGCTGACGCCGGGTTGAGGACACCTGCCCCAACTCAATCGGGGACACCCAGGTCGGTGCGTTTTAGCGCTGACCCGACAATGTTTGCGTGTTCCCAAACCAAAACAGACGTGTCGATCTCCCCTCTACGTCACATGACAGATCGGTCGGCGTTGAGGCGAACGGCGAAACTATGCCGAATGACAGTTACCCCCGAATGGGCGGCCCTCCAAGATCGATTCAGGTCCGGCGGGTGCCGGACCATCGATCTGACCCGGGCGGAAGCACGTCGCTCCGCCTCGAACACGAGAGGACGTTCAACACAAATGGCTCGGAAATGGATTGCGATTTTTGGAATTCTCGTGATGGGCGTGATGCTGACCAGCAACATCGCCCTCGCTGAGCGGATTCGGTGCCAGGGGGGAGACTGTCGCGGCACCCAGCAAGCGGACGTGATGTCGGGCTCACAGGGCGCCGACCAGATCTTCTCCGAAGCGGGCAACGACGAAGTGGCCGGCCGCGGTGGCAACGATCGCATCAACGGCGGGGCGGACAACGACCTCATCTTCGGCGAAGAGGGCAACGATCGCCTCGACGGCGGCACCGGCGCGGACCGGATCGAGGGCGGCGACGGCGTTGACATTATCTTCGGCGGCAGCGGCAGCGACACGATCGACGCCGCCTTCGGAGAAGGTCTTGGCCCGCTCGCCGACACGGTAGATTGCGACACCGGCTTTGACACGGTGATCGCGGACAAGCTCGACAAGGTGTCGTCGAACTGCGAACAAGTGACCCGCGTCTAGCGCGACCGCTCAAATTTTTCACAGTGGACACGTGATCCAAACGCTTGAACGGGGTGGCGGGGTCAATCCGCTACCCCGTTGTTCGTTAGCTGCCCGCTCTGGTCCCTGTCCTAGTGAGATTGACGCATAATGCCGTCTTCTTACGTTCAATGGTCATGGAGTCGTGCCGTCAATGGATCTCGTGGAGCACCGGACTGGCGTTATCGAGCGGCTGACCGAGATGGCGAGGGCCGATCGGCGCATCGTCGCAGCGGCGGCGGTCGGGTCGACCGCGGTCGGTGGCGACCGCTGGTCCGATGTCGATCTGACCTTTGCCGTCGCCACCGGAGTGACGGTCGCAGAGGTTCTTGCGGACTGGACCCGCGATGTCATCGCCGAGTTCGACGCGGCCGAGCTTTTCGACGTGACTGCGGGCGTGACCATCTATCGCGTCTTTCTCTTTCCCCACGTGCTGCAGGTCGATCTTTCTTTCGCCCCTGCTGAAGGGTTTGCACCACGGACGCCGCGCTTCCGGCTGCTTTTCGGCGAGGCTGCCGAATTGGTCGAGGTGGCCAGCGGGGCGCCTCCTGGGGAGTTCGGTCTTGGAGTCCACCACCTGATCAGGACTCATGTCTGCATCGAGCGCAACAAGTTTGTCCAGGCTGAGTACTGGCTGCACCAGGCGCGCGATGTTGCCCTGACCTTGGCCAGCAGGAGGCTCGGTCTCGATGCTCAGTACGGGCGCGGCTTCGATGACCTGCCAGTTTCGGTTGTCGGCGCCCTGATGGGCTCGCTTGCGACGGAACTACGGCCGGCGGAACTCCGCAGGGCGCTGAATGTAGCCATTGCCGGGCTACTGCGGGAGGCTGAGGGCTCCGCTGGGAACGTCGAGCGGGTTCAGGAAATTCTGGACGACCTTCTCCAGTCACATGCCTAGAGGGCGAAGGGAATCGGAGACGTGTCAGGTTCCGCCACCCGTCGTATCCACCTCGATACGGACCTAGGGGGAGATCCGGACGACGTCTGTGCCCTGGCCCTGCTGTTGGGTTCCCCGGAGGTCGACCTCATCGGGATCACGACCGTGCTTGATCGAGACGGGCGCCGCGCCGGGTATACGCGGCACTGCCTTGAACTGGCCGGGCACGGCGATGTTCCGGTCGTTGCCGGAGCGGTGGCGTCACTGACAACCGGGTTGATCGCCGATCCGGAGATCGATGACCGGCGGTTCTGGCCGGCCGGTCTGCCGCCGCGTCCATCTCCTCCCGGTGCCGCCCTCGACGCCCTGGCAGTCAGTATCGAGCGCGGTGCCGAGATCGTTGCCATCGGCCCGGTGACGAATCTCGCCATGCTGGAGATTGCCCGTCCTGGCATCTTGCGGGGTGTCTCTGTGACCACCATGGGCGGCTGGGTTGATCCTCCGGCGGCCGGCTACCCTGTCTGGGGACCGGAGATGGACTGGAATGTCCAGTGGGATGTCCGCGCGATGGACATCGTGGCCCGTCGTGCCAGGCTCTCGATGGGCACGCTCTCCGGCACACTGACTGCACATCTGGGCGCGTCCGAACTGCCCCGATTGCGCGCGGCCGGACCGCTCGGCAGACTCATCGCCCAGCAAAGCATCGCCCATGCTGAGAACAATGACCTTACTGCCCTTGGCCGGCGCCATGCGGCTCTACCCGACGACCTCCTCAATCTTCACTATGACCCAGCCGCGTGCGCTCTCGCCCTCGGCTGGGACTGTGTTGAAACCGAGGAGGCCGTCCTCACGACCGTGGTTGAGGACGGCGTTCTCCGCTTCGTACGCGACGAGTCCGGGTTCCCCGCCAGGATCCTTACCCAAGTCGACAACGATGCCTTCGCCGAGCGCTGGCTCGAGACGGTCGCGGCCGCGCACCGGCGATAGCAACACCAACTCTTGTTACGCCTCCTTGGCCGCGTTCTCGTCCATCTTGAGCTTGGCCGCGATCTCCGCCCGGTGTTCCCGTTCGATCTCCCGGTGGGACTTCGGCCCTCGGATCGCCAGGGCGATCTCCTCAAGCGGAAGTTTCGGCGTTCGGTCCATGTAGAGGAGGCCGTTCGCCTCCTGATAGGTATCGGTGAGTTGGGTGTAGCAGTACCCGGCGATGGTTTCGATCGAGCGGACTCCTTCGAGTAGCCGCGAGAGTCGCCCGCCAAAGTCGGTCGCGTCGGTGGCCCTGCTGTAGCCCCAGGTTTGGCCGGTGAGCTCTTGCGGCACAAACGCGATCCCGCCGAATTCGCTCAACATCATCGGCTGATCGTTGGGAACGAAGCCGGGAACGGTCAGCAGGCGACCGCTGAAACGCTCGCTCCACGCAATGGCCTCCGCCTGGGTGGTGTCGCCATAGCGCTCGACCAGGGTGGCTGGGCGTTCGTCGTAGTCATGGATCCCGACGATGTCCGTCAGTCCGGCCTCCCAACCCTCGTTGGAGACAGCGGCCCGGGAAGGATCGAGCGCCTTCGTCAGGTGGTACAGCGCCGAGATGTAGTCGCGGTGCGCCTGGTTGGTCGGGAGGTCCGGCACTCCCCAGCTTTCGTTGATCGGAACCCAGGCGATGATGCACGGATGGCTCCGATCCCGCTCGATCGCGGAGATCCATGTCCTGGTCGCGCGGTCGATCGCCCGTGTGTCGAATCGATAGGCGCTGGGGAGTTCCTCCCAGACAAACAGGCCCAATGTGTCTGCCCAGTAGAGATAGCGAGGATCTTCGATCTTCTGGTGCTTGCGAGCGCCGTTGAAGCCCATCGCCTTCGTGAGTTCGACATCGCGGCGGAGGGCGTCGGAATCGGGCGCGGTCAGTCCACTCTCGGGCCAATATCCTTGGTCGAGGACCATCCGCAGCCGCTGTGGCCGGCCGTTGACGAGAAATCGGGTATGCCGGACTTCGACATCGCGCATTGCCGTGTAGCTCTCGACCGAGTCGACGACCGTGCCGGCGGGATCGATGAGCGTGACGGTGGCCCTGATCAACGTCGGCTGGTCCGGGGACCATTGCAGCCGCAGTCGGGCGTCGTCGATGCCTGGGTCAATCAGACCGATCCGCCGGCTAACCTCGCCCGCGACAACCAAGAACGTGTCGTCGGCGATCGTGACGCGCTCCTTGAGCGAGCCGTCGGTTGCAGGTCCCTCGAGCTTCACTTTTAGCGAGAGATCGTCGCGGTGGAGTCCGTCCAACCGAGCGTGCAGACCGATCTCCCAAGTGCGTATGCTGGCCGACCAATCCAGCTTGGCGATCGCCGTGGCCGGCACGCGCTCCCACCAGACGCTCTGCCAGATGCCGGTAGTGCGGGGATACCAGATTCCGTGAGGTTCCAGTTCCCAGTCCTGCTTGCCGCGCGGCTTTGCGAGGTCTGACGGATCGTCCTCGGCGCGGACCACAATCTCAATGGATTGACCGGCCTTCGCCCGCACGAGGTCGCCGATGTCGAATTGGAACGGTGTGTAACCGCCGTCGTGGGTTCCGAGCAGTCCGCCGTCGAGCCAGACCGTCGCGGTGGTGTCCACCGCGCCGAAGTGGAGGAGGAGGCGTTCGTCCGCCGCGATGTTGGGAACCGCGACGCTGCGCCGGTACCAGCAAGCCCGGAAGAAGCCCCGCTCAACGACGCCGCTCGCCGGCGTCTCCGGCGCAAACGGAACGGTGATTTGCCGGTCCCAGACGACGGCCGACGGGAATGACCAGGTCGCGTTGGCGTCGATCGCGAAGTCCCACTGGCCATCAAGGGATGTCCATCCGGCGCGGCGCAGTTGGGGGCGCGGATATTCGTGGTCGTCGAACAGCGGCACGATCTTCCCTCCAGCGGCTCTCGAATACAGCGATATCGGCAGCGCGCTTTGCCGCGCGCGCGGTAGTGTACGGGGAGTTTGTCCCCAGCGGACCCAGTGCTGCTGGATCCTGGTCGGTGCGATCGGCGTTCGAACCGGAGGCTAGATCGTGACCCTAAAGCGGATCGGATGCCTGCACGCGCATCATGGCAACATTGGGTATCTGGAGGGCCTACTCAGCGGCTACGAGGCCGAGGCATCCCATTTCGTTGACCCGGCACTGGTGCGCAGGATCGGGATTGATCCCACCTTTTCTGCGTCCCGGGCCCAGATGCGGGTGCGTGGCCAGTTGGAATGGATAGCCGAAAGCGGCGTAGATGGCATCGTCATTACCTGCACCGCCTACTCGGCCAGTCTGCCGCCGGAATCGGAGCTTGGACTTTCCATCCCGGTCGTGACCATCGACGAGCCGTTCTTCGCGGCGGTCTGCCGGTCAGCGGGTCCCCAGACAATCCTGTTTACCAACCCAGGCACGGTAGCGGGAACGATGGGGCGGTTGGCGGCGTACGCCGCGACAGTGCCGGTCACGCTCAGCGCATCGGCGGAATTGATCCCGGACGCGTTCGACCTGTTCATGGCTGGTCGCCAGGCAGAGCACGACGACCTCTTGGCCGCTCGCCTTGAAGAGCGGATTGGCCGTGCGTCGAAGGGTACGCTCTTCGCCGGCCAACTCTCGATGTCGGCCGCTGTCCTGAAAGTCGGTAAGGAGACCGGGGGAGCGCTCACCGGCCCGCTTGACACGCTCGAAAAAGCCATCGCCGAGCGAGTTGGCCTTCAGAAGATCTAATGCGCTCGTCGAAAGCCTTGGCCGGCGTTGCCTCTGGCCTCGGAGAGGCTGTTCCGTTGAGCCCGGGCCAACCCTGGGCCAACCTTGGGCCGTGAGCCCCGGGCGGCGGGCATACGGGACCGAACTTTTAGACACGGCGCTCTAGACGACCCAGAAGCCGTGGGCGAAGAGGGCCGTCAGGACGCCGAGGAACATCGTCGAGACGGCCAGAACGGCATCCCGTGGCCAGGTTCTCAGGGTAGGACGGGCAAAGACCGCGGCAAACGCGAAGTACAGTCCGGCCGCTGGCAGCAGGTAACGTCCGAGTGACACCCAGGTAAAGGCGAACTGAACGACCACGAGCAAGATGGTAAAGACCATCAAGCCGGGTTCAACAACCCCCCGCATCTGGGTCAGGAGGCCCAGGGCAAGAACCCCCAAGGCCACGTTGAGCACGATCACGAGGTGGCGCGGATCGCCGCCGATGGCCTCTCGTGGCTGGCGAATGAACAGTTCGGCGTAGAAGCGGACATGCTCGTCCCATCCACCCCAGTAAGATTGGGCATTGAAGTAAGCAAGCGGGTCATCGAACCGGATCGCCGTGTAGGCGAAGTAAGCCACCGTCCCCAATGGCGAGATGACCAGGATAACGGCAAGATCCCGCCGGGATGCGCCTCGCTTCCAGGCGCTCCACAGCAACGCGGGCGTGAGGGCCAAGCCGACCAGGCGGGTGCCTGACGCGACGGCGGCTAGGGCCGAAGCCGGCCAAACGTGCCGGCGTTCGTTGAGGGCGAGCGCTCCAAGGGAGAGCAGCAAGAACAGAGATTCGGTGTACGCGACGTTGAAGAAGAAGGCGAACGGTGAGAGGCAAAAGATCGCCGTTGTGTTCCGGGCAAAGTCTGCTCCCCACTTTGAGGCCATTGCCGCGATCAGGGCAACACAGCCGACGAAGCACAGATTGGCAATCACGATGGCGGCGATGGCGAGATTGCGTTCGCTAGCCGGGGCTCCGACGATTTGGGTCGCCGCGCGCATCAGCATCGGGAAGACTGGGAAGAAGCCAAGACCTCCGTCGTGGCTCGGATTGCCGTCGCCGTAGCCCAAACGGGCGACGGCGACGTAGTGAGAGATGTCCCATCGCGCCCAGCCGTCGAGGATGGAGGAGTCCGGAATGAACTGGTCGGGCAACTGCGCCGGATAGAGATCCCGCTTGCCAAAGATGCGCAGAGACCACCAGGCGATCACGAACAGGGTAAAGCGAGTCACGGCCGCGAAGGCGAGCGCCTGGAGCACAATCGCGCGAGTGGAAACGCCACTGCCGTCGACACGAACCCGTCGCGGCTCGGGCTCTACGCCATTTCCCCGGCGCTCCGGCGTAAATGGTACCGTCAGGTCACTCGGGTCCGGTCCAAGCCCAGCCGGTCGTGGCTCCGTCGATGACCGTCCCTTGCGGAGCATGCTGAACGCATGTATCCGCAGGCGATGGGTGTGAGACGTCACGCGGCCGGCGCCGCTGCCGACGCGACGAGATCGTCCTCATCGAAGTCCTGCTCGCCTTCCGCCGCCTCAAACCAGTGGTGCCACAGCTCGCCAAGATCCTCACCCGATGCCCGTTCGAAGGCCGCCAGTAGATCGTCTGGAGTGGCGATCTTGAACCGCATGTCGAGGTAGTAATCCTGCAGGGCGGCTATGAATGCATCGTCGCCCAGCGCCTCTCGAATCGCACCGAAACCCAGCGCCGCTTTGCCGTAGATGATGACGCCGTAGTCGGACGGCGAAAAATTGTCGGTTGGTTGATCGACGATCTCGTCCCCTTGATCAAAGAGGACCGAGAGGTATGGCACCGTCAAGTAAAAATCTACCTGCTGGGCGCCAACGTCCGGCGAGTAGAACGTTTCGAAGTAGATCGCGGTCGAGAGGTAGTTCGTCAAACCTTCGTCGATGAACGCATCGTAGTACTGGTCGTTGCCGACCAGGCCGTACCACCACTGGTGGACGATTTCGTGGGCAACCACATTTTCCAGGAACGTCGGATCACCAGGGGTGTCTGCCCGGTCGTAGAGCGATGTGGCGATCAGGACGAGCTGGGGAAACTCGACCCCCGCGGCGCCCCCGCCCACCGGCACCTCAACGACGTCGAGTTCGTCGTAGGGATACTGGCCAATGAGGTCATTGAACAAACGGAGGGCCTGGGCGCTGTACGTCAGAACCCGTTCGCCCGCGTCTCGGTCTGCTGGGTCGAACCAGGACCGCACTGTGGTGCCATCAACGTCCATTTCCACGACATCGAAGCTGTTATCGATCACCATCATGAAGTCGCGAGCTGGGCCGGTGACGAACCGGTGAACGGTTCTGCCCTCTCCGACAGACTGGCTATCCGTTTCTCGGCCGGTCGTCACCACGTGGAAGTCATCACCGGCGGTGAATTCGACCTCGTAGAGGGCCGTGCCGGAGAAGATGGGGTCGCCGATTGTGCTCGGTGGATCGAGATTCCAAACGCCGTCCGGTCCGTAGCCAGCTAGTATCGGATACCAATGGGCGAGCGAGAGTGTGTCGCCTTCACCGGACGCGCCGAACATGCCGTATCCCTGACCCGCCGGGGGTACCTGCGTTGAAAATTCGACACTAAGGTCAACAGCATCGCGCTCGGCGAGCGGTTCAGGGAGTAGAACCTCAACGACCGTATCGTCAACGGACAGTTTGTGCGTGGCCTGTGCGCCGCTCACGGCGACCCGGTCAAGGTCGACGCCAAACGGCTCGTAGATCGGATCGTTGGCGTACAGGCGAAGGTAGACGGATTCCTGTTCGGTTCCGGTCGTGTTGACGAACCGGATTTCTACGTTGCCCTCAATCAACTTGGGGTCGTTTGGGGAGACTTCAGCCACAATGTGGTAGCTCGACAGCTCACCGGCCGTCTCGTCGAGCACGGCGGCTTGCTGATCGGGCAATACTGCGTCATACAGGGTTGAATCATCGAGACCTGGGCCGTTGGCCCGTGCCCCGAGCGCGGCCACCTGCCCGAACGCAAACAACGCAATCAGGCAGGTGACGGCAATCACCGTCTTGGCGGAAGGTTTGAATCGGGAGTACCCCATGGTCTCCTACTTTGGCAGAGCAGATTGCGTGAGATTCCGCGACCGGAGTGTAGCGCACGGCGAAGATGGGGCAGCGATCGAATGGGCCATGACGCTGACTGGACCTGAGAGGGCCAGTTGTTCACGACCAGGGGTTGACGTCACAGTGGACCGACCGATCACGCTAGTGCTGCCACCTGAACTGCAGGACCAGATCATCTCCCACCTTCGGTCAGTGGCTCCGCTTGAAGGAGTCGGGCTCCTTGCGATCGAACAGCAGTCAAGCGCGCCGCACCGCATTGGGACCTGCTATTACCCTGGCACCAACCAGGATTGTTCCCCGACTCGGTATACTATGGCCCCGGAAGAGGTCCTCAGGTCGTTCCTCGATATGGAGCAGCGTGGCTGGATACTGGGCGGAATCGTGCATTCTCATCCGCTCGGACCTGCGACGCCGTCACCGACGGACATGCGTGAGTTTCGCTATCCTGAGGCATTGATGGTGATCGTGTCCCTGGCGGGGGATGCACCGGATCTTCGAGCATGGTGGCTTGGTGATCGTTCTGCTTCTTGGCCCGCCGAGGTCCCTGTTTGCAGCGAGTCCGATCCATGGTCTTGAGCTGGTCGTGAGGAGCAGCAGGCATGCTTGGAACATTCGGGTCGACGACGTTATCACCTCCAGTAGACTGCAACAACATTCTCGCGACTCGACAGTATTGGTTGAGCATTGACGGTGAGTGAGTTCGAAGAGGTCGTCGTTGGCGCTCCGAAGCGCACCCGCGACGCAATTATTGGTTCGCTTCCCACAACGCCGGGCGATCTTGCTCGTTTGCTCAAAGACCGGGACCGCGAGGACCTTCTTCAGCCGTCGCGCGACGGCGGTTGGGGTGTTGTCGAGATTCTGGCGCATCTCCGCGATTGGGAAGAGGTCTTTCTCGAGCGGCTCAAGACGGTCGGCGACGAAGACAACCCATTCTTGCCGATTCAGGATGACGAGCTGTGGCCGATCGAGCGTGACTACCGGGGTCAGGACCCGGTGAACACGCTCGAGGAATTCCGCGGACGCCGCGCCGACACGGTTGCCCTCCTCCAGGGGCTTGAGGCTCGCGAGTGGAATCGTCCTGCCCAGCATGGATCGTTTGGCGATGTCACCTTGCACTGGTTGGCGGACCACATGTGCGACCACGACCAGGAGCATCTCGACCAGGCGAGAGACGCACTCGCGTGAACCGCTTTGCGGCATGTATGCGGCACACTCCAGCGCTCGTCCAGTAAGATCACACGTGGCTGAATCGAACGTTCCCGGGATAGTCGACCGCAGTGTGGCAGAGGTGGGGAAGCGGATGGCAGATCGAACTGGGCTCTTGTCAGCTCCCAACCGCTTTGGACGGGCCGTGATCCCGCCAGAAGAGCTTCGCAAACTGAGCAACGACTCGGTGGTGATCCGACTCCACTACACCATCAACCACCTATCCCGCTGGTTGACGCCGATCCACGACCCGACCAAGCTGACCCGGGCCGTGCGCCGCGGCGAACCTTCGATCAAGGATCTGCTGATCCAACTTCGCGACGAGGAATTGCGCAACTTCCCCAAAATGTATCTGGTGTCCGTTAAGACCCGCCCCGATCTCGATCAGCTTCCCCTATTCACGCGCACCAGCGCCCAGCTCGAGAACGACGCGCGGCACTCTCCGCTAACGATCATGTCAGAGTTCCGGCGGTTGCGACACAGCACCCTTTCGTTGCTTCGCAACCTTCCGAACGACGCCTGGTCGCGCTCCGGCATTAGCCGCAGAGAGCGCGACTGGACGCTGCGCCAACTGGCGGAGCACCTCATTGCCCACGATTACGACATCCTGGCTGAGATGGACCAGGCGTTAGATCGGACCGGTGCGCGTGAAGGGCTCGCCGCCGCACAGCGGGTACATTTGGACGAACTGCTCCGGCTGAACCCGAGCGAGACCCGCAACTAGGCCGCGGGGAGGTCGCTTGGTGGATTCCGCTAGTCCCGAGTCGGCGCTGCCTTCTGCCGAGGAGCTTGGGCGTGAGTTCTTTGCCGCACTCGATGCACGTGATCCCCGGCGCCTGCGGGCAACGCTGGCGGAATTTGCCAGTTTCCGGGCACAACCGCACCGGGATGCCGTCCGGCCGGCGGATGAGATCCTGGCCTATTTCGGGTCGGTGGTCTCGTCCTATCCGACTGCCCGCTGGGAAGTAATGGATGTGATTGCTACCGCGGATCGGGCCGCGATCCAGTACATCTTCCGGGAGTATGACGCCGCCCACGACCGGCAGCGGATTGCCGAACAGATGGCCGTAATCCGGGTCTCGTCGGGACGCATCGTCAGCATCGTGGGCTATTACGACAGCGAAGAGTTTCACCGGACATTCTGGGACGAATAAACGCCGAGTCAGTCGGAACGGCTTCACGGCCGGCAGTCGCGCTATACTTGTGAATCTTCGCACTAATGGGCGGGCCAGCTCGTCGGTCCGGTGGTCCCGTTTGTGAATCCAGAACGCCGTGGGCGCGATACCAAAAAACCAGAGTGAGGCGGTCGCGTGCGGGCGCGATTCCCGCTGGTGGACGGCCCATCAGGAGCGGAGTGTGACAGCGCTTCAGCCCGGCCACGACACGGCACAGATTCCCGACATTGTCATCCGTCGGTTGCCTGTCTATGTCCGCACTCTGCGCGATTTGCACGAGCGGGGTATCACGTCGATTTCATCCGACGACTTGGCAAAGCATATTGGTGTCACCGCCGCCCAGATTCGTCGGGATCTGTCGTACTTCGGCAAATTTGGCAAGCAGGGCAAAGGCTATGACACTGCCTACCTGGCGGAGACCATCGCGGCGATCCTGGGGTTGGATCGCCAGTGGGATGTGGCGCTCGCGGGCCTGGGCAATCTCGGCCGGGCCATCGTGCGCTACCGCGGGTTTGCCGAGGAGTCGTTCAATATCGTCGCGCTCTTCGACCACTTCGTCGATCGCGTCGGGCAGGAGGTCGGCGAACTGACGGTCCTGCCGGATGACCAGATCACGAGCGTCATCCGAGAGCGTGGCATCAAAATCGGCATCGTCGCGGTTCCCGCCGCAGTCGCCCAGAGCGTGGCAGACCAGATGATCGCCGGCGGCGTCAAGGCACTGCTGAACTATGCGCCGGTCGTGCTCAAGGTTCCGCCGGGCGTAACCGTGCGGGAGATCGATCCCGTCAGCGCGCTCCAGTCGATGACCTATTACCTCGTCGATCACGGCGCCCTTGAGCCGGAGTTCGACCAGATAGGTTAGTCCCTAGTCGAATCCAGTGGCCGGGAAACCTTGATCCTGCCAGCGGCGGTACTTCCACAGGTTGATCGCACGCCGAACCTCCCGCAAGCCGCGCACGTCCATATTGGACAGCAGGAGCAGCGTCGTATCCGAGGCGTTGTCGACCGCATCGATCTCCTCGTAGCCGTGCCGGGTGAGAACGTGGGCGACTCGGGGCGAGAGCTGTAGTTGGTCGACGGTGGGCCGGAGGCGCTTTCGAATGAGGTCAATGCCCTCTTCGACCAGGCTCCAAATCAAGATCGGCGTGCCGATTACGAGCCCGGTCACGGCCAACCAGCCGACCGATACCATGACGGACATCGCCACTGACCCGCCAAAGGCGAGCGGACCAAAGATCGTCAGACTCGAAACCAAAACCAACCCAAACGAGCGCCGGATTGGATTGACCGCAAATGGATCGGGCGTGTCGCTGACGTAGACCGCGCTGCGCGATCGGTCCTTGGCGGATTGCCCTGTCCTGGCCCGAACGCTTCGGGTCGGGGAGCCATACACGTCCAGGGTCCTCCACCGATAGCTTCCGGCGCGCACCATGCGCCGCCGTTCGCCTCGACGTCGACCAACCGTTGTCGTGGCGTTTGGAACTATGACGGTCAAACCCAACCGGCGTTGGACCGGCACGTTGGGGTTTCGAGATAGCGATCGGTCCATTTCGCACTATAGCGGTGCGCATGGGGCGAAACAAGATCTGTGTTGCGGTTCGAGATTCCGCGCCCGCGCGGATCTCACCTACTGAAATGAACGCGCCGCCTGGTCGATCCGTTCGAGCGCTCGCGAGAGATTCGCCTCCGAGTTTGCCGTCGACAGACGCAAGTATCCCTCGCCGTGGGCGCCGAAGGCGGTCCCGGCCAACGCTGCAACTCCGAACTCGTTCAAGAGGTGGTCGGCGAACTCTTTGCTCGTTACGCCCAGGGCGCTGACGTTCGGAAATGCGTAGAACGCGCCCTTCGGTGACAGGCAGCTGATGCCGGATATCTGGTTCAGGCCACCAACGATCAGATCGCGACGGGTGCGGAACGCTTCTCTCATGGCCGCGACCTCGTCTTGCGGGCCGGTGAGGGCAGCGAGGCCCGCGCGCTGCACGGCCATCGACGTGCACGAGACGCTGTTCACCATCAGGCGGTTGACGGATTCGACCAGTGGACGGGGCATCAGGCCGTAGCCAAGGCGCCAACCGGTCATCGCAAAGGTCTTGGAAAATCCGTCGAGGATGATCGTTCGGTCCGCCATGCCGGGCATGGTGGCGATGGAGACGTGCTCACCCTCGTAGATCAATTCGCTGTAGATCTCGTCTGCGAGGACGATCAGGTCGTTCTCAACTGCCAGTCGGGCGATCTCGGAGATCTCCTCTCGGGTCAGCACACCGCCGGTCGGGTTCGCTGGGCTGTTCAGGATGAGCAGCTTGGACTTCGGCGTGATCAGGCTCGCAAGCTCCTCGAGGTCAATCCCGAAGGCCCGCTCTTCGCGGAGGGGAATCGGGACCGCGGTAGCGCCGGCGAAGTCGATCATCGAGCGGTAGATCGGGAACCCAGGATCGGGGAAGAGCGCCTCGTCACCGGCCTCGACCAGTGCGAGGATGACGAAGAACATAATCGGCTTGCCGCCCGGGGTGACGATCACCTGGTCGGCATCGAACGAGGTGCCCCGAGACGTATTGATGTAGTTGGCGATGGCGCTGCGCAATTCCGGCTGACCGGCCGATGGGCCGTAGTGGGTCCATCCGCTCTTGAGAGCCTCGCAGCCGGCCTCTATCACATTTGTTGGGGTGTCGAAATCCGGTTCACCGATCTCCAGGTGAATGACGTCCTTGCCCTGCGCTTCCAACGCCTTGGCTCTGACAAGCACCTCGAACGCTGTTTCCGTTCCTAGCCTGCTCATCCGAGACGCCAGCCGGAGTTCGGTCGCCATGAAGTTCGCCTCCATACCTCGTGCGGCAGGGCACGGCTGCCCCGCTCGATGGACACATCACCCGCTAAGTCGAGCGGTTAGCTTTCGGTAGTCGCCGCCCGATACCGGACCGAAGTCATCGATCGGCCAATTGGTGAAGACCGCCTGCCCGATGATGCGGTCGACATCGACAAACCCGAACGATCGGGAGTCCTCGCTGTATTCCCGATTATCACCGAGGACAAAGACCATCCCGTCTGGGACGGGGCCGAGGTCGCAGGCTGGGCGATCATCGCAGAATGTGATCGCTCCATCGATGTAGCGCTCGTCGAGTCTGATGCCATCGACAAAGACGTAGCCTGCGTCGAAGGTGATCCGTTCACCGGGAAGGCCAACGATCCGCTTGACGTACGGCTTGTCCGACGCGGGTGTCACCGGCAGCTCGAAAACGATGACATCACCCCGCTCGGGTTGCCCAAACGGGTAGATCTCATGGCTTCCGGAATCATCAACCCAGGGCAGGAAACCGAAGACGCCGTTGACGTCGACGTGCAGGTAGGATTGACGGCTGACGAGAAGTCGCTCGCTGTCATGGAGATTGGGGTTCATGCTCGCCCCCTCCACCGCATATGGCAGGATCAGCGAGCGGATCGCCACGTAGATCAAGACCGCGACGAGGGCGGTTTCGACCAGGTCGCGAACGAACCGTCCGCCACGGCGGGAGGTCTCCACAGGTTTGACAGGATGCAATGGGTTGAGTTGCGGGGTGAGTTCGGTCTGGTCGTCCAATGCGGCCTCGTGCCTATCCGGTCGGCGCCCACGTCGCGAGCGCAACGCCCGGACAGCCCGGGGTTCGTGAAGTATACGGCGGTGTTGCCGAGGCAGGATCTCGGCTATGGACGAAACGGGAGTGAAACATGAGGCGATCCGAGCACCGCCTGGTGTCGAACGCGAACGTGGTTCTGAACATCGTCTGGCCCCGGAAGGTGGTTGCGCGAACCATGGCAATCATCGGGCTCGTCAGTTTGTTTGGCGCTTATCCGGCGCTTAGGTGCTGCTAAGTTCGTCGAGCGGCGGTGCCGTGGGACCGTGTCCTTGGCGCCTTTGGGCCGTCCCGGTGGGCGGCCGGTGGGCGCCTTGCGATGGCCCGCGATCCACCACTCCGGCACCTCGTCGACGACGTCGCAGCGCTCGCCGCCGAGGCGGCGCAGCCCGGCGACCGCCTCGGCCACGAACTCGCGCAGCGTCGGCGCCAGGTGGCTGCGGTGGTCGCGCTTGAGCGTGCGCCACTCGCGCTCCTTCGGGTTGAGCTCGGGGCTGTAACGCGCCAAGGGCACCACCTCCAGCCACCCCGCCCGCTCGACCAGCGCCTGACGGCTGACCTTGCTGGTGTGGCAGGAGCCGTTGTCGAAGACCAGGATCACGTCGCGTCCGGTCGCCGCGTGCCGCGCCTCCAGCGCCGCCAGGTAGCGCCCGAACCCGGCCGAGTCCGCCCGCGCCCCCAGCACCTCGACTCGCCCGCGCCCCGCGGCCGCGACGCTGCCGAAGACCGTCAGCCGCCGGTTGGTTCCGGCCGCCGGCAGGACCGGCTGCTGGCCGACCCGGTGCCAGACCCGCCCCAGGGAGGGGTTCGTCTCCAGGTGGGTCTCATCCTCGAAGTGCAGTTCGTAGCGCTCCGGGTTCGCCCGCACCTTTTCCCCCACCGCCCGCAGGCGTTCCGCGCAGGCGGCGACTTCGTCCGGGTCTTGCAGGTGGGCGACCGAATGCTTGGGCCGCCCGTTGGCGAACCGGTGCCGGTGCAGCAGCACCCGCACCCACCCCGGCGCGATCCGGGTGCCGGTCGCCGCGGCCAGGTAGGCGCTCAAGCGGGCCGAGGTCCAGACGTCGAAGGCCTGGCCCAGCGCCCGCGGGCCGGCCTCGATCGCCGCCTCCAGCGCCGCCAGGTACGCCCCGTCGGCCCGCCGGGGCCGCCCGCCGCGCGGCGCGTAGCCCAGGATGGCACCGGCGGCCAGGGCTGGGACCCACAGACATTTGACATCGCCTTCGAACCCTTCGCGCCGGGATTCGAACGACCGGTATTTATGGCTGATCCTGATGACGGTTCCGGCCGACTGTTTGTAGTCGAGCAGGGCGGATTGATCAGGATCGTCCTCGACGGTGAGGTGCTAGCGCAGCCCTTTCTGGATCTCGCCGGCCAGATGGAGACGAGTGGTTCGGAGCAGGGTCTACTCAGCATGGCGTTCGATCCCGACTATGCCGAGAATGGACGCTTCTATGTCGGCTACACAGGCCTCGACAGCACGAATGTGATCTCCCGGTTCGAGGTTTCCGCCGGGGATCCGAACCTCGCCGACGCCGATTCTGAGCGCGTTCTGATCTCGGTCGCCGATCCATATCGCAACCACAACGGCGGGCTCGTCGCTTTCGGGCCCGACGGCTACCTCTACGCCGGACTCGGTGATGGCGGTTCCGGCGGTGACCCAGAAGAGAATGCACAGGACGTGAGCGCGCTGCTCGGGAAAATTCTGCGACTGGATGTCAGCGGCGAATTCGATTCGGATGAGCCGGCGTACCGTATCCCGGACGACAACCCGTTCGTCAATCAGGACGGCGCCGCGCCGGAGATCTGGTCCTATGGTTTCCGGAATCCGTGGAGATTCAGCTTCGACCGCGAGAACGGCGATCTTTACATAGGTGACGTCGGCCAGAACGCCTGGGAGGAGATCAACTTTCAGCCAGCGGAAAGCACCGGTGGTGAGAACTACGGCTGGAACCTCCTTGAAGGGACTCACTGCTTCCCAGAGGGCGCTGATTGCGATCCGGAGGGAACGGTCCTGCCAGTGGCGGAGTACGGCCACGACCTTGGATATTCGGTTACCGGTGGTTACGTCTACCGGGGCGAGTCCGCGCCCGATCTGGTTGGGGTGTACGTCTTCGCCGACTACGGTAGCGGCCACGTCTGGGGCCTGGCCCGCGACGGTTACGGCGCATGGCAGACATCCGAACCGGTCGAGACCGACCTGAGGGTCAGCTCGTTCAGCGAGGATGCGTCCGGTGAGCTCTACGTGACATCGTTCGACGGCACGGTCTACAGGGTTGTAGCTCCGTAGACGTACAGTTCCGAAAACACTACCGGTTTCCACGCTCGCAAAGGACGCCACCATGCAGCAACTCCTCCGCAAGCCCATGCTCGCCGTCGCCGACAGCGATCGGGTGGAGGGACTCGTCCGCCGCCATGCTCGGGGACTCGTCAATCGGTTCGTCGCCGGCGAAGATCTCGAAGCCGCTGTTACGGCGGTGAGGGGCATTGCCGCGCAGGGGATGTCCACCACCCTCGACCAGCTCGGCGAGAATGTCTCGACTGTCCAAGAGGCCGAGGCAGCTGCCGACACCTACGTCACCATCCTCGAGCGCCTCGCAGCGGAAGAGTTGGAGCCGAACATCTCGATCAAATTGACAATGCTCGGGCTGGACCTGGGCGACAAGGTCGCCAACGACCTGCTGACCAGGGTGCTTGCCGCGGCCAGGGACGTGAATGGCTTTGTCCGGATCGACATGGAAGGCTCTGCCTACACTGAACGCACGGTTGCAATCACCGAGGAGCAGCACGCCGCCTTTCCCGGGATCGTTGGGACGGTGATCCAAAGCTACCTCAAGCGGTCCGAGGCCGACCTCGAGCGCCTGATTGCCGCCAGGATCCGGGTGCGATTGGTCAAGGGCGCGTACGCTGAGCCGAGGGAGATCGCGTTTCACGATCGTAAGCAGGTGGACGACAGCTATGTCCGACTTATGCGCCGGTTGCTCGATGCGGGCGTGTTCCCGGCGCTCGCCACCCACGACCCCAACATCATCGACGAGGCCCGGGACTATGCGCGCCGGACGGGCGTGCGCCTTGACCAGTTCGAGTTCCAGATGCTCTACGGCGTACGCAGGGACGCCCAGGATGAACTTTCCCGGACGGGATACGGCATGCGGATCTACGTGCCCTATGGCACCGAGTGGTATCCGTACTTCACGCGGCGCATCGCCGAGCGGCCTGCGAATGCCATGTTTGTCCTGCGCCAGTTCGTCGGACGCTAGCGACAGCAGGGCGCGCAATTTAACGGAAAGTTGTGCAAGCTGCGCTATACTCCGAGCGGGTCCAAAGTGACCCTCGGGACAAAATGACGCAGGACAACATGGGGAGGTCCGGCGACATTACCCGAGTTGCGAGGAAGGAATCCGAACAATGGACCGCGCCCATCACCTGGTCCTCGGGAACGAGGACGGGGCGGAAGTGGGGCGCTACGGGTGTCCGATGCTCATCCGGACACGTCTGATGCTCGGCGACCCCCCGCGAGTCGTGATGCGATGCCATCTTGGATGGGCGTTGCGGAGCGATGAAGATACGGCAAGGTGTCTCGCCACCGAGGACCAGAACGACTGCTGGCAAGTTCACCCGGAGCACACCTCGGTCGCCCTAGAGGCGGTCGGGGCCCAGTCCGAAAGGTCGAGCGACGAATAGGGTTTTCTCAGGATTCGTCGCATGACCACTCCCCGTCCGATAGCTTGAGACGACCGCCCCGGCACCAACACCGGGGCGGTCGTTTATTTTTCTCAAGTTGACGATCCAGGTACGAGAAAGGCGAAAACGCCCCGTGGAACATGCACTCGCCAAAGCAGACCGAATT
This sequence comes from uncultured Chloroflexia bacterium, assembly GCA_963724285.1. Classification (GTDB taxonomy): domain Bacteria; phylum Chloroflexota; class Chloroflexia; order Thermomicrobiales; family UBA6265; genus CAVRUD01. Next base: position 22,951 of record CAVRUD010000009.1, on the reverse strand, counting down.
GAAGTCCGAGACGACCACTACTGTTTCGGCTGCGGTCGCCTCAATCCCTTTGGCCTCAAGCTGACCTTCTTTCGCACTCCAGAAGGCGTCCTTGCGCCGTTCACCCCCGAGCAGCGCCACGAGGGTTACACCGGCGTTGTCCACGGTGGCATCGTGACGACGTTGCTCGACGAGGTGATGGCCTGGGCGCTCTATGCCCAGGAAATATGGGCGGTCACCGGCGACCTAAAGGTGCGTTTCCGTCGGCCGGTGACCGTTGACGTTCCAACGATCGCCGCGGCGAAAATCATCGCGCTCCGCAGCCGGACCGCCGAGGTCTCAGCGACGCTGGTCGAAGCGGCATCCGACGGGATCCTGGCGGACGCGACGGGAACCTTTGTCCGTGTTCCCGATGCACAGGCAGATGCTTGGAAGGAGCGGTACTTACTCGATTCAACGGTGTCCAGTGCCTAGAGCACTCGTCGACAGTCCGGTTACGACGGTCCAGCATGATGCCTGTCTCGGGAGGCGCTCCATCTCGTAGGGGCAGACCGATGTGTCTGCCCTCGTCGCCCGCCAACCCGGTTCACGTTCTGAGGCCGCGTGTCCGTACCAAAGCGCCGCGTCTACGAGGCCGGGTAGACACATCGGTCTGCCCCTACAGAGGGGAATGCCGTGGTCGATTTGACCCCAGTTCAGGTTCGTCGCTGACGACGGTACCGGCGGATCAAGGCATTGGTCGAGCTGTCGTGCGATAGGTCGTTGCCAGCCGAGGGATTGAGCTCGGGCATGATGCGCAGTGCCAGGGCCTTGCCCAGCTCGACCCCCCACTGGTCGAACGAGTTGATCTGCCAGATCGTGCCCTGGACGAAGACCTTGTGCTCGTACAGGGCGACGAGCTTACCAAGCGCCGCCGGGGTGAGCTTCTCAAGGAGGAGCGTGTTCGTCGGCCGGTTCCCGTCGAAGGTACGATGGGCGACAAGTCTGCCGGTGATCCCTTCCGCTTCGACCTGCTCCGCAGTCTTTCCAAAGGCCAGGGCCTCGGTCTGGGCGAACAGGTTGGCAACCAGGATGTCGTGGTGCGGTCCGAGCGGGTTAGGGGACTGGGAGAATCCGATAAAGTCGGCCGGGATCAGCTTCGTCCCCTGATGGAGGAGTTGGTAGAACGAGTGCTGCCCGTTAGTCCCCGGCTCGCCCCAGATGATCGGACCCGTTTGGTAGTCGACGACGCGGCCATCCAGGGTGACGTGCTTGCCGTTGCTCTCCATATCGAGCTGCTGCAGGTAGGCCGGGAACCGCTTCAGGTACTGGTCGTAGGGCAGGACAGCATGGGTTTCGGCGTCAAAAAAATCGTCGTACCAGAGCCCGAGGAGGCCCAGGATGGCCGGGAGATTCTGGGCGAAGGGGGCGGTGCGGAAGTGCTCGTCCATCGCGTGGAATCCGGCGAGCATCTCGCGGAACCGCTCGGGGCCGATCGCGATCATCAGGGACAGGCCGATTGCCGACGTGTAGGAATACCGTCCACCGACCCAGTCCCAGAAGCCAAACATGTTCTCGGTGTCGATCCCGAACGCGGCGACCCCTTTGGCATTGGTCGACACGGCAACGAAATGGCGCGCAGTCGCGGCGGTGTCCTTGAGCGACGCCAGCAGCCAATCCCGGGCGGTCATTGCGTTGGTCATCGTCTCGAGCGTCGTGAAGGTCTTCGAGGCGACAATAAACAGCGTCTCGGCCGGATCGAGGTCCTGGGTCGCCTCGGCGAAGTCGGTTCCATCGACGTTGGAGATGAACCTAAAGCTAAGGCCCCGGGCACTGTAGTGGCGGAGTGCTTCATAAGCCATCACCGGACCCAGGTCGGAGCCACCGATGCCGATGTTGACGACGTTCTTGATTCGCTTGCCGGTAAAGCCCGTCCACTCGCCCGAGCGAACCCGTTCCGAGAACGCCGCCATCCGGTCTAAGACCTCGTGCACTTCCGGGACAACGTTCTTGCCATCGACCATGAACGTGGCGTCTCGTGGAGCGCGGAGAGCGACGTGGAGGACGGCGCGGTCCTCGGTGATGTTGATGTTTTCTCCGGCGAACATCGCGTCAATCCGCTCGCGAAGGCCCGCGGAATCGGCCAGGTCGAGCAGCAGGCGAAGCGTTTCATCGATGAACCGGTTCTTCGAGTAGTCGAGGTAGATCCCCTCGGCCTCAAGGGCCATCCGTTCGCCGCGTGTGGGATCGGACGAAAAGAGTTCGCGAAGGTGCGTGTCTTTGATCTCTGTGTGATGTCGCTTGAGTGCCTGCCATTCTTGTCGCTGGGTCAGCGGGATCATGACGATCTCCTAAACTACTTGACGGAACACGCTGGCGGTTGGGTCATCTGATCGGCCCGGCCATGTGGGGCGCTGGGTTCGGCGTGCATCTGAACCGTCGCCGCTCGTAGACTTTCGCGACGAAGGTGGACAGCGTGTGAATCACGCTGTCATCTGTAGGATGATCGCTGATGCTCGCGCTTGGGTCTACGTGGATCGCATCTGGAACATCTGCGACCTTCTTGGCCGGGAAGTTGCGACAACCGGCGACGTTTGGCAAGACCGCTATGGCGGGTCGGGATCGCCGGGGAGAACGGAACGTTGCGGAGTTTGTCAAACAAATCCGAGCCGGCCCTGAGCGAGCCGGCCGGCGATCGAATTGACCTGCCCGTTTTCGACCGGCTGCGTGGCCGGGGCGTTTTGCAGGCGACACTCTATCTGGTCGTGCAAATCGGGGCGATCTACCTGCTCTTGCAAGCCTACTCCTTCGTGCGGCGGTCGATCTGGCAGCGGCCTCCCGAGATCGCCTTCGACCATGGGCTCCAAGTGATCGACCTGCAACGATTGCTCGGTCTGTCGGTCGAACGAGTTGAACTCCTGTTGCAGCGATTTGCCCTGGATCAAGACTGGCTGATCTCGTTCTTCAACGCGTACTACCGCAACATGAAGCCTGCCGTGTTCGTTGCCGCCGGTCTTGCCTTGATCCTGGCGCCTGCCGGTTATCGGCGTATTCGCCGGCTCTTTCTGTGGGCCACGCTCGTCGCCTTTCCCTTGTTTGCCCTCTACCCCCTCGCCCCTCCGCGGTTCATGGGCCCGTACGGATATGACTTCGTTGACACGCTTGCCGTTGTAGGAGGTACCGTGTCGAAAAGTGAAGGAATGGGTGGGGCGAACCAGTATGCGGCAATGCCAAGCATGCATATTGGCTGGAGCGTCATCGCGGCTGCCTGGATCGCGGTTGCCATACCATGGATGCGCGTCGGACTTCTGATTGGCATCCTCCACGTCACGATCATGGGCGCGGCAGTGATGGCCACGGGGAATCACTATTGGCTCGATATCCTCGGCGGGTTCGTCGTGATTGCGGCGGCAATCGGACTTGATTGGGCGGCGAGACGGTGGCTCCGTTTCGACCGGATTTCTCTGGCACGCATGTCATTCGGGAGGGGATCTGGGGGGGAATGACGATCGCGGACGCAAAGGTGGGATTGACAATCCCAGAGCACTCGCACGGAGCACCTCTATTCGAGCGTTCAAGGACGTTGGGTAGACTCCATGCCGAGCGCTTTGGGGTCATCGCGATTCTCATGGTGACGCTGCTGGCGGCAGTTCACCTGCTTCGCGGCGGCATGCTCATCGGACAAGATTCGGCCATCCAGTTCTACCCCTGGTACAGCTACCTGGGCGAGCAGCTCAGGTCTGGCAACTTCCCGGGCTGGAGTAGCGCGCAGTTCTCTGGAGCGCCGTTCGCCGCGGACCCGCAGTCGGGTTGGACCTACCTGCCCGCGATGCTGATCTTTACCGCCCTCCCGATTCCGTTGGCCGCGCCCGTGTTCGTACTGGGCCACCTCCTGCTCGCGGCTGGCGGGACGTATGCGCTGACTCGGGTGTTAGGGATGCCAATTGTCGCGGCCAGTGTCGCGGCGGTCTCCTATGAGCTGACGGGCCCGATCTATAGCCGATCGGTGTGCTGTCCGGCGGCGTTGGAGGTCGCTGCCTGGGTGCCCGCCGCGCTGCTCGGTACCGAAGTCGCACTCCAGGCCCGCGGCTGGCAAGGCCGGTTGGGGGGATGGACCATCGCGGGTCTGGCGATCAGTCAGGTGCTCGCGGCGTGGCTTGGGCAGGGAAGCTACTACCTGCTCCTGGCAGTGGGTTCGTTCATCGCGTACCGAACGGTCCTATCCCCGGATCCCGATGGTCCCGGCTCGGTCCGGGCGCGCGCCGGGCGGATGTTCGGCCATGGCGCGGCCGTATTCACTATCGGGTTCGGCCTCGCCGCGGCAGGGATGCTTCCGCGGCTGGCCTACGTCGCGCGATCGAACGTCGCGAACGGCGAGTATGCCGGGCAGGGAGAGTGGGCGTCCGTGGTGGGTGGCGCGATCCCTGGCGATGTGTGGGACAGGCTGTTTCTTTCGCAGTTCTATTACCCCGGCGTCGGAACGCTTGCGCTTGCCCTCTTGGCTATCGTTTTGGCGCAGAGACGATACGCGGCGCCGTATTTCGTTGTGCTTGGGATCGTGAGCATGATCTTGTCTGCCCCACGCACAACGCCCATCCACGAGGTGCTTTACGCCACTCTGCCGCGCTTTGAGGCCTTGCATAGCCACTGGCCGGAACGGGTGATGCTCGTCGGTTTCATCGCGCCGTCCGTGCTCGCGGGTGCGCTCGTCAGCGAATGTTGCAGGAGGATGAGCTTCCCCGGCTGGAGCCGCTTGGCCGTGGGAGTTCCAGCGGCGACTGTCATCAGCCTGGCGATCTTTGGCGCTGGTGTGCCGACCCGGGCGATAGTGGTGGCGGCCTGCGTCGCGGTCATCCTCTGGATCGCGATGTTGACTACCTCCCCGGCGATCCGGCATGGCATTCTGGCTTGCCTTGTCATCGTGGTCGCGGCCGACCTCCTGGCGGCCGGCAGGCTCCTTGCCACGAGTGCGCCGTACGGCGGCTATCACCGGGTCGACCTAGAGCAGTATTTCGATTCGAGCGGGGCGGCAGACTTCCTGAGGGAAGAGACCGAGACAGAGCCTGCACGGTTCTTTGGCTATGATCCGGCGATCGCTACCGTCGCGAACGGGTACAACGTGCCTTACCGGTACGAATTCGCCGAACCAATGACGCAAGCGCTTCTGGTCAACAATCGCGCGACGCTTTTCGATATCCAGGATGTCCAGGGATACAACCCTGTACAGCCCCAACGCTACGTCGACTACATCACTGCCCTTAACGGCCACGGGCAGGAGTATCACGACGCCAATATTTTCGAGTCTGGCCTCGATTCTCCGCTGCTCAACCTGCTGAATGCCCGGTATATCGTCGTGCCGAACGTGCTGCCCCCTGGCCGCACAGACCTGATGGACATTCGGGAGCGGCACCGCACCGTCTACGTAGACGAGCAGGTTCGCGTGCTTGAGAACGCCGGGGCGCTTCCCCGGGCATGGATTGTCCATTCAGCCCAGCAAACGACGGCGGATGAAGCACTCGCGGCACTGGCATCGGGTGCGGTTGATCCGCGCACAACGGCACTCCTCGAAGAATCACCGCCGCCACTCGTCAACTCCCCAAATCCGACGACGAGCACAGCGCGAATTGCGACCTACTCGCCCGACTTCATCTCCGTTGTGACCCAGACGAGTGCTGGCGGATTGCTCGTGTTGAGCGAGGTGTTCGATCCGGATTGGAAAGCGTACGTCAATGGCAAAGAGGCACCGATCTATCGGGCGAACCACCTCTTTCGCGCGGTGGAGATCCCCGCGTCGACCTCTACGGTCGAGTTCCGCTACGAGGTCCGCCTGGCGTTCATGGGAGCGCTCGTCTCCGGTGCGACGGTCGCGGCGCTCCTTGGCGCGTTCGTCGTGCTCTGGATCGCGCCTCCTTCCTCATGGCGACGGCCCGTCTGGAGGCGCCTCACCCTGGTCAAGACCGCACGCTGAACCGGACCGGCGCGAAAAGGCTGTACCGGGTTCGGTCAGCTATTGGAGATCGAGCGAGACCGCGACCGTGTTTCCGGCGGGAATCGTCACCGACAGCCCGTTGCCCTCGATCCGTGCCTCGTGACCGTCGCGTTCCCAGATCGTTCCCACCGTAGCCCGGGCAAGGGGCAGCCGACCAAACTCGATCCGTGTCGTAACCTCCGCCGACGCCGTTGACTCCACAAATGCGACCAGATCGTGCCCCCGGCGGGATGGCGCAATATGAGTCACGGAGACGTTCGGATGATTGACGGAGCAGAAGCTCCCGACCGGCTCGAAGGACCGGTCGGACGCTGGTGGGCGCATGGCACTGCACACTCCTACGAGCGGTGCCGTCACCGCGGCGGCGGTGCGCCGGCCAAGTTCGGCGAGCGGGAGATCGCTCTCGGTGCCGATGGCATAGCGGAACGTCATCTCCCCGCCTTGCTGGGAGGGAAAGTTTGTGTCCCAGATGTTGTTCAGGGCCCATGAGTAGATCGTGGCGGGGTGGTTCCGGTCCGCGGAGAGCGTCGAAGGGTAGGGCACATACGGGAGGTGGATCGTGCCGGTCTGGACGAGAGGCGCCTCGCCGGTGGCCCAGGCGACCTGCGCGCCGCCCGCCCCCTGGACGCCGATCCAATGGCGAATTGCGCGGAAGTGGGCAGCCGAGCCCGGCACCTTGGGCGAGTCCGGTCCAAGAAGGTCCCCTGTGATCTCAAAGGTCAGTTTCGGATCGTCCGCCGCGAACGGGAAAGCGAAATAGACGCTTTCCTTGGCCATCGTCGCGGTCTTGAGTAGTCGGTTGCTGATATCCACGCGGGCCACTCCATGGGGCAGGGTGACCGTGGTTTCCAGCCAACTGAGATTTTCGCCGGTCGCCCGGAACGTCAACCTGTCCCAGACGGCATTGGCCTGGCGATCGATCACGACGCCGTCGCGGGCGGTTGAGCGGGATCCCAGGAAGGACAGGTCCGAGGCCGCGACTCGGCTGGAGAGATGGTTGAAGCCGGGAGCAGTGGCGTAGACATCGTAGATGTACTCGTTGAAGCCGAATGGCGCGTTGTGGTCGATCAGGTCGCGCCCCGTCGATAGATCGATCAGTTCCGCGATATGGGCTTCGCTCAGGTTCGCCGACAGCCGGAATGCATCGCTCTGGATCGTGGCCGACGTCGACGATGTTTGATCTCCTTCGGTCGCCTGGTCAGCGTGCGCATCTCCGATTGTCTGGAGGATGTAGCGGGCGTAACCCATCGCCGGAACGTCGCGGGCCAGGAATGTCACCCAGCATCCTCGAGGCCGGTTGGACGGGTTGATCTGACCTTCGCGGACATACGGAACCGCGTTTCCGCTCGCTTCGTGGACGATGGAGAATGAGTCGCTGCCGCGCAATCTGCTCTCCGGAATGAACATCCGGACGAGATCGGTGCGCGACCAGGAACTCGGATTGATGACGGCGAGACCCGTTGTCGCGCCGCTGGAGAATGCCAGCGCGGCCAGGCGGTGAAGTCCGGCATCCAGGAGGGCGTTGGTCTTCTCTGAAGCCTCGTAGGCGAACGCGGCCTTTCGCGCCCATTGCAACGCTCCCGAGTCGGCCATCGAAATCGAGTCGCGCCAGGGATTGGCGGCGCCCCAGGTATGCTCATCGAACAGCGCAAGGTTGTCGTAGATGTGGTCGACCTTTTCGATGATTTCCTCGTTCAGTGGTTCCTCTGGCGACTCCGTGATGGCATCGGCCATGGCGTGAGTGTCTGGGCGGTGCGTACGTCCGATTGAGCTTTCCGATTGAGGCCGAGGGGACGGGCGCCCGAGCCGATCCCATCCGCCCACCAATCGGTCCAGTCGCCTCCATAGGTTTCGAACTGGTCGCCGTACTTGGACTCGATCTCCTCGAAAAATGCCCGGTTGGTGGAGAGGCGAAGGCGCGGGTAGGCCCAGGTGTCGTTCCACTGCCGGGCGATCTCGCCGATGAGCAGGTTGGGCGGAGCGTTGTCGGCGAAGACGCCCTGCACGCGCATGTGCAGGACATCGAAGGCGTAGGGCCGCTTCGTGAACGCGAATTCCTTGTGGGTTCCGGCCCAGTTGAAGGCATCCCGCCCATACGGGAACGGCCGCTGCGAGATCGCCGCCAGATATTCGGTCAGATGGTCCTGGGCGGACTCAAAGCTTCGGGCAAGGCCGGCATGATTTCCCTCCATGTAGGCCATGCCTAGCGTGGAATCAGTCATCCAGGTCAGGACGCGATTGCCATCGGGCGCCTGCCAGTAAAACGGCCGCGACATCTCCTGGCCCCCGGTAAAGTGTGGGACCGACCGGCCCGCGTAGTTGTGGGCCACCGCCAGGTACTTGATACCGGCGCCTGTTAGGAGTGTTGCTAGCCCGGTCGTCGCTCCCGGGACGTCGGACTGCATAGCGCTGACAATCTCGACGCCGAATTGCTCCCTCCAGTCGCCGACGGCGTGCATCTGGTGGGCAATCTCGTCGATCGAATAGGCCTCCGAGTGCATGCTGAAGGGGAGGCCGTTGATTTCGACCCTGCCCTCACGGACCCGGCGAAAAAGCTCGTCGTGCATTGACTTTGGCCGGGCATCCAGCCAGTGGCGCAGCGGATCGGTGACTTCGATGACCCAGCGGAATTTCGAGTCCTCGGGCCAGTCGTCGGTGGCGGCGATCAGGTCGAGGGCGCTGTCAATAAAGCCAAGCTGGCTATTGATGACGGTCGCCTGCGGATCGGTGTAGCCAATGTCGTAATGGGAATGGTGGATCAGGTGGACAGACCACTTGCGCTGTGGCCGAACCTGGAAGCTAGCCGCAACCGCTTCATGGCCGGCTACGGCGGCCCGGACTTCGACAGTCGTTTCATCGGAAGCTTCGGGCACAAACAGCAGAATTGGCCGGTTTGGCTGGCCGGGACCGATTCGCTGTTCGTCGTGAACGGTGCCACCGGCGCCGATTGAGATTGTCGTCTCTGCCTCGACGTCGCCGATTGCCGCGATCCTAACCCCCTGGCGAAGCGCATTCCCGTCGCGTCGAAACAGCGGCACATTCGCTACCCGAAATCGACGTGATCCGACGGCCAGGTCGATGCCGTCGTTGCCGTCGATGAGCATCCGAAGCAACTGTTCCGGAGATCGATCCGAATACCTGCCGCGATCCCGGACTGGCATGACTACCCCTTCGATGCGCTGATCTCAGTGTTCGGCACCGCGGACCGACCGCGCGGGCCCCAAAGAGGCGGCAACGTAGCGAACGGGCAGGGGTCTGTCAACGACGGTCGGCAGGTGGGAGCCGGGAACCCCGTCAGTTGGTGTCGCGAGCGGCGTCGCGGGCGGCGGTGATGAACAGGTTGACCGCCTTTAGGACGTTTTGGACCGAGCGCTCGTCGAGTAGGAAGAGCGCCAGCTCGGTCTCGTCCTCGTTGAAGGCGATCGTTTCGGCTTCGGTATCGTCGGTTGGCGGCGCCGCATTGCTGTCCTGAATAGCAGCAAGCCACTGGGATGCCGCGGCGTTCGCGGCTCTCAGGTGTGTTAGCAGCGCCTGGGCGCTGTCGCGGCGAACCGTGGTCGCTACTTCACCGGTCGGAGGCGACGCGGCGGTTTCTCGGGTTGGCTCTGGTTCTCCCGTCATCAGCCGATAGGTGGTGGGGGTGGTGGCAAGCAGAAAGCCTTCGGTGTCGCTTTCACCGTTGGCGAGGAGTCTTGGGCCGGGAGCGTTGCGGGCAGCGGCGGTCTGCAGTGTCTCGATGGCGGTTTCGTAGCTCGTCCGCCCGTTTCCGCCAAAGGCGGGGTCGACAAATCGGTAGACATAAATCAAGAATGCCGCCGAACCGAAGGATGCATCGAGTTCGGTTGCGTAGGTCGTCAAATCGCCTTCGGAGTTGACAACGGTCAAATCCTTCCCAATCGTTTCAGGATCGAGGTCGAGTTCAAGCGCCTGTGCCAAAAACGCCGCTGCCCGTATTGCCTGGTCGGTGGTCGCCATTACCCGGTACTCCTATCACGCTCCATACTAGTCACCATTAAAGCAAAGCCGGTTCGAGCGGGGGATGCTGTCGTCGCTCGCCGGTCCAATGCGACGCGTTGATCCACAGGAGATATCCGATGGCGACCACGCTTGGCGACGAACTTACCGCGACGCTCCTTGACGCGGCCCGATCGGCCGCTACGAACGCCTATGCCCCATACTCCAAATTCCCGGTTGGCGCCGCAATCCTGACCGGAGACGGGACTGTTGTCTCCGGGTGCAACGTTGAGATCGCCAGCTACGGCTTGACGGTCTGCGCCGAACGGAACGCCGTCTTCAGCGCCGTCGCGGCCGGACATCGACAGGTGCAGGCCGTCGCGGTCTCCGCGCCGCTGGCACCGGGGACGACGCCGTGCGGCGCCTGCCGCCAGGTGCTGAACGAGTTCAAGCCGGCGGATTCGGATCTGATCGTGATCCTCGATGGGGAATCCGGACCGAGATTGACGACCCTCGCTGCCCTGTTGCCGGAAGCGTTTGGGCCGGTGGATATCGACCGGGGGGACGCGGAACGGCGCCGGAGCGGCGAACGTTGATCGGCGTGGTACCCTTGCGCGGTTTGGGTTGTGCTGCGTTTCGCCTGGGCCAGAATGTTGTTTTCGCCGCGTGGGCGGCCAACGGCGATGATGAGACGCTCAGCCATTAGAACGACATAGGAGAACATCGACATGGCATTGGGAACAGTTAAGAACTATTCGCCGTCGCGCGGCAGCGGATGGATCCGGCCAGACAGCGGCGGCAACCTCGTCTACGTTCACAAGAGCGGCATCACGAACGACACTCCCGACCGCGCGCCCAAGCTCGAGAAGGGCCAACGGGTCGAGTACCAGATCGGTCAGCGGCCGAAGGGTGCGGCGGCAATCAACGTCCGCCCGGCCGGGGATGCCCCCGTTGCGGATGTACCCGCGCCCGCGGCGACCACTGAATCCGCCGAGGCTACTGCGGCGGAGTAACCGGTCCACGGAAGCAGCGCGTGGTTTAGGGCGGGGTCGTTCGACCCCGCCTTTGCTGTTTTTCGCTGTCAAAGCGGAGATAGACCTCGGCTAGGAGCGGCGAGACCGATTAGGTGGCGCCGTACGAGGGGGAGTAACGCCGCATCGTTACGCCAACCATGGCCGCCCCCAGCCCGACGAGGGCAACGATCACGGAGATGGCGGAATCGAGGAATGGCAGCGGGATGAACCGCGGCGCGAACAAGATGATCACACCGATCGTCATCGCGAGCAGGTTGTACCCCCGGCCCAGGTCGCCCCAGCGGTCGGGGAGGATGAACCGGCCGAGTGCCAACCCGACGAAGACCTGGCTGAGATAGAGCGTGACCACAAACGCCACCAGGAGAATCAGCGAAATCGGTATGCCGACGATGGTAATGAACAAGATCGCAGCGGCGATCGGGATCGCGAAGATCAGAATCAGCCCGCGAACGAACGATCCCAGTGGCGAGAAGCGGGCCGCATTTGCAATTGACACCGACAGTCTAGGCACGACAAGCACGATGATCAGCCCGGCAACCAGTGCGCTAAGCAGTCGAAACATCTTCAGGGTGAGCCAGGTGACGCCGCTGGTGCCGGGTGACATGGGATTCGGTTCCTGCTGATCGACCGTTCCGGTGACGATAGCGGCGGCGTCCTGGTCGATGTCATTGTCGCTGCTGTACTCGATTGCTCCGGTAACCCGCGCCTGTGGTCCGAGGGAGAGGTTGGAGACCGAGACGTCAACGTTCCCGGAAACGTTGCTGTCGATCTCCAGGTCGCCGGCCGCACCGCGGATATCGCCGCCGACATCGCCGCGAATGGTGACATCGCCGCCGGCAAGGATCACGTCGCCGCGAATGACCGCCCCGCGTGAAATGTCGACCTGTCCGGCGACGACGACCAGGTCGGCGCCGATCGAGCCGGTGATTTCCACCTCTCCAGCGGCGATGCGCGCGCTCCGTCCCACACTGCCGGCCAACGTGACCTGTCCCGCGGCCAGGTTGAGATTGGCGTCGATCCGTCCGGTGGAGGTCAAATCGAATTGGCCGGTTGCCACAATCGCGTCGCGGGTGATCGTCCCGGCAATCTCGGTGTCCCCGCCTAACACGTACAGGTCTTCGGTGATGGTTTCGCCTTGGGCCACTCGGGGTTCGTCGTCCCTGAGGAACTCGGCCGCGGCGACCGGAGCGACGATCGCCAGCGCCAGGAAGGCGGCGACGATCAGCGGAAGGTTCTGCGGGCGCCAGATGCGACGACGAATCCGACCAATTCTCGACGACATCCGTACGTCCTCCACGCGGCGCCGGGGCGCGATCGTCGCAGGCGAGCCTTCTCTTGCCATTGGCATGGGAATGGTATCCGAGGTGAATGCCGCGCGGGAGGGACCGGGACTTAGAGCGCGGCGGTGATTCCCTGGGGTGAAACTCAGAGCTCAGCCGGACGAAGCCCTTCCAGGGCTGAGGACCGACCCGCGCTCGGACGGTCGTGGAGGATGCTCTTTAAGGAGATCGGGGTGGGTGATTTAGGGAGCGATGTCGGTGGAAATGCGGAACATCCGGAGTTGGCGCTCGCCCAGGTAGTCGAAGATCGCGTCGAGATAGCCGAGGCTCACGCGCAAATGGGGGCCATTCTGCCATCGTCGGCTGTCAGTCTCCTTCAGGCCCGGCCTTCCGATGACCTTCACGGCAAACCCGAGGCGGTTAGGTGCGTCCAGTGCGGTCGTCCTCTCGGTAAGGGCGGTGAGTCTACGGCCGTACGACAGATGCAACGGCGTCGCTCAGCGTTGTCCACCTGGACAGAAAGAACGTCCAGGCGCGGGTAACCGTGCGGTTGGTGAATACCGCCAGCACCAGATCCCGGCTCGGATCGGCCCAGAGCAACGTCCCGGCCTGGCCGAAGTGGCAGAAGGTCTCCGGCGACGTGACGGTTCCGGTCCAGTGGCGGGTCTTCGCCCCTTTGACCTCCCAGCCAAGGCCCCATGACGCCACTGGCCAGGCCACCTTGCCGCTCTCAACCCCGCCGGGAATGCCACCGGCCTGGTCCGCTGTCATTTCTGCGACCGCTTCCGGGGAAAGGCTGTTGTTTTCGACATGCGCCGGCAAGAATGCGGCGGCGAATGTCGCGAGCGCACGGACAGTGCCAAAGTAGCCGCCCCAGGGAATCGCCAGATCGCGCCAGTACGCGCTGTTGTACGACTCCACCTCGGTTCCGGGATTTGCCGCATCTCGAACGGATGGAATCCGCGGAAGGAGGTCGGCGGATGGGCGGGCAACGATGCCGTCCAGCCCCATCGGCTCCAGGACGCGCGCCTTTGTCCGCGCCCAGAACTCCTCACCGGTGTGGCGTTCGGTCAGGCGTGACAGAACCGCATATCCGGCGTTCGAATACCTGAGGACCTCGTTGGGGGCCGATTGCAGCGGGAGCCGGCACATTGCGTCGGTCAATTGCGCCAGGGTAGGGCCGTCCGAGTAGCGGACCTCTCGTCCGCCCACATCTTCCGGCAGTCCGGAGATGTGGGCGAGCAGGTGCCGGACGGTGATCTCCGATCGCATGGTTTCCAGGACCGGAATGGCGCTCAGATCATCGTCGGCATGGAATTCGGGCAGGAGATCGATGACGGCATCGTCAAGCCCGAAATAGCCGTCTTCGATCGCGCTCATGACCGTCGCCGCGGAGATCGGCTTGCTGATCGAGGCCAGGGCGAAGAGTGACTGGGCGTCGACGGGCTGCCCCGGCATGGCCTCGCCACCGTACCGCTCGGCGACGAGTTCCCCACGATGCCAGACCGCCGCCCCCACGCCGGAGACGCCGGACGGAATCAACCAGCCATCGATCTGACGTAGTGCCTCGTCGAACGCGTTCCCCGGGATCCATTGCCGATGTCATTGATTCTCCTGGTTGCAACGGATGGGTGACAACCGCCGTCGCGAACTGTGCCTCACGGCCGCGACTGTAGGTCAATCCGCGACGTCGGCGCTACTGCTTCCGATGGACGGGCTATGATCTGGAGCGTACGACGGTGCGCTGTACCAGGCCCGGTTGATCCGGCGAGCACCCGATCAACTCCACGTATAGGAGCCAGCGAACGAATGACTGAGACGAAAATCGCGCCGACCGTGACTGTCGTGCGCGACTATGAGGCGATGAGCAAGCGTGCTGCCGACGCGGTGGAGCGCCTGGTCAGCAAGAAGCCCGATGCGGTCTTATCGTTGCCAACCGGCAGCACGCCTCTGGGGTTGTTTGACGAACTGCTCGCCCGGGTGCGAGCCGGGAAGATCGACTTCTCCCGCGCCCATCTCTTCTGCCTGGACGAGTACGTTGGGGTAAATCGGGAGGATCCCAACAGCCTAACCGGCTTTCTGGATCGCTCATTTCTCCACGGCGCCGGGTTCGACCCGGATCGGGTGCATGTTCTCCCGGCAGAAGCCGACGACCTCGACGCCGCAGCCGCTGCATACGAGGCGGAACTCCGCGAGGTGGGCGGGTTGGATCTGGTGATCCTCGGCCTTGGACCGAATGGTCATATCGCCTACAACGAGCCGGGTTCGACGGCCGACTCCCGGACCCGCGTTCTCACCCTTACCGCCGAGTCCATCCTCCAGGCCGAAGCATATTGGGAGGAATCGGTCGCAACCCCCCACCGGGCCATCACGATGGGCGTTGCCACACTTCTGGAAGCGCGAGAGATCATCCTGATCGTCTCCGGCGCCGCCAAAGCCGACATGCTCCGGCGGACGCTGAAGGAGTCGATGACGACCGACGTGCCGGCGTCGTTCCTGCGCATGGCTGGGGATCGGCTCACTGTCATCGCGGATGAGGAAGCTGCCGAACACCTGGGCTGACCGGGTGCTATTCGACCAGTGTCGGGATCCCGGCTGCGCAGGCGGCGACGACTCGAGCATGAGTTGCCGGATCGCAGGAGTAGATCAGCCCGCCGGTGTTCCGCATCAGCGGCTTGTTGAACCGGTGTTTCTCGCCGAACAGATCGCTCATGGCGCCGCCAGCCTCCGTGATGATGAGGTCGGGCGCGGCGAAGTCCCACTCACCGCCGTACGTCTTGTCGATTCTCGGGATGGGCCCGACAACGACATCGAACGGGCGCTCTGGATCGAGAATTTCGAGCGGGCGGATACCTGTGGGAAGCGCTGGGGCATCGACCGCACCAAGTTCCGCGATGATCCGGTCGAGTTCGTGCTGGAGCGACGGCACGCCGAACCAGATCGATCCCGCCACGCGCAGCGGTGCGTCAGGACGCGCGGGCGGGATGACAATCTGCGCTTTGCCGGTATCGTCGATCCGCCAGGCCCCCCGACCCTTCATCCCGGCCAGAATCGTGGCTGAAGGCGGATGGCAGATAGCGCCGACTACGGGGCGGCCGTCGACCACGAGGGCGATGACGACATCGAAGCGGCCCGTCCGGGCAATGAACTGGGCGGTGCCGTCGATCGGATCCACGATCCAGCACCGGCTAACTTGCAACCGGGACGGGTCGTCGACCGTTTCCTCGGTGAGGAAGGCATCTTGTGGGAACCGCGCGCCGATGATCCGCCGGATTTCGCGATCGGCCGCGAGATCGGCATCGGTGACTGGCGATCCGTCCTCCTTGTCGTATACGGCGAACTCCGATTGCTCGTAAAACCCCTGGACGATCTGTCCGGCAATCGTTGCGGCGTCAACCGCGACTTCTAGCTCAGCGGAATAGTCGTCTGTGGATAAGGTCCGAATGCCCACGTGCGCTCCTCAGGCTTACGATTCAGTCGATGGGGCAGGCCGTGGCCGCGTCGCCCGGTTGGCAGCTCCGGAATCTGCAGAATCGCGGTCTTTCCGCGATTTGAACCCTCTGGGAGCCTGATCTACCGGAATTTGGCCATTTCTTGCTCTATACCACTGGCACGGATTCGTCATGTCCGTTATTGTGCATATGTTCACTGGCTCCGGTGCGAGGCTGCTCCGCAGTGGTGCTTGCCCGGGGCATTGCTATGGGAGGGATGGGTACCGTGTCAATCCTTCGTCGGATTCATGGTCCGCACGTTCGCCGGGGATCCTTGGTGGCGGCGCTGGTCTTCAGCGGGTTTGTGTTGGTTGCCTGTGGCGACGACGATGACGACGAGGATCCAACAGAGCAGCCGGCAGCGTCGGTCGAACAGGTAACGCAGCCCGCGGCCTCCGCGTCGCCGGCGGCTTCACCGGCGGCCTCACCCGCTGCTGGCGCCGCGTCGCCCGCGGCTGGAGGGGCGACACCGGTTGCAGGTGGAGCAACCCCAGTAGCGTCGCCTGCCGCTGCTGACGCATCGCCAGCAGCCTCGCCCGAAGCGTCTCCGGAGTCTTCCCCGGAAGCATCCCCGGCGGCGTAGGTCTGCGCAGAGCAGCGCGATATTGCACGCTGGCTGAGGCGCTACGGTCCAACCTAGCAGGTGCGAAAGCCCATCCGGATTTTCCGGATGGGCTTTCGCGCGTTACCGAACCTCCGAGTCGGGAGAATTCGCGGATTTGGGGGCTACGCCGATGTTGCCGGCCGCAGCCTGGGGATGACCTCGGTAGCCAGCAAGGAGATCGACTCAAGATCGCTGGCATCCTGGGTCTGGACGACGAAGTACTCGAACCCCGCGTCGATGAGGTCCTGGTAGACGGCAGCCACGGATTCCGGGCTTCCCGCGATCCGGGTGATCCGCTGAACCTCAGTGAGCGGCTCCGGATGATGGCGATTCAGTTTCGTGTGCGCTTCCCGATCCGTGTCCGCCACGAAAACCCAGGACGTGAAGTGGGTGCGCAGGATCTCGTCGTAAGAACGACCGGAAGCTTCGCAGTGCCGTCGCAGGACGTCGAACTTCCGCGCAATATCCGAGGCGGTCCTGGCCGACCCGGTTGTGTCGCTCGCGCCGAAGTTGCTCGCCTGGGCATATTGGGCCACCAGTCGAAGCGTGTGGCGTTCCCCACCTCCTGCGACCATTAGGGGCGGGCCGGGCTTCTGGTAGGGTGAGGGGAAGATGCGCTCGCCCGCGCAGCGGAAGTGGCGCCCCTCGAACGTGAATGGCTCGTCGCCCCAGACACCGAGAATGATCTGGATGGCCTCTTCAAGTGCCTCAAGGCGCTCGCCCGTGCTCGGGAACGCTATCCCAAGTTGGGCGAACTCGGTGCGGTTCCAGCCCGCCCCGAGCCCGAGGACGACCCGTCCCTCACTCAGATTGTCCAGATCGGCGGCCAGCCGGGCAGTCATGACCGGGTGCCGGTACAGCGCGCAGTTGACCGCGGAACCGAGTCTGATTCGGGATGTGGTAGCCGCCAGTGCCGCCAGATGGAGCCAGCACTCGGGCGTGTATGCGGGGTGGTCGCTCAGAAAAAATCCGTCGTAGCCTAGTTCCTCAGCCAGGTGGCCGGCGGTCATGATCCGTTTGCTGCCGGCGGGATCGTCGCGGAGAGGCACCGCCTGCATCGCGAATCCGATCCGGCGCCGATTGGCGTCGATCCACACCGAATTGCTCGGACGTTCGGTTGGTGTATCGATGAGTTCATCCACCGGGTTCCGCATCTCCTCCTTCGCGGTCGTCGCCACGGATTTTGATGACGTACTCGACGAAGGAGTCTTCGCCGTCGAGATAGGCGTCGACCAGCTCGTTCATGCCGAAGTCGTATCCAATCGCGAGGCGCTTGCCGTTCTCACCGTAGGCCGCGATCCACCACTCGGCTTCCGCCCGGTGAGCCTCGACTTCCTCTTCAAGCTCGACGCCATTTGGCAGCACCGTGCAGTTGTCCGAGTAGGTGCAGGCGGTGCCGTTGATGTATCGGTCGACGTGCGTGGCTTCGTGGACTAGCAAGGCGGCCAGGACGTCACGCTCGTCGTCGGTTACATGCCTGGTCGCGATCTGGATGTACGAGCGCGTCCAACTGCCGGTGATCGATTGGACGACGTAGGCGTAGCCGCTGTTGTAGTCGATCTCACCGACCCGGACGCAGATGCCTTCGTCGACAAGCTGCTCGAAGAGTCGCTCGCCTTCGGCGGTCTGGCGCATCAGGTTGAAGGCATACGCCAGAGACTCGGCGTGCTCGTCGCTGACGGTTTCGCAGATGGGTAAACGGGTGGCGCCCCGCACTTCGGCGAAATGCGGTTCTTCGGCCAACCGGTCGGCGGCGGCGGTAAGCGCGACCTCGACCGTATCGCCCCAGAGATCGGGACGCGTGGCGACGGTGCGCACCAACGGCGACGTGACGTAGAGCGCGGCGAGGACGGCGAGATGGCAGAAGAGCAGGAAGACAATCCGGCGTAGCATCAACGTCCTTTTGGAAGCCACCTTGTCACCCAGGCATGTACGGGGATACTACGCATGAGCACAAATCTCGACAACCGTACTTCTATTTACTAGTGGCGGCCGTTGCGGTTCTGGGGCCGAGGAGCCACTGGCAGCATGATCGTCGCCGAACACAGCAATTAATTAGTCATCGCGCCTAGCAAGCCTGTTATGGACTTCGCGAAAGGTTCTGTGGTGCCGTGGCCGCTGTTCCGAAGGTTGATGGACGGATTTGCCGAAGATCACTGGTCGGGGCTGTTGGGCCGAACGCGAGGCGGCCCGAAACGGAGGCACAGAGAGGCGCTGAGCGCCTCGGTGGCCTCGCATTGTTCGGATATGCACCCAAAAGTGCATAACAGGCTCTAGGTAGCACTAAGCTCGACTTTGGCCAATTGGGAGGGGAGGAGGTCGGTAGGGTAGGCTCGTCATCGCTCTGTCAGGAGGGATGACGATGCCGACCCTACCGCCTACCATGCTACATCTGCTCGCCCCGTTCGCTCCATGCTTTTCCCGCCGCGTCTGGTGCCACGCGCTGGTCCTGGTCGCGGGCGCGATCCTCGCGCCCGGCCGCCGGACGGTCGCCGCGGCGCTCCGGGCGATGGGGCTGGAGCACGACCAGCGCTTCGAGCGCTACCACCGGGTCCTCAGCCGCGCCGAGTGGTCCGGCTTGGCCGTCGGCCGCACGCTGCTGGGCTTGCTCGTCGCCGCGTTCGTCCCCAGCGGGCCGCTCGTCGTCGGCGTCGACGAGACCGTGGAGCGCCGCCGCGGCGCGCAAGATCGCGGCCAAGGGGATCTACCGCGACGCGGTGCGCTCCAGCCACGCCCACTTCGTCAAGGCGAGCGGGCTGCGCTGGGTCTGCCTGATGCTGCTGGTGCCCATCCCGTGGGCGCGCCGGGTGTGGGCGCTGCCGTTCCTGACGGCCCTGGCCCCCTCCGAGCGCTATGACCGGGAGCGCGGGCGGCGCCACAAGGCGCTGACCGACTGGGCGGGCCAACTGCTCCGCGTGGTGCGGCGCTGGTGGCCCGAGCGCGCCATCGTCCCGGTCGCCGACGCGGCTTCGCCGCCCTGGGTTCCTTGCCGCGTGCCGCGCCTGGCCCCGCCCGGTCACCGTCGTCACGCGCCTGCGGCTGGATGCGGCGCTCTACGAGCCGGCCCCGCCCGGCGGCCGCACCGACGGGTCGACCCCGCCGGAAGGGCGCGCGCCTGCCGACGCTGGCGGCGGTCGCCGCCGACCCGGCACGGCCTGGGCCGCGTCACGTCGCCGCACTGGTATGGGGCGGGGGACGCGCACGTCGAGATCGCCTCCGACACGGCGGTCTGGTACCACAGCGGCCTGCCGCCCGTGCCCCTGCGCTGGGTGCTGATCCGCGATCCCCTGGGCACGTTCGCCCCGCAGGCTCTGCTCTGCACCGACCCGACGGCGAGCCCCGAGCAGATCCTGGGCTGGTTTGTCCAGCGCTGGCAGGTGGAGGTCACCTTCGAGGAGGCGCGCCGCACCTCGGCCTCGAGACGCAGCGCCAGTGGTCCGACCAGGCGATCCGGCGCACGACGCCGGCCCTGCTGGGGCTGTTCTCGATGGTGACGCTGCCGCGCACCGCACTCGGCGCGGGGGACCGGTCGCGCCGGCAGGCCGCCTGGTATCGCAAGCCCTCCCACCTTCGCCGACGCCCTGGCCCTGGTCCGCCGCGCCGTTGTGGGACCACGAGGCTTTTCGGACGTCCGCCCCCGACCGCGACCTGGTGAAAGTCCCCCGCGCCGTCATGGACCGCCTGACCGAGTCGCTCTGCTACGCCGCCTGAACGGCCAAAGTCGAGCTAAGAGCGTGTTGCAAAACCTGGTTGGTGCCCGAGCGCTACCGGGAATCCGCCCCACGGCCCCGGTCTTTCGCGCTTGGGTCCGTTTCCCCGAACGGTCCGGCTAGGCGGCCGGGGTCGCCATCTCCATTTCCACCGGTATCAAGAATGGCTGATCGGCGGCGACGAGGCCGGAGATCAGGACGACGGCCGGCTCGTCCCCGGGGTTGCGGTCCATGTGCGCCACGTTGGCCTCGTACACGAACCACTCGCCCGGCCCGAACGTCGCCTCCACGCCCGGCTCGATCGCCTCGGCGGCGGTCGGCGTCCCGGCCCCGGCCCGCAGCGACCGGCCTTCGCCCAGGATGGTGTAGGCCAGCGTGCCCGACACGACGGTGACGACGAGTTGGCCCGGGTGGCGGTGGGCGGGCACCACCGCCCCGGGGGCCAGCGTGAGCCGGAACGCGACCAGCTTCATGCCCGGCGCGTCGGCGGCGGGCGCGCTGCCCAACGTCTCGAGGGCGACGGGGCCGCCTCGCCGCTGGGGGTGGCGTCCTGGGCGGCGGGCACGCTCGGCACGGCGCGCAGGCCGAGGGCAACAACGAGACCGAGTAGCACGAACGCAAGCAGTAGTCGGCGCATCGCTTGGCTCCTCTTCGCTTTCTGGCGCGACACCAACCGCGGCCGCTGGGGCGGATAGCCGCAGGCTACACCCGCGTTCACCGGTGTCAAGGACGTCGGGATGATCGAGGTTGCTCGCGGCTGGTTTTGCAACACGCTCTAATTGCCCCGGCGGGATCCCGGTAGTCGAACAAGGTAATCCTATTTACTAGTGGGATCCAGCACCCAGTCGGGGAGAAGCGCTGGCCGCGCTCGCGGCGGACTGACGAACCATCCATCAGGACAAGGACCAACGGGCCGGTGCCTTAGGGTATGCGGCCCGTGCCGTGCGTGGCGCGCCGAATCGGGATTGCACGCGGTGTTCGGCGGCGGACACGGCGAGAAGCCCGGCCGCAAATGGCCGGGCTTCTCTGGACAGACAGATGGTGACGAGGATTAGGCGGCCGCAACCACGTGGCACGGTGGGTCGGCGGTGCTGGTCCCGCCGGCACACGACCGTCTCCACACAGCGGGGGGTGCCCCCGCGGTATGCAGCGCGTTGACTAGCAGGCCATCACGGCGGGGCCGAACACCGACACGCCCTCGATCAGCACCTGGGTGTGCACATCGGTCCGATCATAGTACGCATAGTTGGGTGAGATGGCGGCCGCCGAGCCGGTCCCATCCGCGCCGACCACGATGCCCTGCGGGTACACCCAGTAGCCGAATTGCTCCCCGGTGGCCGACCAGGTATCGATATAGACCACGCTCAGCGCCGTGCCCGCGGGGAAGCCAGACACGCTGGCGGTGCCGAAGCAGCCGTGCGGTACATGGGCTGAGGACCGCGGTAAACGAGCGGGTGATGGTCGGCGCAGGAATGGCAGAGATCGTCCCGCCCTGGGCGCCGTGGCTGATGCACGCCTCCTCGCTCGCGAACGTGGAGCCGTCCTCGCGCTGCAGTTCCTGCCAGCCGCCTTTCTGGCAGAGCTTGGCGTTGGCGCTGTTGCCGCCGGGGGCGGCGCCGACCGGGCCGGCGACGGCGACGATGGCGAGCAACACGAGGGCGAACGCGGTGAAGACGGAACTTAAAGCGGTGCATGGCACGCTCCAGGGCAAGCCGACCCCGAAAGGGACGCGACGTGCGGCCCCACGGCAAAGCGACCCCAAACGGGGTGATTTCGTCGCATTACGCAAATTGGGCAGGTTCGACAGTACTATCGTAATGCGTCGTATGCCACCCGGCTATAGGATATATGTCCTATAAAAAACGCCGTAAACCCGGTACCCCGGTACTGCCGGAGGCGGGAAACGCGGGGCCCGGCACCACCTCCCGGGATGATCGAGCCGTTTCTCAAAGCCTCCCGGCTTCATGTCTCATTGCAAATAACGGATAGGGTGCCCTCCCGCACGGCGTCGACCATCGCAGGTACACCGCCGGTATGTCGTCCCACGTTGCGCCCGTGGTCGAGCTGACCTGGCGCGGCGACGAACTGGCCGCGCTCGCCGCCGACGCTCGCCGCCGACTGACCATCCACAACACCGCACGACGACTCAAGCGGTGGGGAGACCCCAATGCCGGAGTCATTTCAGGCAACCTGGCGATCAGTTTTGCTGGGGCATTCCTTGGCGTGCTTGGTGGGTTGCAAGCAAGCGGGTGGCTCAAGGGCAGGCAGACCAAAGCTCGACGCGCAGCGTTGATAACCACCCTGCGAGAGCAACTTTGCCTCTTGCCAAGGGAACCAGGCGACTACGAACGCAGCGCGCACCAAAACTTGAAAGGATTCCGGCAAGCGCCCTGTCAACCGGTGCTATCACCCACCTGCTGAGTGGTGATGTGCTGGATGCCAAGATGGATGCCGCACTCATCAAACAGTTGGTCTTGCTAGGGGCTTGGTTGGGTGTCTACGTAGAGGCAGCGCGACTGGCTAACGCAGGCTCGACGCAGGCCCCAAAACTATTGGGTTAGCGTGCTATCCGTCGCATCAAAAGGTCTCGCCGCCAGCCGTAACAAGACGCTAAAGCAGTTGCCCAAAGGCTTGTAGCGTGCGAACGGGTGGAACTGACTTGGTCGGGTGACGACCTCGCCACGTTCGCCGCTGACTAACGAACCACTAAGCATCACGACTCGCGGGCCGCCGCCTCGGGGTGTCCGGCCCGTGCCGTGGGTGGCGCGGCAAATTGGCATTGTCATCGGGTGCGGATGGATAGCGGCGACTTCCGCTAACCCCCGGCAAGCTCACCTCGCCGACGGCGTCGCGGCCGGCGAGGCCGTGAGCCCGGGCGGCAGGAGGTGATGGCCTGAGCCGGAAACAAGGAACCGGGCGGGGATGGCTCCC
>CAVRUD010000008.1:0-95623 GCA_963724285.1 uncultured Chloroflexia bacterium | reverse complement strand
CGATCGGCGGTCGGATGCGCCCGCCCACCTCCCGGCAGCCAGACCGAGCCGGTTGGCGGGAACGCCTCGAGTCTGCGCCAAGAAAAGCCGCCGTCTCCATCCCGTACTTTGGGATATTCAGGTCCGGCCCTGGGGGATGCCTGCCTGCGTAAGGATGCACCCGAGGCCGAGGCGCGCCGAGCTTCTGCCAGCGCGCCTCGGCCTTGTGGTGGTCGCGAATGGCGAGGGCCCCGCGGGGAGCCGCCCGCTCCGATCAGTACGGCTCGCCGGGCAGGCCGGGGGATGGCCACAAGCCGCCGTCGTCGGTCGGGACCGGCACGACGAACGGCTCTCCGGCGGCGATCAGCCCCGAGATTGAGCAGCACGGTCGGGGTTGCGCCCGGGTTGCGGCCGCGGTGGACGCTGCCATGGTCCACCGCCGCGTCACCGGCGTGGAGGACCACCTCGCGGCCGATGGCGGCCGCTTCGACCGCTCCGCTCCCACTGCGGGTGATGTCGAACTCCCCGGCGATCCACGCGGTGACCACGAACGAGCCGGAGGCGACATAGGCCGCGACGGTGCCGGGGTGGCGGAGCGGCGGCAAGGCGGCGCCCGGCGCGAGCGTGACGCGGACGAGCGACAGGGCGTAGCCGGTGGCCTGCGCCGGTGGTCCACCCGCCAGCGAGCTTCGACCGTGGCGCCGGGGAAGCCCGTCGAGGCGCTGGAGCCGACCCGTCGAGCTGCCGTCGGGAGGCGGACCAGCTACCGCCGTGGGGATCACACTCCCCCATACCAACCGAGAGCAGCAGCATTCCCGATAGAACGAAAGCGATGCGTCGCATCTGACATGCTCCTTTCAACGTCGTCGATAAGGTGACCCGGCCGGTCCGGACCGCGGCCGCCGGTCCTGTGGCCCGAGCTTCACCTGCCCGCTTCGTCGGGCATGGCGACAGGATGCGCTCGCTCATCGCCCGGGCGCATCGGACAAAGCTCGCAATTCGCCAAACGGGGACGGTGGACGGGACGTACGAGATACGTCGTAGGTCGCGCGGAGCCGAGATGCGGCGGGGACTTTTAGAGCGCTCGTGGGAATGGTTGGCCTCGTTTGCCCGCCGCCCGGGCCGTGAGCCCTGGGTGCCCCGGAGACACGGCCAACCTTTTAGACGAGCCCACGTTCCCGCGCGGCGGCGACGGCGGAGGTACGCGACTCCACGCCGAGCTTGGCGAAGATGCCGGTCGTGTGCGTCGCCACGGTGCGCGGGCTGATGAACAACTCCTCGGCGATCGCCCGGTTGGAGCGGCCGGCGGCGATGAGGTGCAGGACCTCCAGCTCGCGCGGGGTGAGGCCGGTGCCGTGGGCAGGGTCAGACGGCGGCGCGGCGGGTTCGGCGGGCGGCCCTGTCACCCGGAGGCCCTCGGCCACCGCCTCGTCGAACCCCAGCGCCCGACCGGCGGCCCAGGCCGCGACGAAGGGGTCGTCCCCCAGCGCGGCGCGGACGCCGGCGACGAGCGGATCGTACCAGCGCCGATGCTCAGGCCAAACCGGCGGCAGGCCGAGCGCCGTGCGCATCGCCTCGCGGACCCCGAGCAGGCGCGCCGCCCGCTCCGGCTGGTCCCACCGCGCGGCCAGCGTGGCGAGCCCGGACAGGGCGGAGACGACCCCCCAGCGGTCGTCGAGCCCGTGGTGGAGAACCAGGCTCTCCCGGTCCAGCGGCAGCGAGCCGAGGTGATCGCCCCCATCCCGCCGCACATCGGCCAGGAAGCGGAGCACGCTCGCGATGACCCGGATGTCCCCGATCCCCCGGACGATCTCCAGCGCCTCGCCCAGCAGGGCCGCCGCCCGGCCGAGCTCGCCCTTGTCGCGCCACACGTCGGCCAAGCCGACGAGGGAGTAGACGACCGCGGCCTCGTCGTCCAGGTCTCGGAAGCCTGCCAGGGCGCCCTCGAAGAACGCGACCGCCTCGTCAAAGCGCTCCTCGTGGTGCTTTGCATTCCCGAGGACGAGGGACGCCCTGGCCACCCATCGGCTGTCGCCAATGGCGCGGGCGAGCGCCAGTCCCTCCTCGGCCAGCGCGATGGACTGCCCCT
Source organism: uncultured Chloroflexia bacterium (assembly GCA_963724285.1). Taxonomy (GTDB): domain Bacteria; phylum Chloroflexota; class Chloroflexia; order Thermomicrobiales; family UBA6265; genus CAVRUD01. Next base: position 93,555 of record CAVRUD010000008.1, on the reverse strand, counting down.
CGTCGCCCTGATACCCGGCAAGGTCGGCGGCCAGGGCAAGGGCCTCGGCTTTCAGCGGCGGCGGGACGCCCGCCCGGCGGTCCAGCAGACGCGCCAGCCAGTCCCGCGCCTCGGGCACCCGGCCACGGACCATCCAGAATCTCCACAACCCGCTGGCGATCCGTATCCCCCGTCTCGGCCTCGGCGTGCTCCAGCGACCAGGCGACCGCCGCCCGCAGGTTGGCGAACTCGGCCTCCAGCCGGTCCAGCCATCTCCCCTGCTCCGGTCCGCGCAGCGCCGGCTCGGCGCGATCGACGAGCGCCAGGAAGTACCCCGCGTGACGGCGTCGGATCGGCTCCTCCTCGTCGATCGCCGCCAACTGCTCCAGGCCGTATTCGCGGATGGTCTCGAGCATCCCGAAGCGTGGCACTCCGTCCAGGCTCTCGTCCTGGCTGAGCAGGCTCTTGCTCAGCAGCGTCGAAACCCCGTCCAGCACGTCCTCGTTCGGCGCGCTTCCCCCGGCGACGCTCTCCGCCGCTTCCACCGTAAAGCCGCCCACGAACACCGAGAGGCGACGGAAGAGGGCCTGCTCGTCCGGGGAGAGGAGATCGAAGGACCAGGCGATGGCGTCGCGCATCGTCCGCTGGCGAGTCGGGGCGTCGCGGGGGCCGCCGCTCAGGAGCGGAAGACGGCGCTCCAGCCGGGCCAGCAGGGCCGTCGGAGCGAGGAGGGGGACGCGGGCGGCGGCCAGCTCGATGGCGAGTGGCAGGCCCTCCAGCCGGGCGCAGACCTCCGCCACGGCCGGGGCGTTCGCCAGGCTCAAGGCGAAGTCGGCCCGCGGCCGCTTGGGCACGCCCGACGAAGAGTCGCACCGCCGCACTCGCGGCGAGATCCTCGAAGCTCGGGGCCGACGTCGGGTCCGGCAGCGCCAGCGGGGGGACGACAAAGACGTGTTCGCTGGAGAGGCGCAACACCTCGCGGCTGGTGGCGAGGATCTTCAGGTCCGGAGCAACGGCCAGGAGGTCGGCGAGGAGCGGGGCCGCCTCGACCACCTGCTCGACGTTGTCGAGCAGCAACAGGACGTCGCGTGGGCGCAGGTAGGCGGACAGGACCTCGGCAAGGGACGGAGCCCCTCCGGATGCGCCCACCTGCTGCAGGCCCAACGCCCGCGCGATCGTCGGGAGGACGAGGGCGGGGTCGGCGATCGGGGCCAGGCCGACGAAGACGACCCCGTCCGAGAACTCCGCGGCAAGATCGGCGGCGACGTGCAGGGCCAGCCGCGTCTTGCCGACGCCGCCCGGCCCCGTCGGGTGACGAGGCGGACCTCGTGGCGGCCCAGCAATGCGGCGATGTCGGCGGCCTGGCGCTCGCGGCCGATCAACGGCGTCCGCGCCCCAGGCAGGTTCGGCGGTGTGAGCTCCCCCGGCGCTGTCGTCTCGCCGACGTCGCCCGATGCCGCGCCGCGGGCGGCAAGCAGCGCCGAGCCCGCTCCGCCTGGCCGAGGCCGAGGGCGTCGGCCAGCAGGCGCACCGTCTCCAGGCGCGGGGCGCGCCGTGCGCCGCGCTCCAGGTCGCTGACCCCGCGCGGGCTCAGGCCGGCCCGCGCGGCCAGCTCCTCCTGGGAGAGGGCCGCCGTCATCCGGTGGCGGCGCAGCAGCGCGCCGAATGCCGATGTCCCCTCGGTCGCCATGCCCGGTCCCGCGTCATGCGCCGTGGCCGCGGCAGCCCCGCCGGGCCCGCGGCGCGTGCCCGATCCTAGCACGCGCCCCTCGGCCATGGTCCGGATCCCACCGCCGTGCCGGTTGCGTGGGCGATGCGTGGGGGCTGCACGTGGCGGCAGGCGTCGGCGCGGCGGATAGTGGTGGCGGATCGGCGGCGGGCCGGTTGGGCGCACCGAACGCGGGAACCAAGCGATGGGCACGCCGGCCGAAGATCCCCACGCCAATGGGTCCCGTTCGCCGCGCGGATGGGGAATCCCTCCGATGCGTTCACTGCGCGTCGGGCGGATAGTGGCCATCGCGGCTCAGCACCAGTCTCCGCGGTCGGATGGACTTTGACGCCCCGATGGGAGCGTCGGCGCCAGTCGGGCGGATTCGCAAACCGCCCGTCCGCGGTCGACCTGATGGACGGATTGGGCGGGCAGGCTTCCTCAACGCCTGGATTTCGGAGGGCAGAGACCATGTCGTTGCACGCCTCGGAACGGTTGCCCGCACGGGAGCTCCCGTCGGCGAACGGCCGGATCGTACCGGCGCGACCGGCCGCGCGATCGGCGAGCCGGCTCCGCCGCGGCGATAGACGGCGAGGCGGTCGTCCGGCTGCTGGCCGCCGCCGGGGTTCAGCGGGTGCGGCTGGAGTTCGCCGACCTACACGGGATTGCCCGCTCCAAGCTGATCCCACTGGAGCGGTTCGGCAAGGTCGTCGCGGCCGGCACCGCCTTCTACGGCGGCATGCTCCACTCGGACGCCCGCGGCGACGACCTCGCCCCCGCCGCCTATCGCGGACGGCCCTCCGGCGTTGACCGACTACCTGCTGACCCCGGCCCTGACCACGCTCGCCGTCCTGCATCATGGCCACGCGCCCGGCACGGCGCGCGTCGTCTGCGACCTGTACCGGCCCGACGGCACGCCGTCGCCGTTCGCGCCACGTTCGGCCGTGCGCGACCTCGTTTGCGCCTACGAAGCGGACGGTCTCCGCCCGAACCTCGGCTTCGAGTACGAGTTCTCGGTCCTCGACGCCGAACGACGCCCGGCCTTCCCCGGCCGCCAATACTCGGCCACCCTGCGGAACGGATTTGCCCCGGCCTACGCCGAGGCGCTCTTCGACGCCCTGGAGCGCCTAGGGATCGGCAGCGAGGGGTGGTTCGTCGAGGCCGCGCCCGGCCAGGTCGAGCTGCCGCTCCACTACGCCGGCGCGCTCCGCGCCGCCGACCACGCCTTCGCCTTCAAGACGACGGTCAAGGAGCTCGGCGTTCGCCACGGTTTCCACGCCAGCTTCATGACCAAGCCGGCGATCGACGAAGCCAACAACGCCCTCCACGTGCACCAGAGCCTCCTCGATCTGCGCACGGGAGCAAACGCCTTCGCCCCGGGCGACCGGCGAAGGCGGTCTGTCGCCGCTCGCACGGGCGTTCCTGGCGGGGCAGCTGGCCCACGCCCGGGCTTTGACCGCGTTCTTGGACCCCACGGTCAACTGCTACAAAAGCTTCAAGCCGCACGTCTTCGCTCCCAGCAACGTCTCCTGGGGCACCGACAACCGCTACGTCGCCGTCCGCGTCCCAGCCGGTCCAGCGGCCGCGACCCGCGTCGAGAACCGGATCGGAGGCGCGGCGGCCGATCCGTACCTGGCGGCGGCGGCCCTGCTCGCCGCCGGGCTGGACGGCATCCGGCGCGAGCTGCCGCTGCCGCCGCCCGCCGTCAGCGACGTGACGACCGACCCGGTTCTCGAGCCATTGCCGCGCACGCTCGACGATGCGCTCGATGCCCTGGAGGCGGACGCCGCGCTGCGAGCCCTCCTGCCGGCGCCGCTAGTCGGGCTCTTCCTTACCGTCAAGCGGGACGAAGCCGCCCGCTGCCGCGCCGCCGTGCCCGACTACGACCAGCCGGGCTTTTTCCAGCGCATCGATCCTTGGGAATTCGCTGAGTACGGCGACCTGATCTGAGCGTCCGAAACGTCCGCGCTCCTGCGGGTTAAGATCGGTGGAGATTACGACGCCGTGACCCAACCGACCACACGACCACGAGCGATCCGGCTCGGCTCCGGCCCAGCTCTCGCCATCGGCGCCGTCGTTGCGGCGAACCTGATGTGGGGCGCCTCGGTCGTCGCCGCCAAGGTCGCGCTGGATGATGGGCTGCCCCCGCTGACGTTGGGGCTCGCCCGCAGCCTCGTCGCCCTGGCCGTCCTCCTGCCGCTGGCCCGGCGGGCGGGCGGAGCGCCGGTGGCACGGAGGGAGGTGGCCCTGCTCGGCGTGACCGGCGTCGGTCTCTTCTTCGTGTTTAGCAACCTTGGCATCCTCCTCACCAGCGCCACCAGTGCGACGCTGATCCTCGACGGCGGCGAGCCCGTGGCCGGGGCGCTGCTGGCGGTCCTCCTCCTGCGCGAGCGGCTCGGCCTGTCCCGCCTGATCGGCGCCGCCGTGGCCCTGGGCGGGATCGCCCTCGTCGTGCAGGTCGGCCGCGACGGCGCCGGCGAGGTGGGCGGCTCCCTGCTCGGCGACGGGTTGATGGTGGCGAGCGTCCTGAGCTGGGCGGCCTACCTGGCGATCGGTCGCCGGGTCTTCGCCGGCGGGGCGGACCCGATTACGGTCGTGGCCCACGCCACCCTGGTCGGGGCGCTCTTCCTGCTGCCGGCCGCCGCGATCGAGTTGGCCGTCGTCGGGTTCGGCTCGATCGGCATGGCAGATCTGCTCCTGCTCCTCTACCTGGGGATCGGTTGCACCGCCTTGACCGACGTCCTGCTCGGCTATGGCCTGGCCACGGATCGAGGCGAGCCGCGCCGCCGTGCTTGGCAACGTCGGCGCCGCTGACCGGGCTGGCCTGCGCGGTCCTCTTCCTCGGCGAGACCCTGACGGCGCTGCAGGCGGCCGGCGGAGTGCTGGTCCTGCTCGGCATCTGGCTGGCGGCGACCGCGCCGGGATCGGTCCGAAACGGGCCTCGCGGGGATCCCCGAGGGCGTGTCCGCGGTCCCGACGCGGCCTCGCCGACGGACGACCGTGATTCGCTCTCGTCTCATCGCTTCCACCAGGAGGGACAACAATGACCTCGATCGCGGTGTCTATCTCGGTCGCTGACCCGCCCTTGTTCATCCTCGCCGAGCCCCCGAGGAGGCTCGATCAGCGAGCGGCTCCCCTGGTCGAAGCCGTCCGGCACTACGCAGCGGCGGGGACCGTCCCGTTCTCCACCCCAGGGCACAAGCGCGGCGCCGGCGCCGCCCCGGACCTCGTGGAGCTGCTCGGAGCACAGGTTCTGTCCCACGACGTCTGGCTCAACACCGGCGACCACCACCGCGCCCTCCAGTCCGCCGAGGCGTTGGCGGCGGATGCCTGGGGCGCCCAACGATCGTTCTTCCTGGTCAACGGCTCGACCTCGGGCAACCTCGCCCTCCTCCTGGCCGCAGTCCGGCCGGGTGACGAGGTGATCGTCGCGCGCGATATCCATCGATCGATCCTGACCGCCCTGGTGCTGACCGGCGCCCGGCCCGTCTTCGTTGCCCCGCGTCTGCATCCGCGCCTGCACCTGGGGCTCGGCCTCGCCCCGGCGGACGTCGCCGCCGCGCTCGACGCCCATCCGGCCGCGCAACTCGTCGTGCTGACCAGCCCCACCTATTGGGGGGTGGCCAGCGACGTGGCCGGCATCGCCGCCGTGGCGCACGCCCGCGGCATCCCGCTCTACGTCGACGAGGCGTGGGGTCCGCACTTCCCCTTCCACCCCGCCCTGCCGGTCCCGGCCCTGGCGGCGGGCGCGGACGCCGCGGTGACCAGCGCCCACAAGCTGCTCGGCTGCCTGAGCCAAGGGGCGCTGCTGCACGTCACGGGGCCCCGGATCGATCACGAGCGGGTCGCCGCGGCGGTTCGCTCGGTCGGGACGACCAGTCCCTCGCTGCCGATCCTCGCCTCGCTCGACGCCAGCCGCCGCCAGATGGCCCTGCACGGCACGGCAATGCTCGATCGGACGATCGCGCTGGCGGATGAGGCCCGGCGACGACTGCGCGCCGTGCCGGGATTGCGCGTCATCGACGGAGAAGCGTTGGGCGACGCCGCCCTGGACCCGACCCGTCTGGTCGTCGACGTCGCCGGGCTGGGGCTGAGCGGCTGCGCGGTCGAGCGGGAACTGCGCGAGCGCCATGCCGTGGCGCCGGAGATGAGCGACCTGGTGGGTCTGGTCTTCTTGATCACGATCGGCGACACGCCGGCCAGCATCGACCGCCTGGTCCGAGCGCTGCGGACGATCGCGACCGAGCCTCGCCCGCGCGCGACGAAGGGGCTGGATGCCGTGCTCCGCTCCGCCGGGGCGGCCATCGCGCCGGGGCGGCAGGCGCTCACGCCGCGGGAGGCGCACTTCGCGCGAACGCGCTCGGTGCCGCTGTGCGAGGCGGCCGGCGAGGTGGCGGCCGAGCCGGTGATCCCGTACCCGCCCGGCGTGCCGGTCCTGCTCCCCGGCGAGGTGGTCTCGGCCGAGAAGGTCGCCTATTTGCGCCTCGCCGCGGCCCACGGGGTGCACATCCAGGGCGCGGTTGATCCGACGCTGGCGACGGTCCGCGTCGTCGCCGAGGCCGGGCCCGGCGAAGATGGCCGCGACTGGTGGGGCTGATGTGCCGAGGGCAACAGCGGTCAAACTGGCCGAATCCCGTCGATCCTGAGGCGAGGGTCGGCACCGGAGTGCACCTGGACCAGTAGCGCCGGCGGATTGGGCGGCGATGATGCCGGTTCGGCGTGCGTAGTCGCGTCGCCCGGGGGGCCTACGCAAATCGTGGGCGCATCGTGGGGCGTCGGGTGGTGAGGGGAACAGGGGACGGCGGTCAGACCAAGCCGTCGCGGACGGCGACGGCGGCAGCCTCGGTGCGGGAGGCGACGCCGAGCTTGGCAAGGATGGCGGTGACGTGGGTCTGCGCGGTGCGGGGACTGATGAAGAGGGCCTCGCCGATCTGGGGGTTGGACTTGCCCGCCACCAGCAGGCGCAGGACCTCCACCTCGCGGGGCGTCAAGCCGGCGGTTTCGCGCGGGTCGGTCGCGGTCGCGGTCGCCCCGGCGCCGGCCAGTACGCGCTCGACCTCGGCCTCGACTTCATCCGGCCGCAGCCGCCGGCCGTCCTCCCACGCCGCGGCGAACGCCCGCCCCGGCAGGCTGGCCCGGGTTGCGGCGAGGACGCGCTCGTACTGCACCTGGTGGACCACAAACCGGAAGCCGACCGCCTCGATCATCGCCGTGGCCGCCCCCAGCAGCCTGGCGGCCGTCTCGGCCTCCCCGCCGGCCAGGGCTACGCCCGCAAAGCCGGCCAGCGCGTCCGCCACGTACCGGCGATCCCCGATGCCCCGCAAGTCGCCCACGGGGGCGGTCTGCGAGAGGTTCTCTCGGTAGAGCCGGGCGGCCTCCGCACGGTCCCCCCGCGCCAGGGCGATGGCGCCGAGGGTGCCGAGCAGACGGATCGGGTAGATGTGGCTCCCCGCCTCGGCCAGGACCTTGCGCGCGTCCTCCGCGAGCGCGGCGGCCCGGTCGACCTCGCCGTTCCACAGGGCGGCGTCGGCCAGGTAGCCGAGGACGTGGCCCGCCAACGCCGTGTCGCCGGCGCCGAGCAGCAGCTCCAGCGCCCGCGTGTGCAGCGGCTCCGCCCGGGCGAGGTCGTCCCGGAAGGTCGCGGCCAGGGCGAGGGCGTGGAGCGCCCGGCCCTCGCGCAGCCGGTCGGCGTCGGCCTGAGCGCGGGCCAGTCCTTGCTCGGCCAGCGCCTCCGCCCGGTCGAGGTCGCCCTCGACCGCCGCGAAGACGGAGGCCTGGTAGAGGGCATCGAGCCGCAGGGTGACGTCCACGCCCTCGTCGACGGCGAGGGCGGCGTCCAGCCAGCGGCGCGCCTCGCGTTGGTCGCCCAGCGCGCCCAGCGGGACCCCCATAAAGTACGAGCTCAGCGCTTGCACGAGCCGGATGACCAGCGCCGGGTCGCCCCGGTCGAGCCCCCAGCCCGCCGCCGCCCGGAGGTTCGGCCACTCCGGCACGAGCCGGCTCAGCCACCGCCTCGCGTCCGGCCCATCCGCCCGCCAGCCGGCGGCCTCGGCCAGGGCCAGGAAGTGGGCGGCGTGGGCGTCGCGGGTGGCCACCTCCTCGCCGCTCTGCCACCAGCCGCTCCAGCGCGAACTCGCGCACCGTCTCCAGCATCCGGTAGCGCGGCTCGCCGTCCGGGCCGTCCTCCTGGCGCAGCAGGCTCTTGGCCACCAGCGAGGCGACCCCGTCCAGGACGTCGACGCCGAGGTTCCCCGGCGCGCCCGCCACCGCCTCGGCCGCCTCCAGCGTGCACGCCGCCGACGAAGACGGCCAGGCGGCGGAAGAGGACCTGCTCCTCCGGCGTGCAGCAGGTCGTGGCTCCAGGCGATGGCGTCGCGCATCGTCCGCTGCCGGTCGGGCAGGTCGCGCGGCACCGCCGGTCAGGAGCGGCAGGCGCGCTCCAGCCGCGCGCAGCAGCGCCGCCGGGGGCAGGTGGGCGACCCGGGCCGCCGCCAGCTCGATCGCCAGCGGCAGCCCGTCCAGCCGGCGGCAGACCTCGGCGACGGCGGCGGCGTTCTCGGCGGTCAGCGCGAAGTCGGCCCGGGCGGCCTGGGCGCGCTCGACGAAGAGCCGCACCGCGTCTGACGAGCCCAACTCCACCGCGGACCGGGCGTGGTCGGGCAGCGTCAGGGGCGGCACGGCGACGACGCGCTCGCCCGCCAGGCGCAGCGGCGCGCGGCTGGTGACGAGCGCGGTCAGGCGCGGGCAGGCGCCGAGGAGGTCGGCGACCAGCGGGGCGGCGTCCACCACCTGCTCGAAGTTGTCGAGCACCAGCAGCAGGTCCCGGTCGCGCAGGGCGTCGGCCAGCCGCTCGGCGATCGGGCGGTCGCCGGTCTCCCGGACGCCGAAGGCCTGGGCGACGGTCGGGGCGACGAGGGCGGGGTCGGTCAGCGGCGTCAGGTCGACGAAGGCGGCGCCGGCGGCGAACGCCGAGGTCACGTCCCGAGCGGCCCGCAGCGCCAGGCGGGTCTTGCCGACGCCGCCGGGGCCGGTCAGCGTCACCAGCCGCACGTCGTCGCGGCGCAGCAGCCCGGCGACCTCGGCCGCCTCGCGCTCCCGCCCGATCAGCGGCGTCGGCGGGGTGGGCAGGGTCGCCCGCGCGGCCACGGCCGGCCCGGCCGGGTTCGGCGGCCCCGCCCCGCCGCGCGCGGCGATCAGGGCGGCGCGCTCGTGGCCCTCCAGGCCGAGGGCGTCGGCCAGCCGTCGCACCGTGTCGGGCCGGGGGGTGGCGCGCAGGCCGCGCTCCAGGTCGCTGACGCCGCGCGCGCTCAGCCCGGCCTTCTCGGCCAGCTCCTCCTGGGAGAGGGCCGCCGCTATCCGGTAGCGGCGCAGCAGCCCGCCGAACCCCGCTGGCGGCATCGACCCCATGTCCCCTGCCCTCGCGCTCGCTGGCTCCGACGCCCCATTGTAGCGATTCGGCACCCGGAACGCGTGGGCAGCGGTCATCCCTGGAGGCAAGACCTCTGGTTCGGGTCCGCGAGGGGGTCCCTGGCCAGTGCCTGTGCCGCCGCCGCGGCCGACGGCCGGCGCCTCGCCGTCCGTGGCAATCCGCTCACTCGTGGAAGGGGCTGGGGTGGTAGATCCTCTCCTCGCCCGCGTGGGCGAGCCCGGCGGCCCGACGCCGAGGACCACCACCCGGACCGGCCGGACAGCGCGGGCACGGACCCCGCGCTACGGCGCGAAGTAGGAGACCTTGCGCGCGACCTTCCCCCCGCGGACGGTGTAGAGATCGGCGCCGCGGAGCGATCCTCGGGTGCCGTCCGGCAGGGTCCAGCGCAGGATCCAGCGGTACGCGCAGCGCTCGCCGCACGCGAAGACGTCCTCCGTCGCGAACGCGTAGCCGGGGAACGTGTGGTCCAACGATGCCCAGACCGCGCGCACGGCCGCCTGGCCCTCCCAGCGGCCGCCGCCGTTCTCGACCGGCGCGACGAACTCGACGACGCAGTCGTCGGTCATGTCGGCCATCACGGCGTCGATGTCGTGCCGGTTGAAGGAGTCCTCGAAGCGCTTGATCAGGTCGAGCGTGGCCTCGATGGACGACTCGTGATTGGGGATGGCTAGCTCTTGCGAACGCGTCTGCATGGCGGGCTCCTTTCGAGGATCGACGGTCGGCTGTGTCCTTCATCGTCGGCAATCAAACGACGCCGGTCGATGGAGGTACCCCGAGTCTGAGCCAAGGGAGTCCGCATCGCGATCCTGTATCCTGAGGATTTTTCGGGATCGGTTCATGAGTTGATGGTCTACATAGGCATGTAGACCGGGCCACGAAGCCGTCACAGCGGCGAATCAGGATCTGTTCGCCGCCTCGGCCGCCGGCAGCAGCCGGTGCTCGTAAGCGAACGCCGTCGCCTCGGCGCGGGAGTTGACACCGAGCTTCTGGTAGATGTTGGCGACGTGCCGGCTCGCGGTGGATGTCGAGATGGAGAGGGCCTCGACCGATCCGGGGATCGGTCAGGCCCTGGGTCAGGAGGCGGAGGACTTCGCGTTCACGCGGGGTCAAGCGCGGTCCGAGCTCAGCCGCCTGCCGCTGCACGGCACGGGGCTCGATCCCCCGGGCCTCGGCCACCGCTTCCTCGGCCTTCATGGTCTGTCCTGCCGCCCAGGCCGCCTCGAAGGCTTCGGCGCCGAGCGCATCCCGCACCCGGGCGAGATCGTTCGCGAACTCCGGCTGCCAGGCGGTCGAGATCTCCAGCCCGATACGCTCCCTCAAGGCGGCCGCTGCCCCGAACAACCGGGCGGCGACGACGAACTGCCCGTCGGCGAGGGCGAGCTGTCCGAAGGCGAGCAGGCGATCGCTCAAGTGCCCCGCATCACCCAGGTCCCAACTGAGTGCGAGCCCCTCGCGCCAGAGGGCTGCGGCTCGCCCGAGGTCGCCGCGCTTAAGGGCAACTCTCCCGTGAATCATGAGCGCGTCCGCGATTCCCCATTGGCCGCCAAGTTCCCGTCGCAGGCGCAATGCCTGTTCACTGAACAGGCCGGCGCGGTCGAAGTCCCCCTGGTCTATCGCGCTCTGTGCCAGTAGCCTCAAGTTGTAGGCGATGACCCAGTACTTGGGGTTCGCCGCTTGCAGGACCCGTAGCGCCTCCAGCAGGTGAGGCTGCTCCGGATGGGACGGATCGAGTTTCGCTGCCTCCACCTGCCCGAGATGCAGGAGCATTTGACCGACGAGGAGAGGGTCATCGAACGTCCGGGCGAGCGCGATCCCCTCCTCGGCGCGCGCCTGTGCCTGCCCGATGTCGTCATACTCCAGGTCGGTCATGATCGCCACGCCCAGGACACGCACATAAGCGGGGCTGTGCGTCGGATTGCCGAGGGCCAACGCACGCTCGACCCAGGCGCGACTCTCGGCTATTCGGCCGAGAATGTTGAGAAGCATCCACGAGTCGGCGACGCAGCGTTGGGCCGGCTCGGCGTCCCGGCATGCGCTCAAATAGTCGAGCGCGGCCCGCACGTTATCGAGTTCTGCGTCGAACCGGAGGAGCCACTGGTGTTGTTCCGGACCACGAAGGTCCCGATCCGCCGCGGCGACAAACTCGAGGCACCACTCCGCGTGTGCCCGCCGGACCGCGCCGACCTCGCCGCTCTCTTCCAGTTGCTCCAACGCGAACTCGCGGACCGTCTCCAGCATCGCGAAGCGCGGCCGGCCGACAAGATCAGGCTCCTGTCGCAGGAGGCTTTTGTCGACAAGCGACTCGATGATGTCGAGGACGGCGGGTGACGGGCCATCGTCGTTCCCCGTCACGTGTGCTCGATAGCCCATCACCCGCTCGGCCGACTCGAGGGTGAAGCCGCCCGCGAAGACCGCCAACCGACGGAAGAGGGCCTGCTCTTCGACGGTCAGGAGGTCGTAGCTCCAGGCGATCGCGTCGCGCATCGTCCGGTGGCGGATTGGCGAGTCACGGCCGCCGCCGACCAGCAGTGGCAGGCGCCGCCCGAACCGGGCGAGCAACCATGCCGGAGGCAGGACTTTGACCCGGGCAGCGGCAAGTTCGATCGCCAGCGGTAGCCCATCGAGTCGGGCGCAGATCTCGGCGATCGCCAATGCGTTCTCCGACGTCAGGTCGAAGTTGGGATCGACGGCTCGGGCACGCTCGACGAAGAGCCGTGCGGCCTCGGATCGGACGATGTCCTCATGGCACGGCAACGAGTTGGCAGCCGGGACCGACAGCGGCGGGACCGGGTACTCGCGCTCATCGGTGAGACGTAACCGCTCACGGCTGGTGGCCAGCACCGTGAGGCGGGGACAGGTGGCAATGAGGTCGGCCACGACCGGGGCGGCCCCACCCACCTGCTCGAAGTTGTCGAGCACGAGCAAGATCTGTTTCTCCCGCAGCCATCGCTGGAGGCGCGCTATCGGCGGCTCGTTCCCGACCTCTCGCAGCCCCAGCGACCGGATGATCGTCGCGCCGACGAAGGCAGGATCGACAATCGGGGCGAGCGGCACGAACCGGACGCCGTCTGTGAACGCCTCAGCAACCGCCGCGGCGACATGCAAGGCGAGCCGGGTCTTGCCCACCCCGCCCGGACCGGTCAGCGTGACGAGGGCGACGTCGTCACGCAGGAGAAGCCCTCCGACGGCTGACACCTCCCGCTCCCGGCCGACGAGCGGGGTACGCGGCATCGGTAGCGTCGACAGCGGCCCGGGCTTCTGCTCGTTGCTCGGCTCGTCCTGCCCCGCCGCGCCGCGGGCGGCAAGCAGAGCCGAGCGGTGCTCCGGGTCGAGGCCGAGGGCGTCGGCCAGGAGCCGCACCGTCTCCAGGCGGGGGGCCGTGCGCGCCCCCCGCTCCAGGTCGCTGACGCCGCGCGCGCTCAGGCCCGCCCGGGCGGCCAGCTCCTCCTGGGAGAGGGCCGCCGCTATCCGGTGGCGGCGCAGCAGCCCGCCGAACTCCCGTACCTCGTCAGTCCCCATGGCTCGCCCCGTCCACGGCCGTCGTTGTTTGCCGGTGCCGCCATCGTAGCATCGGGCGCTCGCCGTGCTGGATCGGCCAGACACGATTAGCTCCAATCTCTCCCGCTCGCGCGTTGAGCTCGTCCGCTGGCTCAACTCGACTGGTGCGGTGCTCGGGAACGAGCCGGCAGCCGCCTCGGCGTACACGGCGGCCGCCTCGTCGACGGCCGCTTCCCACGACAGCGACCGTCCCATCGCCCAGGCCGCGGCGAAGTTGTCCCCTCGGAGTCTGCCCCGGGCGGCGGCCAGGGTGCGGTCGGTCTCCCGTCGCTCCAGGTAAGCGGGGGCGGTACCGGCACGCTGACGAAAGGCATCCTCTGCGCCGATCAACCGCACCGCGCGTTGGTGATCGCCGACCCGCGCGCAAAGGAACGCCGCGCCGCCCACTAACTGGGCAAGGTGCGACTGAACCCGCACGTCTCGAAAAACGGCAAGCGCCGCCAGAGCGTGTCGTGCTCCCTGGCGCGGATCACCGTGGAGAATGTCTGCCCAGGAAAGGAGCGTAAGATACTCCGCTTCGGCCCAGCGGAAACCAGCCCGACGCGCGGCAAAGTAGGCCATCCCCCAACAACGCCACGGCCCGTTCGAGGTCTCCGTGGATCAACGCGATCAGTCCAAGGTAGTTCGTCAGCACGGCACCTTTCTCGGGATCACCACCGGTAAGGGCCACGTCCCGTGCCTCCTCGTACCGGCGTGTCGCCTCATCGAAGTCCCCGAGGTCGAGCGCCACCCAACCCAGAAGCCACAGCGCGTGCGCCCTGCCGTGGGCGTCGCCGAGCATCCGGAAGAGCGCCAGCGCTTCCTCTTCGGCCGCCGTGGCCGCCACGTAGTCGTTCCGGTCGTACGCCAGCAATCCGAACGCGAAGAGTGCCCGGGCGCGAGCGTCGGGAATCGCCGCCCCGCCGAGGGCGAGGGCGCGCTCCAGCCAACTCAGGCCCTCCCCGCCGCGACCACGAAGCCACCAGAACGCCCAAGCATCGGACGCCATCTGCTGGGCCGCGGCGGCCTCCCGGCGTGTCAGGTACCACTCGATGGCAGTCCGCAGGTTGCCGAGATCCCGCTCCAGAAGGTCCAGAGCCGCCGGCACCGGCTCGCGCCACGCCGGCGGCTTGGCCCGCTCGGCCAGCGCCAGGCACCAAGCGGCATGCCGTCGCCGGACTTCCTCGGCCTCCCCGGCCGCATCCAGTTGCTCCGCCGCATACTCCCGGACCGTCTCCAGCATCCGGTACCGCGGCGCGACGTCCGGATCGTCTTCCGCTCGGAGCAGACTCTTGGCTACGAGCGAGGCGACTCCGTCCAGGATGTCGACCTCGGAACCCTCCGGAGTGCCCGCGACCGGCTCCACCGCCTCCAACGAAACGCCGCCGACGAAGACGGCCAGCCGGCGGAAGAGGACCTGCTCCTCCGGCGTGAGCAGGTCGTGGCTCCAGGCGATCGTGGCGCGGATGGTCTGCTGCCGCGCTGGCAGGTCGCGCGGTCCCCCGGTCAGGAGCGGGAGGCGGCGGTCGAGCCGGGCCAGCAGGGCGGCGGGCGGCAAGTGGGTGACCCGCGCCGCTGCCAGCTCGATGGCGAGCGGCAGGCCGTCCAGCCGGCGGCAGACCTCGGCGACGACAGCGACGTTGGATTCGGACAGGGCGAAGTCGGCTCGGACGGCCCTGGCCCGCTCGACGAAGAGCCGAACCGACTCGCTTTCGGCAAGGTCCGCAGGCGACTGGCGAAAGATCGGGCAGGGCCAGGGGCGGCACGGCGACGACGCGCTCGGCCGCAAGGCGCAACGGCGCGCGGCTAGTGATGAGCACCTGGAGCTGAGGGCAGGCACCGAGCAGCTCGGCAACCAGCGGCGCCGCCTCGACGACCCGTTCGAAGTTGTCTAGCACCAGCAGCAGCGCCCGGTCGCGCAGGGCGTCGGCCAGCCGCTCGCCGAGCGGCCGGTCGCCCGCCTCCCGCACGCCCAGCGCGGCTGCCACAGTCGGCGCGACCAGGTCGGGATCGGCGATCGGGGTCAGGTCCACGAAGGCGGCGCCGTCGCCGAAGTCGTCCGCCGCCTCGGCCGCGACCGCCAGGGCCAAGCGGGTCTTGCCGACGCCGCCGGGACCGGTCAGCGTCAGCAGCCGCACCTCCGGCCGCCGGAGCAGATCGACGGCCGCCAAGATCTCCCGCTCGCGGCCGATCAGCGGCGTCGGGGGGGTCGGGAGCGCCGGTCTGAGGAGGCTCGCCGCGCGGACGGTCCCGTCGGGTGCGGCAGGTGCGGGCGCGTCCGCTTCGGCGGGGGCGGCGCCACGGGCGGCGATGAGCGCCGCCCGTTCCTCGGGGGCCAGGCCGAGGGCGTCGGCCAGCAATCGAACCGTCTCCAGGCGCGGGGCTGTGCGCGCCCCCCGCTCCAGGTCGCTGACGCCGCGCGCGCTCACCCCCGCCTTTTCGGCCAGCTCCTCCTGGGAGAGGGCCGCCGCTATCCGGTGGCGGCGCAGCAGCCCGCCGAACGCCGGAGTCCTGTCCACGTCACGCTCCCTGAGATCGGCCACCGCCCCGGCCGCGTGCGGCGTCCCGAGGCTTGCCCCTCGGATCGTACCACGGCTCCCGTCTGCCTCCGCCCTTCACGGCTGGCGGTGTCCGGACCGCGCTGGTCCGCGCACGCGGGATCCGGCTCGGCCCGATGCGTATGCGATGCATGGGCGATGCGTCAGCGCCGCGCGTGGTGGACCGGATCGGGGCACAGCCAGAGGCCAACGAGAGTCAGCGCCAATGCCGGCCAGGAGGGAATCGTGCTGGACGCCACGTCGATGGAGATCAGCCGCGCGGCAGTGCCCGACGCCGACGCCCCGAGCTTCGACGCGCGCATCGACCCGTGGGAGGTCGAGGAGTACGGAGAGTTGATCTGACGGCATCCGCCGCGGCGGCTTCCGCGGCGGCGGCGATCGGCGGATCGACCGCGGGTAGGTCCTGCGACGGCTGTGCCGACGTCGCGATGGTCGCCGCGGGCCCGGTCGAGGTGGGTCCCGTCGAGGGTGCGGCTCACCCGCCATCCGGCAGCGTGAAGCGATCGTGTTCAGGATGCCGGATGTTGGCTATGATGGCTTCGATTCCCGTCGATTACGGTGGAGCGAGAAACGAGAGGAGCCAGACCGGATGCGTCGCTTGCTCGCCACCCTGACCCTCGCCCTCGCCGTCCTGTCCGGTGGCATTGCGCCCGTCGCCGGCCAGGAAGCATCGCCCGTTGCATCTCCCGCCGGGGTGTGCGACGCGCCGGCGCTTCCTCCCGGTACGCCAACCCCGATGGAGGGCCCGGCTCCGGAAGCAAGCCCGGATGCCAGCCATGCCGGCATGGAGATGGGGACGCACGAGGGGACGGACTCGGCCGAGGCGGTCAGCGAGGTGGCCGACGCCGGCACGCCCGCGCCGGCCGGCATCCCGGCCGACACGGCCGCCACCGATCAGGTGGCCGCCGCGGCGGAGAACATCGTCGCCTGTCTCAACACCGGGAACTTCCTGGGCTTCGCCGCCCTGGTGACCCCGAATTACCTGCTGACGGAGTTCGGGACGGCCAACCCGTACGACCTGCCGGTCTTCCTGGATGGCTTTCCGCCCCAGGAGCTGCGCTCGATCGGCGAGGCGGAGACCCACGAGGATGGGAGAGTGAGCGTCGTCCTGACCACCGTGCTGGGCGGAACGCAGGTCGACCGCTTCCGCGCCTACTTCGTTCCGACCGGCGGCCCGCTCCTGCTCGACGAGGAGGAGCCACTGCCGATCCAGGGGGCGGCGGAAACCGTCGACGTCTCCATGGAGGACTACACCTTCACCCTGAGCAGGGAGAGCGTCCCGGCGGGAGAACTCGTCGCTTTCACGATCGGCAACTACGGGCAATATCCGCACGAGCTCGCCGTCGTCCGGGTGCCGGAGGGCGTGACGGTCGATCAGGTTCTGGACGACCCCGCGCTCCAGGAGGAGATTCAGTTCGTCGGCGGCGTCTTCGCGGAGCCGGGCGAGATCGCCTACCGGGTCTGGAGGGATTGGCGCCGGGGACCTACATGGCGGTCTGCTTCGTCGATGTGCCGGAGGGGGTGCCGCACCTTGTCCGGGGCATGGTGGCGGAGTTTGTGGCCGAGTAGGGACGGAGGCGGGCAGACGGGAAGGCGGGAAGGAACTGCCGCTCTTCTCCCCTTCCCCCCGCTGCGCTACGGAGGGGAAGAGGAAGGACGACGCGGCATCTAGGTCTGAGCTGGGAGTGGGGGCGGGGTGGAGCCGACGCCAGTGACGCTAGGGGTGCTGCGGGCGATCGCGGCCCGGCATGGGGTGGCGCCGCCGGAGCGGTTGCCCCGGGGCTGGAGCGGGGCGACCAGCCGCGTGTACCCTATGGCCGAGGTTGTCGTGAGAGGGTGCCTCACGGCGATCCGGGAGCGGTCGCGGCGGTGCGGATCGATGCGCTGGTGGTCGATGCCGCCCGGGCGGCCGGGGTGAGGACGCCCCGGTTGCTCGCCCTGGACGAAAGCTCGATCTCCTGCCGGTGCCGTACAGCCTCCACGAGCGTGTCCACGGCCGGACGCTGGCGGGGATGCGGAGTGCGGCAGGCTCCGAGGCGGCGTGGCGGTCGGTTGGGCGGGAACTGGCCAAAGTGCATGCCGGGATGGCACGCACGGGGCCGCTGGCCGGTCTGCGCTCGTTCTCACAGTCGGCGGAGGTCGATCCTCGGCCCTGGCTGGCGGCGATGACAGAGGAGGGTGTCTGCCCGCCTCGCATCGCCCGCTGGCTGGGAACCCTGCTGGACGAGATCGCGCCCGTCGCACTGACGCCGGTCCCTCAGGTTTTTTGCCACGGCGACGTGAATGCCGCCAACGTGCTGGTCGCCAGGAAGGGTCGGGAGCGATTCGATTTCTGGCCCTGATCGACTGGGCGGGGGCCGGGTGGATCGATCCCGCCTGGGATTTTGCCTCGGTGCCGCTGCGGGTGGTGCCCGCCCTGCTGGCCGGGCACCGGGAGGTCGCGCCGGTGACGGGGGACGCAACTGCAGAATCGCGGATCTTCTGGTGCCACCTCCAGTTCGCGATCCATACCCTGCACACGTCCGGATGGCCCGCCGAGCAGCGACGTCGGTGGCTGGAGCGGCTGGCACGCCGGTCGCGGGATACGCGCGGGCGACCTGGCCAGCGTGACTGCCTCCAGTTCGTAGGCGGGGCGCCGTCGCGAGACACCGCCATCGCGGAGCTCTGGAATCCTGCGCTTGGTTTGGTTTCGCCGCCCAGAATGTTTCTGGCGAGGGCCGTCGCCGTTAGCGACGGCTTTCACCGCGCGGTGGATCGATGGAGGCGTTCATGGCGGTCGTCACGGTGATGGAGTTCCCGGCATGACGAGAGAACAGGTTGAGCACGTGGGCGCGATGTTGACTCCCGGTGCTCCCGAAGGCGTCCACTACCACGCCTGCGGTCCAGTGGTGGATGGCTGGCGGATCGTGGACGTCTGGGAGTCTCGGGAGGCGTTCGACCGGTTTGTCGACGGCGCCTATCTGCCCGCGGTGCGCCGAGCGGGTGGGCCGGAGCCGTCCCGGCGGGAGGCGATCTCTCGGGCCGTCCAACGGGAGTAGCACCGTTCGCGTACCTGAGCCAGGTTCACCCATAAACCCGCCGCGATCGTCTTATTCCGATCGGTCAGCGGTTCCGGCGGCGGTGCGTCCGGCGTGACGTGCCGCTCGGCGGGCGGCGTGGTTGGGCCGATGAGTCATCGACGAGGCCGCCGCCCGCGCCAGGCGAGTAGGTATCGTTCATAGCGCGGCCGATACCCGCCATGTAACCGCCGAGCACCTTTAACGGAAACCGAAGGACCGGCTTGACCGGACGCCAGATACTCGCGCTGGTGCGATGCGCTGCCATGGTGCGTTCCCCTACAGGGAGGATGACGGCATTGTCGAGTTAGCAGCGATACACCTGTATGACGGATTCGGATTCTTGTCGCACTGAGTGCCGGGGAATGTGAGTTGGCGACCTTCCTTGCTGCCTGCCTATCTTCCCCTCGCTATGAGATCGGGCCGGGGGAGCGCCAGATGATGATGTCGGTGTCCGGGGGTTGCTCGGAGAAGCGGCCGGCGTCGGCGGCGGCCTCCAGCATGCGGCGCAGGTCGGCCTCGAAGGCGGGGCCGCGTTCGGCGAAGAGGTGAGGGGCGGAGCCGGAGAGGGACCAGGTCCAGGCGACGATGTCGTCCACGGTGCGGACCAGAGGCGGACCGGCGGGGACGCGAGTGCGCTGGGGCGGATCGTAGCCGGCGTCGCGGAGGACGTCCTCCTCCTTGCCCGGGGTACCGTGGGACAGGAATCCTTGTCCAGCCCGGCGAACGGGGCCGAGGTAGACCCGGACGAGCTCTTCGACGGCGTCGTAGGGAGGAGTGGGATACGGAAGGGAGCGGCCGGCGAGGTCGACCGGCCCTTTGACGTCGGACACCTGAACGAAGGCCCCGCCGGGAACGAGCATCCCGCGCATGATCGCGGCGACGCGGGGACGGTCCATCCAGTGGAACGACTGGGCGAACGTGGCGACATGGACGGGCGGGACGGGGCCGAGGCTGCCCGGCAGATCCTCGGCCAGAGCCTGGTGCCAGGTGATGTTGGCGATGCCGGCGGCGGCGGCGCGGCGGGCGCCTTCGGCGAGCATACCGGGATCGGGGTCGACGCCGATCACCGTGGCGAACAGGGGCGCCAGGGTGAGGGTGATGATGCCCGGGCCGCAGCCGACGTCGATCAGACGGCCGTGTCCGTCGAGATCGAGGGCCGCGTCGAAGGCCTCCGCCAGCCCGGGCGCGTATGGCAGGCGGCCGCGCTCGTAGAAGGGCGCGCTGCCCAGGAAGAGCGTTTCGTCCCATTCCCACCCGATCGGCATGGTGTGTCTCCTGGCGTCTGGGAGAGACCCCCCTTATCCCCCCGGATCCCCTCCCCCGGCATCTGGCGTCTGGAACCTGGGCGTTGTCTGATGGTGAGGAGAATCGTATGGGCTGTTGAGCTGTTTGCCCAGGTTAGGGGACAAACCTCTCCAAAGGAGGGGATGCGTAGCGCAGTGGCATCGGTGGCCGGGAGAACAGCCCCGTCGGGCGAGCGATCCAGGCTAAGCGCTGGGCGGGTCCGCAAACGTGGTCACACGGATTCGAGGAAGGGGCCGATCGCGTCCAGCACCCGTTGGGCATGGAGGCCGTGTAGCTCGTGGCCGATCCCTTCGAGCCGGACGTGCGTGGCGCGGGGCAGGAGCCGCAGGCCCTTTCGACCTCCTCGTCCGACAGGGCTCCCCCGGCGGCAGGATCCGCCTGGAGGATGAGCACCGGACAGGAGATCGCGGGCAGGAGCGTCTCCGGGTCGTAGCCTTCCCGCATGATGGCGCGTCCGATGCGCACGGCCGCGAGCATCCCTGGGTCCAGCCGATGGAGGTTCATCGCTTGAAACTCGAACCAGGGGTTGTCCTCACCGAACGCGTCCCCCGCTCGGACCGGCTCCTCGATCCCCGGCACGAACACCGGCATGTCCCGCAGGGCGCCCGCGATCTCGGTCGCCGGCCGCCCGGCGAGGCGATGCCAGAGCT
Source organism: uncultured Chloroflexia bacterium (assembly GCA_963724285.1). Lineage (GTDB taxonomy): Bacteria > Chloroflexota > Chloroflexia > Thermomicrobiales > UBA6265 > CAVRUD01. The sequence continues at coordinate 73,330 of CAVRUD010000008.1, read as the reverse complement.
CGTTTTGCGCCATGTGGAGCAAGTACTGGAGCGTCTCCTCGCCAGCTGGGCGTGGTCGTCGGTCGAGAAGGCAACGTCGCCGTGGATGACGGCCCGGAAGAGGCCGGGCTGCATCGCCGCCGCCATGATCGCGACCTCGCCGCCGAGGGAGTGCCCGTAGACGACGGCCGGCTCGCGTACCACGCCGGCGAGGAAGGCGGCCGTGTCCGCGGCGTAGTCGCGCAGGTTGTAGCGTCCCGGCACGCGGCCCGACAACCCGTGCCCGCGGAAGTCCGGGGCGTAGACGTGCCACCGGGCGACGAGCAGGGCGATGAGGTCGTCGGCGTAATGCCAACTGCCGGCGCCGCCGTGCAGGATCACGAACGGCGGCCCGTTCGGCGGGCCTTCGCCGTAGTTGAGCTCAACCGTCCCGGTGTCGAACCGCCGCTCGCTCAGCACCCGTGGCCTCTCTTTCGACCCGCGACCGGTCACAACCAGAGCAGGATCGCGACGACGGTGACCATCGCCCGGTAGGTGGTCGCCCGCTTCTCGTACCGGGTCGCCATGCGGCGCCATTGCTTGCGCCGGCAGAACATCTCATTCGTAGCGGACCGCGTCCGCGGCCGGAATTTGGGCCGCAAGACGAGCGGGAAGACTCGATGCGGCGGCCGTCGCGAACGGGATCGTGATGGGGACCGCAATCAGCCACCACCACGGCGCGAAGACGACATTCGTGTCAGAGGAATCGGTTGCGATCCAGTAGATCGCCAGGTACAGCCCGACGCCCACCGGAATCGAGATGAACGACGAGACGAGCGCGATTGCCGAATGCACACTGACGAGGCTCAGCGTCACCTGATTCGGCGTAAGTCCGATCGCTCGCAGCACGCCGAAATCCCGGATGCGTTCGCGGACCGAAAGCAGGACGACCGCCACAAGGGCGCTCAATGTCGTCACCGCCAACACGGCATCGAGCGTATAGATGAGCGCGGGCAGTTCGGCGGACACGTCGCTCACCTCGCCGCTCGGCCGGGCATTGAGCGCGGCTTGCATGGAGAGCGTCGCGACCATCGCCGCACCGGTCACCGTGATCGCGAACATCAACCAGATGGCGCGCTTCCGCCTGGCGAGCAGGTCCCTCATGCCAAGCATCATCGGGAGCGGCAGCGTGGACGCCGCGATCGCGCGTCCGAACCGAGACCCCGACGCGGGAGCCAGAGTGCCCGATCGGATTGCTTGCAGAACCGTCGAACGGGTGCTTTTCCCCGCAGAGACGAAGGCGCTCACGACGATGACCGGAAGGATCACCATGCCCGCGACGAGGATGTGCCACGGGTTCGCCGCGACGGTCGGTGAACCGAGGAGCGTCGTGGCGGAGGACGCCACAAGCCGTGGCGCGAGGAGCACGCCGGGCACAAAGCCGACGACGATCCCGACGACGCCGAGCGTAGCGGCTTCGATGGCGAACACCGTGCTGACCTGCCGTGGTGTCAGGCCGACGGTTTTCAGAAGTCCGATCTCGCGATACTGGCCGCTCACGCGAGCTCCTATCAGAATCGCGACGACTGCCACGCTCACGATAAGCAACAGGAGCGCATACGCGCTCAAAATGACCTTGAAGGGATCGGCTTCACGCAGCGCCTCCTCCTGCTGTTCCTGCCAGGTTTGGACATAAACGGTCCCGGGTGGGAAGCGTTGGTATGCGGCCCCGGCGACTGTCGAGGCAGACGACGGATCCGTGAGGCGGACGGCCTCAAGCCAATTCCAGCTGCGTTGATCGGGCACCAGCTGATCGAGCGTTGCCCTGGTGACCCAGGCCAGACCAGGGTTGCTCCGAGGATATCGCGGCTGGCTCGGCAAGACGGCGGTCCCCACCGCTTCGAGTTCGATCTCCCCCGATGGCGTCGTGAACGTGAGCGCCGATCCGACTGGGATATCGAGCGCCTGGGCGAGACTGTTTTCGAGGACGATCGTTCCCGCACGGACCCCGGAGCCCTCGATCTGGACCGGCACGTTGATGCGCGGTTGGCCATCCAGGCCGGCGAGTAAAACGCGAACATCTCGTCCGTCAACGATCATGGTCGCCGTTGCGATCGGAACGGGACGATCGCTTTCGGCGACACCGGGGAGGTTGGCGACGGTCCGTGCGTCGGCCTCCGACGAGACGCTCGCGAGCACGTGAGCCCCGTGTGCGGCATCAAAGGTCCGTTGCCAGGGGTCGCGCGCGGTCGCGCCGACCTCAAGGGTGAGCACGATCGTGGCAGCCGCGGCTCCCGTCAGCACGATGGTCAGTACGCTCGCCAGGAGACGCGATCGGATGCCGGAGAACGCCAGTTTGAAGAGCGTCGCGATCATGGCCGTCCACCCAGCTCAAGGAGCTGCGCGACCTGACGAACCGCGCCAAGCGCCGTTTCGGCGCTCACGTGACCATCGCGAAGCGTGATGACGCGATCCGCCGCCGCGGCGACCCGTGCATCGTGAGTGACGACCAGAAGCGTTTGCCCGCGATCGCGGACGCTTCGCAAGAGCCCAAGCACGTCCCTGGCTGCCACAGAATCGAGGTTCCCGGTCGGTTCGTCGGCGAACACGATGTCCGGTGCATTTGCCAGCGCGCGTGCCAGCGCGACGCGCTGCTGTTCGCCGCCCGATAGGACGGCCGGAGCGGCGTTGCGCCGGTTATCGATCCCGAGGTCCGCGAGCAACCGATTCGCGGTCCGGCGGGCATCACGTCGTCGCCGGCCGGCCAGCCGGAGCGGTAGCTCGACGTTCTCGCCCGCGGAGAGCGTGGGAATCAAATTGAAGGACTGGAACACGAATCCGACTTTTCGCCGGCGTAGTCGTGCGAGATCGGCCTCGCTGAGCTCGTCGATGCGCTCCCCGTCGAGCCACACCTCGCCCGCGGTGGGACGGTCGAGACCGGCCAGAACATTCAACAGCGTCGACTTGCCGCACCCGCTGGGGCCCATGATGGCCACGAATGCGCCACGCTCGACGACGAGATCGATGGAGCGCAGGGCGGCGACCCGTGAGACGCCGGTCCCGTAATCCTTTGAGAGCCCTCGTGCTTCGATGACGTTCGTCATGTGGATGGGACCTCCGGGATGCGTTGCTCGATCAGGTCGAGCCATTCCAGATCGGCTTTGAGATGAAGAATCGCGCCCTCCACAAGCAGCTCGGCCGTCGCACCAGTCGCCCGAGTCTCCAGTAACGCGTCGAGGTCGCGCAGCGACTGTAAGTACTCACGTCGCTGCCCGTCGAGCAGTTTCCGTGGCTCGGCGAGACCAGCTCCCGCAACGAGCACAAGCTTCATGAAGAACTCGTCCTTCAGCCGCGTTCCCGGAATTGGGGCCTCGATCCACTCCGAGAGGACCGCTCTCCCCGCATCCGTGAGGGTGTAGACGCGCTTGCCGCGGGTGTCTTCCAAGACGTCTCGACCGACGATCAGGCCATCTCGCTCAAGCCGCGCGAGCGTGGTGTAGATCTGACCGGCATTCAGCGTCGGCAGGAGATCGCCGAACTCGCGTTCGAGCGTCTGCCGAAGCTCGTAGCCATACGCACTCCCGCCGGCCAAAAGTGTAAGGAAGAACTCCCGCATAGATATCGAGTATATATAGCGCGAGGCGATCCATCAAGGCCCCAGTTGGTCCGCGTCGCCGGGATGGACACCCGACGCCGGGCGAGGCAGGGGCCATCCGAGCCGACGCCGCGCGGGTTTCGGCCACCGCATCGTTGAACGACTCCCAACGTCGGCCGAACACGGACGGATGCGCCGTGAGATTCTGGCCGGGATTGTGCGCGGGGTATCGGTGCCGAGCCATGCCCCATGCCCAGATATCAACCGCCAGTGCGCCCGTCGGAACGGTTGACCGCGTGTCCCCTGCCCGCCCGGGGCTAAAGACCCCGGGCTAAATCTGATAACCCCCCTGAAGGGGGCTGCCACGCCGGGGCGGTGATCGGAGCTCTCTGAATATCGAGACGGGTGGCAGCCGGCTTCAGCCGGGTTATCTTGCTCAGCCCGGGGTCTTTAGCCCCGGGCGATGCCAGGACGGCGCCAAGATTCTTGCAACGCGCTCGAGCGTCGGGGTAGCGGCCACCGATGCGACCGCCTTGCGTACCCAATCCCGACTCTCCCGCAGTGTTGGTGACCGGCGGGTAGGATCGAGTCGGGCGCTCGGGCATGGCGGCGTCGGTCAGGCCGCCTGGAGCACCCGCTGGCGCAGCATGACGAGGAAGTCCTCGCCAGGGCGACCGCCGTGGCAATCGCGAGATCCTCGACCGGCAGGTGCGTCAGGTAGGCGCGCTGCTCGGGCCGCCACAGGAGGAGCGCAGCGACCTGCCGGGGCGGCGGTCCCTCGGGTTTGGTCAGCGCCGTCCGCGGCCGGTCGGTCGGGGGCGGCCCTTCCCGGCGCTGCCGGACGACGGAGCGCTGGACGTTGGTCGCCGAGTTGGTGAAGCCTTGCTCCTGGATCTCCCGCCACAGCCGCGTCGCGGTTTGGCAGCCTTCGTTCCACCGCCTGAGGAGGCACGGCACGGCTCGTTGGGTTCGAGCACGCGCGGCCGACCATGCACACGGTGGCGCTTGCGCCGGGGCGGTCCCTGGCGCAGGTACGTGTAGACCGTCATCGGGGCGATACCGACCGTCCGGGCGACCCCCGCCAGCCGCTCGGCGAAGACCGTGCGCGGGCAGCGGGTAAGCGGAGTTGTCGCAGGAGAACTTGCGCGCGTGGATCTGCACCCGCTCGCCGCCATGCCGCCCACGGCAGGTCTGCAAAGGTATGGTGGTAGCGGCTTTGGACCCGCTGAGCCGGTTCGCCGCAGTCGGGGCAGCGGGCGGAGGGTGCTTCGGCTGAGGCCAGGATCGTCAGCCCGTCCCCTTCGAGGAGCAGCGACTCGACGTGGAGCGACGGCGGGATGGGGAGGCGGGCGGGAACCACGGGACACCTCCTCCGGCGCGGGCGGTCGGACCGGGGCATGCTCCCCGATGCGATCGGCCGGTTGCGCGTTGCCATCGCGCGGGTACTCCCGCAGCCCGCCGGCCTTGCGGTAGGATGCCGCACGGGCCGCGACGACGAAGGCGGGCCGCAGGAGGGTCGAGCCGTGCAGATCGGGGCGGTCTTTCCTCAGAGCGAAATCGGGGCCGATCCGGTCGCGATCCGGGACATCGCCCAAGCCGCCGAGGAGCTCGGCTATGCCCACCTCCTGGCCTTCGACCACGTGATCCTCCCGTCCCGCCCGGGACACGTCGGTTACACCGGCGACGCTACCACTGGCCAGCCCTTCCACGAGCCGCTCGTCCTCTTCGGCTACCTGGCCGCGCTGACCCGGCGCGTCGAGCTGGTGACGGGGGTGCTGGTCCTGCCCCAGCGGCAGACCGTCCTGGTGGCCAAGCAGGCGGCCGAGGTCGACGTCCTGAGCGGGGGGCGGCTGCGCCTCGGCGTCGGCGTCGGCTGGATCCCGGAGGAGTTCGCGGCACTCGGGGCCGACTACGGCGACCGTGGCGCCCGGAGCGAGGAGCAGATCGCGCTCATGCGGGCGCTGTGGACCGAACCGGTGGTCGATTTTGCCGGGCGGTGGCACCGGGTGGACGGGGCGGGGATCGACCCGCTGCCGGTCCGGCGGCCCATCCCGCTCTGGATCGGCGGGATGGCGGAGGCGACGCTCAAGCGGACCGGACGGCTGGGCGACGGCTGGTTCCCGCTCGACGTCCCGCCCGACGACGCGGCGCGGGGCATGGTCGAGCGGCTGCGTGGCTACGCCCGGGCGGCGGGCCGGGCGCCGGAAGCGGTCGGCGTCGAGGCGTTCCTGAGCCTGCGCGCCATGCCGGAGGAGCGGTGGGCGGCGCACGCCGCGGCCTGGCGCGCCATCGGGGCGACGCACCTGGGGGTCAGCACGATCGGCGCCGGGTTCGCCTCGCCCCAAGCGCACATCGACGCGCTGCGACGAGCGAAAGAGTTGCTCGGAAGGTAGCGGCAGATCCCCACCTGCCACACTGTTGCGAAACCGTGCTTCACCCGAAGTGCGGGAGAGCCGACATACTTGAAACATGCGTGCACTCGCCCGTGGCAGCGGACGGTGCGGTCGGCGATGCGATGCTGCCCCGTCGCGCAGGCCGGGCGCGGCGGGTCACCCCTCCGGGCGCCGGCCGACGGCGGCGCACTTGACGAATGCCAGGAACGCGTCCGGTGATTCGGCCCAGGCGCGGAAGTCGGCGGCGATCGCCTCGAGCGTCGACCGGTCCGCCCACCCCTCCCCGAGGACGACCGCCGCGAACGCCGGGTCTTGCACCTGGCGGACCAGGACGCCGGCGAATTCCTCCACCGGCTCGGTCGTGCCGCTGCCGCCCGCGCTCGCGTACCCCGCGACGGTCACGAACCCCGCCTCGCGCAGCCGCCGGACGTGGTGGCGGGCCGAGCGGAAGTTCCCCCCGTTGTGCTCGACCACCCGGAGGATCAGTTCGATCCCCAGTTCGCGCAGCGGGGTGGTCGGCTCCAGCACGTAGGCGCCCCAGTCATCGTCGCGGATCCCCACGACCCCGCCGGGCGTGAGCACCCGGCGCAGCTCCGCCAGCGCCGCGTCGGGGGCGCGCAGGTGCTCTAGGACGTTGTGGGCGAAGGCGGCGTCGACGGAGGCGTCGGGCAGGGGCAGGTCGTAGATGCTGCCGAGCTGGAACCGGATGTTGCGCGCGCCGCGCTCCTCCGCGAGCGCCCGCGCGGCGTCGAGCTGGGCCTGGGCGACGTCGAGGGCGACCACCTCGCCCGGCGCGACCGCGTGGGCGAGGCCGACGGTAATCGAGCCCGGCCCGCATCCGCAGTCGAGCAGGCGCATGCCCGGGCGCAGGTGGGGCAGGAAGAAGGCGGCGTCGCGCGCGGCGGTCCGCCCGCCGTGCAGGCGCCGATAGTCCGCGCCGTAGTCGTGGGTGTAGGTTTCGCGGGCTCCGCGTCCGGCCATCTCCACCGTGCTCCCTCGTGCTCCCGTCGGCGCAGCGACCACCACGGCTGCGCGGTGCCCGATCCCATGAGCAGCGCGATGCCAAGAGGACGGAGTATAGACGTCGGCTGCCATGGCTGACGGCACGCAGGTGTCAAGCATGTCGGCTCTCCCGCACATCAGGTGAAAGGCGGTCGCGACCCACAAGAGGTAGGGGTCAACCGGTGGACTCGTCCCCAGTCCTGGGACGCTTCACCAAAAGAGCGGAAGACCCGAGATGCTTGGCACATGGTTGCACACGGTCGTGGCAGCGATGTCGAGGCGCGGCCCGCTTGGCACGGGAGCGAGGCGCCGGCCGCTACGCGCCGGGCGCGCGGTACCGGACTTGCCCGGCCTTGCGCAGGGCCTCCAGCGTCTCGTCGACGGTCAGGAGCACCGTCGTTTCGCACGAACTCAGCGCGCCGCCGCTGCTGATAGCCAGCACCACCGCGGCTATCGACACGTTGTCGGGGGCCTCCCACAAGTTGTAGCCGTCGTAGGTGCCGAAGCCGTACCAGAACCCGTGGAGCTTGCCGCCGACCGACTCGATGTACTCCTGCGCCGCCGGGCGGCGGTCCTCGGGGTTGGCGATCAGCCTGGCCCACGTCTCCGGCGTGTAGCTGAACCTGGTGAGATAGAGCGGCATCGTTGCTTCCTTTCGTTCATCGACCCGCGCGCGTCGCGGGCGGGTGGCGACGGATGTCGTGGCGAGGCGTCGTTGACGACCAGAACACGCGCCTGATTCGGCACTCCTACCGCGCAGACAGAGAACGTTGTCCCCGGTCCGCGACCGTTTCGGCCGTCGCCGTTACCGCTTGGCGTCAAGGAGTCCCTAGCGAGGTTGGTGGAGGGGAGCGCGGTAGCCGGCGGCCAGGGCGGCGTCCTCGGTGGCGAAGCAGACCTCGGGTTGGGTGGCGGCGTAGACGGGGCTGGCGGGGACGTGGTAGATAAGCGAGTCGGCGTTGCCCTTGATCGGGTAACCGTCCGGGCAGTCCTGCACGCCGCTCACCTCGACCGAGCCGGTGGCTGCGGGAGCCACGTCCGCGGGCGCCTCCGTTGCCGCTGCCGCCGTCTCCAACTCCTCGACGACCTTGCCGTCGACCGCCTCGCGAACGACATCGGCGCCGGCATCCTTCAGGATCGCCGCCACCGGATCGACGGCCGCGTCGTCGACGGCGACGATCAGCAGCGAGTTGCCCGGTTGCAGCTTGGCCCCGACCTCCCGGAGCCGCTCGTTCGGGAACCCGGAGTCGCGCAGCCGGGCCGCCAGCCCGCCGGCGACCGCGCCAATCCCGAGCGGCAAGAGCACCGTGCTGCCGAGGAGACCGACGACGCCGCCGACCACCCCGCCGAGGACCATGCCCTTGCCGCCGCTCATGTCGGCGGTCTCGTGGACGCGCAGCTTGCCGTCGTCGCCCACCTTGAGCACCGCCGCGTTCTGGACGCCGAGCCCCTGCTCCTGGCTGATGGCCTTGAGTTTGTCCAGCGCGTTGCTCGCCCCGACCTCGAAGCGAAAGCTCGCGACCACCGCGTGGGCCGGAATCGTGGCTGCCATCGGACCTGCTCCTCCTGCTCCTGCGAACCGACGACGAGCAACTGACGCTCGCTTCGTCTCCGTTGTGCCCCGTGCTCTCGGCACCTCCATCGCCTGGCGAGATCGCGGCTCGGCCTCGACGGTCCTTCTCGGCGGCGCTTCGTCTCGCAACCCGGCCCGCTGGAATGGGGAAGAACCGGCCGCACGGCGGCGGTTCGCTCCCCGCGGGACGACGAAGCCACCCGGAGGCGACCCTCCTGAGGCTATTGGCGGTCTCACCACGCCTCAATCATAGGCTGAGCGCGGTCGTAGGGGCATCCGTCTAAGGGCCTATTCGTGGATAAGGTCCGATTCTGCCGGAGCCGAGGTCGTAGCCGTTTCGGTCCAATGGCGTATTGGCCCGCCACACCTCGCCGGAACTTCCGGGGTCTTCCGCTCATCTGGTGCTGGCGGCCCACCACGGTCGGAGCGGTCAGCGATCGACCTCAACCTATGACAGTTCGGAGCCGAGCGTCACCCGACGCGCGGACGAGCCCCTATCCTCTGGAGAGGTTCGCAGGGGATTGCCCGTGTTGGCCCGCATCGTCATAACCGAATGGGGTGCTCACGCGTGAGACCCGATCGATGCCGACCGGGCTGTCTTCGCCCGAGGCAGCGTGGGCGGCTAGCCCGGATGATTCACGGGTACCGCGTGGGAACGGCGGCGCCGCGCCCTTGTCGCCCGGGGCGATGCGCGGCGCCGCCCTGGCCTCGCCCGGGGCTAAAGACCCCGGGCTGACCCCGATAACCCCCCTGAAGGGGGCTGGAACGCCGAGGCTCTGTTCGGATCTCTCCGCCTTTCGAGACGGGCGGCAGCCGGCTTCAGCCGGGTTATCGGGGTCAGCCCGGGGTCTTTAGCCCCGGGCGACGCCAACGCGGCGCCGCCGTTCCCACGGCGCCCATGAATCATCCGGGCTAAAGCGCTCGTCGGAACGGTTGGCCGCGTGTCCCCTGCCGCCCGGGGCTCACGGTCCAGGGTTGGCCCGGGCTCACCATTACAGCCGCTCCGAGGCGAGCGGCGACGGCGGCCACGGTTTGCGGTGAGCGCATTAGCAGGTGTCGACGCCGCCGGGAGCGGGCTCGTTGAGGCGGGGGACCGCGTCGCTCATGAATGCGAAGAAATCCCGGCTCTGAGCGAGGAAGGACTGGAGCGGGGAGTCGGATTCGGACTCGCCCGTCTCCGCGGCGGCTTCAGTGCCGCCGGAGGAGCCGATCGGATCGCCGGGGAGATCAACAACGACAGTCGACCGTATCGGTCTGCGATCGGTCCGGGGTGAGAAGGTCGGCGACATCCTGGAACTCGCCGGTGACGCACGCCCAGCCTCGCTCCACCGCTCCCCAGTCCGGCTGCCAATCGGCGGACTGCTGTTTCTGGCTCCAGCGCGCGACGGCGTAGCCCGTGCCTGCCCCGAGGAGGACCAGGATGAGGACTGCGCCGATGGCATAGCGAACGGAACGGGACACGCGACCCCCTTACACGGACACGGACACGGCGAATCCGGGCAATCCGAAGATCGGCATCCCGGCCTGGCGATTCGCCGTTGCGCAGGCTAATGGTAGCGGACGATGCCCGGGAGTCACCAGGAGAAGGGCTCCCAGGCGAGCCTGAACCACGCGGGTAATGCAACGCGTCACGAGCGCCCCTGTGAGCCAAGCCGATCCGGACGGCAAGCCGCGCCGCATCTCTCCTTATAAGAACGCCACGCCGCGCCAGGGGTTCCATCCGGAGCGCTCGCGCGTGGCATCGGCCGGCAGGCCCGCCAGCCTGCGGACCTGTCCGGCAGGTGGCAATGACGACACCGCCGTTGCCACCCCAGCACATCTAGCCTACAGGGGTCCGACGGGATCCACATGGGGAGAACTACGTACTTCGCGGCGCCGGTTGCCGCTTCCCCGGTTTTCTGGCCCGTCGGCTATGGTTCTGGAAGCCAGGGTCCGGCGCGCCGGCGCGGCGCGCTCGCGTCTCTTCACCTTCGAGAGGGTGTGGGAGCGATCTGGAGGAAGCCGTGTCCACCGAGCCGGACGATCTGAAACGGGAATTGAGGGCGATCGAGGCGGAGCGGCTGCGGGCGCTGGTCGAGCGCGACATGGCGGCGGCGGAGCGGCTCCATGCCGATGATTACCAACTGATCACGCCGCTGGGCACGGCGTACACGAAGCGCGCGTACCTCGACGAGATCGGGACAGGAACGCTCGACTACGCGACGTTCGAGCCGGAATCGGCCGAGGCGATCGTGGTCCGGGTGACCGGGGATGCGGCGATCCTGCGGTACGTGGCGCTGATCCGGTTTGCATCCACGCCAACCATGCGAGTGTGGCACACGGACTACTACGAGAAGCGCGGCGGCGCGTGGCAGGCGGTCTGGTCCCACGCGACGCGCATCCATGAGTAGTTCTTTGTGGGGCGTTCGACATGCCTGCACTGGCAAGCGCATCCCGGGCGTCAGTCTTCCCAGCACGGCCAGCCGTAGATGACCATGCCGCCCTTCGCCTTGATCTTGGCGATCTGCGCCGCGAGCTGAACCCACGTCCGTTCGGCGGCCGGGCCGTTGCCGACGAGGCTGTTCTCCTTCGTCCCGCCGCACCCAATCTCGGTCATCAGCCGCTCCATGCGGATGTCCGAGTCGACGGTGGCGTAGCGAAGCCGCGCCTGTTCCAGCGTCTTTTTCTGCATCTTTGGCTTGCTCCTGGGTACACCAGACGTGTAGCTCGTGCGGGTCTTACCCAGCCTCGGATGATGTAGCCGTAATGGGGCGCGCTGCCACACACGGAAGCCGTCCCGGCAGGCGCCAGCATCGGGCGCGTCTGCCGGGACGGCGAGTCCGATTACCGGGGGTGGTTTATCCCCGCTACTCGACAGTGACGATGCCGGTCATGCCCATTTCATCGTCGGGACTGGCGCCGTGGAAGACGCAGTAGTAGCGGTACTCGCCCGGTGCGGTGAAGGTCAGCTCGTAGGTCGACGTTCGCTCGAACTCTTCGGAAAACTCCGGCAACTCGCTGTTGAAGGCGCCGGAGCCGGTGAGGCCTGTGCCGTCATAACTGTCGCCGCCGGCCGGGAACATCGTGTCCGAACTGAGCACAAGGATCGGCGGGCCCGCCTCCTGAGGCTCGACGGTGATGAACTCCGGCGGCGGCTCTCCGCCCAGGAACGTGACGGTGTGGGGCTCGTGCATGGACCGGTTGGTCCAGAGCACTGTATCCCCGACGGCGATCGTCACGTCGCGGGGCAGGAATAGCAGCACTTCGGCCCCGCCGTTGACGCCGGCGTGGCTGCCGACACCGGCGGTCACCTCGTGCACCCCGGCGGCAGCTCCGGCCTCCGGCGTGGCTGCTTCCACTTCGGCGATCAGGGCCTGGCCCTCGTCGAACATCGCCGCGAGCTGCTCGCCGCCGAGCTGGTCGTAGGCGGCCTGGTCCATTGGCAGCTCGGCGCCGGCCTCCTGGACGATCACGTTCCCCTTCATCTGGGGGTGCACCAGGCACTGATACTCAAAGGCGCCAGCCGCGGTGAAGGTGACGGTGAAGGGGGGAGCGCTGGGGTCGGGCGTTCCGGAGTTGACGTAGCTCGTGCCGTCGTAGGTATTCCCCCCGACCGGAAAGCCCGCCGTGGGGTTGATGACGGCCCGGGGCTCGCCGGCTGCCGGTGTCCCCGGGCCGGGCTCTTCGATGACGATGAGCAGCGGCGCCTCCCCACCGGCGAGGAACGAAACGGTGTGGAACGATCTGAAGTCGAAGAAGACGCTGTCCCCGGCGTTGATCGTGATCTCCTGGGGGAAGAAGCCCATCGCCTCCACCATCTCGGCCTCATCGAAGGCCCCGACCTGCACCCGCCAGACCCGCGTCCCGTCCGCCTGCTCGCCGAGGACCGGAGTAGCCACGGGCGGTGGCTCTTCCGCCGCCGGGGTGGCCTCCTGGCGTGCCGCTGCCGTGGTGCGGCCGATACCGGCGGCGATGGCGGCCCCGGTGAGGCCCAGCGCCCCCAGCAGGCGGGTCAACCTGCGGCGGCTGATCTGTCCGGCCTGGTAGCGGGCCAGCGCCTCAGCGACAATCGTCTCGTCCCTCTCTCGATCTCTCTCCACGTATGCCTCCTCATTCGCGATGGCGTCGTCGGCGTCGCGGTAGGTACAGCGCGTGCTGCCCGTTTGAGATCTCCGGTTCCTCCTTTCGACGTCGCGCGGCTTTTAGGTCACGACCACCCGGCCCATCATTCCCTGCATCCCGTGGTGTTTGCAGATGTACTGGTAGAGCCCAGGCGTATCGAGCAGAACGGAGAAGGATTCGCCGTTGGCCAGCTTCTTCGACTCGAAGCTGCCGTCGAACGAGGCGACGCTGTGCCAGTTGCCCCCTTTGTTGACCCAGATCACCGTCGTCCCGGCCAGAACCTCGATGTAGTGCGGGTCGAAGCGGTCGTCGACCATCGCGATCTCGACCGTCGCCGCGGGCGGTGCGGCCACAGCCGCTGTGTCCGGCGCCTCCGGGGTGGCCGAGGGGGCCGGTTCCTCGGCCGGCGGGGGTGCTGCCGCGCCGCCGTGGTCCTGGTGCCCGGTCGTGCTCGGGCTGCTTGCCCCGACAGGGTCGAAGAACGCGGCCGCCGGCCCGGTCGGCACCGCGCCCTCGTACTGGACGAGGGTCATCATGCCGTTGGCCATGTGGTGCTCCACGTGACAATGGAGCATCCACACTCCCGGGTTATCGCCGAGGAACTCCAGGTCATAGCGCTCGGACGGGCCGATCAGGACGGTGTCCTTGGTCAACTGGGCCGCCTCCGGCACGGGATTGCCGTCCGTGGCGACGATCTTGAACGAGTGACCGTGGAGATGGACGGGGTGGGGCAGGTGGCCGGCATTCACGAACCGCAGCAACACCCTGTCCCCTTCGGCCAGCGTCACCCGCGGGATCGCGTCGTGGGTGTGGCCGTTGAGGAGAAAGAGATCGGTTCCCAGCTCGCCGCCGCGCAGCATCTGGTCCTTCGGTCCGCGCGGGGCGGTTCCGGCCGCCACCGCGGGCGTCAACTCGACGTCCCATTCCTGGAGGACGAAGGTGTACTCGCGGTCGTAGGTGCGGGCCGGAACGCGCGGCTCGATGATGAGGGGACCGTACAGGCCGAGCGGTATCTGGAGGGCCGGGTCGGCGTGGGAGTGGTACCAGCGGGTGCCGGCGGGCTTCGCGTCGAACTCGTAGACGAACTCGGCGCCGGGCTCGACCGGGGCCTGGTTGAGCCCGGCGGGACCGTCCATCGCCGGGGGCACGTTGACGCCGTGCCAGTGGATGGTGGTCGGGACAGGCAGGGTGTTGCGAAGCGTGACACGGACCCGGTCCCCCTCGGTGACGCGCAACTCCGGGCCGGGCATCTGGCCGTTGTACCCCCAGGCCCGAACCACCGTCCCGGGCATGATCTCCCAGTCGAACTCGCCGGCGGTGAGCACGATGTCGTGGGACTGCGGGTCGGCGGATGCGGGCGACGGCTCCGAGATGGTGGGCTCAGCGGTTGCCGCCTGCCCGACGCCCGCGGTCAGGCCGGCGGCCACGCCCGCCAAGCGGCCAAGCGCCGCGCGGCGCGAAACACAGGCGGTTAACGCCGCTGCAAAGCGGTCGGAGGCGCACGGCTTCATGAGCCACTCCAGGTGGGATGGAAGGCAGGGTCGGAGCAGCACCGCCGAGAAGACTCGTGCGGCGCGAGTATGTTTCGCCCGATTCTGGCGATTTTCTAAGCGCTTTAACATCGTACACGGAATTCTCGTTTTGTCAACTCAAGCGAAATGAATCATTTCCTTTATCAGAATAAGGATCGTTTCTCCCTGCACCAGGCACGCAGCCCACGCGATGCCCCACGCGTTCGGTTGTGTGGGCTGAGCGGCGGGTGGACGGCGGGCGGGCGATCGTGGCCAACAGCCGGCCGGGCGGACGCCGCAGCCTGCGGTGCTCCGGCCGCATCCAGGGAACCGGCCGCGACGAGCCATCGTTCTCCGAGGACGTGACCGACGCGCAGCTCGCCGCCCTCGTCGGCCGCTTCGCGGTGCCCCCGCCGAGCAGGAGCGGCCGGGGAACCGCTGGCGGACCTCCCCGCCGCGGGCGACCCGGAAGCGACGCCGGACCCCAGCTCGCGGTGTTTCTGGCCGGCCTGGGTGCGGCGTGGCCGATCGCCACGCCGCGGGAGCGGACTCGGCTGGCGCGTCAGCTGTTCTCGGAGGCGGTGATCGAAACCTGCACGGTCGGGGCTTCACCGCCACGACCGGATCTGCTGCCCTCCTTCGAGGGCGTCACTTGGTGCCGGGGCGGAGGCGACGGGGGTCGCTCGCACGGTTGCGTCGCGACCACGCCTGGGTGGTCATCGCCGAGGCGCCGGAAGGCCGCCGGGTCGGGTCGTCTGGGCGGGCGGCCGAGCAAATGGAACGGGCACGCCACCTGAGGCCCGCGGACCGCGACGCGATCCGATCGCTCGCCGGGATGCGGTCGCTCAGGGACCTCGTCGTCGACTTCGGGGTGAGCCACGAGACCGTCCGGGCGGTGCTCCGCCGTTAGAGAGACGACGGCCTCGATGTCGCACTTTTCGGCCTCGGTGTGGCAACAGATCTCGAAGGCCCCAGGGAGGGCGGGGCGAACCACCGCGGACGACTCCCTGGAGGCTCCGGCACAACCGTGGCCAACGGGAGGCAGGCAGGCACCGGGGGCACCGGATGGGCGCCTACTCGCGGTTCTTCACGGCCATCGGAAAGGCGCGTCGCCTACGACGCTGGGATCCGGGCTACTTCCCGCCTTTCCTGAGACCTGTCGCGTTCACGCGGGCAGCCCCCGGCTGCCGCGACTTCGATGCGGCGGTGGCCGCCTATCTCACCCTCGTCAGTAACGACCGCTCCGGCTGGAGTCCGACCGACCGCGACCGTGACCACTTCTCCCATGCCGTCGACGACCGCGGCCTGTGTGACCTCATCGACCCGCGACGGTAACCTCTGCTGTCTGGGCAGCACGGACGGCGCGGGGAACATCCCCGCGCCGTCCGTGCCCTCGGTCGGGTGCTGGGTTACGCCGTCGGGGTGGCGACGGCCTCGCCCGCGAGGAAGGCGAGCACGATCCGGTTGAACTCCGCGGGCTGCGCGAACGGGGCGAAGTGGCCGGTGCCGGGCATGAGCAGCAGCTCCGCCCCCGGGATCAGCTCGGCCAGCCGCCGGGTGTGCTCCGGCTCGATGAACTCCTCCTCCGCCCCATCGAGGACCAGCACCGGCACCCCGATGCTCCCCAGCTCGGCCTCGCTGTAGTTCGGCGCGACCCGGTACAGCGCGTCGAGCGTCGCGACCAGTTCCTCGAACCGCTGCGGCTCCGGCGACAGCCGGTGGTAGTCCGCGACGAGCCGCTCGAAGGGGAGTAATTGGGGGCTCGGCACGAGCGCGTGGACCCCGTCGGGGGTGAAGTTGGCCCCGTAGGCGACGACCCGGCCGAGCCGCTCCGGGTGGTGGATGGCGAGGTCGAGGCCGATGACCGCCCCGTCGCTCCAGCCCACCACGTCCGTCTTCGCGATGCCGAGGTGGTCGAGCAGCCCCAGGGCGTCGGCGGCCATCTGCGGAACCACGGTGATCGGGGCATCCCCCCAGGTCGAGCGGCCGTGGCCGCGGCTGTCCATCGCGACGACCCGGTGGCCGGCGGCGGCCAGCACGGGCGACTGGTTGGCCCACCACTCCGTGTTGCCCAGGCCGCCGTGCAGCAGCAGCACCGGTTGGCCGGCCGAATCGCCGTGGATCTCGTAGTAGAGGTCCGCCCCGTTGATGGTCACCGTCTGGCCCCAGGCCGTCGGTGTCGCCGGTGAGCAGGGGGTGGCCTCGTGGGCGGCGACGTGACCGAGGCGGCTGCCAAGGCCCAAGGTCGCGGCAAGACTGAGACTGCCGGCGCCGAGACCGGCAAGGGCGGTGCGGCGAGTGACCGAGCTCGAGGAGCGTGTGAGATCGTTGTTCATGGAGACTGACCCTCCGTGCGCTAAACACAGCCGACGGCCAACTGCGACGTGCTGCTAGGTCGGAGAAACGTCATGATGCGATTGCCGTGGTGGAAGCACGAAGCCGACTCGGGTGAAGCGCTTATTGAGACGGGGCGAGAGAGTCCCGCCCCGTCCTTCTGATTGGTTATTACGACGTTGGGGTGGCCGCCACGGGCGTTGCCACCGGCAGAACCACTGACTCGGCGGTCGCGCCGATGCGGGTCGCGGTCACCGGCGGGTCGACCGGTTGAACCTGATCGAAGATGATGTTGTTGACCGCGTCGCGCACGATCACCCGCGGTGGCGTATTGCCGGACCACGTCTGCCCGTCCACACTCGCCTCTATCTTTGCCACGAGCTGGAACGTGCCGATGTAGGCGCCGTTGGCATCGGAGAGCGCCTGGAGAAACGTGAGGTGACCGGTTCGCTCGCCGTCTGCCGCCCACCGCCCGAGGGCAGGTCCCTGGAAGGTCAGGCCGAGCATCGGGTCAACGTAGTTAGGTGGGAAGGCCGCGATGAACGAGCCGTCGGCACCGTGGGTTTGCGGATTGACCCCGCCCGGGGACATGACCGCCCAGGTGCCGGTCAGTGGGTGATCGGCCAGGTCACCAGCCTCGTCTTGGGCGGACGCGCGGAGCCCGGGGGCGGCCAGGGCCACGCCGAGCGCGCCGGCGGCGAGGGCGGCACTGCGCCCCAGGACGGTACGCCGGTTCAGACCGGACGGCGAACGGCCAGGTCGGTGGTGCATCGCGGTACCTCCTCTGCTGACTCGGGACCGCGTCCGCAACGTCGCAACGGCGGTCATCCCCTCTATTGGGGATTAGTCAGAGCATGCGCCTGGGAGGCGGCCCGACGCATCGGTAGCTACTGCCTGATTCTGAGGAGGGCCGTGACCTAGGTATACCTGGAGGACCCGTCGCCGTTCGCCAGCAGGCCCAGATTACGCGCGCGGTCCGCGGCGTCCCGGCGGGTGCTGACCTCGAGCTTGGCGAGGATGCGCGCGACGTGGCCGTTGACGGTTCGGCGGCTGAGGAAGAGCGCGTCGGCGATCTCCCGATCGGTGCGTGCTGAGGCAATGAGGCGGAGCACGGCGATCTCGCGGGGGGTCAGGCTGCCCCTCACCTGCGCTTGGTTCACGGTCGGGTCGGCATCGTCCGTGCGCACCACCGCGGCGGCCTCAGCGACCGCCGCTTCCATGGTCAGGGACCGGCCAGTTCCTCGTCCTTCGGCGAGCCGCTCCTCGCCAAGCCCTGCGGTCAGCGCGGCGAGTGTTCGATCGTAGACTGGTCGATCGCTGGGAGCAAATGGCACTCCGACGCTGTGGGAGATTGCCTCCGCTGCCCCGAGGAGGCGAGCCCCGACATCGGGGCGACCGCGTGCGGCGGCGATCCCGGCAATCCCAAGGAGCGCGATGGCAACCTTCCGTGGGTCCGGAATCGCCCAGGCAAGGTCGAGCGCTTCCGCGAAGAGCGGCGCCGCCCGTCCGGCGTCGCCCCGCACGTAGGACACCCCGCCGAGC
Source organism: uncultured Chloroflexia bacterium (assembly GCA_963724285.1). Lineage (GTDB taxonomy): Bacteria > Chloroflexota > Chloroflexia > Thermomicrobiales > UBA6265 > CAVRUD01. Next base: position 55,321 of record CAVRUD010000008.1, on the reverse strand, counting down.
CCGGCCAACGCGTGGTCCAATGCCCACCCGTAATCGGCAGCGCGCAAGAGCTCAATCGCCTCTTCGAACCGTTCAGCCGCACGGTCGAGGTTGCCCTGGGTGAAGGCGACGAGCCCCAGGTTGCTGCACACAATGCCGGTGAAGGGGCGTTTCGCCGGTTCGTCATCGCTGAATCCGCCCGCGAGGTCGTACGCCTCCTGCAGCAGCGTCTCCGCCGCCATGTGCCGCTCCTCGAAGTAGGCGAGGAGTCCGGCATTGAGCAGCGCCGTGACGAGCTGGCCGGCGTTGCCGAGGCGGCGTGCCAGGGGCAGCGCCACGTCGAGGAGGCGAGTCGCCTCGACTACATCGCCCTGGTACCGCGCGAGAGCACTGGCGGTCATGAGCGCGCGGAGGCGGACGGTTGGTTCGCCTCATCGCTCCGCCCCAGTGCCCGCCGCAGCCACTCGCGGCCCTCACTGTACTGCCCGAGGGCGTGCCAGGCTTCGAACAGGGAGCCGGTCAACCGCAGAAAGCTATCGGCGCCGTCGTGCTCGTCGAACCAGGCCAGGGCGAGCCGCAGGTTAGCGTGCTCGGGCACAATCGCAGCCAGCCGGTGCTTTTCCCCTGGAAGGGCCGGGTCGGGCGACCAGCGCTCGACCAAAGCGAGGTAATGCGCCGCGTGTCGCTGGCGGGTCTCAGCCTCCTCCCCGGCCTGCTCCAGCCGCTCCAGCCCAAACGCGCGGATCGTCTCCAACATGACGTAGCGAGGCTCGTCGCCTGGCCGGAGATCCTGGTGGAGCAGGCTGCTTGCAATGAGGGCGGAGACACCTTCAAGCACGCCGACTCCGTCGCCGGCCACCGCTGCGGCAGCCTCCAAGGTGCAGCCGCCCAGGAAGATGGCGAGGCGGCGAAACAGAGCCTGCTCCTCCTCGGTGAGGAGGTCGTAGCTCCACCCGATCGCGTCGCGCATCGTGCGCAGCCGTGCCGGCTGGTCGCGTGGCCCGCCCGTGAGGAGCCTAAGGCTCGGAGACAGCCGTGCCAGCAGCGCCGGAGGCGCGAGGACGGGACTCCACGCCGCAGCAAGCTCGATGGCGAGGGGCAGGCCGTCCAGGTGGACGCAGATCGCCGCCACGGCGGCGGCATCGTCGTCGGCGAGGGCAAAACCGGGCTGGGCCGCCTGTGCCCGGGCGCAGAAGAGGCGGACCGCTTCGGTGTCCGCAACGTCTGCCACCGAGCGGGCGCGCCCGAGGTCGGGCAGCGCCAGCGGCGGCACCGGGAACCGGTGTTCCCCGGACACGTGCAGGACCACGCGGCTCGTGACGAGCATCGTCAGCCGCGGACAGGCCGCCAAGAGCGCGGCCACCATCGGCGCGGCCGCCATGACGTGCTCGAAGTTGTCGAGCACCAGGAGCAGCTCTCGCCGCTCCAGGAAGGCGGCGAGGCGATCGGGCAAGGACCGCTGGCCGGTCTCCCGCACCCCCAACGTTGCGGCGATCGCGGCCGGCACCAGCGCCGGGTCGGCGAGCGGAGCGAGGCCGACGAACCGGACGCCGTCGGCGAACGCCTCCTGCAGACCGGACGCCGCCTCCAGCGCCACGCGCGTCTTGCCGACGCCGCCGGGTCCGGTCAGCGTCACGAGCGGCACATCCTCGCGGAGGAGCAGGCCGCGGACGGCATCGAGCTCGCGCCCCCGTCCGATCAGGGGGGAGCGGGGGCGGGGCAGTCTGGTCGCCTCCGCGGCTTCCCGGTCGGGAAACGGGAGCAGACGGGTTGGGAGGCCGAGTGTCCGGGCCTGGGGCAACACGGCACGCAAGGACCGCGCCCGGTAGCGCGCGAGGGCGGCCGGGTCAATCCGGTAGACGCCGCCCTGTTTAACGGCGGAGAGGTCCCCCCGAGCGATTGCGCGGCGGATGGTACGCTGGCTGACGCCCAGCGCCGCCGCCGCGGCGCTCGCCGATAGCCGCCCCGCCGCGTCCGGGTCGTCCCCGGACTTCGGTGTCCATACCCCTGTCCGCGTGTCCATAGCACGGGTAGCATCGCCTAGGTTCGGCTGCAGCGCAATCACTCGACGCGACGTCCGAAGTCTGAAATCGCCTCGAGGCCAATATAGGCCTCCCAAGTCGCTCGCGCGGTTGCGTCACGACCACGCCTGGGTGGTGGTCGCCGAGGCGCCGGAGTGCCGCGCGGTTGGGGCCTCAGGACGAGCGGCAGAGCAGGTTGATCGGGGGCGCCGCCTGACGTTCCAAGTCTGCGAGACAATCTGATCACTCGCCGCGGCGCGGTCGCTGCGTGAGCCGGCGGCAACGTTTGGGGTCAGCCACGAGGCGATCCGGTCCCTGCTCAGACGCCGATGCCTTCGTACGGCGGCCAGCCACCAAACTCTCTGCCCGTCGATGTCGACGAGGCAGGGCATCTCCCACTAATCGAGAGGCAGTTACCCCTTAGATGGAAGCCCCAAGTCCCTGCGCCGTGGGTTCCTTCCGCCATGGGTGATTAGTGGAAGTACGGAGCGGTCTCTGCCGGCGCAGCTCGGCGCTCCCCCGGCCCCTCGTCACGCGCGTCTGCGCTGGCGGTCGGCTCCCCGCGACTAGGGCGGATCCGGGGCCAGCCACTCGTCGACCAGCCGCGCCAGCTCCTCCGGGTGCGAGAGTGGCAGCTGGTGTCCCCCGCCGGACACGAGGCGCAGCCGGGCGTCGGGGATCCCAGACGCGAGCAGCGGCGCCTGGCCCGGGGAGACGACGAGGTCCGAGTCCCCGGCCACCACGAGGGCCGGCGCCCGCAGCTCCCCCAACCACCCCCGGCTGTCGAAGGGCCGCACCGGCCGCAAGGCCTCCGCCATCCGCCCGGCGTCGTTCGACGCCACCGCCGCGGCGAGCGCCTCGGCCGCCTCGGGCCCCAGCTTCCGACCCCCGCCGCCCGGCCGCGCCAGCCGCGCCAGGCGGTCGGTTCCGGCGGCCGCGACGATCAGTGGCGCCGCCAGTCCCAGCAGCCGCTCCCGGAGGGTCAGGCGGTGCACGGCCTAGGTCCCCACCAGGACCAGGGACCGCACCCGCTCCGGGTGGGCGCGGGCGAAGGCCTGCGCCGTCGCCCCGCCGTGCGAATGCCCCAGGACATGGACGCGGCCCAGGCCGAGGGCGTCCAGGGCCGGCGCGAGGTCGGAGGCGACCGCCGCGGCGTCGAGGGGGCCGGGCAGCGTAGCGCCGCGGCCGTGCCCGCGCAGGTCGGGGCCAGCACCCGGAAGCGGCCCGCGAGCCGGGGCGTCAGGAGGTCGAACGCCCCCCGCTGACCAGCACCCCGTGCAGCAGGAGCAGCGGCGGCCCCGCCCCGGTGTCCCGGACCCGGAGCGGGCCCGCCGCCCCCATCGATGCGTCCCGGTCCATCGACATCCTCCCTCTGGCGGCGACGCGTGGCACGTCCGCTGCGTCACTGTACCCCGCTCTCCTCCGACGTGGCGCAGGGGAAGGACGGTCTGACCAATGGGCTCGGGGGGCACCGGCACGATCAAGGACTCGCCCACACACCAGCGGCCGCGCCATCTTGGCGGCCGCGCACGGTCGCGGAGGGACCCGATGATGACCCACACCGGCCCGCCGGTCGACCCGCCGGGGGCGGCCTCCGCCCCACCGTTGATCCTCCTGACCGGGGCGACCGGGTACGTCGGTGGCCGGTTGCTGACGCAATTGGAAGCGGCGGGGCAGCGCGTGCGCTGCCTGACGCGGCGGCCCGAGGCGCTGCGCTCTCGTGTCGGGCCGAGCACCGAGGTCGCGTTCGCCGACGTGTCGGACCCCGCGAGCCTCTCGGGGGCGATGGCGGGCGGCGATATCGCCTACTACCTCGTCCACAGCATGGGACTGGCGGAGGGGTTCGAAGAGCACGACCGCGCGGCCGCGCGCCATTTCGGAGCCGCCGCGCGCGCCGCCGGCGTCCGGCGCATCATCTACCTGGGCGGGCTGGGTGATGCCGGTAGCGCCGCCTCACCGCACCTGCGCAGCCGGCAGGAGGTCGGCGACCTGTTGCGCGCTTCGGGCGTCGAGGTGATCGAGTTCCGGGCGTCGGTCGTCCTTGGCTCGGGCAGTCTGTCGTTCGAGATGATCCGCGCCCTGGTCGAGCGCCTGCCCGTGATGATCACGCCCCGGTGGGTCGCCGTGAAGACGCAACCGATTGGGATCGCCGACCTGCTGGCGTACCTGGTAGCCGCGGTGGACCTCCGTCGGAGGGAGCCGCGATGTACGAAATCGGCGGCGCCGATCGCGTCTCGTTTGGCGATCTCATGCGGGCGTATGCGCGCCAACGCGGGCTGCGGCGGCTGATGATTCCCGTCCCGGTGTTGACCCCCCGGCTTTCCAGTCTCTGGCTCGGCTGGTCACGCCGCTGTACGCCCGCGTCGGACGGAAGCTGATCGACAGCATCACGGTTCCCACCGTGGTGCGTGACGAGTCCGCGCGACACGCGTTCCCCATTACTCCGCGCGGCGTGGACGAGGCGATGGCGCAGGCGATTGCGAACGAGGACCGGGAATATGCCGTCACCCGCTGGTCCGATGCGTTCTCGGCGAACGGCGAGCGCCGTGACTGGGGCGGGGTCCGGTTCGGGAGTCGTCTGGTCGATTCGCGGACGGTGACGGTTCCGGTCGCGCCCGCCGACGCGTTTGCGCCGATCGCGCGCATCGGCGGCCGAAGCGGGCTGGTACTACGCCACCTGGCTCTGGCGTCTGCGCGGATTCCTCGATTTGCTCGTCGGCGGGGTCGGGATGCGGCGCGGGCGACGCGATCCCGTGGGGCTTCGGGTGGACGACGCGGTCGATTGGTGGCGGGTCGAGGCGATCGAGCCGAACCGGCGCCTGCGCCTGTTCGCGGAAATGAAGGTGCCCGGGCGCGCCTGGCTGGAATTCGAAATCGCGCCGGACGGCGCCGGGTCGACGATAAGGCAGACGGCGATCTTCGACCCGGTGGGCCTCGGCGGTCTCGCGTATTGGTACGTCACGTATCCCATTCACCGGCTCATCTTCGCCGGGATGTTGCGACGGATCGCGGCGGTAGCCGCCGGATCGCGGCGGTAGCCGACGGATCGCGGCGGTAGCCGACGGATCGCGGTCTGGCCCGCCGGGTGCTCATGATCTCGGGACCGGCGACGGAACACCCGGCTCGCCCAAGCTCACGAGCCGCTGGTTCTCGACGAGCTCGGCGTCGGTCAGCAACGCCGCTCCTGCAACCAACCGCACCCGTTGTCGCCGACCTTCGGTCATCCAATCAGGTCACCACGGCATCGCGGTATGAAAGCGCCGGCGGCTGAGCAGCCCCGGCCAACACGAATCGGACCGCCTGCCCGCGATCCGAGCTCGCGTGGCGAGGGCGTGGGGGGTCGCTCGCGCGATTGCGTCACGACCACGCCTGGGCGGTGGTCGCCGAGGCCCCGGAGTGCCGCACGGTTGGGATGTCTGGACGAGCGGCCGAGCAGGTCGACCGGGCGCGCCGCCTGAGGCCCGTGGGGCGGCGGCACCGGTCGCCTAGCGCGGTACACGGTCGCGGCGCAGATCCAGACGTCCAGGCGCATCGCCAGCACCGCGCACAGGTCGCGGCTGCTCCAGATCGTGACGGGGCGCCCGGAGGACCGGGGCTCGCCTCCAGCGCCTCCGCCAGGAACGCCCGCGCCGCGGTCCGGTCGCCCGCCCCGCGGCTCGTCGGCGAGGCCCGGCGGCCACCCGCCAGGACCGGCTCGCCACGCGCGGACGCAATTGGCGCCCGTCGCGAACAGGTCCCGGGGTTCGTCGGCGTACGGGGCAAGGGCGGGGACCAGCGCCCCACCTCCGCCCCCACCGCCGCGCGCACCGGTCCAAGCCTTCTGTGAAACTGCCTAGGCGTTCGGGTCGTGGTGGACCAAAAGGCGGGCGCCGGTCTCCGCGGCGAGCTGCTCGATGCGGTCGATGGAGCGGAAGGATTGGGCCGTATCGACGTTCCACGCGGGGACGCGGCGGTGGATCCGGTCCTCGGGCGCGTAGAAGGCGTCCCCGACCAGGAGGAGGGGTTCCTGGCCCGGGATGGTCAGGAGGAGGATCTGATGGCCGGGGGTGTGGCCCGGGGCGGCGTGGATGACGGCGGTGCCGTCGCCGAAGAGGTCGTGGGTCTCGTCGACCAGGATCGTGCGGCTGTCGCGCAGGGCGGCGTAGTCCTGGGGGCGGTAGACGCTGCCGGCGTCCGGCCCGAAGGCGTGGGACCACTCGCGGGCGGCGACGACCACGGTCGAGGCGGCGAAGTGGTTGGCGTTGCCGGCGTGGTCGTTATGCAGGTGAGAGAAGCCCATGAAGGTGATGTCGGCCGGGGCGAGCCCGAGTTCAGCCAGCCACGGAACCAGGGGCGCGAGGATGCCCCTGGGGAATTTCCCCGTTGGTGGTGGGTTGTCTGGCGACCCCTCGGGGAGACCGGCATCCCAGAGCAGCAGCCCGCGGGGGTGCTCGATCAGGTAGCAGCGCACGGGCCAGGTGGCGTTGACCAGCTCGCGCTCGCCGTGCTCCGTGACGAAGCCGGCGTCCTTCGCCTCGATAACCCCTTGCTCCAGCACCCGCAACCGCATCGCACCTCCGCGCGGCCAACACCGGCGCCGCCCTCCGCTCCTGGATGTTGGCACGCCCGGTGGCGCGACCGGGAGGAGTATACGGGTGAACCTGGGTAAGATCCGCGCCAGGAATAGCGCCGATCAGCCCATCGTCGAAGGAGCCGCCTGCTCGTTCATCGTCCGGGAAATCGATCGTTGTCTCGCGTGCGAGCGATCGGTGGTCGTGGGGTGTGCAACATGTTGAGTCCGCGGGAACCTGACGATGGAGCAGCGCGGGCCATGCGTCGACCAGATCCTGTGCGTCGTGCTCCGGCACCTAGAGCCGCATCGTGACCCATCGCCTACGTTGCCGCCGGTGGAGGCGCCGCGCTCCGTTCCTGGGTGCTGGCACGTCCGGTGGCGCGGCCATCGATCCCGGGGCCGGTGGCTCGTCCCCGTTATGACCCCGTCAACGAGCCGCCCGGCGATGATCACCGGCGGAGCGGCGGGGTCGGCGTCCTGTACGCTGTGCGGCGCACCCCGTCGCGTTCCCGCGCTCGACCCGGAGGACAGCATGACCGGCGCCGATGCTTCGTTTGTTGCCGCCGACGGCCCGGCGGCGCGCGCCGTCGCCGCGAGCGCGCTCGCCGGGCTCCCGCCGCCGCTGCGCCAGCGGGTGCTGGCCGACGCCCTCCTCGTCGACGTGCCGGCCGGGAGCACGATCTACCGCGACGAGGACGACCCGCGCTGCCTGCTCGTCGTCGCCGGGCTGGTCCGCCTCGTCTTATCGGCCCCCGATGGTCGCACCCTGACCGTCGCCTACGGCCGCGCCGGCGAACTCCTTGGCGCCGCGACCGTCGTCGGCGGGCCGGCCCCCGTCAGCGCCCAGATGGTCACCGACGCCCGGCTCCTCATGCTCGGCGCCCGGACGCTCGCCTCCCTGGGCCAGACGGAGCCCGCGGTGGGGTGGATGCTGGCACGGGAGACCGCGCGGCGGCTGTACGACACCATCGACGCGGTCGCCGATACCGGCTTCGGGTCCCTGCGCCAGCGGGTGGCGCGCCACCTCCTCGACCTCGCGACCGCGCAGCGCGACGGACGCCTCGTCGCGGTGGTCACGCAGCAGGCGCTGGCCGAGGCGGTCGGCTCCGCCCGCCCGGCGGTCGCGCGGGTCGTGGCCGAGCTCCGCGCGCTGGGCCTGGTCGCCACGGCGTCGCCCGGCATCGCGATCCTCGACGCCGAGGGCCTCCACGGCCACACCTGGGCGGGGGCCGTGTCACACCGGTGACAGTCCGGCGCCCACGAGTGACGCCGCGGCGTCACCGTTGTGGCTGCGCCCCCGCCGTCCTTCCCCGATGATGGAGACACGACATCGGTGGGCGACTGGGTGGTCCGGTCGCCGGGATGCGTAGGGCCCGGTGGGCAGGAAAGAGAAACGCGGATGAAACGGCTAATGATGGCGTTCGGTGTCGCCGGACTGGTGGCGGCGTCGGCCGTGGGTGCGGCGAGCGCCGATACGAGCGCCGGCCAGCCCTCGGAGAACGCCAACTGCATGGGGATCGAGCGCGCCACGCGCAACAGCGACGGCGGCGACCGCGACCACGGCGGGTTCGGACCGGTGCAAGTGGCTTAGGTGCAGGTGGACGGTGAAGAACCGGGCTACGGGCAGTGGCTCCAGACCTGGAAGGCCGACCGCCAACGGCTGCAAATAAGGGGTTCCGCGATCCGCGGATCGGTGGCGGCCCCGGGCTTCGGCTCGGGGCCGTTGCCGTGTCGTCGCGGCCGGCGCATAGGCCGCGCCTTACACGCGCGACGCAGACCGCCGACCACACGTAGCACCTATAAGAGGAACGGACATTGGACATCCAGCATCAGATCCAGACCGGCATGACCGTCCGCGGGGCGGACGGCGCCACGGTCGGCACGGTCGTCGGCTTCGACGGCCGGTACGTCATCGTCGCGAAGGGCGCCTTCCTGCCCGCCGACCTCCACGTCCCCATCAGCGCGGTCGCCGCCGTCGGCGGGGGCGAGGTCCGCCTGGGCGTGACCCAGGACGCGGCCGTCGCCCGGGGCTGGGACCGCGAGCCGGGGGGCCGGGTCCCCGCCGCGCGGCGGCGGCCCGGACCCCGCCGCGGACGACGACCTGATCGGCACCGCCGAGGCGGCGGCCATCCTCGGCATCTCCGCGCTCGCCTTGCGCCGGCGGGCGGCCCGGGGCCGCGTCCCGCACGTCCGCGCGGACGTCGGCCGCGTCGTCCGCTACCGCTTCCGCCGCTCGGACGTCCTCGCCCTGGCGCCCGCGCGGGGCGACCGGTACGTCGACTCCGCCGAGGCCGCGTGCATCCTCGGGGTGACCCGGGGGACCGTGCTCAGGTGGGCCAACCGCGGGGCGTTCCCGGCGGTCAGGGACGCCGCCCCCGGCGGCCCCGCCGCCTACCGGTTCGCGCGCGCCGACCTCGAGGCGTTCGTCGAGCGCTCGCGCCTCCGGCCCACGGGGGGCGGCGCGGACGGCCAGGACCCGGCCGAGCGGCCCGACGAGGACGACGGCCCCGCGACCTAGCCCGACGCCGCCGACCGAGACGGCGATCGTGTCGCGTGGCCAGCTGCTGGCGCGCATCCGCTCGTCTCGCGTCGCCGGCCCCGCCATCGCTTCCCTGTTCATCCAGCTCCTCGGCCTCCGGGAGGCCGGGACGCCACGACGCGGTTCGTTTACCGCATCCAGAGAAAGCACGAGACAGACCGATGGACACCACAACTACCATGGACACCACGGCCTGCCACCGGCAGATCCGCGGGGGGATGACCGTCTACGGCGCCGACGGCGACAAGGTCGGCAAGGTCACCGAGGTGGGCCCCGCCTACATCACGGTCGAGAAGGGCTTCTTCGTCACGACCGACTACTACGCCCCGACCAGCGCGATCGCGGCGGTCGGCGACCGCGAGATCCACCTCACCGTCCCCATAGACGAGGTCGTCAGCCAGGGCTGGGACTTGAAGCCGGCCGACTGGGACGCCGCCGCCTACGCCGAGGCCGAGGTCCTGGCCGCCGAGTACGCCGCGGCGAGCGCAACGATCGCGCCCGACCGCCCGGCGCGAACCCGCGACGCCGGGTCGCCGCCTGCCGCCTGCCGCGATCTGGACGCGCCCGCCCCGTCCCTCCCGGTCCCGTCCCCAGGTACCCGCACGGCCAACGACGACACCCGCTACGTCGTCGTCGCGGCAAATACCGCCTCAGGCTGGACGCAGTACGACGCGTTCGTGCGTCGGCTGGGCACATCGCCGGCCACCACCGTGCTCTACGACCCGCAGCAGATCGACGAGGCGTTCACCGACCTCCGCGCCACCCGGGCGGAAGGCCTGGACGCGGTGCTGGTGATCCTGTCGCTCTAGATGCCGCGTCGCGCCGCCGAATCACGCCGATACCGTGCGTGGGGGGCTAGCGAGTTCCCGTAGGCACAACGCCAACAACAAATCGCAACGAAGCGGACCGGGGGCGCTCCCCGGTCCGCGCCGGTTCCCAGACTTCTGAGTGGACGGTAGGGTATCAACGAAGCTGGTTTGAATCGTCGGGAACAACAGGAACACCGGTTGCCAGTGCTCGTAAGGCGACGCCTGCTATGGAGGTTACTTTTCGGTCACCTTATAGACCTCACCGTGTGCATCATACGTTGTCCACCGTCCTACTGGGACTCCTTTGTTGAACGTTCCTGAGCGTTTGCGCGTCCCATCCAGGCGATACCATTCCCAGTATCCCTCCGCCTGACCGTCAACTACCTTGCCTTTTGACCAAACCGTCTTTCCATTGGCATGGTACTTTATGGTAATTCCGTCAATCACGTCTGATTTCTTGGGGGTTACCGACACAGCATTAACCTCGCGGCTCGGGGTGTACGGACAGTACGCGATCCTATCATATCGCGCGGTCGATACAGATGCGTTCACCAGAACGGCGGAGGGCGCTGTGCTCAGCTTCGCGACGGTGCGGGGCAACGCGACGCTGGACAACACCCGCTTTGTGCTTGTCATCGGCAGCATGATCGAGGTGGACCTCGCATACTTCAACAACACGGACGGGGCGATCAACAACGGAGTCTCTAACAATGTCGCGGGGGTGGAGGCGACAACCTCTAGGCGGCGCGAACTGACGCAATCAACGCGGGCCGGGAATCACTTCCCAGCCCGCGCTGTGTATTAAGTCGTTGCGGCGCGTGTCGTAGGTCGATCATCGGCCACAGGTTGACGGGGACGATTGGGTTCCACAAAATGGCAGCACGCATTCTGTCGCCGCCAAAGGACGCAGCCGTGTCCGAGCCGCTGCCGCCAGACCCCATCGCAGCCGACGAACCCTCCTTGGGCGCCGACCCGCCTCCCCACGTCTTCGTGAGCTACGCCAGCGCCGACCGGCCGCACGCCTTGGCCGTGACGCGGGCGCTGGAGGGCGCCGGGGTGCCCGCCTGGATCGACGTCGCCGGCATCGCCGGCGGGCAGAGCTACGGGCCGGAGATCGTCGACGGGATCCGGGGGTGCGGCGCGCTGGTGCTGCTGTGCTCGGCCACCTCGCTGGCCTCACGCAACGTGCGTCAGGAGATCGCCCTCGCCTGGCGCTTCGGCCGCCCCGTCCTGCCGCTGCGCCTGGAAGCGGTCGCGTTCCCGGACGCCCTGGCCTACTGGCTGGAGGGGGCGCAGTGGATCGACGTCCTCGACCGCCCGGAGAGGGAATGGCTGCCGGCGGCGCTGCGGGCGCTGGACCGCGTCGGCGCCATCCCGGGGCGGGGGACCCCGCACGCGACGGCCGATGTGACCGGCTCCGCCCGGGCCGACCTGCCCGTCCCGCCGACCGCCCTCCTCGGCCGGGAGGCCGAGCTCGCCGACATCGCGCGCCGCCTGGCGGGCGGCGCGCGGCTGCTGACGCTCACGGGCCCGGGCGGCGCGGGCAAGACGCGCCTGGCGCTGGAGGCGGCCCGAGCGGCGGCCGGGGACTTCCCGCACGGCGCGGTGTTCGTCGACCTGGCGCCGGTGACCGACCCGGCGCTGGTGCTGCCGGCCGTGGCCACCGCGCTCGGCGTGCGGGAGGGGGGCGATCGGCCCCTGGCCGAGGAGCTGCAGGCGTACCTGCGCCCGCGCCGGCTGCTGCTGGTCCTGGACAACCTGGAGCAGGTCCTCGGCGCCGCCGGGGAGCTCGCCGGCCTGCTGGCGTCCGCCCCGGACCTGGCGGTGCTCGCCACGAGCCGGGCGCCGCTGGGGGTGCGGGCCGAGGAGGAGGTCGCCGTCGGCCCGCTGCCGGTACCCCCCGCCGCCGGGACGGCCGAGCAGGTCGCCGCCGCGCCGGCCGTGGCGCTCTTCCTGGCGCGGGCGCGGGCGGCCGGGGCGGACGTCGCGTTGACGGAGGCCAACGCCGGAACGCTCGCCGGGATCGCGCGGCGCCTGGACGGGCTGCCGCTGGCGATCGAGCTGGCGGCGGCGCGAGCGAAACTCTTCCCGCCGGAGGCGCTGCTGCGCCGCCTGGAGCAGCGCCTCCCCGTGCTGACCGGCGGGGCGCGCGACCTGCCCGAGCGGCAGCGGACCCTGCGGGGGGCGATCGCCTGGTCCCACGACCTGCTGGCGCCGGCGGAGCAGGTCGCCTTCCGCCGCCTGGCCGTCTTCGCCGGGGGGTGCTCGTTCGAGGCGGTCGAGGCGGTGGCCGCCGGGGATGGGGAGGTTGACCCCTACGAGGCGCTGGCGGCGCTGGTCCGGCAGAGCCTGCTGCGGCAGGAGCGGACCGAGGGCGAGCCCCGCTTCGCGATGCTGGAGACGATCCGGGAGTACGCCGCCGAGCGGCTGGCGGCCAGCGGCGAGGGCGAGGCGATCCGGGGGCGCCACGCCCGGTTCTTCCTGGAGCTGTCCGGCGGCGACGTCCCGCGGCGCCGCTACGGCGACGAGCTGCACGTCTGGCTCGACCGTTTGGAGTCCGACCACGACAACCTCCGCGCGGCGCTCGGCTGGGCCGTCGACCGGGACGGGGACGAGACGGCGCTGCGGCTCGCGACCAACCTCAGCCAGTTCTGGTACACCCGGGGCCACTTCGCCGAGGGTCGCCGCTGGCTCGACCGTGCGCTCGCCGTCAGCACCGGCGCACCGGCCGGTGGCGTGGCGGCGGCGCGCACGGGGGCGGCGATGCTGGCCCGCGCCCAGGGCGACCACCGCGTCGCGGCCGTGCACGCCGAGGCGGCCGTCGCGGCGGCGCGGGAGGCCGGCGACCAGCGGACCACGGCGCGGGCCCTCTACACGTTCGGGGTGGTGCGCCAGTTCCTCGGGGATGCCGACGGCGCGGCGGAGGTCCTCGATGAGGCGTTGCTGCTGGCGCGCGCCGCGGGCGACGGCCCGCAGGTCGGATCGATCCTCAACGTCCTCGGCGACGCGACGTACGCACGAGGTGACCGCGCGCGAGCGGTCGAGTTGGTGGAGGAGGGACTGGCACTGAAGCGGGCCGCCGGCGACGCGGTCGGCGCGGGCGTCTGCCTCAACATGCTGGGAAGCATGGCCCTCACCGAACGGGATCTCCCGCTTGCCGCCGCCCGCTTCGAGGAGGCCCTGGGACTCTTCCGCGGCGCGGGCGACCCGGAAAACACGGCGGTCGCGTTGAACAACCTGGGCTGCGTCGCCCGGGATCGGGGGGAGGACGGGCGGGGCGTGGGTCTGTTCGCGGAGGCGCTGGTCGCGTTCCGGGACCTGGGGGACCGGTCTGGCGTCGCCTTCGGGCTGGAAGGGCTGGGGCAGCTGGCGAGCCGGGCGGGGGATCCGGGCGCGGCGGCCCGATGGTTGGCCGCGGCCACCGCCATCCGCGAGGCCATCGGCGAGCCGGTTGCGATCGAGCAACGCGAGGACTACGACCTGTTTCAGAACGAATTGCGCGAGCGACTCGGGGAGGCGGCCTTCGCGGAGGCGTGGGCGATCGGTCGAGGTCTCCCCGAAGAGGTCGCTCTGGCCGAAGCGCTCGCCTGGGCAGACGAGGCGGCGCCAAGTGCCTCCTACTCGTCCTCTTGACCCGCTGTCATCGTCATGCTGGCAGGAAGGCGGGTCAGATCCCTCGGCGATCGCCATCCTTTGCGGTTCTCTTGTTCCCTTGGCGGAATACGTCTTGTCTCTTGTGACTATTCCCGCGACCCTGAACGAATAGTGGCCCTTCCTGAACAACCTAATTGGAACCTTCGAGATTTTAGTTCTTGAGATTCACCATGGCCTGGTGTGGTTGGCTTCGGCATCATCCTTGCAACAACCAGCGGTGAGGGCGGGACGTACATCCCGCCTGTGCACGCAAGGAGGTGCCACATGGCGTCTGAATCGACCTACATCGAGCGCCGGGACGACGTGAACCCGACGGAGGGCGAGCGCGAGTACGGCGACGTGACGTTCGCCGATCCGACCAACAAGAAGTACCCGATCGACACGCCGGAGCACATCCGCGCGGCCTGGAGCTACATCAACCACAAGGACAACGCCGCCAAGTACGACAAGGACGAGGTCGACGACGATCAAGAACCGGATCAAACGGGCGGCGAAGAAGCACGGGGTCGATATCACCGCGGACTAGCGCCGGGGCGGAGATTGCCGCGCCGGTCAACTATGTATCTGGAGTTCCCATCGATCCGACGACCGAATGCGGCGTCTGTTCCCGATGCGCCACCCATCCCCCAGCCGTTCCTGCCGCCGCTCGACGAAGTGGCGAGGCACCCCGCGCAGCGGCTAGCACCCTCTCGGGCGCGGACGGGCGCCCGCCGGCGAGGGCCAGCAGGAGCCGATCTTCGAACCTCGACGCTGCGACCCCGAGTCGGCGTGACCAGGTGCGTCGCGCCGGTACGCCGACTCAGGACCGGACTCGGTTGCTTCGTACGTGGCGCGGGCGATCCGAACTCCGGACGGGATAACCGGCTCACGCGCCCGGGTTCCGGCGCAGGCCCCACCACTGCGGACGACTCGCCGGTGCCTCCTCCCCGCAGACGACCACGTACCTGTGGCGTCGGTAGAGTGCCAGGCTCTTCGGCTGGTAGGTGAGCAGCACGACGGGGATCCCGTCGTCGTCGACGCGCGCGTGGACGGCGCGGAGCAGGTGGCTCCCGATGCCGCTGCCCTGCCGTGCCGGCTCGACGGCGAGCACGTCCAGGTACCAATGCGGCTCGGGCACCGCCCGGCGGAGCACCGCGTCGGCGGGCCGGTATGCCTCGCGCGCCGCCGCCATGATCCGGTCCCAGGTCTCGACCCCGACGACCTCGCGGCCGCGCTCGTAGCCGAACCGTGCCAGCTGCTCATCGGTGGGCGCGCCTTCGTCGGGACCGATGGCGGCCGCCACCCCGTCGAGCCGTCCCGCCGTGCCAAGAAGCTCGCCGAACAGGCAGCCCTGCCAGGCGTTCGGGCGGAAGACCCAGGACAGCCACCGCGCGCGCTCGCCGGGATCCGGGCAGCTGTGGACGGCCCACGGGTCGTCCTGGAAGGCCCGCGCTATGAGGGCCGCCGCCTCGTCGGCCCGATCCTCGCCGAGCGGCACAACCGGAACGGATCCGTCTGTCATCGCTGATCCCTCCCCTGAGCGGGCCCAGTATAGGCAGTGGCCGCCGAGCTAGGCCGCCGACGGGTACAGGGCAAGATCGGCCGGCAATCTGACCAGTATGTGTCCCAGTTGTCCTGACAAGGGCTGCGGTCGCCGGCATCGAAATCGGATTCTGGTCCGGCGTTGGCCGATTCCTCGTTCAGACCGCGCAACGCCTGCCCGGTACTGGCGTCCTTGGATCCCGTTGATCCCGTCGCTGCCGATCCAGTCTGGATTCCCGAGGAAAAAGGAACTCGACGCCTTGTCCCAATCGCGGTGGTTGTCGTGCTGGACCTTGAGGATGTAGGTCCCAACCCGAACGTTGAGCCCGGGGTCGGCGAGGAGCGTCCGCGCGGCGTCGCCTGTGGCTGGCTCCCGCGAGACGGAAGACGTCCCGGTGCCACCCGTCCCACCCGACCCCGAACGGGACGACCTGCATCAGGCCGTAGCTCGGACCGTTCGACAGGTTGTTCTGAACGGCCCCCGCGTTGCCCTGAGACTCGATGACGATGTGGGCCTTGATCCGCTCGAACGCGACGCCGAACCGCCGCCGCCGCGCGGATCTCGTCGTCCCACCGGTTGATCTGCTGCCACTCCGTGTCGAACGAGCCCCACGGAGCGGCCGTCCGGATCGGACCCGCGAGCGACCGTGCCCGCCGGGCTACGAAATCCGCCGCCTTCGCGGTCGACGTCTCGCGGCCGGAGGAATCGTCGCCGCGTTCCGCCGGAACCCCGGGAAGGTCGGATCCGGACAACTTCTCCAGGTCGGACTCCTGGTCCTCGCGATGCTGGCTCTGGCGCTCGCTCACGTGCCGTACCTCCTGTCTTCCCCGGCCGGCGGTCTACCGGCTCGCCTCCGCCGCCAGGGCGCGGACACGGGCGGCGACATCCGTCGTGAGCGGGTCCCCGTGGCCAACCGCGAGGATCTCCGCGTCGAGCGCCGCCATCCGCCCCAGCGACTCCCGGTGCTGGCGCTCGTTCAAGGTGAAGGCCGGCCACCCGGGCGCGAACGCGGGGTAGGTCACGATGGCGTCGCCGGCAACGAGCGTCCGCCGCTCCGGCCACCAGAAGGCCAGGTGCCCGGGCGAGTGCCCCGGCGTGTGCAGCACCTCGAGCGGCCCCACCCGATCCCCGTCCTTCAGGCTCCGATCCACCGCGCAGGGCGGGTGCTTGCCAATGCCGAGCGCGGCCCCGAGCTGAAGGTGGTAGACCCTCAGGTAGGTGCCGAGCGGTCGCATCGGGATCGGTGTGACGGGTTGGGCCGTGCGCTCCCCAGCGATGATGTCCGCCTCCCACTCGTGGGCGTAGACGGTGGCCCCGCTGGCGCGCTTGAGCGCCGCCAGGCCGCCGAGGTGGGAGCGGTGGCCGTGGGTCAGCACGATCCGTCGCAGATCCTGCGGCGTCCGCCCGAGCCGCGCGATCGCGTCCAGCACCCGCTTGCCGTCCGTGTCGTAGAGGGTGTCGATCAGCGTCAGGCCCTCGCCGTCGTCGAGCAGGAAGGCGTGGACATTCCCGCCCATTTTCTGGCCGAGGCTGTGGATCCCCGGGGCGATCTCCATCGCTTCGTTGTCCTTCCACTTTGCCACCGATGGCCGGCGTCCGGCGTCCGGCGTCCGGCCCGCGGTCTTAGGCCGTCACCCGTGTCCACGGCGCGAACGCGTTACGGACACCGCGCAGGGCCGGGGCCAACCCAGGGTAGTGCCGCCTCAAGACGGTCGACATGTCGTTGTTGGCGATCCAGTCCAATCCCACCTGGGTATAGACGTCGGCGGTGAAATCCGTCGTGAAGAAGCGGTCGCTGTTGAGCCGGCGCGAGGCCATCAGGACGAAGATCCGGAAGGCGGTGTCACTGAAACCGAACCCCTTCGGCACTCGCTCGGCGAACATTCCGACCGTCAGGTCGAGCAGCTCGACGTCGTTGTCGTAGACGCGGCGCAGTTCCTCCCGCCAGCGCGGGTTGTCGGTCAACTCGTCGAAGCTTTCGATCGGCGTGAGGTGCAACAGCCGGCGGAATCGGTTGTAGCGCGGCACGCCGAGCTCGCGGCTGCGCAGGATGTCGACGGCCGCCAGATCCTGGACGATGCCGTCCTCCCGCTCCAGGAACTGCAAACCGCGTGGGAAGTTGTGGAGCGTCACCGCGCCTGGATGGGCGATGCCAAAGGAATAGAAGAGGTCTGCCATCGGGACGGCGCCGATAAGCTCCAGGGCCTTCCGACCGGAGATCTCGGCAAACTGCCGGTTTTGCAGCAGATCGTCCGTGGCCGACGAACGGAAGGTGTAGTCGTCGGGGATGAGGGGATGCATCCGGTAGACCGCGACGAATTCCTCGGTCAACGAGTACGGGACGTCGAAGTGGTGGGTTGGCCCGCCGACGATGCCGCTGATCGCTTCGCTGTCGCTGAGGCGCCCGACGAGCCGGTTGATGCGCTCCCCGGCCAGGCCCCACCAGTTCGCGCGCATCCCGATCTGAAGGGCAGGGTGCCCGAGGATCGCCGTCGTCCATTCAACGGTGTGGATCTTGGCCAGCAGCGCGGCATTGACGAGGCGCGCGTGCTCGAAGAGTTCGTCGTCCGTCCAGGTCGGGTATTCGGCGCGGAGACGGTCGCAGATGGCGTTGTGTTCGCGGGTGAACAGGGTGTGCATCATCGCGATGCCCGACCCAGAAGCCGGGCTCGTCTGCCGGATGTTTCTCGCTCCGCGGGTCGACCGGGATCAGCCCGTCGGCGCCGATCTTCAGCGTGCCGCCGCTCCCGGTGCGGACCCGGGCCTGGGTCTCGGCGTCGCTGCCGTAGAGCTGTGACCCGTCCCACCAGTGGGTCTCGACGTTGACGTAGGTGGGCGGCAGGCCCGCCGCGTCCTCCTCGGGGCTGCGGGTCGGATCGGGCCGGGTCCGCATGACCCGCATCGGCCGCTCTGGCCAGGGGTCGTCTGGCGCGAGCGGGATCTCCCAGGGGTTCTCCTTTGGGCTCTTCCCGTGGCTGAACCAGTCGCGGATCATGAACTGGAGCCAGGACGCGGCGAGCACGTTCAGCGTCGTGGCCGGGACGAACTCGTCCCGGGTCAGCAACTCGCGGCTCACGGTACGCGGGTTGGGTTGGAGCATCCGGGCGCGATCCGGGGACGTTTCTCTGAGGGGAACGTTGCGGCCAAACCGGGTGCCCGCGGCGCCCATGCGCGGCTGCCCGAGATCGTTGAACGTTCCGTCCGGCGCGCGCGTGGTTCGGTGGCCGGGCCAAGGGGCGGGCTCGGGTTGCTGGCGTTGGGTTGCCGAAGCCGTGTCGACCAGATTGCGTTCTCGCAGCCTACCCCGGATGCCCATCAACGCGAGCAGGCCGAGCGGCGTCGGCAGCCGATGCCAGCCGATGCGGTGGTCGACCGCCGTTGCCACGGCGGAGAGCAGACGCGAAATCATGAAGTGCCCCCTGTTCCCCTCTTAAATGGGTAGACGATTGCTGCCTAGCCTGGATTCTTCACGGGTACCGCGTGGGAACGGCGGCGCTGTCTGGGCGTCGCCCGGGGCCGATGCGGGGCGCCGCCAACACGGCGCCGCCGTTCCCACGGCGCACACGAACAATCCGGGCTAGCCAGCCAGGATAGCAGCCGTTGGCCGTCCCTCCCGGCGACGGCTCGAGCAAACCGGCCAACGCACCGACGGATTGGATCCGAGCGCTCATGCATCCCTCCGTGGCCCCGGCGACGACCGGTGATCGGCCTATTCGCGGAACCTGAACAGCGCTTATTGGCAGCCCTGCGCCGCGACGAGGCCGCAGAAGCTCCCCGCCACCCAGCCCTGCGCCCCGCTCTCGGGACGGGAGACCTGGTACCAGTCGTACCCGTCGGCCTGCTGGGGTCCGCCCACCACGCAGAGCTCTGTGCCGAGCGGGAGCTCCTCGATGACGTTGCTCCCTGTTCCAGGCCCGTCCCGGAAGCGCAGCGGTGGGTCGACGACGTTGATGCGATCGCCTGCCGCAAAGCCGGCCTGGGGTACCGGCTGGTCCCCGGCTTGGGGGGCGTCGGTCAGGACGGAGGTGGGATCGTCGGCGCTGAACCCGGAGCCGCAGTTGCCGTTCGGCACGCGCCGCTCGAAGTGGAGGTGACCGCCGTTCATCGAGCCCGATCCGCCGAGGAACTGGCCGGCCTGCACGTGGGCGCCGGCAAAGACGTTCGGGTCGATGCTCGACAGGTGGCCGTAGATGTGGACCTCGCCGTTCGCCGCGAGGATGTTGACGTGGAGCGGCGCGTAGAATCCATCATTCCCGGAGAAAACCACCTGTCCACCGGCCGCCGCGAAGAGCGCGGTGCCCTCCACCATGCTGATGTCCATCCCCGGGTGCTGGCAGCCGTTCAGGCAGTAGTGCGTCCCGTACTGGTACCAGGAGCAGTCCGGATTCCATGGGGTAACGTCCATGCCGTTCTCGGAGGAGACGAACATGGGGACGTTCCCCCAGACGGCGCTCGTGAGCATCCGCCGCGACCCTTCGTCCGGATGGATGTCACCGTGCTCGGTCGGCCCGTAGTTCCCAGATGGATCGATAACGGTTGTTCCTGGAGTTTGCTCAGCCATTGAACCGCCCTTTCCTGGTCATTCGCGACAGTATGGTTCGGGACAGGCCAAGATCAGTCATCGCTCGCGGTCGGTGCGTCCGACCGTGGCGTCCCTATCGACCGCACTAGGGCGGTTTGGACAGGCGATGTTGCCGGTGGGCACGGTCCCTCCCAGCGTGCTCAGCCCGGGAAGGGCTTCGTCATGCTCAGCCCGGGGTTCATGGAGGTTGCGGAATTGATCGCGGGTTTCTTGGAGCGCCGCCGTTTCCCATCCGTTCACCGCCCCCTAAAAACCACCGATCAATTCCGCAACCTCCATCAACCCCGGGTTTCCGCCGCCGCTCCGCGCTGTGCAAACAGGCCCTAGCCCTCGGCGATCGGTGAAACGCCAATCGCATCCCGGTTCGTTTTGGCCGATCGCCTCCTCTCCGCCGTAGGCGATGGCTCGAAGAACCGCAGGTACGGGCTGCCGTAATGCTGGTAGGCGCCCCAGGTTCGGTAGCCACGCGGCTGCGCCGCGACGGCGCGCCGTGCCTGCTGCATCGCGCGGTGCATGTGCAACGGCGTCGTCGGTT
Organism: uncultured Chloroflexia bacterium; assembly: GCA_963724285.1. Classification (GTDB taxonomy): domain Bacteria; phylum Chloroflexota; class Chloroflexia; order Thermomicrobiales; family UBA6265; genus CAVRUD01. Next base: position 35,128 of record CAVRUD010000008.1, on the reverse strand, counting down.
CGTAGGCGTTCGGCTGACCGTCCACGGGCTTGAGCCCGAGGAGGCCTCGATAGAGCGTGAGGGCGAAATTGCGCGCCGCGCCGTCGTCCACGGGCCACGCGGTGCAGACGAAGTTCGAAACCCCACGTGCGAAGAACGCCTCCGCGAAGCTCGGAGCCAACTCCACCGATCGGCTCCCGGAACGATCCGGCGTGATCCCGGATTCGCAGGCGTTCGAGAAGACGAACTTCGGGATACGATCGATCCGGTCGAGTTCGTTCGCGGTCAGCCGTTCACCGTTGGAGAAGATCCATCCAGATGCCGACGGCCGCTTCTTGTCGTAGATGCAATGCCCAGCGAAGTGAAGAACGTCGTACGAGCGTTGGACGAGATGCCGGAGGACCTCGTCCAAGGTCGCCTCGTACGGCCCGAAAAGGCCTACGACCTCGACCCGGTTCTCGCTTTTCCCCGGTCCACGTTGTTTCCATTCGGTTCGGAATCGCCGAACGCACCGTGGAGGGCGTTGAACTGTTCGAAGAGAGCGGCGACCGCGGCTCCTTCTTCCTGGGCTCCTTCCAACGGGTCGTCCTCGGCCGGATCGGCCACGATCAGGACCCGCAGTCGCCGCCGCGGGGGTGGGGGTGGGTCCGGAGGCGGAGCAAACGCCGTGCGCAACTGGCGCGTAACTCCGCGCGTGATCCCGAGGAACCGCTCGATGGTCTCCTCTGCGTGGGCGTCTCCAGCCCCGTCAACCATGTCATCGTCCGGAACGTCGAATCCGTCCGAACGATCGAACGGGTCAGGTTGCGCCATCATTTCCCAGTGGACCCGCGCCGTTGCCGCGTCAAGCATCAAGACGAGCGGCGCCGCGGTCGCAAGATGACCGGTCAGGTCCCTCGGTAGCGCCAGCTTCTTGAGGAAGAGCCCGTGCTCCAGTTGGAGGCCGAGATCCGGCGCCGCCGCCAGGTTGTCGTTAGCCTTGTGAATCCGCGCCACGTTGAGGGGGACTTCTCGCTCAGGAATCGACGCGGTATCGGTGATGGCGCCGTACCGATACCCTTCCTTTCCGACCGTGACCGTCAGCCAGGTCGGAGGCAGCTGGGATGGATCATTGAAAGGAGCTCATCTCGTTCCTTCTCCTCCTGCTGCTTCGTGGATGTCCACCACCTGCGAATGCGTTTCATCCGTTCGGCGGGGGGTTGCGCGAAGGATATTCTCATGCGATCTCGCGTGCGCAACTGTTCCTGTTCGTTCACGATTGCGGCCGCCATGGCGAGGATCTTGTCCGGGTCGCGTTCGACGAACGTCACCCGGCGCAGCTTTCGGTCGTCGTCCATGGTCGATCCGGTCAACGCATTCTTGATCCCGGCGATCCATGCCGAAGTCGCTTCGCCGGCATCGATATTCCCGACACCGGACCCGATCAAGACCGTAGCCAGGTGCCGCTTCCCCATCCTGCCTAGTGTCCAGCAGAGCTCACGCGCAAGGACCTTCAGCTCCGGAGCGCCGAACCGGCCGGGGACGCCCAGTCCGACAACGGCGATATCACGATTGCAGCGCGCTACGGCTCCGCGCGTCGACGCGCGTCGCGGATCGGGCAGCAGGAAAACCTGGCCAAGTTCACCGCGGATGGTGCCCCGCTCGGCGAAGAGCGTCAGAAGCAAATTGGAATCCGACGACCGGCCGCGTAGATCATCGGGTCTGCCGGGAACGACGCCGCTGATGGCCCTGTCGAGCACGAGCTCGGCCCCCTCGGGCCGGGTTCTCTCGTAGTGACCCACGGCGATCACGTCGATGGGGCACTCTGGCACTCCCCCTTGCGCTTCCAACTGGCGGATCTCTTCGAGTGATCGCTCGGAGGGTCCGACGGGCCCGGTATTGACCAGGTCCAGCTCGTCGATGCTGCCTCCAAAGATTTGGAACTCGATCGTCGGCGGCTCAGAGGTACTTCGCGGGTTCGCGAAATCGACTTTGGGCCCGCCCCGAGAGGCGAGGACCCCATGCGTCAGCACCTCGACGATCTCCGGCTCCTCCGCGAACGCGTCGTCCGGTTCATCCAGCCCCGGACCACTACGATCGCCGGCCCTTCGGCGTGTCGAGGGACGATCCTCGACGATCGTGCGCCACGCCCTGGAGTAATCGAGGAGCGATCCCAGCTTCGTTCGGTGCGTCCCCACCTCTTGCACGAGCCGTTCGCGGGCCTCACGCTCCAACTGGGAACCCCAGCGCGAACGGATCGTGGTTGATCCAGGCCGTAACCGACCTGTCTTGCCGGTCGTGAGCAGGTCGTCGAGAGCGGCGATGACCCTGCCATTCGAGGGTAGGTCGCCGCTGTCGTCGTCGACGAAGTAGGCGCTCACGCCCGTCAATTGGGCAAGCTGATGCGTCACGCGGCCATCACCCATGGGGGTGACGCCGTACGATGCCACGTCTTTAAGACCCTCGAATCGGGTGATGTTCGAGAAGGTGGGCTGATCGTTCCCCAAAACGTTGATCATCCGGTCTGGCTCGATAACGTCGGCGAGTCGCTCGTGGTGACGGAGAGCCGCGGACAGGTGCGCCTGGGGCACCTGGGGCACACCGAGATTGCCGTAGGTCTCAGCCTGATAGAGACGTTCCATCGCCGGCAGCACCAGCGGCGACGGGAGCATCTGATAGATCCCGACGAAGGAGTTAATGATGGTGAGCAGGCCGTTGAGATCGTTGCGCCGGTCAAGAACGGCGAGCTTGATGACGATCGGTTCGATCCCCACGATCGTCTGGGGGATCGCGAATGACCCGTGGTTGGGCGTCCCGAGCATGATGAGGCGCCCGCCCCGCTTCCCGGCGCCCGGATGGTCCCACATCGATCGCCACCGAGCCGGGTACTTGCGGATGAATGCCCTGGCGACCAACCCACCCATGCCGTGCGCGATCAGGTGGACAGGGTCACCGGCCGCGAACCAGTCATTGAGCTGGGAGTTCAACTCGTCCGCGGCCGAGTCCACGTCCCTGCGCCAATCGAACGGGAATGCGCGGACCGTCCAATTCTTCGCGAGGGCGAGGAGCTGCTCCCCGTAGGTGCGTTTCATGATGCCGCTTGCGCGGATATCGGTGCCCGGGTGGTAGGGCGAACGACCGTCCGGCCCGAGCCGCAGCAGCGAGAGCTGCCCCAGCCCAATCCGCCGGACATCGATCCAGATCTGCTCGTCGCCCTCCGGTCGGTCGTAGGCAGTCAGCGAACTGCCCAAGAAACCGTGCAGGACGACCACGTTCCCCCAAACGGCAGTCGCGGCCGATCGTGACCTCGGCCGCTGCAACGCCAGGGAGCGCATCCGGTGGAAGCGTTCCTTGCCGAGGTGAGCAGACAGATCCGATTGCTCGGCGCGCCCGGCCCCGAGCAGGATCTCCGCTAACTCGTCCGCGTCCGCCTCCTCGAGGCGGTCGATGATCCCCCGATCGCGGGTCATGCCTTCATCCAATCAGCGTCAGGCCAGCCGTCGGATCCCACTCGTCAGGCGAAGACCTGCCGCGCCTTATTCTCGTCCGTTCCTTCCAACTGGGGATGCTGGTCGTAGCGCTCATCGGTCAGCACTCTGCCCAGTCGATTGTGCAGTTGCGTATAGGTCAGCCTATAGTCGGCGTTCCGGATCGTCTCGAGCGCGTAGTAGGTCATAGCACCGTGGTAGCGGCCACCGATCAGGTCGTCGTAGGAGGACTCGTGGGCCATGCAGCCGCTCAGCAAGATCTCCCGCATGCCCGACTCCGGGTAGTTCTCGGCGCCCGTGGTGGGCGAGCCAACAGCGTCGTCGGGAAGCGTCGGGTCACCGCGTTTCTCGGGATCGAGGAAACGGCGCCGCCTTGTCTTTGTCGGCAGCCGCGTTCCACCACCGGAATGGCAATTGTCCAGGAGCGCGACGAGCTGGACGCCGCTCGGTGTCGCGGCGAAGAGCTCGCGCAGCTCGTCGTCGAGGATCACGTTGTCGGCGATGTCGTGCGGGCAGAGGACCTGGTCGTACTTCATCTCGTCCCCGCTCCGGTCGAGCAGATACGACCCGTGCGAGGAGTTGGTAAAGACGAGGACGTCGCCCTTCTTTGCCCCCTTGAGCAGCGCTTTCAGTTCGGTCAGGATTCCTTTTTTCGTCGCCTCGGCGTCGGTGATGATCGCGGACGTCGTCGATCGGAAAGTCGAAGTGCTGCGTCAGCATCTCCGCCCAGGCCTGGGCGTCGTTGACGCAGCCGTTGAGATCACTGTCCTCATACGGGTAGTCGTTGATCCCGGCGCACAGCGCTCGCTTCGCCACAAGGTATCTCCTTTACCTGCCTCACATGCGGGCACAATCGGGCATCATCCTGCTCGCCGTCGCGCGAACAGCACAAGCAACGAGTCTCCTTAACACGTTCATGCAAACGAGGAGCGGGCGGGGACGACCGTTCGCTCGCTTCGTGGACCCTCCTTATTGAGATACTGGTTCCCCGATGGTAGTCCTCTTGCCATAAAAGTCAACTATGCCAAAAGTACTATGTATGTTTGATGGAGAAAGCATCGTGCTTCACTTCTCGATGCTGTTTTCTATCTCATGGTCTGCGTTAGCGACCGAGGTATCTGGAGCGTCCCCGCGGGAATAACGATTGAGCAGAAGCTTGGCAGCCCACCGCGTTTACCGTACCCCCGGTCGCGACGGCGGACTGCCCAGCCTTTCCTGTCCACTCGCGATAGAAGATGGCGGAACTGCCCAAGTTGGGATGCCTCGGCGGCTGGTTATCTGAAGCGTTACCCGCCTCGCCCGGTCTCGCGGTTGCGTTCGTTGCAGTTGAAGGTGGGTTTGCCTCTTCGTCCCGAGCCGGCCCAGCAATCATGGCGAGGGCAATCGCATTTGGCGGGGTGGGACCGCCGGACGCGGGTGGCAGGCGGCACCCCGGCCCGCGGTCCTGCCCCGCTCCGCTGACATCATTCCGCCAAACGCGATTGCCCACCAAACAATGGCCCGTACGGCTGTTGACGACGGTGCGCTGTAGTAGGATACGAACAAGCATCAAATCTATTCGTGAGGCCATCGTGCAGGGGGTGATCGGCGCGTGGCTGCTGGCGCGGGCGGTTCCGGGTCTCCTCGCCAGGGTGGAGCCGATGCGGACGGCGCGCCCTCCGTCGGACCAAAGATGTGGCCGGTGATCAGGGAGGGGCTGGGGTTGGTCACGCCCCTCGCGACGCTCCTGACCGTCGTTTTTCTGCTCTACCCGGAACTGAAGGGCCTGGGGCCGGCCTTGGAACGGAGTGTCCAAATCACCGACGCCGCCTTCGTCGAACAGCGGATCGGCGCCGACCAGGTCGTCAGCAACGTCGTCGCCGTGGAGGTGGAGGCGAAGGGCTACGACGACGGCGAGCAGCCGGTCGCGCTGGAGTGGATGACACTGGACCCGCTGACCCGGCGCCGGCTGGATACGCCAGTCCGGTGGGGAACCATCGACTTCGACACCCGGTCGGACCGCATCACCGCGCTGGTATCCACCGAGGCGCCGATGGAATACCCGGAGTGCGTGATCGTCCGGGTGGTGGCTGTCCCCGACCGAGGGGGCGACGAGGCAGACGCGGCGGGGCTGGAAGGCACCCACGTGCTCGACCTCGCCGACACCGCCCCGTTCGACCCCGACGACCCGGGCAACCCGGCCTGCCTCGGGATACCGGCACCGTCGGCGACCGCCGTCGACCGGTAGCCCCGGGGGACGCAATCCGACGAGGGTGGGACGCCACCGGGGAGGATGATCATGCCGGCACGAGCCGTCGTCCTTTCGTTCGCTTTGGCGCTGCTCAACGGGGCGTTCGCGCTGGGTCAGGAAGAGGCCAGCGGCTTGCTGCCCACCGATCTCCTCGGCGCATGCGCGCCCGCCGCGCCGCCGTCGAGCGCACCAGCCGCGGGGGCAAAGGAACCAGACTTGGTCACGGGCAAACCGGACGGGAGCGACGTCGTGCTCCTCGGCTCCGGCGCCGTCGACGACTTGCCGCGCCAAGGGTCGCCCCTGGTCCTGACCGTCCGCCACGTCCGCTTGACGCCTGGAGCCGTGACTGAGCAACTGCTCGCCGCCGGCCCTTTGCTCTACCACGTCGTCAGCGGGGCGGTCCGGTTCTCGGTCAACGGGGAGCCGTCCGAGCACGCCGCCGGTGGGTCGCCGTTCGTGCAGACCGGTCAGTTCTACCGGTACCAGAACCCGGCGGCGGAGCCGCTGGTCCTGCTCCGACTCGCATTGGTGCCGTCGGACCGCGAAAGCGAGGTCGGTTACTCCGGCGGGCAGGCGGACGTCAACCTGATGGAATCGGCGGCACCGGAGGGCAGCCTCGATAGTCGCGTGTACGTGAGCGGTCAGGTCGGTACACTCCCGACGACCGGCCTCAGCCTTTTCTTCGCGTGCGCGTCGTGGACAGACGTCCAGGCCGACGCGGGGCACTACCGTTCTCCCGGACCGGTGGCCGTGTCGGTGCTGCACGGGCGGCTCCGGGTTGACGAACTCGCCGAGTTGCGCGAGGGAAGCTGCCGGCTGTTCCCGGCCTTCGAAACCCACTCGGTCCAAGCGGCGGAACCGGCCACGGTGGTCTTGGTGGCCGGCGCACTGCCGGAGGGGCGACCGTTGTGGCTCTCGGCCTCGTCGGCGACGCCGTCGCCCGCGGTCCCGGACGCTGGCGTGCCCCGGGCGCAGTGCGAGGGGGAGTGATGGCTGCAGGCGACACGTCGTTCTTATCGCTGAAAAGACCGAAACCCCGCCTTCTGCAACTGGGCGCCATGGCGCTGTTGATCCCCATGATTACGCTGCTCCTCGCCAGCCCGGCCGGCCGCCCTGTTGGCGGCCAGGAGGCGGCAACGGTCGACAGCGCCTGGACGGCGACAGTGCTGCTCGCGGTCAACATCTCCGTCACCGAGTCCGGGCAGCCGGCGCCGGGCCGGCAGGAGCCGCTGGGTAGCGGCGCGGTGATCACCGCCGACGGCCTGATCTTGACTAACTGCCACGTCGTCGACCTGACGGAACTAGAGAGCGAACTCGCGACCGAAGCCGGCGGCCTCAAGGAGTTAGAGGGCCGGGAGGTGGTCTTCGAGCCGGACGCGATCTTCCAGGTCTACGTGCCGGTCAGTTTCGAGGATCCCCCGCAACTGCGGTACACGGCGACCGTCCTTGACCGCGACTGCGCACAGGACCTGGCGGTGCTCGAGGTGACGGGCGGCCCGTTCGGCGGTCGTCTAAACGCAGCGCCCGACATGGCCTTCCTACCGATCGGGGATTCGGAGACGGTCAACCCCCTCGACGACCTCCGCGTCTATGGCTACCCGGACGTCGGAACCGCGACCGCGTTCGGTCGCTCCGTCACGTTCGACGAGGGAGAAGTCAACCGGTTCGAAGGCGGCGTCATGTGGGTGGATGCCCAGTCCGACCATGGCAGCAGCGGCGGCCCGGCGGTGGACGCCTCGGGCGAGCTAGTGGGCGTCGTCCGGGGCGTCGAGGAGGGGGATCTCGGGAGTCGCTGGACGAAGGTCATCCCCATCGACTCGGCACGCCCGCTGCTTGAGCGGGTCCGGCCCGACCTGTACGCCACTCCGTTCGCAACCCCGCCCACCGAGACGCCCGCCCCGCCCGCCGCAACGCCAACCGCGACCGCGACGACGGCCCCTCCACCGACCGAGACGCCCGAACCGCCGCCGACCGATACCCCCGCCCCGCCCACCGAGGCGCCCGAACCGCCCACCGAGACACCGCAGCCGGAGGCGATCGCTACGGATACCGTCAACGTCGAGCTGATCCTCGATTCCTCTGGCTCGATGGCCGAAGAAACGACCACGGGCGAGCCGAGGATCGACGCCGCCAAGCGCGTCCTGACGGATGTCATCACGCAGATCCCAGACGACCAGCCGAACATCAACGTCGGCTTCCGGGTCTTCGGCCACGAAGCGGACAACACCGCAGCCGGCCGCGCCGAGAGCTGCCAGAGCAGCGAGCTCCTCGTGCCGATCGAAGGCGTCGACAAGGAGGCGCTCCAGAGTCAGGTTGATTCCTACGAGCCGGTCGGTTGGACACCCATGGCGCTCTCTCTGGAGCGCGCGGTCGAGGACTTTCCGGACGACGCCGAAGACATCACCAACGCGATCATCCTCGTGACGGACGGCCTCGAGACCTGCGACGACGATGTTCAGGCTCCGTGCGACGCTGCCACCGAGCTCTTCGAGGGCGACAAGGGCGTCCAGGTAAACGTCGTTGGACTGGGCCTGGCCCAGGACGAGCTGGCGATCCTGCAGTGCATCGCCGACAACGGCGGCGGCGTGCTCCTCGGCGCCCAGAACGCCGAGGAACTGGATGCCGCGCTGTCCCAACTCCTGACCGACCTCAGCATATTCGCCACGCCCAGCACGACCGGGGAGGCCGACGTGACCTCACCCGCCTCAGAGAGCCCGGATAACCAAATTGGCATCGCCCCGTGCGATGCCGAGTCCTTGGATCTCGGGCAGTTGACGGCGGGGGAAGCAAACTACGCGTTCGCCGGCATCGAGACGGAGCGAACGCCGGCCGACTTGCTCGAGGTCGGGACCACCGGAGAGGGAGAGCCAGTCTATACCAACACGGACGAACAGCCCTTCCCGGAGCTGTTCATTGAAAGTCCGGACGGTTTGCAGCGCTATGTCCTCCTCGACGACGCCGGGCTACCCGACTCGCTCCCGGAGGATCTCTCTACCACGCTCCCTAACGGGACGCCGATCCAGCTGCGGTTTTCGGGATCCGACACCGAGGTCGACGCCGGCTCGCTTGTCCGATTCACGATGCATCGACGGATTCCCGGTGTTTTTCGCGGCGGACGAGCCATTCCCGAACGTAACCGTCATCTACGCCCAGGTCGGCGGGGAGTTCCTCCGCTTCGAGGTCGTCGACGAGTAGGGGGCGACCATGCCGTTGACGTACCTTGGCAGACGAATGGTGCTTGTCTTCGTCGTCCTCGCTTGGTCCCTCGCGAGACCGGCTCTGGGGCAGGAGGTCGTGACGTTCGGCGACGCCTGGAAGGCAACGGTCCTCCTCGCGGCCCAGGTCTACGTCGAGGAGAACGGGGTTCAGCGCGCCCATGAGACCGTGCCGTTGGGCAGCGGCGCCGTGGTCAGCTCCGGCGGGCTGATCCTGACCAACTGCCACGTCCTCGACCTGGGCGACCTGAGAAGCAGGCTCGACACCGAGCAGAACGAACTTCTTGCCGACGAAGGCCGGACTGTCACCTACACGATCCAGCCAGGATTCCTCGTGTACGTCCCGATCAGCCTCTTCGATCCACCGATCCGGCTCTACACGGCCGTGGAGGTCGCAAACGGGTCGGATTGCCGCCTTGACGTCGCGCTGCTGCGCGTCGTCGGAGGTCCCAGCGGCGGTCGCTTGGACGAAACGCCGACGTTGGATTACCTCCAACTCGGCGATTCGGACGACGTCCGGCAGTTCGACGCGATACGGATTAGTGGCTTCCCCGGGCTTGGCACCGACGACGCCGAGGAGCTGCTTGCGAGGCCGGTGGTGAACGACGAGGGCGGGGTGACCAGCTTTCCGCGTCGGGAGGACGGCTCCCAGATTGGAGAGATCCAGGTCAGAATCGGGGCCGACTTCGGCAGCAGCGGGGGGCCGGCGGTCGCCGAGGGCGGCGGGCTCGTCGGGATCGTGAGAAGCGTCGAGCAGGGCGACCTTGGCGGTCAATGGGCGAGGCTGATCCCTGCCAACCTGATCCGGCCCTTCCTGAACGGTGTGGTTCCGGGGGAGGTCGAGGATCTTTCGACGCCCGTCCCGCCCACCGAGACGCCCGTGCCGCCCACCGCAACGCCAACCGCGACAGTGCCGCCGACCGAGACCCCCGTGCCGCCGACCGAGACGCCCACCGCGACCGCGACGACGGCCCCGCCCCCCACCGAGACGCCCGAACCGCCCACCGGCAGCGTCCTGGTCAACACGCGCGACCCGGCGGGCGAGCTGCTCTCCGGGGCGTGCTTCGCCCTCGATGGTCCGACCGCCTACGGGCCGATCTGCGACGACGACGACGCCGACGCGGACGACGACGACGGTCAGGTCCGCTTCACCCGCGTCCTGGCCGGCGAGTACGCCGTCGTCGAGACCGAGGCGCCCGACGGGCACCAGGCCGGGCCGGACCAGCCGATCGCCGTCGAGCCGGGCGAGACCACCCGCGTCGACGTCGAGAACGCGCCCGAGCCCGGCGCGCTGGTCGCCTCCACGACGGACCCGGACGGGAACCCGGTCCCCGGCGCCTGCTACGCCGTCATCGGCTACGACGAGCGCGCCTGCGACACGAACGGCGATGGGGACATGACCCTCTTCGACGTCCCGGCCGGCGACTACGTCGTCCGGCAGGAGAGCGTTCCCGAGGGGCACGAGCTGGCGGAGGTGCGGGAGCAGGACGTCACCGTCGCGCCGGAGGGGACCGGCGAGGCGACCTTCGTCAGCGAAGCGGCCGAAGTGCCCGGCGCCTCAGGCGACACCGATTCGGCAAACACGACGTCGGCCACGCAAGAACCCACCGGGTGCGGTTCGTCGACACCAACCGCGGTACTGGTCGACACCGCGGACTACGGGGGCTTCGAAGACATCTTCGCAGAGGTAGCCTTCAGCCCAGACGGCGCGACGTTGGCCGCGGGCGCCAACACCGGGGTCATCCTTTGGGACGTCGCCAGCCAGGAGCAATGGGACCGTCCGTTCCTGGACGGACACGGTGTTGGCGATCGGGCGACCGGCTATGCGAAGAGCCGGGCGAACACCGTAGCCTTCAGCCCGGACGGGCGCGTGCTGGCCTCGGGCGGCTACGACGGGACGGTCGTCCTCTGGGACGTGGCCGCCGGCGAGCCGCTCGGCGAGCCCCTCGCCGGTCGTTGGGATGCGGTGCTGCAGGTGGTATTCAGCCCGGACGGGGCGACGCTGGCCTCGGGCTACTCCGACGGGACGGTCGTCCTCTGGGACGTGGCCACGGGCCAGCAGCGGGGCGATCCGCTCGCCGGCCACACCGATGCGGTGTACTCCGTGGTATTCAGCCCAGACGGGGCGACACTGGCCTCGGGCTACTCCGACGGGACGGTCGTCCTCTGGGACGTGGCCACCGGCGAGCCGGTCAACGAGCCGTCCGCCGACCCTGCGGACAGCGTGTCCGCTCTGATCTTCAGCCCGGACGGGGCCACGCTGGCCTCGGCCTCCTCGGACGGGAGGGTCATCCTCTGGGACGTGGCCACCGGCGAGCCCCTCGGCGAGCCCCTCTTGGTTCGTCAGGGGCTCCCCGTGGCGGCCTTCAGCCCGGACGGGCGCGTGCTGGCCTCGGGCTACGGCGACGGGACGGTCGTCCTCTGGGACGCCGCGACCGGCCAGTCGCTCGGCGAGCCCCTCGCCGGCCTCGAGGATACAGTGCAGGAGGTGGTATTCAGTCCGGACGGCGCGATGCTGGCCGCCTTCAGTGACACGACGGTGTTACTCTGGGACGTCGCCCGCTGCGTGTAAGAGGCCGAGGTGGTCGAGCCCGGACCGACCGGGCCGCCCCACCTCGTCCTGGATCGGGGCTACGACTACCAGAGTTGTCGTGACGAGTCGGTCGCGCGGGGCTACACCCCGCACATCCCGCCGAAGGCGAGCGCCGAGCGCCCGCTGCCGCCGCCCGGCGACCCGGACCGCCACCCGCCCCGGCGCTGGGTGGTCGAGGTCGCCCACAGCTGGTTCAACCGCTTCCGGCGGTTGCTGACCCGCACCGAGAAGCGGGCTCGCCACGACCTCGGCTTCGTCCAGCTCGCCGCCTGCCTCATCATCTACCGCAAGGTCCGCCATGACGCTCACTTTCGGGATAGCGTCTTAGTCAAACCTCATGGCTGAACCCGAGGGTGCCTTTCGTGTGATCTCGTCTATGGCGACATTGAGGGGAACCGTGACTGCCACCAGGGGCAGCGCTGTCCCGTGGTGAGTTCGCCCTACCTTACGCCGCGTCGCACTCGCCGGGCTCCGCCCCACAGTATGCGTGGCGAGCGGCTTCGACCTCGTGGTAGTGGGCGTCGGCCCACTCGCGCAGCACCCCCAGGGCATCGACCAGGGTCTCGCCCAGCGGGGTGAGGCGGTATTCCACCCGGGGCGGGGTGTCGGGGAAGACCGTCCGCCCCACCAGCCCGTTGCACTCCAGGTCGCGCAGTGATTGGGTCAGCATCTTCTGCGAGACGCCGTCGATCTCGCGGCGCAGGGCGTTGTAGCGGTAGGGGCCGCGTGCCAGCGTCGTGATGATCAGGACGGCCCATTTGTCGGCGATCAGGGCCAGGGCCTGCCGTGGGCTCGCGGGACTGGCCTCCCGCACCGTGCCCCCGCGCGACACGCGCACCTTCTCCAGCCGGTCGGTCAGCCCCGTGGTCCGCCCCGGGCGCCCGCTCGTCCAGCGTTACCCGCTCCGTCATCGCGCTCGTCATCCTCGTTCCCCGATCGAACGCAGAAGGACAGGGCACGTTTGGGTGCCTACCCCACTTTTGCGTGCCTCCTTCCCAAAGTATAGCCAAAATCCTAGGATGGATTTGGCCGACCTCAGGCCGAATCCGGCGCTCGCCCGAGAGGACACGGCCGTTGCACATCCAGCCGCTCAACGCACCTGGGGGACCGATGATGACCGCCACGACAATGACCGCAATCTCGAACGCCCGCCCGAACCGACCGCTCAAGGTCGGCTACTCCCTGCCCGAGACCGAAGGCCGCCGCGGCCCCGATGTCGCCCGCTGGCGCGAGCTGAAGGAGTTGGCGATCCAGGCCGAGGCGGTCGGGTTCGACTCGCTCTGGGCGGTCGACCGCCTGCTCTTCCCGGTCGGGGAGGAGTATGCCCCGGAGCTGAACGCTTCGCTGGGCATCGCCCCGCCCGATCCCGCCCAAGCCGAATCCAGCGGCGGCTGGGAATGCTGGTCGCTGATGGCGGCCCTGGCCGCCGTGACGGACCGGGTCGAGCTCGGCCAGATCGTCACCAACAACCTCTTCCGCAACCCCGCCCTCCTCGCCAAGATGGCCGATACCGTGGACGAGATCAGCGGCGGCCGCCTGATCCTCTCCCTCGGCGCGGGCGACGGCGGCGGCGACGCGGACAGGTTCGGGTTCGAGACCACCAACCGGGTCGGCCGCTTCGCCGAGGCGATCCAGATCATCACCGGCTTGCTGCGGGAAGGCCGCCTCGACTTCTCCGGGGCGTACTACCGGGTGCGGGAGGCGGAGTTGCGGCCGCGCGGACCCCGGCCCGGCGGTCCGCCGATCCTGATCGGCTCCCAGCTCGGCCCTCGGATGCTCGACCTGACCGCCCGCTACGCCGACCAGTGGAACACCTTCCTCGATCTCAAGCCCGAGAACGTCCGCGAGGCGATGGCCCCGCTCGACGACGCCTGCGCGGCGATCGGGCGCGACCCGGCCACCCTGGGCCGTACCCTGCTCCTCTCCATCGACCTTGACCTCCCCCGGCAGCACCCGCCCTCCACCGCCTACGGCCGCTCCCGGGTCCAGGAGGCGGCGGAGGGCGCCATTCTCCGCGGCGACCCCGCCCACATCGCCGGCCAGCTCCGGGCCTACGCCGATGCCGGTATCACCCACATCATCGTCTTCCTCGACCCGGACACGGTCGAGGGCCTGGAGGGCTTCGGCGAGGTTCTGGCGGAACTCGACAGGGCCGCGTAGGGTATGCCCCGGAGGACACAGGCGCCGCGCTGCGGCCTCTCCTGATGGGACGGTCGTGGGAAAAGCGTAGAGCCGTGCCCTTTTCGCCCGGGGCTGAAGACCCCGGGCTGAACCGGATAACCCCCCTGAAGGGGGCTGTCACGCCGGGCTTTGGGACGCCAATCCCGTGCTCAGCCCCTTTAGTGGGCTTATCTCGCTCGCTCGCAGAGCCCGGGGGCTAAAACGCCTGGAAGGCATGGGAATGGGCTCACCTGACCACCCCCGCCAGGGTGGGGCCGGGGCGACCCGCGCCGCGGTTGCGGCGGATCGGGGCGTTGGAGCGCGCGATCGTGGCCGCGATCCGCGCCAGGAGGCCGCCCAGGGAGCGCGGCCGGTCCCGCTCCAGCCGGAACGCCCCGTGCAGCCGTGCGACGACGGTCTCCACGATCCGGCGCTTGGTGCGGTGCTGGGCGCGGACCGGTTTGGCCCAGCGCTCGGCGCTGCCGCGCTGGGGCGGGGCGAGCACGTCGGCGTCCAGCGCCAGCCGGCGTGCCCGCGCCGCCCGCCCCGCGAAGCCGGAATCGGCCAGGTCGACCCCGCTGGCCGGGCGGCCGACGCTGGGCAGGGCCGGCTCCAGGGCCGCCCGTTCGGCCAGGAGGGCGTCGGCCAGGGACGCGCTCCCGCTCGGTGCCCGGGGCGATCCCCCAGCCCGGTGATCGCCCCCGTCGGGGTCGTGGCGACCAGCCGCCGCACCCCGACGAACCAGCCGAGGCGCCCCGCCGTGCCCCGGGCCACCACCGCCGGCATAGCGCCGACCCCGCGCCGGTTGGCGGTGCGCAGCGGCACCGCCGGGCAGGCGAGGACCTCGTCCTCGGCGGTGAGGGCGTCGAGGGGGCGGGCGCGGCACCGGCCGAAGGCGACCAGGGCCGCGGCCTGGGCGCGGATGGTGGCATGCAGCTGCACCCGCGCGGGCAGGCGGGGGAAGCGGTGGCGCCATTCCGTGTCCACGACGCGATACAAGGCGCGCTCGCTGGCGAAGCAGCCGAGTTGGCCGAGCAGGGCCAGCGTCAGGACCTCGCTGCGCGTCAGGGCCGGTTGCTGGCCACCCCGCCGCCGCACCGGCGGCAGGTGGGTGGCTTGGAACTCGTCGACCATGGCATACACGGCGATCACGACGGCCTCCGGGAGGAGCATCGGGCGGGGCTCCTGGCGCACAGCGGGGGGATAAGCACCCCCACCGTACTCCCTCGGAACCGTCGCCCTCCAGGCCTTCCAGGCGTTTTAGCCCCGGGCGTGGTCGGGTCGGGGTCTCGCTATGCCCCGGGCGCCGCCAACACGGCGCCTCGATTTCTCTCCTATCCCAACTCCCAGTCCGGCATCTGGACTTGGAATCGCTCGCCGGTCTCGGCGACGGCCCGGTCTTCGGGGATGACCAGGAGACCGTTGCTGGCGACCAATGAGGAGATGCGCCCTGCCCCGTGGGGCCCGGCTGGCCGGGCGGTGTAATCGCCGGAGGCCGGGTCCTGACGGACGTGAACGCGGACGAAGTGCCGCCGGCCGCCGGGGTTGTCGATCCTGCTCAGCAGGCGAGCAGAGATCGCCGGCAGGGCGATGTCTGTGCGGCCCAACATGGTCAGGATCGCGGGGCGGACGAACTGGGTAAAGGCGACGATGGCGGCCACCGGGTTGCCGGGCAGGCCGATGAGCGGGCGGTCGCCGAGGTGGCCGAAGGCGAGGGGCTTGCCGGGCTTGATCCGCACCCGCCAGAAGTCGATCCGGCCGTCGGCCCGAAGCACCTCTTTGACAAGATCGAAATCCCCGACGGAGACCCCGCCGGCGGTAACGATCAGGTCGACCCCGGCCGCGAGCGCGCCGGCGAAGTGGGCGCGGAGGTCGTCCTGGGCGTCGCGGGCGATCCCGAGCTGGATCGGCTCGCCGCCGGCCTGGTGGACCATGGCCGCCAGGGCCGGGCCGTTGCTGTCGTGAATCTGGCCCGGGCCGAGCCTGGTACCGGCCGGGACGAGTTCGTCGCCGGTGGCGAGAATCGCGACCCTGGGCCGCCGGTGGATGGGTACCGAGTCCCGCCCGAGCGCGGCCAGTATCCCGATCTCGGCCGGGCGCAGGCGGGTGCCGGCAGCAAGGACGGTTGTACCGGCGGCGACGTCCTCGCCCGCCGGGCGGACGTTGCTCCCCCGGTTGGCCGCTTTCCGGATCAAGACCTCGCCGGGATCGCTCCGGCCGTCGTCCGTCTCCTCGAAGCGGACAACCGTATCGGCGCCGGCCGGCAGGGGCGCTCCGGTCATGATCCTGACCGCCGTTCCCGCCTGGACCGGGACGGTCGCGGCCGTCCCCGCCGCCGCCTCGCCGGCGACGCGCAGCCGGGCGGGACGATCCGCCGTCGCCCCGGCGATGTCCGCGGCCCGTAGGGCATACCCATCCATGGCGGCGTTGGTGAAGGGCGGCACGTTCTCCCGGGCAACGATCGCTTCGGCCAGCACCAACCCCAAGGCCGCCTCCAACGGGAACCGCTCGGGAGCCAGAGGCGCGAAGGCGGCCAGGATCTGGTCACGCGCTTCGTCGACCGTCCGCCACGGGTGGGACAGTGCGGCATCGTGGGATGGGTGCTCGTCGCTCATGGATGCGGGGTGTACCTGGCTACCGTGCTATTGGGCCTGCCGCCGCCGCGAAGGGCGGCCCGTTATCGATTGGAGACGCTACCACCATCGGGAGTGGATAACCAGCGTGCGGGGTCGAGAAGGAGAGGGGGGATCCCGCTCCTGAGGCGTGCCGTGTGGGCCGAGGGAACGTTGGGGGCAATCGGACACCGTCTCCGCGTCGCCCGGGGCTAAAGACCCCGGGCTGAGTGAGATAAGCCCACTAAAGGGGCTGGGAACGGGTGCGGTGTTCCCGCCTCCCATTTCCAGCCGGCTTTAGCCGGATTTGTGGATGTCGCCCGGGGTCTTTAGCCCCGGGCGACGCCGAGACGGCGCTCCGCCATTGCCGGGGCCATGCACCAGCAATCAGAGCAACCAGGCCGGATCTTCAGGTTTGGTGGCGCGGATGAAAGCACCGACCAGGCGGCCGCCGCTAGCGGCGTAGCGGGCATAGGCGGACTCGCCCCACTCGGAGGCGGGGCCGGTCCCGCCACAGCAGGAGGAACCGCCGCGGGCGCTGGCCCCGAGGGCCGCGGGCTCGTAGACGCGGGTGACCTCGATGCCGACGTCGGAAAACCCCGATTCGGCGAGGAGGCGACGGTACTCGGTCTCTTCCAGCGCCCCGGCTACGCACCCTACCCAGGCATCCATGTCCCGGCGGAGGTCGTCGGGGAGGTCGCCCTGGGCGACGACATCGGAGACGGCGAAGCGACCGCCGGGCCGGAGCACGCGGAAGGCCTCGCGCAAGACCTGGCCCTTGTCGGCCGCCAGATTGATGACGCAGTTGGAGATGATCACGTCGACGCTGGCATCCGGCAGCGGGATGGCCTCGATCTGGCCCTTGAGGAAGGCGACGTTCTCTGCCCCGGCCTCCGCCTTGTTGCGCTCTGCCAGGGCGAGCATCTCGTCGGTCATATCGAGGCCGTAGGCAAAGCCGGTCGGTCCGACCCGACGGGCGGAGAGGAGGACATCGATGCCGCCGCCCGATCCGAGATCGAGCACCGTCTCGCCCGGGGCGAGGTCGGCCAGGGCGGTCGGGTTGCCGCAGCCGAGGGAGGCCAAGACCGCCGCCGGGGGCAGGGAGCCGGTTTCGGTGACGGCGTAGAGGTTGGAGGTGATCGGATCGGTCGCCCCAACCGGCTCGCAACAGGGTTGCGTCGCCGTCGCCCCGCAACACGACGATGCCGGGGTGTCTCCGCAGCAGGCGGCCTGGGTTGCATCGGCCACGCGGATCGCCTGGGCGGCGTACCTGGCGCGGACGGTCGCGCGCAGGGCATCGTCGGTGGAGTCTATGGTGGGCGTGGGTTCACTGGCCATCGAAATCCTCCTCCGGTGTGGGGCGAGCGACGGTCCGACGCTTGACCGGCGGCAAAGGGTTGGTTAGCCGCGGTTGGCGGCGCAGCATGGTGCGGTTGAGCGAACACGCATGAACGCGACGGGGCGCCCCACAGCGGCCGCCAGCGAGGCCAGGGCGGCGAATGGGCGCGGGATCGGTGTGGCAACGTCGAGGGGAATCGGACTGACGATGCCCAGCCGGGCCGAGGAGCCTCGCCCAGAGCGCGGCAACGGGGAGAAGCCCTGACGGAGCATCCTTCCGGACCCGCGGAGCCCGAGGTGCCGAGCGGCTTTGGGATCGCGGTCGTGGTGGGCCGCGATGATCGCGTGGTAGAGACTGTCATCGGTGTGCATGGTGGTCTCCAGGAGGGGTGAGAGGTGAGAGAGGCGCCGATAGCCGAGAGGAAAAGCTGGGTATTAGATTCATCGAATATCGTCAACGTTCGATGAATTGGGCGAGATTCCGGCCGGTTTGGTGCGTCGTTACGGGTTGGTCGGGACGATGTCTGGCTAGCCGATCGCCATGATCCGGCGGGCGGCTTCCGGGAATTCGGCCAGACAGTTGGTGTTGACGCGGTAGTACATGTAGGTGCCGCGACGCTCGGCCGTGACGAAGCGGGCATCGCGCAGAATCTTCAGGTGATGGGAGATCGTCGGCTGCCCCAGGGCAAAGTGGTCGGTGATGTCGCAGACGCAGACGGACTCGCCGGCCTGGGCCAGCAGATTGAGGATCCTGATCCTGGTCGGGTCGGCCAGGGTCTTGAACCAGGAGGCGTACTCGACGGCGTCGGCCTCGTTCACTCCGGCGGTTATGTCGTTGTCCAGAACCGTTGCCACGAGCACGTACCTCCAATGACCCGACAATACGGACTCTATCGACGTTTGTCAATAGATATATCGATGAATGTCGATTTTTGCATGGAGAGGCGCCTGACCGGCATAGGGCTTGCGGAAAATGCGGTGGTCGGGCGAGAGGTCCGATGGGGACCGGTCGACCGTCCGGTATCGGTATCCGACCAAAGTCCGAGTTTCAGCACCAACCATGGGCGGTTTCGTCCGCCGCCGGTGGCCGCTAGAGTCGAGGGCGACGGTTGCCGGTCTCATGGCCGGAGACCGGCAACCGTCGCCTTAGTAGTGCCGATGCATAAGCCGAACGTTCGGTCGTGGCAAGGGCGCACATCCCGGTGACCGGCCGTCTTCACAAGGAGGAATCTCGGCGTGAGCACGACACAGGCCGCCGAGCACGGTCCAGAGCGCGACGACGCCCAGGAGATCGACATCCTGGACGCGCCCCTGGTCGAGGAGACGACGGCCGATCGCCGCAGCCGGCGGCGATTCCTCCGCCAGGCCATCGGCGGGGCTGGTGTCCTGGCACTGTCGGCGTCGGGAGCAGTCGCCCTCCGCCAGGCCGATGCCAAAGACGACGATGACGACGACGATGACAACAGCGGTTCCGGCGGCGGAGGGGGCGACGACGATAACAGCGGCAGCGATAACAGCGGGTCCGGCAGCGACAACAGCGGCTCCGGCTCTGGCGGCGGTGACGACGATTCGCACGACGACGACCACGACGACGATGACAACTCAGGCCATGGCGGCGATGATGACGACGACGACGATGATGACGATGACCACGGAGGGCATGGCGACGACGACGATGACCGCATCGCGGGCACGCCGGCTGCCGGGGTAACCGAGGTCCGGATTACCGACGACGATGCCGACGCCTTCGAGCCGCAAATGATCACGGTCGATCTTGGCGCCGAGGTGACCTTCTTCAACGACGACGACGACGACCATACCGCGACAAGCGCGAGTTTCGACACGGGGACGATCGCGCCGGGCGAGTCGGCCACGGTCACCCTCGACGAGCCCGGCTCCCACTTCTACGCCTGTGCGTTCCACCCGGAGATGACCGGCACGATTTTCGTGCGCGACGAGAGCGGCGAGGTGCCGGGGGCGACGCCCCGGGCGGTCGAAGCTACGGGAGCGGATGCGGGCGGCGAGACGGTCTCGATCGCCAATTTCGCCTTCGATCCGGCGGAGTTGACGGTCCCGGTCGGCACGACGGTCACCTGGGAGAACACCGACACCGCCCCGCACACCGCCACGGCCGAGGACGGCAGCTTCGATACCGGCCGCATCGACCAGGACGCCAGCGGCAGCGCCACGTTCGACCAGGCGGGAACGTTTGCCTACCGGTGCGAGTTCCACCCCGACATGCAGGGGACGATCACGGTCGAGTAGAGGGGGACAAAGCTGGCGCTTTGAGGGGGACACGGCTGTCGCCGTGAGGAGGGAGCGGGCCGGGGCCATCGCTGTAGGGGCGCATGGCATGCGCCCTGCCGCCATCCAGGCGCAACGACATCGCTCCCCCTCTCCCCCTCAGCCCGCAGGGCTGTCCCCCTCAAAGCGCCAGCTTTGTCCCCCCTTCCCCCAGCCGATCGCCGCGCAGGCATCGAGTGTCGGGCAGCCGCAACGGAGGCTTTCTTCCAAGGTGGCGCGGACGGCCTGCAGCCGGGTGATGAGGGCATCCACCTCGGGGATCTTGCGCCGGGCCAGATCCGCCCAGCGCTCCCCGGCTGGTGTCCCCTCCGGATAGCCGCCCACGAGCGTGCGCACCTCGTCCAGACTGAACCCGGCCTCCTGGGCCATCCGCACCACGGCCAGACGGGTCAGGACCTCCCGATCATACCGGCGCTGGCCGCCCTGCCGGGCCGGCTCCGGTAGCAGGCCGAGCCGCTCGTAGTAGCGGATCGCCGAGGTGTTCAATCCTGTCTGCCGGGCGACGTCGCCGATCGTCATGCGCTCCATGCTGCCCTCTTGACTTGAAGTCGACTTCAACCTGTATCGTGCCCATCGTACGACGGTGCGGCGCCGGCGTGTGGCGTCGCGGAGCGGTACAGGAGCGATCCATGGACGTCCCGGCCTGAGACAACGAACGACGCGCCCTGCCTGGCGTGCAAGCTGATCGGGCCCGAGTTGGCCGCCCGCAAAGAAGCAATCGCCCGCGACCTGTTCGCCCACGTCGATCGGGTGGAGGAACTGCCCGACGGCTTCGGCTTCCGTTTTCCCGCCGCCGACCCCTGGGCGGCGAAGGCGCTGGAGTTCATCGACGTCGAGAAGGAGTGCTGCCCCTTCTTCACCTTCGAGCTTGCCTTCGAGCCGGACGGCGGCCCGCTGTGGCTGCGCCTGCGCGGCTCGGACGAGATCAAGGCGTTCGTCCGCACCGACCTGAAGGACATCGTCGCGGTGCCGATCTCCGTGGCGGCCGAGCCCGGGGAGAAGAACAAGGCGGTCGTGCGCCGGCTGGTGGCCGAAGTGCTCAATGATGGACGCCTGGACGTGATCCCGGAGCTGTATGCACCGAACATTGCGGCAGCGGCGCGAGTGTGGATCGCGCCGTTCCGGGCGTCGTTCCCCGACGTGCGGATGGAGGTGATCGACCTGATCGCGGAGCGGGAGACGGTTGTGGGCAGGTTCATCTGCTCGGCGACACACACCGGGGAGTGGTTGGGCCACCCGCCGACCGGCCGGCGCTTCGAGCGGATCGATGAGGTGTCGATCTTCCGATTCCGCGACGGCCAAATCATCGAGGCATGGGGGATCGAGGACAACCTGACGCGGCTTGCCCAGCTTGGGCTGGCGTGATTTCAGCCATGGGTGGAGAATTGACCGATTCGGCAGCGCGGTCAGGACTTTCTCCTTAACCTGTGAAGCAGGCCTTCCATGCTGTTCCCCCTCATTTTCTTAGCGGGCCTCATCTTTGGGTTGAAGCGTTGGCCTGCTGGGCTGGCGGTTGTGGTTACATAGCCCCTAATCATCGTGTTCTTTGCCGAAGATCCCCCAGCAGGATGGTCGAATACTGGTGCGTTGCGTTGGGTAATGCAGTGGCGGGAGTTGCGGTGCATGAGGTGGCTGCGGCGCCCCGTTGGGGGATGTCTTCGGCCTTCCGGACGCTGTTGCATCGTCGTGAGGTCGGCAAAGGCGCCTAGGATCTGTTCGGGGCTCGCCGCTTGGGCGTGGTTAAGCGACTTGGTGGCAGGCAGGCGAGGGCGAGTACTCGCTGCTCGGCCGCGATCTGCTGAAAGGTGATGTCAACCCCATCCTCAAGGAGGTTGGAGACATGTACCCCGCCGAGGGCAACGAAGCGCGTAAGCGGTCGAGGAGACTGCGCTGTCAGGGCCGGTTCGCCATATGACGTTTGACCGACAAGCAGTGATCAAAACTCGTTAGGGCGAGTAAGTGATGAGACGATGATAAAGGAACGGGTTTTGAGACACGCGAATTTTGGCAAAGGCTTGCAACCGAATGGCATTCGGGAAAGATCTGAGAAACGGGCCAGCCCGTTGAAAAAGGCGGCTGGGCGGCCGGAGCGCGCAGGAGCGGATGCACACAGCGATGACGGCAAGCAGCCCCACGTCTCCACGCCTCGTCCATCTCCGGGCCGTCGCTCGCCAGGTCGGGGACGCCGTTGCCCAACAGGCGACCGTCTCGGCGATCCTGGTGTTCGGGTCGGACGCGCATGGAGCCGTCGATGCGCACTCGGACGTGGATCTGCTGATCGTCTACCGCTCCGCGGCCCCGCCGGTGGCCGATTTGAAGGCGCGGCTCGACGCAATCGGCGCGGAATGGCGGATCGGTCGGCCGCCACGGGGATCGTTGTTCCGGGTCCTCGACTCGGACGGACGCGTGGCGGGTGAGCTCGTGAGCAGGGAGCCCCGCGTCCCCTCTCGGGCCGTGGCACCCTCCGTGCGCCGCCTCGGCCGAGAGGGGGTGTCCGCCGGTGATGTCCTTACTGGGGAGCTTGCGGGTTCGCTTCATGCTCCTGGTCCTGATCGCCCTCCTCCCGGCCCTGGGGTTGCTTGTCTACGTGGCCGATGGCCAGCGAGATCAAGCGGTGGAGGACGCCCAGGAGGACGCCCGCCGCTTCGCCATGCTCGCCGCGGCCGACCAGAAACGGCTGCTCGACAGCACGCGCCAACTCCTGGTCGCGCTGGCAGTCTTGCCCGAGGTGCGGGGAGGCGATCCGGAGGTGTGCAGCGCGCTCCTCTCGACCCTGCGGGGCGAGGTCCCGCTCTACGCCAACCTCGGGGTGATCGAGCTGGACGGTGACCTCGCCTGCAGCGCCGTGCCCCCTCCGGGGCCGACCAACCTCGCCGATCGGGTCTACTTTCGGCGCGCCATCGAGACCGGCGACTTCGCGGTCGGCGAATACCAGATCGGGCGCGTCACCGGCCTGCCCACCCTCAACTGCGGCTACCCCGTCGTCGACGAGGCGGGGCAGATCCTGGCGGTCGTCTACGCCGCGCTGGACCTGATCTGGCTCAATGAGTTCGCGGCCGAGGCGGGGCTGCCGGAGGGTTCGGTCCTGACCGTGGTCGACCGGACCGGCACGGTGCTGGTCCACCACCCTGACCCGGCCGAGGAGAGCTGGATCGGGCGCTCGCTGGCCGGGACCCCGGTGGTCGAGACGATCCTGAGCCGGGGGGCGGGCACGACCGAGGCTCCCGGCGAAGACGGTCGATCCTATCTGTACGCGTTCGAGCCGCTCGCGGGTGGGGCGGCCGGGAGCGCCTACGTCAGCGTTGCCATCCCGCGCGCGGTGGCGGTGGCGCCGGCCGAACGCGCCTTCAGCGACAGCCTGACGCGGTTGGGGCTGGTCGCGACGCTGGTGTTGGTCGCGGCGTGGGTCGGCGCGGATCTGCTCGTGCGGCGGGACCTCGACGCCAACAAGGCGCTCGTACGCCGGTTGTACGATGCGTTCGAGACCGGCGGCGTCGATCCCCTCGATGAGGTGGTGGCGTCCGACTTCGTCGATCACGATCCCTTGCCCGGGCAGATGCCTGGTCTGGTCGGGATGAAGCAGGCGGTCGGCCTGTTTCGGGCCGCCTTCCCCGACGGCCGCCTGGCGGTCGAGGAGCTGATCGCCGAGGGCGACAAGGTCGTGGCCCGTGTGCGGCTGCGGGGGACCCAGGCGGGCGCGTTCGTCGGCGTGGACCCGACCGGCCAGGCGATGACCGCCGAGGGGGTCGAGACGTATCGCATCGCGGGCGGTAAGATCGCCGAAGGTTGGAGCCGCCTCGGCCCGCTCGTGCCTTTGGATGGCGTGACCGAGCCCGAGCCGGGAGACGCGGCAGGACGCCAGGGCGGCTGATCCGGGCGGTCGCGAGGACAGCCTCCCGCGCTTGGCGGCCGGGGCGGTGGCAGACGGAACACGCTCGGCCACGTGGTGGCGGTGGGCCGCCGGGGGGGCTATCCATGGTGCTGCGCATCGAGGGCGTCGCCGGCGGCCGTGCCGGGGTGCGAGCCGGGTCGCGTCTTGGCCCGGTCGCCGCGAGCCGCGCCGAGCGAACCGCGCCCGCGCGGGGGCCGGTGCGGCGCATACTGGGGGCGCCTTGGGCGGTGGTCCACTGGGGCTATCGCGGGTACCGGCAGGCCAACGCGGGCGATCTGGCATCGTCGATCGCCTTCAACGCCTTGGTCGCGCTGGTGCCGACCTTCCTGCTCTGCCTGGCGGTGGCCGGCCAGTTCTTGCAGCGCGACGAGATTCTGGACACCGCGCTCAGTACGAGTTTCTGGGGTCTGCCGCGGGAGTCGTCCGGCGACGCGTTCGCGGCGATCCTCACCGCGCGCCGCAACACCAACTGGCTGGGGGCGCTGGCGCTCGTCGGGTTTGCCTGGACCGGGGCGGGCTTCGTGAGTTGCCTGGCCCGGAGCATGAACCGCGTCTACGGCGTGCCCGGCTGCGGCTACATGTGCGAGCGGCGGCGTGGATTCTTCGTCGTGCTCGCCTTCGCCGCGCTGTTCGTGCTGGCGCTGGTGTCGGCGACGGTGCCGACGCTCTTCGTCGGCCGCGACCTGCCGTTCTACCTCGAGGAGTGGGCGCTGGCAGCCGGGCGAGTCCAGGTCCTCGGCTACGTGTTGGCGGTCCTGGCGACGGTGGCGCTCTTCGGCATGCTCTACCGCGTGGTCCCGAACGCGGGCCAGCGCCTGGGCGACGTGTGGCCGGGGACTCTGACGGCGGCGGCGCTCTTCGTCGGGATCGCGCAGGCATTTCCGGTCTACGTCCGCCTTGTGGGTGGCGGCAACCGCTACGGGGCGGTCTTCGGCTTCGTGTCGTTGCTCGTGGTCTGGTTGCTGGCGCTGGCCCACGTGCTGCTGTTCGGGACGCACGTGAACGCGAGCTACCGCCGCTGGCGCCGGCAGCGCGGCGCCCCCACCAAGGGCTGATACCCGTTCCGCTATGAATGGCCTGGGGCCGCAGGGGTCAGGCAGCAACAAGCCGTCGCAGGAACGCTCCAGCCTGTTGTAAAAGCCATCGGGCACCACGACTGGGGTCGTTTTGGCATCCTTCGGATGGCCCAGAACCCCTCCAATCGACGTCAAACGGGGTGTCCGCCTCCGTGCGGCAGCGCCAATCGAATCCAATGCAGGCTTTTGCAACAGGCTGGGGCGTTCTTGAGGCCTCGATAGACAGGTCTTCTTTCAGCAGATACCATCGCTTACTGGAGCGCCGCTTACGAAACGCTGGTGTGGATGGGCATCCCCGATTTCCAGTCTGCGATGCTGCCGATCCTCCGCTTGCTCGCAGATGGCGAGGAGCATAGAAGCGCTGCCTACCTTTCGTCCATTGCTGACGCCTGCGGTGTGACCGTCGAGGAGCGCCGGATCCTCATCCCGAGCGGGAGGCAACCCCTCTACATCAATCGCATCGCATGGGCAGTAACGCACTTGGGTAAGGCGGGTCTGGTCGAGCGAACAGGGCGAGGACGGATACTCATCACCGACCGAGGGAGGGAGGCCCTGGCGGCGAACCCCTCGCGCATTGACGCGGCCTACCTCAAACGCTACCCGGAGTACGTCGAGTTTCGGCGCGGGTCGCTTCCCGCCGTGACGGTCGACGGACACGACGCACCGGAGCCAGCCCAAACACCGGATGAACTCCTCGACGCGAGTTATCAAACCATTCGCCAATCGCTCGCCTTGGACCTGCTCGAGCGAATCAAGCGCGCTCCGCCCGTGTTCTTCGAACGCGTTGTTGTTGATCTGCTCGTGGCGATGGGTTACGGCGGGTCACAGCAAGACGCAGCCCAGGCCGTAGGAGGGACCGGCGACGACGGGATCGACGGTATCATCAAGGAAGACAAGCTCGGTCTCGATTTCGTCTACGTGCAGGCCAAGCGGTGGAACGGACCCGTCGGCCGGCCCACGGTTCAGGCGTTCGCAGGAAGTCTGGAAGGGCAACGCGCGCGCAAGGGCGTCCTCATCACGACCTCAACATTCACTCGCGAGGCGTTCGACTACGTCACCCGCATCGAGAAGCGTATCGTCCTTGTTGATGGGTCCCAGTTGACGAACCTCATGATCGATCACAGCGTGGGGGTTAGCGACGTTGTGACCTACCACGTCAAACGGATCGATGCCGACTACTTCGGCGAGGAATAACGGGGTGATGACAACGGGTCTCCTCACTGAAATGCGGACAAGAAATACTGGACGCCAACCACAGCCGTCCGGAAACCACGTAACCCCGCTCATGACGCAGTATTCCCAGAAATCCCCTTTCACACCGTAAGTCGCACAATCGCAGCGCTTACGATTGTGGGCGGGCCGTTTTGCGTCTAGCCCGCCGAATGATGTGAGGCCGACTAACCGGCCGCCATCGAACCGTCAGCATGCGCGAGGTAGTCCAGTGCCATTTTCAGCACTCAAAGGACCACACCTCCCTGCGCGACCTGACCTGTACCCCGCTAACGCTTCCGCGCGACCCAGATCTCTTCGCTGGGCCACTGCCGGGCCCACTCGGTCGTGAAGATCGGGGCGGTCTTGGTGGTTCCTTCGGGGGCCTGGACCTCGTACAGGGTGACGACCTCGAAGCCGTTGGCGCGCAGGAGGCGGATCCAGGCGCCGTGCTCCAGGTAGAAGTTGACGGAGCCGTCCGGCCATGGGGTGCGGTGGAGGCCGAAGTAGGGCCGTTGCAAGCATTCCGTGGCGGGGGTGTCCTCGGCGGCGTCCGGGGGCGTGCAGACCGTCAAGAGGACGCCGTTGACCAGGAAGGCGAGCGTGCCGCCGGGGCGGAGCAGGCGGGCCGCTTCCGGGATCCAGCGGTAGGGGTCGCACCAGATCGAGGCGCCGTATTCGCTGATGACCAGATCGAAGGATTGCGTCGGGGAAGGGCGTCTCTTCGGCGTTGCCGAGGTGGAGCGGGAAATCCAGACCGAACCGGGCCTGCATCGCTCGGGCCGTTTCGAGCTGGGCCGGGGAGATATCGACCCCGACCGGGCGGGCGCCCTTCTTCGCCATCCAGGCCGAGAAATAGGCCGTGCCGCAGCCGAGCTCGATCACGTCCAGCCCGGCGAGCGATGCGGGCAGCGCACCCACCTGGGAGTCGGGGATCGAGAAGATGCCCCAACTCGGCTCCTCCTGGCTCCACGCCCGCGGCGCCCACTCGGCGTAACCGGGCGCCCAGCGCTGCCAGGCTTCCAGATTCTGTTGCACATGCTCCGGGCTATTCGGCTCGATTGGTGGCTCCACTGGGCAGTCCCTCAACGCGTTCGCGTATCTGACATGTCGCTCACACCATACCACCGGCGCCGCTCACCCGGCGTGTGGTGCTCCGGCAACCGGGTGTTCGGCCGGGATCGAGCGTAGTCAGCCCGGACCGCCCGCGCAAGCCGCGGCCATCTGTTGCACCTGATACCGACGCGAGCGGCGGATGATGCGTCCTGCCGCGCAATCGACTACGCTCACGCGGGGCCGTGATGGGATGATCCCGCGCCCGACGCCATGACGACCGGAGATGTTGAGATAGACGCCGCGATCCCCGCCGAGGTCCAGGAGGCCGACCGCCTTGCCGTGCTCACCCGGACAGGCCTGCTCGATGCGGGTCCAGATGACACCCTGGACCGCCTCACCCGTCTCGCGACCCGCGTCCTCGGCATCCCGGTCGCGCTGGTCTCCCTGGTCGCGGCCGAGCGCCAGTATTTCGCGGGGGCGGCCGGTCTGCCGGAGCCGTATGCCACGGTCCGGGAGACCCCCATTGCCCACTCCTTCTGCCAGCACGTCGTCATCTCCCGCGAGCCTCTGATCGTCACCGATTCCCGGAACGACCCCAGGGTGCGCGAGATCCCGGTGATCGAGGGGTTGCCGGTGGTCGGCTATGCGGGCATCCCACTGGTGACCGCCGATGGCCACGTCCTCGGCACGTTCTGCGCGATCGACGACAAGCCGCGGGCGTGGACCGAAGTCGAACTGGAGAGCCTCGCCGACCTTGCCGCGGCGGCGTCGACGGAGATCCGCCTGCGGCTGGCCGTCGCGGAGGTCCAGGCAGAGCTGGCCGCCCGGGAAGCGGCGGAGACGGCCCTGGAGCAGGCCCGACGGACCGAAGCGAGTGCACGCCAGGCGGACGAGCAACGGCAGCAAGAATTCCTCGACGACATCGCCCACGATCTGCGCAACCCCCTGGCGGCCGTCAAAGGGCAGGCCCAGTTGATGCTCCGCCAGCTCGACCGGAAGGGCTCCATCGCGCCGGAGCGATTGCGCTCCGGGTTGGACGGCATCGAAGTCGGTGTCGAGCAGATGACGGCCCAGATCGCCGAGTTGCAGGATGTCGCCCGGTTGCGCTCCGGCCAGCCGTTGGCGCTGGCAACCGAGCCGATGGACCTCGTCGCCTTGATCAACGACACGGCGGCGATCGCCCGGCAGCTCTCCGCCAGGCACGAGGTCGCGGTCGAAGCCGATGTCCCGGAACTGATCGGGCTCTGGGACCGGTTCCGCCTTCGCCGGGTGCTCGACAATATTTTGGGCAATGCGGTGAAGTTCAGCCCAAACGGCGGACGAGTGACGGTTGCCGTCACCAGGCAGGAGCGACCGGACGGCGCCTGGGCCAGGATTGATGTGCGGGACGAGGGCGTCGGCATCCCGGCTGCTGACCTGGACCGAATCTTCGAGCGGTTTCGGCGAGGCTCGAACGTGGCAGGGAGGATTCGCGGCACCGGAATCGGCCTGGCAGGTGCTCGACAGATCGTCGATCAGCACGGCGGATCGATTGCGATCGCCAGCGAGGAAGGGCGTGGCACCGTGGTGACGGTCACCCTCCCATTGGACCAACCGTCCTAAGGGCGCCTGTCAACACCGTCCGGGCAGACGTCGTCGTTCTCAGCCTCGGGTTGATGAAGGTGGAGAAAAGGATCGGGTGTTTGCGGGGGCGCCGTTGGCTGTGTTGCCCCGTCGCCCGGGGCACACGGCCCAAGGTTGGCCCAAGGTTGGCCCGGGCAAAACCGGACAGCCTCTCCGAGGCGAGCGGCGACACCGGCCAAGGTGTTCGACGAGCGCTTTAGGCTGTGGCCGCGGTCAGGGTTTCATGTTCGACGCCCCGCTGCCACCGGAAGAGGTCGCCGACTATATCACCGGTACCCAGATTGCGAACATCTTGATCGCCCGGGTCCGATAGGACTTGCCATCGAATTCAGAAAAGACGACACGTGCGACTGGATGGTGGGGTATCAGGTCGATCGATTGGGCGGGTAACGGGACGGGACGCCGCCCCGGTATGGCATTGTGGGCATCGGAGCGGCGTGCCGGCGTCGCCTGGGGTGATGCGGAGCGCCGTCCGGGTGTCGCCCGGTGGCGGACGCCGCGGCGATAGCCGGCTGCCGTGCAGGCGTCGCCCGGGGCTAAAGACCCCGGGCTGAATCTCATAACCCCCCTGAAGGGGGCTGGAACGTCGGGGGCATGTTCTGATCTTTCCGCCGTTCGAGACGGGGCGGCAGCCGGCTTCAGCCGGGTTATCGGGGTCAGCCCGGGGTCTTTAGCCCCGGGCGAGGCCGGGACGGCGCCCCGCAATCCCCGGGCGGCGCCTGCACGGCGGCCGGCTATCGCCGCGGCGTCCGCCTCCCGGCGGCCCCGAGTCCGCGCCCCACGTTCCCGCTGCCGTGCACCCCGGGCGACTCGCAGACAAGCGTCCCCTGATCCCATCTAGTCCGTCACCGGCACCCGGGTCCACGCCCCATCATCGGCGGCGGAGCGTTCGGCGGCGTCGAGGACGGCCTGAACGCGGACGGCGGCGTCAAAGTTGACCTGGAAGGGCTGGCCGGTCTGGATCGATTGGAAGAACTCGAGGAAGGAATCGATCGGGGTGGCCTCGTGGCGAGGCAGCGTCCGGGCCGGGGCCATGCCGACATTGCGGTGCTGGGCGGAGCCAAAGCAGACCTGGAGGTGGTCGCTCCCGATATCGCCGGTCCGGTCGATCTCGTAGACGGCGCCGCCTTTGGTGCCGTAGACCTCGATCCGCTGGTGATTGGTCCGGCCCAGGCAGAGGCCGCTGGCATTCATGGCCACGACCGCGCCGGAGGCGAGTTCGAGCTGGCAGGTGACGGCGTCGTCGACATCGACCGGTGCCATGCCGCCGCCGGCGGTTGGGCGCTCCTTCGTATAGGTGCGGAGATCGCAGCGCACCCGCTCGATCGGGCCGAGGAGCCAGACGACCATGTCGATCAGGTGGGAGCCGATGTCGCCGAGGACTCCTCCCCCTTCCGCCCGGGTCTGGCGCCACTGGATCGGCGTCGCCGGGTCGATCAACGCCCCGTTGAAGTAGTTCATGAATGCCTGGCGGATCTCCCCGAGTTCGCCGGTCTCGATCAACTCCTTCAGGTACCTGGCCGAGGGCACCCAGCGGTAGCGGTGGTTCACGCCTGTCTGACGGCCGGAGGCGTGGGCCACGGCCGCCATCCGACGGGCGCCGTCCAGCGACAGAGCCAGGGGCTTTTCGCAGAAAACGTGCTTTCCGGATTCCAGGGCGGCGATCGCGATCGGCTCGTGCAGGGAGTTCGGGGTGGCGATGGTGACCACGTCGATGTCGTCGCGGGCGAGGAGGTCCCGCCAATCCAGGTAGCGGGCGTCTACTCCGGCCTGCTCCCCGGCGATTTCGAGCGCGGCCGCGACCGGCTCACAGACCGCGACGATTCTGGCGGTGCCGCGCCGCTCCGCTTCCTGAAGCGCGGGGATGTGGCGCAGCCGCGCGACGTTGCCACCCGCCCCGATCACCGCACCCCGCAATACCTCTCCCACCCGTTGCCCCCTCCTGACGAACCCAGTCAACCGTCGCGTGTGCGCGGGCGGGGAATCATGCCCACAGTTGGCCCCGTCCCGCCCCCGGATCACGAGCGCGCACGCCCGCATGGTAGCGGATCGACACCGGCGATTAGCGACACGACCGCCGTGAATCGCAGAGGGCCGGGCATGCGTTACCGGGTCCGGGTCTCCCGCTTGCCGGATGTCCGCGGGCTGACCGTGTACGAAAAACTCCAGGCGAAGTCGACGACGACGATGATGAACCAGGGGACCAGGACGGCGAAGAGTTCTTCGGTCTCGTCGTGGTTACCTCCCGCGAGGTGGATGATGCCCATGGCAGCCGCCGCGATCGTCCAGGCCGCGGCGTGGCGATACCAGCCTTCCCGCTCCCGGCGGGCGCGGTCTACTCCGGTTGGGCGGTAGGTAGACAGGGCAGGCTGAACGGTTCCGCCGAAGTGGTTGGCGAATGTTGCGTCCGCCCAGGCAACCAGGCGAGGCCCGAAGGCGATCGAGACGCCCAGGTAGATGGCGGCAAGGGCGTGCCGGGCGTCGACGCTTCCGCCCTGGCGGATGTCGATCACGGCGATGGTGAGGAGGATCAGGTCGACGAGCGGGGTAAGGGCGAGCAACGTCGCCCCCAGGGTCGGGCGGCGGAGGGGATAGCGGGCAATGAGCCCGGCCGCGATCAGGGCCCAGAAGCCGATCTCGGTGGCAAGGATGGCGGCATAGATCACGAGATGCTCCGAGGTTCTCCGGTGAAGGGGGATGGGTGGCAATCGGTTGCCGGCGGGCGACTGCCGGGCGAGTGGGAGCGGCGCCAGGACGGGTCCCCGGCATTCCGGCGCGGAATCACTGGTGAGGGCGACGCGGATGTGCCGGGGAAACCGCGTCGCCACTCCCCAGACCTTAACCCCCAGGCGTGAACCTGTCGTGACGGGATCGTGTCGGAATTGTCACCGGGGTGTTTTCGGATGTGCGGATAGACCGCTCAGGGAGCATGGCGCCAAGCCTGGTAGTGCTGGCTGGTATGCTGCCGCTCACATTCGGCCTCCCGAAGGGGGAGCGGGGTTGGCAGCGAAGGGGATGCATCGCCACGATGACCGATGATGCGCGGGCCAATCTCGCCTTTCGGATGGTGGCCACGCTGCCGGGATACGGCAGTTGGGCGGATTCCTTCCGGGATTTCGATACCACCTACGGCAACGTCAGTTACCGGCACCTCTCCATCCTCTGGGCACTGCGCTACGGACTTCTGCCCGACAACGAGTTTTCTCCCACCCGCCTGGCCGCCTTCTTCCGCGTCCAGCCGAGCGTGGCCACCCGGGCCCTGGCGAAACTCGAGTCTGCCGGGTTCGTTACCCGCACCGTGGACGCCAGCGACGCGCGGGTCTCACGCATCGCGATCACGGAGAAGGGCCGGGACGTCAGCGTCTACGTCGAGCGGCTCTACGTCGATGGCGTGCTGGACAGCATCTCCGGCCTGACCGAGGAGCAGGTTGCAGAACTGCAACGGAGCATGGATGTCCTGACCGCCGTGATCGAGGACCTGCAAGCCAAGCGGGAGCGCCGGACCGGCCGCGGCGCCCCGGCGGCAGGCGAGTAACCCACTCACCAAGCCAATAAGCAATCTGCTATTCCGGAACACATGGCATGCGCCATACATGCGTCGGTGGTGAATCCCGCAGGTTGAACTGTGCTCGTGCAGCGATTAGATCGGCGGGAAGAAAGTCAGGTCGGCTCCAAAATTGTCCATGGCGATGACCTCGTCGCCGCGCATGCGGGTGCGGATGGCGCGGGTGCGGTGGGGTAAATTGATTTCGTGTTCCGTGAGGGGCAGCGTGATGGTGATAGGTGCCCCGGCCGGTGGGTTGGAGATCGTGATCGCCGTATCTGAGCGCGCGCCATCCGTGCCGTCGACCGCGATCGCGGCGGGGTCGGCCCAGGGCGGGATCCGGACGGAGATCGGACCCGGACGTTTAGCCGTGATCCGGAGCTTGCCCGAAGGGTAGGGCGACTCCACCTTAATGCCGTCTGTCTCCTGGTCGAAGAGGAGATTGACGCCCTGCCCGCCGGGCAGCTCGGTGACGACGTGACGGTAGGCCTCGCAGAGGGATGCGGTGGCGCCGCCAACGATGTCCATGTTGAAGCTGACGTCGGGGAAGCCGAGCGGGGCATGGCCGTATGGGGCGGGGAAGCCGAAGGCGCCCAGGTGGCGGCTGGCGACGTCGCGCAGGCCGTCCTCGTTGTGCGGGTTGGCCGGCTCCTGGATGAAGGAGACGTCGCGGAGCTGGCTGGGCAAAAGGTGACCGCGGAGGATCCGCTCGGCGTCGGCGTAGGCCCGGGCATCGCCCCAGGAGCCGAGGAGAAGAGCAGTCTCGAGGATATCCCCCGTGTTGTTGGCCTCGCCCCGGTCGGGGTTGGCGTCCGCCCGGCAGTTCTCGATCGACCAGCCGAGCGGGTCGGCGATGGCCGTCAGACCGTTGCGGTAGAAGGCGGCGACGCGGGCCTTCAGGTCATCGTCTCCGGTCAGATCGGCGAGCTGGGCCAGGGAGGAGAGGGTGCAGGTGGCGGAGTGGGTATGGAGCGAGAAGCGCTGCAGGTCGTGGGAGCCGTCCGGCCAGAAGTAGTCGGCGACGGCCTTCTCTTTGACCTGGAGTGCGAGATCCAGGGCTGCCGGCGAGCCGGTCGCGTCGTGGTACTTGACCAACGGGCCGATCGCGCGGGCGATGCCGCTGATGAACGAGGCGGCGGGGACACGGTCCTCCGGCTTGAAGTGCTCTTCCAGTTCGACCAGGGTGACGCCCTCGGCTGCGAGGGCCGCCCGGTGCCAGCCGCGCTCCGGCTCCCAGAAGCGGTGGATCGTGGCGATGCTCGCCTCGGCCGTCTCCCTGGCCCAAGTGTCGTCCCGGTAGCTGGCCAGGGCGTAGAGGGCGTGAAACCCCTCGCGCAGGTTGTGAGGCAGGAAGCGGTGGAGGGTTCCGCCGATCTTGTCCCGGTTGAGGGGCAGGGGGAGGGAGCCGCCGTAGGAATACATCGCGGCATCTCGGTGCTTGGCGATGACCTCCTCGTCGGCGGGTTCGCCGAGGACGGCTTCGGCGGTGAGCAGGGCGTTCAGGTGGCGCCCGGGGACGTGCCCCTCGGAGAAGCAATTGTTGAAGGCGAGATAGGCGTTCGGCAGGACGGCGGAGCGGAAGAAGGGGATGTCGTTGTCGTCGGCGTTGAAGACGCTCCCCATCGTCCCGCGGGCGAGGCGGATCGCCCCGGCGATATCGGTGGTGTTGACGTTCTGTACCCGCACCACGGTCCTGCTCTCCTGATAGGTTCGGACGGTCGATGGGTGAGCGACTACCGCATCGCGCCCAATGTGCTAACAGGCCTCGCCCCTACGGGCACGCTTGCTACCGGTCCAACGTTGACCCGCACCTGGCCCTTATGAAGGTTGCGCAATGGATCGCATGTTTGCGGGGCGGTGCTGGGACGGGAGACGGCGTCGCCGCCGCCCGGGGCTCACGGCCCGGGCTCAACGTTACAGCCTCTCCGAGGCTAGGGAACCGGCTTCGTTAGCCTCGGAGAGGCTGTCCGGTTCAGCCCGGGCCGTGAGCCCCGGGCACCGCGGCGCCGCCCACGGCCACCGATGCCCCCGAAAACTCCCGATCGTTTGCGCCACCTTCATCAGGGCCCCTGAAGCAAGCTCGGCGAAAAAGTAGCGCCGCACCGCCAAAAAGGTGACCACGATTAGTCTGGGTCGACCGAATCTTCGGTGTCGCTCCGATCGTGTCAAGACAAGAAGTGATCGTTGGTAAGATGGCCGCATCTGATGAAATGGTGCAGTCGTCTATCGCGACCGCACCCCACTACCGCGGTCGCTCGGCCGGATTCTTTGAAGCAGGCCGCGTTCGGCGGTCTCCACGCTGCGCTCTGCGCGACGCCGCACCTACGCGCGTGGACCACGCAGCACCCACGCAGCCGGCGGTCGCGGTGGCGGCGAGCGCGAACGGGGCCGGCGGGGCGGCCCTGGCCAGGCCGCCTGACCGGTTCCTCCCGGGACGAGGCGGACGTGCTAGGATGGGCTCACCCACATCGTGTTGCGGGGTTCCCGCTGGGTCATAGGTCCGCGCGAAGGGGGAGCGGCGTGGACGCGAACGCAACCCCCGTGTTCGGCGAGTCATTGCGCGCATATCGGGTGGCGGCGGCCCTTTCCCAGGGGGCGCTGGCCGAGCGGGCCGGGCTGAGCCTGCGCGCCGTCAGCGACCTGGAGCGCGGGGCGCGCCTGACCCCACGCCTGGAGACCGTGCGGCTGCTGGCCGACGCGCTCGGCCTGGCCCCCGAGGAACGCGCCGCCCTCCTCGCCGCCCGCGGCGCGGAGCCCGCCGTGCCGGGCGCGGTGGCCTGGGCGGCCGACGCCCCGCGCGCGGCCCTCCCGCTCCCGCCGACGCCGCTGA
>CAVRUD010000007.1:0-45993 GCA_963724285.1 uncultured Chloroflexia bacterium | reverse complement strand
GGCCGCCGCCGACGCGGCGGCGTCCAGGTCGACGTCCGTCAGGTCTGTGCCGCGCAGGTCGGCGCCGTCGAGGGTCGCCCCGGCGACCGTGGCCCCCTCCAGGCGCGAGCCGCGCAGGTCGGCGCCGGTCAGATCAGCGCCCCTCAGGTCCGCCCCGGAAAGATCCGCCTCACGGACGTAGGTGTCCCGCAGGCGAGCGTCGCGCAGGTCGGCGCCCGCGAGGTCGGTGTGGTCGAGGTTGGCGCGGCTCAGGTCTTTTCCGGCGAGAGTCTTCTGAGGAATGGGATCTCCTTTCGGGCGCACGGAACGGGGCGGGGACAATACGCCCCCGCCCCGAATTGCGCGCAGATACGGTGACCGTTGGCCTAGGCCGGCAGCCTGTCCCGGTCGTCGACCTTGCGCAGGACGAACAGGATCACCATCGCGCCCAGCGTCGCCACGATCAACGACCCGAGCCAGGTCAGGTTCTCGTTAACGTCCAGCGCGTCGAGCAGGAATCCGCCCAGGACGCCGCCCAGAATCCCGACGAGCACCGCGCCGATTGCCCCACCCGGGGTCCGCCCTGGGACGATCAGGCTGGCGATGCCTCCCGCGATCGCCCCCACGATCAACCAGACGATGAGTGTACCCATCTGCTCCTCCTCACTTGGGTGGGGGAGATGCTCTCCCCCACCCGCTCGGTGCGTCGTCTAGCGGCGATTGCGAGTGTCGTCGGCGTAGCCGGGGTCGATGGTCTGGTCGTCGACCCGGACCTCCTCGCGGCGGACCGTGCCGCCGACCCGCTCGGTCCGCGTCTCCGCCTCCTTCTCGACGATGACCTCGCCGGCCTTGCGCGCCGTCTTCTCGACGTCGACCTCCTGGCCGCGCACCGGCACCTCGATGACGCCCTCCTCGAAGGCGTCGGCGCCGACCGCGCCGGGGTCGTTGGCGTCGACCCGGGTGACCCGGACGCGCTCCTCGGTGACCGGGACGGTGACGGTCCGGTCCTCGGTGACCAGCTCCTTCTCGATGCGGACCGCGCCGCGGTCGACGTCGCGCTTGACGGCGGTGATGTCCTCCTCGTAGACGGGCACGCGCAGCGCCTCGCCGCTGGTGGCGACGTAGTCGGCGTCGCGGCTCGTGGCGCTCGTGGCGTCGGTCCGCTCGGCGACCCAACCCTCCGGCTGCCGGTCCCAGCCCTGGTTGAGGGCCTCGTCCTTGGTCACGCTCAGGTAGACCTCGTCGTCGCCGACCGAGGAGATCGCCGACGTCGGGATGTAGTGGTCGGACGGGAAGAAGAACCCCTTCTCGACGACGACGTACTGGCCGTCGTATCCGACGACTTTGCCGACCTTGTCGCCGTCCGACCCGCGAACGGTCATGCCGGTGAGGTCTTGGTTGCGAATATCCATTGTTCGTTCCTCCATAAACATGAGGCTACGACGTAGCCTCGTTCTATGTTCTACTTCGCGAATGCCGTGCCACGGTTACGCAACCTGCAGGTCGTCCGCGGTTCGGTGCCGCGCCAGCGCCGTGCACAGCGCCTTCTCCAGAGCTTCGGCCTCGGTGGCGCCGGTGCGCTGAGAACCGAGCAGAAATCCAATCCGCCCGCCAGATACTGCCGACGGCTCGACGACGGTGGCCCGCCATCTGCCGGGGCGGCCGTGGTAGGTGGTCGTGGGCGTGGTGGTCCAGATCCAGCCGCGCGACGCCGCGATCCGCTCGAGAGCGATCAGGTCGTAGCCGTCCGGCTCCGGCGCCAGCCCCGCCTCGCGAAGGAGCGCCGCCCGCTCTTCTCTGTCGAGTGCCAAAGCGCACCTCCTGTGAATGTGCGGCTCAAAAGCCCCTGGAGCGCGCCCGTGTAGGGCAACCAACGAGCAAGGTCGACAACTCATCATTCACCGAGTACGCGGACGGGGCGGGGAAGATCCCCGCCCCGTCCAGAATGGGTCCAACGATGCTCAGCGTACGGCTTGGTTCGGTGACTCGGCTTACCCGAGCAGGCCGAGGAGCCGGTTGAGCAGGTTGGTGATGGCGTTGCCGGAGGCGTTACTGCCGTCGAGCAGTCCGGCAACCGCGCACAGCAGGTTACCGAGCAGGTTGCCAGGACCTGGTACGGCCGTGATGTCGAGCACGATCTGGCTGAGGCTGACCTGCAGGCCGAGCAGATTCGAGGTCCAGCGGGACCGAGCTCCAGGAACAGGATCTCGCAGCCCGCGTTCGCTGCACTGCAGGGATCGCATGAAGGTATCCGTCGTCCCACCGTTAGCGACCGTGAACGTTCAGACGAGGACCACTGGCCCGCATCGTTCACCGACGCCGACCAGGTCAGTTACCGTTCCAGTGATCGGTCTAGTCACGCCCGTTGCCGTGGCGACGCCGGTGATGGTGGCGGTGCGCACCACCCCGATTCGGGGCGGCCGTCGTGGCCACCGGCGCGGCGATAAACGCGCCCACAAAGGCGATCAGCAAAGCGATCGCGGTCAATCGGATCTTCATTCCACATCTCCCTTACTAACTACATGCGGCCCCGTCGCTTTGGACGGTGCCGAGTTGGACCCAGGTCCCTGGTACGCACGTGACGTGCCAGCGTGGTACCGCCGGGTGGGTACGTACAGGCCGCACACCTTGAGTCACCTAGGGCGGCACTGGAGCCCGACGGGTGACCGGGCCCACTCCGCGCCGTCGCGCCAGGCGGCGGTGTACTGCGGGAGCCGTTCGCCGCAGGAATTTGCGCGTATCCTTGTCCCGCATCATCTCTAACGCCCGCGCCGGCCCGATTTTCGGGACTTCGACCCAGATCACGGAGGCGGCACGTTCGGTAATCAGGCTTCGGCAGTCGCAGCGCACATTGGGCACCGACAATCCGGGCGCGACCCTCCGCCCCGAAGCCAGCACTGTGAATTCCGACGAAGTTAGTCAGATATGTAAGCTTGCGCCGCCGGGTGACCTCGCCATCGCCCGCTCGGCGTCCGAGCCTGTCAGTGGACCCGGTATCGCGATCGCCCGCATTCATGGGTCCGTCAGGCTATGGATCTTTTACGTATGGACCTATCGGTACTTGTGTGGCAGGCAGAGTGCTTGGTGAGGACCGGGTCCAACGTGGCGTTGCCTCTACCGGCAGCGTCGGAATCGCTCAACAGGGCCGCCCAGTTGGGCGGCCCCGCTATGCGGGTAGA
The DNA here is from genome assembly GCA_963724285.1 of uncultured Chloroflexia bacterium. Classification (GTDB taxonomy): domain Bacteria; phylum Chloroflexota; class Chloroflexia; order Thermomicrobiales; family UBA6265; genus CAVRUD01. The sequence goes on along the minus strand of CAVRUD010000007.1, from coordinate 42,835 downwards.
GGCGTCGCCTGCGGACACCGGGGCCGACTCGGCGCAACCCGCGCGGGCCAGCCAGGGTTGGACGGACCACGGTTCCTGACCCGCGCCGACTCGTCATACATTGAGCGTGATTGTGGGGGACGCCGGACGGCGATGCCAGGGAGCGTGCCTGAGGTGCTACGGGCCCGCTGTGCTACTGTGTGCGTGCCCCGTGTTGCCCGGTCCCGTCGGTGGCGTTCACGAACGAAGAGGGATCGATGCTCCTCGATTCGAAGCCGGCCGACGTTGCTCCACAGTCTCGCCGGCGTCGCGGCCCACGACCTGCCCGGGGGAGACCTCCTCAGCGGCGCGTCGCGGCGCCCGACACGCCCGATTCGGTCGTCGAGCCGTTCAACGCGTTTTCGGCCATCGAACTGCAGGCGGCCCGCGAGCGGCTGAACGCGGGCGATGGGCTCCACCGTCTTCTGTCGAGGGTCGGCGGCGACGAAGCGCGCGACAGTCGACTGCCCATGCCCAAAAGCCTCACCTCGCCGGGATTCTTGCGCCGCCACCGTGGCACCCTCGCTACGGTGCTCGTCTATGTCCTGCTCGCCGTCATTCCTGGGCTGCTGGTCTCGATCTTCGGCACGCGGATGACGTCCGAGGAGTTCGTCATGCTGACGGACTGGCGGGAATTGCCGGGCGCGCTGTTCCTGTACCTGGTGCTGGCGCCCGTGATCTGGACCTTCTACCTGTGGCAACCTCGGCTGATCATCGAGGTGTTCGACGGTCTGGCGCGGAGCGGCGCCATCGGCCCGGCGCGCAGGACGACTATCACGGCCGACGGCGTCTTGCGACGTATCGGTGGAACCTTCGTCGAAACCGCCGTGGAGTTCGGCAGGATCCGGCTCAGCAAGGGCGCGTTGATCGCGGTTCTGGCCGTAGCCGCCTCGGTTGCGACGCTGCTGGTGTGGCCCCCCACCGCGGTCTACCCGTTCAGCACGCTCCTGGGTGAATCGGATCTCTTTTGGTGGAAGGTCGTCCCGGCATATTTCTGGGCCGTGTGGCTCCCCCTGGTCTTCGTCAACGTCTACATGCTGGTCTGGATCGTCGTGCGTCAGACCGTGATGATCGCGAACATCCAACGCCTGCTCAGCCTCTTCGAGGTCGAGCCGATCCCCTTCCATCCCGACAGGTGCAGCGGGTTCGCCCCAATCGGAAGTTACGCGACCAACATCGTCCGCGTCGCCCTGATCATCGGCGGTTGGGCCCTCGTCCTGCTGATCAGCGGACCCGCCACGGGGCACGGCATCTACATCGCGCCCCACACCCTGTTCCTGGTGCTCGTGCAGGTATTGCTCACGCCCTATCTGCTGCTCGGTCCTGTCTGGTATGCCCACCGCGTGATGGACGCCGCCCGGGATCGGGCGCTTCAGCGGGTGGGGGATGCGATCCGCGCCTCGTTGCTCGCGCCGACCCCGCCAACGGCCCAAACGGGACGACGCACGGACTCGTACCAGGAACTCGAAGCCAAATACCGCCTGATGGAGGTCGGGTTTCACACCTGGCCGTTCGGGCGGACAGCCTTCAGCGGGGTCAGCATCACAGCGGGCCTGACGCTGCTGGGCAACGTTGCCGTGATTCTGTACCGGATCTATGGGCCCTCGTCGTGATCGCGGGGGCCCGGGGAGCCGGATATCCCCTTCACACTGAACGCCACCGATCCCCTGCTGGGCGAGCCGTACGTCCTCTCGATTGGGGAGGACGACTCTGCGGCCGAGGCGGCGCGGCGGCCACACGAGGACGGCATGATCCGATCCGAGCGCTCTTTCACGGCCCGCGTGCGACTGGCCGGCGACGCCCTAAGACCTTCTATCAAACCCCCGCGGCGGCGGCGAACGCCAGGTTGAAGCCTTGCGCTGAACCGACGACGTCCCTCCGGGACTGAGCCGAACGGCGCGGCGCCCGACGGTCTTGATCGGCGCTCTAAGTGCGCCTATCAACACCGCTCGCTCGGCCGCAACCTCCATCAACCCGGGCTGAGCCCGACGAAGCCCTTCCAGGGCTGAGAACGGGACGTGTCCGCCGGCAATTCGGCCTTTGCAAACGCCACCTAGTCATGGACGAGTGCGAGACCGTCCAGCCCGGCGCCTTCGTCGAGTTCTTCGACGCGGTGCTGCGTCACCCGCCGCCGCTCCTCCACCTGATCATGATCAGCCGGCGAGACCCACCGGACTTCCTGCTCGCCGAGGTCGTTCAGCGACAGCCACACGAGGTCCAGGACCTCCTGCTGGCGGAGTCCCTCGATGGACGCGATCAATCCGTCTTTGGCGGCCGTGCGCCTCGGCCTGGAGAACCGAGAGAGCCTTTTAACCTTCGGGCGCCTCGACGAAAACCGGCTCGCCGAATGCCGAGAGATCGAGTTGGTGGATGACGCCCTCCGGCTCCGAGAGCAGGATCTGGCCGACGAGCTGCAACCGCACGACGAGGTCGGCTTCGTTCAGCCAGATGCGGATCGGCAGCGGCAGCGGGTTGATGCCGACGTCGGGATACGTCGCGGCTACCTGGCTGAGGTCGACGGCGCCTTCGATCAGCGTCGTCGGCACCCCGTCGATCTCCTCGATCCCAACGAGCACCGGATCGTTGACGTACGCCACGGCGGACAGCAAGGCCGCTCCAGGGTCGAAATCGACCAATATCTCTTGCAGTTGCGGCTCATCGAGCTCCAACCGGTTGAAGTTGTCGCCCGTGATCGGATCGGAGTACCAGATCTGGCCATCGATCACGATCAGGTCGATCGCCACGGGCAAGAAGGCGACCTTCGCGGACGCCTTGGCCCGGACGCGATCGGGCCGTTGATAGTCCCCCTCGACGCGCTCGAGTTCGATCCGATCGGCGACGACCACCTTGCCGTTCTCCGTCGTGATGACGAAATGGAAGGACTCCACCTCGGCCATCGCCTCGACCGATGCTTCGAGCAGAGCGGTGGCGTCCTGAGCCGCGCCCGGGCGGCCAGGCAGTACCGTGGCGAAGCAGGCCACGACGCAGAGCACGGTCAGGAGCCAGTCTTGGTGCGACTTGGCGGGAATGCGTCGGTCCTTCATCCGGTGTCCTCCACTGCGTCGACCTCGCGGTGCTGACTGGCGTGCTGAGTTCCTCGGCCTGGTCGATCAGACGTTGATCGCCGCGGTTTCGCGAAGGGCCGCGGCGTGGGTTCCGCTCGATGCGGTGCGCCAGCCCTTGAGGACGGGGTGGAATGCCGCCGCCCCGACGATCGGCTCGTCGGGGGCGGCCAGGTCCGCCGGGAAGCGCACGAACGGCGGCGTCCGCATCCCGCCCAGGCCGCCATGGCAGCCGGCCCGCTCCTCGAACGCCGCCACCGCCCCGGTCGCCGGGTCGGAGACGCTGTTGAGGGGGATGTCCGGCGCGTTGCCAAACCCGTTCGTCCGCCGGAGGACGCCCGGCTCCGCCGCCGTGGGGACGGCGGCGGAGGTGCGCCGCGGCGGGTGGACGACGACCCGGTCGTCGCCGCGGTCGCCGTCGAGCGCGACGAGCGCCCCGACGCACGCGGTGCCGACCGTCAGGCCGAGGCTGACCCGGATGCCGGTCCCGACGGCGGCGACGGCGAACAGGTTGACGTCGGCCTGCCCGACGAGGAGGAGGACGGCGCCGGTCAGCGCGAACGTCAGGAGCGGGCAGCGCAGCGGGTGGAACCGGGCCGTTCCGCGGTCGAGGACGGGCCAGGCGGGTCCGAGGGCGAGGACGAGGGGGAGCGCCGGCGCGCCAGCGACCGCCCCGCCCGGCCCGCCCAGGGTGAACCCGGGCAGCCAGGCGAGCAGCCAGAAGAGCGCAGTCTGGACGACGATGGTCCCGATCGCCCATCGCACGTGGTCGCCATGTCCGTTCCTCGTGGTACGGCCAAGATGCGGATTGAGACGACCGGATCGAGAAATCCGCTTCCAGCCGCTGTGGGCGTCAGGATGCCGAGATCTTGTCGATCTCGGCTTGGATGTCCGCGATTTGCTCGTCGGAGAGGTCGGTTGAACGGAGCGTGCCGCCCAGGTGGCCGAGGTCGTGGATCACTCGATCCCGCGCGTCGGACTGGGCCAGCAGCAGCAGCGCCGCGCCGCCCGGCTGCAGGTCGTTGGCGACCTGGTCGCGGAACGCCTGGAAGTCCGAAGCGCCGCCCGACTTGGCCGAGCGGCCAATGGCGGCGCCGACGGCCGCGCCGGCGGCGACGCCGGCCACCGGCACGAAGAAGATGGTGCCGACCAGCCCTCCGAGGACCGCGCCGGTGACGGTGCCGGCCCGCACCGGGTGGCGCTCGTCGTGATGCTTGACCTTGCCGTTCTCGTCCTTGGTGACGAGCGACACGTCCATGACGGTGAGCCAGCCGGCCTCCTCTAGCCCATGCGTCGTCCGCTCGGCCTCCTCGGCGGTCGCTTGATCGGGATACACGAGCGCGAAGAGAATCGCCATGGTCCTGCTCCTTCTCCTGAAGATCGCGGTATCGATGCGGTGGTCGCGGCACCGGAGTCGCCATACGGTAGCGCGCGGAAGGGCGTAAGCGCATCAGCCGAAAGGCGCATTCGTGACCGCAGCCGGTCCAGGGGAGTTGACGAGGTTCGCGAGTTGCCGTCCATCGTTTGGCGGGGGCCTAAGGCTCAATCCGGAGAGAGCGAAGGCAGATGCGCCTTTCGGCTGATGCGCTTACGACCCGCCTCAACCTAGGGTGCGGACACTGCCAGGGGAGGTCCGCGGCCGATTGGCGCCGGGCTCGGTTGCGTCGCGTCTCGACCGCCGCCTGGTGGAGCGCGCCGACGCCGTGGGGCCAGGGTCCTCCGTCCTGCGGGTCTGGGGCGATAAGGCAACGTCGCTGTCTTCGTTGCTGTGTTCCGGGCTCACGAGACCACGCTGATCCGATCGGCGCTCGGCGCTCGGCGAAATGGAAGGCCACCCGCACAAATGAGCGCTGCGAGCGGACGATAGCGCAGCGGACGATTGCGCACCAGGGGTCGCCAATCGCCTGCCGGAATCACGTCCGGAGAGACCGGTTGACGCCAACTTGGAGACAAGCGAATGGCGACAATGAGTGCGGATCGCTCCGGGCCAAGGCAAGCATCGGTGGTGACGCGACGAGCCTGTTCGTCGGGCTAACGCCGTATGTGTTCTGGGACCTTGTCGCGGAGACGCGCGCTCTACGTTCAACGCTCAACGTTCAACCGGCTCGCGAGGACCGCCGATGATCCGACGCGTACGACCCGCGGCAAGCACTGGCGCGCGTATCGATCGCGACCCAGCGTTGACCAACTTCGACCTGTTCGTGCAAGGGCTATCGGTGCTCTCCTTGCTCAACATCCTCTTGTTGGTCATGCCACTGGACGAGGAAGAGAAGAGAGCCATCTGGTTTCTCGATACGACCTTCTCGTTCGTTCTTTTGGTCGATTTTTTCCGTCGGCTCCACCGCGCGCCGGCGAAGTCGGCCTACTTGATCGGTGATTGGGGGTGGCTCGACCTGCTCGGAAGCCTGCCGTTCCCGCCGTTCCGGCTCGCACGGCTCTACCGGATGACGCGAGTGGCTCAACGGCTCCAGCGGGACGGATGGCGCGGCTTCTGGCAGAAGCTCTTCGCCGATCGCGCCGACGGCGCGCTCTACGCGGCCGTGTTCCTGACGACCGTCGTGCTCGAGTTCGGAAGCATTGCCATCCTCTGGCGAGAAAAGGGGGCCTCGAACGCGAACATCCGCACGGCGTCCGACGCTCTCTGGTGGTCGTTCGTCACCATCGCCACGGTCGGCTACGGCGATCGGTACCCTGTCACGAACGAAGGCCGGCTGATCGGCGTCGTGGTGATGTCGGTCGGCGTCGCCCTCTTCGGTGTCATCACTGGCTACCTGGCCAACGTCTTTCTGAAACCGAAGCGCGCGGCAGCCAGAGCGGCGAATCGTCACCGCCGCATCGCGACACGGCGTCAAGCGATTCGACGACGACCCCCGCGCTCGCGTCGTGACACGCCCACGCGTGAGCCCTGAACGCGACAGGGCGCCCTCGCCATTCGGGATTCGGCGAACGCGGAGGAGGCAGAAACGTGACGCCCGGCATACCGCCAATGGCGCCGGTGGGTTCCCTGGCCGTGACGATTGCGATCACGCTCCTGCTCCCAGCGGTCGGCAGGTCTCGGTACCTCGATCAGCCTGGTCCAAACGCGCACGCGGGCGCGTTCACCGAGTTCTTCGGTATCAACCGCGGTCTTCCGCGTGGCGTCGCGCACAGTCGCCCCGGCGCTGCCGGACGAGTCCAGGACCTGCTGAGCCGCTTCGCCGCCATCGCGTCCGCCGGGCGACTGATCACCTCGTCGGAGCGGAACCAGCCAGGGCGGACGTGCACGTTGTTGTACGCGACGGCCGATTTGGGGGCGAAGGCAATTCGGCAATCCTGAACGCGGCGTAGGGTCAACAGCTCTCGAGATCAGGCGGCCCGGCCGACCCGAGCGTAGCGCGAGGGATCCAGCTTCGACCAGCGCCCCTCGGGCAACTCGATTTCCTTGGACGACTGGTACTGGAACCAGATCCCCACGGCGGCCAGCACCGCCCAGACCAGGACCCAGAACCAGGATTCGTCAACCGCGGCCATCGCGGGGCCGACTTCGAGGTCCTCGGGGTCGACGCGGTTGAGAACGAACAGCGCGCCCAGGACTGCGATCGACGCGCCGACCACCGAGGTAGTCACGATCACCATGAGCGCCGGCAGGTTGAGGACGTAGGCGATCCCTATGGCCAGCACCGCTCCGGCGAGAGAGATGAGGACCACAACCCAGTTGGTGTCGACGTCGAGTGCGGCCATCAACCCCGACCCGAGCAAGGCGCCGACCGCACCTGCCATGACCAGCGCTCCGGCATACCAGACCAGGTACGAAATGAGCGCCAACCCGATCGCGGCGGCCAAGCCGGCGGCCAGACTGATCGTCCAACCAAAGAATCCATCCTCAAAGATCTGATGCACCGCCACGAAGCCGATGTAGCCACCGATGAAGAAGTTGGCCATCGGCAGCACGGCGAAGAAGACGCGAAGCCCGCCGAAGACGAGCGATGCCCCGATGAGCAGGTCTAAGACGCCCAGGAAGAAGCCATCCATGTCGTGAGCCTCCATGATCGTTCTACCGTTTGCCGCCGACGGATGGTGAGAGAGTACCCTAGAACTCGCGCCCGTGTAAGGGACTCCCGTCGATTCGACTTTCTGCCCGCCTCAACGAGAAACCCGAGCGGCTGGCCGGCGCTCGACTTTGGCAATCCTCCATGGCGATATCTGTTCCGGACGAGCAAGTCAATCGGCGCTGGGACGACGAGCGGCGCCGGGGACGGTCGACCGTGTTCCGTTGCCGTCCGTTGCCAATGTGGCCTCCCGGTCGAAGCGCGGGTCGCGGCGCTCGTTCCTCCATACCCGTACTTCAGACGGCCGGGTTATGGCCCCCCAACCACGGCTGCATCCGCCGCCTCGCCTGCCGTGAACGGGTTTAACCAACCGGTGCCGGCGAGCGCGAATCGGCCGGGATCAAAGGCCGTCAGGTCGAAGCCGTGGGCCTCGCCGTCGAGCTCCGCGGCGACGATCTTGCCGACGATCGCGGCCCAGCTGAACCCGCCCCCGTTGAAGCCCGCCGCGACGAAGAGCCCCGACCGGCCGGGCAACCTGCCGATCAGGGGTAGGCCGTCGGGGGTGAAGCCCATGATCCCTGCCCAGCAGCGCACGACGCGGACCTCGGCGAGGGCGGGGAAGAGGCGGACCAGATTGGCGGCGAGGCCGTGGATCACCGCCGGGGTGACCCGCTCGTCCTCGTGGCCCAACCCCTGGTCGTCGTCGAGGCGGCGGAACCCGCCGAACAGGATCTTGCCGTCCGGGGTCTGCCGGCCGTACTCCTTGTCGAAATTGGTTCCGAAGGGATGGGCCAGGATGGGAGGCTGGGCCTCGGTCACCAGGATCTGCCCCCTGGCCGGGACGATCGCACCGTCCGGAAGATCCGGGAGGAGGTGGGGCGTGTAGGCGTTCGTGGCGAGTACGACCTCATCGGCCAGGATCGTTTCGCCGCCCGCACGGACACCGGTGGCCCGGTCGCCATTCCAGATCAACTCATCCACCGCGGCGCCGGTGCGGATGCTGGCCCCGTGCCGGCCCGCCGCTCGGGCGAAGGCATGGACCAGGGCAAAGGGCCAGAGATGGCCGCGACCAGGCAAGAACTCGGCGCCGAGAATGTCTTCGGCGAGCGCGGGCATCAGCTCTCGGGCCTGCTGGCGGTCAAGGAGGTGGGCGTCGATGCCATTCGCCCGCTGGGCGGCGACGGCCTTCGACAGGTGGTCCCATTGCTCCTGAGTCGTGGCGACGTCGAGCGTCCCCGGTAGCCGCAGGGAGAAATCGGCGTCGAGTTCATCCGGTAGGGTCTTGATCAGGGCGAGATTGGCCGTCGTCAGGGCGGCAACGGCCCGGCCCGCCGCGTCGTGCAGTGACGACCCCGAACCGGTCATTCCGGCGTTCCGCCCCGATGCGCCCGAGGCCAGTTCCCGCCGCTCCAGGAGCAGCACTCGCCGACCGCGCTGGGCAAGGCGGTAGGCGATCGAGCAGCCCGCCACCCCACCTCCAACGACGATGACGTCTGGCCGTTTGCCGTCTCCCGTGAACGTGTTGCTCATTCCGCCTCCCGCGTTCGCCTTGCCGCCAGTTCTGGATCGCCGGGGCCGGTGTCACGTGCCCAACCTCGGCGGGTCGGAAGTACCGGCCGTGCGCCGGGTACATCGCGGCTGGAGTCGGCGCGCCCGGCTTATTCTTCTGGGATCAGCGGCGCGTCGCGCCGGCCAGTCGTTCGCCACCCTACCACCAACCCCAATCGAGTGTCCGCACGACTGTCCGCGTCTCTGTGGCTGTTCCAACCACTTCGAAACAGATCCTGGGTACAGTCTCAAGCGTTGGCTCCGGACCGGACATGGTCGCCCCCTCTATAATCGTCCGCAGATCCCGTCTCTCTCGCGGTGACGCCACGACAACCAGCCGCGCCGTCACGACGGGCCGGAACGCGAATGCGGAACCTGCTTGGCCGCCTCAACACCCGCCCGCCGGACGATCTCGCCCGGATCGCCGGGTTCTGGGGCATCCCCTTGCCCACCGGCGAAGGCACCCGCCACCGCCAGGTGGGGGCGCTTTACCGGGCGATGACCGATCCGCGTGCTGTGCGCGATGCCTGGGACGCGCTGGACGAGCCGCAGCGGGCGGTCGTCCGCAACTTGGTCCTCGGGAAGGAACGGGCGGTCTCCCTGGCCGACATTGCCGTTTTGCTGGGGACCGACGAGGCGGAGGCCCGTAAAGTCGCGACAGTCCTCTACCGGATCGGCATCCTGACGCGCGATGGCGACGATGCCTCCATGCCGGTGGGCGCGGCGCCCCAGTTGTTCATCCCGCGTGAGCTTGCCCAGGGCTTTCGGCGCCTGCAGGACGAGATCGAAGCTGGGGATCTGAGCAAGACCCCCCTGCGCGCACTGCTCGAACTGCTCGATGACGCCGAGATGGAGGAGGCGGCATCGCTCTGGGGGATCAGGGTGATCCCGGGCCTGCGTCGCCGCGACGATCTCGCGCGCCAGGTCCTGCAGCAGGTGGCGGACCCTGCCCGCGTCAAGAACGTTGCCTCCAAGCGCGGGCCGATCGCCGCGCGGATCTGGGCTCGCATCCGGGGCGAGCGTGAGCATGGTGGGCTCGCCCTGGCCGAGGTCGCTGGTGCTGCCGGGCTGGATCCGGCGAAGGCCAGAGATGCCGCCCAGCTTCGCCACGCCCTCGCCGAGTTGGAAGGCGCGCTGCTTGTCTGGCATACCTACCGACCCGATGGCAGCCGCTGGCTCTTTGTCCCGGCCGAGCTTGAGTCGGATCGAGCCGGTGAGCCCATGGTTATTCCCACGCCGGAGCAGGTCGCCCCGGAGCGCGTGACGCCCTTCCCCTGGCGCCACCCCGATTCGCTTGCCTGGGACGTGCTCACCCTGGTGCGCGAGGTCACTCTGGCCTCTGCGCCGCGGCCGGAGCAGCCGGATGCCGCGCCGCGGCCGTGGCTGCGCCACGTGAACCGGTTGCTCTGGAACCGCGGGGAAGACACGCCTCCGTCCGGCTACCTGACGTACCTGCTCTCGCTCGCGAGTACGGTAGGTCTCCTCAACCGCCGCGCCCAGGAGGAAGGCCCCCTCTATGAGCTGGCCCCGGGATTTCGCGCATGGCGAGACCGCACCTTTGCCGACCAGACGGCCAAGTTGCGCGACGTCTGGCTGGGCGCGACCGACTGGATCGAGGGACGGGGCCGGACCGAGTTGGAGGTCTGGGGCGCCGATTGGCGCGGATTTCGCCTGCGGCTCCGCGCGATTTTCGACGAGTTGGTGCCGACAACGCCTGGGACCGAAGCCTGGTATCTGCTGACTGAGGTCGCCGAGTGGGCCGCGGCCAGAGATCCGGATCTCCTCGGCGCCACCTTCACCGCCGCGACCGCCCGGAGGGAAGACCCGTCCGGCGACGCTAACGAGCGGCGCCGCGCGGCTGTCACCGATGCCGTCATCGCCGAGTGCGAGACGGGCTTCTTCTGGACGAGCACGATCGAGTTCGCGTCCGTCCGCGGCCGCGGCCGGGCGCTCCGGGTGCGACGGCGGCGAGCGGAGGGGGGCAACATCGTCCCGTTCCCGACGCCCGGAGGCGCGTCTTCTTCGGCCCTGACCGTGACCGATACGGGGGAGATCGACCTCCTCCGGCCCAGTCCGCTGCTCGTCTGGTCCCTTTCCGCGTTCGCCACGAACGAGTCACTCGGCGAGACGTCGCGGTACCGGCTCTCACCGGACAGCCTGGCACGGGCGTTGAGCGCTGGGTTCGACCTGGAGCAGATCACGGCTTTTGTCTCACGGCAGTCGGGCGAACCGCTCCCGCCGGATCTGGCAGCGCAGCTCGAAGCGTGGACGCGCGGGTATCGCCGCGTCCGCGTGCGGCGGGCATTCATGCTCACGCCGGACGACCAGGGGGCGGTGGAGGACCTCAAGCGTGCCCTCACCCTGGCGGGAGGGTCGCTGCAGGGGGTCGGTGACGGCCGGCTGCTGGTGGAACTGCCCGATGCGACCGCCCCGGACGACGAAGGCACCACCGCACTCATCGCGATCCTGCGCGCCGCGGGGTTTACCCCTCAGGTGAGTTGATGGCCCCGTGCATCAGGCGTTTTCGAGCGGCAGAGCGGCGACGCCGTTGGAGGCTTCGTCTTTGGCCCGGCGTTCGAGGTCGGCAAGTACGCGGCCCAGCGTCGTTATCGATTGCTGCAAGGTGGTGAGGTCAGCTTCGGGATACTCGTCCAGACGAGCCGCGACGATGCCGATCAGGTCCTGCTCGGTGTCCATACTGACCTTGCGGCCGGATTCCGTCAGCGTCAGACGGACGACGCGGCGATCGCCGGCATCTGCCGTCCGTCGCACGAATCCGCGCCGCTCCAGGCGATCGACGATGCCGGTGACGACCGCCGGGGTCACCATGAGTTGCTTGGCGATGTATCCCAGCGTCGGGGTCTGCTCCCGGATGTAATAGAGGACCGTCAGCTGCCGCAGGCTGAGATCGCCGCCGATGTGATCCTGTTCCACCTGGGCCGAGACCCAGCGTGAGAACTGGGGGATGAGGCGAAGCGTCTGCCGCGCGCACTCCTGAGCGCGGAGAGAAGCGTCCATTGCGCGGTTCTGCTCGGTCATATGGTCGTCTTTCTTGGCACAAGCACCATTGCTCTAGCCGGTCGCCATCACCCTCATCGGTGGCCACCGCCTACCGTGCGGGGCTCCGTCGACGCCGCAGACCGCAGCGGGGAGTTTCGGTCCCGATCCATCCCAGAATTCGGGTTGTAACACCTTCTGGTTGACATCAGCAACATTTCACGTCGCTTGAATGCCCGCGGAGCGCCCAATCCCCTGGCCCTGCGCCCGTTAAAAGGTGGATTCGCCGGGCAATTGTGAGGCAGAACCATGGCAAATACCGGATCACGACGGGGAAAAGGCAGCACTAACCGGTCAGTAGGGGCCAGCCGCTTGCTGTCGTGATGCGGGCCGGCGCCTTTCACCCGGTCTTGCGAAGGGTGGTTGGCCAAAAGTTGGAAAGTGGCTACCTCACCGGGCCATCGGATCGGTCAAGCGCCGGACCGCCGGATCGGAGGGCCGCGTTCGGCGCGCCGCAGGCCAGGGCGCAGTACGGCTGGGAGCAATCGAACGAGGTGATGCAGGAATGGTTGACCGGGCAATCGGCGTTTGTGGCGCAGGGGATCTCCGGGAAGGAGAAGAAGTCGGAGCAGGCCAGGTTGCCGCCGGTGGTCTGGTCACAGAGGCAATTCAGCGATGTGCCCCCGCAGAAGACGATATCTCCGCCGTCGCAGATGCTGCTTGAGGTGCATGGGCAGCCCGTCGGGCCGGGAGGACGACCGGTCGCCCGGCAAAGGCAGCGGCAACGGCTGCCGCGGTACTGATCAGGTGGGCAGATCGGTGTGCAGGTGGTTGCGTTGCAGGGCTCGTTGCCAGGGGCGCAGGAGCACTCGCCTTCGACGCAGAAGCCGGAGCAGCAATCGGACGCCTGGGTGCAGGATGTCTTGAGATGGGAGCAGGCGGCTAGCGCGTCTTCCCGCCCACGCGCGATCCCGCCGATCAGGCCCGCCAGAACACCGATGACGATCTTGCGCCGGGGTACTTCCGCCGCCAGTGCGCGGGTCAACCGATCGAACTGTGAGCCTTCCACCTTGCCTCCTTCATTCTCGCGACGCGCAGTGTCAATCGCCTGCATAGCCCGCAACCTTGCGCATGGTCTGCCCGAAGCCACGGTGTTGTCGTGCCATTCATCTGACATTCCTACTGGTTATGGTTCCGGTGAAAGCGTACCATCCAGCATGGGTCATTAGTACGGCACAAGATGCCCGGCCCCATGGCCGGTCAAGTACCATGCCCAACGGTTGGACGACAGCGAGCTGGATAGGCGGAAACGAGTGGAGCGGCAACGACAACAGGCCAGGCGCCGGAACCTCGGGTCGTCGCTGATCTTCGCGGCGCTGGCCATTGTCCTGGTCGCGATCGCCGGATACCTGTGGTACGACGAGAACAACGAGGACGACGCTCCCACCGCTCCTCCGCCCAACCCCGAAACGGTCGGCCGGATCGAAGCCGTCAACGTGCTTGACGCGCTGATCGCCCAGGATCTCGACGCCGCGTTCGGCCGCTCGGCGGCCCGGGCCGCGCAACTCTCGAATCCCGGCCAGGCGATCACCATCGGCTCCGACACGCTCTACGTCTTTGTCTACCCCTCGGTACCGGCGCGCGAGGCCGATTCGAACGGGTTGGACGAGGAGTCCTTGGTCCTGACGTCGTTGGGCACGCCGGTCGCCGGCGGTGACGGGCCGCCCCACGTCGTGATCAAGGGCAACATCATCGTCGTCCTGCCCGCCGAGGATGACGAACTCCGCGAGAACGTCGACGCGGCGATTGCGTCCCTGCCCGAAGTCGGCGGAACGCCAGATGCCGCATTCTCCCCTGGGAACCTGGCCCGCTCGTGAATCCGACCAATCCTGCAACCACCTCAAATACGCCCGATCCGTCCGGCATCGGCCCGGCGCACGCGGATGCGGACGACACACTCGATCGCGATGAGCACGGCCGGGTTGGCTACGGCTCCTACGCCAAGTACACCCCGCTCGCCCTTGCGCTGATCATGATCGCCGGCCTCATGGCGATCGGGATCTACCGCTACGGCGACGAACCCGACGACGACGCCCCGGCGTCGCGGGCCGGAAGCCTGATCGACACCCAGGCGCCGGACTTTTCGCTGACGCTGCTGGACGGATCGACCCTGCGTCTGGGCGACCTGCGCGGCCAGGTCGTGGTGCTCAACTTCTGGGCGACATGGTGCCCGCCCTGCAAAGAAGAGATGCCCCTCTTCCAGGAACTCACGGCGTCGGGACCGGCGGGGGGCACGCCGTTCACGATCGTTGGCGTCGGCGTGAAGGCCCGCGACACGCCGGAGGCGGTAGCGGAATATGCCCAATCCCTGGGAATCACGTACCCGATCGGCTATGACGGCGGGGGGGACTCGACGCTCGTCGGGCCGGTCGAGACCAGTTTTGGCACGGCCGACATCCTGCCGGTGACGTTCATCATCTCCCCGGACGGCGTCATCGACCACGTCCAAGTTGGCCAGTACGAGGACGCCGGCGATCTCCAGGAGGACATTTCCGCCGCCGCGGGTGCAGACTAGAGCGTTCGTGGCAACTGAGGACGGGGTGCGTTGAGGCGGCCGCCGTTCGGGACCCGATGGAGGCGAATGGGATGGACCTACCAGCGCACCTGGATGACGGCCTCGTTCTCCGGCGAGCCACGCCCGCCGACGCCGGGGCGCTGGTCGTCTTCAACGGCGAGATCCATCGCGGGCCGGGTGAAGACGACCCGGACGCGTATATCTCCGATCTGGTGCGGTCCCTACTGGCTGGCGGGCACCCAGCGGTCTCCACCGGCGACTTTCTGGTGGTCGAGGACCGGGATGGCGACATCGTCTCCTCGCTGGCCCTGCTCCCCGAGCCGTGGGCGTACGGCGGTGTCGCGTTTTCGGTTGGACGCATCGAGTTCGTCGGCACCCGCCCCGCTTACCGCCGCCGCGGACTCGTCCGCCGCCAGATGGACGTCGCCCACCGGTGGTGCGCGGAGCGGGGATTCCCGGTCCAGGCGATCTCCGGCATCCCCAACTACTACCGGCGGTTCGGCTACGAGATGGCGCTCGAGATGTGGGGCGGGCGAACCGGGTTTCTCCCGCACGTCCCGGACCTGTCCGACGACACCCCAGAACCGTTCCGGGTCCGACCAGCGGCTGCCGGGGACGTCCCGTTCCTCGTTACCCTCGATGGGCTAGCCCGGGAACGCTGGCTGGTGACCGTCGTGCGCGACGAGGAGCAGTGGCGGTATGGGCTGGACGGGGCGCGGAGTGAGCGTTTTCGTCACGCTCTGCACATCATCGAACGCCCGGACGGCGAACCCATCGGCTATCTCGCCCACTTGGGGGAACTGGCCCAGAAGACGCTCGTCGTCTCTTCATACGAGCTTGCTCCGGGTGTCTCGTGGTTCGACGTGACTCCGTCCGTGCTGCGCTTCCTTCGATCCGCCGGGGAGTCCCTCCGGGAACCAGATGAGCCGAACTCCTTCCAGGCGATCTCCTTCTCGCTCGGCTCCGACCATCCCGTCTACCGTACGATTCCAAATCGATTGCCCCGTGTGCGGGAACCATATGCTTGGTTCCTGCGCGTGGCGGACCTGCCTGCATTTCTGCACCGAATCGCGCCGGTGTTAGAAGAGCGGCTCGCAGCCTCGGTCGCTCCCGGCTACACCGGCGAACTCCTGCTGAATTTCTACGAGACTGGGCTCCGCCTCACGTTCGCGGCGGGCCGGCTGGTGTCCGCGGCGCCCTGGGAGCCGGGTCATCCCGAGGACGGCGACGCGCTAATCCCCGGTCTCAGATTCTTGCAACTGCTCTTTGGGCGCCGATCGCTTGCCGAGCTGGAGCACGCTGACGCCGACTGCCTGGCGGTCGCCGAGAAGGCGCGCGTACTGCTCGATGCTCTCCTCCCGAAACGGCCGTCATTTACCTGGCCGGTGTTCTGACACGGTGGCCGCGTCTCCCTGCCGCCCTGGGCCACACCCTGGGCCGTCAGCCCCGGGCGACCCCGAGACGCGGTCAACCCTTGCCACGTGCCTGACATGCGTCTCTAGGCGTCTTCGAGCACAGTGAGAAGCGTTTCGCCCGTCGTCCGGGCATCGCTCAGGTTTTCGCTCGCCTCCGTGATGCTGGCGTCATCGTCGTCGCTGATCCCGACCAGGAAGTTCGAGGACGCCGATAGGAGCAGGTCGGTGAACTCCAGGTAGAGCTCGTGGGCGTCCTCGAACCCTTCCGGCGGCGTTATGTTGGACGCCGTGGCCGATGCTCCGGCCCAGAGCGTCAAGATTCCGGACAACTGATCGATCGACTCGTCGCTGCCGAAGTCGGAGTCACCGATCAGGGTGAAGAATTCGTCGATGCTGGCGAGCAATGTTTCGACTTCGCCGCGGACCGTCGTGACGTACTCATCGGCGTCGAGGGCCACCTCCTCTTCTTCGTCCGGCTCGGGAGTCGGCTCCTCTTCTTCCTCGGGCTCGGCTGCTTCGGTCGACTCGGCCTCTTCTTCCCCATCATTCGGGGGGCCGGTCTGCTCTTCCACTCCAATGCCGATCTCGATCGCGGAGACGTCGTTGTCCGCATCGAGGCGCAGGATGAAATGGACATCACCGAGTTCGCCTTCGGCGCCGTATCGGCGGTAGGTGCTCTCGCCGAAGCGAGTCTCCATGGCCTCGCTGTGACCCGAGATGATCAGGTCGCCGTCCTCGGTCTCGTCCGGCTGGTCGCCCTGCTCGAAATCTTCCGGCAGGAAGTCGGAGGCGATCTCCTCGGCTTCGCTCTGGCTGAACGGGGAGCGCCGTTCCGCGGTGAGGATGATGTATGCGGCGTAGTCCCGATGGTAGAAGAAGGAGGCCCGGCGGAAACCGTCGATGTCGTATTCGGCGCCGACCGGCCAAGACTCGTCCTCGTCGTTGATTTGCTCACCGTACTCGTCCTCAATGTCGGCGCGCTCGCCGCCCAGGCGGCCGACCAACTCTTCGTAGGTCGGCCGCTCTTCGGCCTCTTCGAGCGCGGCCAGGTCATCTTCGGTGCAGGCTTCGCCGTCGCCATCTGGGTCGAGCACGTCTTCGTAGCTGTCGTCGGCGTCGAGTAGGGCCTGGGCCGCCTCGGGATCGCTAAAGTCGTCGCACGTAATCTCCTGCGCGGAGATGGACGCGACCGGAGGACGGCCGGCGAGTCCCGCCGCAAGCACCTGGATCAGCAGGAAAAGCACGACCAGAAGACCGAATCGGCGCCGCATTAATATCACTCCTCTCCCAAGGGACATGGTTGGCCCCGGTGCGGTCATGGCATCGGGCTCGGCTCTTCGCCTCCGACGACATGACGTTGACACGTCACCGGGTACATTCGTTCTGAACCATTAACGTTGGCTTTGCGCCGGAGAACCGCCGCCCGGCGACTGCCAGGAACTATCGCCCGGCGGCAACCCGGGGCCGAACCGGGGTGATCCACTCCGCGTAGCGATCGCTGCGGCCACGCACGGTGTCGAAGAAGACCTCGCGAAGCTGGGCGGTGATCGGGCCGGGAGCGCCGTCGCCGATCGGCCGGCCGTCAATGCTGGCGATCGGGGCGACCTGGACGCCGGTGCCGCAGAAGAAGGCCTCTTCGGCGAGGTACAGTTCCGAGCGGTCGATCTCGCGCTGCTCGGTCGGGATGCCGAGGTCGGTCGCGAACTGGAGGAACGAGCGTCGCGTAATACCTTCGAGGATGTCTCCGGTGACGGGCGGTGTGATCAGGATCCCATCGCGCACGATGAAGATGTTGCAGCCGCTGCCCTCGGCGACGTGGCCGTCGGCGCCAAGCAGGATCGCCTCATCGGCGCCCTTCTCTTCGGCTTCGTCCTTGGCGAGGGCGGAGTTGATATAGGCCCCGCTCAGCTTGCCCCGGCTGGGGATGGCATTGTCGGGAATGCGGGCCCAGGAGGAGACGATCGCGCGGACGCCGCTCGAGGTGTCAAGGTAGTCACCCAGCGTAAGCATGTAGATGGTGACTTCGTCCTGGAGGCCGCGTAGGCGCGGCGTCAGTTGGACTGAAGCCTTGTACATGAACGGGCGCACGTAGACATCGGACTGGGGAGCATTCTTCTCCATCAGGTCGATGATGATCTTGGCGAAGGAGTCGCGGTCGTACGGCAGGCTGGCGCGCAGCAGCTTGGCCGAGTTGAGGAAGCGGGCCGAGTGCTCCGGAAGCCGGAAGATGTTGATCGTCTCGCCGTCCTGGTCGAGATAGCCGCGGATACCCGCGAACGCGCCGGTGCCGTATTGCAGCGCATGGGTGCCGACGCTGATCTTGGCATCCGAGAACGGGACGATGGCGCCTTCGAAGAAGGCGTACTCGAGCATCGGGGATTTCTTCGTCGCATCAGGCTGGACCATGGAACGCTCCCTTCGCACGTGGGTTACCGCTGGGCGCCCGGTTTCGGTTCCGGCATTGCCAGCCTGTCGACACTCGCCGGCGGCTGGCGAGGACGTACCGGCGCGCCGTCGCCTGCGGCCAGGTGATGATTGGTCGCGGGATTATCGCATAGCGCCGGACCATGGCCGCGTTTTCCCGGCAATTCCTCATGGTGCGCGTGCCGGTTCCGCCGCCCAAAGGGGAGCAAGCCCGATCCGGAAGATGTGTATACGGCATTACGGACGCCTGAAAACGGTGCCAGTTAGATCATTGACGGACTTCCGGGGGTCATGGTACCGTTAGATTACGGATCGCAAACAGGGTCCGACGCCTTCCAAAAACCGAGTAGGGTAAAGGAGGTGATGCCCATGAGTAGTCACGGTTCTGAGGGCATCACGACGGAGGTCGTGAGCTAGTCTCGCGACAGTCGTGGTGCCCCAGGATAACGGGCCGGTCCGCAAGGGCCGGCCCGTTGTTCGTTTTTCACGAGACGTGAGATTCGAGACGTGAGACGTGAGAAAGAACGATACTCACGACTCACGACTCACGACTCACGTCTCGGAGGAGCAGCGTGCGGATCGGCATCTTCGATATCCAACAGGTGGACCCGACCGATCCCGACGACTCGGCGGCGGTCTATCGGCGGCGGCTCGATCACCTGGCCATCGCCGACGACCTGGGGTTCGATGTCGCCTTCACCGCCGAGCGCCACTTCATGACGGGCTACCGCTGCCCGGCTCCCGGCGTTTGGATCGGCGCGGCCTCGCAGCGGACGAAGCGGATGCGGCTCGGTGTGCTGGCCTATACCTTACCGCTGCATCTCCCCGCCGCCTTGGCAGAGGAGATCGCCGTGCTGGACCATCTCGCTGGCGGCCGTCTTGAGGTGGGATTGGGTCTGGGTCACCGGCCGCCGGAGCTCGAAGCCATCGGCATAGATCCGGCCCGCCGAATCCCGATCTTTCAAGAGCGTTTGGCCATTTTGCGGGCCCTTTGGAGCGGCGGAACCGTCTCCCTCGAATCAGACGTGACCACGCTGCGCGAGGTCGGCATCCATCCGCTGCCGGTGCAGGTGCCCCACCCTCCCCTCTGGTACGCCGGCACCGACGCTGGCGCGGTCGTGTGGATGGCCGGCCAGGGGATGAATCTGGCAATAGGGTTTGCCCCGATTGCGCGGTTGCGGCCCGCCACAGCGGCCTACGTCGCCGCGAGGTCGGAATACGCCAAGCGTGACCAAGATCTGGCCGGTGGTGAGATCGCCCTGATGCGCCACGTCTATCTGGCGGAGACGGACGAGCGGGCTAGGGCAGAAGTCGTCGACGATCTGCTCCGGATCCAGGAGATCCGGGACTTGGGCGGTACCGCGACCCCCGAGTCCCGCCCGGACCGGCGCGCCGCCGCGGAGGCGACCGCCACCGACCTGGTCCGGAACGAGGTGATGTTCATCGGCTCGCCGGAGACCGTCGCGGACGGCATCCGCGCCGCCCAATCCGCTCTCAGCTTGACGACCTTCCTTGCCAACCCCTATGCCACAGGCGTCGATGACCAGCGCGTTGAGAGGTGCCTCCGGTTATTGGCGACGGAGGTTGGGCCGCGGTTGAAGGCCTCCTAACCCCGGAGAGGACCTCACCCCCTACCCCCTCTCCACTGCGGTGGAGAGGGGCGTCCGGCAGGGCCGTCTCCGAAGTCGCCCGATCCCATCCAGTCATCCCGAGTGGTCATGAGCCGCGGCTCGCCACCGCAGCATGAAAAATGCGATCGACGTACGTACGCGGTGTTCGGCGAGTTTTTCACAGCAGCCTGTCGAAGGATCTCGAAGGGCGCGTGGTATCGACAACGCCCCGGACTCCGAGAAGACGGCATCGTGCTCTCTCAGGCGGTGGCACTATCGGAACGCCGCCTCCCTCTAGATCCCGCGACAAGCTCGGGATGACACCTTGGTGATCGGCTTTGTTCCCGACGCCGGACGCCGATCTCCCCTTCCCACCCTGCCGCAGCGGGGGAAGGGGGTTAGGGGGCCGACTCCGACAAACTGTGATGCGTATGCACCGCGACCCAGGCACCGTTACGGTTTTCCAGGACCGCCGTGATGCGGCCGGGGCGGACAGAAGGGGTGCCGTCATCGCGGCGGCCCGTTGAGGCCCAGGGGCAGGCGAGCCAGAGAACCGAGTCGGTGCCTCCCCAGTCGAGCTGGTCGAGGTCGAAGGTGAAGTCATCTATGCGGGACCACACCCGGCGCCATTGGTCGTTTTCGAGGCGATCGAGGCCGACGAGGCGCTCACCCAGGGAACCGAAGGCGGCGACGTCGGGTGCGAAGATCGCACGGCAACGCTCGAAATCGACCTTCTGCACGCAGTCTTGCATCTCCGCCAGCCATGACCGTACCGCCGCGAACCTCGCGCCTGCGTCCATCTGATTGCCTCCGAAGCGCCTGATGCCTGCTCAGGGTGAATCGCGGGGAAAAGCAGCACCGGCGCCCGCATTTGGGCGCCGGTGCTGGCTGGAGTTCAGGGAGACACGATGCCCGATGAGGCTGGTTAGGACTCGCCGGAATCGCTCTCGCCACCGGTTTCGGCTTCCGCTTCGGCGCCTTCCTCGGCGACCGCTTCGGCTGCCTCTTCATCGGCGGCTTCGACTTCCTCGACCACCTCTTCAACGGCCAGGCCGGACAGGCTCGCGAGGATTTCGTCCTCGGCCGTGATCAGCGTCACACCATCCGGAAGGGTGACGTCGCCGGCGCGGATCGAATCGCCGGCCGCGGTCAAGCCGCTGAGGTCCACCTCGATGTGCTGCGGGATTTCAGCCGGAAGGGCACTGACCTGCAGCTCGGTGAGGTTGTGCGTCAGGATAGTGTCCGAGGTTTCGGGCTCATTGTGATAGTTGATCGGCACAGACGCCGTCAGAACCACTAGCAAGTTCGGGGCAAAGAAGTCGGCGTGGATCGGGGTCTGCTTGACCGGATCCATCTGCACGTCGCGGATAACAACGGCCTGCTCCCCGCCTTCCCACTTGAGGGTGAAGAGGGTGGCATGTCCGGCCCGGTGGTAGAACCGGTCGAACTCGCGGGCATCGACGGAGACGGAGACCGTCTCGGACAGGACCGGCCCGTACACCACCGCCGGAATTCGCCCGTTCCGGCGAAGCTGCTTAACCTTCTTCCCGAGAATGGTTCGGGGTTCGGCCCTCAGAATCAGTTCGGCCATGACGCCTTACTCCTGCTGACTCCTACTTCCGTAGCTTCCCCGACGACCGAGGAAGAAGACGGGGAGATCGAATACGTCCGGCAGGTGGGTGCCGGACACACAACGTGCGGCCCTCCGGGCTCGCCGGCGCCGCACAAACGCGCAGTGTAGCACAGCTCGGGACGGATCCTGGGCACAACTTGGCCCTTAGGGGAACCCAACCCCCTCTCAGATGCTTGTGCCATGTGCACACCAGGGGGAGCGTCGTTTCCTTGACACACGGCGGATCACCCCCGTAGGATTCCGCCACTCTTAGGAAATCACCGGTGAGTACAGATATGCCGCCCTATGCGGCGATGGTCGAGGGTATTGGCAACCGCGGGATCGCACCCGCCACGATTCCACCCGTCTCGTCCGCGCAGCGTCAGGTGGTCGGCTGGCAAGAATGGTTCGCTAGCCGGTGATATCCCGGAAGCCGTGGAGTCCGTGATCCACCCGCAGGCGCTTTAGAGGGGTAGCACGATGGGGCGTTACCTGATCCGGCGGATTCTCATCTCCGTCGTCACCTTGCTCGCGATCAGCATGGTGGTGTTCTCGATTCTGGCGCTGGCGCCGGGCGACCCGCTCGCCGGTTTCGCGACGAATCCGAATGTGACGCCCGAATTGCGCGAGCGGCTGCGTGATCAACTTGGTATCAACGATCCCATCCATATCCGCTACGTGAAGTGGGGACGCGAATACCTCCAGGGCAACTGGGGGGTGTCTTTCCAGACGAAGGGCTCGGTCCGGGACTATGTCGTCGGCCGCATCCCGGTCACGATGACGATCGTGGGCTCGTCGCTCCTCCTCTCGATTCTGATCGCTATTCCCGTCGGCGTGATCTCCGCGATCAAGCAATACTCAGCCTTCGACCAGATCGCGACGACGTTCGCCTTCCTTGGCTTTTCCCTGCCGACCTTCTTTACAGGGCTCCTGGCGATCCTCTTATTCAGTGTGAAACTGGACTGGTTGCCCTTTGTCTATGACTCCCAGGTGACGGGATTCTGGGGCAATTTCAAGCAGTCGATCATGCCGATCTGCGTGCTGGGGCTGGCAGGGGCCGCCCAGTTGACGCGGTTTGTGCGGGCATCGATGCTCGAGACGATCAGCCAGGATTACGTCCGTACGGCCAGGGCGAAGGGCCTGCGCGAGCAAACGGTCATCTTCTTGCATGCCATGCGCAACGCGATGATCCCGGTGGTGACGATCATCGCGCTCCAGATTCCGGGAGTCTTCGGCGGCGCGGTGGTCACGGAGCAGATCTTCCGCGTCCCTGGCATCGGCAGCGCGCTGATCTCGGCGATTGGTGGCGCCGATACTCCGGTCGTGATGGCGATTACCTTCGGTGTCGCGATCCTCGTCGTTGTCTTCAACGTTATCGCCGATATCCTGTACGCCTTTCTCGATCCTCGGATCAAGCTCGGTTAGTCGTCCGGTTCGTTTCTTCGGTGTCGCGCGTCGAGCACAGCGCTGGTAGCCCAGTACCCCGACCGTTCGTCCACGACACGCCAGTCGAGCATGAGGGAGCCCAATGTCCGAGATTACCCGCGACGCCGGAGTCACTGCACGCGCAGGCGGCGCAGGTGCAACCGCCGTCGCGGTTCCCGGGTCGGCCGGGGCGACGCCGGGCGCCGCCGGGCTGGAGCGTGCCACGCGGAAGCAGCGGAGTTTGTGGGGGAACGCGTGGCGGCAGTTCCGGCACCACCGGCTGGCGATGGCGGGGCTGGTGCTGTTTCTGACCTTCGTGGTGGTGACGTTTGTCGGGAACGCGATCTACCCCCGCGAGATCGACGAGATCAACTTCCTCCTGACCGACTCCCCGCCGAGCCTGGAGTACCCGTTCGGCACCGACGCGTTGGGCCAGGACATGCTCGCCCGGGCGCTGTGGGGCGGGCGGATCTCGATCGCGGTGGGCCTCGTGGCCGCCCTGGTTAGCATCACCTTGGGCACCGCGATCGGGGCGGCGGCCGGCTTCTTCGGCGGGTTCGCCGACTCCGGGCTGATGCGCATGACCGACATGTTCCTGGCCCTGCCCCAGCTGCCGCTGCTGCTGATGATCACCTACCTGTTCCGCGAGTCGGTCAACCGGTTCTTCGAGGAGCGCACTGGGAGCGATATCCTGGGCACGTTCGTGCTGATCGTGGTGGTGATCGGGGCGCTGAACTGGATGCCGACGGCGCGGCTGGTGCGGGCCTCCTTCCTGTCGATGAAGGAGAAAGAGTTCGTCGAGGCGGCCAAGTCGATCGGGGCGACGCGGGGCAGCCTGATCGCCAAGCACATCCTGCCCAACGTGATGAGCCCGATCATCGTGGCGGCGACGCTCGGGGTGGGGGCGGCGATCATCACCGAGTAGCACGCTGAGTTTCTTGGGGCTAGGCTTCCCGAGCGACATCCCGACGTGGGGGAGCATGCTGTTCGACGCCAAGGACCGGATCGAGCTGGCCCCGCACGAGGCGATCATCCCGGGGATGCTGATCTTCCTCACCGTCCTCTCCATCAACTACGTCGGCGACGGCCTCCGCGACGCGCTAGATCCGCGCAAGACCCAGTAGTCCAGTTATCAGCCGTCAGCCGTCAGCCGTCAGCTATCAGCCGTCAGGTCTGATCCGCTGGTGGCCGATTGGCTTATCCCGTTGCGGGAATTACTCTCCGATCCCGATGACGAACGATCGATGGCCGGACGCCGTTGGCTTTCGGGTTATTGCTGATGGCTGATAGCTGATGGCAAATGGCTTTGAATGGAAAGACTTCAGCCGGTACGTGGAAGTGCACCCTGTTCGGACCGGGTGGCTGGTCGTGTGGGGCCACTACGCCGACGCCGGCGCCAAGAAGCACATAGCGGGAACCCGGACCTACCCCGATCTGGCCGCTGCCCGTCGCCGCGTCGCCGACGCTGCGATGGAGCTGACCCACAAGCCGGCCCTCGTGAAGGAAGCCCTGCAGCGGTTCGATCGCTTCCCGTTCCCGCAACACGCGCCGGCGGAACGTCCGGATCCACTCTAGTATTGGGATGCCGCGCGCAATGGCAGAACGCCGTGATTCACCTCAGGTCCGGATCGAGCCGTATGGCGAAGCCGACCTGGACATCCTCATACGCAACAACGCCCCGAGATGACGGAACACCTCGGCGGGCCGGGAGCGAGGGGAAGCTCCTCAAGCGCCACGAGCGCTACCTCGCCTTCAACGAACCGGGGGCGGGCGGGAGGTTCCGGATCGTCCTTTCTACGCATGCCTATCCCTCGATAGACAATCCGCCCTCCAACGCAGCCTGCCGGAAGGCTGGCTTCGAACTCCTGGGCGAAATCGACTTCGAGTATCCGCCGGGGAACCCGCTACGCTGCAACGAGTGGCGGATCGAACTCACGTAAGTTGAGCGCACGTTGAGTAGGGAGACGGCGCCATCGTCTGAGCGCCCCGCCCTGGCCTGGATTGTTCACGGCTACCGCGTGGGAACGGCGACGCCGGGACAGCGCCGCCCGGGGCTGAAGACCCCGGGCCTGGACTTTGGCCCTTTTGGGGACCTTCATGATCGGTTCAGCCGCGTACGTACTGATCGCGCCGCGCATTAAAGGCCGGTTGCACGTGGTCCGCGCGCAAACGGCACGAAATGCAGCGCATCGTGCGTCGTTAAGGACCCCCTCCCGGGTCCGAAAAAGAGCCAAAGTCCAGGCCCGGGGCTGAAGACCCCGGGCGACATCCACAAACCCGGCTGAAGGGATGGTTCAAACGTGCTTGACGGTTCTGGTCGGCGCCGGAGCGGCCCCCTAACCCCCCCGGCCCCCCTTCCCGCTGCGGGGGGAAGGGGGGAGAACGGGCGCTGCCCCGGGCGCGGAGACCGTCAAGCGACCGTGGCCGGTTTTGAACCATCCGAGAAGCCGGCTGGAACATGCGCGCCAGAGGCGGAGAGATCCGATCGATGCCCCGGCGTTGGGCCCCCTTATGGAGGTTGAAGAATTGATCATGGATTGTTGGGGTCGGTGCTGGGACGGGACATGCCAGCTCCGCTGCCGCCCGGGCCAACCCTGGGCCAACCCTGGGCCAACCTTGGGCCAACCTTGGGCCGTGAGCCCCGGGCGACCAAGGGGGGCGGCGCTCCAAAAACCCCGCGATCAATTCCGCAATCTCCATCAATCCCGGGTTATTCGGACGAAGACGCCTCGCCGACGCGCCGGCAGACTGGAAGGTTTGCCTAGATTTGCCGATCGTGCATGTTTGGCCTGATAAAGCAGCCCGTGCTCTGGGCAAATTGCACGAATAGGCCGACCGTTTTGAATTGACAGTAATCCGCGCCCACTGCTACGCTGCCGCCACCTCGACACGCCGTTTCGGTCACACGTTTGGGTCCCGGTCCCGGTTTTCGGCTCGTTCCACGCGGGATTCCCAGCCGACACCCAGGCCCTTAGCCGTATCCGAAGTGGCGCCTGTGTCAGAGGACCTGACCGCGTTCGGGCCGATCGTTCGTCGCCCGAATGCTCCCGAGCTCGCACGGCCGGCTTGGCCTGCACGTCGATCCAACGGAGGAGTACACGTGAGCGAAGACCAGACTGTCAAACCGATCGGTTCAGCAGTGAAGACAGCGTCGTCATCCGGTCTCTCGCGTCGTGGTTTTGTCGGTGGTGGAGCCGCGGCAGGCGCGGCCCTGGCAGCGGGCGTTGCCCTGCGCCCGGCAGGCGCCGCCCCCGCGCCACGTGGGATGCGCACCGCCCGGTATCAGGACGATGGCCCGGAGCTCATCATCGGCACCCTCGGTGAGGCCAAGACGATCAACCCGTTCCTGACCAACGAGTCCGAGGGGGACTGCCGCTGCAAGTTGCTCTTCGACGAGTTCGTGCGCGTCGCGGCGGAACCTTCCGCCCGACCCCGGGCCTCGGTCTTGCGGCGGACTGGACGCTCGACGACCTGACCTCGTCTTCACCTTCAGGAGAACGCGAAGTTCTCCGACGGCACCGATGTGACCGCCGACGATGTCGCCTTCACGATCAAGGGCATGCTCGCCCCGGAGACCGCCTCGCCGCGGCAGACGAATACCTCTCGATCGCCGGCGCGCAGGATTATGCCGACGGCACGGCGACCGATGTCTCCGGGCTCAAGGTCGTCGATCCGAAGACGCTCGAGATCACGCTGGCCAGGCCGGACGCGCCCTTCCTCTTCAACCTGCGCTTCATCTGCGTCGTGCCGAAGGCGGCGCTGGAGGGCAAGAGCCTGGCCGACGATCCGTTCTTCCAGGCGCCGATCGGGGCCGGTCCGTACGTCTTCGAGTCGTGGACCACCGGCGCCGACTTCGTCGCGACCGGCGAACCCGAACTACTGGCAGGAAGGCAAGCCGGCGATCGCCAGCGGTCACCCACCGCGACGATCGCCGATGCCCAGTCCCTCGTCCTCGCGCTGCAGATCGGGCGAGATCGACGGCTCGAACTACCCGAACCCGGCGGCCAAGGCCGAGCTGGAGGAGAACGCCGATCTGCGGTCCTGGTGCCGCCGTTCACCTCGCCGAACGGCTGGATGTTCAACCTCGCCAACGAGCGGTTGGCGAAAGAAGGAAGTGCGGCGGGCGATCGCGATGGCGCTCGACACCGAAGCAGTTCGCCGCTCGACTCCCTGCTCGGCCTTGGGCAAGCCGGGCGTCGGCCCGATCGCCCCGGACAACTGGGCGTTCGACCCGGACCTGGAGCCGATCCCCTACGATCCGGAGGGCGCCAAGGAGCTGATCGCCCGGTCGGGTTCCGGAAGGCGCGCAGATCCGGTTCATGGTCAACCAGGGCAACGTCGCTGCGCGAAGACTGGCTGATCTTCTCCCAGCAGGCGCTGCAGGAGATCGGGATCGAGGTCGTTGCCGAGGTCATCGAGTACGCGACGCTGGTGAGCGCGTGACCGTCGCAAGGACTACGACGCCACCGGCGTCGACTTCGGCGGCGTCACCGCCGAACCGAGCGAGCTCTACGAGCAGTTCCATTACAGGTCCGCCGGCAACTACATGAACTACACCAACCCGGAGCTGGACGAGCTGCTGACCCAGGCCCGGAGAAGCTCGACCAGGAGGCGGCGAAGCCGATCTACGCAGATCCAGGCGATCATCATGGACGATTGTGCCGATGCACTTCGCCTGGTACCGGCCCTTCCTGCACGCGGTCGACAAGCCGTTCGAGGTACACGGACAGCGCCGCCTATGGTCTCTTCCACACGCTCGAGGACTGGACGGTGACGGAGTAACGAGGTGGACAGAGCTATCGCTTTGAGGGGGCACGGCTATCGCCGTGAGAGGGAGCAGAGGGAGCCAGCGCGCTCGTTCCGCACAGCCTGCAAGCCTGTGCCGCTCGTCACGGCCATAGCCGTGTCCGCCGTCTGCCGCCTGCCGTCGTCAGAGCCAGGAAGCGTCGGCATGCAGAACGGCAACTGGCCGCTTATCTGCTCCGGCGCGCCTCTTCTCTCGTCCCGCTGCTGCTCGGGCTCAGTCTGCTGATGTTCGCGCTGATCCACGCGCGCGCCGGGCGATCCGGTGCTGGCGATGATGGGCGAGCGCGGCGCGCGACAACCCGGAGTTCGTCGAGCAGGCCCGGAAGCAACTCGGGCTCGACCAGCCGCTGCCGGTGCAGTACGTCCACTGGGTCGGGCAACTCGTGTTCCAGGGCGATTTCGGCACGGCCTACACCTTCAACAACAAGCCGGTGCTGACGCTGATCGGCGAGCGCTTCTGGGGCACGATCCAGCTCCAGGCGATCTGCGCTGTTCCTTGGGCTGGCGATCGCGATCCCGGTTGGGATCATCTCGGCCACCCGGCAATACTCGACGGTCGACAACACGGTGACGGTCGGATCGTTCCTCGGCTTGGCGCTGCCGAACTTCTGGCTGGCCCTGCTGCTGCAGCTCTGGCTCGGCGTCCAGCTCGGGTGGCTGCCGGCGCTCAGCACCGGTCAGGCGAACGCGGCTTCCCCGAAAAGCTGAAGTACTTCGTGATGCCGGTGATCGTCCTGGCGCTGCCGAACGTCGCCTACTTCGCCCGCTTCATGCGCTCGTCGATGCTGGAAGTCATCCACCAGGACTACGTGACGGACTGCCCGCGCCAAGGGGCTGAACAGCAGCACGGTCCTCTATCGGCACGCGCTGCGCAACGCCCTGATCCCGATGGTGACGGTGGTCGGGCTGCAATTGCCGCGCATCCTGAGCGGCGCGGTGATCATCGAGCAGATCTTCGCCTGGCCGGGCTCGGCGATCTCGCCTTCAAGGCGATCGGCCGGCGCGACTACCCGGTCATCCTCGGCGTCACGATGCTCACCGGCGCGGCGGTCATGATCGTCAACCTCCTCACCGACGTCGTCTACGCCCTCGTCGATCCCCGCGTCTCGCTCGGCGGATAGGGCGTTCGGCGTTCGGCGTTCGGAGCTGATGGAGCGTTTGCGCCTGGATCGCA
Organism: uncultured Chloroflexia bacterium; assembly: GCA_963724285.1. Classification (GTDB taxonomy): domain Bacteria; phylum Chloroflexota; class Chloroflexia; order Thermomicrobiales; family UBA6265; genus CAVRUD01. The sequence goes on along the minus strand of CAVRUD010000007.1, from coordinate 14,141 downwards.
TGGCAACGAGCGAACCGACGCGCTGGGGCTTGCCAGCGCCGAGCGCCGAACGCGGACGCCGACCTTGCGCTGGCGTCGATTCCCGCCGGTTCGGCGATATCAGCGGTCGTCCGCCGGTTCACGCCGGAACAAGCTGGCCGTCGGCGGGATGGTGGTGATCATCATGCTCTACTGATCGGCGATCATCGCGCCGTGGATCTCCCGCTATCGACTACGACGCAGATTCAATCCGGCATGCGCAACACGCCGCCCTCGGCCGAGCACTGGCTGGGCACCGACCGCAACGGGCGCGATGTCTACGCCCGGCTGGTCAAAGGCGGTCAGGTCTCGCTGGCGGCCGGGTTCGCGGCGGTTGTCATCATCATGTCGATCGGGGTCGCGCTGGGCGCGGCGGCCGGGTTCTTCGGCGGCTGGGTGGACGCGTTCATCATGCGCTTCACCGACATCCTGCTGTCGATCCCGCTCTTGCTGCTCCTGATCACCGCGGCCTCCCTCTTCACGCCGGGGTTGCAGACGACGGTGATCATCATCGGGCTGCTTCTCGTGGCCGGGCGCGGCCCGCCTGGTCCGCGGGCAGTTCCTGGCGCTCAAGGAGCAGGAGTTCGTGACCGCGGCCCGGGCGATCGGCGGCTCGACCGGCCCGGATCATGATCCGCCACCTCTTCCCGAACACGCTGGCGATCATCATCGTCGAAGCGACCCTCTGGCTCTCGTACGCGATCCTCCTGGAGGCCAGCCTGTGCTACCTGGGCCTCGGCGTCCAAATCCCGACGCCGTCCTGGGGCAACATGCTCCAGGATGGCCAGCGGGAGATGCTCTACGGCGCCTGGTGGCTGACGGTCTTCCCCGGCCTCGCGATCTTCCTCACGGTGCTCGCCTTCAACCTGATGGGCGATGGGCTGCGGGACGCGCTCGATCCTCGGCATCGGAGGCGGTAGGCCGGGATATAGCCCCCTAACCCCCCGCCCCCTTCCCCCCGCTGCGGCAGGGGGAAGGGGGAGAAAGCGTCGCTGCCGAGTTGGTCGGCGGCGACGCTTCTTGGTGGCTGGCACGTTCTCTTGAGTGCAGCCGGTTGCACGCGGGGCTGGTGGGGCTGACCAACGTGGACGTAGCGGGAACATGGTGTTGGCGTACGAGGGCGTGGCAGAGGGTTCCCTCTTCCCGGGCGGCGCGGAGCCACAACCCGCGGGCGATCACAGCCTCCCGCACGGCCACCTCGGGGGGTCCCCCTTTCGGGGAAGACCGCACGTAACAACGCGTCGCATTGCCGGTCTGGTGGCCCCGATACATCGAATCGTAGGGGCGGACCGATGTGTCCGCCCGCTGGCAGACCGCCAAGGTGCGTGTTGGGATCAGTGTTTCCAAGGCGAGATTTGATTGTCGGCAAGCGGGCGGACACATCGGTCCGCCCCTACAATTCGATGTATCGCGGCAACAGCGAGCGCAATCGGTCAGCGAGCCGGTTGCGTGTAGCTGGCCGCGTCGGCGGGCAAACGGACCGCCCCCGATCCGGAACCGTTCCGGATCGAGGGCGGCTGTGATTGCGTGACCTGTAGGGATGTTACGGGATCATCGCGTCGATGCAGGTCTGCGGGTCCTCGGTCTCGAAGCCGTAGAGGAAGGCGTCCGGGAGGGAGGAGCCGATGGTCGAGAGGCCGCGGGCGGCGGAGATGACGTCGTCCTCGTCGATGATGTCGGCGTACCAGAGCTCGTTGATCCAGACGCCGGTCAGGCAGGCGCTGGCCTCCTGGCTGAAGATGTCGGCGTTGCCGTTGCGGTCGAAGGCGAGGGCGCCGATGCGGTCGAGAACGGCCATGCTCATCGGCTGGCCAACTCCCATCACCGCCGCGTACAGGTCGCCTTCCTGCTCGCGCATGTCCTGGACGTGGTCGACGCTGATGTAGACGGTGTCGTCGGCAACGCAGTACCAGGAGTAGCCGTAGGAGGAGACTTCGCCGCAGCCGGTCTGGCCGTACGAGTAAATGTCGTAGAGGACGGCGTACGGAGTCTCGGCGTTGATGTCGCTGATGTAGAAGACCTCATCCCAGTACCACTGCATGTGCTCGGTGACGGCGGTCGCGAGGTCGGTCGCCTCGAAGATCTCTTCGACGCTATCGTCCCAACTGGCCGAGGCGCGGCTGCTGGTGCCGGCGATCAGGGCGAAGGCGAGGAAGAGCAGGGCAACGACGCGGAACGGACGGTTGAGGCGGGCGGCCAGTGCGGCCGGGGCAACGATCGACATCGGTGTTCTCCTCTGAGCGCGTAGGCGCCTCGTCTAGATTGCGCGACCAGCTCGGGCGCCGATCGGTTCGGATCAGGTGTGGGCGGTCCGTTCGGTGCCCGCCCCGTCTGGTTGATGGGGAGACTGTACGAACCGCACCTTCCCCGATTCTTCCGGCCCGTGGGACCTGCCGGGAAGGCCGGCGATAAACGCGATGCCGCGCACCGCGCGGACCCCCCTGCGGCCCTGATGAGGCGTGACTCCGGCTTGGGCGGTATGGACTCCACCGGCTGAGCCACGCCATCCCCAGGCCGAGCCCGAGGAGCACGACTCCTAAGAACATCGGTAAGACCGCGTTCTCCGCGCGCATCCCTCTTTCCAGAACCGCCCGCTCCGGACGGTTCGGGTTGTAGTACACGGTGACCTCGTTACCTGGCTCAGTCCAGTCCACCGCGTCGGCGCCCAACTCCACGACGTGCTCGCTCTCCGCGAACCAAGGTTGAGTGATCGCCAGCGTGCCGAGCGGATCCAGGAGTTGCTGGCCGCCGTCCACCTCCCAGACCGGGTCTTGCGCGCCTACCCGTTCGAGGCTCTCGGGCGGGATGATGCAGCGCACGATGATCGCGCTTGCGCTTCTGTGCAAGCCTCCGTTTCTTATCTTCGACGAGGCGACGACCGCGCTCGACGTGATCACCCAGGCGCAGGTTCTGCGCGAGATCAACCGGCTCAAGCGCGATTTCGGCCTGACGACGCTGGTCATCTCTCATGGCGTCGGGGTGACCAACGCTACCGTCGATACGGTGGCCGTGCTCTACGCCGGCCAGCTGATGGAAGTCGCGCCGCGCCCGACCTTCTTCTCCGCTCCGGCCCACCCCTACTCCCGGGCTCTGATCGGCTCAGGCCCCCGGCTGAGCGGCACCAAGGGATGGATCTCCGGGATTCCGGGCACGCTGCCGGACCTGCAAGCGCCCCCTCCCGGATGCCGGTTCGCTCCCCGGTGCCCGCACGCCCGCCCGCAATGCAACGCGGCGGTACCACCCATGATCGAGATCGCGCCCGGCCACCGGGTGCGGTGCGAGCTGTACGAAGGCGGTGAGGTGGCATCAACGTGATTGGGAATATGGACCGCCGTCCTCCTGCCGGCCGGGACTCAAGTCCCGGGCTGAGTGAGATGGAAAGCCGGCTAAAGCCGGCTGGCACCTCGAAGCACAGTATGTGTCAGTCGGTTTAACCGACTTCCGTCACTCAGCCCGGGATTGAAATCCCGGGCGACGCCGAGACGGAGCATCGCAGTTCGAACAGACTCCCAGGATCGACCGGTAATGACTCCAACACCCGGCCAGGTTCCCCTCATCGACGTCAAGGACCTGCAGTGTCTCTTCCCGGTCCGCCGTGGCCTCGGCGACGTCATCGCCCGGCGGCACTCCTAGGTCCATGCCGTTGACCGCGTCTCGTTCACGCTTCAACCAGGCGACATCATGGCGCTGGTCGGAGAGAGCGGCTGCGGTAAGTCGACGACCGGCCGGCTCCTCCTTCGCCTGATCGATCCGACCGATGGCACGAACTTTTTCGCCGGCCAGGAGATCGGGGAACTCGGCGGGGACGACCTGAAGGCGTTCCGACGCTCCGCTCAGATCGTCTTTCAGAATCCGATCGAGGTCTTCGATCCGCGACTGACCATCGAAACGTCGCTGCGGCAGGTGCTACGGATCCACGCGATCGGCAATTCGGCCGAGCGGGACTCGCGCATCCGGGCGGCGATGGAGCGGGCGGGCCTCCTACCGGTGGCCGATTTCCTTGCCCGCTACCCGCACGAGCTCTCCGGCGGGCAGCTCCAGCGACTGGCGAATCCGGGCGATGCTACTCGAGTCGCGCTTCCTGGTCGCCGACGAGCCGGTTTCTATGCTCGATGTCTCGGTCCGGGCCGGCATCCTCAATGGGTTGCTCGATCTGCGCGACCGCGATGGCATGGCGATCGTCTTCATCACCCACGACATCGCGGTGGCCCGCTACGTCGCCGATCGGGAGGCGGTGATGTACCTGGGCGCCTTCGCCGAGCTCGGGCCGGCGGACGAGATCATCGACGACCCGCAGCACCCATACCCCCGGGCCCTGCTCTCCCACACCCTGCCCGCCGGGGATGAGGACGTCCACGGCGACCCGATCGAGATCCGCGGCGATCCGCCCACGCCGATCGACCTCAAGCCCGGCTGCCGGTTTGCCGGGCGCTGCCCATACGCCTTTCCCCGATGCCACGTGGAGACGCCGCAACTCCTGTCCCAGGGCCAGGAACGAGCGGTCGCCTGCCATCTGTTCGACGGGAACGAGCAGCCGGTGAGATAGTTCGCGGTACGTAGGATCGAACAGCTATTGTGCCACCGCGGTGCGAGAGGAGTACAGATGACGGCGACGATCGTTCCGGAAACGACCGATTCGACCCGCAGCAGCCCGAATCTGCGCGAGCGAATCGACGCCCACGCGGTGCGCACGGTCGAAGATCTCTACGCGATCAACGGCGAGCCACGCGAGGCCATCCGGACGAAGCACACGTCGTACCTGACGCCGCTCCTGGTGGAATACCTGGCCCAGGTCCCCTTCTTTGCGCTGGCGACCGCGAACGCGGATGGCTCCTGCGACGTCACCCCACGCGGCGATGCGCCCGGCGCGATCCAGGTTCTGGATGAGCGCACGGTCGCGATTCCAGAGCGCCCGGGAAACCGTCGGATCGACTCCCTGCGCAACATCGTAACCAACCCGCACGTCGGGATGCTCTTCCTGATCCCGGCGGTCGACGAGGCGGTTCGCCTCAACGGCCGGGCGACGATCACGACCGATCCCGAGCTGCTCGCGACGATGACGATGCAGGGCAAGACCCCGAAGATGGCGATCGTGATCGACATCGACGAGGTCTACGTCCACTGCGCCCGGGCTTTTCTCCGCTCCGGCCTGTGGGAGCCGAAAAAGTGGCCGGACCCGGACAGCGTCCCGTCCCTGGCGGCGATCCTTGCCGAGCAGAAGGACTGGCCCGCTCCGGACGAGTCCTGCGGCAAGCGCAATGAAGAGTACCGGTCGGTGCTGTATTAGATGCGGCAGGGCGGCCGCGTGGCCAGTGCCACGCGGCCGCCCCTGATCGAGACGGATGATTTCGGTAAGGGGATCAGGCGCGGCGGCGCGCTGTTGCCGCTAGCCCGGCGAGACTGAGGATGAGGCCGGTGCCGAGCAGGACGTAGAGCGGGTCGTCGTTGAGTCCGGTGGAGGACGCTACGCCGCTGCCGGTGTTCGGGAGCGCCTTGACCGGCTGCGCACTGGGCTGCGCCGGGCTCGGAGCCGGGGCAGGAGCCGGGGCAGGATCATCGGACGGGACGCTATTTGCATCCCTGGGGTCGGTGCCCGCGTCGAGCTCCGTGGGATCGTCCACGCCGTCGCTGTCGGTGTCGACCGCGAGCGGGTCGGTCTGGAAGACCTCCAACTCGTCGCCGTCGCCAAGGCCATCCTCGTCGGTGTCGTCCCGCAGCGGGTCGGTGCCGAGTTCGCGCACTTCGAAACCGTCGCCGAGGCGGTCGTCGTCGGTGTCGCCGTCGAGGGGATCGGTGCCGGTGCTGGAGCCGGGCTCGAAGCCGACCTCGGCGAAGTCGGTGAGGCCGTCGCTGTCCGTGTCGGGCTGGTTCGGGTTAGTGCCGAGCTCGGCCTCCTGGGCGTCGGAGAGCAGGTCGCCGTCGGCGTCGCCGCCGGGCTGGGCGCCGTCCGGGATGCTGTTCTCGTCCAGCGGGTCGGAGCCGGTGACGACCTCCTGGTTGTCGCCGAAGCCGTCGCCGTCGGTGTCGTAGACGGCTGGGTCGGTTCCGTGGGTCGCCTCGTCCGTATCAGAGAGTCCGTCCTCGTCGGTGTCGACGAACGCGGCCGGTTGAATCGGGTCGGACTGGGCGCGGGCCGCGGCCGGGCTGGCGACGAGGCCGAGCAGCAGCAGGGCGGCGAGGGAGAAGAGGAGGCGGCGGAGTTTCATGGGAGATACGTTCCTTTCGAGACGGATGGTTCCGGGTTGCGATGGAGGTAGGGGATGCATGTGCGTCGTGCTCCTGGTGGTTTGACCGGCCGGTCGGGCCGGGCAGGTAGATCGGTTGAGGTGGCTGGCCAGGTACGCTCCCAGTCCCCGCTCCTAACCCTGCAGCGGGGACTGGGAGCCCCGGCGTGCGAGGCGCCGTGTGGGGACGCTCTTCGCTGCTAGTTCAGGTAGGAGGTGTGCGCCCAGCCGGTCACGCCGTTGTAGACGACCTGCCGGAACGAGCCCGAGCCCTTGCTGGTCGCGCGGACCTTGGCCCCGGACGGCATCACCAGCAAGACGTTGGAGCTGGTGCTGGGCTCGGCGCGGAGGTTGAGGGCGGCCGTCGTGGTGAAGGTCTCGCCGGACGGCTGACCCGGTTGGCCGGCCGGGCGAAGACCGCCGTCGACCACCCAACCGGCCGGCCCGGAGGGCGGGGCCACGTAGCGGTAGCCGTTCTGGACGCTGTTGGACGTACCGACCGTGATGCCCGCCTGGACGACCTGGAGCACCTTGTGTCCGGTGGAGGGTCCGCTGCGGAGGTTAAGCGCCGTGGTGGTCACGGCCGAGCCGACGATTGCCGGCTGACTCGGCGGGTTGGACCCGCCGCCCACCGGGCCGAGGTAGTCGCGGTGGGCCCAGCCGTACGTTCCGTTGTACCCGACCTCGTGGAACCCGTTCTTGCTCGCGCCGGTGTGGGCGACGATGGTTCCGGCCGGCATGACGGCCATCACGGAGTACGACGTACCGGGGCCGGAGCGCAGGTTGAGGGCGGCCGTGGTCTTGTACTGGGTGACCGCCTGTGCCGACGCGCTCGCACGGCCGACGGCGGTGGCCGCCAGCGCGGCGGCGCCGAGTTTGAAGGCCGCGCCGAGGACGACGCGGCGCGAGACGGATGGTGGTTCGGACAGAAGCGCGAGGTAATCGGTCGACGAGTTCATAGGTGTTCTCCGTGTCCGGTCTCCCGGACTGCGCGTATGGACGTGGAGCGTGATGGACAGGTCAAGTTACAGGTCAAGTCTGGTTGGGTCGGTTTGAGACGCTTTAGCGCCTAGCGAAGAGCGTTCGCTCGCATGAGCGTGAGCGCCGACATCCGCGGACATCGTCCTGCGGGGCGGGGCCGGGAAACAGCACGCCGGCCACGCTTCGGAGGATGTAACGGGCTCTGTTCAACACTGGTGACCTCCATGGTGGGTGTCGTCGTGACCGGCGTGGGGTGCATGCCGTTTCGGGGGAGGGTCGTCGGACGTGGCCGGTGGTGCCCCGTTCTGGCTGTGCGGCTTCGGTCGCCGGTCTGTCGCCCCGATCGCTGTCGGGGGTGGCCCTTACCACTGGGATCACAATAGGCAGACGGCAGCTACCCCGCGTCAGCGAATCCACCGTATCGAGGCACCTAATCGGACTCATGTTGGATACCTAATGGGCATGCTGAGGTGCCCGACCGTTAGACCATTCGGTCGGGGTGCATGAAAATGCCCCGCCCGGGCGCCCCGGCGGGGCTTTCAGACCAGATCGGGGAGGACTAGGTCAAGCCGTGCTCGACGGCGAAGCGGATCGCCGCGCCGCGGTTGGGGACGTCGAGCTTGCCGTAGACGCGCTGCAGGTGGGCGTCGACGGTGCGCCGGCTCAGGAAGAGGTGCTCGGCGACCTCAGCGTTCCCTAGACCTCTGGCCACCAAGCGCAGCACCTCGACCTCCCGCTCGGTCAGCCCGGCGGGGTAGCCTGGGGCTGTGCTGGGGGTCTTTGTGGGTGCCGCCGCGAAACCGGTGACCAAGGCAACCGCCTCGTCGATGACTTGCTCCACCGGCTGCGCCCGACCCGCCGCGTGGGCAGCCGCGAAATCCGAAGGAGCGAGCGCGCGGCGTGCGGCCGCCATCCCCCGCTCGTGCGCGGCGCGCTCCGGCAGATTCGGCAGCGCCCCGACCTCCTCGGCCAACGCCTCCGCCGCGCCGAACAGTCGAGCCGCCGCTTCGGACTGACCGGTGGCCGCCGTCAGGACCGCCACGTTGGCCAGTCCGCCCGCGACCCCGTCTCGCGCTCCTATCGCTCGGAAGAGGGCAAGGCTCTCGGCGTAGAGTGCCGCGGCGCGCTGCTGATCCGGGCGTTCAGTAGCCACCAGGCCAAGGTAGTCGAGGGCGCTGGCGGTGCCCCACGGGTCCGGAAGCGCGCGAAAGCCGGACAGCGCCGCCTCCAGCCGTGCCACGGCGACCTCGACGTGACGCTGCCCGTAGGCCACCACCCCGAGATGGAAGAGCGTCACCGCCGTCCAGGTCCGGTCCCCCGAGGCACACGCCAGGTGGTGTGCCTCCTGAAGCGAAGCCTCCGCGATGTCATAGCTGCCTTGGTCCTCCGCAATCACGCCGCGCGCGAGCAGGGCGAGGAGATGCACCCGGCGCTGAGGGACGACCTCGTGGGTGTCGTCGAGGTCCCTGGTCAGCTCCAAGGCTTCGTTGACCAAGTCGTTTGCCTGGTCATCGTCGCCCTGGTAGTGGGCAAGAAAGGCCGCCCCCAGCAGGGCCCGAGCCCGCACAGATGCGGGTGCCTGCGGAGCGGCCGCCAGCCCCTCCCGCAGCCAGCGACGGCCCTCGCTCAGGTGGCTGTGGTAGTGCCAGAAGGGCCAGAGCGCGGCGGAGATCCGCAGGGCCGTCCCCGCATCCCCGGCGCGAAGCAGCCACCCAAGGGCGCCCCGGAGGTTATCGTGCTCGGTCTCCAGCCGGTCCAGCCACATCCGATCAGCCCCCACGCCGCCGAGGGTCTCCTCCGCCGCTTCGGCGAGCCGCAGATACCAGGCGGCATGGGCTCGCTTGGCATGCGCGAGTTCGCCGCTCGCCACCAGCAGGTGGTGCGCATACTGGCGTACCGGTTCAAGCAGCCGGAACCGGACAACCTCCCCCGGCTCCGTCGCGACCAAGGACTGCTCAAGGAGCAACCGGAACGGGCCGAGGGCCACGTTGTTCGCCGTGTTCGGATCCGCCCCAACCGCCTCAGCCGCTTCGAGGGTGAAGCCACCGGCGAAGACCGCTAGGCGCCGGAAGAGAGCCTGGGCAGACGAATCGAGCCGGTCGTAGCTCCACGCGATGGTGCGCTCCATCGTGCGCTGACGGCTGGGCAGGTCGCGCGGTCCGTCGGTCAGGAGCGGGAGCACGTGGTCCAACCGGGCGAGCAAGGCCGTCGGGTCGAGCATCCGAATGCGAGCCGCCGCCAACTCGATCGCCAGGGGCAGCCCATCGAGCCGCCGGCAGATCGCCGCGATGGCCGCGGCGTTTGTCCGGGTGAGCGCAAACTCCGGATCGACCGCCTGCGCCCGCTCCACGAACAGCTCTACCGCGGGACTTCCCGCGACCTCAGAGAGGGTGGGGATCCGCTGGAGTTGCGGCAGTTCCAGCGGCCGAACCGGATATTCCCGTTCGCCGCGCAGCCGCAGCGGTGCCCGGCTGGTCGCCAGGAGATCCAGATCCGGAGCAGTCGCGACCAACTCGGCCACCTCGGCGGCGGCATCGGTAAGGTGCTCCAGGTTGTCGAGGACCAGGAGCATCTGGCGGTCGCGCAGGAAGGCGTGGACGGTATCGCGCAGTGGCGCCCCGCCGACCTCGCGCACGCCCAAGGCCTGGGCGATCGTCGGGACGACCAACGCCGCGTCGACCAGCGGCGCGAGGGCGACGAACACCGCGCCGTCGGCGTAGCGGTCGGCCAGCCCGCGGGCCAATTCCGTGGCCAGGCGGGTCTTGCCCACGCCCCCCGGGCCGGTGAGCGTGACCAGCCGCGCTCCGCCCGCGTAGAGCCGCACGAGGTTCGCCAGGTCCTCGCCGCGGCCGATCAGCCCGGTCGGTGCCGCGGGCAGGTGGCCGATCCCAGATTCCGGGGGTTGCGGCGTGGCGCCGCGCCGCGGCACCGACGAGGCCAACTCCTCGGCGGCCGCCGCCGGCAACTCCAGCGCCGCGACCAGCGCCTGCACGGTGTGCGCATAGGGGCGCCGGCGCTCGCCGCGTTCCAGGGCGCTGATGGCGTTCGCCGTGAGTCCAGCCCTGCCCGCGAGTTGCTCCTGCGTCAGCCCCGCGGCTTCGCGAAACCGTCGTAAGCGGGCGCCAAATTCGCCGTCGTGCTCGTGGGGCATGCTATCCACCTGCCATCCGCCATCTGGCATTGACTCGGCGTCGGGTCCGTCCCCGACGTCATGAACCGCGCGACGCCTCCCTCGCTTCCAGTGCTCAACCCGTCCGCGCTCCGAATGTTGGAGTCAATGTGTGAGCACTGTTGGTGGAGTCGACGCGGGTCAAACTCCACACTTGGTCAACGGTGATCTGAGCGACCGCCGCTGTCGATTGCGCCGCACGCGGGCGGCGAGATGAGCTATGGAGTCGGCATCGATTATGACAGCACAGCGCGATTGCGAACATGCCCGGGCGAGGACACTCGTCACCGGCTCACAGACAGGGGGCCGGCTCGCGCTCTTCGAACTGCTCGAACTGGCAGGAAACGAGCCACCCCGCCACGTCCACTCCCAAGAGGACGAGACCGTCTACGTGCTCGAAGGCCGGCTGACGTTCTTCATCGGGGAAGAAACGCATGAAGCCGTCACGGGGACCTGCCTGGTCCTGCCGCGGGGGATCGAGCACGGATACGCCGTCACGTCTGGAACCGCCAGACTCCTCATTGCCCTGACGCCGGCGGGCATGGAGGGGTACTTCGGCGAATGCGACGATGGGTACGGGTGCGCGGACGTGGAGCGGCTCATCGCGGGCGCCGCCCGGTACGGGGTGACGATCACGGGGCCGCCGCCGACGCCGGACGCCCGGCGGTGAGGATGGGCACCGGAATCACCCTGCCTGGATGACAGCAATCGCCCGCTGGAGCACCGTCTCCCATGGCCGAGCCGGGATGGCGGGTAGGCCAAGGCGCTCCGCGTCCTGGCGGATCGCCATCGACTGCCGCCAGCTTATCCTCGCCCGCCCCGGCTGGTCCTCCCCGTCCCTGGCGAGATAGTTCCGCCGGATCTGTTCTTCGTCCTCCTCATAGAGGAAGAGCGCCCGGACCTGACCGGCCGCGCCGAAGTCGCCGAAGCGGGATTGAGCGGCCAGCGCTGGCATGATGAAGTCACCCTCCAGGAGCACTGGTGCGCGGTTTTCGAAGTGATTGGAGACCGCCAGTTCGATCGCCTGAGCCATCCGCCGCGCGTAGCGCCGGCCGAAGGCAAGGTGCTCCTCTTCGCTCATGCTGCTCGCGAACTCCGGCTGCAATCGCTAGAAGTGGAACTCGGGGAAGTCATCCGGAGAGGTCATCGCCTGCAGGATCACCTGGAAATCGTCGACCTCGGTCAGACCGACCCCATAATGGCGCGCGAGGCGGTAGCCGATCTGCGTCTTGCCAACGCCGCTCGCGCCGCCCAACAGGAGCACATGCCAGCCGCGATCACCTGGCGAACGAGGTGAGTCGGACATGAGGTAGTCCTCCGCGTGGCGAGCGTGGATGACCTATCCGCGCAGCGCCGTCTGCCGCTGCGGCGAGGACTCGACGAGTTGCATCAGCTCGATCGCGTTGCCGTCCGGGTCTTTGATCCAGGCCTGGAGGTTGCCGTCCAGGCCCTCCTTGATCTCGCGGTCGATCGTCACGCCGTTCGCGCGCAACGACTCGACGGCGGCGGAGATGTCGGCCGTCAGCAGGCAGATATGCCTGAAACTGTGGGTCCGGCCGCTCTCCGGCTCCGGACCGTTGGGGAAGAGCTCAAGGAAGCGGTCGCCGCTGATGTGGATATAGATCAGCATCAGGGAGCCGTCGGCGTGGTTGAGCCGGAACGACTCGGTCAGCCCGAGCTTGGCGTAGAAGGCGAGCGCCACGTCCATATCGTGGACGGCGAAGGCCGTGTGCCCCATATCCGTAATCATCTTTCCCACGATTCCCTCCATTGCTGCTGCCTTTCGGACGGCCCGCTAAACGAGGGCCGGCAAACGGGGTCGCACTATACCGCCAGGCGTCAGGGCGCGGAACCCGTGCGGACGGAATAAGCAGACTTGCCGATGCGACTACGGGTAGCGATGGCCAGGATAGGCAACGTCTGGCCGGCTAGCTGACAAGCCGGCATCGTTCGCCGTCTGGATCGACGCAGGAGAAGGTTTTCCCATGGCCCTTGCCTCTCCCATCCACCCTCGCCGTCCAACCTGGGATGTCATCGTCGTCGGCGCTCGCTGCGCCGGGTCTCCGACGGCCATGCTCCTCGCTCGGGCAGGCTTTCGCGTCCTCCTGATCGACCGCGCCCACTTCCCCAGCGACTCGATGCGCTGCCACTTCATCCAACGGACCGGCATCGAATACCTGACGGTCTGGGGGTTGCTGCCCCGCGTGGCGGAGTCCGGCTGCCCACCGATTTTCACCAAGAACGTCAATTTGGGCGACTTTTCGATGGCGATGCCGCCCGAAACCGGACCAGACTTCGCCGCCCATTACGCCCCCCGCCGCTACGTCCTGGATGCCATCCTCGTTGAAGCCGCGGCCGAGGCGGGTGCGTCGGTGCTGCAGGGGTGTACGGTCCACGATCTGATCTGGGAAGACGGCCGGGTCGCCGGGGTGCGGGGGCGAACCGCCGGAGGGATGGACATCGTCGAGCGGGCTCACCTCGTCGTCGGCGCCGATGGGATCTACTCGCGCGTCGCCCGGTCCGTGGGCGCAGCCACCTATGACGAGAGGCCCATCGCCACCTGCTGCTACTACAGCTATTTCGCCGATGTTCCGGTCGATGGCCTGGAGGCCAACTTCCTCGAGGACCGGTTCGTTGTCGCGTTTCCCACTAACGAGGGACTGACCGGCGTTGCCGTCGCCGTCCCCATCGCCGACTTTCCCCGGTTCCGCGCCGATATCGAGGAGCGTTCCTGGCGACCCTGGAGAGGACCCCGTCATTGGCAGACCGCGTCGCGGCCGGCCGGAGGGCCGAGCGCTGGTTCGGGACGGGCGACCTGCCCGGCTACTTCCGGCAATCGCACGGTCCTGGGTGGCATTGGTGGGCGATGCCGGCCACCACAAGGACCCGATTCCCGCCAACGGCATCAGCGACGCCTACCACAGCGCCACCTTGCTTGTAGAAGCGATCGAGACGGGCTTCTCCGGCCAGATGTCGCTCGAACCTGCACTGGCCGAGTACGAGCGCAAGCGGAACGAGTCTGCCTGCCCGGCTACGAGGAGGCCAACGCTCGGGCCGCCTTCGCACCGTTCCCGCCCGAGGTCTATGCGATGCGGGCAGCGCTGCGGGCTACCGCCGCCTGACGGTCGAGCTGCCCGATCCGGAAGCGATCGCTACGGGTGTACCCCGGGGCTGGCTGACCGCGGCTCTTGCCGAGGTACGACGGGCTCCCCAATCCCGCGGCCCCGGACCCTCTGCTCGGCGAGCCGGAGATCGTACGAGGCTTGCAGGTTCATCCAAAAGTCCGCCCCCGTCCCGAACCATCGCCCGAGCCGCAGGGCGGTGTCGGCGGTTATCGCCCGCTTGCCCGCCAAAATCTGTATATTCGATTTTTCCGGCTGGCTTATCGCTATTATTGGAAAAATGTGTAGTTCTCGCCCGAGTTGGACCGCACTCACGCCGATCTCGGCCAGTCTGTCGGCCAGGATTTCGCCAGGATGGATGGCTGGCCGTGTCATGGCTATCCACTCCTCAGCGCTAGTCAACAATCTCGATGTTGAACGCGGCGAATTCTTCGCTGGCCGAATGACACCGATCGAGTCCTCACACCGAGTCTCGCAATACTAAGTTCCCATATCGAAATCCCGCGTCGGCCCCGCCCGGGACTCGAAGTCCCGGGCTACCTATCGGAGAGTCGGCTCAAGCCGACTGACGACGTGCAATCCGATGGCAAACCCGCGTTCGTAGTCCCGGGAGGGACTTCCGTCGGT
>CAVRUD010000006.1:0-35993 GCA_963724285.1 uncultured Chloroflexia bacterium | reverse complement strand
TCGCGGCAGGCTTTCGGGCGATCCCCCCCGAACAATTGCTATCCTGCCCCGACGTCAGTTCAGTCACATCCGAGGAATTCCCCAATCCGGAACCGCCGGACTGGCATCGCATGGGGTAAATTCGCATGCTCACGTGTGCATTGCGCATAGGAGCCGAGCCGGGTCCTGTTGTTCGCGGCAGCCAGGCTGAAGAGAGCGCCAGATGAAGCACGCGGACCATGACTTCGAGGTGGCCCCATGCTCCGGTTGATTGCCGACGAGCCCGAATCGCGCCAGCCAGCGGCATCCGAGGGGCGATCGCCGGCATTCCCCGCCGCGCCGCTGCCATCTGCGCTGACCTCGCTGGTTGGGCAACAGAACAAGATCCGAGGAGATCCGGGACCTGTTGCGGCGGCCCGACCTGCGGCTGCTCACCCTGACCGGACCCGGCGGTGTTGGCAAAACGCGACTGGCCATCCAGGCCGTCCAGGGGCTCGACCCCGACTATCCGGGCGGCATGGCCTTCGTCAACCTGGCCCGATTCGCGATCCCGCCCTGGTCATGCCCACCATCGGCCGCGCCCTCGGGGTCGCCGACACCGCGCCGGAGCGCCATCGCCATCTACATCCGCAACGCCCTCGGGCGCGACGGGGCCTGCTGATCCTCGACAACCTGGAGCAGGTCATTGCCATCGCGCCCGCCCTGGCGACGCTGCTGGCCAGTTGCCCCAGCCTGACCATCCTGGCAACCAGCCGGGAAGTGCTTCACCTCTCGGTCGAATATGAGTACCAGGTCCCACCTCTCGGCGATGCCGCCGTCGACCTGCTGGTCGCACGGGCGCACAGCCGTGCACGCCGATGCCCTGCAGTATGCCGTCCGATCTCGAACACCGTCTCGGCAATCTGCGCTCGGCTCGACGGCCTGCCGCTGGCGATCGAACTGGCAGCCACCCGCCTCCGCCACCTCTCGCCCGAGATCGCTCCTCGCCCGGATCGACGACCGGTTCTCGTTGCTCACCGGCGGCTCGCGAGACCTGCCAGACCGCCAGCAAACCCTGCGTGATGCGATCGCCTGGTCCTACCGACCTCCTGACGACGACGAGCGCACCCTCTTCCGCCGCCTGTCCGTCTTCACCGGCGGGTTCACGCTCGACGGCGCGGAGGCGGTCTCGGCGACCGTCAGCCGGATGTCGGCCAGCGAGCCATCCTCGGTCCTCGATGGCGTGTCCTCGCTCCTCGACAAGAGCCTGCTGGCCCGGGGCACGAGATCGACGGCGAATTGCGCTACGGGATGCTGGAGTCGATCCGGGAATTCGGCCTGGAGCAGCTGGAGGCGAGCGGGGAGACCAAGGAGATCCGGCGCCGGCACGCCATCTGGTCCCTCGACCTGGCGGAACGTGCCGCGACCGGGATCATGGGGCCGATCACGCCCGCTGGCTGCGCCGGCTCGACCGCGAGCAACCCAACCTGCGCCAGGCGCTGACTTCGCCGAGGACCAGCGCGACCCGCACCTTGGCTACCGCTTCCTGTCCGCCCTCTGGCGATTCTGGGATGCGCGAGGGCTACCTCGAGGAAGGATGCGCCTGGGCCGACCGGCTCCTGGCGATCGCCGAGGACGATGCCAGCGCCCGCGCGCCGCCGCACTCGGCGCCGCGGCGATGATGGTAGTTCCGCCAGGGGACATATCGATCGCGCGGCGGCGCTCGCCGAGGAAGGACTGGCCCTCGCCCGCCGCCTGGGTGCGCCCAGACGAGGCCGCCCAGGCGGTCAACGCCTTGGGCAATATCGCCTTTACACGCGGCCAACACCCGGAATCGGTGGGGTGGTTCGAGGAAGTCGGTCGCGCTCGGACGCTGCCGCCGGTGTGCGATCGGTGCTGAACGGCCTGACGAACCTTGCCCTGGCGCTGACGGTCGTAGGGGATTTAACCGAGCGGGCCGACGTGGTCGGACGAGGCGCTGGCGCTGAGCAGGGCTCGGCAGGCCGCATTCTGGGAGGCGGTCGCCCTCGCCCGTCTGGGACTGCTCGAACGGACCACCGAGGCAATTTGGAGAGGCCACTGCCCATTATGCGTCAGCCCTGGACATGCTGGAAGGCGGCAATGCCCGGGTGGTGGCGGGCCTGTTGTGGGACGCCGCCGATGTCGCCCGCGCGCATGGGCGATTGCCCCGTTGCCGCGCGCACCTGCAGGCCAGCCTGCGCCGGCGATGGGCCTGGATGGAACGGCGGGGCATCGCGGAGTGCCTGGCGGCGCTCGCCGAAATCGCGCGTCATGACCGGCAGGCACGAGCCTGCCCTCCAGCCTCTTCGGGGCGGCGGAATCGCTTCGCCAGGAAATCGGCATCCTCGATACGTGGCACTTCCAGGCGCGCCGCGCCGATGCCCAGGCAGGTGGCCAGCAAGGGCCTGGGCGAAGGCGGCAGTGAGCAGCGGCGTTCGCGACCGGACAAGAGATGCCGCTGGCCGATGCCGTTGACCTGGCGATGTCGGTCGCGGCGGCGATCGCCGAAACCCCGGCAATACTCCGGACGCGCGTGCGCCCTACGGGCTCACCGAACGGGAGGTGGAGGTGCTCCGCCTGGTGGCAACCGGGCAGTCCGACCGGGAAATCGGCGAGTCGCTCTCCATCAGCCCGCGCACGGTGAGCCGGCACCTCCAGTCCATCTACGGCAAGCTCGGTGTCAACAGCCGCACCGCCGCTGCCGCCTTCGCCCACCGCCTCGGGATCGACTGATGGACCCGGGCCGCACATAGGGCGCGCGCTAATCTGGCCAGAGTCAGACCCCAGGACCAATACCGCCATCGCGGTATTGGTCCTGGGGTCTGACGCGGGGACTCGCCCCTTCCGGACTGCTTCCGGGCTAACTGGTCGTGGTCGTTACGCGGCGGTGTTATGCGGGCTGGAGTCACGCATTCCTGAAGAGCTGCTGGTCGTTGTCACGCCCGGCTGTGGCGTCGTTAGCGCAGTGAGCTGAACGCGGCGCGCACCTCGCTGGTGAAGAGCGCCGGCTCCTCCCAGGCGGCGAAGTGGCCGCCCCTGTCGACCGCGTTGTAGTAGGCGAGGTCGGGGTAGGCCGTCTCCACCCAGGAGCGCGGGGCCGGGAAGATCTCGCCGGGGAAGGTGGTGAAGCCGACCGGAACCGCCACCGCCGGGGGAGCCTGGCCGGCCGCACGCGCCGCCGCTTGCCCGTGCTCCCAGTACCACCGGGCCGCCGAGGCGCCGGTGCCCGTCAGCCAGTACAGCGAGATGTTGTCGAGGATGGTGTCCCGGGTGAGGTTGCCCGCTGGCTCGCCGTCGACGAACGCGCCGGCGATCTTGTAGTAGCTGTCCGTGTCGTGGTCGAGCATCCAGGCCGCCAGCCCGACGGGCGAGTCCAGCAGGGAGTAGCCGACCGTCTGCGGCCGCGTGGACTGCTCCAGGAAGCAGGCGGACCCGCTCGCCCGGAACGTCGCGAGCGCCGCGTGCGCCGCCTGCTCCTCCTCGGATTCCGCCGGCAGGCGATCGGCGATGGCCGGCGCCCCGGCGAGCAGGTTGAGGTGGATGCCGAGCAGCCCGGCGGGCGCCTGGCGGCCCATCATGTCGGCGACGATGGCGCCCACGTCGCCGCCCTGCGCGACGTAGCGGTCGTAGCCGAGCCGGGCCATGAGCTCTATCCAGGCGCTGGCGATGCGGCCGGCGTCCCAGCCAAGCTCAGCTGGCTCGCCCGAGAAGCCGTAGCCGGGCAAGGACGGCAAGACCAGGTGGAAGGCGTCGTCGGCCGAACCGCCGTGCGCGGTCGGGTCGGTCAGCGGGCCGATCGTGTCGAGCAGCTCGAGGACCGAGCCGGGCCAGCCGTGGGTCATGACCAGCGGCAACGCGTTCTCGTGGGGCGACGTCACGTGGATGAAGTGGATGTCGACCCCGTCGATCTCGGTCGTGAACTGGGGGAGGGCGTTCAGCTTCGCTTCGGCCTTGCGCCAGTCGTAGTCGGTCGCCCAGTAGCGGGTGAGCTCGCGCATCGTCGCCAGTTGCACGCCCTGCGACCGATCGTCGACGAGTTCCAGGGAAGGGAAACGTGTTGAATCGACGCGTCGAATCAGATCGTCGAGGTCGGCCTGCGGCACCTCGACTTGGAACGGGCGGATCTCGGCGGTGGCGGCCGATGTCGCGTTGGACAGGGTCGTGACCATGGTGGACTCCTTCGCGGTCGTCGAAACGGTCCGGGCTCGTGCCGAGCCTGTCATTCCCCATTGGGCGGCGAGCGCCGTCACGGCGGCGCTGCCGAGGAAGCCTCGGCGGGTAGGGGCAAGCGTTGAGAATCTCGAGGACATCGTGGTCTCCTTCGGTGTCTCCTTGGGTCGGCGACGTGGGTGTGTTTGAGGTCCTGGCGGAGGTGATTCAGACCATGGCGTCTCACGTTCTCCGGTTCGGTCGACCGGTGGGGCGGGCAGGGGGCCCGTAGGACCCCGGCCCGATGGGGTAAGGAAAGAGGAAGAATGGAGAGAGCGGAGAGGGGAGGGAGCCGCGGCTGGGCAGCACCTTCCCTGCTGTTCCCCTGTGTGCGGGGACAGCGGCGTGTCACGGGTATTGGGGGTGGGCAGGTTGCGATCAGGCGTCATGGAGCACGACCGCGGTGCCGTAGGCGACGATTTCGACCATCTCGCGCCCGACCTCGGCGCTGTCGAAGCGCATCCCGATGACCGCGTTCGCCCCGATGCTCAGGGCCGCCCGCTCCATCCGTGCGAGCGCTTCTCGGCGGATCGCGGCGAGCAGGTCCCGGTACTCGTCCAGGGCACTGCCGTTGCCGAGCGCGTCCAGCCCGGCCATGATGTTGCCGCTCACGCCGCGGCTGCGGATGGCGAGGCCAACGACGACCCCGAGCGTCTTGGTGATCCGCGTTCCCTCGATCCCGTCGGTCGTCGCGATGCGAACGGGCGCTCCGTTCGAACTGTTCATCTCAGGTCCCTCGCTGACGGCCCGGTCAGGTCGATTGCTTCGCTGCCCCGGTTGGTCCTTACGGCCGTTCCGGGTGCTTCTCCACAATGGACGATCCGGGCAGTGTGCGCGTCACCCGAAATGACTATTCGTAAGGATTAGTTCGGGGTGACCAGGATTAGGCGATGCCGTGGCGAAGGGCGAACTCGGTCGCACCGGCGCGGTTGCGCTCCCCGATCTTGGCGAGCACGTTCGCGACGTGCACCTTGACGGTGTTCGGGCTGAGGAAGAGCCGATCGGCGATCTCGGCGTTGCTCAGACCGGCGGCCACCAGGCGCAGCACGTCAACCTCGCGCGCGGTCAGCCCCGCAAGAAGGACCGGGCGTGCTCGACCGGTTTCGCCGGTCCCAGCAAGTCCGGCCGCGATCCGCTCCGCACGGGCGAGTGCCGAGAACGCATCCATGGGGATGCAGATGGTGCGCACCTCGTCGAGCACGGCCGTCGCCGTCGTGCGGTCGACCCGCGCCGCGGCAAGTTCGGCACGCGCAAGCAGTGTGAGGGCGCGCTCGAAGGGGGCGCGGCACGCGTCCGCGAGCGAAAGCGCCTCGGCAAAGTGGCGCTCCGCCGCCTCGGCATCGCCCACGTCGGCATTGAGGGCGCCGAGCATCCGGTGGGCGGCGATCAGGGCGAGCGGCTGTCGCGGGGACATCGCATGTGCCAGCGCTTGCTCGGCATGGTCGCGGGCACGTTCACCATCGCCGGCGGCGCGGTGGCCAGGCCGCGTCCAGCGCCACTTCTTCGGACCGCCAGAGGGACGCGTCCATGAAGTCCAGCCACCGGCGATGGAGGTCCAGCCAGCCACGTGCCACAGGCAGATCTCCCGCATCGAGCGCAAGCTCGGCCGCCAGAAGCTGAAAGTGCAGCTGCAGGAAGCTACCCATCAGCCCGCCGGGCTCGGCGTCCGGAAGCGTCAGCGACGGCTCGTGCACGTACCGCCAGGCCGCGTCGAGGTCCCCCTGGGCCCGAGCAAGTGTGGCACGATAGAAGGGGCGAATGCGCGCGGTCATTACAAAGTCCGATGTCTCGGGTGACTCCAGGATGGTGCGCGCTTCGCGCCACTGCCCTTCGAGGACGAGCAGGGGCACCCGGATGTACGGGAGGAGGTTCGAGTTTGCGCTACTGCCGCGCCCGTTCACCCACACCGCCATCCGCTCCGCCGCTTCGGCAACCCGTTCTCGCTCCGCGAGGTCGTCCGCCTGGAACGGAAGGACCGCGTAGATGAGCTCTTCACGCAGATTCCCAAGCGCGAACAGGTGGTGGTCGATCGCGTGGTAGGTGGCAACCGCGGTGGCGTAGGAACGCCGGGCCAGGACTGGCTCCCCGTGCAGCGCGTAGGTCAGCGTGAGTCCCTTGTGGGCGTCGGCGATGGCCCCACCCTCCGCGGGATTGGTGGCCCCGTCCGCGAACCTCGCGAGGAACGTTTCGCCGTGCGTGCGGGCCTCGGCGAGGCGGCCACCATAGGCGAGGAACGTGGTCAAGGTGCCCCGGTTGACGACCTTGTCGATCTGCTGCTCCCGGCGGCGGTGGGCGCCAGTCCCCGGCTGCAGCCGGTCGACGAGGTTTGCGGCAGCGACAACGTTCTCCATCGCGGGGAAAAGTCGCCAAGATAGGTCGCCAGCAGGCCAAGCAATGCTTTTGCGCGGGCGACGAGGCTGGGATCGCCGGCGGTTGCTGCCAGCCGGACCGCTTCTTGGGTCCATCGGCAGGACCGCTCGATATCCTCGTGCCTTCGCAGGGCAGCGGCAAGCAGGCGCAGCCAGCCCCGCTCGGCGGGGTCTCCCTGCTGCGCATCCAGCAGCCCGAACGCCGATTCGTACCGATCCGCCGCCGTCACGAGCGCGTACGCGTCCTCGGCCCGCTCGGCCGCGCGCACCAGCCATCCGGCCGCGCGCTCGTCCCCTGCCCGCTGGAAGTGGAACGCCACCGCATCCGGGTCAGGCGACGGGCCTGCGGCGAATGTTTCCGCCACTTGCTGATGAATCCGCCGTCGTCGAAGCGCGGGGACGTCCTCGTAGAGCACGTCGCGGATCAGCGCGTGGGTGAAGCGGATCGAGTCGCCCCTCGTCGAGGCCGTCACGAGATGCGCCGCCTCCGCGCGCTCGGCCGCGGCCAGCAGCGTTTCATCGTCCGCCCGCGTGACTCCCTCCCATACCGCCAGCGGCACCTCTTGCCCCACGACCGACGCGATCGCGAGCAGCGCGGCGATGTCGTCGCCGAGGCCGGTGAGCCGGTCGTCGACGATCTGTTTCAGCAACGATGGCACCGGTGTATGCCTGAGCGTCTCTGTGTACGATCGTCCCTCGAGGCGATCAGACAACCCGTCCTCCTCGAGACTGCGCAGGAGCTCGGTCATGAACAGCGCGTTCCCCTCGCTACGCTCCATGAGGTAGGCGGCGAGGCGGTAGGCCGCTGAATCTCCGATGTCGAACCGCGCCCGGACAAGCGCCTGGGCCGCTGCGGCATCGAGCGGGCGAAGATCGATCCGCTCCGTCGGAACTTCCCGAACGAGAAGCGGGACTGTCGCCGAAAGCGGGTGCCGCCGGTCGATCTCCTCACCCCGATAGGTTGCGACGACCAGGAAAGGCATCTCGCCGATCCCGTGCGCAACGAAGCGCAGCAGGTCGATGCTGGCGCTGTCCGCCCAGTGGAGGTCCTCGAGCACGAGCAGGAGTGGCCGCTCCGCCGAGATGCTGGCGAGGATTCCGCGCGTATGCGCGAAGAGATCCGCCTGGCTCGCTGCACTATCCAGGAGGGAGACGGACGGGACGTTCTCGGCGTCGGGGATCGCCTGGACGCGCCGGGCGATCTGGAGCCACGGTCCGTAGGGTGGAGTCTCGGTGCGGTCGTAACAGTGGCCGGCGAGGACATGTGCGCCGGCGGCCTCCGCCTCACGGCAGAGCGCGTACGCGAGGGCGGACTTGCCGATGCCAGCCTCGCCGCCGATCAGCACGAGGTTGCCTTGACCATTGCGTGCCGCGGTCAGGCGATCGTGCAAGACGGCAAGTTCGCGATCACGTCCGACGAACGGTGGCGGCAACTCCCGCCACGACGATCTACCTATCATGCATGACCTGGCTGAATTGAAGCAGTTCGCGGTCTGGTGCGCTCTTAGCCTATATCAAGACCGGGGCCGGTCAAGCGGTACACGAGAGTTGATGAGTTTAATCTCGAGTGCCCCGCAGGCACCTACCAATTCGTAAAACTGCCATCAGGACGGCGGAGTTGGGGAAGCTCGGTCATCTGGAAGGGGTGGGCGCGGGCGGCCTCTCGGTCGAACTCGATGCCGAGGCCGGGGCGGTCGGCGGCAGCAGGTAGCCGTCCTCCCACTCGGGCTGCACCGGCACGACATCGGTCAGCACCGTGCCGGTGCGGCGCGGCTGCTCCTGCACGCCGAAGTTGGGCGTGGCGAGGTTGAGCTGGAGGCAGGCGGCGCTGGAGATGGGCCCGAGCGGGTTGTGCAGCGCCAGCTTGATGTAGTGGGTCTCGCACCAGCCGGCGATCTTGCGCGCCTCGGTGAAGCCGCCGACGATGCAGAGGTCGATGCGGGCGTAGTCGATCCACTCCTCCTCGATCAGCTGGCGGAACTCCCACTTCGAGCTGAACTGCTCGCCGGCGGCCAGCGGCACGCGCTGTGCGCGGCCGCAGGGTCTTGAACGAGTCCGGGTTCTCCGAGCGCAGCGGGTCCTCGATGAAGTAGGGGCGGAACGGTTCCACCTCGCGGCAGAGCCAGAGCGCATCGGGCAGATCGAGGCGGGTGTGGACGTCGAAGCAGATCTCGATCTCGTCGCCGACCGCCTCGCGCACGGCCTGGAACTGCGCGATCGCGGCCTTGACGGCAACGCGCGGCTCCAGCAGCTCGCCGTCGTTCGGCAGGCCCCAGCGCACGAACTTCCAGCCCTCCTCCTTAGTCTGGAGGCAGGACTCGACCAGCGGCGCGATCTCCATGCCGTGGCCGGCGTTGTGGGGGTAGCAGACGACCTTGTCGCGGACGCGCCCGCCGAGCAGCTCGTAGATCGGCACGCCGAGCGCCTTGCCCTTGATATCCCAAAGCGCGATGTCGATGGCCGAGATGGCACTGGCGAGGATCCGCTCGGCCGGGAAGAAGCCGCCACGGAAGAGCAGCTGCCAGAGGTGCTCGGTCCGCATCGGGTCCTGGCCGATCAGCAGCGGCTTGAAATGCTCGATCGCGCCGACCTCCGCCAGCTCGCGCCCGGTGATGCCGGCCTCGCCCACGCCTGAGATCCCCTCGTCCGTATCGACCACCACGAAGAGGAAGTTGCGCTGGCCGCCCCACACGGGGAAGGTCTCGACGTTGGTGATCTTCATGTGGTGCTCCTTATCTGGCGTCCGGCGTTCGGCGTTCGAGCGTTCCGCAGTGGCGACCCGCTTACCCGTCATTCCGAGCCTGTCGAGGAATCTCGAAGGGCCCGTGGGAACGATGAAGGCCCGGCGTCCGAGAAAATGGCATCGCGCTCCCGAACCCGGCAGCGACACCGGAATGTCGTCTCCATCGAGATCCCTCGACAAGCTCGGGATGACAGGGTGGGTCGGGGCGGCACCGGAGGGTCAAGACGCCGACCGCCGACCGCCGGACGCCGACCGCCGGACGCCAGACGCCTCGTTCCTCATCCCGGAATCTCGACAACGACCTGCCGCCGCTCGACCGTGACCTCGTAGGTCTCGGCGACATAGGGTCCGGGCTCCATCCCAGGCTCCGGCGGCTCGCCCGCGTCGCCCGTCGCGGCGGTCGGGGCCGGCTCGATCGTCACCTCGTAGCGACGAACACGAACCTTGCGCGGGTCGAACCAGGACTGGCCGGTGCGGATGTCGAATTCCCAGCCGTGCCAGGGGCAACGCAGGATCTGGCCTGGCCGGCTGTAGCGATACTCGCCCGGCATGTCCGAGGTGACTTCGCCGCAGAGCACCCCACGGCAGAGCGGCCCGCCCTCATGCGGACAGCTATTCCGGAGGGCGAAGAACTCGCCGTCGACGTTGAAAATCCCGATCGAGCGTCCGCCGACCTCGACGATCTTGCGCCCGGCCGGTGGGATCTCGTCGACCGTCGCCACCGCGTATTTGGCCATCCCGGCGTTGTCTCCCAGCCATGTCGTTTCGCTAGGTGGTCAAGCGATAGAGGGAATGCGCGTTCTCCGCCATGATGCGGCGCTTGAGGTCGGTGGGGATGCGAACCGGGAAGGCCTGATCCGGAGCGTCGAAATCCCAGTGGGGGTAGTCGGTGGCGAAGATGAGGCGGTCGTTCATATCGAGCTGCTCGAGGAGTTGGAGGAAGAATGCCGGCTTGGACGGCTCCTCCATCGGCTGGGTCGTCAGCCAGAGCTGCTCGCGGACGTAGGCGGAGGGCGGCTTGCTGAGGTGCGGCACCTCATCCCGCAGCTTCTCCCAGGCGCGATCGAGCCGCCAGAGGAGGGAGGGCAGCCAGGCGAAGCCGCTCTCGATGAAGACGATCTGGAGCGTCGGGAAGTGCTCGAAGACGCCTTCGCAGACGAGGCTGAGCAGTTGAGCCTCGAACGCCTGGGGCATGCCGCCATGGTCTTCCAGGTAGTAGGACGGCCAGCCGGCCCCGGTGAAGGGCGAGCCGCCGGATCCGCCGAAGTGGATGCCGACCGGCAGGTTGTTGCGCACCGCCGCCTCATAGATCTTCCAGAAGCGGCGCTTGCCGAGCGGCTCGTGGGTGCGGGCCAGAAGGAGAACCTGGACGAAGCGCCTGTCGGCGCCTAGGCGGTCGATCTCGGCCGCGGCCAGGTCACCGTCCTCGTAGGGAACCGATATCGAGCCGCGCAGCCGTGGCTCCGGCTCCAGCCACTCTGCCATGAGCCAGTCGTTGACGGCCGTGGCCAGTGCGGCGCTGTACTCAACCAGAGGCGAATGGATACCGACCAGTGGGTTGAGGATGCCGAACTCGATGCCCCATTCGTCGAGGAGTTGCTCTCGGAGGAAGGGGAGGTCGGCCCCGGCGGGGAGGCCGGACGGAGGCCAGGAATCTGCCCGGGCGGCCTGGGGACTGTTCCGAGGGTAGTAGGAGCCGGGGTAGCCCTGCGGGCCGTGGACACTGAGACGGTAGTGCCAGCGCTCCGGCAGATATGGCAGCAGGGCATCGGAAGAGGCGGTGGCGGGATGGATGTCGCCGTCAACCAGCCCAACCTGGGTCGACAGCGTCTCGGCGTCGCGGGTCAGCGTCTGGGCCACGAGACTCCTCCTTCTGGCCGGCTCGCCGGCGAGCAGAGCGACGATCGACGAGCCGATCTAGAGACGGTAGAAGCTCCGGGCATTGTCCGCCATGATCGCGGGCAGCGCTTCCGGCGGCAAGAGTTCGGCCACGTCGTCGTGCCAGTGGGGATAGTCGGTCGAGAACATGACCAGATCGGGCGACTCCAGCTGGGCGAGGAGCTGCGCGATGAGCGCGGGATCAGGCGGCAGGTCGACGGGCTGAAGGGTGAAGCGGATGTGCTCGCGAGCGTAGTCGGACGGTGGGCGCCGCACCCAGGGAACCTCCCGCCGCAGCCCCTTCCACTCCTTGTCGAGCCGCCAGAGATGGGCCGGAAGCCAGCTCCAGCCACTCTCGATGAACGCGACCCGCAGTGTGGGGAACCGATCGAAAACGCCCTCGACGATCAGGCTGTTGAGCTGGGACTGGAAGACCTGGGCCATGCCGGCGTACTCCTCCAGGTAGTACGAGGGCCAGCCCACGGGTGTCGGCGGCGTACCGGTGACGCCGCCGAAGTGGAGGCCGACGGCAAGGTCGTGGCGGACGGCCGCTTCGTAGATCGGGTGATAACTGCGGTTGCCATAGGGCATGGCAGAGCGGACCGGAAGGTAAACCTGGACGAAGCCGGGGTGGCCGCCGACTCGATCGATCTCGGCCGCGCGCCATCTCCGGCTGCTGGCTGGGGACGACGATCGAGGCGCGGAGGCGGGGTTCCGGCTCCAGCCACTCGGCGATGTGCCAGTCGTTGACGGCGCTGGCCAGCGCCGCGGCGGCATCGGGGTTGTGAACGCTCTCGACGGCGTAGGCGCAGTTGAGGATGGCATACTCCGGACCGAGAGGATCGAGGACGTGATCCCGCAGATGCTGAAGGGTCGAGCCGGCCGCGGCGCCGACCGAGTCGCGCAGCTCGGGGCGGACCGAGGTTGGAACCTTCGGCGGATAGGGGTTCTCAACCGGCCCTTTGAACGCGGACTGGGTGATGTACTCCCGCCAGTGCTCGGTGAGGTAAGGGAAGAGCACCTCGGCCGAGGTGACCACGCTGTGGACGTCGGCGTCGATGACGGGCCGCCGCCGCGATTCGTTGCTCATAGGGACCGCGACTCCTCGCTGAACAAGGCTCATTCATCCATTCTTGCATATCCTCTGATAACGGCGTACGGCGTTCGGAACGATGACGTGTTCGTCCGAACGCCGAACGCCGAACGCCGTACGCCGACTAGGCCTTAATCTCGAAGATGAGGTTGAACGGGTTCTGCGGGAAGTCGAGCAGGCGGACTTCGGAGAAGCCGGCTTCGGCTGCGAACTCGCGGAGGCGGCGCTCGCCCATGCACGTGCCGGTCCCTTCCCCACCGACCGCCAGCGCCGTAGTCATGCAGTAGTTGACGCTGGCACCGTAACCAAAGGCCCCAATGCCGAAGGGGTGGTCGATGTTCGCCTGGAGATCATCCGAGAAATTGAACTCCAGGACGAAGAAACTACCGCCCGGTGCCAGCGCCGAGCGGATCTGGGGCAGCGCCTGGCGCGGAAAGGGCATGTCGTGGACGACGTCGAAGCAGGTGATCAGGTCGTACTGACCGGGAAGGCCGTGGCCCGCGTCGCGCACCTCGAAGCGGATCCGGTCGGCGACGCCGGCCGCCTCAGCGTTCGCCCGCGCAGTCTCGATGGCGGGGGCGTGCTGGTCGAAGCCGAACAGCCGGGCCCTGGGGTAGTTTTCGGCGATCTTGATCAGGGCCAGGCCGTTGCCACAGCCGATATCGGCGACCGAGCCGCCCGCTCGCAGCCGCGCATCGACGTCCGGCATCGCCGGGATCCAGTCCTGGCAAAGGTAGTTGACGAACCAGGTACGGCTGAAGCGCTGGAAGCCGCAGAGCCATTCGCCCCCGAAGCGCTCCTGCGGCACGCCGCCGCCGTTCCGGAACGCGTCGGTCAGGAGGTCAATGTTCCGCCAGTAGTCGGGCAGGACGCCGAAGATGCTGGTCATGTAAAGCGGGCTGTCCCGATCGACCAGGCAGAAGGCCTGCTCGGGCGTCAGCGAAAAGGTCTTGGCGAGGTCGTCGTAGGTGACGTAGCCCTGGCAGGCCATAGCCGAGAGCCACTCGCGGGCGTATCGCTCGGTGATGCCGGCGCGCTCGGCGAAGCCGTCGCTGGTCAGCGGGCCGTCCGCCGCCAGGGCGTCGAAGAGCCCGAGCCGGTCGCCCACCACCGTCAACACCCCGATGAGGGAGCCGGTGAAGTCGCCGATGAGCTTCATGCCAATCTGCTGGGCCTTTGCGATGTCGAGGGTCTGTGTCGCAGTCATCTGTGTACTCCTTGAAACGCTAAATGCTGAAGACGCAGGTTGGGGATGACTACTCCGCGCCGTCGTGCCGGGCCACGTCGGCGACCAGGCGGCCGACGGCAGCGCCCATGGTCGCCCCCATCTCGTTGTCGATGGGGTAGTGGATGCCGGCCCAGAGGCGGGAGTCTCGGGCCTCGTCGGCCCGGCGGCGCAGGTCTGCCGCGTCGGACGGGAAGAGGTGACCGAGGATCGTGCCGGCCGCGGCCGACACCGTGGCGTGGCCGGATGTGTAGGAGGGGAAGGGTGGCGTCGGGAAGAGGACGTCAAGGCCGGGGTCGGCGGTGGTCGGCCGCGGCAGCCAGAAGGCGTACTTGGCGTCCCAGCAGCAGACGAAGGCGTCGGCGATGGCGATACTCGTCAGCGCCAGCACCCGGGCGGCATGAGCCAGGTCGAGGCCGTCGCGGACGATCAGGTCGCGAGCGACCCCGATCCACAGCCCACCGGGCGTGACCGTTCCCGGACCACCGGCCCAGAACTCGGCCGCGGCGCGCTGCTCTGGCGTTCGCCAGGCCACGGCCTCTTGAACCGCCGCCAGCTCCGCCGCGAAGGCGGGCGACCCGGGCAGTGGCGGCGGGATCGGACGGGCCGCGTCGCCTCTCGGAAGGACCCAAGTTTCCCAGGTACCGGCGAGGGGCTCGAGCGGCGGATCAAGGTAGGCCGGCGGGGTTGGTTCCCAGACGCCGGGGCCACTCGGCCGTGCTCCCTCCCAGACCGCGTCGGAGCCGTCGGCGCGGGCGCGGGTGACGGCCAACTCCCCAACCGCGCCGCCGAGGCGCAGTCCGGCCGCGGGATGGAGACGCGCGACATCCTCGGTCAGTGCGTCGTAGGTCGTGGTCGGCTCGTCCGGGAAGACTTCGGCGAGGACAGCCGCCGCCGCGCCAGCGACGGCAGCGTGCACGGCAGGGGCGCTTTCGCGACCAATGGCCGATTCGGCATCTGCCGCCGCCACGACCGCGTCGTAGGTTGCCGTATGGAGCAGCGCCAGGGCGCGACCGGCCCGCACGGGGTTCGGCTTGTGAGCAACGATCAGGTTCAAGGCGAGATCCGTCCAACGCAGCAACGCGGTGGCGTCCTCGCTCGCGGACGCCATCGGTGTCGCGGTCACCGGAGTCGTTGGTCGGACCGCGTCCGAGGTAGGCAGGATCCACGTCCGCCAGGATGCGACCGTCGATCTCGCGGTGCCTGGCCCGGGCGGGGCCGCCCGTGCGTCCCGCCCAGCCAGCGGTAGAAGAGCCATGGTCGTCGCGGTGCCGAAGCCCGCCCTGAGCAGGCTGCGTCGGGAGAGCATGGGATGGTTTGCCCGGTTGCGGAGTGGGCCGTTCGTGATGGTGTGCATGGGTGTTCCAGTGCAGGCTTGATGAGGGCCCGACGGATGGCTCGGGCGCCGGCCGCGGGGTGCGTTAGCCCGCGGCCGGCTCTGGGAGCCAGCGATCCAGAATGGTGGTGGCCGTTCGATCTCTACTTCTTGAACCGGAACGTGAAGGTGTAGCTCGGGGCCGGCACGGCGATCTCAGGGGTCACCTGGAATAGGGTGTCGTTCGCGCCACGGTCGACCTGGAGGACCTCGCCCCGGGCGCCGGCATACATACCGGTGCCGCCGACGATGGCGCGGGTGCCCTCCTTCAGCCCGCCCTCGAAGCCTTCGTGGATGATGGCGTCGTGTGCCGGGCCGATCGGACCGCCGGTGGAGGAGGACAGCCCCTTGCCGAGGACATGCATGACCGTGGTCACAGCGTGGGGAACTTCTTCGGTCGTTAGGTCGACGTAGAAGGAGCCGCGGCAGATCCAGCGGCCGATGGCGCCGATCTGGTCCGGATTGAGGTCACCGGCGTCGAAGGTGCCGGCCGGGAAGATAGTGCCGAACAGGATGAACGCGTCGCCGGTCAGCGGCAGGCCGCTCGGGTGGCCGGGGGTGGCCTTAACGTAGCGGACCGTCGCGCCGTCAAGCGCGACGTCGAAGGTCACCTCGTCGGCGTCGATGTCCTCAGCGCTGGTAAATCTCGGGGCAGCCAGGAGGGCCGCCGCGCCGGCGACGAGGCCGCCGTTGCGGACGAGACCGCGCCGGCCGAGGCGCTGGTCGAAGACGGTCGGTCGGTCCTGATCGGTGATCGCGGAGCTCATGGCAAAGCCTCTCCTCTAGGATGGGCCCCATCGCCTGACGCGGCGGGGCGGGCGGTGGTCGTTGCGTCGCGCCGGAGCCCCACGTTCCGGTGACGCTCCCACCCTATCGAGGAGCCGCCTGTCCCACATCTGAAAAGCGCAGAGATCGGCCCGGTATCCGGCCTCTGCCGAAATGCATACCCGCCAGGCCGAACCGACTACCTAGACGAGGGCGAACCGCGACGCGAGGTGTGCCGCCTCGGTCCGCGATTTGGCGTTGAGCTTGCCGAGAATCGCCGAGACGTGCGTCCGCACCGTTCCCGGCCCGATGAAGAGGGCGTCGGCAATCTCCGCGTTGGAGCGCCCTTCGACGAGGAGGCGCAGCACGTCCCGCTCCCGCGCGGTGAGGTCGGCCCCAACGGAGCCGAAGGGAACGCCGGCGCCATCGGAGGCGACTGCGGGCGGAGCGCTGCCGGCGGGCAGGAGGAGTTCGGCCTCAGCTTCCGCGAGGATCTCAGCGAGCGACACCGATGCGCCCGCCCGGCGCTCGGTCTCGTACGCCTCAGGCCCGAGGCCGGCGCGGAGGCCGACGATGGTTTCGTCGTAGATGTCGCGACCGGGAAGCGGGAAGGGCGCCCCCCATGCCGCCCGCAGCGCCTGCGCCGCACCGAAGAAACGGGCAGCTTCCGGGCGCCGGCCGCGCGCCGCGGCCATCATCGCGATCGTCGCCAGCCCGTCGGCGTAAGCAGCGTGGCTCGCCTGCTCGTGCAGCCGGACCATCGCTTCTCGCATGTACTCGGCCGCGGCGGCATGGTCACCGGCGCGCGAGGCGAGTAGCGCCAGGGCGCGCAGGGCATCGACGGCGAGGTAGCGGGCGCCTTTCGCCTCGTAGATAGCGAGCGACTCTTCACAGGCGACGCGGGCACGGGCATGGTCTCCGCGTGCAACCGCCACCAACCCCAGTTGGAGGTGATCGCACGCGCTCCAGACGATCGAGCCGTCGTCTTGCAGCCGCTCGTGCTCCGTTTCGATCAGAGCGACCGCGTCATCGTAGCGACCCTGCGCGACCAGTGCCGCGCCGGCGGTGGCACGGGCGACCAGGCTGCTCAGGGCGTAGCCGGCTTCGTTGCTGAACGCCAATCCCTCCTGCAGCAAGCCCAGGGCCTGCTCGCTTTCGCCCTGGTAGTAGGCGATCGCGCCTGCCCATGTCAGGGCGGTCCCGCGGAGATCGGCGGCGACCAGGCCCATCCGGTCTGCGAGCGCAAGCGCCTGGTCCAACCAGCGACGCCCCTCGACGAAATGCCCTCGGTAGCGCCAGTAGGGCCCCAGGGACCCCGCAAGGCGAAGGCCGCCCTCGGCATCCTCTGTCGCCAGGAGCCAGGCGATGGCCGCCCGCAGGTTGTCGTGCTCGGCATCGACCCGTTCGAGCCCGGCGGCGCCGAAGACGACGACGAGGCGGGTCGCCATCTCATTGGCGAAGCTCAGGAAATAGGCGGCGTGCTGTTTTCGCGTCGCCTCCAGCTCCCCGTGCGCCGCCAACTGCTCCAATCCGAACTCGCGGATCGTCTCCAGGAGGGCGTAGCGGGTCTCACCCGCCCGCTCCTCGACGCCGACCAGGCTCTGGTCCACCAGCGCCCCGATCCGATCGAGCGCGTCCAGCTCGTCCTCGACCTCGCAAAACGCGGCCACCGCCTCAAGCGAGAAGGTCCCAGCGAAGACTGCCAGGTGGCGGAAGAACGCCTGCTGACTGGGGTCGAGCAGCTCATAGGACCAGGCGATGGCGTCGTGCATGGTCCGCAACCGGGCCGGCTGGTCCACCGGCCCGCCGGCCAGCCAGCGGAGGGCAGAGCCGCGCGGCTCGACCTGACCTGGAGCTGCGCCATCAGACGAAGGCGCGAGCCGGGCGAGCAGCGCCGTCGGCGAGAGGAGCCGGGCCCGCGCCGCCGCCAACTCGATCGCCAGCGGCAGGCCGTCGAGCCGGGCGCAGATCGCCTCCACGGTCTCCTCGTCGCCCGACCGAGTCGGAACCCCGGCCGGGCGCCGGCGGCGCGCTCAACGAAGAGCCGCACTGCCTCAGAGACGTGAGTCGTGAGTCGTGAGTCGTGAGAGACGTCTCCTGTCTCACAGGCTCAGGGAGAGCGGCGGCACAGGGAACTCCCGTTCGCCAGAGACCCGCAAGATCGCCCGGCTGGTCACCAGGATGGTCAGGGTGGGGCAGGCGTGGAGGAGGGTGTCGATCTCCGGAGCGGCGGCCGCCACCTGTTCAAAGTTGTCGAGCACGAAGAGGAACGGCTCGCCGGCCAGGGCACGGGCGATGCCCACCGCGACGGAGCGGTCGGGCGCCTCGCGCACGCCGAGGGTATGGGCGATCGTCGGCAGGACCAGGTCTGGATCGCGGATCGGCGCTAAGGGAACGAAAGCGACCCGGCCGCCAAACTCCTCGCGCGCCGCCTCCAGAATCCGCAGCGCCAGGCGGGTCTTCCCGATCCCGCCGGGGCCGGTCAGGGTCACGAGCCGCGCTTCCTCTGGGCGACCGGGCCGGCTCAGGAGACCACGGATGGCGGTCACTTCCGCCTCCCGCCCGACCAACGGCGTTCGCGGCAACGGAATCGGGGCAACGGCCAATCCCTGGTCGACCACCACGAGCGATCTCGGTCGCGGCCGGGGTGGGTCGGCTTCCGACGCGGTCCCCTCGGCTTGGTGGACGGATTGGGCGGTCATCGTGGAGTCCTCTTGCGCGCTGACAGGCTTGCCCGGTCGGCTCTCGGCACGCCTATTTTCGGTCATAGCGCCAGCTTAGCCTACCGAGTGTCGCTTTCCAACCGCTCCGAGGATCATGAACGCCCTATCGCTCGTTCTCTCATTTCCGTCGCCGGTATGGATCGAGCGTTACGGTGCTGGGCGAGGGTCGGTGGCGTCGGTCAGGCGTCGCCATCTCGGTTGGCGCGGACGCCGGCGATGGCGGCCTTGGTGATGAGGCTCATCGGTTCATGCTTGCATACGCTTCTGTCAGGGAAGAAGACCTCGTCGAGCCAATCGTTGCACACGCATTAAGGACTGAGAGTCCACGGCCTGGCGAGTGCTCCAGGGCCGTGGGAATGAACCAGACGGTCCAATGCACAATCAGAGGAGAGGGATTACGGGCACATCGACGACGGCCGCAGTACCTATACTCGGGGTACGTGTTGCAGTTGCGTAGGAGCACTGTGCTGCTTCGAGCCCCGAACCCCCGCACGATCCTCGGCCGGGACGATCCGCCCCAATGACTCAACGACGGGGTCGTCGCCATCCGCGTCGTCAACATCGCGAATCGACTTCGGAGAATTGAGCTTCAGCACAACCGGCTGGTCGGCCCGCTTGGCCGCCGCAATCCCATCTTCCGTGTCGCGCTCTTCGTCATCATCCCGCAGGTCCTTCGTCACGACCCGCTCGACGCATTTGAGGCCCAGCATCTGCTCCACCACCGTCGAGAGCTGCCCAGGCTCCAACTTCCGCCCCAGGTCGACATTGAGAACCGAACTGGTGCCGACCCCCGGCAGCATCGTGGCCCGCTGAACCGGAACGCCGAGCCCGCCCAGCGCGGCGAGCGCCTTGCCGACCGCACGCTGGTCGTCGCTCAGGTGGACGACAAGTCCACTCGTCGCCGGGCCAAGCCGAAGCCTAGCTTCCAATCGCTGCAGGGGCGTCAGTGTGAACAGGATCAACCCGACGGTCACGGCGGCGAGACCGCCCATTCCCGCCCCCACGGCGATCCCGATCCCGGCCGCGCCCCACAGGCTGGCCGCCGTCGTCAGGCCGCGCACGGTGGTTCCGTGCCGGAGGATCGCCCCCGCTCCCAAGAAGCCGATCCCGGAGACGACGTAGCTGGCGATGCGCATCGGGTCGCGGTTGGCGGCCGCGATTTCGGAGAAGCCATAGGCGCCGGCCTGCGTCATCAGGCAGGCACCGAGGCCGACAAGGATGTGCGGGCGAAGGCCGCTGGCACGTTCGTGGGTCGAGCGTTCCAGGCCCACCAGGCCGCACAGCACCAGGGCTAGTGCCGTCCGCCCGATGACGACCCAATCGAACTCACCAATGACCCGTTCCACGATTTTCTGTCCTCAATCGCTGAATCTATCGAATGGATGTACGCAAAGAGCACAACTAGACTCATCGTGAAGAGCCTTCCAGGTGCCTCCCGGCTTGTCGGTCCTGGCGACGACCGGTGGTGACCTTTCGCTATCAGCCGAGGAACGACCTTCAGCATGAAGGACGGGCACTCATCCATCCGGAAAAAGCTGAAAGCGTCTACGATCGTGGTCGGAGGAGTTTTGGTCATGATGTAAAGGGCGAGATTAGCCGGCAACAGGGCTGGCCTCCGCTCATTGGCCCCGCCGATCTGTCACTGTGAGCAACTCTGCATACACCGTGCCAAGCGGTGCTCTGACGGACGTGGTTTGCCGGTTGCACAAAGCGCCGCCACCGCATATCAGTGGCGGCGCAGTGTCCAACACATTCAGGAGACGTCGGAACGTCATTGATTGGTCAACCGAACGTGTGGGTTCACTTCTGGCGCATCGGACGGGTACCGCGGCAACATCCGATGTCCGCTGAACCCATTTCACGTCGCCGGTCGCGAGTTTCATCGCCGCCGCGGCGGCCGATCTCTGCCATGTGCTCGCGGTCCTGGCTGACGGTTACGCCGCCCTTCTTGCCGGCGCGGCGTGCTTCCTCTGAATCGAACTCGTGGGCTGTGCCACGCTCATGGGTCGCCTTGCCGCCTTCGCTGGCGACCTTGCGCTGCTGTTCTTCGTCCAGAGACGCGAATCCGCGTTCGCTGCCGCGGTCACTCATACGCAATCCTCTTGGGGTGGGCTACTGCCCACTCCGGCCGGGCCCAACCGCGATCTACCGCTCACCACTTGTGGTCCGTCACGCGTGATTTGCCGATCTGGTCGGGGCAGGGCTTGCCCTGCCCGGTCGCCAACCGCGATGCGCCCCGTTCGGAACAGGGCACCGCCAGCGGATGCCCCGACAACGGCGCGCCCAACGGCTAATGACGGTTGACGGACCATTAGCGCGTATCAAACACCCACTCGCCGCCGAGCATAGTGGCGACGGGGCGGATGTCCTTGAGGTCGGTGGTGGGGATGGTGAGGGGATCCTGGGGGAGGACGACCAGATCGGCGAGCTTGCCGAGGGTGATGGAGCCGCGGCGGGTTTCCTGGCCGGTGGCGTAGGCGCCGGCCAAGGTGTAGGAGCGGAGGGCTTCGAGCGGGGTGAGGCGCTCGCCGGGGCCGAGGGGGCGGCCGGTGACGGTCTCGCGCTCGACGGCGGCGTGGATGCCGACCCAGGGGTTGAAGTCGGTGATCGGACTGTCGGATGAGCCGGCGAGCGGGATGCCGGCGTTCAGGTAGGTCCGCATCGGCATCATCCGGGCCGCCCGGGCTTCGCCCAGGGCGTTGACGAAGCCCTCGCCCAGGTTGGTCAGGAACGGCGAGGAGACGAGGGCCGGGATCTGGTGCGTGGCCATCAGGTCGAGGGTCTCGGGGGTGGGCAGGTAGGCATGATGGACCCTGTGCCGCAGCCAGGGCCGAGGGACGGCCGTCTGGGCGGCGGCGTAGGCGCGGACGACGACTTCCTGGGTCAGGCTGCCGCACGTGTGGATGTCCATCGACCAGCCGAGGTCGTGGACCCAACGGATCAAAGCTGCGAGACGATCTGGCTCGATGACCCAGGCGCCGGTGTTCTCCGGTTCGCCCTCGTACGGCTCGTGCATCTTGGCGGTCCGGTCGCTGATGCCGCCGTCGGGCATGAGTTTGACGCCTTCGAGGCGGAGCAGGTCGTCGCCGAAGCCACCCATAACTCCGACCGAGGCCAGTCGGCGCTCGATCTGGTCGCCGTCGTCGGCGATGTCCTCGGAGCGCTTACCAAAACCCCATGCGGCGAGCAGCAGTTCGGTGCGGACCGTCAGCACCTGCTCCTGAGCAGCCCGGTGGAACGCGCGAATCTCCCGCGGGTAGAGGCCGGGCTCGGCCACGCCGGTCAGGCCCAGGGCGTTGTACGCCCGGCAGGCGGCAGCGATCGCGGCGACCTCGTCTGCCTCCGCCGGTTCGGGGACGGCATCGAGCATCAGGCTCTGGGCGCGGGCGTGGAAGAGCCCGGTAGGCTCGCCGTGCTCATCGCGCTCGAATGACCCGCCGTACTCTTCGTCGGCAGGGGGATCGGGCGTTTCCCGGGAGATTCCGGCGGCCTGGAGCGCGCGGGAGTTGACGACCAGACGATTCCAGACGCGATGGATGAGGACAGGATGGTCGGGTGCGACCCGGTCGAGGTCGTGTCTGGTCGGATGTCGCCCCTCCGCCAGCAGGCTTTCGTCCCAGCCCCGGCCGATGATCCAGGCGCCGGGCGGGGTGTCGCGCACCCGGGCGGCGATCCGCTCGGAGATCTCGGGGATCGACCGGCAATCATAGAGCTGGACCTGGCCGAGGACGCGGCCGGTGGCGAGGAGGTGGTTGTGGGCGTCGATCAGGCCGGGGATGACCGTGGCGCCTTCTAAGTCCTCGACGTCCGTGTCCGACCCGGCCAGCGCCCGGATCTCGGCGTCATCGCCGACGGCGACGAAGCGGCCATCCTTGACGGCAATGGCGGTCGCGGCGGGGTAGTCGGGGTCCATGGTGTGGACGGTGGCGTTGAACAGGATGACATCCGGGGCGAGGGGACGAACTGGCACGACGATTCTCCCGAACTCAGATCCTCAAATGACAGAGGATGGCAGCTCGATAGCGACGTTGGGGAGAAATGTCGGGTAGACCGTTTCGTTCCTGTGGAACGATTCGACGTAGGAGCCGTCCGGCTGCTGCCGCCAGATCGTCAGCGTCTTTTCGTAGGGATGGATTCTCCAGATCTCGCGATCACCGCGGGCCTTGTACTGCGGAATCTTTTCGTCGACATCGAAGGTGCCGGTCGATGGCGACCAGACCCCAACGACGAGCGGCAATGGTTGGTCGTAGAAGTCGAGGGCGTGCGGGCGTGATTGGAGCGGGACGAAAAGCTCGGCCGGGATGACGGCGACATCCGGGACGAAATAATTCCGCTCGTTCCGCTCAAGGCGAGCTCCGCCGATGTGGACGCGGAACTGCGCCAGTATCTAGCTGGGTAAGGAGTCGCTCCAAGCAACGCGCACGCGTCGTGGTGCTGGAACGACATCCCAGGCTTCTCCCGCAGTCGTCCGTCGACGAGTTCCCACGTTGCGTTCGAGTCTTCCGCAACGAGTCGGCGATAGGTCTCCGCGGAGACAGCCATGGCGCGCTCCTTTGCCTCTTGGGTGCTGGCACCGGTTTCGAACGCAGCATGCACGACGGGCCAGGGAACTTCAACCGCTTGGACGGACTTCACAGTCGAGTGACGATCCGGTCGCGTCCTATACTCCGATCCTTGGAGGAACACTCACATTTCCAAGGCAGTCGGGGACGGGGCAGACTCCACCACGTGGGCCTCCTGACGGGGCCAAGACCGACTTATGGAGGTTGCGGAATTGATCGGGTGTTTGCGGGGCGGTGCCGGGACGGGGGATGGCGTCGCCGCTGCCGCCCGGGGCTCACGGCCCGGGCTCAACCGAACAGCCTCTCCGAGGCTAGGAGGCCGTCTTCGTTAGCCTCGGAGAGGCTGTAACGTTGAGCCCGGGCCGTGAGCCCCGGGCGACCAGGGGGGACGGCGGCGCTCCAAAAAACCCGCGATCAATTCCGCAACTTCCATCAGTTAGTGGCTGCCGGCTCCAGGCCCGGTCACGTCGCCAACTTATCGAGTCAACCCTCGTATACTGCCGTGCACAATGGGGAGATCGACGCACATGGATTCAAGGGACCAAGAGGCACAACTTAACGATCGAATAACCGTCGATCCAGACGTTCTAGTCGGAAAACCAGTCATCTCCGGGACGAGAATCCCTGTCTCTCTCATTTTGAACCTCTTAGCGCACGACTATTCATTCGAGCGCGTCATCGAAGCCTATCCAGTTCTTACCCGAGACGACATCCGGGCCGCAATCGCATACGCTGGCGCCCGGTTGGAGCACGAGCAGGTTCGAGTGGTTTCGATTCGATCGTGAGCAGGTTCTTGCTCGACGCGAATATGTCGCCAGAGACGGCTGATTTTCTGCGTCGGTCCCTTGGCCTGGACGTGAAGGATCTGCTCAGTCTCGGTCTATCGCGACTCAGAGATCGCGAGATCGTGGACCTGGCCAAGTCCGAGAACAGGGTGGTGATCATGTTCGATCTGGACTTCGGCGAGATCTATCATCGCCGTGAGCGCGGAAGCTTTGGCGCTATCGTGCTTCGCCTCGATGACCAGACCATCGAATCGACCAACCGCGTCTTGGCCGAGTTCTTCACAAACCACGCGGCGACCATTCCGCTAGATCGGTCGCTTGTCGTCCTCGATGGCGTGCGAGTTCGATTTTCGACGCCGTAACGAAGGCCGCCTAAACCGCCGTCGCGTACATCTCGGTCCAGGCCGGGCGGAAGCCGACGGAGGTGGCCAGGGCCTGGGAGCGGATGTTTCCAACCGCAGTGGCGTAGTAAGGGGCGCGGCCTTGATCGAGGATCCAGCGAGCGAGCGCGGCAACGACTGCCCGTCCGACTCCCGACCCCTGCGCCTCCGGTAGGACGTCCACGCCGATCTGCCAGAGGTCGTCGCTGTCGGCGCCCGCCGCGGCGACCCCGATGATGTTCTCGTCGGCGAGGGCGGTTGCGGCAGCGACGGTCGGGCGGCCGGGCCGCTCGGTCGCGGGGAGGGCGTGGGGGAAGGCGGCGCGATCGGGGATCGTCCCAATCCTGTCCTCCAAGAGGAGGGCGATGGAGACGCCGTCCGGAATGGAAACCGGCCGCAAGCGATCGGAACTCGCGAGAAACGTCAGGTGGGGGCCATGCACGATCTGGCCGTCTCGGCTAGCGAACTCCGCCAGCCGGGAGACGATCCCGGCGGCGAAGATCTCGTCCCGGGGGGCATCCTTCAAGATCGTGCGCAGGGATTCCTGACGCTCGTCGTCGCACAGGACGACCACGCCCCGACCAAACGTCCCAATCGCCAGCGGGCGCGCTGGAACCGGGAAGCGGCGACGGCCGGAGCGCACGGCGGGCGCGGCGAACGTCAGCCCATCTTCGACAAAGGCGCGGGGATCGCAGGCATAGTCAGCCGCCAGCACTCGCCGAGCGCGGGCGATGGCGGTTGTCCAGGTGATCGTGTCGTTCATAGCCAGGCAGGGTAGCACGTTGCTGCGGCGAGATCGCCGCGGGAAATGGGGAAGTAAGGTTTCCCTACCGCCGGATATCGGCGACCATGATGCAAGCCAACCTGATATGCCTACGGGCTGGATCCGAGACGGAGGACCCGGGTGAAGCAACTGCTAATGTTCAGGCCGCACCTTGAGGATATTCCCAGCGCGGGCCCGATCCCCGCGGGCTATGTGGTGCGCCGATTCGGCCCCGATGACGACGTCGAGGCTCTGGCTGAGACCCTGATGCTGGCCTTCGATCGGGAGATCGATTGGACGGCCGAACGGGTGCGGGAGCGGCTGACGGATGCCCCAGATGTCCGGGCGGTCTATGCCGCATTCTGGCAGGGGAAGGCCGTGGCGACGACATCCAGCCGGTACAAGCCCGAACAATTCCCCGAGACCGGGATCGTCCATTGGGTCGCGACGCATCCTGATCACCTGCGCAAAGGGCTGGGGACGGCCCTGATGGAGCGGGTGATGCGCGACTTCGTCGACAACGGAGACCGGGAGGCGCTGCTCGAAACGGACGACCATCGCCTCCCGGCCATCAAGCGATACCTGGCGTATGGCTTCCTGCCACTCTACGAAAACGACGGTGAGGACCTGCGCCCCCGGTGGTCGGCCGTCTTCCAGGCCATCGGCTCCCGAGGATAACCACCTGACCGACCGCTAACGACTGACGGCTGATCGCTGACAGCTGGCGCTACTGATCCGAGCGGTCGTCGAGGGTGAGGTTCGTGATGGTGTTGTCGCCGTAGTAGCGCATCAGCACCCCACCGGCATCGGCGATGATCGGCGCGGCGGACTGACGCTGGCCTTCTTCGGGCGAGTAGACGGTCAAGAAGGTGCCGCCGGCGCGGGCCTGCTCGATGTAGTCGTTGAGCACGTCGTGCTCCTCCGAGGGGAAGAGCGAGCCGATCTTCTGGAGGACGCCCCGCTCAGCGACATACGTGTCGTGGTTGGCGGCCACCTCAGAGCCGTCCCAGGTCTTGACCGCGTCCTCGCCGAAGCCTGCCTCCCGGAGCGCGGCAGCCGCCGATTCCGCCGCCGATTTCTCGGCGAAGACGGTGACGATATAGTGCTTGGGGTAGAAGACGCCGAACAGGGATGCGCCCGCGTTGGGATCGACTGCATCGTCGGGGGTGACGTTCGAGCCGCTGTCGGTCTCGGCCGCCGTCGGAGGAGCGGTTGGGTGTTCGATGCGGTCGAGTCGCTGCTCGGTTTCCGTCTTGGGCTTCATCTGGTTCTCCATCGTGGTGCCGCGCGGCGCGCTTGAGTCCGGGCGGCGTTCGAGTCCAACCAGGCCGATAGTGCAAGGATTGATCCAGACAGGAGGACGTGGCGCGATCCCGCGCTACCAAGAATGGGCATCAGGGAATTGGGAGGGAGCATGGGGGCGGTCTTTGAGACGGAGCGATTGATTCTGCGGGAGTGGACGACCGACGACGCCGAGGCGGCGTTCGCGATCTACGGTGATCCCGAGGTCACCCGCTATCTGGGTTCCACTGGCGAGCCCGATCCGTCGCTGGAATACCGGCGAGAGCGGATGCCGGCCATGATCGCCCGCTACGCCGACAACCCGGGCTACGGCATCTGGGCGATGGAGTTAAAGGAAAACGGCGACGTCATCGGCGGGGCGGGGCTGATGACGCTGGAAGACGGACCGGACGTCGAGATTGCCTATACCCTGCGCCGCGACGCCTGGGGAAAGGGATACGCGACCGAGGTGGCCAACGGCACCATCGCTTACGGCTTCAACACGCTGGGGCTGGACAAGCTCGTCGGTGTCGCCTACCCGGAGAACGTCGCCTCCCACAAGGTCCTTCTCAAGGCGGGAATGCGCCACCTAGGGCAGAGGCTGGCTTACGGCCATCAGCTGGAATGGTTCGAGGTAGAGCGTGCGGAGTGGAAGGTGTAGGGGCTGACGCGGCGGGAACGGGTACGCGCCGATCCGCTGCCGCCCGGGGCTCACGGCCCAAGGTCGGCCCGGGCGGCAGCGGAGACGGCGCCTCTCGGGCCATCGATCGCTCCCGCAAGCCCCCGATCAACTCCGCAACCTCCGTCAACCGGCCTGACCGATGCCGGCAGGGATTTCGCGCAGCAGTTTCGCTTTCTCAGCGCTCCGACTCGCCGTTATGTCGCCTCTGAATGTGGTCATTCGCGCTCTGCCGGCTGCCAGCCCTCCTGGCCAATCAGGGGGACGAACCGGACCGGGCCGAGGTCGTGGCGGCGCAGGGTGCCGCCGT
The DNA here is from genome assembly GCA_963724285.1 of uncultured Chloroflexia bacterium. Classification (GTDB taxonomy): domain Bacteria; phylum Chloroflexota; class Chloroflexia; order Thermomicrobiales; family UBA6265; genus CAVRUD01. Next base: position 8,874 of record CAVRUD010000006.1, on the reverse strand, counting down.
CGCTGGTCACCAGGAGGAGCCGTTGGTCGCCATCGTGTGGTCCGACGGGCACGACGAGGCGGCCGCCGTCCGGGTTGAGCTGGGCAAGCAGAGGAGCCGGGAGGTCGGGGCCGGCGGCAGTGACGATCATCCGGTCGAACAGGGGCGCACCCGGCCAGCCGCGGGTCCCATCGCCGACCAGAATCGCGACGTTCTCGATACCGAGGTCGCGAAGGGTTTCCCGGGCAAACTCGGCAAGCTCGGCGTGGCGCTCGATCGAGCAGACTTCGGCCGCGAGGGAGGCCAAAATCGCCGCCTGATAGCCGGAGCCGGTGCCGATCTCCAGGACCCGGTCATCGGGCCGCAACCGCAGCGCCGAGGTCATTGCGGCGACGATATAGGGCTGGGAGATCGTCTGGCCGGCGCCGATCGGCAGGGCGACGTTTGCCCAGGCAAATGTGCGCAGTTGGTCCGGCACGAACCGCTCGCGCGGAACGGCCGCGATCGCCTCCAGCACCCGCTCATCGCGGATCCCATCGTGGCGCAACTCGTCGAGCAGTGCCGCGATCTGTTGTTCCCGGGAGGGAGCATGAGGATCGTGCGCATCCGGTTCTTGATCGTTGGCTCTCATCCCCGGCATACGCATCGTCCTGGGGCCAGGTCCTTCCCGACGGTCATTCACCTGCCTCCATCGATTGTAGCTGCACGGCCTATACCACCCGTTCGCCGGGGAACGAGCCGCCACTCGGTCGCCAATGCATCGCTGGATGATCCACAACAGGTAAGACTGACGTAATCTGACATAGGCACCGGTTAACCCTGGCGTCATTCCCTTGATCGCATGCGATGGACATGGGCGTGAATGGCGCGGTACCGGGCGCAGGGGAAAGAGGTAAGCGGATGGCTGACATGACGGATGCGTTCGCGGGCGTGCGTGAGACGGGGCCCGCCTCCCTGCCGGGGAGGCGACGCGAGCCCGCCCAGCCCGTCGGGACTCGAGCGGCAAGCCGGTTCCAGGCGGCCGCCGTCGAGGCCGGTCTTCTGGCCGCGCTGGCGATGCTGGCGGTTCAGTTGCTCTGGCGGTTGAACGGCGGCAACGTGCCCGCCTTTCCGGAGTTCATCGTCGCCGCGATTGCCCGCCTGACGCCGCTCGAGTTCTTCGGCGCCGCGACCGAGAACTACGGCAGCCTGGCGAAAAAGAGCCTGTTCGTGGCGGTGCTGGTCGGCATCGTCGCGGTCGGGGCGGCCGGCGGCGGCTGGGCAGGGCGTCTTAGCCGGGGTGCGGGATTTGGCCGCCGGTTGGTCGCCGGCGGGATCGTGGCCTTGGCGTTCTATCTGGTGATCAACTTGGTCATTCTGCCGATTGCGTACTACGGCGTCTTCGCGGTCGATAGCAGCCGCACCGGAGCGATCCAGACCCAACTCATCCTGACCTTCGCCCTGTATGCGGTCGCGTGGGCGGTCTTCTCCGGTCTGCTGGCCGAGCGCCGGGACGAGGTTGGGGCTGGCGGCATATCCCGGCGCTTCGTCGTCGGCAAGGGCCTGGGCGGCATCCTGACGCTCGTCCTGACCGGGACCGTCGGCGTGCTGGCGTGGAGGATTGTCGGCCGGGGCGGCTCGGGGGTGGACGAAGTGGCGAGCGATGCGGCGGCGGAGCAGATCGCCGCCAGCGCCCGCGGCGGTGATCCGTCCAGCGCCGCGGTGGCCGCGCAGGCAGGGAGCACGCCGGAAGCGTCCGCCGCGCCACCTCCGGACGCCGCGGCCATCTTTGCCGATCTGGACACGAACGAACGTCTCTCCCCGGTCATCACGTCGGTCGCCGACTTCTATCACGTCTCCAAGAACATCGTTGACCCGGTGGTGGATCGGTCCGGCTGGTCGCTGACCATCGGGGGTATGGTCGATCGCGAGCAGACGTTCACGCTCGATCAACTCAACGCCCTGGCGACGACGAAGAAGATCACCACCCTCGGCTGCATCTCCAACACCCTGAACGGCGACCTCGTCGGCACCGCCGAATGGCAGGGGATTCCCCTGGTCCAGTTGCTGGCGACGGCGGGCGTCCAGCCCGGCGTTGTCGATCTCAAGTTCCACTGCGCCGACGACTACGAAGACTCTATTCCCCTGGAGCGGGCCTTCGATCCGGACACGATGGTGGTGGTGGGCATGAACGGCGCGCCTCTCACCGACGATCACGGCGCCCCCGCCCGGCTGATCATCCCCGGGATCTACGGGATGAAGAACGTCAAGTGGGTCGAGCGGATCGATCTTGTCGATGAGGACTTCCAGGGTTACTGGCAAACCCGCGGCTGGAGCGATCCAGCCCTGTACCAGATCTGGGGCCGGATCGATTACCCCGACGGCGACGATCTCGAACCTGGCCCCGCGGTTGCGGCCGGCATGGCTTCCGCCGGTGATCGCGGGGTCTCCAGGGTCGAGGTCAGCCTGGATGACGGCGAAACCTGGGCGGACGCGATCCTGGAACCGTCGATCAACCCGCCCTTCACCTGGGTCCGCTGGGCCTTCCCGTTCGAGGCGGTCTCCGGCGACTATCGGATGAAGATCCGCGCCACCGACGGCGAAGGCACGCTTGCGCCCGAGGATGAGCGGGACCCACTTCCGGATGGCGCGACGGGGTGGCCGGGCCGGCGGTTTGAGGTCAAATAAGCGGCGAGCACACCGCATCCCATGCGCGTGGAATGATTTTGCCGCGGGGCGACCGTCGTAGGGGCGGACCTGTCTACCCAGCGTGTCCGCCCGATGACAGACCACGACGTCACTGTATGGGAAACGCCGTTCCCACCGCGGAACCGCGCGGTCGGCAACCGGGCGGACACGCTGGGTAGACAGGTCCGCCCCTACAATTGGAACGTCGCTGTTCGGTTACGCGGACGGGTTTCCCAGGCCAGGAACGGCGCACGAGCCGTCGTCGCAGCCGTCAGCGGGCGCGGCCGCCGCGATGAGTTGGACAGGCTTCGACTCGTTCCAGACACGCTCCAGGACCTCGCCGAAGACCTCCGGTGGCTGGGCTCCCGCGACCGCGTAGCGCCGCTCGAAGACGAAGAAGGGGACGCCCTGCAAGCCAAGCGCGACGCCCTCCTGGCAATCAGCGACGACATCGGCGGCGAACCGATCGGTGTCGAGGACCTCGGTGATCTCGAACTCGGGCAGGCCGATCTCCCTGCCAAGCTCCAGCAGGGACTCACGCCGGCCGACGTGCTTGCCCTCGGTGAAGTACGCCTTGAAGATGCGCTCTTCGGCGGCGTCCTGGAGGCCGTGCTCCTTGGCCAGATGGGTGAGACGATGGGCGTTGAAGGAGTTGGTGACCTGGGTGTTGTGCAGGTCGTACGCAAGGCCGACCTCGGCGGCGCGCTGCGAGACACTCGCCTGCATCTGGCGGGCCTGCTCGATGCTGACGCCGTATTTCTCCGCCAGCCTCTCGTTGCTGCTCTGGTCGGTTTCGAGCGGGGCATCGGGCTGAAGTTGGAAGCTCTTCCAGGTGATCGTCACCTGATCGCGGTGCGGAAACTGCTCCAGGGCACGCTCGAAATTGCGCTTGCCGATGTAGCAGAAGGGGCAAAAAACATCCGACCAGATTTCTACCTGCATGTTGGGTCCTCGTGAGTCCGTGGGCAGAATCCGCGCCATGCCCGAATAGATATTCAATTATAGACGAGTTCAGACGTAGGCGCCGCGATGCATGAGGTCACTTGGCAGATGCAATGAGATCGTCCGCGATCTTGGCGGACGAGAGGACTCCGGGCAGCCCAGCGCCGGGATGGGTCCCGGCCCCAACGAAGTAAAGATTTGGCACGTCTTCCGAGCGGTTGTGCGGGCGGAACCAAGCCGACTGGGTGAGGATCGGCTCGACAGAGAAGGCAGAGCCAAGGTAGGAATTGAGCGTGTCGCGGAAGTGGCGCGGGTCGATCATGCGCTCCGTGACGATGTGCTGGGAGAGATTCGGCAGGTAGCGGTCCTCGAGGAAGCGCATGATCCGGTCACGATACGGCCTGGCGGCCACCTCCCATTCGGTGCCGCTCCCGAGGTGGGGCACGGGCGAGAGGACGTAGAAGGCCTCGCAGCCCGGAGGGGCGAGATCCGGATCGGTGAGCGTCGGCATATGTAGATAGAGCGAGAAATCGTCGGCCAGGCTCTTCCTCGTGAAAATGTCGGCGAGAAGTTCGCGATACCGTGGTCCGAGCACAATGTTGTGGTGGGCGAGCGCCGGCCCATCGGTTCCCCGGTACTGGCGATCGGTTCCAAAATAGATGACGACCAGCGACATCGAGTAGCGCGTCCGTGCCAGGCGGCGGTCCGTGTATTTCCTGCGGACGCTGGCCGGCAGGAGGCGCTCGTAGGCCCCGGCCACTTCAGCGTTGCACACGACGTCATCGGCCGGAATGTCCTGTCCGCTTTGGAGGCGAACGCCGGTCGCTCTCCTACCCGCGACCAGGATCTCGCCGACCTCGCTGTCCAGCAAGAGCTTGCCGCCCAGCTCCCCAAACAGCCGGACCAGGGCGTCGACGACGGCGCCCGTTCCGCCCAAGGCAAACCAGACCCCCCACTCCCGTTCGAGATGGTGGATCAGGGTGTAGATGCTGGTCGTCTGGAAGGGGTTTCCGCCGACGAGGAGCGGGTGGAACGACAAGACCTGGCGCAGGCGCTCGTCCCGCACGTGTTTCGCAACCACCCCGTAGACCGTCCGGAAGCTCTGCAGGCGGATAAGGTCGGGCGCGACCTTCACCATGTCCCACGGGCGGAGGAAAGGAACGGCGGCCAAATCCGTGAAGCCCTTGTCGAAGACTGCCTCGGTCCGGCGGAGGAATTTCCGGTAGCCGTCGAGGTCTGACGCGTATGGGCTGATCCGGGCGATCTCGGCGGCCATTCTCTCTTGGTCACCGCTGTAGTCGAAGTGATCGCCGTCCGGGAAGAAGATGCGATAGAAGGGATCGATCAGCAGGAGGGTGACGTAGTCCGCTGCCCGGCGCCCGGCCAATTCGAAGAGCTCAGTGATGAGCCACGGAGCCGTGATCACGGTCGGGCCACCGTCGAAGGTGAACCCGTCCTGGCGATAGACATAGGCCCGGCCGCCGGGTTGGTCACGCTTTTCGACCAGGGTGACGTCATGGCCCCGGGCGGCGAGCCGGACCGCGGCGGCGAGCCCGCCGAAGCCGCTGCCGATAACAACTATGCGTTTGGACATCGTGGAACCTTCTGTGTTTAGCGTGAGGACTGAGGCAACTGAGGGGAAGCATGCAAGCCAGTGGGCGAGATGACGAGCCTCGTGTAGCGGGGGCATCGCCACTGGTCCGTCCCCGTGCGACAGTTGCCCGTGAACGTCGGGCCCACGGCTCGTCGACGTGCGGACGGATTGGGGCAGGGAGATCAATAGGGTGTCGTGGCGGCGCCAGCTGTTCGGATTGCTGCTCATCCTCCAGGGAGTGCTGGGACTGAGGGTATCGCTGCGGCTCATCCGGACCGCCTCGGGACGCAAGATCCGCGCCGACGCGGTACCGGGCGAGGAGTCCGAGAGCTGCACCGTCATCGTCCCCGTCTTGGACGAGGCAGAGCGGCTCGGTCCGTGCCTGGCCGGGTTGAGCGCCGCCGGAGCCGCGGCCCGAGAGATTCTGGTCGTCGATGGCGGCTCGACGGACGGGACGCGGGCCTTGGTCGCGGAGTGGGCGGTGCGGGACGCGCGGGTGCGGTTGATCGACGCGAGTCCGATCCCGCCGGCGTGGAATGGGAAGGCCTGGGGCCTCCATGCCGGACTCCAAGCTGCCGACGCCGCCAGTCCCTGGGTGCTGACCGTCGACGCCGATGTTCGCCCTGCCCCGGCGCTCATTTCCGCCCTCATTGCCCACGCACGGACGGAAGGGGTCGGGGCGCTGAGTGCCGCGACGACGCAGACACTCTCGGGGGCGGCCGAGGGCATCGTGCATCCGGCGATGCTGGCGACGCTCGTCTACCGGTTCGGCATCCCGGGGCATGTTGCCACCCGGGTGGCGGAGGCCCAGGCGAACGGGCAGTGCTTCCTTGTGCGGCGGGAGGCGCTGGAGCGTAGCGGCGGCTTCGCGACCGTGCGGGCTTCGGTCTGTGAGGATGTTACGCTGGCCCGGCGTCTGGTCGCGGCCGGGGAACGCGTCGGGTTCTACGAGACCGACGGCCTGGTTTCGGTCGCGATGTACTCCGGTTGGCGAGATGCCTGGCGGAACTGGACCCGATCTCTCCCGTTGCGCGACCGTTCGTGGGGCCTGTCTGGCCCGCTCGGCCTCATCGAAGTGGCGGTCGTTCAGGCGCTTCCCCTGCCCTTGGCGCTCATCCTGCGCTGGAGATCCAGGCGAAACGCCGCCGGTCCGGCTGATCGAGTTGCCTGGGCGCTCAACGCGATGCTCGCGGCGATGCGGTTGGGCATACTGACCGGGATGGCCCGAGCCTACGATCGACGTCCATGGACCTATTGGCTCTCGCCGGTCGCTGACGTCCCGCTCGCGCTCGCGCTCCTGGTGAGTGCGTCGCGCCGGACCCATCGCTGGCGGGGCCGCATGATCGAGCGCGGATAGTCGATCGTCGACCTGAGTGCCCGTCCAGGAACAAGACACCGTACGGGACCAATTGTCCGGGGTATCCCAATGAAGACAGCGCGGCTCCTTCTGCTCGCTCACCTGATCGCACTGGGGTTTGGCCTCGGTGGGCTCCTCATCGCCCTGCCGAACCCGGAGTTGTGGGCGGACAGTGAGCTGGGCCGGGAAACGTACGAGTTTGGGATGGAGTACGCGGGGTCGCTGCACATCATCCTCGGCGCGCTGGCGATGTTCGTCTTCGGCGTCAAGGCATTGGGGTGGGCGCGGACCGGCATCTTCTTTGTCCTCTCCTACGGCCTGTCGCTCTGCTCCGAGCTGATCGGAACGGGAACAGGGTGGCCGTTCGGCAACTACGCGTACACCAGCTTCCTCGGCTACAAGGTCCTCGACCACGTTCCGTTCACCATTCCGCTCTCCTGGTTCTATATGGGCCTGGCGTCGTACTTGCTGGCCCGAGCGATCGTCGCAAACCGAGCGTGGCAGCCGGCGGTGCCGCTCACTCTGGGCCTCGGCGTCTGGCTGCTGATCGTCTGGGACCTCGTCCTCGACCCCGCGATGGCGCACGAAGACCTGGCCGTGCGCTTCTGGGAATGGAGCGAGACGGGACCGTACTACGGCATGCCGATCCAGAACTATGCCGGCTGGGCGGCCACCGGGTTCCTCTTCATGGCATTGAGCCGCGGTCTCTGGGGCTCGGATGTCGATCTGGGCCGGACGGACGTCTTGATTCCGCTCGCGATCTACGTCGCCAACACGATCTTCGCGATGGCACTGAGCGCCAGCGTCGATCTCTACGTGCCGATCGTGCTCTCGGCCGTCCTCGGCCTGATCCCCGCCCTTTTGGTCCTGCCGCGCGGCCCATCTGGCTCGGATCGAACGCGTGCGGTCCGGGGCGAGGAGCCCCCCACCCTCCGTCCGGAGCCGTTGCGCTGAGATGGGCCATGTCGCCGGGACGCCCCCACGCTTTCTCTGGGAACCACCCCACCGGTTCCTCCGCTGGCATGTCAACCGCCGCCTGGAGCTCCGGATCGAAGGGCTGGAGAACGTGCCGGAGACCGGAGCGGTGATGTTAGCCGCGCGGCACTTCCACCATTTTTGGGATGGCGCCATCTTCGCGGCCACGTTCTCGCGTCCGATCCACATCGTGGTGGGGCTCGACTGGGCACACGGACCGGGTCGCCGTGCCATGGCGGCGCTCTGCCGGGCGGCCGGCTTCCCCATGGTCTTGCGGACGGATGGAGCCCGGGCAGGCTCCGGTCAGGTGGGCGCCAACGACGCCCGCCGATACCTCCGCCAGGCGACCGAGGAGACCGTCTCCCTCCTCCGGACCGGGGAACTCGTGATCGTCTTCCCCGAGGGCTACCCGACGATCGACCCGCATGAGACGCGCAAGCCTGACCGCGACCAGTTCCTGCCGTTCCAAGCGGGCTTCGTCCACTTCGTCGCCCAGGCGCAACGCGATGGGAGAACCAGGGTGCCAATCGTCCCGGTCGGGTTTGCCTACGAGCCGCTCGATCTCCGGGAGAGTCGATGGCGCGTCGCCGTCAGATTCGGGGAACCGCTCATGTTGGCGCGGAACCAGGATCGCAGCGCCCTCGTTCGGGAGATCGAGGCTCGGGTACAGACGCTCTCGAGTGCTCCTGCCTAGATAGAGGACCGTTGCAGGGGTCGCTAGCCTCTCAGGCGAACCAAAAGGGGCACGTAGAGGCCGAAGAAGTCCGCGGTCACGTTTGGCAACGCGCGGAGCTTGCGGCGGGTGGAGAGGTGGGCGCGGCCGGCAAAGACGTCGTAGCCCTGATCCTCGATCCGATCGAGGATGCCGCCGTAGAGGCGGGCGCTGGCCAGGGCAGTGAAGCGGCCGGAGGCGCTCAGGGCGGGGACGCCGAGGCGGGCCGACGCGTAGTAGTTCCGGGCGCGGGCGATTTCGAAGGCGATCAACTCCTGGAACCGGCCGTTGGGACGACCGGAGAGGATCGCTTCGGGGTCGCAGCCGAACGCGGAGAGGTCGTCGAGCGGAGGTACCGCCGGTTTAATTCCGCATCCTCGGCGACATCGCGGAGGATGTTGGTGAGCTGCATCGCGATGCCGAGGTCGATCGCGTTCGGCAGCGCCGATTCGTCGGTGCAACCGAGGAGGGGAGCGGCCATCAAACCGACCGTGCCGGCGACCTTGTAGCAGTACACCGCCAGGTTCTCCCAACTCGAGTAGGGCTGGTGGAGAAGATCCATGCGGACGCCGGCAATTAGGTCCCGGGCGGCATCGACGGGTACACATATCGGTCACGGACGATGGCGAAGGTCACGGCGATCGGGTG
>CAVRUD010000005.1:0-257902 GCA_963724285.1 uncultured Chloroflexia bacterium | reverse complement strand
GGGTGTGGACGTACACACGCGGCACTTAACGTCCCCATTTCGGTGATGTCTTGGTGGAGAGTTCGATCCTGGCTCAGGATCAACGCTGGCGGCGCGCCTAATGCATGCAAGTCGGACGGGCCGTGCTTCGGTGCGGTTAGTGGCGGACGGGTGAGGAACGCGTGGGCGACCTGCCCCGGGCGGGGGTAGCGCCGGGAAACGGGCGGTAATTCCGCGTACGCTCGCCGCGCAGTGGGCGCGGTGAGGAAAGGCTCGAGCCACCGGGAGGGGCCTGCGGCGGATTAGCTAGTCGGTGGGGTAACGGCCCACCGTGGCGATGATCCGTAGCTGGTCTGAGAGGACGGTCAGCCACAGGGGGACTGAGACACGGCCCCCACTCCTACGGGAGGCAGCAGCAAGGGATCTTCCGCAATGGGCGCAAGCCTGACGGAGCGACGCCGCGTGGGGGAAGACGCCTTTCGGGGTGTAAACCCCTTTTCCCGGGGAAGATCGAGACGGTACCCGAGGAAGAAGCCCCGGCTAACTACGTGCCAGCAGCCGCGGTAATACGTAGGGTGCGAGCGTTGTCCGGAGTTACTGGGCGTAAAGCGCGCGCAGGCGGTCCCGCGCGCCCGGCGTGAAAGCCCCCGGCTCAACCGGGGGGGGTCTCCGGGACGGCGGGACTTGAGGGCGGTAGAGGCCGGTGGAATCCCTGGTGTAGTGGTGAAATGCGTAGAGATCAGGGGGAACACCCGTGGCGAAGGCGGCCGGCTGGGCCGACCCTGACGCTGAGGCGCGAAGGCGTGGGGAGCGAACGGGATTAGATACCCCGGTAGTCCGCGCAGTAAACGATGCAGACTGGGCGTGGCGGGCCTTGACCCCCGCGGTGCCGGAGCCAACGCGGGAAGTCTGCCGCCTGGGGAGTACGGCCGCAAGGCTAAAACTCAAAGGAATTGACGGGGGCCCGCACAAGCGGCGGAGCGTGCGGTTTAATCCGACGCAACGCGCAGAACCTTACCCGGGCTTGACATGCCCCTGCAAGCGCCGAAACGTGTGACCTTCGAGGGTGGGGCACAGGTGCTGCATGGCTGTCGTCAGCTCGTGCCGTGAGGTGTTGGGTTAGTCCCGCAACGAGCGCAACCCCTGCGGCCAGTTAGACCTATCTCTGGCCGGACCGCCGCTCGCGCCGGAGGAAGGCGGGGACGACGTCAAGTCCGCATGGCCCTTACGTCCGGGGCGACACGCACGCTACAATGGCCGGGACAACGGGCGGCCACGCCGCGAGGCGGAGCCAATCCCCAAACCCGGCCTCAGTTCGGATCGGGGGCTGCAACCCGCCCCCGTGAAGCCGGAGTCGCTAGTAACCGTGGGTCAGCACTACCGCGGTGAATGTGTTCCCGGGCCTTGTACACACCGCCCGTCACGTCACGAGAGCCGGCAACGCCTGAAGTCCGTGGGCCAACCGTTGCGGGAGGCAGCGGTCGAGGGTGGGGCGGGTGATTGGGACGAAGTCGTAACAAGGTAGCCGTAGCGGAAGCTGCGGCTGGATCACCTCCTTTCTAGGGATGCGTCCGGGTGGGTCACCACGCGGCGATCCCAGGTCAAGCCGGCCCGCGCAAGGGCCGACCCGGCGGCCCACCCGGTCCGTGCGGGCACGGGCCAGCCCGCTCCCCCGCCGGGGGTCGAGCGGGCGGCGGGGCCGCCGCGGGGTCGCACCGAGCGGCCCGGTTCGGGGGCGGACGCGCCCCCCCGGGGGGGACACCCCCCCACCGGGAGCCGGCGGCGGCCGGTTCCGCGTCACGTCCCATCCGGCGGGGACCGCCCAGGTCCCGCGCGCTCCGTCTTCGGCCCGGGTGCCGGCCCTCGGCCACCGGTCGCTTCGGCGACCGGGGGGATGGGGGATCCGTCGCGTGCGCGAGCCGTGAGCCCGCGAGCGGGCGCGTAGCTCAGGCGGTCAGAGCGCGGCCCTGATAAGGCCGAGGCCCCTGGTTCGAGTCCAGGCGCGCCCACCCGGCCCCGGGGCAACCCGGGGCGGGGCCGGCGCCGCCAGCCGACGCCAGGGGGCCGTAGCTCAACCGGGAGAGCGCCGCCCTTGCACGGCGGAGGTTCGGGGTTCGAGCCCCCGTGGCTCCACCGGTCTCCGGGCCGGGTGCCGGGCGGCGGCCCGACGCAGCATCGATAGGCACCTTGACAACCAGCCGCGCGGAGGCCGACCCCCGCGGGAGCGGCCGGGGGGAGACGCCCCCCGGCCGCGCGCACCGCGCCGGAGGAGACCCCGGCGGCCAGCGCGTCGCGGGCAACCGCGGTGCGTGGGGCGGCGCGTGCGGCAGCAGCACGTGTGTGTAGTGTGTTGGTGGCAGGGAGACGTGGGCACGACGCGCGGTCCCGTCTGGCTTCGGCCGGGTGGGGGATGACCGCAGAGACGGGCGCACGGTGGATGCCTAGGCGCCGCGGGCCGAAGAAGGGCGTGGCCACGCGACGAAACGCCCCGGGGAGGCGCTGGCGGCCGGCGATCCGGGGGTACCCGAATGGGGCAACCCGCCGGGGGTGATACCCCGGCACCCTCTTCGGAGGGGGGGCACCCGGGGAACTGAAACATCTCAGTACCCGGAGGAAGCGAGAGGATTCCCTTAGTAGCGGCGAGCGAACGGGGAGGAGCCCAAACCCCAACGGCGGCAGAGGCTGCCGCCGGTGCCGTTGGGGGGTAGGACGGGGGGCGCGGAGGGGCCGGCAGGCCCCTCGCCCCAACGACCCAGTCAGCCGAAGGCCGCTGGAACGGGCCACCGGAGGGGGTGAGAGTCCCGTAGGCGACGGCTGGGCGCGTGGGGTGGCGTTCCTGCGTGAGTACCGCCGGACACGCGGAATCCGGCGGGAAGCGGGGCGGACCACCGCCCAAGGCTAAATACCCGCGGCGACCGATAGCGAACCAGTACCGTGAGGGAACGGTGAAAAGCACCCCGGCGAGGGGAGTGAAAGAGATCCTGAAACCGTGCGCCCACGGCCGGTCGGAGCCGGGCATTATGCCCCGGTGACGGCGTGCCTTTTTTAGAATGAGCCGACGAGTGACGCCGCGTGGCGAGGCTAAGCCGGGCAACAGGCGGAGCCGGAGCGAACGCGAGTCCGAAAGGGCGCCGGGGGCAACCCCAGGAGTCGCGCGGCGTCGACCCGAAACCGGGTGAGCCACCCATGGGCAGGCTGAAGCGGGCGGAACACGCCCGTGGAGGGCCGAACCCGGACACGTTGCAAAGTGTCGGGATGACCTGTGGGTAGGGGTGAAATGCCAAGCGAACCCGGAGATAGCTGGTTCTCCCCGAAATGCATTTAGGTGCAGCCCTGGCGGGAGGCCGCCCCGGAGGTAGCGCGCTGGATCGGCGAGGGGGCTTCCCGCTTACCGACCCGAACCAAACGCCGAATGCCGGGGGGTGCGCCGGGAGTGAGACCGTGGGAGCTAAGTTCCATGGTCGAGAGGGAAACAGCCCAGACCGCCGGCTAAGGTCCCGAAGTCCGGACTAAGTGGGCAAGGTAGTCGCGGCGCGGAGACAACCAGGAGGTTGGCTTAGAAGCAGCCACCCTTGAAAGAGTGCGTAATAGCTCACTGGTCGAACGTGCCGCGGCGCCGACAATCCACCGGGGCTCAAGTCCGGCACCGAAGCCGCGGATGCACCTTTGGGGCGTGGTAGGGGAGCGTCCCAGTCAGCAGTGAAGCGGAGGCGGGAGCCGACCTGGAGTGGCTGGGAGTGCGAATGTCGGCATGAGTAGCGCGAGGGGGGTGCGAATCCCCCCCACCGGATGCCCGAGGGTTCCGCAGCCAGGCTGATCCGCTGCGGGTGAGGCGGGCCTAAGCCGAGGCCGGAAGGCGCAGGCGATGGACAACGGGTTCAGATTCCCGCCCCGCCGCCAGGTGTTCGAGCGACGGAGCGACGCGGGGGGGACGCCCGGGGGCCGCGACGTGGCCCTCCAAGCCCGTAGGGAGTCCCGGTAGGTAAATCCGCCGGGGCGTTGACCTGAGGGGTGACGGGGAGGGAGGCGTCCGCGCCGAACCGAACGGGCCGAACCCGGACCGCCGAGAAAACCTCTAGCGAATCTGGCGGCGACCGTACCGCAAACCGACACAGGTGGGCTGGTAAGCATACCGAGGTGGACGGGAGAACCCCCGCCAAGGAACTCGGCAAATTGGCCCCGTAACTTCGGGAGAAGGGGCACCCCGTGTAGCGTGAAGGGGCTCGCCCCCGGAGCGCGAGGGGGTCGCAGAGAGCAGGCCCAGGCGACTGTTTACCAAAAACACGGTCCCTGCCAACGCGATTGAGCGCGGACGCATAGGGGCTGAGACCTGCCCAGTGCCGGAAGGTTAAGGGGAGGGGTGCGAGCCTCGAGCCGAAGCCCCGGTAAACGGCGGCCGTAACTATAACGGTCCTAAGGTAGCGAAATTCCTTGTCGGGTAAGTTCCGACCCGCACGAAAGGTATAACGATCTGGGCGCTGTCTCGGCGGGGGACCCGGCGAAATTGCAGGGCCGGTGAAGATACCGGCGACCCGCGGCAGGACAAAAAGACCCCGTGGAGCTTTACTCCAGCTTGTCGCTGGGCGCGGACGCGGCTTGTGCAGGATAGGTGGGAGCCGGCGAAGTTGGGGCGTCAGCCCCGGCGGAGGCGACGGTGAGATACCACTCTGGCAGCGTCTGTGTCCTCACCCTGGTGGGCTGACCCCACGGGGGACCGCGGCTGGTGGGGAGTTTGACTGGGGCGGTCGCCTCCCAAAAAGTAACGGAGGCGCCCAACGGTTCCCTCAGGCCGGAAGGCAATCGGCCGGAGCGCGCAAGGGCACGAAGGGAGCTTGACTGCGAGGGGGACAGCCCGAGCAGGGACGAAAGTCGGGCCTAGTGATCCCACGGTCCCGGGTGGAAGGGCCGTGGCTTAACGGATAAAAGCTACCCCGGGGATAACAGGCTGATCCTGCCCAAGAGTCCACATCGACGGCAGGGTTTGGCACCTCGATGTCGGCTCGTCGCATCCTGGGGCTGGAGAAGGTCCCAAGGGTTGGGCTGTTCGCCCATTAAAGCGGTACGCGAGCTGGGTTCAGAACGTCGTGAGACAGTTCGGTCTCTATCCGCCGCGGGCGTTGGGAGATTGCGGGGGGCCGTCCCTAGTACGAGAGGACCGGGATGGACGGACCGCTGGTGGGCCAGTCGTCCCGCGCGGGGCGCCGCTGGGTAGCCACGTCCGGACGGGCTAACCGCTGAAAGCATCTAAGCGGGAACCCCTCCCCAAGACGAGTCTCCCCACTCTATGGAGGTAAGGCCCCCGGGAGACCACCGGGTTGACGGGCGGCGGGTGGACGGCGGGCAACCGACCGGAGCCGAGCCGTGCTGATGGCCGAGGGCGGTCACCCCGAACAACCGGGACCGCGCCGCGACGCCCACCGAGACCCAGCCACCGACCGCCACACACACACACACGCCGCCGCCGCCGAGCCGCCGAGGCCGCCGGGGACGAGACCCGGGGCGGGCGCGCGGCCGGGGGGGGACCGCCCCTCCGCCGGCCGTTCCCGGCACCGCACCAAGACGACGCGAGAGCGCCGCGCCGCCGGCCCCCCAGTGTCGGGGGGCCGGGGGCGCCCGTGGCCGAGAGCGCGCTGGCCCCACCCGGTCCCATCCCGAACCCGGTCGTGACCCAGCGCAGCGCCGGAGAGTACTGTGGGGGCGACCCCACGGGAGGCGAGGCCGCCGCGGGCGCCCCCGGCCCCCGGGACACCGCCGGGGGACCGGGGCACCGAGACCCGAGCACCAGGAACCAGGACGGCACCGCCCGTCCGCCGCGGGGTGGAGCAGCGGCAGCTCGTTGGGCTCATAACCCAAAGGTCGGGGGTTCGAATCCCCCCCCCGCTACCAATCGCCAACGGGGCCATCCGATTGATCGGATGGCCTCGTTGCGTTCTCAATCTGACGTCAAGTGAATCGAATTATCCAAACAGGCCGAGTTGGGCTACCGCCTCCTGAGCTCGCGCCGCCTCCATATCTGTGCGTGTCGAGAGTTGCGGGAAGAACGCGTCGAACTCCGAATCCGATTGGAAGAGCGGACGGAACCGCTCGGCGACATCGCGCAATCGCTTGAGCAAGTATGGAACGCTCTCGTCGTTCCCGTACTCGGACGAAATCGCGAGTTCACCGTCCTCCCGCTCGTAGTAGGCGATGCGGTCACCCGTCTTCGTGTCATAGGCCAGCCGCGCCTCGAGCCGCCTGAATCGCGGCTGGGCGCGGAGTGTCTGCTCTGTCAGCATCCCCCACTGGATGAACGAATCGATGGGCAGTGCCCGGTTGCGGATCCGTTCGCCCAGGTCGAAATAGAGGTTACGGACGGCGTCTCGGTCTCCGCTCAGGAACGTCTGCGCCGCCGTCGAGAGGAATTCGCGGAAGCAGCGCTCCATCCGCCGGCTACGGAGCGAGCTTCCCTTCAGAATCATCCGGCCATCATGGTCCAGCAACGCATAATTCTTGAGCTTGAGCGACAACATGCCGGCATAGCTGCCGTCATGGGCCAGCCTGATTCCCGCCGGGAGTGCCGACCCTATATCCTGCACGTAGGCGACTTCATTCGCCTCGGTCTGAATCTCGCTCGGAGGCACGAAATACACCCCGTCCGTATCCACCTCGATGGGGATGGCTCCCGTGTCCTGCAAGCGATCCACGACCTTCTTGATGATGTCCTGGCCTGCCAGCGTTACCCGTTCGGCTGCGTCGTAGTCATTGAGAAAGCCTGCGCCGTACCCAAGATATCCATAGAACGAGTTGATCAATACCTTGAAGCTACTTTGCAGGCCCTCCCACATCGCCTGTTCGTTACCCGTCGTGCGCCTGCTCTGGGCCTTTGCGTGAAGGCGACGATTCGTGAGGTCCGCGAGCATCGGCAGGGAGGCGTTGAGGACATCGCTTTTCGACGTGATACGTTCGGCCAGCATGAGCGACGGATACAGGCTTTCGACGTCGCATTTGACCACCGGCCGGAAGTCGCCGATCCGGAGCAGTTCGGCGTGGCCGCCCGGATAATCGCGCGGCTGTTGCGCCTTCGGGATGCTGTGGCCGGCGTGAAGATACGCCCGCAGCATCATGTCATTAATCTTCTCGCCGGGACCGCCGATCGCGACGTTCTGAAATGGACGCGGCACGAGCTGGGTTTGATAAAACTCGGTTGGCAAGCAGAGCCGCGACAGCGCGTCCACATCGCGAACATCATCCAGCGCGTACTTCCGGATGCGAGCGCGTCCCTCGGGATCCATCCACGCGTCGCGAATCAATTCCCCTGCGATGAATTCGCGAACGTTGCGCTCGAGGCCGAGCTCGCGCATGACGCGTTTCAGCGCGTAGCTGCCCAGCCGGCCGGCTGTGTCGTATCGCTGGATCTGTTGATAGGTATCAACCACATGGCGGCCGTGCACGTAGCACGGCGTGAACGGGACCGTCAACGCGGCCACTTTGAAACGCTGCACGCCCTGACCTAACCGGGGGGTGATCCATCGCGGCCCCACCGGAGCGACACGCCAAGGCGCTCCGCCCGTGCGATCAAGAACGGCACATCGAAGTTGAAGATGTTGTGGCCTTCGATGACGTCAGGATCGGTCTCCTGGATCCGGTCGTTGAGCTGGAGCAGTAGGGTCGCCTCGGGTTCGCCGGGGAGACGGCCAAGGTACCACTCCTGTCCGTCCGAAGACCGAACCGCGATCCCGATGATCTCGGCATCAGGTGAATTGGCGTCGAGGCCGGTTGTCTCGATATCGACCTGGAGGCGGCGTAAATCCTCGAAGACCATCCCCTTGAACAGCGTCCGGCCACTCATGAGAAGATACTGCTCGATCGGCGACCGCAGGCGGACGTAAGCCTCTTTGGCGTCTCTTGCTGCCCGCTCGGCATCGACGTAATCCGGCCACGACGCGAACCGGATCAGGTACCGAAAGGGGTGATCTCCCGCCAGGGTTTCGATCTCGGGGGTTCGGCGCAACGCGGCCCAGGGCTCCGCTCTACTGGCAACCAGCCAGGGCCAGAGACGGTCCCGCGTAGCGTGGACCCGTCCGTCGTCATCACGGGAGTACACCGTGACAGCGTCGATGCCCGCTCGCTCGACCGCAACAATCCGCGGGGTCGGATCGGCGCCGTAGAGTAGCACCTGGGGCGACAGCGACTCCGCATAGTCTGTGGATGGAATGTTGGCCTGAGTGGAGACAACCATCATTCGAGTATACCCCGCGAGGCTTTTGGACCATGTCGCGATTTGGGCGTTTTGCGATCGGAGTGCTCGACACGGTCTATCCTCCCCGGTGCGCTGCCTGTCGCCGGCGGGGATACTGGGTTTGTGATGACTGTCTTGCGACGAGTGTCTGGTTTATCCCGCCGCTGTGCGACCGGTGCGGTATTCCGATCGGGCTGGCGACCTGTCGCTGCCCTGAGTTAGCTCCGGAGCTCTCAATGCACCGGTCAGTGAGCGCTTACGGCGGATGGCTCCGTTCCGCCATCATTGCGTACAAGTACGGCGACGAACGCGCTCGTGAGGCCCACCTCGGTGAGCTGTTAGCGACGATCGTTCCAGATGTGGGAAGGATCGACGCGCTTGTGCCGGTCCCGCTCCACCGCAAGCGACTGCGAGAACGTGGATTCAATCAGGCCGACCTGTTGGCGCGGAGGATACACATCCGGACTGGAACACCGGTGCTCTACGCCCTGGAGCGAACGAGGGCGACGCCCCATCAGGTTGGACTCAGTGGAGTCGACCGGATAGCGAACGTCAGCGATGCGTTCGGTTCAATCACCGGCGTCGACGTTACCGGCCGGCGCCTGGCCCTGATCGACGATGTCTGCACAACAGGTTCAACGTTGGGCGCCTGCGCGAAGACGCTGATCCGGCATGGCGCCTCGGAAGTGGTGAGCCTGACCTTGGCCCGGGAACTCTAGGACCTTGATGCCGACTCAATCATCATAGCTGCCTCTCGCCGGGCCCAGTCATCCGCTGCCGCGATCGACTCAAATGAGAGCTCATTTTCGGCCCGATGGGCGTCCATCGCCCGCTCGACCGTTTCGATAATCTGGGGAAACCGCAGTTTGCCTTCCCGAAACGCCTCGACCGCGACATCGTCTGCGGCGCTGAGCACGGTGGGGTATGTCAGACCCGCAAGGCCGGCGTCCCGTGCCAGATTCAGCGCTGGAAAGCGCTCCGTGTCGGGGTTTTCAAAGTTGAGCGTGCCTATGTCTGCAAGGGACAGGCGGCGGCAAGGGCTGGGGACGTGTTCCGGAAATGTCAGCGCGTACTGGATCGGCAGGCGCATGTCGGGCAGGCTTAATTGCGCAATCTGGCTACCGTCCACAAACTCGACCAGTGAGTGGATGATGCTTTCCGGGTGGACGACCACGTCGATGCGCTCGAATGGAATATCGAACAGCCAGCGAGCCTCGATAACCTCCAGTCCTTTGTTCATCAACGTCGCCGAATCGATCGTGATCTTGCCACCCATTGACCACGTTGGATGCGCCAGGGCATCCGCCACAGTCACGTAGCGCAATTCACGTTCGGGCGTAAGGCGAAACGGGCCGCCAGAGGCGGTCACGATCAAGCGATCAATCTCGGGCGTGGCGGAGCGCCCCAGGCTTTGCCAGATCGCGCTGTGCTCGCTGTCGACCGGGCGGATTTCCACGCCGTGCGTGGCAGCGTGGGGCATGATCAGCTGACCTGCGCAGACGACAACCTCTTTGTTGGCAAGCGCGATCGTCTTGCCCGCCGAGATGGCCTTATGGGTTGGGATAATCGCCGCATGGCCGGAGGTCGCGATGACGACAATGTCCGCTCCGGTGTGGGTTGCGGCGGCAACCAAACCTTCAGGTCCGAACATCACCCTGGGATGGGCGATCTCCGCGCAGGAAGATTCGTGTTCGCAGGCGACGAGGTCTGGGTTGAATTGGGCGATCTGGTGATTGAGGAGATCGGTGTTCGCGCCGGCGGCGAGGGCGACGACCCGAAAACGATCAGGGTGGTGTGCGATGACGTCGAGTGCCTGGGAGCCAACGGAGCCGGTGGAGCCAAGGACGGCGATGCCGGTGGCACCATTTGGGATGTTGTTGCTCGGCGTCATTGCCGGCATCCTCTCGTTCCTGGTCTGAGAACGATCGCCACCGACGACTAACTCCAACGCTCGATGAGCGGAACGGTGACAAATCCAGCGACGAGGGCAAAGATAAGCGCATCAACGCGATCAAGCACGCCGCCATGGCCTCGAATCAGTGTACCGCTGTCCTTGATGCCGGCCTGTCGCTTGAGGAGCGACTCGCAGAGGTCGCCGATCTGGCCGACCGCGCCGAGTAAGAGGCCAAACACCACCCCAAGGTACCAGGGAACATCAAGGCCAAAAACCACCGCGCCAAGACCACCCGCCAACATCGAACCGATCAGGCCGCCGATCGAGCCCTCTACGGTCTTTTTCGGGCTGACCGCCGGCAGCAGCGGCGTCCGGCCGACGGACCGACCGACCAGGTAGGCCCCGGTGTCTCCAAACCACGTGGCCAGGATCACGATGAGGAGCCAGGCAAGGCCCCGGGGTGAGGCGTCCCAGCCGATTGAGAGCCAGCCAGCGAGGTCGGACAGCCAGACGGCGTCGAGATCGCCATCGGTGCCTCGGATGGCGATCGCGGCGAACAATGGCACCCCGAGGTAACTCACGCCCGTCGTCGTAAACGCCCAGGTTTGCATCGCGGCAGGAGCAGGGCGCCCGTCCCCGCGTAGTTCGAACACGAGTGGGAGCAGGGCCGCGCCCGCCATCGCGGCCAGGAGCGCTTCTTCGCGTCCACCGGCCAGCGCGGCGACACCGAATGGCAAGATGAGGACAGCCGCAATGGCCAGAATCTGAGCGCCCAGGCTGCTTGCCATCCGACGGAACTCATCGAACCCGATAACCATCAGGATGGCGAAGACCGCGGCAAAGACGGGACCGCCGAAGAACGCGGGGATCAGCCCGACAGCGACGACACCGATCGAGCTGATCGCGCGGTCTCGCATCGGCTGCTATCGCCTGGCACAGGCCGATACTCGGCCAAAGCGACGCTCGCGGCGGCTGTAGTCCAGGACCGCGGCGTGCAGATCCTCCGGGCCAAAATCTGGCCAATAAATCGGGGTGAAGTAGAGCTCTGCGTACGCGGCCTGCCAGATAAGGAAGTTGCTCATCCGGTACTCGCCCGAGGTGCGAATGACCAGATCCGGATCGGGGATGTCGCTGGTGAACAGGGTGCGGCTGATGGTCTCCTCATCGATCTCCTCGGGCGGGATGCCCCGGGCGACCAGGGTCCGCACTGCCTCGATCATCTCTTGGCGGCCGCCGTAGTTGAAGGCGAGCGTCAGCACCAAGCGGTCGTTGTTTCGGGTAAGGTCGATGGCGGATTCAACGGCGCGGCGGGTGGGATCGGGGAGCCCGTCGAGGCTGCCAATGTGGCAAAGCCTTGCTCCCTGCCGGTGGAGCGCTTCGGTCTCCCGTTCGACCGCCTCGGCGAGGATCCGCATGATGCCTTCGACCTCGTCGGGCGGTCTATTCCAGTTTTCTGTCGAGAAAGCCCAGAGCGTGAGGTACCGGATTCCGATCTCCCCGGCAGCGTTGGTAATCCGGCGGATATTTTCGGTCCCTCGTTCATGGCCCTGAATGCGCGGAAGGCCCTGGCGGTTCGCCCATCGGCCGTTGCCATCCATGATGATGGCAACGTGGCGAGGTACCCGCTCCAGAGGAATTGGTTCGTCGACTACGGCGGACGTGGCTCGACCGGTCGCGACGGCACTGATGCCGTTTCCACTGTATGGGACCGTACTCGCCGACCCGAAGTCGTGTGTATCGTTCATGGCAGCCCCCGAGTGCCGGCTGGTGCGAGAGAGCAAGCGTTGGATTGACCGGCCAGTCGCGCGTGTCGCCGGGACCGCCACTTTATCACATGAAGCACTTCATCATGCACTGCCACTGGGCGAGAAGCAACACCTAGATTTCGAGAACCTCGGCCTCTTTCGCCTTGCCGATCTTGTCGGCTTCGTCGGTGAATCGCTTGGTTAGGTCATCGATCTGGTGCTCTGCCCGGCGACCTTCGTCCTCGGAGACTTCGCCCTCAGAGATCAATTCGCGCAAGGTATGGGTGCCGTCGCGACGAATATTGCGGACCGCGACCTTGGCCTCCTCGACGTTGCTATGGACCATTTTGACCAGTTGCTTACGCCGCTCCTCGGTCAACGCCGGGATCGCGAGCCGGATCACCTGGCCGTCGCTTGAGGGGTTGAGTCCCAGATCCGACTTGAGGATCGCCTTCTCGATCGCCGGGATCGTGCTTCTGTCCCAGGGCTGAATGGAGATCAGGCGCGATTCGGGGACGTTGACGGTGGCAAGCTGGTTGATCGGTGTCGGGGCGCCGTAGTACTCGACCTGAACGCGGTCGAGCAGACTTGGGGAGGCGCGGCCGGTCCGGATCGAGAGGAGGTGATTGCGGAGCGCGTCCATCGCCTTCGACATGCGGCTTTCGGCGTCACTCAACACATCCTGGATCATCAGTAGTGCCTCCTCTTTGTCGAGCGCTACGGGCGTTTGTAGACCGTTGTACACCAGTCAGGCATCGCCCTAAAGGGCTGTCAATCTTCGCATTCTGGATGAATGCGGACGCTGCCGCCGCCTGGCGGGCGCGATTCCTACGCCGGTTTCCCGACGTTTGGGGCAGGATACCCGCTGTTCCGGCTTTGCACCGGGGCCGCGGAAAAGATACCCGCCTTAGCGGCCTCCTCGCCGTTCGCGCGGTCGGGCGGAACCGTCGTCGAGACCATGGTGCCGACCGGCTCCCCCTTGACGGCCGACTCGACCGCGCCCGGGGTGGACATATTGAAGACTAAGATGGGGAGATCGTTGTCCCGGCAGAGGGCCAGCGCCGCTGCGTCCATGACCTGTAGGTTGCGCTCAAGCGCTTCCTGATGCGACACCCAGTGGTAAAGCTTGGCGCTTGGATCGTGGCGGGGATCGGCCGAATACACCCCCTCGATCCGATTCTTCGCCATCAGCAAGACGTCGCAGTCGAGTTCGAGGGCTCGGAGCGCGGCGGCGGTGTCAGTGGTGAAGTAGGGGTTGCCGGTTCCGGCCGCCAGGATGACGACGCGGCCCTTCTCCATGTGGCGAAGGGCCCGACGGCGGATGTACGGCTCCGCGACTTCGTGCATTTGGATTGCTGTCATCACCCTGGTCGGAACACCGGCGTGCTCCAGCGCGTCCTGGAGCGCCAACGCATTGAGCACCGTGGCGACCATGCCCATGTAATCGGCGGTCGCCCGGTCCATACCCTTCGAGCTGGCCGCCAGGCCGCGCCAGATATTGCCGCCGCCGATGACGACGGCAACCTGGGCGTCAAGGTCCACAACACGGCGGATCTGCTGCGCGATGTCTTTGACGACCGCGGGGTCAATGCCGTAGTGAGCTTCTCCCATCAGCGCTTCGCCGCTCAGCTTGAGCAGGACTCGCCCGAACGTGGTCGCCACGACATTAACCCTTTCCGCGGTCAGACGGCCGGTCCCAGGTTACGAACGTATGTTTACTCGGTCTCTTCCTCGGCGGCCGGTGGAAGATCGGCGCCGAGCTCGAACCGAGCAAAGCGGCGAACGACGATGTTTTCACCAACTTTGGCGATGTTGTCGTTCACCAAGTCGCGAATGGTGCGCCGGCCATCCTTGATGAAGACCTGATCGAGGAGGCAGACGGCCTGGATCGCCTTGGCGCGATCACCGTACTCCTGGATCAGACCCTCCCAGGCGTCCTCAGGGACCTGGTCCTCGGAGACGTACTTCGGGCTGGACGCCGCGACTTGCATCGCGATGTCGTGGGCCAGAGTACGGAACTCGGAGGTGCGGCCGACGAAATCGGTCTCGCAGTTGACCTCGACGAGGGAGCCGATGCGGCCGCCGGCATGGATGTAGGGCTCCACCAGACCTTCGGTCGCGGCGCGGCCGGACTTCTTCTCGGCCTTGGACAGGCCCTGCTGCTTGAGGATCGCGATTGCCTGGTTGACGTCGCCGCCGGCGTCCTCTAGCGCCCGCTTGCAGTCCATAATGCCGGCCCCGGTCTTCTCGCGAAGATCCTTGACCTGAGACGCGCTAATTGCCACGGTTACTCCTCTTCACCTATGAGTCGGGAACTTACGCACACGAATGCGGAACGTACGCTCAAGCCACGCCCAACGCTACGGTCATGTACTGCCGGGAACCGGATTGGTCCCCGGCAGAGTGGTTTCTACTCGGTGTCACCGGCCGTCGCGCCGACGGGCTCAGCCTCGGCGGCGGGCGCCGCGGGAGCTATGTCCGGCGAGAAGATCGGGGCCTCTTCCTCATCCTCACGGCCGACGTTCGCCGCGCGACCGATATCCTGCGCCCGCTCCGCCTGGACGATCTCCTGGCGCATCAGGCCTTCGATCGCGGCATCGGCGATGCCGGCCACGACCAGACGAATCGAACGGATAGCGTCGTCGTTGGCGGGGATGACGAAGTCAATGCCATCCGGGTTGCAGTTGGTGTCGACGATCGCGATGGTCGGGATCTTCAGCCGGCGCGCCTCATGGACGGCGAGGTGCTCACGCTTCGGGTCGATGATGAAGACGGCGCCCGGCAGCTGGCTCATGTCGCGCATGCCGCCAACCGTCCGCTCCAGCTTCTCCAGTTCCTTGAGCTTGTCGGCGGCTTCCTGCTTGGGCAGGAATTCCAGCTCGCCGCGCTCGGCCTGGCCCTGGAGCTGCTTGAGGTAGCGCAGCCGGTTGCGGATCGTGACGAAGTTGGTCAGGGTGCCGCCAAGCCAGCGCCGGTTGACGTAGAACTGTCGAGAGCGCTCGGCCTCGGCCTTGATGATCTCCTGGCCCTGCTTCTTGGTCCCGACGAACAGCACCCGGCCGCCGCGGGCCGTCAAATCCGCGACGAAGGCGTGAGCCCCTTCCAGGAGCTGGACCGTCTGCTGGAGATCGATGATGTGGATGCCATTGCGCTCGGTGAAGATGTACGGCTTCATCTTCGGGTTCCAGCGCTTCTTCTGGTGACCGAAGTGGACGCCGGCTTCAAGCAGCGCGCGCAGGCTCGTCGTACGATCTTGATTAAAGACGCTCGTTACCACTCATTCCTCCGGTATGGTTGGCTTCCGCGCCGTTCATCCCGGGTGCGGACCGTCGGTCGGATTTCCCGCCGCCGGCACCTCGCCCCCAGTCCGGGCGCGTGCAGAATAATGGCCCAGCATGCGCTGAGCCGACGGAAAGTATAGCACTCGGCGGCAACACTTCCCACAAATTTCGGGCGATTGAGGCACGAATGGACCCAATGGTGGCATCCGAGTGACCCTGGACTATCGGGGTCTGGTGCGGTGAAATTGTCAGATCCACCTTGGCGACGGGACAGACAGGCGGGATCCATTCCCGCCCGGGCGCCGGCAACCCACGAGGGCCGTTGGCATGGCCGCTTTCCGCACCTCTTCCGTTCATCTCTGGAAGTCCCTTAGCCGGCAGCGAGCCGTCCGGTGCACCGGACCGCAAGTAGCGGATTCCCGTCGATTCCGGGTCCTGCTCGGCTCGCTCGCGCTCTTTACCTGCTTCGCCATAGACGCTGCCGTACGGTTTCCGGGAGCCCTCGATCTCGCCACGATGAAGTTCGTGCAGCGCCTCGACTTCGAGCAGCTTGGGCCAAGGCTAGAGATCTTTGAGCGTCTCACCGATTCGCCTGGCGCCGTATTTGCTTGGGGCGCAACGTTGGTGGTCTTCACCCTGCTGCGCTGGCGGCTGCCGGTGCTCGGGGTCCTGGCCATCCCGATCGGCGGTGTCGTCAACGAGACGATTTCGCGCGTCTTGATCCACCGCACCCGGCCGCACCTCGAAGAGTTGCGTCACGTGAGCCAGAACTTCGAAGATCGGTCGTTCCCCAGCGGCCACGTTGTCGGCGCGATGCTGCTGTACGGGTTTATCTGGTACGTGGCCGGCGACCGGATCAGATTCGCGCCGGTTCGCTGGCTGATCAGGGCTGTCTGCGCGGTTGTCATTGTCCTGTCCGGATTCGATCGGGTGTGGAGCGGCGCCCACTGGCCGTCGGATGTCGGTGGCGCATACGCCCTCGGCCTCGCGCTCCTGTTGGCATTGACCTTTGCCTGCGAGTGGATCGAGCGCGAAGCGGCTGGACTCCGCCGAAACGAGGGCGTACTGGCGCTGTTCATGCCCGCGAGCACCGGCGGGGAAATGGCCGGTGCTCAGGGGCTGCGCGGACGCATTCAGGTCCTGATGGTTGCACTCCGGCCGATGGTGCTGGCGTTGGCGCCTCCTACCGGTGCCCAGCCCGATGGTTCTACTCCAGAAGCTTCGTGCGGTCATTGATGCCAGAACTCTGTTATCGTGCGACTTGAATGGGTTTGCCGGGACGGCGAGCACCCGGGACCTGATCGGGGTTCACACGATGGCAAAGACGCGTCGGCCGCATATGGAGCGCGTGGGCAAAGGTTGGGATCCTTCCCTTTGGGCCAGTCGCAAACCGTTCGGGATTGGCGAGCAACATCCCAACAATTTCAAGGAGATTTCCCGGGCACTGTGGGAAAACCGCGATGAGGCGGGCTTTGCCTGGCGGATCCTTAACCAGGGTGTATGCGACGGGTGCGCCCTGGGCGTCGCGGGACTGCACGACTGGACAATGGACGGCGTTCATCTCTGCAACATTCGCCTGCGCCTGCTCCGGCTCAACACGATGCCTGCGCTCGATCCACGTGTTCTCAGCGACGTTGCGTCACTGCGCGGAACGTCGAGCGCGGAGTTGCGCGGGCTCGGCCGCCTGCCGTACCCGATGGTGCGTAGGCGTGGCGAACCCGGATTCTCGCGGGTGTCTTGGGATGACGCCCTGAACCTGATTGCCGGCCGAATTCGGGCTTCCCATCCAGACCGTCTCGGGTTCTACCTCACCAGCCGGGGCACCCCGAACGAGACCTACTACGCCGCCCAGAAGGCCGTTCGGGCAATGGGGACCAATTCGGTCGACAACGCCGCCCGGATTTGCCATTCCCCGAGCACGATCGCGCTCAAGCAGACGATCGGCGCCGGCGCGACCACCTGCTCGTATGGCGACTGGATCGGCACTGACGTCCTCGTCTTCATCGGCGCCAACCCCGCCAACAATCAGCCGGTTACCACGAAGTACATGTATTACGCTAAGCGGGCCGGGACGAAAATCGTGCTCGTCAACACCTACCGCGAGCCCGGCATGGAGCGGTACTGGATTCCGTCGGTCGCGGAAAGCGCTCTGTTCGGGACGAAGTTGGCCGACGAAACCTTCCTGGTCAATACCGGAGGGGATGTCGCTTTCCTGAACGGCGCCCTCAAACACATGTTCGAGCGCGACCTCCTCGACCACGATTTTCTCGGGGCCCACACCAGGGACGTCGGGATCGCCCGCGCAACCGTCGAAGGACAGTCTTGGGAAGAGCTGACAGATCTGTGCGGGGCCTCCGAGCCCGCCATGCGGGCGTTCGGCGAGATGATCGGCACGGCGAAGACAGCGGTCTTCGTCTGGAGCATGGGCGTGACCCAACACGCCTTTGGCGAGGACGGTGTCCGGGCAATCGTCAATCTGGCCCTCACCCGGGGTTTTGTCGGCCGCGAGCGGTGTGGCTTGATGCCGATTCGGGGGCACTCCGGCGTCCAGGGCGGCGCCGAGATGGGCGCTTACGCGACGGTCTTCCCGGGCGGCGTTCCAGTTTCGGCAGAGAGCGCCGCCATCCTGAGCAAGGAATGGGGGTTTGCGGTCCCGTCAACTCCCGGGAAGACCGCGCCCGAGATGATCGACGCGGCCCACGACGGCAACCTCGATGTCCTCTATTCCTCCGGAGGCAATTTCCTCGAAGCGCTGCCGGACCCTGGCTACGTCGACAAAGCCCTGTCGACGGTGCCCGTCCGCGTTCATCAGGACATCGTACTTTCAAGCCAAATGCTGGTCGATCCGGCTGATGTCGTCGTTCTTCTACCGGCCACCACGCGCTACGAGATCCCGGGCGGCATCACCCAGACGTCGACCGAGCGGCGAATCATGTTCAGCCCAGAGATCGAAGGCCGGCGCATTGGCGAGGCTCGGCCGGAATGGGAGGTCTTCTTCGACCTCGCCCGCCGGGTTCGCCCAGACCTAGCCGATCGTCTCGCGCCTCACAGGCACCCAGGAATTGCGCGAGGAGATTGCTCGGGTCGTGCCGTTCTACGCGGGCATCGAAACGCTCCGCAAGACCGGAGACCAGGTTCAGTACGGCGGGGAGCATCTGTGTGCCGGCTGGCACTTTGCCACGACGGACGGCAAGGCACGGTTTACCGCCGTGCCGCTGCCACGGGCCGCGATCCCCGACGGGATGTTCGCCGTCGCTACCCGGCGTGGGAAGCAGTTCAACACGATGGTCCAGGAGGCCAAGGACTCGGTCACCGGCGCCCTCCGCGAGGCGGTGTTGATGAACGCCGCCGATGCGGCCGACCTCCAGGTGCGGAACGGCGATCCCATCCGGCTGGTAAGCCAGCACGGGGAGTACGAGGGCCGCGTCTTCGTCGCACCGGTTACACGGCGGAATCTGCAGGTCCACTGGCCAGAAGGCAACGTGCTTCTCGACCATGGCAAGCGCTCCCCCGAATCCCACGTGCCCGACTTCAACGCCTTTGTCCGGGTCGAGCGGATTACGCCCGGTGGAGCGCAGGTGGAGTATCCGGTTCATGCTCCTGAACCGCTGGCGGTGTCTTGAGATGGTTGGCTCGCTCGACCGCACCGGCAGGGGAGTAAGGCGCGGCAGTAAGGCGTCTGTCCGCGTTCAGGTGGTTGAGAGAGGGCGGGCCTCCTCGCGTCGCGATACCCTGGCGACCGAAGAGCCGCTGGCGATCCGGGTCCAGTCCGGGAGCGATGTGCGCGACGTGGCGATCACGATGCGCACGCCTGGGGCGGACTTCGAACTCGCGGCCGGATTCCTCTTCTCCGAAGGCATCGTGCGGGATCGCTACGATATCGAGCAGCTTTCCTACTGTGTGGGCGATGGAGGGGTCGGAGAGCAAGAGTACAACGTGATATCGGTGAACCTGCGGCCCCATGCGCCCGGCATCGCCGAAATCAGTGAGCGGCCGTTTGTCATGAGCAGCGCCTGTGGCATCTGTGGTCAGGCCAATCTCGATGCCCTCTCGGACAAGGGACTGACCAAGATTCCGCCTGGGTTCAGGGTCGCAGCATCGGTGCTGAGCGGGCTTCCCGAAAGAGTGCGGAAGCGACAGAAACTGTTCGATGCGACCGGCGGCCTGCACGCTGCCGCTCTGTGCACCCCCGCCGGCGAGGTCCTAGCGGTGCGGGAAGATGTCGGGCGACATAACGCCGTCGACAAGGTCATCGGTTGGGCCATGCTCGAGGGCAAACTCCCGTTGCGCAACGCGGTGATGGTCGTCAGTGGCCGAGCCGGGTTCGAAATCACCCAGAAGTGCCTCGCCGCCGGTGTGCCGGTCCTGGCGGCCGTGTCTGCCCCGAGCAGCTTGGCGGTCGACGCCGCCCTCGAATTCGGGATGACGCTCGTGGGTTTCGTCCGGGGCGAGCGATTCAACGTCTATTCGGGCATGGAACGAATTGTCGTCGAGGCGGCGCCGGCTGAAGGCAAGACCGCATAACTGTTTCACAGACCGAACTGAGGGCGCCGTGCGACTTCTCCTCGACAACACGTTCATCACCGCCCCGGTGGTCCATCCCTTCGTCGCCGACTGGGAGGAAGCCCCGGCGGACCTCGCTGTGACCGCGACGGAGGGCCTGACCGGACGAGACATCGGTGCTGACGACGCAGGCTTGGTTCCCCTGGCGGAGTATGCCTGGCTTCAGGAGACCCACCAGATTGTGCCGGATGTGGCGGTCGTCGCCGGCAATTCCGGCCTGGTCGCCATGCGCTGTCCGGTCCGCCCGGATGGGATCGGCATCACCCCGGTTCGCCTGGTTGACATCGACGGTGCCGGTGAAATCCTGGCCAGGGCAACCTTGCGCGCGTTTTACGGCATCCACGCGTCGTCCTGGTCACGATCTGGGGACGAACCGGCCGAGGTCGTGATCGTCTCGGGACCGCTGGCCGTGCAACCGCCGGAAACCGGATTTAGCGAAGACCTTTGCCGGGCCTGGGTGATTCTTACCGGCAGCAGGGCAGTTGATCATGTGCTGGTCGCGCCGCGGGATGCGGACCGTCCGGCTGTCACACCGGTGGTCGATTTCCTCAAGGGGCTGGTTGCGATGGGCCACGAGCGGCGGCGCGAGCTGCGCCGCGAGATCTCGCAACCGTTTGGCCTTGACCGGGATCGCCTGGCCGAAATGCAGAACGCCTACACGTTCGAATTGGATGACGACGATCAGCGGTCTGCCCAGCTTTTGCTGCAGCGAGGCATCCCCGGCTCGACCTATCCGGCGATTGGCAAAGTCACCTTCATGAAGCGCTCGTAGCGGCCGCGCCAGCCTGCCTCGGGACCTCGACCTCGGTCACGGCCGTGTCCGTAGAGGCCTTGGCCGGGCTTGAGTCGGCGCGTGCCCGGCTCAAGCTGATAGTGAAGGTTGAACCCTCACCAACGTCGCTCGTCACCGATAGCTCGCCGCCCATCTGGTCGACGAGTTGCCTCGCAATGGCCAGCCCAAGCCCCGCCCCGCCACCGGAGCGCGAGCGCGAGCGGTCGCTCCGGTAGAAGCGATCGAAGACGAACGGTAGGTCGTCAGGGGCAATGCCAATCCCCGTGTCCTTCACGTAGAGGGTGATTCGATTGCCGTCGGGACGCGCCCCGACCAGGATGATGCCACCCTCGTGGGTAAACCGGATCGCGTTGCGGATCAGGTTCTGGAGGACTTGAACAAGCCGGGCCCGGTCCCCGAGGCAGGTGAGGTCACCCGGTTCGATGATTGCTTTCATCGTGATTCCAGCCGTGCGCCGGGTCGGCTCGACCAGGGATTCAACCGCCTCCCGCACCGCCGAAGCCGCGTCGATCGGCTCCCGATCCAGTTTCACGATGTGGTTTTCTAGGCGAACCAACTGGAAGAGGTCGTTGACCAGATGCTCCAGCCGATCGGTCTCGCGCAGTGCGATCCTCGTGTACTCGTTGCCGTTGCTCGGGTCGTCTTCAAGCGCTTCGAGGTGGCTGCGGATGAGCGCCACCGGTGTGCGCAGCTCGTGCGAGACGTTCGCGACAAGGTCGCGATTGGCCGCGAGCAGTTGCTCGGCCCGGGCCCGGGCGGCGACTTCGGTCGCCAGCGAGTCCTCCAGGCGGTCGGCCATTCGGTTGAACGAGGTGCCGAGGTGGGCGATTTCGTCCTCGCCGTCAATCTGGACCCGAACGCGCATATCGCCCGCCGCCAGCAGCCCGGCCGCGCGAGCGAGCTCCTTGATCGGTCGGCTGATGGCCCGAGCGCGGCGGATTCCTAAGAACGCCGCCGCCGGCAACGCCGGGATGCTGAAGAGGAAGATGAAAAACAGTCCGCCCGCAATGACGCCGATGGCCGTCTCGATCAGAAGGTTGCTTCCCGCTGGAATGAGGTCGGACTCCTTCGCCACGACAACGGCGGCGATGATTTGGCCAGAGTCATCACGTAGAGGGTAACTGCCATAGGTCAATGCCGGTGATTGGCTCTGGTCTTCCAGAACCGTGTCCCCGTCCGGGCGCTCCGCCGTCGCGGCAGCGGCGACTTCCGCCGCGAAGGGACTTGTTCTCGCCGCATCGGTGCCGACCAGATCATCGTCACTTGATGCGATCACCATGCCGCTGGGGTCGATGATCGAGATCGCCGATGCGTCACTCAACTCGTCGACGGTCTTGGTGTCGGCTGCGCCGAGATTTGTTCGTGCCATGCCATCGTCACCGCGATTGAACGCGGTGGTCGTCATGAATCGGAGGTAAGCCGTGGTGAACTCGTCCTCCAGATCAGCGCGGGAGTCGAGGCCGCTTTCGCGGAGGGCAGTCGCTGCCACTCGCGCTTCTTCGTCTGGCGATTCGAGGATCGGCTTCTCGTGGAATGTGAATCCTACGGCGAGTCCAAAGATAAGCAGCCCAATGAGGACGAGGGTGAGCAGTACGGTGCTGTGGTGCGATCCGGCCAGCCGCCAGCTTAGGTTCTGACGGACATTGCGCCGGTACGCGGTGACGATGGGCCAGATGAGCAAGAAGCGCCACTTCGACCGTTGTTCGTCCTGGCGAGGCCACTGGTCCACATGGACAACGTCCGATGCCGGTGGATGGCCGTCGGCTGGGCGGATGCCGTCGTCGCCAGGGGCGTCCTGGCCGTTTAGGGACATAGATCGCTACCCATGCTCGACGGCGGATGCCGGCGATCCGGTCGCCCGCGGTTGAAACTTGTAGCCAATCCCCCAGACGGTGCGGATCGCCTCGGCCTCGTCTCCCATCTTCTTGCGCAGACGCTGAACGTGGCTATCGACCGTGCGGTCGGTGACGAAGGTGTCGTCGCCCCAGATCCGCTCAAGCAGGTAGTCGCGGCTGAATGCCCGTCCGGGATGCCTGACGAACAGCGTCAGGAGATCGAACTCCTTCGGCGTCAAATCGATCTCCTCACCCCCCACCGACGCGGTGCGCATCGTGATGCTGATCTCGATCCCGCCCGATTCGACACGCTCGTCCTCGCCGGCATACGAACTCTCGCTTCCGTGTTCGTCACGGAGAAGGGTCACCCGGCGCAGCATTGCCCGGACCCGGGCTTGCAGCTCGCGCATCCGAAAGGGCTTGGTCAAATAGTCGTCCGCCCCGACTTCGAGGCCCAGGACGATATCGGTCTCTTCGCTCCTGGCGGTCAGCATGAGAATTGGGGTGATCTGGCGCTCACGGATCTTACGGGCGACGGCGAGGCCGTCAAGCTTAGGCAGCATCCAATCCAGAACAAGCAAGTCGGGTTCAATAGCGCCGGCCAGGTTGAGACCGGCGATGCCGTCGTACGCCTGGTAAACCTCGTGGCCGTCCTGGCGCAGTTGCCGGGTGATGAGGTCGTTGAGATCGACTTCGTCTTCCACCACAAGAATGCGTCCCATTGCGCCCGCCATCTCTCGTACGACTGGTAAGGCACCCGCACCGGCAAGGGGTTGCGGCGCGGAAAGCCGGTCATCAGAAAACGTGTACATATGAATCCTACGAGCGATCAACGACCCAGAACAAGCGGGAACAACTTGGGAATGCCCCAATTGTTGTCTCGATACGACTGTAGCAACGGGATGTCATGAGGTTCGGGAGCCAGTGTTGCGAAAGTGTGGAGCCGAAATCGTGAGTTTGTGCAGCCAGCACCAAGCCATGTCTCGTTTTCCCGGGCTAGGCCGCTTGGGTCACGCAAAATGGGGATGTTGTGGAGGTGATTCTGGCGGTAAAGGTGGTACATTACGCATAACGCATTGGGCGGGTAGCCAAAATCCCTCCAGTGCTCGTGGGGATCGTAGTTCTTGGGATGTAATGTGCGACGGGTCATGCGTTGAAGGTGGCGGTGTTGCCTTCAGAGAGGGCACTGTATGTCAACGTGCGCGATCCGGTATCGATTGAATGCCCCTGGACCGTCGGCCTTCATTGTGGAATGCAACGGTGGGATGCGGATGTACACCCGCGGGACGCTCGGTGGGCGGCTCCCAGAGGGGTACACGATGGCGCTCGTTGGAAGCCGATCCAATCACTGGGTGCCGGCGACTGGCGAGCTGATTCTTGATATCGAACTCGACGATGAACCGAATTCGGGGTGGGACCACGTGGCCGCGGGTCCGCCGCCGGCCCGGCACGCCGCCGAGATGAGCTCCCAGGGAACATTATCCGCCTAGCTGCTCGGCGCAAAATTTAGACATTCGAAGCCCGGGACCGAAACGGTCCCGGGCTTCGTGCGTCGTTTGCCGGCGTGGGCCGTTTAGTCAGAAAGACTGCTGATCGCGAGGATGATGACGATCAGTCCGTTGTTGGTGGCGTGCAGGGCAATGCTCGGCCACAGGCTCCGGTTTCGCTCGGCGAGGACCGCCATGATGGCCCCCATAACGAAAAGTGGCGGGATCACGACGTGCAGGACCGCAAAAATGAGGGCGGAGACGATGACCGATACCGCCACTCCCGCTCGGCCACGTAGATAACCATAGAGCAGGCCGCGAAACAGCAACTCCTCGATGAGCGGCGCCAGGATCGCCAGGAGGAAAAAGAGCCCAAGGTACTCCAGGGCGGGAAACCCCGAACCGTCCGGTGAGAACGACTCCTGCTGCTCCTGCGCGCGCTCCTCGCTGCCAAGGCCGAGTAGGAACGACACGGGAGCCAACAGCAGGGCATTCAAGATTAGCAGGCCAAAGCCGGCCGGAACCATCGTGAGGAGGATCCGGGGAGTGACTGGGACGAATCCAAGACTGCTCCAGGGGAGGCGTTTCCGCCGGACGATCAGCAGCCAGGTCGCCGCCCCGAGGCTCAGGTAAAAGGCGGAGCCGAAGGCAACGACCTGGGTAGTCTCGGAGTTCAGTTCGTCCACGACGGCGGTGGGAAGCGCCGCTACGATGATGGCTCCGAGGATGATGACCACAATCGCGAAAAAGATCCCAAGGGCGATGACGGCCAGGAGTTCTCGAAATGACCAAGGGGCGCGGACGCGTCGTGGGACCGAAGTTCTCTGGTCGGGAGGCAGGAGGCCATGCATCCTACGTCCCTGGGGCGCTTGCGCGTATCTCGCGTTGGTAGTCAGCTTCGCTGCCGACCCAGATTGCGCCGTCGGTGTAGTGTTCCTTCTTCCAGATCGGCACGATCTCTTTGATCCGCTCGATGGCGTAGGCGCAGGCCGCGAACGCCTCGCCGCGGTGTGGCGACGCCACCGCGATGACCACGCTTGCCTCGCCGGGGGTGAGGTAGCCGGTGCGGTGAGCGATGGCTACCCGATCGATGCCCCACCGCTCCCGAATCTCGTCGCCAATCTGGGCCAGCATCTTCTCGGCTGCTGCCGCGTACGCCTCGTAGTCGAGCGCGACAACATTGCGCCCACGTGCATTGTCCCGGACAGTGCCGGTGAACGTCACGATCGCACCGGCGGCCGGTGATTCGACGAGCGCTTCCACCGCCCGGGGATCCAGCACTGCCTCGGTCACGACGAACCGGCCAGCGGGCGGAGCGTCACTCGCCCCGCCGCTGACCGGTGGAATGAGCGCCAACTCGTCGCCGTCGCTCAGCGTGTGTTTCGGGCTTGACGTACTCCTGATTGACCATCAGGAGCACGGTCCCCTTCATTGCTTCGAGTCTGGACGCCTCGGCAATGAGTTCATCGAAGACCGAGCCGGCCGTCGCCCCGGACCCGACCTCGCGCTCCTCTGCGCCTTTTCCCAGGATCTCACGCGCCATCGCGAAATAGCGCAGTTTGATTCGCATTTGGCACTGACTCCTCGACCATCCATGAGCAGGTATTCAACCGTCCAGGCGAAGGACCTGGGCGGTCTGACCATAATCGATGGCGAGAAGACCAATGGCAAGGAGTTGCTATTGCCGAGGATCCGAGACCAACGGCATCTCGCGACGGTAAAGCGCTCGTCTGAACGGTTGGCCGTGAGCCCCGGGCGACCCGGACACGCGGCCGACCTCTTGGAAGAACGCTCTAGTTCGAAACGTACCGCCCGAGAGCGTTCCGTAGCCGCTGGACGTACTGGCGGTTGCCATCGCGCAGTTCGCGGAAAATCACCGCAGTGTCGAGGTCGCCCGCCGCTTCCGCGTCGGCCGCATACTTTGCCAGGACTTCCTGACTCTGGAGCAGATTGCCCATCGTGATGATCAGGTCGTACTCAAGGTTCGAGACGCCAAACTGATCTTCGCCGGCGCCACCCGAGCTGCCGCTGGTGGAGATAACTTGAGTGCTCATTGTTCGTCCTCCTGAATCGCCCGCGACCGCGTCGTTGTCTACGATCCGGACGCACTGTCGACGAAGCCGCCGATCAGATGAGAGGAGGCGCAAGGGACATGCCATCTGTCTGAACTCGGCTGAAGCCCCCAATCTAATGTTGCGTCAGGGGTGATTCGCCAACCGGTAGGGCGCAGGGCTTGCCCTGCGCCCTACCAGTCCGAGAACCCTGACAAATCACGCCTGACAGTCCACGAGAACGTGTCGAACGTAGATGAACTTGGCATCACGGTGTAGGCTCCGTGCTGCTCAGCACGCGCCGTCGTTTCGGCCCTGAGTCACACGCTTGGTTCCAATGTGCACCCAACCTCTGCCGCTGCGTGACACCAATGGCGAGATTCTGGAGCTGAAAATGACCGCGAACGCATCGGTCCCAACATTTACGCTGCGCGCCGCGACAAGAGATGATCTAGACGGGGTGTTTGAGGTTGTCGTCTCATCTGACATGCGTGAGTTCGGCGAGATCGACACCCCTAAGGAGGAATTCGCCGTCGACTGGGAGGAGTTGGACCATGCCAATGATGTCCAGTTAGCTGTAGACCACGACGGGCGAATCGTGGGGTATGCCAACTGCACCGGTGAGGGAGAGTTCTCGGGGATCGATGCCGAAGGGTATGTCCACGCTGATTACGAGGGCCGGGGCATCGGCACCGCGCTGGTTCGCTGGACAGAGCGGCGTGCCGCCGACTTCGTCGACCGCGCCCCCGAAGGCGCTCGAGTCATGCTCCAAAACCCGACGAACGCCTACAACAATGAGGCGGCCGCCCTCATGGGTGGATTGGGATACAACCTCGCGCGTCAATTTTGGCGCATGCAGATCGTCTTCTCTGGCCCTCCGCAGGTTGGCGAAGTGCCAAATGGAATCAGCATCCGGGCTGCCCGCGATGAGGCAGACGAGCGCCTCATCTGGAAGACCACCGAGGCAGCCTTTGCCCTGCACTGGGGACACCGGCCGCGCTCGTTCGAGCAGTGGACCAAGCGGCGAAAGCAGGACGATCATGATCCTGGACTTTGGTGGATGGCGTTCGCCGGCGACGAGCTTAGTGGGCGCTTTGATCGGCAAGAACTCGCCCGGCGGGGGCGGTTGGATCCAGCGTGTCGGGGTCCTGCCGGAGTGGCGGCGGCGGGGTATTGCGCGCGCACTCCTTGAATGGTCCTTCGCGGCGTTCTTCGAGCGCGGCCTACCATCGGTGGCCCTGGGTGTGGATACCGCCAATGCCACCGGGGCGACAAAGGTCTACGAGCAGGCCGGTATGTCGATCACCCGGGGCTTCTCGATCTGGGAAAAGATGCTGCGCGACGGCGCCGTCATTGCCGAGGATGAGGATGAGTAGGGGCCTACTCGTCGGGTCCCCGGAGCGGTCCAGTGAGGAGGGCCGTGACAATCTCCCCGGAGGCGTACGGCTCCGAACGGGGCGAGATTTCGAGCAAGGCGTTCGCTCCAACGAAGGAGACCAGGCGGGATGACGCTTGGCTGCCGGTCGTCGCCGCCTCCAGGCGCCCGTTTTGACCCACCCGGACGATTGCCCGCTGGTATTCGATCCGGTCGCTCGGGCGCGTTTCCTCCGTGAGGCGAACGGGGACCTTGGGCCGGTCGATAGACCGCTTGCCGGAGAGTGTGGCCAGTGCAGGCCGGACGAATACCTCAAATCCGGCCAGGGCGGAGACTGGATTCCCGGGCAGGCCGAAGATCAGGACTGGCGGAGTGCATTCCGTTGGATCGGAGCGCTCGGCGGTGGCGAAGGTAAACGGCTTGCCGGGCTTCATGAAGACCCGACGGACATGGACTCTGACTCCCGTCAGTTCACCCATGAGTGCCTTGACCAGATCCAGTTCGCCCATTGAGACGCCGCCGCTGGTGACGACCACATCGCTGGTGGCAATACGTTCTTCGAGGAGCGCGCGCAGGGGCTCCCGCTCGTCGGGAGCCTTTCCCGACCAGACGACTTCTGCCCCTTCGCCTCGGAGGGCCGCGATCAGGCTGAACCGATTCGAGTCTCGGATTTGCCCCGGGCCTAGACGTTGCCCGGGCTCGACCAGTTCATCGCCGGTAGACAGGACGCTGACCCGAATCCGCCGGTGAACCGTGACCGGAATGTGGCCGAAGCCGGCCACGAGTCCAATCTCTGCCGGACCCAGGACTGTCCCGGCCGGCACTAGTAGGTCCCCCTTGCGCAAGTCGACGCCGACGGGGCGCACATTCTGGCCAGGGCTGACGTTCTCGTCGTGGATGATCACGTGGTCTTCGGCCGGCTCGGTGAGTTCGACCTGGACGACCGCGTCAGCGCCTTTCGGCAGGGGTGCTCCGGTCGTAATCCGAACCGCAGTCCCCGGCGTGACCTCCAGGTCTTGAACCCGGCCCGCCATCTGGTCTCCAAGGATTTCCCGCCAGGGCGAATGATCCTCGGCTAGGACGGCAAATCCGTCCATCGTCGCGGCAGGAAACGGCGGATGGTCTTCCGGAGCGATCAGATCCGCCCCCAGAACACGCCAGTTGGCATCTGAGATGGCCACCGTTTCC
Source organism: uncultured Chloroflexia bacterium (assembly GCA_963724285.1). GTDB lineage: Bacteria > Chloroflexota > Chloroflexia > Thermomicrobiales > UBA6265 > CAVRUD01. Next base: position 229,493 of record CAVRUD010000005.1, on the reverse strand, counting down.
AGGGGCAACGCGGATGCATGGCGCAGGATGGTCTCCCGGACTTCAGCCGGATGCTGTAGCCGGTACTCATCCGCTTGTGCGCTGACGGCAAGGTTTCCTTGATGTTTGGTCTGCGCCACGGTGCTCCTCATCGGTGGGAAGGTGATGGCCGGTCAGGGTACCGCAATGACCTTGGCACTCAAGCATTGAGTATCCATCGGGACGGCGATTCCTACAATCGTCCGAGCGGCGGACGCCAGGTTGAAACCTGGCGCTAAACCTACGTAGTCCCTCCGGGACTGAGAACGACGGTGCTGATGGGCGCTCTTAATGCGTCTTTTGCAATGTTCGACACCGGGCGCGGGCCAACCAACTGGCACCACCGGATAGATCCAAATTGACCGTTTATGCGTAGATTTAGGCAGAGTGTCGTGGTCCGGAGGGGCCACCTATTGTTGACGGTGCACCAACGTTTGCGTACACTCCCGCCACTCTGACGGAACATGCGACGCTGCAGGAGCCGCCACCGGTAACTCCTTTTTTCCTCGCATCAAGGTAATACTTGCCAATGCAGCACGTTCCCAGCCCCTCAGGCGATGTCGCCACTGCCGATCTCCGCATCGGTGAGGCGGCGGACAGAGACGTTGTAGAGGCCATCGCGATTCCGGTGGGTCCTCAGGTTGCGGCGGCGCTGACGGATGTGGGGTCAGATCCAGCAATCCTCGGGGCGCTCGCCGATCTCGATGCCGCCCTCTACAAGACCAACGGTCCAGCCCTGGCCAACCTCGAGTTGATCGAGAACGCCAAGGCGATGGCGATCCGCGCCCATGACGGCATGTTCCGGCGCTCCGGTGAGCCCTACGTCGTGCATCCCCTGCGCACGGCGATGATCCTGGCCAACATGTCCCTCGACGCCGAAACAGTCGCCGGCGGGATCATGCACGATGTCGTCGAGGATACCGAGGTCACGCTGGAAGAGGTCGAGGCCGGCCTCGGTGCCCGGGTGGCAAAGCTGGTCGATGGCGTTACCAAGCTCGGACAGATCAAGTGGTCCGGGGAGCCCGATCCCGGTCGGAACCGCGAGAAGGCGCAGCAGGCGGAAAGCCTGCGCAAGATGTTCCTGGCGATGGTCGATGACATCGGTGTCGTCCTGATCAAACTCGCCGATCGCCTCCACAACATGCGCACGTTGGGGGCGATGCCGCCGGACAAGCAGGTCAAGATCGCCCAGCAGACGATGGAGATCTACGCGCCGCTGGCGAACAGGCTGGGCATCTGGCCGGTGAAATCCGAGCTGGAGGATCTGGCGTTCCGATACCTCAACCCTGAGGCCTATCAGCAGATCACGAAGTCCTTGGCCGAGCGGGAGCCCGACCGGGCGGCCTATATCATCCGGGTCCTTTCCGACCTGCGCGATGCCCTCCGGGAGAATGGCATCGAGGCCGAATTGTCCGGGCGAGGAAAGCACATCTATTCGATCTACCGGAAGATGCAGCAGAAGCAGCGCAACTTCGACGAGATCTACGATGTCGTCGGCGTGCGCGTGATCGTCGAGAGCAAGAAGGACTGCTACGGCGCCCTGGGTGTGGTGCACAGTATGTGGCACCCGATCCCGGGCGAGTTCGATGACTACATCGGCACGCCGAAGGAGAGCATGTACCAGAGCCTGCACACCGCGGTGATCGGGCTCGATGGCCACTCGCTCGAAATCCAGATCCGCTCTCGGGAAATGCACCAGGTCGCCGAATACGGCGTCGCCGCCCACTGGCGGTACAAAGAGGGTGGCAGGAAGGACGACCGGCTCGAAGACAAGATCGCCTGGCTGCGCCAGCTGATGGACTGGCAGAAGGAGATCTCCGACGCCGAGGAGTTCGTCGAATCCCTGAAGTCCGATATCTTCCAGGACATGATCTACGTCTTCACCCCGGGTGGTGAGATCAAGGAACTGCCCAGGGGCGCGACGCCGATCGACTTCGCCTATCGAATCCACACCGACGTCGGTCATCACTGCGTCGGCGCCAAGGTCAATGACCAGCAGGTCGCCCTCGACTACAAGCTCGAGAACGGCCAAGTCGTGCGGATCCTGACCAGCAAGGCCAAAGTCGGCCCGAGCCGCGACTGGCTCCAGGCCGAAGGCGGGTATGTGGTCACCGCCGCGGCCCGGGAGAAGATCCGGCAGTGGTTCCGGCGGCAACAGCGGGACGAGATGATCGCGCAGGGCCGCGAGATCCTCGATCGGGAGCTACGCCGACTCAGCATCGAATCGAAGTCCGACGAGATCCTCAAGCACTTCCCGATGTATCAGAAAATCGACGATTTCCTCGCCGCCATTGGGTACGGGGCGGTGTCGCCGCAGCAGATTGTCGCTCGCGTTGGCGAGACCCGGAAGGACGAGTTCACCTTTCCGACGAACGTCGTCGCTCCGTCATCCCCGGCGCGGGTCGAGGTGATGGGTGCCGGCGGATTGCTGACGAATCTCGCCTCGTGCTGCAAGCCGGTGATGGGCGATCAGATCATTGGCTATACCACCCGAGGCAGAGGCATCACGGTTCATCGCACCGATTGCCCGAACCTGATCAACATTCCCGATCCGGAGCGGCTCGTTCCGGTCGGCTGGGGTAACCAAGGGGGTAGTACCTTCCCGGTCGCCGCCCGGATCAGCGCCTGGGATCGTGTGGGCCTCCTCAAGGACGTCAGCACGCTGCTGGCGGACGAGAAGGTCAACATCCTCTCCCTGCTCACGACGACGCACGACGACCGCACAGTGACCCTCCTGTTGACCATGGAGGTCGAAGGGGTGAGTCAGCTCGGCCGGCTACTGCAGAAACTGGAAAGCATCCGGGATGTGGTCGAGGTTCGCCGCGAGACCGCGGCGATGCCCGGCCGCATCCGCGCCAATGCGTAGCCCAGCCAGTGGCTGACGCTCCGGTGCGCCCGCTGCTATCGATCGGCGAAGTGTTGATCGACCTGATAGCAGCGCCGCCGGCTACCGGCCTTCACGACGTTGCCCGGTTCGATGTCCGGCCTGGTGGAGCGCCCGCCAACGTCGCGGTGGCGCTCGCCCGGCTAGGCGTTCCTGCGGCATTCTGCGGCGTGGTCGGCGACGACCCGTTCGGGGAGCGACTCCGCACAACGCTCCAGTCCGATCGGGTCGATACCAGCCGGTTGCGCATGGTCGACGGGACGGAAACGTCGCTGGCGCTGGCCTGGAAAGACGCCCACGGCGATGGGCATTTCAGGTTCATGCGCCTGGCGGACCGCCTCCTTTCAGTCCAAGACGCCGGCGCGGCCGGAATCCCCGAAACAGCCGGAATCGTCGTCGGATCGGTGGCGCTCGCTGTTGAACCGTCGCGGCGCGCGATTGAGCGGGCAGCGGAGATCGCTACCGCGTCCGGGGTGCCGATCTGCTTCGATGTCAATGCTCGTCCTGCGCTCTGGGACTCCAGAGAGGACGCCATCAATCTGTGCGCGTCAATTGCCCGCCGAGCAACCCTCCTCAAACTCAGCGTAGACGATGCCCGCTTCCTGTTCGGCAGCAACTCAGTGGACGAGGCCTACTCAGCTGCCCGGTCCTGGACCGCCGGGATCGTCGTCCTCACCGACGGCGCTCGCGGTGCGTGGTTCCTACCATCCGGAGCGGACGCTCCTCAGCATGTTGCGCCGTACGATGTCCAGGCAGTCGAACCGACCGGAGCAGGGGACGCATTTACCGCCGGGCTGATCGTCAGGCTTGTGGAGAGCGACTGGCGTCCTCCAGACGTCGAGGACATGCGGTTCGCCGCCGCCGCCGGAGCGCTGGCGACGACCCGTCCCGGTGCCCTTGACGGCCTTCCGACCAGGGCGAACATCGAGGCGTTCCAGGCCCACGCCAAGGTGCGACCGCGTGCCATCGCCCGCTGACCCAACCGCTATCGAGATCGGCAGCATGTCGATCAGGTGGTACGCCCTTTTCATCTTGCTCGGGATCATCGTCGCCATCTGGCTGTCGCGGGAGCTCGCCCGGCGACGAGGGATGGACCCGGAGTTCATCCTCGATATTGCCCCGCTGGTTGTCGTTGCGGGGTTGATCGGCGCCCGGGCCTACTACGTCCTGCTCCGGTTCGACTACTTCACCGATCGCCCGTCAGAGATCATCAATATTCGCCTCGGAGGAATGACGATCCATGGCGCGATCGTCGCCGGGGTGTTGATGCTGGCGTACCTCTGTCATCGTCGGGGTGAACGTCTCCTTCGTTGGGCCGATGTCATCGTCCCTGGACTTGCCGTGGCGCAGGCAATCGGGCGCTGGGGCAACTGGGCCAATCAGGAGGCATTTGGCACGCCGTCTGACCTGCCGTGGGCGGTCGAGATCAGTCCTCGCCGGCGGCCGGCTGAGTATTCCGATGTCGCCACTTTTCACCCGACGTTTCTGTACGAATCGATCGCCAATATCCTGATCGCCGCGGCGCTGTGCTGGATGGTGTTGCGCATTCCGACCGACCGTCGCCTGCGCGAGGGCGACGCTCTCTGGGTCTATCTGATCGCGTACGGCACGGTCCGCTTCTTCATCGAGCGAATCAGGACGGACAGCCTCTACATCGGTCCCCTACCCGCCGCCTACTGGATTAGCTTCGGGCTGATCGGGATAGGTGCGGTCGGATTGTTGGTCGGGCGGACCGACTGGGCGTCACGACGAACGCAGGTGATCCCTGCTGGCCGAGACGTTGGCGCGACTGAGCGCGGCGGCTGACGAGAGCCCGGCCCGCACCCGCCAGCGTTGGCTGCTCGAAGGTGGGATGCCACGCATCTTCAACAGGACAAAGCCGTCACGACCGCGCTGTTCGCGGACGAATACCTAACCGTCTCCTTGCGATCTCAATGTGCCGCTTTGGACCCGGTCGGATGAATCGTCGTCGGGCGCTTGCAATATCGAAGGGCACTTCGGTAACCCATGGGCGCGTCGCCGGTGACATTGCCAAGTTGCGTTGATGTAGGTTCCGAAGAGCAAGACATGGGCAAGAAGATAGAACCAAAACACCAGAATTGAAACGAACCCGAAGGCGGTGGCCGTCCGGTTGAAATGGCTGAAAAGCCGGATGTACAACGGAAAGATCTGGACGATTCCGAGGAACATCACTCCTGCCGTGAGCGTCCCGGGCCAGACGTCCTTGAACCTCTGACCGGCGTTCGGTAGGGCCCAATAGAGCATGAGGAAGAGGCACATCGCCGCCGTCATCGCCACGCCATAGCTGAGGATGCGACCGCTGCCGGTCTTGAGAATCCATGGCTGGAAGTAGGTCACGAACTCGCGGCCCATGACGAACGTGGGCAGGATGGCAGCCAAGGTCGCAAGTTGAAAGAGGATCGCGAAGGCGACGACCACAACGAATGACCGGGACCGCTGGAAAACATAGTGACGGTTCGGCACCTGATAAACCCGGTTCATTCCGCGGGCGAGGCTGGTAACAAATCCTGTGCCGACCCACACAAACGCGATGATACTGGCGACACCTAGCCAACCGTGGTTGTCTCGTGCCTGGAGGAGCGCTTCGAGCGCCTCGCGGGCGCTATCCGACGGCAGCGCCCAGAAGGCGGCGTTGAGCGCGGTGCGCAGGACCGCGTCGTCACGGTTCAAGAGGTAGCCGCCGATCGACACCAACATCAGGAACGACGGAACCAGCGCGACCAGCGCGTGGTAGGCAATCGCGGCGGCAAGATCGCCGGCATTGACTTGGTGATAGCCTCGCCAGAGCCACCTCGGAATGGCGCCCGCGTTAGTCCAAGTCAGGTGTGCTTCCCAACCGAATTGACGGCCCGGGTGCCGATGCCGCCCGTCGAGCTGTCGGGGATGTGGAGCACGCGGAACGGGTCTGGAAGCCGAACCGGGGTGATGAAGTACTGGAGTTGGAGCGGTTCGTCGCATCGCCATGCGTCATACCTCCGCTCAGGTACTAGTGCATGAATTGTGCCGCACGTCCTCACATACGGTCACCCGATGGAACCCAACGCGGCACGTACCCTAAGGTACGTGCCGCGTTGGGTGTGGGGATTCACGATCGAAGGTTAGGCCGCGTTCTGGCGCAGTCTGCGATTCAAAGCGTAGGCGCCCGCGGCGCCGGTAGCGCCCAGGAGGGCGACTCCGATCATCAGATCGTCAGAGGCAGAGGCAGAGGCAGCGGCAGCGCCAATGCCGGTGTTTGGCAGTTGCGTCACCGGGGTTGTGGGTGTAGTTGGGGCGGGTGAGGGAGTCGGAGCCGGCGACTGCTGCTGCTTCGGCAGGTCATACCAGTCGCACCGGACGTCCGCTCCGGGCGCGGGCGAGATGCTGGCGGTGAAGATGTCCGTGGTGGCAGGGTCGCGCTGGACAAGGCTGTACGTGACGTCGATCCGGCTTCCATCGGCAGTGCAGTAGACGAAGAATGGTGGGTTCGAGCTGCCTTTCGGCACCTCGATCGTCGGGCTTTGGAACAGCGTAATCGGACTCTCGATCGAGTTGTCCGCCGGCAACGGCAGCGAAACGATGCCGTCGGTACCCGTCACGCCGCTGGCCTCGAACCCGAGTTTGAGCGCAGATGCGGTGAACGTAACGCCGGATTGGGGATCGTCGTAGCAGTCAGGGTAGTAGCTGGACCCACTGTAACCGGCCGGGCATGACGTGTTGTAGATCGTGATCGATCCGGAGTCATCTCCCCTGGAATCAGTGGGCACGATGTACCAATCGCACCGGATATCAGCGCCGTCGGGCACGTCGAGGTACATGCCGAGGTCGACAATCTCGATGTCGTATCGCTGGCCACCCTGCGAGCAGTAAACAAAGATGCGGTCGATGTCATGACCCGGGAGATCGGCGACGACATTCCAGGCGCCTGCGCCGAGGTCAAGGGACGTGAATCCGTTGGCGTCCGTCACTCCGGTGATCGGCAGGCCGCTGCGCATGGTGGAGACGTCGCGCTCATCTGGGCGCGCCGTGAACGACTGGTTCGCGACCGGGTTGTCGTAGCAGTCCTCGAAGTAGTCCGAGCCGGCGTAACCAGGCTCGCAGGCGGTGGCGTAGATCGTCACCGTCCCGTGGGGGAAGGGTGGGTCAGGATTGTTGTCGCCGGCGGGGGAGATAAAGATGTCGCAGCGGATGTCATTGTCGGTCGTGAGATCCATCTGATACTCACTGCCGACCGGAAAGGGGTTGCCGTCTTCGGAGCAGTTTCCCGGCGCACTGCTGATTGCGAATGGGACGTCGAACGAGAGCTGGAAGAACCCGTCGTGATCGATCCCCTCGATCGCGGCAAATCCGCTTGGTCCGCTCGTACCGGTGTATGTGTCGGACGGATCTTCGAGATTGGTGAGCGTGAAGACGATCCCTTCACCGGCGGGAGTGTCGTAGCACTCGTTGTAGTAATCCTGTTCCTGGTAGTTCGGTGGACATAAGGATGAATAGATCGTGATCGACGCCAAGCCGTTTTCCTGGGCGCTCGTCGAGAGTGCCGCCGGAATGAGGGCGGCCAGGGCAATCAGCAGCCCGGTGGCAATGAGTATGACTGGTCGGCGTTGAATAGGGTGCATTCGGCATCCTCCGCGGTGCAATGGTGTGATGAGGCATGGGTGAATACGGGCGGCGGTCCGTTCGGGTCCCGGGTTCCGAAGGCCGCCCCCTCGTTCATAGGTTCCTAACGCAGGGAGGTTCGGTTCCGTTTCGCCGCATAGTTTGGAGCGCTCTCCGTGGGCACAGCGATGCTCACACGAGGTGAAACCCCCGCGTGCGTCACGATGCGTGAAGAGACGTTGGATATGGGCTAGAGGTTCCGGACGACCAGCCGGCAGATGGCGCTTAGGGTCTCGAAGACGCCGATTCCCTGAGTGGCGACGGCTGAGAATCTGGTCCGTCCGGCCGGATTGAGCAGGCTGTCCAGTTCGGCTTCTGGAAGCGCATCGGGTAGATCGGTCTTGTTGTACTGGAGGACAAGCGGGAAGGTCTCGATGGGGCGGTTTTGGCGCAGCATAGCTTCGGTCAACTCGTCCAGGCTGCGCCGGTTTTCTGTCTGGGAAGCGGCACTCGCGTCGGCCACGAACACGGTGCCGTCGGCCCCGGACAACACGGCCAGCCGGGTCTTGCTGTATTGGGTGTGACCCGGCACGGAATAGAGCTGAAAGCGGAACGAGTAGCCCTGAATGGTACCGAGATCGAGGGGGAGCAAGTCGAAGAAGAGGGTGCGTTCGCTCCCGGCATCGATCGAGACCATCTCACTCCTGGCGTCGGCCGGAAGGCGGTCGTGGAGAACTTTGAGATTTGTCGTCTTGCCGCCCAGTCCGGGACCGAAGTAGACGATCTTGGCGCGGACCAGCCGGGCGTCAAAATCGATTAGTGCCATCTTCGGACCGTGGACTCGTTGGCTCGATGGACATCATGAGGAAAAACGTCGGGTCGCTCAGGCTCGTCTGTCCTGTTCGAGCAATCACGGGGAATTACGTCCGAGGCCGATAACATGAGGAGCACGTTCGGATTCACCGGCCACTACCTGGCCGATTTCTAGGGCCGAGGGAGCGAGGCTCTTCGCCAGGTCCAAATCGCCTGGGTTGATGGCGACCACGTAACCGATCCCCATGTTGAAAACCTGGTACTGCTCCGAGAGGGCGAGACCTCCCTTGTTGACGAGGTAGGGGAAGATAGGCGGCACCGTCCAGGTGTCTGGATCAACCTCGGCGTGAAGGCCGGGCCGCAGCATTCGAGGTACGTTGTCGACCAGTCCACCGCCGGTAATGTGCGCCATTCCGCGGACAATGCCGGCGTCAATGAGCGGTCGAACCATTGGTACGTATGACGGATGCGGCTGCATCAGCGCATCGCCGACCGACACGCCATCGCCACCTGGAAATGGCGCATCCAGCAGCTCACGGTCGCGGGTGTGGTCACCGGTCAGGCCGACGATGCGCCGGGCCAGGCTGTAGCCGTTCGTGTGGAGGCCGACCCCGGGCAAGCCGAGGAGCAGATCGCCGGGTTCGATGCTTGAACCGTCGACCACAGCGTCAGGTGCGACCTCGCCCACGATGAATCCGGCGATATCGTACTCGCCGTCGGCGTACATCCCCGGCATTTCGGCGGTCTCGCCGCCGATCAGGGCCATCCCGGCGTCGCGGCAGGCGGACGCCATGCCCGCCACGATCGATTCGACCGTCTCCGGCACGAGCTTTCCGAGCGCGATGTAGTCGAGAAAGAACAGCGGCCTCGCGCCAAGCGCGAGGATATCCCCGACGCAGTGGTTGACGATGTCGGCGCCAACGCGGGCGTGGGCGCTGCCGCCAAGCACAAAGGCCAACTTCAGCTTGGTGCCGACCCCGTCGGCGCTTGCCACCAGCAAACGGTCGGGACCCGCCGGTAAACGGTACATCCCGCCGAAGTGGCCAAGTGGTTGCCCGGCGTCGCCAAGCGTGGCCGCGGCGTGCTGCTTGATTCGGTCGACCGCTGCCGTCGCCGCCGCGATGTTGACGCCCGCCTGCTGATAGGTCAGCCCATTGGAACCGTTGGACACGCTGGATACTCCATCGTCTTGTGCGCTGCGACAGGTGGGGTGGCACTGTACGTTCAAGTATAGGAGAGAGCGACTGGACAAACGACAGCCGCCCCGGAGTTGCATCCGGGGCGGCTGTCGTTTTTCTGTGGTTCGATCAGGATGCGATGATCGTCTGCCGCTGCGCCGGGGGCGCCATGTCCGTGGCAAACGCAACCGACTCGATCGCAAGGTGCTCGGGATCGTCGCTCAGGTCCTCGGGCACGCCGCCCAAGCGGGTGGCAAAGGAGCCAAACCGTCCAATCTGGGCTTCCGGCAGGAACCCCAGCGCACAGGTTCCGGATTCATCGAAGGTGACATCCTCGACGCGTCCAATTCGGTGGAAGAGGGCGATGACATCTCCACGGTCGAACGGCGCGTTCACCCTGACCGGAACGAAGCGTGCGTCGATCTCCAACGTCCGCTCGATCACCGCGAGCAGGTCGTCGAGCCCTAGGCGCTCCTGGGCCGAGATCGCCACCACCTCGACGGAGTCGTCGAGAACCAGCCCGAGGTCCGCCGCAATTTCGTCCGCGGACGTGTTCGGATCGGGCAGCGCGTCGACCTTGTTCAGAGCAATGATCGTCGGCTTGTCGTCGGCGCCGAGCTCTTCCAGGATGCTGTTGACCGTTTTCGCCTGATCGAGCGCATTCTCATGGGTCACGTCGAGCACGTGGACGAGGACCGTCGCCTCGTTCACCTCCTCGAGCGTCGCCCGGAACGCCGCAATCAGCAGCGTCGGCAGGTTGTTGATGAAACCGACCGTGTCGGTCAGCAGCACCTCGCGACCGCTGAGCAGGCGAATTCGCCGTGTCGTCGGATCCAATGTGGCGAAGAGCTTGTCCTCGGCCAGGACCTCCGCTCCAGTGAGCGTATTGAGGAGCGTGCTCTTGCCGGCATTGGTGTAGCCGACGAGCGCGACGACCGGCACCGGCTTGTCCCGGCGGGCATCCCGGTACAGCTGGCGGTGGGTGTGGACGTCGCTCAACTCCCGCTTCAGGTGGGTGATGCGCGACATCGACTCTCGCCGGTCGGCTTCGAGCTGCGTTTCACCAGGACCACGCAGACCGACACCGCCGACGCTTTGCCGGGAGAGGTGGGTCCACATTCGCGTCAGGCGCGGGAGGCGGTACTGCAGTTGGGCCAGTTCGACCTGGAGGCGCCCCTCGTGCGTCTGGGCCCGACGGGCGAAGACGTCGAGGATGAGGGCCGTCCGGTCGATAATTTTGACGTCGAGCACTTTCTCCAGGTTGCGCTGCTGGTTCGGATTGAGCTCTTCGTCGAAAATCACCAGGTCGTAGTTCAGTTCCGCCCGAAGGTCCTTGACCTCCTGCAGCTTACCCTTGCCCAGGTAGGTCCCAGCAAGTGGGTGCGCCAGCTTTTGCGTCACTGAGCCGACGACCTCGACCCCAGCCGATTCGGCCAGGCGAGCGAGTTCCTCCAGGGAGTCGCGCACAGCCCAGGACGTGCCCGGCCGATCGATGGCGACCAGCAGCGCGTTCTCCACCGGGGATTTCGTCGTCAGCGGGCCGCGGGTCGAACCGTGTGACCCGTCGTCATCCGCGTCGAACCCGTCTGTTCCTTCAACCGAACCGTCAAAGCGTTCGTCGAGGATCGTACCTTCGGTCGCATCGACCTCGGGTGCTTGATTGAGTCTCTTTCGGCGAGAAATAGGGATTCTCCGATATGTGTGCGGACATCATTGTCCAGTTCCAGCCGAAAACCAACCGATCGACTGGCTATCCAAATTATACTTGGTTGTGACCTCCGGCTCTCGATTCTGTGAGATGAGCGAGTTTCCAGCGGTGCGAAGACGGTGAATCGGACCGATCGGCTGACCGGCATCATCCTGGCGCTCCGGGGCGGTCGCCGCACCGTGCAGGAGCTGGCGGACAGGTTCGAGGTGTCGCGCCGGACCATCCTGCGCGACATCGGCGCGCTCTCCGAGATCGGGGTACCGCTGATCACGACTGCGGGAACGGGCGGCGGGGTCGAGATCGCGGACGGGTACTGGCTTGCTCCTCTTCAACTAACCGCCGCCGAAGCCTCCGCGCTCCTGGGTGGATTGCAGGCATTTGGGGATGCTGGCGCACCGCTCGCGCCCGAACGCGTCTCGGCCGAAGAGAAACTCCGGGCGGTCTTGCAGCCGGACCTCGCGGGCCTGGTTGCCCGCGAGCTGGCCGCGGTTAGCGTCTCGCCGCCCGCCCGTGCGGTCGAGCGGTCGATCTTCGCTACCCTGCGCGATGCGATCGAACGGGGTATCTGGGTGACCGGCACGTACCAGTCGGAACGCCGTGTCGCGGTCCAGGTGCTGTGGCCGGTGAACCTTTTCTTCGAAGAGGGTCGGTGGTACTGCACGGCGCTCGTTGCGGGCAAAATCGGGCAGCGTCGCTTCCGCGTCGATCGCTTTGTCGATCTCCAGCCCTGCCCCGAGCCGATTGCTGAAGCAGAGACCCAAGAGATTGATCCGCATCCAACCAGGCCATATGACGATCCTAGCTACCCCGAACTCCTAATCTACCTCACGTATGCCGGCATGCGCCGGGCGGAGGATGAGCGTGGCTGGGCCGACCACCTTCGCGATCGTGGCGACGGGACCTGGGAAGTACGATTTCGCTGTCCGCCGGAGGAACATCCCTTCTATGCCCGCCTTGTCTACGCTTTCGGCCCAGAGGCGGAGGCCATCGCCCCGCCCGAGTTCCGCCAGCGTGTGCGCACGTTGATCCAGGAGGCCCTGAATCGCTACTCCTTGGAAGGCTGATCGACGTTGATGACATCCCGGTGTCACCAGGGGGCTGGCATGCTCTTATCTATCGATGTCGCTTGGATCGATCAGGAGGAACTGCAATGTCGAGAGAGACCAGAGCGCTGACCTATCTCCGCGAACACGGCCGTTCGGTCGATGCCGCCTGGTTGGCCGTGATCCTGGGAGAGGGGTCGCAGGATGAACTCATCCAGGAATTGGTGGCCTATCAGAATCCGGATGGCGGATTCGGCCAGGCATTCGAGCCCGATATCCCGTCGCCGTTGAGCCAGCCGTTCGCCGCTCGCCTTGCCTTTCGTGTCATCGAGTCCGCATCACTGCCGATTTCGCTCCCCATGGTCAAGGCGCTGGAGTCATGGCTCGTCAACGCTCAGGATGACGACGGCTGCTGGCGGCTCCCGCCTGGTCTGGCCGAGCATCCGCTGGCGCCCTGGTTCGCGGGCTGGACTTTTCCGAGCTTGAATCCGGCACTGTGCCTTGCGGGCGCCATGACCAGACTTGGATTGGGGACAGTCACGACTCAACAAAGCGTGGCGCGCCTGTTTGACCAGCTTGCGTCGACCGAAGAGGCGGAGTCCGGTGAGTTCTACGCGGTGCTGCCGTACGCCGAGTACGTCCCGTGGGTGCCCGAGGTCAACGACGGGCCCTACCTCGATGCATTGGTCGGCGGCATCGCGCGCCGGGCGTCGAGCGGCGGCTATGAAGACCCGGGACACTTCTTCGAGCACGCTGGTCCCGCGAACGGGCCGGTTGCGGACAGGTTGAACAAAGACGTGATCCGGGAGCAATTGAGGCGCCTGGCTGAGGAGCAGGAGGCCGACGGAAGCTGGCCGACGCCGTACGCTCACCACTGGAAATCGTGGTCCACGGCGACCGCGGTGATCACGCTCCGGGACTACGGATTCGCTTAGAGCGTGTTGTGAACGTGGACGCGAGCCGCCGAACGTTGCGGAAGTCCCCGGGAACGGTATGACGCGACGAGTGCTTCTGTCTACGTGCCCAGCATGCCGCGGAAAGACAGAGAGCGCCCGGCAGGGTCTCCAGGCGCTCTCGTCTAGGTCGTGCGCTAATCCGTTATTGCGTTGAACACGCGAAAGAGGTCGCCCGCTGCGAGCGGCAGGACGCCGATCTGGTCGGCGTTGGTATGGTCGGACAGCTCAGACCAGAGCGCCGCCGAGTCGCCCGACCCGCCCGAGACGATGACTTCGGCGTCGGCGGGCGGCGCGCCGTTCGGCTCAGTCCCGGAGGGACTTCGTAGGTTCAGCGCCAGGTTTCAACCTGGCGTTCGCCGCCGAGGGGTCTTGATAGAAGCTCTAATTGTTGCAACCGTTGTCGTACCACCAGCCTACGAGGGTGAACGCGTAGTCGAGGTTGCCGCGGTCGATGTGGTAGAGCGCCGCGTCCGCGAGCTCAGCGCACCCGCTGGAGGCGCTGGAGCCTTGCGGCGAGACGAAGCCGAAGCTCGCGATCAGGGCAAGACCCAAGAAAAGGGAAAACAGTCGGCGTTTCATGGTGCTCCTCCATGTCGCTTCAGCAGGTGAGCTCTGCCGGCCCGTGCCGGCACTGAAAGCTCAAGCGCTGATTCAAATTGGAACGGAGCGAGATGGACTTCGGATCACCAGGAAGCCGGGAACGCCGCGCTCGACAGTAAACACGTAGCCCACCGAACATTGAGAGAAGATTGCCGGTGCGCTGGGGATGACGACGAGACCGGGATACTCCGACACGGCAAAGACTATCTCGCCGCGTCGCCGACGCGGCGAGATCCTGGAGTTCGAGCAAGGGAACTTCGGCCCTGCGCCCGTAGCGCGTCGCACAAGAGCGCCAAGGCGTGCAGCGGGGAGCGGCGCCATCTCTACGTATACGGCATCGCCAGCAATCTCGACGCGGGCGAGGGCGTCGAGCTGGGCGGCCTCGGCTTTGCCCGTTGGTCTGCCCGGACGCGGGGCAGCCCTAGGCGATGGGGGCGGTCAAGGGTTGGCCGTTCTGGCGGTAGGTGCCGGCGACCGTAACGGGCTGACGGAGGATGTCCAGCACCGGGCAGTGGGCGTTGACGATGCCTACCAACCGCGCGACCTCCTCCGGCGCGGCGGGGCTGTCGACGTCGACCTCGAACGAGACGTCCTGGAAACCGGCCGGGACCTCGCCGACCCCGAAGAACCCCCGCAGGTCGAGCCGCCCCTCGGCCCGCACCGTCACCCCGTCCAGCGGAATGCCGAGGACTCGCGCGTAGGTCGCGTAGACGATCTCCTGGCAGGTGCCGAGCGCCGCCAGAACCAACTCCACCGGCGTCGGTCCGGTGTCGCCGCCGCCGATGGTAGGCGGCTCGTCGACGGTCAGACCGAACTCCCGGATCCGAACCTCGGTGCGGTAGCCGTCGACGAGCGAGCTGTCGGCGGCGAAGGTGACGATCGGGGCTTCCGTCGACTGGCCCAGATCGGCGCGCACCGCGTCGATCGTCGTGGCGAGCTGGTCGGTCAGCAACTGGATAGCCATTGCCTCTCCTCCCGTGGCGAACCGCGACGCCGTCCCCCTGGACAACCTCCGGTCGCCGTTGAGGTTGGAGATTCTATACTTTTTGATCAAGAACGACAACACGGTTCCGTGCCGCGTTCATGTTCGTGGCGCGCGACGCGATCCGGGGCCGGCCGGAATATCTCGACCCGGGGCCGGCTTGTCGGCCTAAGAGCGCCTAACAGAACCGTCTGGTCGCGTTGAGGCAGATGAGCGCACAGCCGAGGTGAGAGGAAGGCCAGATGGATGTCGGCGCGGCGTTCGTAGCGGATGGTCAAGCGGCGGAACTGGTCGAGCCAAGCGAACGTGCGCTCCACCACCCAGCGGTGGCGGCCGAGCCGGGCGGTGGTGTCGACGCCCTGGCGGGCGATCCGCAGCTTGATGCCTCGCGCCGCGGCATTGCCCGGCGGCAGCGCGGGCAATCGTAGGCCTTGTCGGCGTGCAGCTTCGCCGGGCGCTTGCGGCGCTGGCCGGAGGGCCGCTTGATCGGCGGGCATCGGCGTCCAGGATGGCGGCGCAGCGGGATGCTGTCGTGGCGGTTGGCGCCGGTCAGGAGCGCGGCGAGCGGGGTGCCGCGCCGGTCGATCACAACGTGGCGCTTCGTGCCCGGGCGGCCGCGATCCGTCGGGTTCGGGCCGGTCTGCTGGCCCCCCTTTTTGCCGGGACGCAGGCGCTGTCGAGGCAGCGCGCGATCCCAGTCGATCCGGTCGGCGGCCCCGAGCCGCTCCAGGAGGGCCCGGTGTAGACCGCTCCCACACCCCGGCGTCTTGCCAGTCGCGCAGCCGCCGCCAGCAGGTCATGCCCGAGCCGCAGCCCATCTCCTGGGGCAGCATCCTCCCAGGGCATGCCCGCTCGCGAGCACGAATACGATGCCGGTCAGGCCGGCGCGGTCGGGGACACGCGGCCGCCCGCCCTTGGGCTTCGGCGGCTCCGTCGGCAACAGCGGCTCGATCGCCGCCCCACAGTTCGTCGGGGACCAGGGGCTTGCTCATGCCCATCACGCGCCGCAAGCCCGGTTCCACGGTTTTGATAGACGCTCTAAGCTCGACTTTGGCCAATTGGGAGGGTAGGAGGTCGGTAGGGTAGGCTCGCCATCGCTCTGTCAGGAGGGATGACGATGCCGACCCTACCGCCTACCATGCTACATCTGCTCACCCCGTTCGCTCCATGCTTTTCCCGCCGCGTCTGGTGCCACGCGCTGGTCCTGGTTGCGGGCGCCATCCTCGCGCCCGGCCGGCGGACGGTCGCCGCGGCGCTCCGGGCGATGGGGCTGGAGCACGACCAGCGCTTCGAGCGCTACCACCGGGTGCTCAGCCGCGCCGAGTGGTCCGGCTTGGCCGTCGGCCGCACGCTGCTGGGCTTGCTCGTCGCCACGTTCGTCCCCAGCGGGCCGCTCGTCATCGGCGTCGACGAGACCGTGGAGCGCCGCCGTGGCGCCAAGATCGCGGCCAAGGGGATCTACCGCGACGCCGTGCGTTCCAGCCACGCCCACTTCGTCAAGGCGAGCGGGCTGCGCTGGGTCTGCCTGATGCTGCTGGTGCCCATCCCGTGGGCGCGCCGGGTGTGGGCGCTGCCGTTCCTGACGGCCCTGGCCCCCTCCGAACGGTATGACCGGGAACGCGGACGGCGCCACAAGGCCCTGACCGACTGGGCGGAGCAACTGCTCCGCGTGGTGCGGCGCTGGTGGCCCGATCGCCCGATCGTCGCGGTCGCCGACGCCACCTACGCCGCCTTGGGGTTCCTGGCCGCGTGCCGCGCCTGGCCCACCCCGGTCACCGTCGTCACGCGGCTGCGCCTCGATGCGGCGCTCTACGAACCGGCCCCGCCGCGGCGACCGCACCAGAACGGTCGACCCCGCCGGAAAGGCGCGCGCCTCCCGACGTTAGCGGCGGTCGCCGCCGACCCGGCAATGGCGTGGCGCCGCGTGACCGTCGCCGCCTGGTATGGGGCGGGGAACGCGGCGTCGAGATCGTCTCGGACACGGCGGTCTGGTACCACAGCGGCCTGCCGCCCGTGCCCCTGCGCTGGGTGCTGATCCGCGATCCCCGGGGACGTTCGCCCCCCAGGCCCTGCTCTGCACCGACCCGACGGCCAGCCCCGAGCAAATCCTGGGCTGGTTCGTCCAGCGGTGGCAGGTGGAGGTGACCTTCGAGGAAGGGCGCCGTCACCTCGGCATCGAGACGCAACGCCAGTGGTCCGAGCCGGCGATCCGGCGCACGACGCCCGCCCTGCTCGGGCTGTTCTCGGTGGTGACCCTTGGCCGCGCACCGACTCGGCGCGGCGGGACCGGGTCGGGTCGCGGGCGCGGCGTGGTATCGCAAACCTAGTCCCCACGTTCGCCGACGCCCTGGCCGTGGTCCGCCGCACGGTGTGGGCCCACCAGGCTTTTTGCACGTCGGCCGCCGACCCCGACACGGTGAAAGTCCCCCGCGCCGTCATGGACCGTCTGACGCGGTTGCTCTGCTACGCCGCCTGAATGGCCAAAGTCGAGCTAAGAGTGTCTTTCAGAACCGCTCGCTCGGCCGTACGGCCCTGGGTTGATGGAGGTTGCGGCATTGATCGGTGGTTTTTGGAGCGCAGTTCCTCCGCCGCCCGGGGCTCACGGCCCAGGGTTGGCCCAGGGTTGGCCCGGGCTCACAGTTACAGCCTTTCCGAGGCTAACGGACGACGCATCGGCTAGCCTCGGAGAGGCTGTTGTGGTTCAGCCCGGGCCGTGAGCCCCGGGCGGCAGGGGAGACGTCGTTTCCCATCCGTTCACCGCCCCCTAAAAACCACCGATCAATTCCGCGACCTCCATCAACCCAGGGCTAAGCCAGACGAAGCCCTTCCAGGGCTGCAGAACGACGCGCGCTCGGATGGTTTCAGTAGGCATCTAAATCCTGCGCCGCGGTCCCCGGAGGTCGACTTGCGTTACCTGATTTTGGAGCCGCACCTGTTCGGCACCGGCCGTGGCAAGCAACTCTGGCCTCACGCCGTCGCGACGGCGAGCGACCAGTACGCCGCGCCGTTCTACCTCGCGATGGGCGCGGTCACCGGCGGGCAGGACGGGCAATCCGCCGCCGCACATGCCGGACTGGCGGCTACGGCTGTGCGCTTCGCCCTTCCGGCGAGCGGTGCGTGAGCCTGACCAGACAACGTCGATCGAGAACCTCGGCCCCTCCGGCGGCCGGCAGCAGGCAAACCCTGCCCAGGCCCGCGCATCGGTAGCGCCTCATCCTGCGGACTTCCAACGCCCTGTGCCCCCGCAGCCTTCGGCGGCTTGCTTCCAAGTTCGTAACAGGCACTTAAGCACGTCGAGGTAACTTGTTCGTCGATTGTACGAGGCGTCGGGCGCGGTCGGTCAGGGCGGCTTCGACGGCGAGTTGGAGGGCGGTGTCGGTCTTGTGGCTGCGCTCGGGGATGTCCTGGTACTTGATCTGCCGCCAGACGGGTTCGATCGGGTTGAGTTCGGGGCTGTAGGGCGGCAGGTAGCAGAAGTTGACGTCGGCGTCCGTCAGGGCTGGGATGCCGTCCTTGACGGCGCGGCTGTGGTGGACCGAGTAGTTGTCCAGCACGACGACGCACGGACGGTCGCGCCGGCCGGGGCGGGCCGGGTCCGGCGGCAGCCCGGCGAATCTGGCGGACGAAGGCCAGGTGGGCCGCCGCGTCGTAGGGGCCGTCCGCTTTGCGCCGGGTCGGCGAAGCGCAGTCGTGGCCCGGCTGGGATCGTAGGGGGCGAAGGCGCCGCGGCCCACGTTGACCCGCCGCCCTTGAGGCGCTTCGTAGGGCACGACGACGCGGTGCCCGCGGCGCCCCCAGGTGTAGCCGGTGGGCAGGGTCGGGGCGAACCCGCTCTGGTCGAGGAAGAAGAGGTCGATCACGCCGTCCTCGGCCTTTTTTTGAGCGTCGTCAGTTCGGCGACCTTGGCGTCGTACCCAGCGGGGTCGCGCCGCTTGTGGGCCACCGACGTCACGGTGCGCTTGCCAGCCGAGGCGGCGCCCGTGCAGCAGGACGGCTGAGGTGGTCGGGGTGGACCCGGACCCCGTGTTCCCGGTCCAACCAGGCGGCCAGTTGCGGCGTCGTCCAGGTCCGCCCGCCCGGCATCGAGCAGGGCCTCCAGCGCGTCGGAGGTGCGCCTCGGTCACCGTCGGCGGGCGCCCGGGACGCGGGCGGTCGGGCAGGGCGGCGAAGCCGTCGGCCAGGAACGCCTTGACGTACTTGCGCACCGTCTGCTCGTGGGCACCGAGGTGGACGGCGATGCGGGGGATCGTCCAGCCGGCGTCGGCCAGGCGGATCATCTCCAGGCGGTCGCGGGTGCGCGGGGCGATGCCCCGTTCGTGGCTACGGGCACGCAACTCGTCGCGTTGGGCACCGGTCAACTCGACGCGGATCATGGCGGGGACCCTCCTCCCCCACAGATCATACGACCTATTGACCGCGACGTGCTTAGAGTCGCTGCCGCACTGGATCCGTCTTCAGTAACCCCCTCCTTCCGGTGGTTGTGCGTGACCCTGGTGCACAGTAAGCTGCCGCGCTGGCCGCGAACATCACCGAGGAGGAAGAACGCTCGTGACAGGACACCCAACCACGGACGCTCGGCGCCCGATGACGCCGGAGGATCTCTTTGCATTCTCGATCGTGAGCGATCCCCAGCCAGCGCCGGACGGGTCTTCGGTCGCCTACGTCGTCACGAGGCTCGATCAAAAAACAGACGACTACAAAGCCGCGATCTGGTTGGCTCCCACGGACGGCGGCGCGCCGGTGCAACTAACCAGCGGGGCTTTCCGGGACACCGCCCCCCGGTGGTCGCCGGATGGATCACAGGATCGCCTTCGTCTCCAACCGTCCCGGTACGGCGCCGGAGAAGCCAGACGAGGCGGAAGCCAAGACCGATTCTAAGCCCGCGAGCAAGGAGCCGGAGAAGCCGAAGTCGCAGATCTGGACGATCCGGGTCGCGGGTGGTGAGGCCCGCCAGCTAACCACCACCGAGCACGGAGCGAGCGCGCCCTCGTGGTCCCCTGATGGTCGCACCATCGCCTTCCTTTCCAGCACGTCGCCGGACGGCGAGCCTGGCGTCCCTGACCCCGCCCACAAGAAGGTCGCCGATGAGCGGATTCTGACCAAGCTCCGCTACCGGTTCGACGGTCGGGGCTATATCGAGCGGTTCTCCCACGTCTGGACGGTGCCAGCCGATGGAGGCGAGGCAAAGCAACTCACCTTCGGCGATGCCGACGATGCCCAGCTCGCGTGGTCGCCGGATGGGCGCACGATCGCCTTTGTCGCCAATCGTCACCCCGATCGCGACCAGATCAACGTCTCGCTGGTTTACACGGTCCCGGCCCACGGTGGCGAGATCCGTTGCCTCACAGACGGCAACTACGATTTCGACTCGCCGAGCTGGTCGCCGGACGGCACCCGGCTGGCGGTCATCGGGGGTGATGATCCGGACGCGGGCGGCGCCAAGAACGCGAACCTGTGGACCGTTCCGGCGGGCGGCGGAACCCCGACCAACCACACCGCCTCCTGGGACCGATCGCTCGGCGACAGTGGAATGAGCGATCTGTTCCAGGGCGCGGATCAGCGGCCGCTCTGGTCCAAAGATGGTTCTGAGGTATTGGTGCTCGCCTCCGACCGGGGCAATACGCATGTCTTCCGGGTTACCGTGGCGGACGGTAACGCGAGTCAAGTCACCACGGGCAATCGCCGCATCATCAATGTGACCCAACTCGGCGATGGCGAGCGATTAGCCTTTGTCTCGGGGACGGGATCGAGCCCATTCGAGCTGTTCCTGTCCGATCGGGATGGCGGCAACGAGCGCCAGCTCTCTGCCCAGAACGCGGGCGTGCTTGCCGAAGTCGCCATTTCAGAGCCAGAAGAATTTACCTTCAAGTCGCAGGCGGGCGATCTGGACATTCAAGGCTGGATTCTCAAGCCCTACGCGATTTGCGGAGGGCGTGAAGTATCCGCTGATCGTGCAGATTCACGGCGGACCGCACGCGATGTACGGGAAGGCGATCTTCCACGAGATGCAGTTGATGGCAGCTCGGGGCTATGTCGTCCTTTTCACCAATCCGCGCGGCTCCGCCGGGTACGGCGAGGACTTCACGACCTGCACCCGGGGCAGGTGGGGCGAAAGCGACATGCCCGATGTGATGGGCGGGGTCGATGCGGTGCTCGAGCGAGGCTACGTCGATGAGGCCCGCATGGGCGTGACCGGCGGCTCCTACGGCGGCTACATGACCAACTGGATCATCGGGCATACGCGACCGGTTCAAGGCGGCCGTAACGCAGCGCTGCGTTGCAAACTTCTACTCGATGGTCGGCACCAGCGACATCGGCGTTCACTTCGGCACATACGAGTTCGGTGCGGCACGCCCGTGGGAGAACGCCGAGACCCTGATGAAGTATTCGCCGATCAGCCTATGTGCAGTCGATGACGACACCGACTGCTGATCATCCACAACGAGCAGGATCTGCGCTGCCCGATCGAGCAGGCCGAGCAGCTCTACACGTTTCTGAAGATCCTGGGCCGGGACGTGGCAATGGTCCGGATCCCCGACGAGGATCACAACCTCTCCCGGACGGGCAAACCGAGCCGCCGATTGGCGCGGCTCCATCACTTGATCGGCTGGTTCGACAGCCATCTTTAAGACCTAGAGCATCGGAGACGCTCCCCGCATGGCCACCACCGCGACCATCCACGCCCTCGCTTCCAATCTCGCACATCGCCTCCGGGAATCGTATCCAACGAACGGCAACCCGGAGAGCCAGTTCGCCAGTGGTCAGCATCTCCGGGAGGCGTTCGATGAGTTTGGGCGTAGCTCCGCCAACGCTGGGAGCTCCCTCGAAGAGACGATGGCGGTCGCAACCGACGCTCTTCAGGAGCTGTTCGAGCGGGTCGGGGGCAGCACCAGTGACCCGACGACGATGCTCGCGGCGGGCATCGCGCTAGCGGCGGTCGCCAGAGGCCACGCCGAGCGCGAACCGGCCGGAAACCGGGGAGAGCTCGAGCAACCGACGCCGGTCGCTCGCCTGGCCGCGCTCCATCGGGTCAATCGGGCGGCGACCGCGAACCTTGAACTGGCTGAGATGCTGGACACAACCGTTCGCGTCGTCGCCGAGACGACCGCCAGTGATGCCTGTGCCGTGTTCCTCTTTGATCCCGCCACGGATTCGCTCTCACTACGCGCGGCCGTCGGCTTCAACGCATCGTCGATCGGAGCGACCACCATCCGGTCCGGGGTCGGCATCACCGGCCGGGCCGCCTCGGAGCGTCGCCTGATTGCCGCTCCGGACGCCCATGCCCACGAAGCCTTTCACCTGCATTCCACGATCGGAGACGATGTCTACGGGTCACAGGTCTCCGTACCAATGCTCATCCGCGGTGGCAACGAGGACAGGTTAGTAGGGGTCCTGAACATCCTCACTATCGACCGCAGAACGGTCGATGACGACGAGATTGCCTTCCTCCAGACCGTCGCCGGTGAGTTGGCCATCTCGATCGAAAACGCCCGTCTTTATAGCCGCACCGACGCTCGCCTTCGCCGTAAGGTCACCGAGCTCGGCACCCTCCAGCGGGTGTCGCGGACGCTCGTCTCGACCCTCGACCTGGAAGGCGTGTTGCGCCTGATCGCCGAGCAGGCGATCGAACTGATCAACGCCGAAGCGGCCGCGATCTTCCGGTTTGGTCAGCGGACGGGAAGCGGCGACGATTGGACGCCAATCGCCGAGTACTACGTAGGGCCGGTACGTGAGCCAGATGGACCCGGGCGCGACGCCCTTGTCCGCGACGTCGTGCGCCACGGCGCCGCTCGCATCGGGGACATCCTGTACGAGGATGGTACCAGCCCCGTCTTTTGTTTACCCCTCCGTTCCCGTGGGGAGATGCTGGGAGCGTTGTGCTTGCGACTTCGCTCCGACGTCCAGCTGACCGAGGACGAGCTGGGGTTGCTCCAGGCTTTTTCCGATGCCGCATCGATCGCGATCGAGAACGCCCAGCTCTATCAGGATGCCCGCCACGGGCTCGAGACCGCGTCCGCGCTGCTCCAAGAGATGCACCACCGGGTGCGCAACAACCTCCAGACCGTGGCGGCGCTGCTCTCTCTCCAGGTACGCAATTCCGAGCACGAGCCCTGGGCGCTGCCTGTCCGGGAAGCGATCAGCCGGATCCAGGCGATTGCCGGCGTCCACGACCTGCTCAGCGATGAAAAGCGGCTTAGCGGTACGACCGTCGATGTCATCGCCGGGTACGTCGCTGAGGACGCCCACAGCACGCTCATTCCTCCGGGGCTGTCGGTCACCTTCGACATCGCCCCAAGCGACGTGGTCGTGAAGTCGCGGCAGGCGACCGTTCTCGCGTTGCTGATCAACGAGCTGGTATCGAACGCGATCAGCCACGGCTTCGAAGGGCGCGAACGCGGAACGATCCGGTTCCGGGCTGAACAAGTCAACGGTATCGCCACCATCGAGGTCTCCAATGATGGCCATGGAGTACCAGCGAATTTTGTGCCGGCCGAGAGTAATGGCCTCGGCATGCGGATTACGCACCGGCTGGTGACGTCCGACCTGCGCGGGATCTTTTCAGATTCAGTCGAACGACACCTGGACCGTTGCCCGGATAACCTTTCCGCTGGCTACCGGCGACGCCGACGACTGAACAAGCCGACCACCGCCAGCGCAACGACTGTCGCCGACACAAGGGCGGCGAACGGCGGCCGTACCGTCGGCGGCCGGCTGGGTGCCGCTGGCATAGCCTGGGCTCCGCCGTAGGATTCGTCGAGGATCTCGACGATGTGGCGCACCGTCTGGTCGCTGCCATTCCGGCCGAGTGAGGACCGTAGCTGCATCGCGCAGCCTGGATTGGCGGTGATCACCTGGCTAGCGCCGGTTGCCTTGGCGTTCGCCGCCTTGCGGTCGCCGAGGTCGTTGGCCATCTGACGCCGAATGATGTTGTAGATTCCGGCGCTGCCGCAGCACAGGGACGACTCCCGCATCTCGATGAGATTGAGGCCCGGCACCGCGTCGAGCAGTGCCCGCGGCTGAGCACTGATCCGCTGGGCGTGGACGAGGTGGCAGGGTTCCTGGTAGGTCACCGTGCGCTCGACCCGGTGGGTCGGCGGCGTGATCGGCTCGGAACCGAGATATTCGGTGACGTCGCGGACGCGGGCGCTGAACCGGGCGGCTCGATCGGCGTATTCGGGATCCTCATGGAGGAGGTGCCCGTACTCCTTGAGGGCCGCCCCGCACCCGGCGGCGGTAATCACGATCGGGTCGTCGCCGGAGGCTTCAAACGCGTCGATATTCCGCCGGGCGAGTGATCGTGCTTGCTCCATCATGCCGGCGTGGACGTGGAGCGCCCCGCAGCATTGCTGGCCGACCGGCAGATCGACCGACGCACCGTTGTGGGCCATAACCCGGGCGGCGGCTCGGTTGGTGTCGGCGAACACGGTCCCCATCACGCAGCCGTTGAACAACCGCGCACCTTGGTGGGAGACGTAGGAGACCAGTGCTCCTTGCCGGGGACCAACGACGTTGATGAAACCGGTGGCATCATTGCTTCAAGTTCTGACATCCGGAGGAGCTTGAGCACGCCAGAGGCGCGGACCGCCGCTTCCATGCCGGTGCGCTGGTACAGGCGCAAACCGCCAACCAGAAAGCGCAGCCTGCCGGCCTCACCAAAGAGCCAGCCCATCGCCACGGCCCGTGCGGCCCGCTGCCAGGCCGGCCGGGGACGGTGCTGCTCGAGCTGCGCCCGCGATGCTTCCACGAGTGGGCCGTACTGGACGCCGGAGGGGCAGACCGCTTCGCAGGCGCGGCAGTTGAGGCACTGGTACATCTGCTCGTCGAAGATCGGGTCCATCAGGTCGAGGCGACCGTCGGCGACCGCCCGCATCAGCCATAACCGGCCCCGCGGCGAGGACATTTCCTGGCCGGTCAGGCGGTAGGTTGGGCAAGTCGGCAAACACATGCCGCAATGGACACATGCCCTGAGCAGATCATCGTCGGGTTGATCGGGACCCGAGAATCCTGCCAGTCGTTTGAGGTCGGCCTCTTCGGCAACCGCCATGCGTCTTCCTTGTCTCCGTGCTTGGCGCGATGAGCGCCGAACGTGTCAGATCCGCCCGGCGAACCGGCCGGGGTTGAGGACGTGGGCTGGATCGAACTGGTCCTTGAGGGTTTGCATGACGTCGAGCGTTTCGGGTGGCCTGCCCCAAACGTCGATCGATCGCTTGGCCTCGGGACTAGCCGCGAGGATCGTCACAGTATCGGCGATTCCGAGTAAATCGCTCTGCAGATCGGCCAGGCGGCTCCCGCTGATCGTCTCCGACGACTCGAGTCGCATCACCAGCGACCCCAGCCCTGGCGAAGCTGCGACGTAGGTTGCGACCAGCGAGCGGGCATCGACGGTGTCCAGCGCTTTGCGGAGAAGTTCGACGGTTGCGCGGGGCCGCACGCCGCATCGTATGACGACTTCACGCCCATTGCTTACAGCGGGCGCCTGAGCGTCGACGTAGGCTCGCCACCATGCAGCGCTCTCCGAATCGTCCAGGCGCTCGTGGTCCAGATTGACGAGGTCGAGGATGCGTCCGGCAGCGGCGGCAACGGTTCCCTCCCTGCCTTCGATGCGGACGGCGAGTCTCCATTCTGCTCCAACCTGGGTGAGTTCAAGGGCGACCGGTTGGAGCGACGAGGCGCGGATCGCGGATGCGGCAGCCGCCCCGCTTTGGATGCTCGGTGAATGGAGCAGGAGTGTTGCTTCCGATCGGGGTCTGGGCAGCACCTTGAAGTTGGCCGAGACGATGACGCCGAGTGTTCCCAGCGAACCCAGGTAGAGCCGAGTGAGGTCGAAACCGGTTACGTTCTTGACGACCATCCCGCCGGCTTTGGTCACCGTGCCGCTGGGATGGGCGACCGAAATGCCAATGAGCAGATCGCGGAGCGTTCCGGACCCGAGCCGGCGCGGACCGGCCAGCGCGGTGGCAATGAGGCCGCCGATTGTCGCATGTGCCTCGAGCGGAGCTTCGAGCGGGATCCCCTGGCCGTGCTCCGCCAGAATGGCCTGGACGTCGCTGAATTTGGCACCGGCCCCGACCGAGAGGACGAGGTCCATCGGCTCGTAGTCGATCACGCCGCTGAGGCGCTCGGTCGAGACAGCCAGGTCGAGGCGCTCCGGCACGTTGCCCAACCCCAGAGCGGTGCCGCCGCCGATCGGAGCGACCGCCAGGGAGCGGTCGGCTGCCTCGGCCAGGATGTCGGCGACCTCTTGTGCGCTTCCTGGTGCGACTATCCGATCTGGGGAGACACCGTCGATCGCGGGTGCACCAATGTTCAGGCCGTCGGCGGCCGGAGAAACCGATGAGGTATCAGAAGGCATAGATCCCCAATCGTTCGGCGCGCTGGGCCATTGCCTGGTGACGCAGGGCTTTCACTTCCCCACACTCATATCCCTTCGGGAAGACTTTTTCGGGGTTGAACATTCCGCTGGGATCGAAGCTGTTCTTCAAGCCGGCCATCGCGGCCAGATCTTCGGCGGTGTAGACGAGGGTCATGTAGTCGCGCTTCTCGGTGCCGACTCCGTGCTCGCCGGAGATCGCGCCACCGACTTCGACGCAGTAGTGGAGCAAATCGTGGCTGGCCTGGAGGATCTTCTCGACGTCGCCGTTCTTACGACGGTCGAACAGCATGAGTGGATGCAGATTCCCGTCGCCGGCGTGGAAGACATTGGCGATCCGGAGCCCATAGGACCGCCCGACCTCTTCGACGGTCTTGAGCGTTGCCGGGAGCTTCGAGCGGGGCACGACCGTGTCGTGCAGGTAGTAGTTCGGAGCGAGCCGGCCCATTGCGGCCAGGGCCATCTTGCGGCCCTTCCAAAGGAGGTCGCGCTCCGGTTTCGAGGTGGCAGCCCGGACGGTCGAAGCGCCGTTCTCACGGCAGATCGTTTCGATATCGGTGCGCATGGCGCCAACATCGTCAGCTGGACCGTCGACTTCGATCAACAGCACCGCGCCGGCGTCCATCGGATAGCCGGCATGGTAGGTCGGCTCGACCGCCTGGATGGTCAAGTTATCCATCAGTTCGAGCGCGGCGGGCAAGATACCGGCGGCAATGATTCGCGAGACCGCCTGCGACGCTGAATCGATATCAGGAAATGCCGCGAGTTGAACGAGAATCGCTTCCGGCGCCGGGGTCAACCGCACCAGCGCCTTGGTGACGACCCCGAGCATGCCTTCGGAACCAACCAGGGCGGCGGTCAGGTCGTACCCGACGTCGCCGGGACCATGTCCGCCCGTCCAGACAACGCGGCCGTCCGGTAGGACTACCTCCAATCCAAGAATGTGGTTGGTCGTGACGCCATATTTGAGGCAATGCGGTCCGCCGGAGTTTTCGGCGACGTTGCCGCCGACCGTGCAGGCCTTTTGGCTAGATGGATCGGGAGCAAAGAAGAAGCCATCGTTCTGGACAAATTCGCTCAATTCCAGATTGATGACGCCTGGCTCGACCAGGGCGGTACGGTCTTCACGATCGACTTCGAGAACGGTGTCCATCCGGGTAAGAGCGATGATGATACCGCCCTGCTGGGCGACCGCTCCTCCGGACAGGCCGGTGCCGGCCCCACGGGGGATCACCGGGAGTCCAGCCTGGGCCGCCAGCTTGACGATGGCTGCAACCTGTTCGGTCGTCCTCGGCAAAACGACCGCGGCCGGTCGGCCGGTATCAACCGCGCCATCGACCGACCCGTCGTATTCGTAGACGAGGATATCGGCGGGCCGATGAAAGACGTTCGCTTCCCCGGCGATTTGCACCAGTCGTTCGATCAAGGTCGCCTGGTTCATCGACGCTCCTCGGTTCCGGCCGGCAACCGGCAGGCGGGTAATACGTACCGCCGTGCCGGGCTAGCGTCCTCGTTGACGCGTTCAACATCCAAGTATCGCGCCGAAATGAGGGGCGGGCAAGATTCTAGGGACCAAATCGCTCTATCATCACCGGAAGTTGTCGTTGAACGAGCGTCTTCGCCGACTGGCTCGCTGAAAGGACCACCAATGTCGGATCCGACATATCGGACGATCATCCCGATCGGTGCTTCGGTTGTCGCACTGGACGGAACAACACTCGGCACCGTGCGAGAGATCCACCCTCACTACCTCCTGGTTGGCGAGCGGGACGACCCGCACTACGACTTCGATGTGCCCGCTCGCGCGATCGCTCGTGTCGAGGGAATGACGGTTCATCTCAAGGTCAACCGCACCGCTCTGACCGAGGTCGATGACACCGAATCCGCCAACCGGCGACTGGAGCAAGAGGGTTAAGAGCATATCAACACCGTCGAGGCGCTCGCTGCCGGACTTCGCGGCTCAGTCCCGGAGGGACTTCGCCGCGTTCAGCGGCTAGATTTCAACCTGGCGTCAAACGCCGTTCGGCGAATACCCCCGGGACTCAATAGCGTGCTGGACGATTGCGGCGAAATCCGGGCGGGTCGGAGATGAGGATGCCGATGTCCTGCCCCTTCAGGAAGGTCAGGAGATCGTGCAGCGCTCCAGCAACCGCGGCGGCCAGCGACTCGGTTGGGCGGATCTGCGGCTCAAGGTGCAGGGCCTTGATCGTCAGTGTGCGCGATTTGCGGTCGTACGATGGGTCCAGGCGGCCGACCAACCTTCCTTTGTGGAGAATGGTGAGACTGTAGTAACCGTATTTCCGCTTTGGCGCGGGTGTGTAGCATTCAATTCGATAGTCGAAGTCGAACAGCTCCGCGGTGCGTCCCCGGTGCCAGGTAAGGTTGTCGAAGGGGGATAGGAGCGTTGTCAGCGTCGGTTTGCGGCGACCGGAGCGAAGCTCGCCAAGCAGCTCGACCTCCTTGCGGCCGATCCAAACCGGGCCGCGTACGCCTTCCACTTCGGCCGGCGCAATTGCTCCTGCCGCCGACATAGCCTGAAGCTCTGAAATTGCCTCCTGGTTGGAGACGTGAGCCATCCCGCCTGTCCGGAAATAATCCTTGACCCAGGCAGGTGTCGCAACGCCAAGGGCGGCGACTGATGTCGTGACGAACCAGCGTCGTTGTTCCTCGGGCGAAGGGAGCGGGCCGTCCAGGGCTCCCGGCAATACCTGATCAGTCGGTGCATATGTGCGCTGGAAGTTCTCGCGCTTCAGGACCATCAACTCGCCGTTTGCCCAGAGTGCATCGAGGGCCTGGCGCTCAGGCTTCCCGCCATACCACTCCCATGCCGCTGGAGCGGGTCCTTCGGCGCGCTCGAAGTCTCGTGATGAGACGGATCCCTTCTCACGCGCCACGTCGAGCACACGATCAAGGACATGGCGATGCTCGTGTTGCCAACGCCCAATGTCTCGGCCGTCGGAGCGGTAGAACGCCATCTTGCGCCGGAAATAGGGGAAGTACTCGACAGGTGCGAGGGCCGCCGCGTGGACCAGGTACTCGAAGAGAGCGCCATCGGGGTAGTGCAGCGCGTTGAGTTCGGCGACATCGTATGGCCCAACGCGACTCCACATAACGGTTTCGTGGGTGCGGGAGATGACCGATATCGAGTCGAGTTGGAGGCATCCGATGGTGCGGATGATGTCAAGGAGGAGAGCCCGGTCGCGAGGCAAACGCGCTGGTGGCCGCCGGTCGAGTCGCTGGGCGGCAACGGCCAGGTATCTCGCCTCGTCTTTCGTCAGTTGGACGGGGGACGATTGATCCAACGATCCGATCGTCTTGGTCGGAGCGATCACGGAAGCAGTTTTGGTTTGGGTCACGCTTCGTCCCTCAAATTGTTCGATAAAGATAGGCGCCCACGTTGCGTCGGGTCTCCGCTCGTATACTGTGCCGGTCGCTTCCGGGTCAACGCCGTTGCGCTCGCCCCGTGAGACCGTTCAGGACGCCACGTACGAGAGGGTTTGGGGCTGCGGTGCGGGTGGCCATTGTCCACGATTATCTCACCCAGATGGGCGGCGCTGAGCGGGTCCTCGACGCCCTACACGCGCTATTCCCAGATGCCCCGGTCTTTACGTCGGTTGTGGACGAAGCGGTGCTTCCCGAGTCCTGGAGAGGCTGGGACATCCGCCCCAGTTTGCTAAGCGGCTT
Source organism: uncultured Chloroflexia bacterium (assembly GCA_963724285.1). GTDB lineage: Bacteria > Chloroflexota > Chloroflexia > Thermomicrobiales > UBA6265 > CAVRUD01. The sequence goes on along the minus strand of CAVRUD010000005.1, from coordinate 199,660 downwards.
GCCGCGTGCTGAGCGATGGCACCGGTCGGTGCCGCCTGCTTACCCCGCCCTCTTCCGTGGTTTCCGACGGGTGCTACGAGATTACGATCTCGTGCTGTCCGACACGAGCGCGTGGGCGCATCAAGCCCCGGCTGGGACTGGGAAGATTCACGTCAGTTATTGCCACTCCCCGGCGAGGTTTCTGTATAAGGACGACGCCTACCTGGGACCGGCGCGTGTTCATCCGCTCCTGCGCCCGGTGATGCGTGGGATGTTCTCCATGCTTCGCCAGGTCGATCGCCAGGCAGCCGGCCGCGTGGACCGCTACGTCGCCAACTCCAATACCGTCCGCGAACGGATCAAGGCGGCGTATGGGGTCGACGCGGCGGTCGTCTACCCGCCCGTGGATGTCTCCCGGATCGGTGCAGTCGCGGAGACGGTGCCGGCCGCGCCGGAGGACTGGTACGTCGTCGTATCCCGGCTTGTGCCGCACAAGCGGGTTGATCTGGCCGTGGCGGCGTTCAACCGGCTCGGGATGCCCCTGAAAATCGTCGGAGAGGGGCGAGCCATCGAGCGACTCCGGGAGTTGGCCCGGCCGAATATCGAGTTCCTTGGCAGACAATCGGACGAAGCCGTGGCCGAACTGCTGGGCCGATCACGTGGCTTGATCCTGCCCGCCAAGGAGGACTTTGGCATTACCGCGGTCGAGGCACAGGCCGCGGGGCGGCCGGTGATCGCCCTCGATGCCGGCGGCGCTCAGGAGTCGGTCTTGCCCGGTGTGACAGGTGTGCTCTTTCCGAACTCCACCCCTGAGTCGCTGCGCGATGCCGTCAACATCGGCGGAGGAGCATGATTGGGACCGGAGCACCATCCGAGCGCACGCCCGCCGCTTCGATCGGGACGTGTTCATGCAGGATATGCGTGCGGAGATTGACGCGGCGATGATGGCGACGCTGGCAAAGTGATTAGAGCCTCTATCAACACCGCTTGCTCGCCACGGAACCCGGGGTTGAAACCCCCTACCCAGCGGGCTGAGCCCGACGAAGCCCTTCCAGCGCTGAGCACGACGACACGTGTTCGGAAGCTCTTGATAGGCGCTCTGAGTATGTGGAGGGCTTGCCTACCACCTGCGGGGCCAACCTCTCGTCACTGCTCCGGAGTGCCGTTACTGTGACTCTGAAAGGCGTTGAACCGGCTGGCGGTCGAATCTGAGTTTCCAGACGACGAAGAACGCCTCGATCACGATGCGGCGCGAGAGCTTCGACGCACCTGCCACCCGATCCGCGAACGTGATCGGCATCTCGACGACCCGCGCTCCGGACCGGATCAGCCGGTAGGTCGTCTCGATCTGGAACCCGTACCCGTCCGAGCGGACGCGGGAAAGATCCAAGTGCTCCAGGGCATTGCGGCGGAACACCTTGAACCCTCCGGTGAGATCCGCGACCGGGACGCCGAGGACCAGGCGAGCATAGATTCCGCCAAGACGGCTGATCGCCCGGCGGTGCAGCGGCCAGCCGACGGTCTGCCCGCCGGGGACGTACCGTGAGCCGAGCACGAGATCCGCTGTTTGGGCGGCGGCGATCATCGCCGGCAAAGTTTCCGGATCGTGGGATAGATCGGCGTCCATCTCGACGATGAAGGCCGCTTCGCTCTTGAGCGCCTCGCCGAATCCTGCGATGTAGGCCCGGCCGATGCCCTCCTTGTTGGGGCGATGAAGGACGGTTACCCGACCGGGATGAGATGTGGCAAGGAGGTCGGCGACATCGCCGGTTCCATCGGGCGAGTTGTCATCGACCACGACGATCCGGTACTCGGCGCCGAGCGCGAGCACGCGGGGGACGAGCGTTCTGGAGGTTTTCGCGCTCGTTATAGGTCGGGATGACGACGACAATCGACCGGCCAGCGTCGGTTCCGCTGGCCGGCCGGTTACTGGACTGGTTCAACGTCTGGTCCGCCGACCGTCGTCATGCGACGTCGTCGTCACCGATTGTGACGGCCGCGCCGAGTTCGCTCAGCTTCTCAACCAGGTTTTCGTAGCCACGGGCAAGGTGATGAATGTTGGTGATGACCGTTTCGCCCTCGGCCACAAGTCCGGCAAGGACGACGCCGGCGCCCGCGCGGATGTCGATCGCTTGGACTCGTGCGCCGCGCAGCGGCGTCGGCCCGGTGATTTCCGCATGCGTGCCGTACTTGCGCGTCTCGCCGTTGCCGTACGTCTCGACCCAGATGTTGGCCCCCATCTGCTTGAGCTCGTCGGTGTATCGGAGCCGCCCTTCGAAGACGCGCTCGTGGATCTTCGACAGGCCGTGCGACTGCGTCATCAACACGGCGAAAGGCGCCTGCAAGTCCGTTGGGAAGCCGGGGAAGGGTAGAGTCTGGATCTCGACAGCCTTGAGCGGCTTTTCGGCGCGCACAAGCATCGAATTCTCGTCCTGCCAGATGCGGGCGCCGGCCTCGTGCAGCTTTGCTGTCAAGGGAAGCATGTCCGAATCGCGGACGTTGTGGAGTTCAACTTCGCCATGGGTAATGACCGCCCCGATGGCAAATGTTCCAGCTTCGAGGCGATCGGGCAGGATCGAGTCGGACACCCCGTGGAGGCGATCGACGCCTTCTACCACAATGGTCGGCGTGCCATGCCCCTTGATTCTGGCCCCCATGCGGATGAGGAGATCGCCGAGGTAGGTAATCTCAGGTTCACACGCCGCGTTGACGATGGTGGTGCGGCCACTTGCCAGGGTGGCTGCCATGAGCAGGTTTTCGGTCCCGGTGTGGCTTGGGTAGTCCATGTAGATACGCGCGCCGGTCAGGCCGTCGCAGCGGGCGGACACTTCTTGTTCGCTGAAGTCGACCCGGGCGCCCATCCTGAGGAAGCCACGCACATCGACATCGACCGGCCGTGCGCCGAGCTTGCATCCGCCCGGGGTCGAGGCCGACATCTGTCCGAAGCGAGCGAGCAGCGGGCCGGCGACAAGAAAAGAGGCCCGCATCTTCGCAACGAGATCGGGTGGAGCATCGACGCTCGTGATCTCGTTCGCGCGGACACGGACCTGACGGCGCTTGACGTCGAATTCGGCCGATGCACCCAAGGATCGAAGGAGGTCGATCATCGTGTAGATATCGGCGAGATCAGGGACGTTGTTGAGGACGCATTCCTCGGAGGTCAACAGGGTGGCGGCCAGCGCGGGCAACGCCGCGTTCTTCGCCCCGCCGATCACAACCTCGCCCTTGAGTGGCCGTCCGCCCTTGATGCGAATCACCCGTGGGGACAGGGCAACAGGCCGAGCGCGATCTACGACCGAAGCAACCATTGACGACAACAACTCCTCTCCCCGCCTCCCAGCGTGCGGTCGGCGCGAAGTCGCGCCTCGACAGGCGGCGGGCGGCGGTCGTGGTTGTCACCGTAGACCGGGTGCGGGGAAGTCCGCCTCGCCTAGATCTCGTTGTCCGGTCCGGTCGGCATGCCTGGTCCACGGCGGACCGAGCGACGCTGTCCGACCCGGAGTCTGACCGAAGCCCGACGAAGGGCGAGGTCGGCTTCCGCCAGATCCACTCCCGCTTCGCGTCGCGATCTGAGTTCTTCCGCTCGGCGCCGGGCGGCTTCCGCGCGCTCGACATCGATCTCTTCGGCCCGCTCAGCGGAATCGGCGAGAACGATGACCTTCTCGGGTGTGACTTCGATGAAGCCACCGAACACGACGATCGACTGCTCGTGGCCGCCCTTCTTGATTCGGAGTTCGCCGTTGGCGAGCAACGAGATCAGCGGTGCGTGATGTGGCAGGATGCCGAGCGCTCCATCCGCACCGGGCGCGACGACCATGTCGACGTCATCCTCAGTGTAGACGACTCGCTCGCCGGTGACGATCTCGACGGAAAGCTTGGCCATTCTTCCTCCGGAAACCGGCGTTCGGCGCTCGGCGTTCGGCGTTCGGGACGTAACTCGTACTCCAAACGCCGAACGCCGTTAGCTCGATGCCATCTGCTGGGCGCGCTCCACGGCGGCGTCGATGCTGCCGACCATGTAAAAGGCGCGCTCTGGTAGGTTGTCGTGCTTACCTTCCAGAATCTCCTTGAAAGAGCGGACCGTTTCTTCGCGGGAGACGTAAACGCCCGGGTTCCCGGTGAAGACCTCGGCCGTGAAGAACGGCTGGGACATGAACATCTCGATGCGGCGGGCGCGCGCGACGGTTTGCTTGTCCTCATCGCTGAGTTCCTCGACGCCAAGGATGGAGATGATGTCCTGCAGCTCGCGATAGCGCTGGAGGACCTGCTGGACGTTCCGGGCGACATCGTAGTGATCCTGGCCGACGATGCGCGGATCGAGGATCCGGGAGGTCGACGCGAGCGGGTCCACGGCCGGGTAGATGCCCTTGTCCGAGATCGACCGCTCGAGTGAGACCGTTGCGTCGAGGTGGGCAAAGACGTTCGCCGGGGCCGGGTCGGTGTAGTCGTCGGCGGGGACGTAGACGGCTTGCACCGAGGTCACCGAGCCTGTCTTGGTCGAGGTGATCCGCTCCTGAAGCTGTCCCATTTCGGTGGCGAGGGTTGGCTGGTAGCCGACGGCGGAGGGCATCCGGCCGAGGAGGGCGGAGACTTCCGAGCCAGCCTGGACGAAGCGAAAGATGTTGTCGATGAAGAGGAGGACGTCGTTCCCCTCGTCGCGGAAGTACTCGGCCATGGTCATGCCGGTGAGACCGACGCGGAGGCGGGCGCCCGGCGGCTCGTTCATCTGGCCGAAAACGAGGACAGTCTTGTCGACGACGCCCGACTCGTGCATCTCGCCCCAGAGCTGGGTGCCTTCGCGGGTACGCTCGCCCACCCCGCAGAAGACGGAGTAGCCGCCGTGCTCGGCCGCGATGTTGCGGATGAGCTCGGTGATGATGACCGTCTTGCCGACGCCGGCGCCGCCGAAGACGCCAGTCTTGCCGCCCTGGGTGAAGGGGGCGATCAGGTCGATGACCTTGATGCCTGTCTCGAAGACCTCGACGGTCGAAGCCTGTTCCTCGAAGGTCGGCGGCTCGCGATGGATCGGCATTGGTCTGCTCGTAGGTGACGGGGCCCTGCTCGTCGATCGGGTCGCCGGTCACGTTGAGGATGCGGCCGAGGGTGCCGGGGCCGACCGGAACCCGGATCGAGGAGCCGGTGTCCTGGACCTGCTGGCCGCGGCGGAGACCGTCGGTGGAGCTCATGGCGACGCAGCGCACGGCCTCGTTTCCGAGGTGACTCTGAACCTCGAGGACGAGGTTGCCGCCTCCGTCGAGGGGGACGTCAATGGCGTTGTAGATTTCGGGCAGCTTGTTCCGGCGGGAACTCGATGTCGATCACGGCTCCGGCGATGGAGATGATGGTGCCGGTGGCGTGGCCTGTGGCGGTGGTTGCGGCCATGGTGTGGTGTTCTCCTCGGTAACGAGCTGTCAGCTTTCAGCCGTCAGCAGTCAGCCGTTGGTCTAGACGAATCGAAGAGGCGAATGATCTGGTGTATCTGGAAGCTGATAGCTGACGCCTGACTGCTGAGGGCTATCGGCTACCCAGCGCGTTCGCGCCGGCGGCGATCTCCGAGACCTCGCGGGTGATCTGGGATTGGCGGGCCTTGTTGTAGGTACAGGCTGAGTTCGGCGACGAGGTCCTTCGCGTTCTGCGAAGCGTTGCGCATCGCGACCATCCGGGCCGAATGCTCGGACGCGATCGACTCCAGAATCGCCTGATAGACCTGGACTTCGACGAACCGCGGGAGCAGGGCGTTCAGCACCTCCTCCGGCGACGGCTCGAAGATGTAGTCGGTGTACTCACCGGCGCCCTCTGGCCGCGCGATCGGCAGGATCTGACGGACTTCCGGCGTCTGGGTCAGCGTGTTCACGAAGCGAGGGAAGATGACGTAGACGGCATCGACCTTGCCCGCAGTGAAGTCGGTCAGCGCGACCTCGACGATCGGGCGGATATCGTTGAAAGAGACGTTGTCGCCCAGCGCTGTGAACTCGGCGACGACGTCCTGGCGGGACCGGACCATAAAGTCGCGGCCCTTCTTGCCGGCGGCGATGACCTCGACCGGGACGTTCGCCTCGCTCAGGATGTAGCGCGACGCCCGCCTGATCAGGTTGGCGTTCATGGAGCCGGTCAGGCCCTTATCGGGCGTAACCAGGATGACGGCCGATTTCTTGACCTCGCGCTGCTCCAGCAGCGGGAACGCGGCCGTCTCGGTGCCCTCGATCTTGAGGGAAGCAAGGTCGCCGATTACGGCCTGCAGCCGCTCCGCGTAGGGCCGGCTGGCCAGCACGCGCTGCTGCGCCTTGCGCATTTTCGCCGCGGAGACCATCTCCATGGCGCGGGTAATTTGGGAGATGTTCCGGACGCTGCGGATGCGGCGCCGAATCTCGCGTGTACTTGCCACGGACGCTCCTACAGACGTGAGACGTGAGCCGTGAGTCGTGAGTCGTAGCCGAGAGTTCGTTCTTCCCCTTCCCCCGTTGCGACAGGGGGAAGGGGGGCTGGGGGGTTAGGGGGCGATTACAGCGCCGCTGCCGCAACCCGGCCGCGGGAGCGAAAATTCGTGCCGCCCTTGAAGTTCTCGACCGCCTGCTTGAGGCCGGCGACGATCTCGTCGTTCAGTTCGCGCTCGGTCACGATCCGCTGGAGCAGTTCAGTGTTGGCGGTGCGGAGGGTTTCGAGGAACTGGGCCTCGAACTCGCGCACGCGATCGACCGGGACATCGTCCAGGTAGCCGTTGGAGGCCGCCCATAGGATGGCGATCTGCTCGGCGACCGGCATCGGCTGGTACTGGCCCTGCTTGAGGACTTCGGTCATGCGCTGGCCGCGCTCGATCTGGCTGCGGGTCGAGGCGTCCAGGTCGGACGAGCCGAACTGGGCGAATGCCGCAAGTGAGCGGTACTGGGCGAGGTCGAGGCGGAGCCGAGACTGCGCCTGGCGCATCGCCTTGATCTGGGCGGCCCCGCCGACGCGGGAGACCGACGTACCGGGGTTGATTGCCGGCCGGATACCGGCGTAGAAGAGGTCGCCTTCAAGGTAGATCTGGCCGTCGGTGATCGAGATGACGTTGGTCGGGATGTAGGCGGAGATGTCGTTCGCCTGCGTCTCGATGATCGGCAGGCTCGTGAGTGATCCGCCGCCAAGTGCGTTACTCAGTCGGGCGGAGCGCTCAAGAAGTCGAGAGTGCAGGTAGAAGACGTCGCCTGGGTAGGCTTCGCGGCCCGGCGGGCGCCGCACGAGAAGGGAGACCTCGCGGTAGGCAGCGGCGTGCTTGGAAAGATCGTCGTAGATGATCAGGGCATCGCGACCCGTTTCCATGAACTCTTCGCCCATCGCGGTGCCAGCGAAGGGGGCGATGTACTGAAGGGGAGCCGGCTCGGCCGCCGTGGCGACGACGACGATGGTGTGCTCCATCGCGCCGAACTCTTCCAGGGTCCGCACGGTCTGGGCGACCTGGGACTTCTTCTGGCCGACCGCGACGTAGATGCAGACGACGTCGCCGCCCTTCTGGTTGATGATCGTGTCGAGGGCGATGGCGGACTTGCCGGTCTGGCGATCGCCGATGATCAGCTCGCGCTGGCCGCGGCCGATCGGAATCATGGCATCGATCGCCTTGATGCCGGTCTGGAGGGCTGTGTCGACGTTGGCGCGCTTGATGACGCCAGGGGCGATGCGCTCAATCGGGCGGGTCTTGTCGGTCGCGATCGGGCCCTTGCCGTCGACCGGGCGGCCGAGCGCGTCGACCACACGGCCGACCAGAGCATCGCCAACCGGCACGGATGCGATCCGGCCGGTGGCGCGGACCTCGTCGCCCTCTTCGATCTCGGTGTACTCACCGAGGACGAGCACGCCGACGGCCTCCTCCTCCAGGTTGAAGGCGAGGCCGATGGTGTTGGTCTTGGGGAACTCGACCAGCTCGCTGTTCGCGACCTGGCTCAGGCCGTAGACGTTGGCGATACCGTCGCCGACGCTGACGACCGTCCCAACGTTGGTGATGGTGACATCGTCGGTGGCTTGGCTAATTGCGGTCCGGATCAGTTGGGAGATTTCGTCAGCTCGTACGACCATGAATGTGATCCCTTCTTACGGCGTTCGGAATTCGGCGTTCGGACTTTAGAGTGTCAGCCTACGGATTGTATTGATTCGGAGAGCGCCTCACAGGCGTCGCGCCCCGAACGCCGGACGCCGAACGCCGCTACGCCTGGGTCAGCCTTGTGCGAAGGCGCCGCAGCCGCGTCACGACGCTGCCGTCAATGAGTTGGTCGCCGACGCGAGCGACGATGCCGCCGATGATGGCCGGATCGGTCTTCATCCGCATCTCGATCTCTTTGCCGACAAGGCGCTTGAGTTGCTCCGCAATCGCCGCCTGCTCGGCCTGGCTCAGGTCCTCTGCCGTGGTGACGTTCGCCACCGCGATTCCCTGATCCGCCAGACGTGCGTCGGTGTAGATGCGGTAAAGGTCGGGGATCACGCCGAGACGGTTGCGCTCGGCGAGCAGGCGGGCCAGGTTGCGGGCCTCGGGCTGGGCATTGAGCAAGGCCGAGTCGATCAACTGGAGCTTCTCACGCAGACTGATCCGTGGGCTGGCAAAGAATTGCCCAGCCTTTGGATCAGACATCAACGCGTTGAGCGTGCCGAGGTCGGCCTGCCAGGCATCCAGAGATTTTCCTATCCCGGGCCAGGCTCAGTACCGCCTGCGCGTATCTTTTCGCGGCGCCGGAGGCCATCGCAGGTGCCCTTTCTGGCTAGGCCTGAGTCGTCGGTGACGATGATTGATCGGCATTTCCAGGCCGGCCGGAAGCAGCTTCGGCGAGCGTCTCCTCGATCAACCGGGCCTGACTGGCAGGATCGAGTTCCTTGCGAACGATCTTCCCGGCGGCGAGGACGGCGAGGTCGGCAATCTCTTCCCGCAACGCCAGGCGCGCCTGGGCAGTCTCCTGCCTCAGGGTCTCCTGTGCACGCGTAAGATAATCGTCGGCCTGCTTGCCGGCCTCTTCCCGGGCGCGAGCAATGGTTGCGTCGCTGACTTCACGGGCGTTTGTGACGATCGACTGGGCTTCAACCCGCGCCTGCGCCAGAACCTCTTCGTTGCGGCTGGCGGTCGCCTGAAGTTCTGCCTGCATGCGCTGGGCGGCGGCCATGCTCTCGCTCACCCGTGCCGAGCGCTCATCGAGGATGCGCACGATCGGACCAAGGGCGTATTTCCAGAGCAAGAAGATAAAGATGATGAAGGAAATGAGCTGGATCGCTAAGTTCCAGCCGTTGATACCAAGTGCGTCCATCGAACTCCCCGCGACGTTCGGCGTTCGGCGTTCGGCATCCGAAGCGTTACGCTGTTCGTACGGCTTTCTGAGTGAGGCCGAGGCCCGAATCCGAACGCCGAACGCCGGATGCCGAACGCCGGCGGCCTAGACGAAGAGGATCACGATCGCGATAACGAACGCGTAGATGGCGACGGCTTCCGCGAGCGCCGCACCGATGATCATGGTCGTCCGGATTTCGCCGCTGGCTTCCGGATTGCGCCCGAGGGCTTCCATGGCGCCGCGAACGGCAAGGCCGATACCAAGGCCAGGGCCGATGGCGCCGACGCCGATCGCGATGCCCGCGCCGATGTACCGCGCAATATTCTCACCGGCAGCTGGATCCTGAATACCGTCCAACACGTCGAGTTCCTCCTCTTGGCGCCGGCCGTATTCGGTCCGGTCACCCCCCTATTTCATTGGGAAGCGACAACGTGCCGATTCCCGTCCTACCCGTGTCCGGGACGCCCCGCCAGCGGCGTCGCGCCGTCCGTCCTTATGTCGTGGCCCCATTGGAGTTGCACCGCATCGCGGCTCCGCCCAATAGGGGAGAACCACCGCTGTCAGTCGCCGGCACCTGCCGGAACGCCGCCAAGTGCCCGCGGCTCGGGCGCATGATGGGTTTCTTCTTCGTGTTCATGATGTTCGTCGCCGTGGCCGCCAGCCGCCGCCAGCGCGATGTAGATCAATGTCAGCAGCGCAAAGACGAGCGCTTGGATGGACCCGAAGAGCAGTTCAAGGAAGAGAAAGACGACCGGGAAGAGCACCGGGATAACTGCGATTCGGATCGACGCCGCGAGAGCGTACATGACCGCGAGGAGCACCTCACCGGCGAAGACGTTGCCGAAGAGACGAGCGGAAAGCGATACGATGCGGGAAAGCTCGGAGATGAGTTCGATTGGGAAGAGCAGCGGCGGGTCCGCCATGTGCTTGATGCGACCAACGAAGCCGTGTGCTCGAACGCCGGCGACCTGAACCACTCCGAACGCCAGAAGCGCCATCGCCAGTGTCATGTTCAGGTCGGCGTTGGGAGCTCGGAACCAGGGGACGAGAACCTCCTCGTGCTCCTCTTCTTCGGCGTGCTCTTCGGTCGTCGACCCTTCCCCCTCAATGATGACCTCACCGCTCTCGGTCGAGTGCTCCTCGCCGGTGGCTGTCGCCTCGCCCTCGGCCTCTTCTTGGGCCCGTGCGCTGCCTTCAGTGGTTTGGTCGCTGGGAAGCTGGGCAACCTCTAGCGGTGCGGTCGTCCGAGCCTCCTCGGACTCCTCTTCCTTTGTGTAGTACCCGACCGTGCCAACGCCCGGAAGCAGCCCAGTCCAGTTCGCGAAGATGATGAAGATGAACAGGGCGCCGATCAGCGGGAAGATCCGGCGGCCAAGGCGCTTGCCCGCCGTGCCCTCGACCAGGCCAAGAAGGAACTCGACGAGCAGTTCGGCGGTGCCCTGGGCGCGCCCCGGAACGATCTGCAGTTTCCGCGCGATGATCGAGCCCGCCAGCAGGATGCATCCCATGACGACGAACATCATCAGCATCGAGTTGGTCACCGGGATCGGCCCGATGTTGAAGAGCGTTTCTGCCGCGAGCTCGACGTGGAGTTCCATGCGCTGGTGCCGCTCCTCACCGGTTCGCCGGAGGTCGATACATCCGACCCGGCTCGATCTTCGTAGTCGCTACTGGTCGCGTGGCAAGTCCCGGTTGCGTCCCTGGCGCAATCGGATCAAGCCCTTCGTAATAGGAGGCGCCTGTTCGGGCGGCCGGCCCACCCGCGCGAGTTCGAATAGCTGGTAGATCGCTCCAGCCAGTCCGATCCCAACACCCACAAGCGTAAAGATCGGCGCGGTGTCGAAGACACGGTCAAGCAGGATGCCCCCGACGATCATCACGACGATGGTGACCGCGATCGAGCATCCCAGACCCGCGGCGACAGCCGCCGAACTCAACTGCGCCCGTTGTTCCGGAGTTGGGTCCTTATGCACCCCTTAGCTCCGTCTGTAGCGCTGTGAAGGATATCACAATCTTTCTTTACTCACCACACCAAAATGCCGTCCCCGATTGGTGCGGGTAGCCACTCCCGCTCGGTCCGGCGCTCGGCGCGTATTGTCGCATGAACCAGGCCGTAGCCAACATTTCGCGCCGGCCGGATACCGCTACCAAAGCGATGCTGGTTTCAAGTAGATAGGTTACAGGACCATTCGAGGGAGTCGAGACGCCAGACACCTTAGAGTCCTTCATGCGCACAATCCACCTTCGCCGCGTCTCAAATACCGCCATTTGTGCGACGGGCGAGACAGCAGGGGCCACCCCCTGGTCTACCGTGGCGGGGTCGGTTCGATCTCGAACAGCGCCGGCCAGAGCTTGCCCGTGACGAAGACGCGGCCGGTCGCCGGGTCGTGGGCGATGCCGTTCAAGACGTCGGCGGTCCCGGCCTCCGCCGCCGAGAGCAGGCCGGCCAGGTCGATCCAGCCCGTCACGCGGCCGCTCGCCGGGTCGATGCGGGCGATGCGGTCGGTCAGCCAGACGTTGGCCCAGATCTCGCCGCCGACGACCTCCAGCTCGTTCAGGTTCGACACCTCCACCCCCCCGTCGCGCACGTCGACGTGGCCGAGCGCCGCGAAGGTTGCCGGGTCGCGGAAAACCAGCCGGTCGCTCCCGTCGCTCATGACCAGGCGCTTGCCGTCCGACGCCAGCCCCCACCCCGCCCCCGGGTAGGCGTACGTCTCCAACACCGCGAACGTCTCGCGGTCGTAGACGAAGCAGGTCCCCGTCTCCAGGGTGAGCTGGTAGATGCGGTCGCCCACGACCGCGACGCCCTCCCCGAAGTGCTCCGGGGAGAGATCCCGCGATTGCAGGACCTCGCCCGTCGCGAGGTCGACCCGCCGCAGGGTCGACCTCCCTTCGAGACCGGTCCCCTCGTAGAGGTCGCCATCGAAGACCAGCCCCTGGGTGAACGCGTCGGGGTCGTGCGGGTACGTCGCTACGACGCGGTACCCCGCGACCGGGGCCCGCGATTCCACGACGACGGCGACCGGGCCCGCCGGGCCGGGCCGCAGCGGCGCGACCAGCGCCAGGAGGAGGAGGACTCGACCCCACACGTGCGTGCACCCTTCAACCAGGCGTTCCGGCCGGGTCACGTTGTGCGCCCGGCACACCGGCGACGCGGGCGAGGGGCCCCGATGCCCGGTCGCGGTAACACGGGGTCCGGGCGACGACGTGGCCACTCCGCGTGCGAGTCGTGCGGCCGCCCGTGCCCCCTCGCGCGAGGTTCGCTCTCCGCGCGATCATACACCCGGCGTCCGGCGGCTGCTCGTCGCCGGCCGTGATCCGATGAATGCTCTCCGCGCGCGGCCGTCACGCCCGCCGCGTGAGGATGAGCTTGTAGGTGTACGGTCCGCCGCTGCCCAGGATCGCTTTTGCGGCGCTGGTAGCCCCGCAGTCGCCCACGTAGAAGGAGAACCGGCCGGACGCGCCCGGCGCGATCGCCTCGCCCACGAATCCGTCGTAGCAGAACCCGACAAACGCCCCGCCCTCGTCGTAGCGCGCGGCCTGGACGCCGACCCCGCCGACGGCGCTCGCGCCGCTGTTGACGACGCGCCCCGCGAGCCGCGTCCCACCCTCGAGCAGCGCCCCTTCGCCCGGGATGCCCGCGATCGCCAGGTCTCCGGTCGGGAGCGCGCGGTCGCTGGGCACGTCGTCCCCGACCTCGACGACCACTTCCCCCCATCCCCGGGGCACCAGCATCTCGTCCAGGACCGACGGCGCTTGGAAGGGCACCGACCGACCGGCGTCCACCCACCCCCACGCCGGAGGAATCGCCTCGCGGCCGATCTCGGCGCCCGATTCGTCCAGGAACGAGAGGACGATCTCCGGCGCGACGGCCGCCGCCTCCGACACGTTCCGGATCTCGCCGTACGCCCGCAGGTTCCCGTCGACCACCCCGAGGTAGTAGTAGAGCAGGACGAACGAGGCGCCCAGCGTGCGGGGTTGGGAAGCCGCGGGGGACCGCGCCGCAGGACTGCCAGGGTCGGCCGGGGTGGCCGGGGTGGCCGACGCCGCCGACCCCGTGAGCGGGCCGCGGTCCTGCGCGGTCGCGGGCAGCGATGCGGCCGCCAGCGTCACCGCGATCAACGCGCCGAGGGTGAACGACCGCATCACCGCCTCCTGTTCGTCGCCCGGCGACACTCGACCATCCGACCGTGATCCGACCCGACGGCCGTGCGCGACGCCCCCCGGTGCGAAGGCGGCTTCACGGCGTGGGTGTCGCCGCCGGGGTCGCCGCCCCGGCCCCCGGCATCAGGCCGAGCTGGGTCAGGATCGTGGCGTTGTCGTAGTAGTCGGCGGAGCGCACGATCTCGCCGCCCTCGATCGCGAAGACCGTCGCGTTGCGGACCGAGAAAGGGGCCCCGACCGGCGCGTCCGGGAAGAGCCCCTGGTTGGTGGCGGACAGCGTCCACTCCGCCACCGCCCAGCCATCGCCGCCGTGGGCGCTGTCCAGTTCGACCACGATGTCGCCCAGCGCGCCGACGTACTCGGCGAGGGTAGTCTCGATGTCGGCCGCGGCGATGCTGTGGTTGTTCGGGACGTCCTCGTAGACCCCGTCGGCGGCGTAGAGGGCGGCGATGGCGGCCGGGTCAACGGCGACCCAGGCGTCGATCCAGTCGAGGACGACGTCCGGGGCAGCCCCGGCCGGCGGCGAGGCGTCCTGGGCGACGGCGCCGAGGCCCGGGCGACCTGCGACGACCAGGCCGACAAGGGCAAGGGCGAGGACCCCGACCGATCCCGAGATGCGGCGCATGGCAGGTTCCCTCCGCTGCTGGGTCGGCCACCCGTCGGCGGCCGCGACACCGCGCATCATTCCGGGGGGGACGGCCATTCGTCCACACCGGGCGCTCCGGCCGCGGGAGAGCGCTTGGCGCGCCAGCAGGATGACGACCGGTTTGCGGACACGCCCTAGCGCGCAGGCGGCCACGACCGCGAACACCCAACGTTTCATACCAGGTCTCCTCTCCGAGCGGAGCATCCGATGGCCGCCAACCGGGGCATCGCGCACGACCCCTCCCCGGATCGTCACGGTCCGTTCATCCCGCACCCCCTTTCCGTGCGGAGACCCCTGGTCGTCGAGTGTTCGGAGGTACGGCGACCCGGCGCCGGGGCAACCACGCCTCCGCTACAGGCAGTACGGCACGCAGCGGCCGCGGAACCCGGCCGGCGGCGTGCAGCTGCCCACGTGGCAGAAGCCGGGGGCGACGTCGCCGTGGGCGCCGGTGGTGATGCCGCACTCGGCGTCGTTGTTGCAGGGTGTCGCCGCACCGCACCTGCCCTCGGCCGCGCACACCCGCGTCCCGCTCGCGGACGACGCGCAGACGCAAGGGTTGCGCGCCGTGGTCTCCCCGCACGGGGTGAAGCCCGTCCCGTCCGGCGGGCAGGCGCAGGCGCAGGTGGTCAGGTCCTGGGTCGCGGTGCAGGTGTTCCCGCACACCACCGGCGGCGCGGTGGTCGGCGGGGCCGTCGTGGCCGGCGGCGCGGTGGTCGCCGGCCGCGCCGCAGACGTTGGGGGTCCCGCCTCCGCCGCAGGTCTGGAGCGGGGCGCAGGCGCCGCTGCCGCAAGTGACCGTGGCGCCGCAGGCGTTCACCACCTGGCCGCAGTCCTTCCCCTGGCAGGCGACCGCGGCGGGGTTGATCGCGGCCGGGCCGCACTCGTAGCACAGCCCCCGGCCCTTGGCGGCGTCGCTGGTGCACTTGCCCCGCTCGCCCGGCGGCCGGCCCTGGCAAAACGACTTGCAGTCCGTGCTGGCCTGGCGGGCGTCTCCCCCCTGCCGGCCGAGCAGGCCGGCGAGCCATCCGCCCATCAAACCGCCCAGCACCGACCGGCGGGTCCGGGGCGCGGCGAGCGCGCGGGCGAGAGAATCGAAGCGCTGGGGGTCCATGGGCTTGCCCTCCGGCGGGACCGGGGCGGCGGGCGACGCGGCCTCGCGACCGCCGCCGGCCCCGGCCCGTCGCCGTCGGCGGTGCTGGTGGGACCACTATAGGACTATTATCCGCGATTGCAACTGAACGTACAGGAGAATCGGGGGAAACACCGACTGCGGACGACATTGAAGGCGGATGTCGTCACCTCGCCGGAATCGACCCCGGAGAGCGGCGCGCGGGCGGGCTGGGACGGGGCCAAACGGCGCACGGGAACCAAGCTGCCCATGGCCGTCGACACCTTGGACCAGCTGCTGGCCGCGCACGTGACCGCCGCCAACGAACAGGATCGGGCCCAGGTGGGCGAACTGGTCCGGCAGGTGCAGTCGATCACCGGCGACCACGTCACCCTGGCCTACGTCGACGCTGGCGACACCGGCCCCGCCCCGGCCCAGACGGCCGCCGACGCGGGGATTCAGCTGGAGGTGGTTTCCTTGCCCGAGGCCAAGCGCGGCTTCGTGTTGCTGCCGTGGCGGCGGGTGGTCGAGCGCAGCTTCGGCTGGATGGCGCGGTTCCGGCGGCTGGCCCGCGACTACGAGCGCCTGCCGACGACGGTCGCCGGGCTCCATTTTGTCGCCTCCGCCTGCCTGATGCTCCATCGCGTCGTCCCGCTGCTCACCCACTCGCCAACTACCTAACAGGCTCTAGACATCGCCCGCACCATCGCCCGTCACCTGGAACACGACTGGGACGATGCGCTTATGGACGGTGACGATGGTTCGCTTGGCGACCATCCCTGGAGCACCAAGTATCCGATTGTCCTCGACGCGGGTTCGGCCGAGCGTCTTGGCTACGTTCCGGTCGGGAGCTAGGCCCAGACGGTCGTGCCCGCGCTCGATTGGCTGGTCGAGGCCGTCCAGATTGGTGGTGACAAGCGCCGGAAGGCCTTCGACGACTGGTTTGCGCCGTCCCATTTCGACTACGGTGCCGAAGACGCATATATGGCCATGACTAGGAGAGCCTCCGGTAAGAGCTAGTGAATCGCACGGTGCGGAATGGCATCCCGGACCACGACGCAGTCCACTTGCGCAGTTCGCCTAGTTCTGAGAAACAGCTATCACACCTGTCTGAAGCATTCTCACGACATCTTGACGGGCGAAGGAGCCGCTGCGCATCGATGGCATCCCTAGAAGAAATGGCTCCCTCGAAGCGGGACATCTCCGGTGCCGTCTCGTCCGACCCAGACGTGTCTTCTGGCGAGGCAGACACCCCAAAGTCGTCGCCGATGAACCGCGGGAAAGTCCTGGCCCTGGCAATTCCGATCATCGGAGAGAATTTTCTTCAGACTATGGTCGGGACCGCCGACACGGTTATGGTGACCCGGCTGGGAAAGGAGGCGGTCGCGGGGGTCGGCACTGCGTTGGAGTTCATCTTCTTTATTCTGGCTGCCCTGAGCGCGGTCTCTATCGGCGCGACCGTCTTGGTGTCGCAAGCCACTGGGGCGGGAGATTTCTCGCAGGTCAACCGCTACGCCAGACAGGCGATCGTGTGGGGTGTCATCGCCGCCATTCCGGTGTCAATCGCAGGGTATTTTCTCGCTGGCCCGGCAATCGCACTATTCGGCGCCGAGGAAGAAGTCACCGAGCAAGGAGCGATCTACCTGCAGATCACGGCCGCCACGAGCGTCGTCCTCTTGCTGTCGTTCGTCTGCGGGGCGATCTTCCGGGGAGTGGGTGACAGCCGGACGCCGCTGCTGGCGGCGTCGGTGGCGAACGTGGTCAACATCGTGGCCGCTTGGCTGCTTATTTTTGGCAAGTTCGGCTTTCCCGAATTGGGCGTTGCCGGCAGTGCCTGGGGCGCCGCGATCGGCCGGGCTGTGGGTGCTGCGATTCTGCTTGCGCTGCTCATTCGGGGGCGGAACAACGTGTCCTTGCGGGGACGGTTAGGCTGGCGACCGGAGCCGGGCACGGCCCGCCGCTTGATGCGCCTCGGAGTTCCGGCCGCGCTGGAGCAGATGCTGATGTCCGGTGGGTTCGTCTGCATGATCGCCGTCGTCGCGATCCTTGGGACCGCCGAACTGGCGGCTCAACAGATCGGTTTCACCGCGCTCTCGATGGCCTTCCTCCCCGGGTTTGGTTTCGCGATCGCGGCGACGGCACTCGTTGGCCAGAGCGTCGGCGCGAAAAATCTGGCGGACGCCCGCGACGCCGCGCGAATCGCAATGAACTGGTCGATCGGATGGATGACGGTCGGTGGCCTGATCTACTTTATTCTCGCACGACCGGTCATGGACGCGTTTTCCAACGATCCCGAGGTTATCGACGCCGGGGTCAACGCCCTTCGCGCGCTGAGCATAGGCTTGCCCTTCTGGGCAATCTGGGCGGTCAATGGCGGGGCGCTGCGGGGAAGCGGCGACACGCGAACGCCGATGATCTCCAGCACGATCGCCGTCTGGCTGGCGGTCGTCCTGGCTTGGGTGGCTGTCGTGATCTTAGGACTCGGACTCGGCGCGGTCTGGCTGACATTCTTTATTTCCGCGCCGATCGCCGCGTTCTATAACCTGCGCGCCTTGCGCCGCCGCCTGGCGCCGAATTCAACCCTGCTGTCGGAGGTTGCAGCCGGCGACACCGCTCCGGTCGTGTTGTCGAGTGCGCACTAGCGCCTGGAGCGGTCACCACCAGCCGTAGGGGATGTTGCGGCGCGGGTTGAGCGGCGGGTAGCGCCGCTCCATCAAGAACCGTTCGATCCGGGCAAACAGGGCGTCGATCTCCGCTCTGCTCAGCAGCCGGGCGAAGTCAGACCGGATTTCATCCGACTCCATGCAGATCCGAGAGAGGTCTGCCAGGAGCGTCGGGGAGATCGGCTCGCCCACCATTTGCCACAGGACGGTTCGCAGCTTGGGCACATGGTTGAATGTCAGGCCGTGGTCGATGCCCCAAACCTTACCGTTGACATCGCGCAGGCAGTGGCCGATCTTGCGGTCGGCGTTGTTTGCGATGTGATCGAACAAGATGAGCCGCTCTACCTCAGGGTGGTTCCCCCCCCAAAAATGGCGGAGTTCGGGTCCATCCGGTTCCGGCTCGACGTAAAGCTGCAAGCTTCCAACCCCGTGCGGGCCGAAGCGGATGACCGTGGGCGGTACAAGGTCCCAGCCCAGGCGCTTGCTCAAGAGGTAACTGGCCACCTCTCGCTTGAACAGGGTGCCATCGGGAAAGTCGTACAAGGGCGACTCACCGGATCGCGGCTTGTAGATGGCGAGCATGTCCTGGCCGTCCGGCGTCTCGATGCCGACCGCGAAGGTGTAGTTCGAGCCCCACGGAACCAGTTTGCTGGCGGTGATCTCGCCGGACCTCAGGATCGAGAGCGAATCTTCTTCGGACCGGGTAGGGACGACAATCTCGTTGCCCTCGTCCTTCTCCTGAAGGGTGACGAACAAATCAGGCATAAGGCGGCTCTCATCCCGAGATGCGTGAACGCTAACGGCCTTGCACTGACCACGGCGACGGTGCCGGGCAATTCCAGACTCGGGATGGGCATCCCGCTACGGCCGACTCTGCCGTACCCAATTCTACTCTCGCCGCTCTTCCTGCACGTAGGGCATGCGACCCGGTTTGTTGCCACTAGAATGCCGGCGTCGTTGGCATGTGTGGCATGTCGGGATCACTGAGTGGAGGACTTATGAAGTTCGTGCGGTTTCGAGACGGAGGAGTAGCACGTTACGGGGTGCTCGAAGGCGAGGCGGTCTACGCGTCGACAGGCGATCCGTTTACCGGACTGACGAAGACAGAGTTGGTCGGGACGTTGGATAGCCTCTCCCTGCTGCCGCCCATCCAGCCGGGCAAGATCGTCTGCGTCGGCCTCAATTACGTCGCCCACGTTACGGAGAACGACCCCACCCGCACCATTCCAGAGGAGCCGGTCCTGTTCATGAAGCCCCCGTCCGCATTGATTGCGCACGGTGAGACAATCAAGATTGCCAATCCCGGGAATCGTACGGACCACGAAGCCGAGCTGGTGGTCGTCATCGGCAAGACGGCTCGGAACGTGGCTACCGAGGATGTGCCCGGCTACGTCCTCGGTTACACCTGCGGCAACGACGTGTCTGACCGGGTACTGCAGCGTAAGGACGGGCAATGGATCCGTGCCAAGGGGTTTGATACCTACTGCCCGCTCGGACCGTGCGTCGAAACCGATCTGGATCTCTCCGACGCCAAGGTCGAATCTCGGCTCAATGGCGCGGTGCGGCAGTCACAGACGACCGCGGGGATGATCTGGGGCTCGCACACCCTGGTCAGCTTCATCAGCGGCGTGATGACATTGGAGCCAGGTGACATCATCATGACCGGCACCCCGGAGGGTGTCGGCCCGATGCAGCCCGGCGACACGATTGAAGTCGAGGTTGGTGGTATCGGCGTCCTGCGCAATCCCGTCGCCGCGGCATAGTCCCGACCTAGATCTCCTGCCAGCTCACCCCGGTGCCCTGTTCGAGCTGAATGAGCAGGTCGTCCGGGGTGAAGACCGGTGGCAGGCAGGCGAAGTGCTCGCAGACGTAGGCGGTCGCCTTGCCCTTCTGGGGCGGGCGATACGCCAGGAAGGGCAGTCGCTCGGCGATCGTCTCATCGTGCGGGTCGGCGTAGCCGAGGACGGTGTTGGGCTCGTAGCGCCGGAAGACCGTGTCCGCCAGTTCGATCAGCACGGGATCGGTTTCTCGCCCGCGACCGCGACCTCCTTGGGGCTGGCCAGGTAGGCGTCGAGCGCGGAGAGCCACTTCCCAAATGCCGTCGGGTGCTCGGCCATGGGCTGGGCGAGGAGCTGTAGCAGCTCCGCCGCCCTGGTCGAGTACTTCTCTTCGGTCGTCATGACGGCAAGGCGCAAGAGTACGGCAGCCGCGGTGGCGTTGCCGCTCGGGGTGGCTCCGTCTTGCAGGTCGCGCGGGCGGCTGACGAGCGCTTCATGATGAATGCCGGTATCGAATAGCGCCGGGCTGTTGGGATCGGCGAACTCTTCCAGCATCGTCTCGGTTAACGCGACGGCCTCATCGAACCAGCGGCGGTCGAAGGTTGCCTCGTACAGGGAGATTAGGCCGTCGACCAGATAGGCGTAGTCCTCGAGGTAGGCGCTGAGTTTGGCGCGGCCATCCTTGTAGGTGCGGAGCAGGCGGCCATCCTTGCGCAGTTCGCGGAGGAGGAACCCAGCGTTGCGGGTGGCAGCATCTCGGTAGTCTGTTCGGCCTAGGACGCGTGAACCTTCGGCCAGCGCCCGCAGCATCAGGCCATTCCAGGCGGTAATAACCTTGTCGTCGGTTCCGGGACGGATCCGCTTTGATCGGGCGTCGAAGAGCTTCTTCCGCCCGGCATCGATTACGGCGGAAATCACTTCTACCGGACGACCTGTCGCGGTCGCGACCTCCTCGAACGTTCGGGCATACGTCAGGATGTTCTTGCCCTCAAAGTTGCCGCGATCAGTCACGCCGAAGTGGGCACGGAGAATTTCGCCATCGTCCGGGCCGAGAATCTCGTCGATCTCCTCCACCGACCAGACGTAGAACTTACCTTCCTCACCTTCGCTGTCGGCGTCCTGCGCGGAGTAGAACCCGCCTTCCGGCCCGGTCATTTCCCGTAGGACGTAATCGAAGGTCTCCGTCGCCACCTGGCGGTAGCGTTCCGTGCCGAAGGCGCGATAGGCGTCCAGGTAGATCCGGGCAAGTTGGCCGTTGTCGTAGAGCATCTTTTCGAAGTGGGGCACAAGCCAGATGGCATCGACGGCGTAGCGGGCGAACCCTCCGCCCAGCTGGTCGTACATTCCGCCGGCCGCCATCTTGTCGAGCGTCAGGGTGACCATCTGAGCGGCCTGATCGTTCTTCGTGCGTTTGTAGGTGCGGAGCAAGAACTCGAGCAAGGCGGGCTGGGGAAACTTGGGTGCCCCGCCAAAACCGCCGTTCTCGCCGTCGAATTGACGACGCAGCCCGTCATATGCCTCGTCGAGGACATCTTGAGATGGGTCTCCCGGCGTTGGCGTGGCCGTCGTGGCCTGCTCGAGGTAGCCGCGCAGTTGGGCGGCGTTTTCGAACACGCCTTCACGCCGTTCCCGGTACGCCTCCGTGACGCCCTCCAGGACCTTGCGGAAGGCGGGCATCCCTTGGCGATCTTCCGGTGGCCAATAGGTGCCGCCGTAGAACGGTGCGCCGTCCGGTGTCAGGAAGACGTTGAGGGGCCAACCGCCGTGACCTGTCATGGCCTGCACGGCCGACATGTACAGCGAGTCCAGGTCGGGGCGCTCTTCTCGATCGACCTTGATGTTGACGAAATGCTGGTTCATCAACACCGCCGTCTCTGGATCCTCAAACGATTCGTGGGCCATGACGTGGCACCAGTGGCAGGCGGAGTAGCCGATGCTCAGGAGAATGGGCTTGTCTTCCTGGGCGGCGTGCTCCAGCGCTTCCGCGCCCCAGGCGTACCAATCGACGGGATTATCTTTGTGCTGAAGCAGGTATGGGCTGGTTTCCTGCGCGAGGCGATTTGGCATGGGTGTTTGGTGTCCTTCCGCGGTGGTCGCCCTGGGCGGCCAGCGATGTGCTCCGTCATTGTCGCAGGCGAAGGCAAGGTGGAGGTGCCGGCCCGCTAGAATGCGTTGCCAACATGAGCGATCGAGGCGGAGGGAACGGTAGTGACGGGTTACGAAGCGGTCGAGGACGGTGGGGACGAATCAATCCGCGGATTGTTGAGCGATACGAAGCTCGCATTTATCGGGGCAGGCGTGATGGCGGAGGCGATGATCGCCGGGCTGCTCAAGCGCCAATTGCTCGCGCCGGAGCGGATGTACGCCAGCCATCCGCGTCAGGATCGCCGGGATCGCTTGCACGAGCGGTTCGGCATCGTCGCGCTGGAGAGCAATCGCGAAGCTGCCACCAGGGCGGATCTGGTCTTCCTGACGATCAAGCCGCAGATGCTGGGTACGGTGACGAGCCAATTGCACGGAAGGCTCAGCCCCACCCAGGTTGCGATCTCGATCCTGGCGGGAGGAACGATCGCCACCTTGCGCCATGGGCTTGGCCACGACGCGATCGTGCGGGTGATGCCGAATACCCCGGCCCAGGTCGGTCAGGGCATGAACGTGTGGACCGCGACGCCCGATGTCGACGAGAGTCAACGAACTCGAATCCGGGCGGTCCTTGGAGCGCTCGGCGAAGAACTCTATGTCGACGAAGAGAAGTACGTCGACATGGCGACCGCCCTCTCAGGAACTGGACCGACCTACGTCTTCTTGATGATGGAGGCACTGATCGACGCCGGCGTCCATATGGGGTTTCCGCGGCGCATCGCCGAGCAGATCGTCTTGCAGACCGTGTCTGGCTCGGTGGAGTTCGCCAGGTCATCAGGGAAACACATGGCGGAGTTGCGCAACATGGTCACTTCGCCCGGAGGCACGTCGGCCGAGGCGATCTATCAGTTGGAGAAGGGCGGGCTCAGGACCGTGTTCTCTCGTGCTGTCTATGCCGCCTATCAGCGCACGCAGTCGCTTGCTGGGAATTTGGCTGAGAAGGCGTAGGAGGTTGATCCGTTCGTGGTGGCCGGGGAACGCCAGGTTGAAACCTGGCGCTCAACCTACGAAGCCCCTCCGGGACTGGGGCCGGGGCGGGCTGGCGGGGCGGCGTAGGCAGTCGATGGCCTAGTGTGGTGCGTTGGGCAACGCCTGTTCGCTGCGACCCCATCCGCCCGGTGGAGGGGAGGATCGAGGAGCGGGAGTGTCCTGGGCGTGCTGCGACCTGCGAGGAAGTCCCTCCGGGAGCATCAGCCTGGGAACTGGATAACGGCTGGTATCCGAGCCGGGCGGAGTGGTGCGCTGCCCAAGCCCGCGCCCCCGCCGGGCGTGCCGCTTGAACGCATCATACCAGAACAAGTGTTCGTGTCAAGAGCAGGCGACCGCCAAACAGCCGTCATCCTGAGCGCAGCGAAGGATCCTGGCGCTTTAGCGCCTCCGTGCCCGCTCCAGACCACAACGTCTCGGTCGGCGACAAAGGCCGTAAACGGCCAAGATCCTTCGCAAGCTCAGGATGACGAGGGGGTGGGGGCGGGTGTGGCGGAGCGGGGCGTAGAGTGGAAATCCTGCATCAGCCCCTCTCCACCGCGGTGGAGAGGGGGGGCAGGGTGTGACTGCAACCGCGTTAACAGCCGTGGCGTCCCTATCAGACACACGAGGTTTTGCAATCAGAACTTAGGCCGCCACGGCTTGTGCTTGGTAGTCCGCCGATTTGGGGGCGGAGCCCAGGAGGTGATGGCCGACGAGGTGGAGGGTCAGGGCATCGGCGGCGGAGTTGTCGCCGACCTCGGCGGCGATTCGTCCGCGGACGGCGGCGATGTCGGTCGGACCCGAGAGGACGAGGTCACTGAGATGCTCGAGGAAGCCGACGGTACCCAGGCCGAACCCGGGCACCATCGCGGCGATGCCGTCGTCGAGCCATTCGCGGATTTCGACCGGCAGTTCGGATCCTGGGAAGAGTTCGGTGAGGCGATCGACGGCGACCCAGCCACCTTCGGTCAACTCAGACCACAGGACCTTTTGTGGCGTGGCTTCAAGATCGTAGTCGCGGCGAATCGATTCCAGGATCCCCGACAGACGAGCGGCTTCCGGCGCGGCCAGGCCATAGACGCCCTCTGCCGCCTCAGCCGTGCCAAGGGCGACAACGGGTCGCTGGAGGCCAATTTCGGCGGCAGCTTTCATGGCCGCCGCTCGGTTGGGGCCGGACGGAATGGTGATCACGGGAACCACGAGTTCGTCGCGGACGAAGGCCATCTCGGGAATCACCATCGCCTCAGCCGCATAGATCGGCTCGGGTAGGCGCCTGATCGACCACCCGGCGGCGAAGCTGTCGCCTTTGCGCCGGCGCATGATGGTGACATCCTCGTCGAGCAGGCTCGCCAGGACGATACCGGATGCATCCGCGATCGCGCGGTAGGCAGGGCGCACGCCGCCGAGACCCTTGCCATCGAGCGTCAGTTCCGACGTCTGGTCTCCAAGATGGACGACCGCGTGCAGATCGGGACCGCCTGGCGAAAGCGTGAGGAGTTGCATCGCCGCGCGGGTCAGCCGGAGTCCCGCCTGGGCCCAGCCGGACTGGGTGTGGCGTCTCCCGATCAGGCGGACCGATTCGGGCCCGGAACGTCTTGCTTCGACGCCGCAGCGCGCGAGGACGGCTTCGACCGTTGTTCGTTCCAGTCCGGGGGTGCAGATGTCGATCGAGAGCGCATACCGCAGCACCGAGGCGAGCAGGTTAGCGTTGTAGCGCGCGACGATATCCGCCGCTTCTGGCACGAGACCGACGCGGACAAGCTGCTGGTTCTGCTCGGCGTCGAGCGTCAGGAGCGTGTCGAGTTGGTCGCCGGTGAGGCCCATGGGCGATGCGAGTTCATCCAGAAAAAGGGATCGATCCGCCGCGCTAACGAAGCCGTCATTGCTGGCGTTGGTGGTCTGATAGACGAGCGCCCGGACATCGGCCGGCTGATGAAGGTCCCAGCCCGCGAGCGCAAGCGCCGCTTCTTTGCCCACGACCTCGGAGAATTCCAGCGAACGATACCGGTAGCGTTCGGCCAGACAATTGAGCATGCATCGAGCGACTTTAGGATCGCCGAACAGATCGAGGATGACGTCTGGGGACAGGTCTCTCCGCTTGCGGCCGATCATGCCTTCGAGGTAGTCGATCGCCAGGCCGATCTTGGGCAGCATCGACTGGTCGCGGATGAACCGTGGATAGAGACGACGGGGCGCTCCGTCTTTGCCCTTGCGGGTGGTCTTCGGAATGTCCTGGCGACGAAACGCCATCGTTCTCCCCCTAACGCTCGGTTGACCGGCGGCCCGCGGCGGCGGCGGCCGGCGACTGCTCGACAGGACTGCTCGATCCACGGCGCTTGCGCACGCTGCGGCCTTCGGTCGTCTTCCGGCTGACGAGTTCGTAGAGCTTGGCCCGGCTGCTCTTGGGGCGCAGCACGCGGCCGAGGCGCTGGATGTATTCGCGAGTGGCGGATGAACCGCTCACCACGATGGCGACGTTGGCGTCGGGCACGTCAACGCCTTCGTTGAGTACCCGGCCCGTAACCAGCTTCGAGTACTTCCCCGCTCGAAACCCGTCCAAAATCGCCCGGCGCTCGGCAGGCTGGGTGCGGTAGGTGATCGACGGCATGAGGAGGCGGTGGCTGAGGATGTCGACCATCGCGTTGTACTCGGAAAAGACGATCACCTTGTCGTCGCGGTGCTTGCGCAGCAGTTCCTCAACCTTGGCGATCTTCGCTTCGGCGTTGAGGGCGATCATCCGAGCCTGATGGTGGGCGCGCAGGGCAGAGCGAGCGGCGGGATCGGTGCCGGAGCGGCGGATCAGCTCGACGAAGATGCCTTCCGGCCGGCCAAGGCTGCCTCGGCGGGATGCCAGGTAGAACCGGTACTCGGCCATGAGCTGGTCGTAGCGCAGCCGTTCGTCGTCGGTCAGGTTGACGAAGATGCGCTTCTCGTCGTACTCGGCGATGTGCCGGTCGCGGGCGAGTTCAGCAGGCGTGCGCCGGAAGACGATCGGCCCGATGAGGTGGTCGAGGGCGATGTGGCCGTCGTCGCTGCGTTCCGGGGTGGCGCTCAGCCCCAGACGGAAGGGGGCGTTCACCTTCGACGAGATCGACCGATAGGCCTGGGCCGGGAGGTGATGCACCTCGTCGACCACGAACAGGCCAAAGCCGTCGAGCCGGCGATGCGGCATGGCGGCCGAGTCGTAGGTGATGACGGTGACGTCCCGAACGGTCCGCTTGCCGCCCCCGACGATGCCGACCGACTCGAGAGGGTAGCCCAGCCGGTCCGCCAATACCTGCCGCCACTGCTGGAGCAGCTCGATCGTCGGTACGACCACGAGCGTACGCAGGCCCAGCTGCGCCGCCACGCCGAGCGCGACGACGGTCTTTCCGGCGCCCGTCGGCAGCACGATCACGCCACGGCCATCGTGGTGGGTCCAGGACCGGATCGCCTCTTCCTGGTAGGGCCGCAGAATGATGTCCGTGACGGGAGCCTGGGTCAGCCCGAACGTCGCGCGCAGCTCAGGAGTGACGAGGTCGGCGGGCCAACGTTCGTCAATCGGGCTCAGGGCTGGCTCTTCGGCCGCGACCGGACTTTCCACTTCGGCCTCGAGCTCGATCGCGGCGACCTCATCCGGCGCGCTCTCGAACGCGCCGAACAGGTCATCGATCTCGAGTTCGTCCGACCCGTCTACCGGTTCGGCAACTTGATGGGCAAAGACATCCGTCTGGCCCGCTTTCGGCACAGTTCGGCGAAAGCGGGCCGGGCGAAATGGCTGTCTCATCAGGCGGCCTGTTGCAGGGTCACCTGGGCCGGGATGGCGACGGGAGTTAGGGGGCGACCCGACCCAATGGGAGCGGGCTCGTCATCCTGCTCGAAGAGATCGAGCGGGACAGGCGAGTACACCTTCGGCCGGCCGGAGAGGACTTCGTTGGCGCCGGCGAGCAACTGCCGCTCGCGGACCTCACCGAAGCCGTACAGCTTCTGGATCTCGCCGTTCTCGGCGGCGCGACGCACGTCCTCGGCGGTGCTGAGGCCGAGCTCGGCGTGGAGCCGCCAGGCGGTCTTCGGACCGACGGTCGGGATGCGCATCAGCTCGGCGATCGCGTCGGGAAGCTCGGCGCACAGTTCGACATAGAAGCCCATTCGCCCCGTCGAGAGCAGCTCACCCAGCTTGCGACGCAGGCGGGGGCCAAGGCCAGGCAAGACGAGCTCGCCGTTCTTGTCGAGATGGACGCTCGCCTGGTCCTGCTGGCGGAGCAGCAGCCGCGCGGCGCGGCGATAGGCGCGTACGCGATACGGGTTGTCTTCGGACAACTCCAGGATGGTAGCTACGTCAAAGAGGAGTTCGGCCGCGGTTCGATTCGAAATGGCCGGAACCGGTGGCGAGGGCGCAGATTGGGTTGCGGGAATCAACGTAGTCATCATGGCTCCGATCTCGGGACGGGAACCCGAGCGCGTGATCTAGAACTATTGTGCTAATTGTAGGCGATTAGAACACATGTGTCAAGGCGACACTGGCTTGGCGCCGACGTGTTACACGGCTTTACAATGCGAAACATCTGGCCGTCACCTGGACTACCCCGCGGCGACCCCTCGAGTTCCGAACAGGATCGGGGGAGTCGTTGGGGCAGGGCTACCGCCGGCCGGTTCGCTGGTGATTGCAACGGCATCGAACGGCCCGTCCACCGGCACATCACTGACGATCACCGCACCGTCTGCGCCGACCTGGAAGGTCACACTCGGGCGTGGCGCCCCCTCGACATCACCGGCGTCATTTAAGTCAATGAACCAGAGCTGGTATTCCCGGCCGGCTTCGGTCGGTGGCATCCCGTTCGCCGAGATCGTCGCTTCAGTCGAGTCTTCGGACTGCAGAGCGACCACGGCATTGGCGGTCTCAGGGCCGTCTTCGGTCGGGTCGAGTGTGTAGACAACGTTCTGAACTTCGCCGCCGTTGCCGTTCTGAACGAGCGCCAATTCGTCCTGGATGTCGTCCAGTTCATCCTGCGTGTCGTTTAATTTGCTCTGGAGTGTGATGCCCCAGATGATGGCACCCGCGGCGATGAGCGCCAGCAAGCCCGCCGCCAACCGGTCGAACCCAATCCGCCGCACGAACGGCAGAATCGTGCCGCGCGATGGTCCCGCCTCATGATCAACCGGCGCAGTCGCTGGCCCGGCCGATCGCCGGGGAGAAGCGATCGGTGGAGTGCTGCTGGTCCCGGTCCCGGAGGATGATCCGCCGTCTTCACGCGCTGCTTGCACTATCCGCGACCGTAGGCCCGCAGACGGTTGTGGTTGGTTCCGTTCATCGAGCGCCAGTGGAAGAAGATCGACAACGGGCCGCAGACTCGCGACCTCTGTCTGAAGCCCAGGGTCGTCGCGCAGGAAGGTTTCAAACTCCGCCAGTTCGGACTCGTCGAGGGCATCGAGGAGGTACGCGCCGACGGCATCGTCGAACGAACCCCGCTCCGCGGAGCCATCCGCAGGTAGGTTGTCGTTCAGACGGTCGTCGCGGTCCATTGTTCCTAGTGCCCTTCTGCCTTGTGACTCATTGATCGGGTTCTGATCGGTCTGTTCAACGTTGATTCAACCACCAGAGCCGATCCTAGTCGGCCCCGGCCGCATTTTCGATTTCGTGACCCATCGAGTCGATGAGCAGCGCACGAAGCCTGTGCAATCCTAGTCGCATCCGGCTCTTCACCGTGCCGAGTGGAGTGCCGGTGCGGTCGGAGATTTCCTGCTGTGTTAGCCCACCAAAGTAGGCCAGTTCGATCGCTTGGCGCTGCTCACCGGGGAGCGTGACAAGCGCAGCTCGGACCTTCTCCGCGTCGATCTGATCCGACACGAGGGCAAACGGGTCCTCGGCTTCGTTTTCGAGCTTGAACGCCAGGTCGTCCAGCGGGACCGCCTCCTGCTCTCGCTTGAAGCGACCTCGGCGACGATCGATCGCGGCGTTGTGGACGATCGACATCAGCCAAGCGCGGGCGCTCCCCCGGTCCGCCTTGAAACTAGTACTGCGCCGCCAGACGGCAAGGTATGCTTCCTGAACGACATCTTCGGCGGTGCCGCGCTCACCAAGAATCCGGTACGCGAGCCCGAAAGCCAGGCGCCCGTACCGGTCATAGAGCTCCGCGAGCGCACCGTCGTCGCTCTGCTGGATCGCAGCGAGGAGTTCCTCATCGTTGAGGGTGCTCGCGTCGATCGGCCCGGGTGGCATTGACCTCACCGCCTTGCAGCCACCTGCATGTTCTACGTCGCAAACTGCCCGTCAGATCAGTACCCGTGTGACCCAATGCCACCATTATGACCGAAGGAGAAGTTGCCCGGGGAGGGAACATATCACTCCCCCAAGAGGCAGCCCCAGTCGCGATGTTGTCCGCATGCCAGATGCATTGGCACAAATCGCAGCGATCCAATCTGGACCCCTCGGCGTTTTTTCGCGGTGGAACCGGGCTGGGCGCCATCCGTTTGCGGTTAATGTTTGCCTGAAACGCCAATACTGACAAAAGACGAGTCAGTTGGTCGGCAAACGGCTCTTACTGTCCTTGTCTCTCGCGGTCGTGCCTTGAGTACAATAGTCCAGGGCCAGTGGGTTATGTCCTCGCGTGCCTTCCGCAGAGTCACGAAGCGCCATCTGGCGCGAAAGGAACGCCCCGTCGAAGGTCAGAAGCGCCCGGCGCCGGGCCGACTCGAGGCTGAGTCGGCGGAGCGAGGCATCCCGCGGGCAGAGAAACTGACGACCGCTCCAGACACGGCAGCGTTGTCGGGTGGATCTGGGCAGCCGGTCATGCATAGGACGAGGGGCCGGCGCCGAAGGGTTTTCGCGATCGCTGGTCTGGTGCTGCTCATTCCCCTGCTGGTCCTTGGCGTCCAGGGATACCGGATTATCGACGCGATTGGGCAGGCCCAGAATAACGTCGTGATCCCCCTGCCGACCCGTGTTCCGCGGACCTCACCGGCGCCGTCGACCAATTCCGAGGTAGCGGCTATACCGGGGACGCCTGCCGCGGGGTCTTCCGGGACCAGCGGCGCAGCCCAAGCCTCCTCAGCCGGTGGACCAGACGGGACCGTTTCCGCCAGCCAGGATACGGGATCACAGGTGGATGCGCCGGCGGTGCCGACCACGATCGACGGTGTCAATTCCGCGCCCCCGCTCGATACCGACGACATCGGCGAAGCAGACTCCGATGACGGTGACATGTCGTCGTTTGACGTGATGCGCGAGCTGGCAGAGGCCGGTACAGACCGCGGCGATCCTGGGTTGGACAGCGTCTGGGACGGCCGGACGGAAATGACGATCATGGTGCTCGGGGTTGACCGCCGGGAGGACGGTGGCGATCAAAATGCCGATGTCATCATCCTGGTCAAGCTCGATCTGATCGCAAAGACGATCCATGCGGTCAGCATTCCCCGCGATCTTCTGGTTGCCATTCCCAACCATGGAGAAGGGAAAATCAACGGCGCCTACAACATCGGCGTTCAGGAGCACCCCGATCATCCCGCCGCGGGCGTGGCCATGATGCGGGACACGATCGAAGACAACTTCGGAGTGACCATCGACGATTACGTTCTGCTTGATTTTCAGGGGTTTGAAGCGGCAGTCGATGCCGTAGGTGGCGTCGAGGTGACCGTACCGTACCGTATCGTTGATGAAGCATATCCAACCGACGACTACGGCACCGAAGTCGTCATCTTCGAGCCAGGCGTTCAGGAGATGGATGGCGAGACCGCGCTCAAATACGCCCGGACCCGCAATGTCGACAGTGACGACGGCCGCCGCCAGCGCCAGGCAGATATCCTGCTGGCCCTCTTTGACGAAGCCAAAGACCTCGAATCGATCACCCAGGCGAACGGCATCATCATGGCCCTGGGTGACTCCGTGCAGACCAGTTTCCCGCTGGATCAGCAACTGACGCTGGCGCGAATCGGCCTCGACATGGATCGTAGCGCTATCGATCTGGAAGCCATTCCAGACGAGTTGCTCACCGAGGGCTACGACGACACCGGCGCGTGGGTGTACTTCGCCGATATCGCCTCGGTCGCATCGTTCATCCAGGGCGAACTGGGCATTTCACCGATTGCATCCCGCTAGGGCGCCCGTCGGGACGGTTGACCGCGTGCCCCCTGCCGCCCGGGGCTCACGGCCCAAGGTTGGCCCAAGGTTGGCCCAGGGTTGGCCCGGGCTCAACGTCACAGCCTCTCCGAGGCTAGCGGCGACGGCGGCCAAGGTTGTCGGTGAGCGCATTAGGTGCGATCCACCTACCCGATCGATGCTTCCGACGATTCGTCATCTGGAAACGAGAGGCTAACAGTCAGGCCGCTATAGCCCACGGTGGTCTCTGAGAAAATGGCCGATGCCTCGGGAAGCCAATCCTCCGGTACGGTGAGTCCTGGGCTGAAATGGGTCAGCCAGAGGCGCATGGCGCGGGCGTCTCGCGCGAGGGCCGCTGCTTCGGCGAACGTCATGTGGCCCCATTCGCGCGCTTTCGGTGCGTCTGCCGGATCGCCATAAGTGCCCTCGCAGACCAGCAGATCGACTTCGCGCATGAGGTCGCGGTGGACGTCGAGCGGGCGGGTGTCCGTCACGAATCCGAAGGCCAGTCCCGGACGCGGCGGCATGAGGATGTCGTCGGCGCTCGCTATCCCCCCCTCCCAAGCGACATCGTGGCCTTTTTGCAGGGTGCGCCACAGTCGTCTGGGGATCGCAAGTTCCTCGGCCTTGGCCCGGTTGAACCGCCGCGCACGGCGGAGATCGAGCCTGTAGGCGAGGCTCAGCGTGCGGTGCTCACCGAGCGCGACCCGGCCGGTAAGGTCCTCGCCAAGCCGAAAGGTCCCGCCGTGGTCAAGCTCGACAACGTCGAGCGGAAATGTCAATTGGGGCGCGATCACGCGCAGGCCAGTCACGATCCTGCCAATCCCGATGGGACCGTAGAGGGTGACGGGCTCTGTGCGGCCCGCGTTGGCGATGGAGAAGAGGACGCCCGGCAATCCCCCGATGTGGTCGGCGTGCCCGTGGGTGATGCAGATCGTACTGACGCGCTTGAACCCCCAGTGCGACCGGCGCCAGGGGATCTGGGTGCCTTCGCCGCAGTCGAACAGGATCAGCTCACTGCCACACCGAAGCAAGACGCTCGACAGCCACCGATCGGCGGTCGGGTGCATGCCACTGGTTCCGAGAAGGAGAGCATCGATCACCGGGGCGATCCTTTGAGCATCTAGGCAGCATTTCAAGATTGGGCAGCACCGGCGCCGGTCGGCTAGCCGCCAATCCTACGACTGTCTTCGCAGCCGAGTGCAAGATGAGACGCGCGCTCTGCGGCGAGGTGGGCTCTGCGATACTCGATAGATGGGGATCCGATTTTGTCTCATAGGATGGGGGAGAAGCTGAGATGGTGACTAGGCCGGGCGTGCTGGCGTCGTTGGACGAGCGAATTCCGGCATTGCGAGCCGAGACACCTGGATGCGCCGAGGTCGTCCACTTCAACCACGCGGGCGACTCCCTCTCACCGAACGTCGTGCTCGACGCGACCATCGACCATCTCCACCTAGAGGCGAGAATCGGCGGCTATGAAGCGGCGGCCGCGGCGGAACAGCGCCTTGAGTCGGTCTACGATTCGATTGCCCGATTGATCAACGCACAGCCGGACGAGATCGCCATCGTCGAGAACGCCACCAGGGGATGGGACATGGCGTTCTACGCGATCCCGCTCAGACCAGGGGATCGCATTCTTACCTCGGCAAGTGAGTACGGAAGCAATGCCATCGCATTCTTGCACGTTGCGCAGCAGACCGGCGCTACTATCGAAGTCATCCCCAATGACGACGTCGGTCAGGTCTCGGTAACGGCTCTCGCCGGGATGCTCGATGATCGGGTCAAGATCGTCGCGATCTCGCACATGCCGACAAATGGCGGACTCGTCCAACCTGCCGCGGCGATTGGCAAGGAGCTGGCCGGGGCGGGCGACGCGAAGCCGATCTACATCCTCGATGCCTGTCAGACGACCGGTCAAATGCCGATCGATGTGCGCGATATCGGCTGTGATGTCCTCACCGCGACGAGCAGGAAGTATCTGCGCGGTCCGCGTGGCGTCGGCTTCCTCTACGTCCGCCAGGAGTTGATCGAGCAGCTTATTCCGCCGTTTCTCGACAACCACGCTGCCACCTGGGTGGCAGCAGACCGAATCGAGATCCGGACAGACGCTCGCCGCTTTGAAAACTGGGAAAGCTACGTCGCGGGGAAACTGGGCCTCGGTGCCGCAATCGATCTGGCACTCGACCTCGGCCTGGACGGGATCTGGGCCAGAATCGAGCGTCAGGCGAATACGCTGCGCCAGCAGATGACCGGGGTGCCCTGGGTAACTGTGCGCGATCTCGGGGCGGTCAAAGGCGGGATCGTTACGTTCGACGTAGCCGGCATTCCCGCGAAGGAGATCGTTCGCCTCCTTGGTGCGAAACGCGTCAATACCTCCGCGTCGAGCGTCTTCAGCACTCGCTACGACATGGAGCGCCGTGGGCTGTCGGAACTCGTCCGAGCCTCTGTGAGCTACCTGACCACTGACGAGGAGATCGGCCTCCTCATCGCCACGCTTGAGAGGGAAATCTCAAAGAGCGTCGGGCATCGCATTCAAGGCTGACGTCGTATCAGATCCTTTCGTGAGTACAGCTGCGAGGTTGGGCGTGGATCCGGGTTTGATGCACGTCAGTCAGTGCTCCACCACATCAGATCATCCGTGAAGTGCAGCACATCGCTGGGCCAGCCGGTCTCGTGCCGGTGAATGAGTTCCGCCGCGATACACCGGGGAAGGACGTCGCACCCGAGAACGTTGGCGATCGGCATCCAGATGGGACGATAGGACCCTTTTCGGCTGTCCGGGTCGCGTGTCATCTCGGGGCCGGTGCCTGTGCCGAACTCACCACCTACTTTTTGGACGAGCCAGAACGCCTGAACCCGGTCGGGGAATGCGACTTCGGCCACAATCCGATTCGGCTGGACGATGAGGCCGAGTTCCTCCTCGACCTCCCGGACTACCGCCTGGGGAGAAGACTCTCCTGGCTCGACAGTCCCACCGGGGAAGACGAAGAAGTGCTTCCCATCTCGCTTCCGCTCGATCAGCGCCACGTGCCCGGCGTCGGTGATGATGGCGCGAGCGCTTTGCCTGATGGAACTCGGTTTGGTCGTCACAGTGCGGCTATGCGCCACTCGGCGCGACAGGGGTTGCCGGCTCATGCGTGGAGTGCCTTGGTCGCGACGTCGATTACGACGGAACCGATCGTACCGTAATCCAGGGCGCTTTCGGACGCGTGCTGTTTGCAGACCGACGTCGGGTAGTTGGCGCGGTCGGAAAAGATGCCCTTCATCGCTTCGACGTCGAGGGTGCCCCAGGCGGCTTCGATGAGGCGCTCCACCCTCGCCTGGCGCAGCCGGAAGTTGAGCAGGTCTTCGCCAGCATCCAGTGACCTGATGCTCGATCAGACGAAGTGGTTGGCGTGCACAAGGGCGCGATTGCCAGCGTAAAGGCCGACATCGTGGCCGATGTCGCGGGCAACTTCTACCCTTCTCGATCATGGGAATCACTGAGCCGCACTCCTGCGTCCGTGACTGGCCAGATCTTCAGTCAAAGTCGATCACTGTTTTGACGCTGCCCGGAATGACGTGCCCGATACCGAACGCGGGCGCTTCTTCAAGATGCAGCCGGTGGGTGATCATCGTTTCGGTCAAGCCGGGCCAAAGGAGCTCGAACTTGCCCAGGTCGGCGACGCCGAGCGTGAAGTCCTCATGGGCGGAATTGACGCTGCCGAGCGTCACCTTGTTGCCCAGGACATGACCCCGCAAGATCGAGGAGTACGGCAGGGGGGACAGGTCGTCGCCGCCGATGATGCTGAGCCAGACGAGCACCCCGTTGTTCCCGAGTAGATCCATCGCGTCGAAGGCCAGCGGACCATAGCCAGTCGCTTCAAGGATGATGTCGATATTTGGCAGTGAACGGGCAAGCTCCCGGAACGGTGTCTCGGTCGTCGAGACATAGTGGGCGCCACAGGCCGTGACAAGGCTGGCGTTCGGGGTTGGCGCGGGCGTGCGGGCGAGGGTATAGACCTCCAGCCCGCGCGACCGGAGCAGGAACGTTCCCAGGACGCCGATCGGACCGGCGCCAAGGACCACCGCCGTTTTGGGGTGCCAGGCCGCCATCCGATGCTGGACCAAATCGGCTTGCCGAACCGCCTTTTCGACCACGCTCAGCGGTTCTAGCAGGACGGCTGTCGATTCAAGGGCGGCCGGCACCGGCACCAGGTTGTCGACCCGGTCGACGAACCGCTCCGCCATGAAGCCGTGCAGCCCGATGATGCCGCGCTCGACATAACCAAGTGTCTGGCACATGTCTGGCTGACCCGCCTGGCAGTAGGCGCAGTCGTCGGGCCGGCGGACGGTCGCGGTGACGAAATCGCCCGGCGAGAGATTGGCGACCTCACTCCCGACCGCTTCTACCACGCCGAAGACCTCGTGACCGAGGACGAGTTTCTGACTGCCCGGGGGAGGCGTACCGAATTTTCCCTCGATGATCTCCCGGTCGGTGCCACAGATGCCGACCCGGCGAACCTTGACGATTGCGTCGTGCGGGCCGGGGGCGGGAAGCGGAATCGAGGTGAGATGGACTGAATGTGGACTGCCGGGAAAGACCGCCAGTGCCGAGATCTCGTCGATTGCCGCGCGTGCCATGAAGCGGTTTGCCTCTCGATTACGGTTCCGGCGGATGAGCCGGCACCGGATATTTCGTTCGGATCGATCGTATCGTATAATGACAGCCGGTTTGCCGGTTACGGTCTGTTTCTTCGTGCGCATCAGCGAGGATGGTGAGCAAGATTTATGCGTGTTGAGATTCGCGATTCCGAGGGCTTTGAGCAGCTCCTCCGCCGTTTCAATAAGAGCATTGAGCGCTCTGGGATTATCCGGGAGCATCGCCGCGGTCTGCGGTTCATTAGCGCCCAGGAAGAAGAGCGGGCAAAGCGCCGCAAGGCTGAGCGCCGCCGCCGCCGCAACCAGAGCTAATTCGGCTCCGGGCGGTATCCGGGCTTAAAGTTCTAAGCGAGAGTACGTAGGACGATCCGGCGGGACGATGTCCCACCGGATTTCGTCGTGCCTAGAGAGCTCGTTCCAACTCTAGTACTTCGTGCAGACTCACTTGCCTGCCGTGGGGTGTCGAACCGACTGCCCCAGCACTCCCGGTCATCCCGAGCTTGTCGAGGGATCTCGAAGGCGACGGCGGTTCGATGGGGCCGGAGCGTGCGAGAAGGCGGAGCCGTGTTCTCGGACGCCGGGGCGTCCTCGGTGCGTCGCTCCCATCGAGATCCCTCGACAAGCTCGGGATGACGGGTCGGTGGGGGCGGCATCGCTCCCCGGTCCAATCGGACAGATGAGCTTGCACAAGGTACTAGCCTGCGCCCGGCCGTTACGTATAACCGCTGCTGCCCAGACCGATGGTATGATCCGGCGCCACACGTTAGCGAGCCCCACAACGAGAGCA
Organism: uncultured Chloroflexia bacterium; assembly: GCA_963724285.1. Taxonomy (GTDB): domain Bacteria; phylum Chloroflexota; class Chloroflexia; order Thermomicrobiales; family UBA6265; genus CAVRUD01. The sequence continues at coordinate 163,425 of CAVRUD010000005.1, read as the reverse complement.
GATTGGATCGGCCCCGTCGTCCGGGTGGGCTGAGGGGAGATAATCATGGCGGAGCGAGCGACTGAGTACGATGCGATCATCGTTGGGGCGGGACACAACGGCCTAGTCGCTGCCTGTTATCTAGCGGGGGCGGGTCTCAACGTGTGCATGGTCGAGCGGTACCATGAAGTTGGAGGCGCGGCGATTACCGAGGAGCTCATTCCCGGGTTCCGGGTCTCCACCGGCTCCTACGTCCTCTCGTTGGCCCCACGCAAAATCTTCGATGAGCTTGGCGCATGGGATGAAGGCATCGAGTTGCTGGAGCGCAACCCTCGGTTCTTCGCGCCGTTTCCCGATGGCCGCTACCTCACCTGGTGGTCGGACCGCGAGCAGTGCATGGCGGAGATCCGCAAGTTCTCCGAGAAGGACGCTCGCAACTACGACCGTTACGACGACTTCACCGAGCGGGCCGCCCGGGTGATGGACAAGTTCATCCTGCGACGGCCGCCCTCCTTCGCCGAAGTCGCCGCCGAATTCGGGAACCGCGACGAAGCCGCCATCTTCCAGAAGTTCTACTTGGGGTCCGCCGCCGACATTGCCGAGTACTTCTTCGAGAGCGAGCAGATCCAGGCGATCATGGCCGCCTCGGGCATCATCGGCACCTTTCGGGGGCCGCGTGAGGCGGGCACCGGCTACGTTAAGCTCTACCACTCGATGGGCAATGTCACCGGCAAACGCGGCTCGTGGGCCTACGTCCGCGGAGCAATGGGCGCAGTTACCCAGGCCCTTGCTCGGGTGGCGCGGAAGCGGGGCGTGACGATTCGGACGAGCGCGGAGGTCGCCGAGATCAATGTCAGCAACGGCCGCGCGACCGGCGTCACGCTTGTTTCAGGAGAGACGATTCGGAGCAAAGTCGTCCTTTCCAACGCCGACCCGAAGCGGACCTACCTGAGCCTTGTGCCAGACGGCGAAGTGCCCGCCGACTACAAAGCGGACATCGAGGCGATCAAGATCGAAAGCCCGGTGATGAAGATCAACCTGGCCGTGACCGAACTACCCAGGTTCACCTCCCTCGATGGCCACGATCAGCGCCAGGGCGTGACAGGCGGGCTCTTCATCGCCCCATCGATCGACTATATGCAGCGGGCCTGCGACGAGGCCCGGCAAGGTCACCCAGCGAGCGAACCCTTCCTCAACATCCACCTTCAGTCGGCGCTGGATAACACCCTGGCGCCCGAAGGCAAGCACGCCATCTCGATCTTTTCCCAGTACTTCCCGTACAAACTGGCTGATGGCTCCTGGAACGATCGCCGGGATGAGATCGCGGATCGCGTCATCGATACGTTTGCCAAGTACGCGCCGAACGTCCCGGGATCGGTCATCGCCCGGCAGGTGTTGGCGCCGCCGGACATCGAGGCCCGGTTTGGCCTTACTGGCGGGCACATCTTCCAGGGCGAACTCGTTCCGGAGCAGGCATTCGACATGCGACCGGTGCCGGGTTCGTCCTCTTACGAGGGGCCTATCGGTGGGCTTTATCTTTGCGGCGCGGGCGCATGGCCGGGAGGCTGTGTGATGGGCGCCCCTGGGCATAACGCTGCCCACGAGGTGATCGCCAGGTTCAGCGATATCCAGTGATGGGCGTCCGGTCCGTCGTCATCCTGTACGCAAGCGAAGGAAATTGGCCGATTTGTCGCCCCGGTTGGCGTGTCCGTAGGGGCGCATGGCATGCGCCCATGTGGCCGGCAACCGGGCGCATGCCATGCGCCCCTACACCCCGACATCCCACGCTGGACGGACTACTCAGGATGACAACGGGGCGGACGAGCGTCTCGATTCGATGGATTCGGCAGATTCTCGACTGAGTTCGACTGACGACTTACTCGGAACAGGGGAGAAGTAACTGTGAAGGTCCTGATTTCTGCCGATATGGAGGGGACGTGTGGGGTCGTCTCCTGGGTTCATGTCATGCCGCCGGAGGTTGTCGGAGGGTCTGAGCCGTCGAATCAGTCGGAATACGATCGAGCCAGGCGGCGCATGACAATGGAGGTGAACGCTGCCATCGAGGGGGCGCTCGCGGCCGGCGCCGACGAGGTCATCGTCAATGATAGCCACGACGGCATGCGCAACCTTCTGCCCGATGAGCTGCACCAGGAGTGCCGGTTCATCAGCGGCAGCGACAAGGGTCTCGGGATGATGCAAGGCGTCGATCTCGACGGCATTGGCGCCGTGTTCTACACCGGCTATCACGCAAAAGCCGGCACGCCGAACGCGCCCCTGGCCCACACCTGGACCGGATACCTCAACGATGTCCGGCTCGACGGGCGCTCAACCGGCGAATTCGGGATCAATGCGATCGTGGCCGGGCACTTCGGCGTTCCGGTCGCCCTTGTGACGGGCGATGTCAAGGCCGTCGCTCAGACGCAGGAGTTGCTTGGGGAACGCGTCGTCGGTGTGGCGGTCAAGGAAGGTCTATCGACCTTCTCGGCGTTGCACCTGCACCCGTCGAAGGCCCAGGCATTGATCCGGGCAGGGGCTGAAGAGGCGGTCCGACGGGTCGGTGAACTGAAGCCATTCACATTGCCCGCCGGCTACCGGGTCGAACTTGATTTCGAGCACCAGACCCGGGCCGATCAGGCCAGCTACATCCCCACCGTCGAACGGACCGGCGAGCGGACCGTGGCATTCTCGCCCAACGACGGTCTGGACTTCATCCACACCTTTCGGGCGATCATGAAGGCGTCTGCCGTGCGGATGTCGCCGTAACGGGAGGAGATTTCGCTAGCGATCCGATCCGGCGATGGCAGCGCGGCGGCCCAGATCGGCAAAGAAATCGGTCGCTTCATCGGTCGTGCTCGGTCGGCGGTGGCGCGTCAGATCGAGCACGATGGTCGTCGGGATCGCCACAAGCGAGACGGCAATCAGGTAGCTCGCCAGCACGATGAGGCCGACGGCGGCCCAGTCGAGAATCAGGTAGAAGCCGTACGCGAAGATGTCCGCCGCCGAGGTGTGAGTCACCACCGAACCCCAGAGCCAGATTGACGTCCAGCCGGTGGCGAATGGCAAAGAGCGGAGCCCAAAAGATCACGGCACCGATCAGTACCACCGCCTGTACGAAGTAGCCGCCGACGTGGCGCGCGAAGAGGGCAGCAACCGGCATGAGGGACGCGGCAATCAGGATGAACGTGACGGCCCGCAGCGCATCCGGCGTGGGATCGAACTCGACCCGCTTCGAGGGGAACCGCTGCGAAAGCCGGTACGGCATATCGACGATTTGGCGCCAGTTGTCGACGAACGTGCCCCAGACCAGGAACGCCACGACGGATATGGCTGCAACTTTAGGCACGATTCGCCACCCGGGATCGGGATCGTTGACGACATCGCGGACGAAGATCCGGTTGGCCCGGACCATCGCCACGACCGTGGCGATCATGAACAGGCCAAGAGGTATATTGCCGGCGAGCCACACATCGATGTGCATCCTGTCCCTCCAGTGTTCCCCGGCGGGCCACCGAGCGTTGCCGGTATTGCCTGGCTAATCGATGTCACCGCCCAACGCCCGAATATCTGCTTCGACGGCGGTGAGCCGGCGTTGTGAGATCGATAGTCCCTCGGCGAGCCGGTGGCGTTCTTCCGCCTCCTTGCGACGCTGGTCGTCAAGCCGGTTTGCCTCGACGCGCAAACGCTGTCGCTCCATGTCGCGTTGCGCGCATTCGGCGCAGCGCCCGCTCCAATCCTTCCAGCCGCCGCAGTCCTGGCACGGACGGGCAAGGTCCTGCAGCGTGGGCGATTGCGGCAACGGCTCCCCGGCCAGGAATCGATCGCGCAGGTTCGAGGCGAAGACCGCGACGCTTTCACGCAAATGATCGTTCAAAGCGCGACGGTCGTCCATATTGAACGCCGGCGGCACCAGCGGCGACACATCCCCGGCAACCGGCTGCAGATCGCCGCGGACCGTTGGCCCGCCACGTTCGTCCCAATCGGCCTGCTCTTCGAACGCAAACTGCTCCCCCGCGATGGAGAATGCAACCCTGATGAGGTCGTCCCCCCCAGCTGAAATCGCTTCGATCGGCACCGGGTCTACTGGGGGCCGGCGGACGACCGGCCGTGCTTCGACCGCCGCGAGATCTGCTTCGACGGTCGCCAGCGCGTCGGTAAGCAAACTGATCCGGTCCTGCCACGGATTTTCGGGCTGCTGAGCGAGCAAGCCCTGGTCGATGTCGTACAGCAGGGCATCACGCCGGCGACGCAGCTCCGCGAGGCGCGAGTCGACGCTGCGTTCACCCGGGCGCGACTCCCGTACTGGCGGTGAGACGTGAAGTGGTCGAGTCGGGATCGGCGTCTCGTCGTGAGGTTCGGTTTTCGGAGGGAGGAGTTTGTCCCGGATACGTCGCCAGCCCATACACTTCCTCGTGATCGGTTCATTCTGCCATACGATCTCCGTGCGGCCCGGCTGCGGACACTTGCTTGACCGTATCCGCCGCCAGGGCAACAATCGCCGTTCAAAGCCTCATCGATGCAAGGTCCGGTCGGGGATGCGGACGCCCGCATGGGTTCTCAAGCAGGCCAACAGGGGAGTGGACATGGAGACCGGACGCGACCAGGCTCGGATTCAGACCGAATCAGGGGCCGCGTGGCGCCCAACGCCGGAGATGGTTGAGCAGAGCAGGCTCAAGTCGCTGTGCGATCGGGCCGGTGTCGACGGCTATCAGGCGCTGCTCGACTGGGCGGCTGCCGATCCGGCCCGCTATTGGGCTACCGTGGACCGCGACCTCGGTCTCGCCTGGCATCAGCCATACACGGGCGTTCTCAACCTGGACGACGGCAAGCCGTGGGCGAGATGGTGGATCGATGGCGGCTTCAACTACGTCGACACCGCGCTCGACCGCCATGTGACGGAGGGGCGCGGGGACAGGGTCGCCATCATCTGGGAGGGCGACGACGGCGCCACCCGCCGCCTGACGTTTGCCGAGCTCGCGGCCGAGACCGACAGGGTTGCCAATGCCCTTCGCCGGTTGGGCATCGAGCGTGGGGACAGGGTGGGCATCTTTCTGCCGATGATGCCGGAGACGGTGATGACCGTCCTTGCCTGCGGCAAGCTCGGTGCGATCTACGTCCCCCTCTTTTCCGGCTTCGGGCCGGAGGCCGTTGCCTCGCGGCTGCGGGATGCCGAAGCAAAACTGCTGGTCACCGCCGACGGCTTTCCGCGGCGAGGCAAAGTCATCGGCCTCAAGGAAGTTGCTGATCGAGCACTGGAGTCGGCACCGAACGTTGAGCGATGCCTGGTCCTGCGGCGCAGCCAGAGAGATCGTTGGCATAGTGGACGGCCGGGACGTCTGGTGGGACGAGATTGTTCCCACGCAGGCTCCCGCGTTCGAGTCGGTCCGTACCGCCGCCGACGAGCCGTACATGATCATCTATACCTCCGGCACGACCGGGAAGCCGAAGGGCGCCCTGCATGTCCATTCCGGATTCCCGATCAAGGCGGCACACGACCTTGCCTATTGCTTCGACCTGAAAGAGGACGATGTCCTCTTCTGGTTCAGCGATCTCGGCTGGATGATGGGGCCATGGGCGATCGCCGGCGGTCTGATGCTCGGAGCGGCCGTTGTCCTGTTCGATGGGACGCCTGACTTTCCCGCGCCCGACCGGCTCTGGCGAATCGTCGAGAACCACCGTGTGACCGTACTCGGCACCGCTCCGACCGCCATTCGGGCGTTGATGGCTCAGGGTGATGATTGGGTCGAGCCGCGCGATCTCTCTTCATTGCGCATCCTCGGATCGACCGGAGAGGCGTGGAACCCCGGTCCCTGGTGGTGGTACTTCACCAAGGTTGGCGAGGCACGCTGCCCGATCATCAACTACTCCGGCGGAACGGAGACCGGTGGCGGCATCGTTGGTTGCGTCGTCACCGAGCCGATCGTGCCTTGCGGATTCAGCGGACCTGTTCCGGGTATGGATGCTGACGTCGTCGACGACAGCGGCAATCCCGTGCGAAACGCTGTTGGGGAACTGGTCGTCCGGCAGCCCTGGGTCGGGATGACGAAGGGCTTCTGGCGGGATGACGACCGGTACATTGATACCTACTGGTCGCGCTTCCCGGATATCTGGGTACACGGTGATTGGGCCGAGGTCGATGACGAAGGCTTTTGGTTCATTCGCGGCCGGTCTGACGACACGCTCAAGGTTGCGGGCAAGCGGATCGGGCCTGCGGAGGTGGAATCGGCGGCAACCGTTCACCCGGCGGTGCAGGAGGCCGGCGCGATCGGCATCCCACATCCGGTGAAGGGTGAGGTCGTGGCCCTGTTCTGCGTGCTCCGCCCGGGCGTTGAGGTCACGCCGGGATTGACCCAGGACATCAGGAGGTCGGTCGCGGACCAGCTTGGCGCGTCGTTGCGGCCGGAGACCGTCCATCTGGTGCGCGAACTTCCCCGGACCAGAAACGCCAAAGTGATGCGCCGGGTGATCCGAGCCGCGTATCTCGGGCTGCCGCCCGGCGATACGACGGCACTCGAGAACCCCGGAGCCGTCGATGAGATCGCGGCTCTCGGCCGGACCCGCGCGGCAAATGGTGCCGGGTTGGGTTGAACCCGCGCGGATCGGATAGCATCAGGACTGCTGCCGTTGCGATGTTGGGCGCCCGCCGGACCTGAGGAGAATGGCATGGATCGAGAGCAACTCATCGGGACCGAGATGATGGCGCGGGAGGCCGAACTTCCGACGGCACGCGCAACGGAGCGCCGGGAGCAGGACCTCCAGTTCGGTCTCGAATCGGCAGCCAGCATCAACGATCGCACCATTCCCCTCTTCAACCGCTCGCGTCCGCGCTACTCCTCGTCCGGGACCTTCTTGGGGGTTGCCGTACCAGGAGGATATGCGCGACCTTGGTGATGTTCACGTGGCGTTCGTCGGGGCGCCACTCGACGCCGGTACGACCTACCGCTCTGGCACCCGGTTCGGGCCCCAGGCCCTGCGCAAAATGTCGGGACTGCCGGGCGGATACAACTTCGAGCTTGGGATCGATCTACATCGAGTCGCTCGACATGGTCGATTGCGGCGACATCACCGTCATCCCCGCCAATATCGAGAAAAGCTTCGACCAGATTGACAAGGCGGTTGCGTACATTCACGAGCGAGAGATCTTCCCAGTGATCCTGGGCGGTGACCACTCGATCGGCTACCCCGATGTGCGTGGGCTGGCGCCGTATGTCGACGGCAACATCGGCATCATCCACTTCGATCGGCACAGCGACCTGTCGGAGTACAACATGGACGAGCGGATGCACGGCACGCCGTTCTTCCACGCAACCAACATCCCCAACGCGCCCGCCAGCAATCTGGTCCAGGTCGGAATTGGCGGCTGGACGGGATCGCGTCAGGGCGTTCAGGTCGCCAGGGAGCGCCGGGCGGCGGTGATCACGATAGGGGACATCGACCGCTGGGGCGTGGACCGGATCGCTGAAATGGCGCTCGAGATCGCCTGGAAGGACGCCAAGGCAGTCTTCCTCTCCTTCGACATCGACAGCCTCGACCCTGCCTTCGCCCCGGGGACCGGCACGCCCGAATCCGGCGGATTGCTCCCGCGCGAGGCGTTCCGCATGCTGCACACGGTCTGCCGGGAGGGACTGGCGGGCATGGAGCTGGTTGAGGTCGCGCCGCAGTACGATGTCGGCGATATCACCTCGGTCGTGGGAGTCCGGGTTATCAACGACGTGCTTGGAACGCTGGTCGCCAATGGGAAACTGGGCCGGCGTCCGACCGAGCCGGCATCGGGCCGGACGGGTGAACCGCAGGATACGCCGGCCGGCTAGGTCGTGTTTGCAAAGCGATGCGTGGCACCCTTGACCCGGGGTTGAAACCCCCTACCCAGCGGGCTGAGCCAGAAGAAGCCCTCCAGAGGCTAAGAACGGGTCGGCTCCAGCGGCGAGAACGTCTTTGCAAACAGGCCCTAACTCCAATTGGGATGGGCCCTGGGTCCCGAGAAACCGCGGCCTCGGCCGGCAAGCGCCTTGTAGGCCCGCGGGACTGGGTGTCATCCTTCGGCAATGGCGCGTGCAGGCGATACCCAACCATATGACCAGCAGGGGACATCGTCGGTCAGGGCGACTCCCGCTGGCCGATCGGCCCAACGTGGTGACGGCCCGACCACCGAGTTGTCGACGCTCGTCGCTGTGTCGACCGGCCGACCCCGAAGGCGGAAGATCAAACTGTGGCTCCTGAGCACCCTGATACTCGCCGTTCTGGCACCGCCGGTGCTCGGAGCATCGCTCCTCGGCGCTGTCTACTGGCAGGCGCGGACCGACGAGACCCGCCCGGTTGAAGCGATCGTCGTCATGGGCACAGCGCAATACAACGGCCGGCCAAGTCCGGTCCTCAGAGCACGTCTGGATCGCGTCGTCGAGCTTTGGGACGAAGGCATCGCGCCCCTGGTGGTCGTCACCGGCGGTAAGCAGGAGGGCGATGCGTTCACCGAGGCAGAAGCCAGCCACGACTACCTCGTGGAGCGGGGTATACCCGATGACGCCATCCTTCTCGAAGACCAGGGCCGCGACTCCTGGGAAAGCCTGCAGGGGGTCGCATCTCTCCTTAAGGAGCGCGATCTCGATCGGGTGCTGATCGTCAGTGACGGCTTCCATCTGCTCAGATTAAAGAAGATGGCTCATGATCTCGGGTTGCGGGCCTATGTCACCGCCGCCGAAGACAGCCCGATCCGGCCCGGTAGTGCCAACGAGTTCAGCTACATGATTCGCGAGGTCGGCGGTATCGGCGCATACATCTGGGATTCTTGGTCTTAGTAGGTCGATCGATTGCGGCGGTGCCCGCCCATGGGCCGGCCCCGTGGAGCGGACGCGGTGACGCGCCCGGGCCATCGGGCGCGGGCGATGCTCGCACTTAACGCTGCTCGTCGGTCACGTCGCTCCTGAAGGGTATCCTCGCCGCGGCCTGGGGAGCCTCGTCGACGGCCGCGGCCCCATGTCGGTGGTCTCCGCCCCGTCCGTGGCCTGGTCCTCGCCGACAGCGCCGTTCCCACGTCACGCGTGGTCGTCGACCGCGGCGAGTCCGCCGGCCCTTTGTCGACCCGGTAGACGGCCGTCTGGTCCACTGTCGGATCGGGCACCGTGTCCTCCACCCCGACGATCCGCCGTCGGTAATGCCTCTGCTCCAAAGCCCAGGTCGAAGACGCGGGCGCAGGTTGGCTCATTCTGGAGAAACGTGCAGCTCCACCCGTCAAAGGCGCCGCTCTTGCATGTCGATTGCAAGTCCCTGAGGGAGCCGGTCGCGTTGAACTTTAGTGCGGTTAGTCGATGACGCCGCCGTAGATACAGGTGTGCTAGAGACTCTCGCCCCCAACATCGATCGAGCGGTCATCGACGACCGCGGATCGCGCCAGAACAGGGCCCTGGGTCAGAAGCAGCGCCGGATCTCCGACGGTTCGTATCGCGGCGACCATCGACGTACGTTCGCCCGGTCGAGGACGCTGAGCTATTGCGGCCATCGTGGGGTGTCGGACGACCTGATCCCTCGCTGAACCCACGTAGTCCGCGAAGTGCCGATCACGTAAATACGCGCCGCGCCGCCGTGGGACCGGCACGGCACCGCCGCCGTGCCGGACGCGCGGCGTGGTAGCACCAACTGGACCGCTACCGCCGCATTGTCGGCCGCCGTGGCCAGCGGGCGTACCGCATGTCGCGAGGACGGCGGGTGACCGGTCGTTCCGGATCCCGCTGGCATCTGCCGCCCAAATGTCGCGCGTTCGGTATCGGACGCTGCAGAAATGCACAGTCCATCCTCCGACGAGTCGTGAGGCGAGGGAATGAAAAACCCGCGCGATAAAGTCCCTCAGAGTAAAGTGTAGAGACGAGAAAGGATCGAGCGAAGCCGCAACCTATCTGTCCAAGGCGCCGCCAATTTAGGGTAGAGGAGGCCCATCACTTCAAGGTGCTACTCCATCGGCGGCTCGCCGTCGATCAACAGAAAATGTTAGGGAGGGGCTTCGCGGCACCCCACCAGCGTCCGGCTCGACGGTCGCGCCCGAACTGCGCCCCCTAATTATCCGGGGGGCGAGCTGGGCGAACGCGCGCCAAACTGAGTCGGCGATTCGAGGATGCCGCCGGTGGCCACGGCGATCCATTGCGACTGCCGGCCGATTCCCTGCCAAGACCGAACCTGGTTGTTCGCCCGGGATGCGAGAAACGGACGGACGGCTTCGAGGGTAAGTGGCGGCGCGAGATAGTACCCCTGCGCCGAGTCGACCCCGACGTCGATCGCCCCTTGCAACTGCTCCTCCGTCTCGATCCCTTCTGCCGTGACGTCCATCCCGAGCGTATGAGCCAGCGAGACGATCGACTCGACGACCGCACGGTCGGCTCCCACCGCCGAAAGCCCGCTCGCGAACGAGCGATCGATCTTGATCGTGTCGATCGGCAACCGCCGCAAGTACGAGAGAGACGTATACCCGGTCCCGAAGTCGTCGATCGCCAGCTGCACCCCAAGCTTTTTCAGTTCAAGCAGCACGTGGTGATCGGACTCCTCCTCGTCAACAAGCATGTTCTCGGTGACCTCGAGCCTGAGAAGGTTGGCCGGGAACCCCGTCTCGCGGAGGATGCACCCTAACCTGATCGGCAAAGTCGGGATCCCGGAGTTGGCGGACGGAGACGTTGACCCCGATCCTCAGTGGCGTTGCCTCGCCGCCGTGTTCCTGCCACTCCCTGCCCTGACGACACGCTTCGGTCAGAACCCATTCCCCGATCGCGACGATCGAGCCCGTCTCTTCGGCGATCGGGATAAAATCGAGCGGCAGGTGGGTGATCTCCTGTCCTCGGCGCCACCGGATCAATGCCTCGCAGCCGACGACTCGGCCGGTCGGCAGCTCGAACTCCGGTTGGTAGTAGAGGCGAAACTCGTTTCGGTCGACCGCAGTCTTGAGGGCAGTCATCATCTCTAGTCGCGCCATCGCCTTGGCCTGCATCGCCGTCTCGAACACGCTCCAGCCGCACTTCGTTTCCTTCGCGTGGTACAGGGCGGTGTCCGCCGCCCGCAGGAGATCTTCGGGCCGCATGAGCCTCGGGCCGTTGACGGCGATGCCGATGCTGGCGCCGATGGTCGCTTCGGTCCCTTTCAGGCGGAACGGCGCGGTGAACGCGGCGACGATCCGCCGGGCCACGTCGGTTGCCTGTGCGATCGTGGTTGACGTCAGGAGTATGACAAACTCATCCCCTCCGACGCGAGCGACGGTGTCGGCGGGTCGCGTCGCCGAAACGAGTCGCCGCCCAGCTTCGACCAGCGCGCAGTCGCCGGCGTCGTGCCCGAGTCCGTCGTTGACGAGTTTGAACCCGTCGAGATCCACGAACAACACCGCCACCGACGATCGGCGGTCAGGTGCCGACAAGGCTGCTGCTAACCGGTCGAACAAACGGGCGCGATTGGGAAGTTTCGTTAACGGATCGTGGGTGGCTTGGAAGGCGAGTTGAGATTCAAGCATCCATCGCTCGGAAATATCCTGGAGTGTGCCGGCGATCCGGACTTTCTGGCCCTCCTCGACCACCACCGTTCCTTGCTGATAGACCATTCGCTCGGCACCGTCCGGCGTTCGGACCCGATGGTGGAGCGCGAACGGATCACCCCGGCGGATGGCGTTGTGGACCGTCCGATCGACGGTCTCCCGGTCGTCCGGATGGACGGCCCGCAGGAACGCGTCGAACGTCGGGGTGACCGCGCCAGGGGCAAGGCCGAAGATCCGGAATGTCTCGTCCGACCAGCGATGGTCGCCGGTCGTCAGGTTCCATCCCCAGCTGCCCAGTCTCGCCAGGCGTTGGGCCTCCATCAGGCTGGCGTCGCTGACCCGGAGATCGTCCTCTGCCCGCCGCCGCAGGCCGATGTTGCGCCTGAGCAGTCCGGCGATGATGACGACCAACCCCACCAGCAGGGGCAGGGTCCACGGGGCGGCGTCGATCAGGATGGCCGCGATGATCCCAACGCCGACCTGGGCCAGGTAGAGATAGCCCTCCTCACGGTTCGCGTGGAGAACGGTGTCGAGCCAGAACCCTGACGGGGGACACGCCCGTCTCCAAGGCGACGGCGGTCGTCACGGACAGGTTGGCAACGAGGAAGATGGCGGCGCTGGCGACCAGGACGAGTGCCAGGACGGGCGGATCGCCGAGTGAGTCGCCGCTGATCCGTCCATCCGCCCCGGTCACGATCACCCCCCCGACGGCGGCCTGCAGCATCGTCTGGGCGGCATTGAACGCGGACTGGGCCGGATCCTGCCGGCGGATCACCTGCGCCAGGAGGGTTCCGGCTCCGACGGCGATCATTGCCGCCGCGGGCTGGAGCAGGAGGATCGCGGCCACGACGACGCTCGTATCGAGATACAGCTTCCGCTTGAACGAGAGGGGAAAAGGTACGAGCCACGCGATTGTCATCAAGCCGCCGAGGACGACGGCCACGGCCAGGTCCGACGGGGCAAGCGGGTCGGCGCGGAGGACGGCGGGGATCGCTAAGCAGGCGACGACGAGGACGATCCCCGCGACGTAGATCCTGACCGACCATGGGAGATGGGTCATCCCGGACTCCTGACCGATGGTGGCGGAACGCCCGGCCCTCTACCGCGCGATTGGGCGCTGGCGGCAATGGAGTCGTCCGCGTACACATGGCCGCGTCCCCCATTTCCCGTCCCCCGCATCCAGTGATGACCGGCATGACGTCCCTAAAGCACCACACGGAAGGAGATCCAATCGTTGGCGGTCCCCTCCGCCGTCACTGGTGCCAGGATGCCGAGGATGCGCGGGGCGAACTCGACCAGGACCGGCATCGCATCGTCGGTCGCCGGAACGAAGACCTGGATCCGGAGGTCGATGCCTTCGGCACTGATCTTGAGCGACGGCGACTGCTCGAACGCGACGACCTCACCCCGGCCGAAGCCAAGCGTGCTGAGGATCAGCACGGCGTGGACGTCTCGCGGGGTCGTGACGACGATCTGGGTCGGTCCCGTCACACTTCAGAAGAGCGTCAAGCGGGGCGCTGACGAAGATGTCGGCGACGTCCCCGTTGACCATGATGACCGGATCCGTCCGGCACCAGCCCACGCCCGCGGCGGCGTTGGATGCCGAGAGCGCCGTCAGGACCGCCACCACGGCGAGCGCCCACCGTACCGATCGGCAGAAAGTCCTGCGACGCAGCCTCGGGGATGACCCGGTGAGGCCCGGGTCCAGCGTGTCCGTCACGGTCTACCGCCTCTCCGCCAAAAAGTGGCACTCGGCATCGCGCCGGTGCGATCTGCTCCGGTGCTGTGGTGCTTCGTTCGTTTGCAGCATTCACTTGAAATGATTTTTGACAACATGGTTGCCGATTCTCGCGTATGCAAAGTCTATACCATCACTCTCCTTCCTCGAAGTTCTCTGATCGATCAAGATCGCTGATCGCGAACGGGTGGTCCCGCGGGCGCTAAGCCGGCCTCACCGCCCGAGCACTGCCGGGCGGGGCGCGACCAGCCGGCGAACCCGGAATGCCGGACGTGGTCCCTTGCGGACGTAAACAGGGTGCTCTTGACGGCGGGCGACGACGATCTCGAGGCGCTTTGGCGTCTTGCGCTCTTCACCGGCATGCGGCGCGGCGAGCTGCTCGTGTCGCAAGGGTCCAACGTTGGCCTGGAGCGCGGGCAGCTCGCCGTGCGACGGACGCGCAGCCGCGGCCAGAGCGGGACTTGGGTGATCTGCACCCCGAAGACGGCGAAGGGGAAGCGGTCCATCGCCTTGCCCGCGTCCGTTTCGAGAGCCTCAAGCGCCACGGGGACCGCCAGGCGCTCCGCAAGTCGGCGCTCGCGGTCGTGTGGGAGGAGACCGGGTACGTGTTCACGAACGAGCACGGCGAGCCGATGCACGTCAACACGTTGGCATGACGCTGCAAGCGCCTCATCGCAAGGGCGGGGGTGCCGAGCATCTGGCTCCACGACCTCAGGCACACCAGCGCGACGCTCATGCTCGCCAACGGCGAACACCCCAAGGTGGTCTCGGAACGGCTCGGGCACGTCGATGGGGGCATCACCTCCAACCGCTACTTGCACGTCACGCCGGTCATGCAGCGGCAAGTGGCTGACCGCTTGGACGCTGTACTCGGCGGCGGAGAGGCTGCCGCTGGCCAGTCCGGCGTGACAAAGTTGTGACAGCGAGAGCGTCCCGGGTCCTAAAAACCCTGCGATTCCGAGCGTTTTTGTCTGGTGGTGCCGGAGGTGGGATTCGAACCCACACGGGTTGCCCCGGCGCATTTTGAGTGCGCTGCGTCTGCCATTTCGCCACTCCGGCTGGAGTCTGGCGTGCGGCAGTGTACCGCAATCTTTGCCCGCAATCCGGCCCAGGGGCGCCGATGAACGCATACAATCGGCGCAGTGGCGACGACTGTGTCAGAGATGGAGGTCAGATGTCGACGGTAAATGCAACTCCGCAGACTTACTCGTTGCTCATTGGAGGTCAGAGCGTCCCCGCTGCCAGCGGCGAGATGTTCTCCACGGTCAGTCCGACGACGAACGACGTTGTCGGCATGGTCGCTCAGGCAGGTATCGAAGACGTCGATCGGGCGGTCGCCGCCGCTCGCGCAGCGTTCGACGATGGGCCGTGGCCCCGGATGGCCCCGCTGGAGCGCGGCCGGGTCCTGCGCAAGATCTCCGACATTCTGCGCGAGCGGATCGACGAGTTGGCGAGGATCGAGACGATCAACTGCGGCAAGATCATCGTCGAGTCGCGTGGCGACGTCACGGCCTCAGCCAATTGCTTCGAGTACTACGGCAGCCTCGCCACCCAGCTCTGGGGCGAGCAGATCCCGATGAACGGGCCGCTGCTCGACTACACCCTGCGCGAGCCCGTCGGCGTCTGCGCCCAGATCGTGCCGTGGAACTTCCCGCTCCTGATGGCCGCCTGGAAGATTGCGCCCGCGATCGCGGCAGGAAATACGGTCGTGCTCAAGCCGGCCAGTACCACCCCGATCACGGCGATTCTGCTCGGTGAGATCTGCCGAGAGGCGGGAGTACCGGATGGCGTCGTCAACATCCTGACCGGTCCCGGCAAGGTCATCGGCGAGGCATTGGCCGGTCATCCTGATGTCGATAAGGTCGCGTTCACGGGTGAGACCGAAACCGGCAGGCGCATCCTGGTCCAGGCGGCAGGCACCATCAAGAAGGTCTCACTGGAGCTGGGCGGCAAGAGTCCCAATATCGTCTTCCCTGACTGCGACATCGACGAGGCGATCAAGGGATCGCTCTTCGCGATCTTCACCAACGCCGGCCAGCGCTGCACCGCCCGGACCCGTCTCTTCCTCCACCGCGACATCCACGATCGCTTCCTGGCCGACTTCGTTGCTGGTGCGCGCCAGATTCGAATTGGCGATCCGCTGGAGCACGACACCCAGATGGGACCGGTAATCTCTCCGGCCCAGCGCGACCGAATCATTTCGTACTGCCAGGTCGCCCAGGAGGACGGGGCGCAACTGGTTTCAGGCGGGCGAAAGGTGTCGTCCGATGCGCTAAAGAACGGCAACTTCGTCGAGCCGACCGTCTTTGACCAGGTGACCTCCGACATGCGCCTTGCCCAGGAGGAGGTCTTTGGTCCCGTCCTTGCGGTGATCCCGTTCGAGACGGAAGACGAAGTGGTAGAGATGGCCAATAGCACCATCTATGGCCTCGCCGCAACGGTTTGGACTCGAGACATCAAGCGGGCGCATACCCTTGCTCGCCGCCTGCAGGCAGGGAACGTGAGCATCAACTATCCGACCGTGAATCCTCCGGAAGCACCGTTCGGCGGCTACAAGCAAAGCGGCACGGGACGCGAATTGAGCCGCCATGTGATGGACCTCTACACCCAGGTCAAGAACGTCGTCGTCAACCTGAATCCGGAACCGTTCGACTGGTACGGGCGGTGGCCCGCAGCTCCTGGCTCCTGAGCCTTCAGGGCTGCGGGCTACGTCTCTCGGGCGCGGGTGTGTTGACGTTTACTGTCGTCCTCGGTAGAGTCTCGCCAATCTGGACCGATCGAAGCGATTGGCGGCGGAACGTCATCGGCGAATGCACAGGCGTTCATGGCCCGGGGCGATGAACAGCTGCTTTCATCGGTTCGTATTGCGATCAGCGAGGCTCGTGTCCGGCGTCGTTGACCGCCGGGTCCCAATGTGTTTAGAGAAAGGGTCGTCAGAGATGTCAGCTGAGTCGCTGTCCAGGCGTAATCTCCTGAAGCTCGGAGCCGGGGCTGCCGCGGGAGCGGCTGTCATACCAACCTGGGCATCTGCCTCAGGTGTGCGCGGACGAACCGGCTCCCTGCTTATCAAGCAGGGCGGACCGGTCACGATCCGCTTCATGACACATAACACGCTCGAAGAGCCGGCCGGCACCATCCTCAAGGAGATGATCGCCGAGTTCGAAACGCAGAACACAAACATCAAGATTCAGATCGAAGAGGTGCCGAACGCAGATATCCTCACGAAGCTCACGGCGTATGCGCAGGCAAACGACCTTCCGGACGTGATCGACGGGCAATTCGGCCTCGCGAGCTTCGTGAGTCTCGATGCTGCCCTGGACATCACCGATCGAATTGACGCGGAGGGACTGCGCGAGTCATTCATTCCTGTGGCGCTGCAGGCCGCGATCGATTCCGGAAGGCCGCATTCTCGGCATGCCGCTCTACACAGGGACGGACGCGCTGTACTACCGAACTGACCACTTTGAAGAGGCTGGCCTGGATCCGAACGCGCCGCCTAAAACGTGGCAGGAACTCGTTGACACCGCGAAAGCACTCACCATCCCGCGTGAGGGTCGGTTCGGGTTCGGCATGTATGGGAAAACGCACACGTTGCGCTGCATCCACTTCATGCAAAACAACGGACCTGACGGGGAGATGCTCCGCCTCAACCGTGATACCGGAATCTGGACGATCCTCGTCAACAGTCCGGAGTCCATCGAGGCCATTCAGTTCATGGTCGACATGGCGCGGGTGCATCAGGTCGTGCCGCCGAGTGTGGTCGAAATGGACTACCCGGCGAATGTCAGCGCGTTCGCCGGCGGAAACATTTCCATGCTCACGACCGGACCTTGGGGAGCACAAACCTTTATCGGGACCAACCCTGAGATTGAAGGGAAGTTTGCTGTCGCGGTTCATCCAACCCCGGACGGCGCCACTCCGATCCTTCGCCAGGGCTCGCTGATCTACGCCGTCGGCAAGACCACGAAGTACCCGGACGAGGCGTACCAGTTCCTCAAGTTCATCGCTCACGATCGGCAGCCGTACTTTGCCGCTAAAGCGAAGTACGGACCCACGACCAAAGCTGCGCTCGAGGACCCGGTCATCACCGAGGATCCGTTCCTGTCGGTCTTCCTTGAGCAGTCGTTGACGGCGGTTGTCGAGCCCTATGAGGTTGAGCTTGGTGATTGGAACCGGATCAAAGACCAGTTCGATCCGGAATGGCAGGCTGCCTTGATCGGCGATAAAGAGGTCCCAGATGCCATGAACACCGCGGCCACGCGTTTTGCCGAGATCCTCGCCGACAAGGGCGAGTTGAAGTACCCCACGAGCTAATCCTGCCGACCGAGCGGGGCGCCCTGGATGAAGTCGTCCGGGGCGCCCCGTTTTCCAGCGTTCCTCCGGAGGATATTTGTGGCATCGACGAGCCGGGCCGTTCGGGCTCCTGCTTCCGTTCCGGCGCGAAGGTCCCGTTCCAAAACGCAAATCCATCCCATTCTGTTTGTCGCGCCTTCGGTCCTTATGCTCGTCCTGCTGCTCGTGCTTCCTCTTGGGCAAGCATTCCTTCGATCGTTCGAATCGATCGATGGATGGGGCTTTGACAACTACATTAGAGCAATCCGCGATGACCGGCTGGCCCGCCTTGCGATCCGGCACACGTTCTACTTCGCGTTCTTTTCCGTCCTCGGTCAATACCTGATTGGATTTGTTGTCGCGCTGCTCCTAAACGAGCGGTTGCCGGGCCGTGGACTGATCCGGGTTCTCTTCATGGTTCCGTGGATGTTTCCGGCAGTTGTGCCGGGAATCGTCTGGCGGTGGATGTTTGACGGCCTCTATGGGGTCATCAATGAGATCCTCTATCGCGTTGGTTACTACGGCCCGAATGACATTCCTATCGCGTGGTTAGGGCAAACGAGCACGGCACTTCCCGCAACCATCGTCGCCAATATCTGGCGCGGCTTCCCATTCATGATGGTACTTCTCCTCGCGGGCCTGCAGGTCGTGAACCAAGAACTGTACGAAGCCGCTTCCGTTGACGGGGCAAACGCCTGGCAGCGGTTCACGGCGATCACGCTACCGGCGATGCGTGGGATTTCCTACGTCGCCATCCTCCTTGCCTGGATTGGCAGCTTCATGAACTTCGCCATCGTTCAGGTGATGACGGCAGGCGGTCCAGCGAACTCGAGTGAAGTCTTTGCCACGCTGATCTACAAGAACGCGTTTCTCTACGCTGATCCCAACTACGCTGCGACCCTCGGTATCCTGCTGCTCATCTGCCTGATGATTCCGGGCGGCCTGTACGTCCGGGCGACACTGCGCGCCAACAGCGCCTAGGCCGCCCTCGCGGCAAAGGTCGGGTCATTCCACGATGTCGACGATATCGCCCTTGACGATTCCGACCAGACAGGGGAGGTCGCTCGCAACGAAGCGGCGGATTTCGCTAACGCTCAAGCTCCTGCTGGCAGCGGTTCTCCTGGTTCCAACGTTGTTCCCGATGTTTTGGATCGTGATCTCGTCACTCAAGACCAATGCTGAGACCCATACCATTCCCGTGACCTTTTTGCCTGCAGAATGGTCGCTGCAGTCCTATCGTGACGTCTTTGAGCGGCGGAACTTCACCCGGTACTTGTTCAACGCGATGGTGGTGGCCATTGCGACCACCGCTTGGGGCGTCATGGTCGCGGCTTGGTCTGGCTATGGTTTCGCCCGGTATGACTTTCGATTCAAACCAGCTGCGATGGCATTCGTCCTGGCGGCGCAGTCATTTCCACGCATCTTGCTGGTGATCCCGTACTTCCAGATGGTGAACCGCTTCGACCTGAAAGACACCTACCTCGCGCTCATCCTCGCCTACAGCACGTTCATTCAGCCACTCTGCCTCTGGATCATGAAAGAGTACTTCGAGCAGATTCCGCGCGAACTCGATGAAGCCGCACTCGTGGATGGTGCAAGTCCCTACCGAGCGTTCTGGGACATCATTTTGCCCCTGGCCAGACCCGCCCTCGGAGCGACTGCCATCATCGGGTTCCTTACCGCGTGGAATGAGTACGAGTTCGCTCTGGTGCTCACCACGACTGAGCGGGTGCGCACGATTTCGGTCGCGGTGGCATCGTTCATCGGCGAATTCACGACCGAGTGGAACCTCGTGATGGCGGCGGCGGCGGTCGCCACGATGCCACTGGTTCTGGTTTTCCTGTTCTTCCAGAAGCAACTCATGCACGGTCTGACCGGAGGCGCCGTAAAGGGATAACGCTGGGATGCGATGGGATTGACCTGTTGCCGCCCGGTGTCGCACTGAACGCCCCAGGGCATCAGAGAAGGAGCGGGGATTGAGCGAGCGGCTCAAGATCACCGGTGTGCGAACTGTCGCCGTCGGCGCGGGATGGCGAAATTACGTCTTTGTCTTGATCGACACCGACGGCGGCCTCACTGGGCTTGGCGAGGCATCGATCGGAGGTCAGACCCATAGCGTGCTCGGGGCGGTCAGAGATCTTGAACCGCTGCTGATCGGCGCGGATCCGTTCAGGATCGAGCACATCTGGCAGCAGGCGTACCGTCACGCCTTCTGGCACGGCGGTCCGACCTTTCTCAGCGCACTCGCCGGAGTCGAAGTCGCCCTCTGGGATATCAAGGGCCAGGCACTCGGCGTGCCGATCTACCGGCTGCTCGGCGGAAAAGTCCGTGACCGCGTCCGCGCGTATGCCAATGGCCCACGTGGATCGACACCGGATGAGCTAGCTCGGTCCGCCCAAGATCTGGTTCGACGTGGCTACACCGCCTTGAAGTGGGTCCCGTTCGGCGCCACGCCAATCCTGGGGGGCCGGCGGTACATCGATGCCGCGGTCGCTGAAGTCCGGGCGGTGCGCGAGGCGGTGGGACCGGACATCGAACTCATGGTCGACGGTCACGGGCGGCTTTCACCGGCGATGGCGGTCCGAATGGCGGAGGCGTTGGCTCCGTTCAATCTCCTGTTCTTCGAGGAGCCCTGTCTGCCGGAAAACGTCCCGGCGATGTTACGGCTTGCCGGCCGATCTCCCATCCCGATAGCGACCGGTGAGCGCCGATACACCCGGTGGGACTTCCTAGAGTTGCTTGAAACTCGGGGGATTGGCGTCTTGCAACCCGATATTGTCCAAAGTGGGGGTCTCTTCGAGGCGCGGAAGATCGCGGCACTGGCGGAGATGCACTTCGTCTCCGTCGCACCGCACAACCCGTGGAGCTGGGTCAACACCGTCACATCTTTGCATCTTGACTCGGTCATCCCCAACTTCCTGATCCAGGAAGTCGTCACGGATCCTGAACCGTGGCGCGACGACGTGGTCTCCGATCGGCCGCGTCTTGAGGCCGACGGTTGCTTCGTCGTGCCCGAGTTGCCGGGGCTTGGGATTTCGCTTGATCTGGAGGCGGCGAAGCGCTTCCCCCCGGTCGAGGGACGTCCGCCGGCACTCTGGCACGAGGATGGGTCGGTTGCGGATTGGTAGGGCTCGATTACGTAGTCTGGGAGACCAGGTCCACATGACTCAGCAGGATGTTCTCGCCGGTCAATCTTCGCGCCCGCAACCTCATCTCGGCGTCAAGATCGTCGATGTCGTTCCTCATGTCCTCTTTGCGGGTCGTACGAACCTGGTCATCGTCGAGATTCAGACCGATGCAGGAGTGATCGGAATCGGCGAAGCGAGTCTGGAGGGCAAAACCCGCGCCGTCGTCGGGGCCATCGACGATCTGAAGGAGTATCTGATCGGGCAAGACCCAACGCGTATCGAGCACCTCTGGCAGACGATGTACCGCCACTCCTTCTGGCGCGGCGGTGTCGTGATCGGTAGCGCGATTTCCGGGATGGAGCAGGCTCTGTGGGACATCACGGGGAGACTGCTGGGAGTCCCGGTCTATGAGTTGCTCGGCGGACGAGTTCGAGACCGGGTGCGACTCTACGCAAACGGACCGCGGGGTGAGACGCCGGAAGAGGTGGCGGATTCATGCGTACGGCTGGTTGAGGCCGGCTGGGGCGCCCTCAAGCTCGGTCCGTTCGATGCAGTCACGGGAGTCGCTGGGCAACCGGAGATCCGCACGGCGCACCGCCGGATGGAGTTGATCCGCACTGCGGTTGGCCCGGATGTCGACATCCTCATCGATTGCCACGGCCGGCTGTCGCCGGCGGCCGCGATTCAGATGGCGGCGGCACTCGAGGAGTTCGACATCTTCTTCTTTGAAGAGCCGGTCTTGCCGGAGGACCCGGCGGCGATGGCACATGTCGCCCGGTCGATCTCGATCCCGGTCGCGACTGGAGAGCGACTCTTCACCAAATGGGGTTTCCGGGATGTCCTAGCGGCGGGCGCCGCAAGTGTGCTCCAGCCGGATATCGCCCATTGCGGTGGCCTCTGGGAGACGCGCAAGATCGCCGCGGCCGCAGAGACCTATTACGCCGGGGTGGCGCCACACAACCCCTATTCGTGGCTCCTGACGATGGCGAGCGTGCACCTGGATTTCGCCTGCCCGAATTTTGTCATCCAGGAATTCCTCGTCGATCACCCGCCGGAGGTGACGAAGCTGTTCGCCCACCCGTTTACCTGGGAGGATGACGGCTGGGTCGCCCCGCCAGAAGGCCCAGGACTCGGGGTTGAGCTGGATTGGGATGTCGTGCGTGCGCACGAACAGTTACCGTATACCCGCACATTCCAGCCATCGCTCTGGCATGTCGATGGTTCCGTCGCTGATTGGTAGGTACGACCGCCGATGCGGGTGATTGCGGGTTCACGGCGCGGATATCGGTTGCAGGGTCCCGCTGGGCCGGGTACCCGGCCGATGGCCGACAAGATCAAAGGTTCACTCTTCTCGATGCTGGCGTCCCTCGACGTCGTGCCGGATCGCGTTCTCGATCTCTACGCCGGGACGGGGAGCATCGGAATCGAAGCGCTCTCCCGGGGGGCGGAGTATGCCGACTTCGTCGAGCAGAACAATGCCGCTTCCGCCATAGTGCGGGCCAACCTTGCGCACACGCGTTTCACCGACATTGCCAGGGTCCATCAGATGCCCGTGACGACCTTTCTCGGTCGCGCTGAACAGCCGTACGACCTGATCATCATGGACCCGCCCTACGCAGACCCTGAGATCGTCGCCACCCTGATCAGGGTTGCTGAGTCCAGGTTGGTACAATCTGGTTCGATCGTTGCGATCGGACACTCGCCACGGGTGTCGCTTCCCGAGCAGGAAGGCCGTCTTCTACGATTGCGGGAGCGATGCCACGGCGATAGTTGCGTGTCCATCTATGAGATTGACGACCTGACCGAGGCAATGGAGCCCGGCGACAGGCCGGAATGATCCGGCGATAGGGAAGGGCTGGGACACGATCGTGACGCTCGCGATTTACCCGGGGAGCTTCGATCCGATCACCCTGGGACATGTCGATGTCGCATTGCGGGCGGCGCGCCTGTTCGACCGGCTGATCTTGGCGGTTTACGCCGGGTCGGAAAAGCCGGGCGGACTTTTCCTTCCCGACGAACGAATTGAGCTTGCCCGGGTGGCTCTGCGGGAGGCAGGGGCGGAGAACGTCGAGATCGAGCAGTTTTCCGGCTTGACAATTGAGTACGCGCGCCAGCGTGGGGCAACCACCGTCGTGCGTGGTCTGCGGGCCGTCTCCGACTTCGAGTACGAGTTCAAACTCGCCCACATGAACAACCACCTGGCTCCCGAGATCGAGGTCGTCTGCCTGATGACATCGTCCCGTCACTCGTTCATCAGCTCCAGCCTGATCCGCGAGGTCTCCTCGCTTGGCGGGGATGTCGCCGGCCTCGTTCCGGACAATGTCCGGGTCGCCCTGCGTGACCGGTTCGCCGTGTCGCAAGCGGTGGGGCGCTAGGCCAATGAGTGATGGAGACCGCTTCGACGACGGCCACACCGAAGAAGAACTCGAACACGGGGCCGCCGCTATTATCGATATCGTCAACCGACTTGAAGACCTCGTGGGCATGGGCAAGCGGGTGCCGTTCAGCAGCCGCGTGGTCGTCGAGGCCTCGGAGTTCCTCGGCCTGGTCGATCTTCTCCGAAATACGGTGCCGCAGGAAATCCAACTCGCCCGCCGGGTGATCAAGGAGCGGGAGAAGATTATTGGCGACGCCCACTCGGAGGCGGCCCGCATCCTCAAGACCGCACGAGACCGGGCGGAAATGACCGTTTCGGAAGAGGGGATCCTCCTCGAGGTCCGGCAGCAGAGCGAAGAGATCCTCCGTCAGACCGACGAACGCCGCCAGCGATCGATGGGTATGGTCGATGTCTACGCCCTCAACCAGTTCGAGAAGGTCGAAGAGGCGATGCGCGATTGCCTCCGCCTCATCGACGGCGCCTTCCGGGACGCGATCGACTCACTGGAACAGGCCAGGTCGTCGATTACCGAGCGCCAACGCTGAGCCTTGGGGAGCGTGTGATGGTCAGTCAATCAGGTCCTCGCTAACCGGTGAAGAGCGTTGCGTTCTCCACACGGCGCTCGTCTTTGGCGCTTGAGAAAGGTGACCATGAATGAACGGTGATGCACGTCCGGTTCTCAACGGCGAACGGCTCTCGATCGGGGTCGAGGAGCTGGTTCAGACGCATGGAGACCCTCCTTGGAGCGATCAACTGATCGTCAATTCCCGCTTTGTCGTCACGGCAATATGCCAGAACCCGGGCCATCAAAACGACTGGCATTACCACTTGGAAGACGAATGTTGGTACATCTATCAAGGCGAGCTGTCTTGGAGCCTTGAAGGGTCCGATGAACCGATTCGGGTGACTGCTGGCGACTGGATTCTTGCGCCCGCGAATACGTTTCACCTCATTCAGGTTCACGGATCTGAGCCGTCTATCAGATTGGCAATCAGTATGAACGGTGAATTCCATCGGCATTCGCGGAACGGGATCACGCCCCCGGAGCCGAGTCGATTCGGCGGTTAGTCGGTTTCTGAGGAGCAATTCACCGTTCGACGGGCCAGCGTTGGACGCTCGCTCATGTGGAATCCCGAACGTATGGACGACGTCAACTGGGTGCGCGCAGGAATCGTCGGGGTCAGGCGGTGAGGGGGTAGTCGGCCCATTGGTCGTTGAAGAGCAGGACCCGGAGGTTGGCGACCGCTTGGGCACCGGGCACGCTCCAGCGCATACCGGGTCCCGTCTCGCGGGCCCCGATCAGGTGCTTGCCGGCGCCCTCGACGAGGCCGCTGCCGATGTCGAGACCACGGGCGCGGGAGCGGCCGTAGGCCATGCGGTGCCGCTGGTTGGTGAAGTACCCCACCTGCTCGTCCCGGACCGCCGCCGCCGCGCCGCCGCAGTCCAGGCGGCGCCAGGCGGCGACGCGGGCGGCCACCTCGCCCGTGGCCAACCGTCCGAGTTGGCGGTCCACCCACCGGGTCGTCTGGGGCGTGCCCTCGCCGTAGCGGGCACGCCCCAGCTCCCAGACGCGTTCGCTGGCGTGGTACCAGTCCACGACCTGGGTGGCGCCGGGGCAGTGCTCGGTCGCCAGGTTCCAGATCCATTCCGCCCCATCCCCCAGCACGACGACCTCGGCCGCCGCCTCCAGCCCGCGGCGGTGGGCCTCCACCGCCAGGCGTCGCCCGAACGCCTCGGCGGGGGCGAAGGCGGCGACGTAGCTGGCCGCCCCCGCCGCCGGTTCGCCGTCGTCGCGGCGGTACGCCGGCCGGACGACCCCGACCTTGGCCTCCTTGCCTGCGCCGCCGATGCCGAGGATGCGCACCCCGTCCATCGCCACGGAGAGCCGATCGGGCGGGGGCGCGGTCACCGGGGGTAAGCCCTCGGCCCAGGCCCGCGCCACCGCGCCCGTCGCCTCCGCCTCGCGCCGGGCACCGACCGCCTCGGTCACGGCGCGGACGGTGCTGGCCGAGGTCTGGACCCCCGCGACCTCCGCCAAGGTCGCGGCCGCCTGGGCAAATGGGAGCCATGCCCCCAGGCGCCCGAGCCCCCGCCGCACCCCCGGGCTGTGGCTGTCGCGGCCCAGGCCGAGCGCCGCATCCAGCGGGCACCACCCCTGCCCGCACGCCGGGCACCAGCAGTAGGCGCGCCGCACCCGGATCCAGCCGACCAGCGTCTGGGCCTCCTTGCGCCGGTAGCCCTCGCAGGTGGCCTCCCCCCGCACCGGCACGCCAGGTGCGGCCCGGCCTTGCCGGTCCCCCGCGCCGCCAGGCCCGCCCCCAGCAGCCGCGCCCCGATCGCCAGCACCCCGGCGCGCACCCGCTGCTCGGCGGTAGCCAGATCAAGCTCCTCCGCCGTCGTCACCCATGCCAGCACCGCCGCCACCTCGGCTACCAACCCCTCCAGCACGGCGGGGTGCGTGCTATCGTCCACGGCGATACCCTCCCGCGGCGGGGTCCAGCCGCCGCACCGCACGCCTCGATCAAGGCCGGGAGGGTATCACCTCCTCCGCCAATCCCTGCGCGCACCCACGTCAACTTCGCTTGTTGACTCGTATGATTCCCGGCCCATATACTGCTCCGGTTGCGCGGGCGATCACCGGCGCGATGCCTTGTGGTGTTCACGGGCCTGAATTGGGATCTTGGACGCTGATGACCGAAAGTAGCCTTCGTCGTGGGCTTGTCAACGACACTGCCATTAACGTCGTCGGGCTGCTCCAAAGCGAAATCGGCGACCATCGGGATTTCACCTTCTCCGTCGAAGCGATGCCGCTCGGGGATGATCTGATTGCGCGGCGGATCAGTGGGGATGTCCGGCTTACCCGGCTGCGCGATCGCATTTTGGCCCAGGTGACTGCCTCGGCCGAGGTTGCGCTCGAATGCGTCAGGTGCCTGCGAACCTATCCCCAGCCGGTGCAGACCGAGTTGACGGAGGAGTTCTGGCAGTCGGTCGATGTTCGGACTGGCGTTCCAGTCGACCAGGCCGAAGCGATCGTTGACGAGGAAGAGCGGTTCTCAATCGACGAGAACCACGAGCTCGATCTCCGCGAGGTCCTGCGGCAGCAATTGGTCCTCGCGTTGCCGATGAAGCCAGATTGTGGATCCGAGTGCCCTGGTCCTCCAGGGCTGGTCGACGATGAAGATGGTGTGCTCGACCAGCGGTTTGCGGCACTCGCGAACCTGCTTGAACATTCAACTGATAGGACCTGAGTTGCGGCACTGGCCGCATGATCGGTAAGCTGAATCGAAGTTCGGGCGTTGCCGCGTGAGGGGTGGCGTTCGGGGGAAGGAAGAAACGTCACATGGGAGCTCTGCCAAAGCAACGCATCAGCCGCCACCGCCAGGGCAACCGCCGGGCGCACATCCGCCTCAAGGTTCCTGCCCTGGTACCTTGCCGCTCGTGCAATGAACTCAAGATTGCGCACCACGTCTGCCCGAACTGCGGTGTCTACCGTGGCCGGCAGGTGATCGTGATCGAAGACCGCCCGCGAGACGAGCAGTAGCCGGCACGCTGGGTAGGCGGCCCAACGCGCCCGGTCCGGCAACGGAACCGGGCGCGTTGCTGTATCTAGCGCCAGAAGAGCGGCGACTGGCCGGAAGGAAGGAAGCAGGCGATGCGTCACGCGGCGATCACCGGCTGGGGAATGGCGATTCCCGATCGAGTTCTGACCAACGCCGACCTGGAGCGTCTGGTTGAAACCACCGATGAGTGGATCGTTTCCCGCACGGGGATCAAAGAACGCCGCGTCGTCGGTGCGAACGATTCGACGACCTCGCTGTCGGTCGCGGCTGCCCGCCAGGCGCTGGATAAGGCGGGTCTCACCGCCGACGACATTGACCTGATCATCGTCGGGACCTGCACACCGGATCAGTTCCTCGTGTCGCAGGCATGCCTGGTCCAGGCGGAGATTGGCGGCAATGCCGGGGCGTTTGATCTGGGAGCCGCCTGCTCCGGTTTCGTTTACGCCCTCGTTACTGGCAGCCAGTTCATCCAGTCTGGACTCTATGATCGCGTGCTGGTTATCGGCGTCGATACACTCACCCGGTTCGTCGACTATTCCGACCGGTCCACCTGCGTTCTGTTTGGTGACGGTGCGGGTGCCGTTGTCCTGGAGGCCACCGATCAGGAGCGCGGCCTGCTCTCCTCGGTGCTTGGCGCGGACGGTGTTGGGCACAAACACCTCTACGTTCCCGGCTGGGGCAGCCTCGTGCCGGAGTCGGCCGAACTCTTCCCGGAGTACCGGCCTTACCTGCAGATGAACGGGCGCGAGGTCTTCAAGTTCGCCGTCCGGGTGATGGGTGACGCCGCCGCTGAGGCCGTCGATAAGGCCGGTCTCAGGCTCAATGACGTCGATATGTTCATTCCCCATCAGGCCAACTGGCGCATCATCGACGCCGCCGCAAAGCGGCTCGATCTTCCAGAGGATCGTATCTGGACCAACCTAGACCGGTACGGAAACACGTCCGCCGCGTCAGTTCCCATCGCCCTATTTGAGGCTATTGAGGCCGGCAAGATCGAGGATGGCGACAATCTCGTCTTCGTCGCTTTTGGCGGTGGGCTGTCCTGGGCCGCAGGTGTTGTTCGGTGGGGCACAGCAGGCGTTTGCCGCGACGAGGCTTGCCGGGGCAGCCGGTCGAAGCGCGTAGCCAACGTGAAGTGAGGCCGGATCAACTCGATCCCAGTGCCAGGTGCGGTTGGCAACTGCACTGGGCCGTTTCACGCGAACTCGCCCTCGTTCTTTGGTTCAATCCGGTTGAGATTCGCGCGGCTGAGCGATGGCGCTCGGCGAGATATCGCGACGTCTGCTGACGGTAATTGGTCATGTCTCTCAGACGTATCAAGAAAGGCGGAAACGTGGCTGACGGCGAGAATCGGACTGGCGGAAATGGAAGGGTCGCAGCGGTAACCGGGGGCACGCGTGGCATTGGCCTGGCGATTGCCAAGCGACTTGCTCGCGACGGGTTCGATCTCGTCCTTTCGTACCGGGGTGACGAGGCTCAGGCTGCCGCCGCCGCCGAGGAACTTGCCGGGAGCGGAAGCAGGATTGAGATCCTGGCGGCTGATGTCTCCACGGCGGATGGCGCCGGGGCGGTAATCGAGGCCGCCATGCAGCGCCTCGGACGCCTGGATGCCCTGATTAACAACGCCGGTATCACCCGAGACACGCTCATGCTGCGCATGAGCGAGGACGACTGGGATGCCGTCCTGCAAACCAATCTCAAAGGCGCCTTCTTGACATCGAAGGCGGCGCTGCGGCCAATGCTGCGACAGCGATCGGGCAGTATCGTCAACCTGACCTCGGTGGTCGGCCAGGTCGGCAACGCCGGCCAGGCGAACTACGCCGCGGCGAAGGCGGGACTGATCGGCCTGACGAAGTCGATGGCCAAGGAGGTCGGATCGCGGGGAATCACCGTCAACGCGGTGGCGCCGGGATTCATCCAGACCCGCCTTACGGACGTTCTGCCGGAGGACCTCAAGGCGAATCTCCTCAAGAACACGCCGCTTGGACGCTTCGGCACGCCGGAAGACGTGGCCGGCGCCGTCGCGTTTCTGGTGTCGCCGTCGGCCAGTTTTGTCACCGGCCACGTCCTAACGGTGGACGGCGGCGTCTTCATGGCCTCGTGACATATCCCATCTGGACGGGATCGGACCCGTCCACTCATTCGGCTATGCTTCATTCGCTCGTGGACATGCCCATGAGGGCCACTATTTGACGCTGGAGGTAGCAGCCTGTTCCGCAAAGTCTTGATTGCCAACCGAGGTGAAATTGCCCTCAGGATACTTCGGGCATGCCGGGATCTGGGTGTGCCGGCAGTCGTCGCTTATTCCGATGCCGATCGTGACTCGCTGGCGGTCCGCCTTGCCGACGAGGCCGTCTGCATCGGTCCGGCCGCGGCCGCCCGCTCCTACAACAACATCCCCGCGATCATCAGTGCCGCGCTCGTCACGGGTTGTGACGCCCTCCATCCCGGATACGGATTTCTGGCCGAGAACGCGTTTCTGGCGGAGATCTGCTCCCAAGTTGGGGTCACGTTCATCGGGCCCAGACCCGAAGTGATTGAGCGGATGGGGGATAAGTCCGAGGCTCGCCGGGCGATGAAGGAAGCAGGGGTGCCCCTGCTTCCCGGGAGCGATGGCACCATCTCCAACCTCGGCGATGCGCGCCAAGATGCCAGGCGGATTGGCTATCCGGTCATCATCAAGGCGGTCGCAGGCGGCGGTGGTCGCGGCATGCGAGTGGCGACGAACGACGCCGAGCTCACCCGCCTGATGCCGCTTGCCCAGGCGGAGGCCGAGGCTGCCTTCGGCAACGGCGGTATTTACCTCGAGAAGTATCTGGCCAATCCGCGCCACGTCGAAGTGCAGATCCTCGCCGATCATCACGGCCGCGTGATGGCGCTCGGTGAACGCGATTGCTCCCTGCAACGGCGCCATCAAAAAGTACTGGAAGAGGCTCCTGCCCCAAACTTTCCGCGCAAGATGCGGGAAAACCTTCTGCGGGCGGCAACGAAGGGCGCCAAGAGCGTTGGCTATACCAACGCCGGTACGCTCGAGTTCCTGGTGGACCAGGAAGGCCGCTTCTATTTCATGGAGATGAACACCCGCATCCAGGTTGAACATCCGGTCACCGAGATCGTGACGGGGGTCGATCTGGTCACATGGCAGATCCGAATCGCGGCGGGCGAGACGCTTGCGATCGACACCAAAGCGATTGAACAACCGCAATTACACGCGATCGAATGCCGGATCACTGCCGAGGATGCCGGCAACGATTTCATGCCAAATGTCGGGCGAATCGAGACCTACGTCGCGCCCGGTGGCCCGAATGTGCGCATGGACTCGCACCTGTATGCCGGGTACAACGTGCCGCCGTTCTATGATTCGCTACTGGGCAAGGTGATCGCCTGGGGTAAGGATCGCAACGAGGCGATTGCCCGGATGGAGCGCGCGCTGGCGGAAACGGTCATCACCGGCATCCACCAAACCGCCCCGTTCCATCGCTTGCTCTTGGCCGACGAAGCGTTCCGGCGCGGAGACGTGCATACGGGATTCCTGGGCAGATTTTCTGGAACGCAACGCCGCCCGGTTAAAACGCGATGTCGCCGAGGCGAATGAGTCTGATCCAGGGACGTCAGGAAACTAGGCACATGTGAGCCGCCGACCTGCGAACCGGCCATCCAGACTTGAGGTACCGACCAATCATGTCCGACCCGTCCAAAAATCCCGAATCCACTCGCGAAACTGACGCCGCCACGTCGATATCGCCGGCGGCGTCCAAGCCCGCCGCCAAGCGAAACCGAAGCAACAAACGACGCAAGTCGTCGCCGCCCCCAAAGCCAAGGGAACGGGTAGCGCCCGGCGGTCCCAGGCACCTTGCCCGAATTACGGCCATGCAGGTGCTCTACGAGATTGATGTTGCCGACCATGCCGCCAGTGAGGTCCTTGACCGCACCTTCGAAGATCCCGATCTCACGGCCGAGGAAGACGGCCCTGCCGGCGATGCCCTGGCCGAGGTTCGAGAGCGGGTGGAGCGGCTCGTCCGCGGTGTCATGGAGAATTTCCGCGAGATTGACCCGTACATCGCGGAGGCCGCGCCCGCATTCCCGATCGTCCAGCTACCGGCGGTCGATCGCAACGTCCTCAGGCTGGCGATCTACGAACTGCTTCACGAAGCTGAGGTTCCGCCAAAGGCGGCGATCAATGAGGCGGTCGAGCTGGCAAAGCGTTTCGGCGGCGATAATTCTAGCCGGTTCGTGAATGGGGTCCTAGGCACGATTGCAGCTCGGATTGAAGGCGAGCGGAAGACCGCCGAGTCGGAGGCGGAAGGCGGCAACGCGGACTCAGAAGTGCCGGGAACGTCGCCATAATTGCCGGTAGATTGGTGGCTTGACGATCGCGCAGCAATGTATCATCTGGCGCGATACGCACTTCGATAAAGAGAACGCTAGCGCGATCGCGCTTCGGGACTTTTCGGGTGGTGCGTGTCGGGATGGGGACTTGGGCTGTTTACCAGCGGAGTCCGGCGGCCAATGTTGGTCAGCCGTATCGCTGGGTCGAAAGGAGACGGTGTTGGCGGATTCGGCCGCGGTTTTTGATCAAGTCAAAGAGATTGTCGTTGAGCGACTCGGTGTCGAGGACGACAAGGTGACGATGGAGGCAGAGTTCATCGCCGACCTGAACGCCGACTCGCTCGATATCGTCGGGGTTATCTCTGACCTGGAAGACAAGTTTAGCCTAACGATCAACGACACGGATGCCAATAGTATCCGCACCGTCGGCGATGCCGTAGAGTTAATCGCGGAGCGCGCGTCCTAGCCGTCCAACAATCGCTCTGGCCCGTGCGTCCTTGGAAAAGCGTGCGACTCGGCCCCGCTGGAAATCCGACCAGGGCCCGTGCTGAATCGCCGCAAAGGCATCGGTGTATAGGAAGGTAGCGCACCATGGCGCGAGCGTTGAAGCGCCCAAACTTGCGGATGAGGGTCCCAAACCTTAAGATCCCTCGACTGCCGAACCCAAACGAGCCCGATGTGTTCGAGGAGATGAGTCTCTACGAGCACTTGGATGAATTGCGATCGCGGATCGTGAAGGTCTGCATTTCGATCGGTGCCGCATTCGTCATCGGCGTCATCTTCGCCAAGCCGGTGCTGGAAGAGATTGCAAACAAGGCGAACGTCCAAACAGGAGAAGCCAACTCCGGGTTGGACATCTCCAGTCCAACGGACTCGCTGACCATCTTCTTCAAGGTCGCAATGTACATCGCCATCGGTATCGCGATGCCGATGATTACCTATCAACTCATCGCGTTCCTCTCGCCTGGACTGACGAGGAAAGAGAAGCGCATCCTCTATATGTCGTTGCCGTTCGTCTCGCTCCTCTTCGTGGCCGGGGTCAGCTACGCGTTCTTCTTCGCGGTGCCGCGAGCATTGGACTTTCTCTCGAGTTTTCTCACCGACATCATCAGTTGGGATCCGGACGCCGGTGAAGTGGTCAACTTCTATCTCACCTTGATGATCGGCCTCGGGGTGTCCTTCCAGCTTCCGGTGATCATGTTCCTGCTGGCCAAGCTCAATATCGTCAGTCCGAAGCGGATGGCGCAGTATCGCAAGTACGCCTACCTCGGGATCTTGGTGGCGTCCGCGATCATTACCCCGAGCACGGACCCGATCAATATGGGAGTCGTCGCTGTTCCGCTTGTCATCCTGTACGAAGGCGGCATTATCATCGCCCGAATTTTCGCCAATACCGGGGTGAATAGCGGCGAGTCAGCCCCGGCCGGATAGGGGTTGGAGTTATCGGCCGCTCGCAACCTCGGCTCAGCCGCGTAGTTCGCCGATTTCCGACTCGGGTCGTGGCCGGACCGCCAGCGTCCGCTCCTGGCGGTAGGTCACCATGCCCGGCCTGGCGCCTTTGATTTTGCGGACGTACTTGCGTTTAGTTACGTCGACTTCGGCAGTCGATGCGTTACGGGCGGCGCTGTAATACGCGGCTAGGGCCGCGGCTGCTTCGATGGTTTCCGGGTCCTCGTCCATACCCGGGATGCGCCAGCGAACGATTACGTGCGATCCGGGTACTCCGCGAGCGTGCAGCCAGGTATCGTCTGGTCCGGCAAGGTCGAAGGTTACGAGGTCGTTCTGGCGGCCACTGTGACCGATGTAGATAGCGTTGCCATCGTGATCCCGTAGCGGCTTTGGTCGCCCCGTGGCGTCCTTGCGCGGTTTGGGCTTGCTGGTGGTGGGAGCGCCCAGGCTGCCGGGACGATGGATCTCCCATTCGTTCGCAAGCGCCTCGATCTCGGCGAACCCGTGGGCCTGCTGGACCAGCACGAGCAGTTGCTCCAGATAGCCGATTTCGTGCTCCGTCTGCGCCCTCAGTTCCGGCAGCGCCGACGCGGCACCCTGGGCCTTGCGGTAGCGCTCGAAATAGGCCTTGGCGTTGTCTTTGGGCGAGAGCTTCGGGTCGAGCGGAACGGTCATGCCATCCACCTCCAGCTCGGTCTGGCCGCGTGAGATCTGCCAGAGGTAGGCGTAGATCAGTTCGCCCCAGGTGCGGTACTGGTCGCTGGCGGCGGCTTTCTCCTGCTGGACGTCGAGCGAAGCCAGCCTGCCCTGGAGGCGATCGCGCGCGTCCCTGATTGCATCGGAGAGCCGCGCCCGGCGCTGAAGGTGCGTCGTGACGCTGCCCGGGAGTTCCGTCTCTTCGGCTGCGAGGGCGGCCTCCGAGATTGTCGTGACCTCCTCTTCGTCGGTGGATTCCTGGAGGTGGAGCAACGGGAACGGCGCATAGGCGACAACCTCGTCCGTCTCGCGGTCGCGGTAGAGCCTGGGCTCCCACTCGGACGTCAGGATGGGCTCGTACAGGCGCCGTGTCTCCCGTGCCAGCACGGTTGGACCATGGTCGCCGTTGAGTGACGAGACCGTCGCGCCGGTGTCACCCGTAGCCCGGAAGGCAATCTCACGGGCTATCTGCGGACTGACGGCCCGATACGTCTTGACGAGCAGCGGTGCCAATTGGGCGTCAGGCGAGGACGAGGCAAGGAGATTGGCCGCCTCGGGAGCGGTCATGCGGCGCGGGTCTGGTTTGTCGACAGGCGGCGGTGGGCTATAGACCGTGCGCGGCCAGATTGGTCGCACGCGGCTCATCGATTGGGTAACGCGCTTGGCGCTCTCCATGATGACGCCGTCGTCATCGACCAGGATCACGTTGCTGTGCCTGCCCATCAGTTCGGCGACGAGGTGCAGGTAAAGGATGCCGGAGTCGTCGTCCGCAGACTCCTCCTCTTCGATCTGTTTGTCGAGTGCGTCGAGATTCTCCTCGCTGTCGTCGCCTGGCGCGTTGGATTCAACGACATACCTGACGCCACTGGGATGGTCAATCACGCCAGGGCGGCCGGCAGCCTGGGGATCGTCAACGGGTAAGACCCGTTTGCCCACGCTGATACGGATGACTCGTTCCAGGGCAGGGTTTTCGACGGCCACGATGGTCGCGCCGCGCAGATACTTCCGGAGGAGTAGGCCGAAGGGCGTGATGAGGGACGGATCGAGTGAAACCGCCTGGTCGCCGAGTATCACCCTGGCCCGTTGCGAATCGGCGCTGAGTAATAACCAGCGACGGCGACGCTCCGCGTAGACTTCCATCGCGACTGTAAGGCGATCGACCAAGCCGATCCGTTGGATCCGCCCACCGACGATCGAGGTGGAAAGCTCATCCGCCAGCGCGGCCATCGTCAGGACATCGAACACGCATTACTCCCGAATCGCGCTAATCTCTCGCCGGATGAACACGCCCGATACCAACACAAACCGTTATCATCATACGGTGAGATGACGTGACGAGGCACGCAGGAGACGGACGGCAGACGTATGAGAAGCGAGGAAGCGGTGCAAGACGGTCTCGGTCAACGAGCGGACCAGCAGATTGCGGCGCTGCGCTCTGGCCGGCATCCCCGGCTCTTCATCATCTCCGGCCCGTCCGGCGTAGGCAAAGATGCCATCATCGAACAGCTTCGGGAGCGTTTTCCGGAGTCGTTCTTCGCGGTGACCGCCACCACTCGAGAACGCCGGCCCGGCGAAATCGATGGCGTCCATTACATTTTCCTGACCGAAGAAACCTTCTCTGAGCGGCTGGCCGAAGGCGAATTCCTCGAATCGGCATTGGTGTATGGCGTAGGGCGATACGGCGTGCTCAGAGGACCGATCGCGAGTGCGATTTCATTTGGGCAGGACGCGTTCGTCAAGGTCGATGTACAAGGTGCCGAGACGCTGCGAACGGCGATTCCGGAGGCGATATCGATCTTTATCGCCCCAGAGTCAATGCAGGAGTTGCTACGGCGGTTGCAATCGCGCAAGACCGACGATGGCGAAGCGCTGATGCGCAGGTTCGGGACGGCCAGCCGGGAGCTGGAATCCGCGCCCGACTTCGACTACCTCGTTTTCAATGAAGCAGATCGGCTGACTGAGGCCATCGAGCACATCGCGGCGATTGTCGTCGCCGAGCGATGCCGGGTCCACCAGCCGCAGATCATCCTATAGCCACGGAGTACGCCGGCCGGTTACGCGGCGGTTCCTTGGGCAGGATCGGCCAGTTCGTCGTCATCCTCCTCGACCCGCCGCAGTGTGCCGGGCTCGAGTTTGTCGACGAATAGAATCCCGTCCAGATGGTCGATCTCGTGCTGGACGACGCGAGCGGCATATCCCCTGAGTTTGATCCGGATATCGCGGTTATTCAGGTCCATCGCTTTTACCGTGATGGCCTCGGCCCGCGCCACGTCTCCGGCCCAACCGGGAATGCTGAGACAGCCCTCCGAACCGATCTCGTTCCCGATCGAGCGGACAATCTCAGGGTTGCACAGGGCAAGATTGAGTTCTGGATCGCCGTCCTCGTCGAAGTCCGCCGGTACGTGGACGACGATCAGACGCCGGTTGACCCCGACCTGGGGGGCGGCCAGCCCGACGCCGGGCGCGGCCAGCATCGTCTCACGCATGTCGGCGGCCAGCCTGCGCAGTCCGGCGTCGACGTTCTTGATCCTGGTTGATTTTTGCCGGAGGCGGGGATCGCCTTCGTAGATGATGTCGAGGCGTGCCATTCGTCGTCGTGCTCCAGAGGTGGCGGCGGACGTCCCTGTCGCCGGGGGTAGGGCTTCGTATGACTCAAGTATAGAACGCCGTGTGATCGCGATCCGCTAAAGCAGCGACTGGGGATCCACGTCGATCGCCCAGCCCGGCCGGGCCGGCAACCCGTCAAGGAGCGGATCGAGGTCGTCGGCCCGCAGAATGATCTGCCACTGGTACTGTCCGCGCAGGCGGCTGGCGAAGGCCGGAGTTGGGCCGAGAATGTCGACTTTTCCGGTGCTATGACGAGCATGGCGGGCAAGCAGCGCGGGCCATCTCGTCGGCCTCGGCCGCGCATTTTGCCTCGTCCAGGTGCCGGTAGAGGTATCGCACCAACCGCGTGAACGGCGGATATCGATGGGAGCGGCGGAAATCGATCTCCTCATCGTAGAACGCCTGGTAGTCATGGCGGGCAGCCGCCTGAACAGCGTAGTGGTCCGGGCTGAATGTCTGCACGACAACCGAACCACCGGCGGCCCGCCGGCCAGCCCGACCCGCAACTTGCGTCAATAACTGGAAGGTCCGCTCGGCAGAGCGGAAATCGGGCAGGTGCAGCATGGTATCGGCATGGATGACACCGATCGCCGTGACGTGGGGCAGGTCGAGCCCTTTGGCGATCATCTGCGTGCCGACGATGATGTCGATCTCGCGACGCTCGACCCGGCGCAGCATCGCCGCGTGGCCCCCGTTGCGGCGAACCGAGTCCTGGTCCCAGCGCAGTACGGCGGCAGTCGGAAAGAGCTTCTTGACCTCGTCTTCGACCCGCTGGGTACCCGCCCCGAAGTAGTTCAACCCGCTGCCGCACGTGGGGCAGTTCTGCGGGGCGTGTTCGCGGTGATTACAGCGGTGACAGATCAGGCGTAGCTTGTCCCGGTGATACACGAGGGGGATGTCACAGAAGGGACAGGTGAGGGCGGAGCCACATCCACGGCAAAGGACGACGGTCGCTAGCCCGCGGCGGTTGAGGAAGAGGATGGCCTGCTCACCGGCGTCGAGCGTTTCCCCAAGTAAGACCTGCAAGCGGGCGCTCAAAATCGAGGTGTTACCCCGGTGCAACTCTTGACGCATGTCGACGACCTCGACCGGCGGGAGCTCCAGGTCGGTGCTCAGACGCGTACCGTCCACGGCGACGCCGGCCGGTCCGACCCTGGTCGCAAGCGTCAAGAGG
The DNA here is from genome assembly GCA_963724285.1 of uncultured Chloroflexia bacterium. Classification (GTDB taxonomy): domain Bacteria; phylum Chloroflexota; class Chloroflexia; order Thermomicrobiales; family UBA6265; genus CAVRUD01. Next base: position 126,556 of record CAVRUD010000005.1, on the reverse strand, counting down.
CGAGTCTCTCCGATGTCGGTCCGCCAGAAGGTATCCACGGACGGCGTGGCACTGCCAAGCACGACGACCGCGCCCTGCTGCGCGCCCAGGTGCTCTGCCAGCGCCCGAGCGTGATACCGTGGTTCGGCGTCTTGCTTGTACGACGATTCGTGTTCCTCATCGAGGACGATCAGGCCGAGGTTCGAGACCGGAGCGAACAACGCCGACCGAGGGCCAACGACCACCGGTAATCCGCCGCGTGCGATCGCCTGCCAGGTGGCGTACCGCTGGCCATCCGGCAGGGCCGAGTGCAACACGGCGACCTGGCCCGGAAACCGGGCGCTGAATCGCTGGACCACCTGGGTGGCCAGGCCGATCTCCGGCACAAGGACGATGGCCGTCCGACCATGACGCAGACACCAGGCTACTGCCCGAAGATAAACCTCGGTCTTGCCGCTCCCGGTGACTCCGTGCAGGACGAAAGGAGTCGGGTCGCGGCGGTCGAGCGCCGTCTCGATCTCGCGCCAGGCGGCCGCTTGGGCCGGGGTCAGAGGCGGCGCCGCCGACGTGCCGTCGGCCTTCGCACCGGGGCTTTGAGGCTGGCGAAGTAGCTGGATGATGCCTTTGCGTTCCAATGCGGCAGCGGCCGCGTGATCCGTGCCGGTACGCGCCAGAGCGTCGTCCAGCCGCACCAATCCATCTCCGCCGACCGGAGTGAGCCGGGAGCGTTGGACGAGATGTTCGTGGAGGGCGCGTTGCTTCGGCGCATTCGCCACCGCGGTGGGATCGGGCTGCATCAGCCGGACAAAGCGCTCCTGGCGGGACGCCGGAATGGAATGGACCACTTGAGCGGTTCGTTCGACGAATCCACGCTCGACCAGCTTCGCGACGACGGTCGTTAGGGATGTCTGGAGCGCCGCCCTGGCCGCATCGAGGCTGACATCGTCCTCACGCTCGGCTAAGAAGCGCAGCAGGCGGCGCTGGGCAGGGGTAACATCGACCTCTTCCGGATCGATCCCGTCCGCCAACCGGAGGTGTTCAACGGCTCGATGAGAGACACCGGGCGGCAGAAATGGAGACAGCGCCGCGAAGAGGCTGCAACGTGTCTCCCTGGCCAGCCATGCGCCGGTCATCAGCCGGTCCGGGTCCAGGCGGAAGGTCGGTTCCACCGGCGAGTGGACCTGCTTGAGTGCATACGGGGTCGGCTCTGTCCGCTCCGCAACGACGATGCCCAAGGCCAGCTTTTTGCGCAACGGTACCCATACGAGTTGACCGATGTCGACCGAGCGGCGTTGACGCGCGGTGACGCCGTAGGTCAGCAGTCCGTCGCTGCCACTCTTGAAGCCGCCGTCAACGGCAACATTCACGGCCTGGAGGCGGTTGTCATCCAGGCTGTCGCCGTCGGGCGTTCTGTCACCAGCCGCGTTCCAGTCAGTAGCGTCCACGGGGTCATCTTACTTCCCGGTGAACGTATAGAACAGATGTGTCTTTTTGTCAGCGAACACGAGTAGCCCTGGACCTCTGAATGGATGTGGCCAATCGCGCTGACTATTGGTCTTTCGAATGCCGGGCATGGTCAGTTCAGTCCTTTACATGCGTATGCCTGCAACCTATAGTCACCAACGATCGTCAACACGTCACACCTTGGGGGAGAGGACGCACGAGCATGGCGCAGGCACCGGCAACTACGAGAATCCAGACCGAATTCGAGGAACGGTTCGCAGCGTCGCGCGCCATGTACGATCGTTCACGGCAGGTCATCCCCAGCGGTATTACCCACGACGGTCGCTACTTGAGGCCGTTCCCTGTCTACGTTCAGCGAGCCCAGGGATCCCATAAGTGGTCGGTCGATGGCCACGAGCTCATCGATTACTCGATGGGCCACGGCTCACTCATTCTGGGGCACAACCATCCGGAGATCCTCGCGGCCGTCCAGGATGCGATGCCGAACGGCACCCACTTCGGCGCGGGTCATGAGGGCGAGGTTGCCTGGGCGGAACAGATCGTCCGGATGTTGCCGGCGGCCGACAAAGTGAAGTTCACGCTGTCGGGCACCGAGGCGACGCTGCTGGCGATTCGTGTCGCCCGGGCGTACTCCGGAAAGACCACCATTATTAAGTTCGAGGGCCACTTTCACGGCTGGAATGACTACCTGCTCAAAGGTGAGCGACCGCCGTTTGAGGGCGCCCCAATGCCGGGGATTCCTCGTGAGACGCTCGACACGGTCTCGGTTGTTCCGGCAGAACTCACCTACGTCGAGGAGCGCCTTAGCCAGGGGGACATTGCCGGTGTGATCATCGAGCCGAGTGGCGGCTCCTGGGCAATGGTTCCTCTGCCGGACGGGTTCCTTGAGGGGTTGCGCGGGCTCACAACGAAGTACAACGCCCCGCTGATCTTCGACGAAGTCATCACCGGATTTCGGTGGGCGCCCGGTGGCGCCCAGCAGCGGTATGGCATCGAGCCGGACCTGACGACCTTGGCCAAGATCGTGGCCGGGGGCATGCCGGGCGGAGCGGTCGCGGGGCGCGCCGAATTAATGAAACACCTGGAATTCACGGACGAACCTGGGTGGAACACGACGAGGAAGGTTCGTCACCAGGGGACATTCAACTCGAACCCGGTTGCGGCGGCGGCGGGATTCACCTGCCTGACACTTTGTGCCGATCCCAACGTTCAGTTGCAGTGCGATGAGCGTGCGTCCCGGCTGCGCGCTGGGTTCAACGGGATCCTGGCGAGGCGCAACGTCCCGGGCATTTCGTGGGGTGAGAGCTCGGTCTTCCACATTGCCCTCGGAGCAGCATCGGCCGATGTCTCAAAGGGCGATGTGCGCTACCCGACCGGAATGGCCGCCGAGGAGCTGAAGGCATCGGCGGCTGGCCCGCTGACAGGCACGCTGCACCAGGGGATGTTGATCGAAGGGATCGATCTGTTCTCGTCCGGGGGAATCCTGAGCATCGCTCACACGGACGCAGACCTCGAATACACGCTGCAGGCGTTCGAGCGGGTTGTCGGCCGGATCGAGAGCGAGGGGCTGTTCTAGAGCGCTCGTCGGAACGGTTGACGGCGTCTCCCCGGCCGCCCGGGGCTCACGGCCCAAGGTTGGCCCAGGGTTGGCCCGGGCTCACAGTGACAGCCTCTCCGAGGCTAGTACCTCGTGCAAGCTCATCTGTCTGATTGGACCCGGGCGCGCTGCCGCCCCGGCCCCCTGGCATCCCGAGCGTGGCGAGGGAGCTCGATGGGAACGACGCTCCGGGGACGCCCCGGCCTCCGCGACCACGGTGCCGGCTTCGCGATCCCGGCCCCACCAGCGGACCGCCGCCGCCAGCGAGCTCCCTCGCCACGCTCGGGATGCCGGGGACGGGCGGGGCCGCCGCGGAGCGCCGTCCTCTCGATACGCCAATGGCGGGCGATTGTGCTTGCACGCGGTACTAGACGATATCAAGGGCAGACGGGGTGTTCGGTGAGCGCTTTAGATCGCGTCGAGGGCGACTTCTGCCGCGACGAGGACGACGTCCTCCTCGGAGAGCAGCGACTCGACCGTCACCGGCACGTCGACATTCGGCTGGACGCCTACGCCCTCCAGCCAGACGCCGTTGTCGTCTTCGAAGTAGACGAGGGGCGCCTGGAAGTAGAGGTCGTCCGGGAGTTCCCAGGGGTAGATTCCGGCCATGACACCGGCGGTCGCATATTGACCAACGATGAGGTTGCTGGGATCGATCGCCACCGCCGCGGAGAAGTCCTCGCAGGCGGAGGCGCAATTTTCGTCGATGAGAACGGCGACCGGTGCGTCCCAGTCGAGGTTGTTGGGGCGGACCACCTCGGTGCCGTTGTAGATGAACTCGCCGGACTCGTCGGCGAAGTAGGCCGCCGCCAGATCGAAGGGTTCGTCGTAGAAGGTTCCGGCGAAGTAGGTCGCGACCGCACCGTTTCCTCCGCCGTTGCCCCGGACATCGACGATCAGTCCGGGGACCTGAAGCTCGGCCAGTTGAGCGATGGCCCAGTCCCAGGCGTGGGTCATCAGGATGAGGTCGTCAAGGAAGGTGTTCACCCGGATGTAGCCGTATCCCGACGGGAGCACCTCGACCGTGACTGGCATCTGGGCCAGCTCGACTCCGGCTGGCGAGAGGGAGTCGATCAGCCCGTCCAGATCGTCTTGAGCGGACAGCGTTGCAGATTCCTCGTCGCCATCGGGGTTCTGGAAGGTGACGTCCGCGGTTTCGTCCGTCTCATCCCTGGTGAGCAGGTCGAGCTGCTGCAACGCGGTCGTGTGCGGGCTGGATGCTGAGAAGAGCAGTTCGATATCCGCCAGGGCATCGGCGACCGGTTCGCCGTTCCAGGCGATGATCTCGGCACCCGGCTCAATCCCGGCGTCGCCGGCCGCGGAATCAGGCTGGACATCGCTGACGACCACGGCACCGCCATCAGTTTGGCCAAGGGTGATGCCATAACCCGCACCGTACTCTTCGATCAAGTAGTCGACGTTCGGGGAGACCGAGACGTGGCCATCACCGATCAGGACGGTGAAGCGCATCATCGCGACCTGAAAGAGGCCCGCATCATCGGTTGCCTCGGCCTGCTCGACGCTGGGCCGGATCTCGGCCACGATAGCGTCCCAGTCCAGATCCTTGTATGAGGTGAAGGGGTAGCGCAGTCGCATCTCGGCGACGAGCGCGTCGAAGCCTTCGAGGTAGCTCAGGTCGGAGAGATCCTTCAGGCCACCATCACCTTCAAGGATGTCGACCGTGACAGAGGCATCTCGGATGAAGTCAAACGCTGGTTGACCAACGTCAACGACCGTCCAACCGGGCTGAACGCTCACCACCGGGTCGTCATCGGTAAAGAGCAGGCCGTCGTCACCAAAGCCTGAGGGGAACGACTGTTCGGCGTCGGGGGCCCAGATCACGATCCTGCCGCCGGTGATCTCGTTGGTGCCGAGCGCGGTCATGACCGAGGTGTATTCGGCGGCCCAACCGCCGCCTTCCTCGGGCTGGATGAACGGATCGCCGACGAAATTGGCGGAGAGATCGACGGCGTAGACGTGGACGCCGTCGCCGGGCGCCCCGTTGTCGACGTCGTTGGTCGTCGCCTGGGGCAGGATCGGGAGCGGCAGGGTGTAGGTGGCGGACGCCAGATCTCCCTCGAGTTGACCGGTCACCTGAAGGAAATCCGGGAGTTCGCCGTCGATCTCGCGGCCAACGAAGTTGCTCAGATCGGAGAGGAGGATATACGGCTCCGTGATGATCTCGAAGAGAAATGGGTTCGTCACCGCGACCGAGCCGGTCAGCGTGACGACGCCCGTTTCACCAGCCTGGTCGTCCTGCGCGGCCAGAGGTCTGGGGGCGACGAAGGCAGCGCTGAGGAGGGACACGAGCAGCCCGAGAATGGCGATCCGATACGAGGCTGGACTCATGGGCAGTACTGAGCCCCTCCCGGAGTAAAGTCTGGATCGATGCATGGCGAGACTCCTGGCGGCGAATTGTCGTTCATGGCCGAAAGCGGGACGTGTGGCGATAGTCTGACAGCAAAGACAGCTAAAACCCGACGGTGGGCGAGCCTTCCGGCATGACTACCAGACCGGATCTGACAGATGGATCGCTTAAGCGCGCCGGACCGTAGATTGGATCGACGGTTGGCCCACGTGAAGCCCGCCTCCGGATGTGGCATTAGGGTAAAATGCTATCATCCTCAATCGTTGTGAATCGTGTTGCACCGGCCTCCGGGCAGGGCTGTGCCCCGACCGTTGTGAGCGGTCGCGGGCAATGTGCGTCAATGGGAGTTCGAGGCAGACATGGCGAGTCAAGACCGTCCCGGCCCAGCATCTGACGCCTCGTCGCAGGCCACGAGCGGAGCCCAGCCAAAGTCCGGCGCACCCAAACGCGCCAATAAGCCCGCCGCAAAGACCCCGGCGGCTTCACCTTCGACCAACCCCACCGTACCGCTCAAGCGCGCCGACCGTCGAGCGGAGATGATCCAGAAACGGCGCGAAGAGCGTCTGACGCAATACGAGCGTCGCAAGAAAGAGTGGCTTTACACCAGGATCGGCCTGGGTGCGTTGGCCGTGCTCATTCTGGCGGGGCTCGGTTGGGGTGCATGGACCGCCTACGACAATTGGCGGGAAGAACAGGACCTCGAAGGAGTGGTCGACTTCGAGTATTCCGGCGGCCAGCACGTTGCCGAGGGCGAGGCCGTCGCCTACACCGAGAGTCCTCCGGTCGGCGGAGCCCACGACAACGCCTGGCAGAACTGTGGCTTCTACGATGGGCAGATCCGCAACGAGAACGCGGTCCATTCTCTAGAGCATGGCGCGGTCTGGATCACGTACCGGCCTGACCTGCCGCAGGAAGACATCGACAAGCTCCAGGACAAAGCCGAGGACGAAGCATATGTCCTGGTGAGCGCCTATCCGGGACTGCAGGCGCCTGTCGTTGTTCAATCGTGGAACCACCAACTCGTCCTCGACAGCGCGGATGACGACCGCCTCGATACGTTCATCCGCGTCTACCTCCAGGGATCGGACACGCCCGAGCCGGGCGCGTCCTGCACCGGACGGGTTTCGACCTCGACCCCGGTTTAGCGCAGAGCAGAATAGCCATGCAGGTCGGTGAAACGACCGACGTCGAATCTTCAGGAAGGTTGCGCGACAATCCCTGGATACCGATCGGAATCGGTGCGCTGATTGCGGTTATTGTTCCTCGCCGCTGCGTGGTTTCTCTACCAGGCGTGGCCGAAACCGCCCGGCGACGAATCCGCCGACGTCAACTTCTTGCGGGACATGGTCGTCCACCACGATCAGGCGGTCACGATGGCGTTGATCATCCGCGATCGGACGGAGGATCAGAGCCTGCACGATCTCTCAACGGATATCGTGCTGACCCAGACGAGCCAGATCGGCATGATGCGGGGCTGGATCGACCGGTGGGATTACACCCTGGTCAGCAAGAACCCGCATATGGAGTGGATGGGGCATCCGGTCGATGGCCTGATGCCGGGCATGGCGACGCCGGAGGAGATCGAACAGCTCAGCACGCTCCCGGTGACCGAGGCGGAGGTGCTCTTCTGCCAGCTCATGATCCGGCACCATGCCGCCGGCATCGAGATGGCCCAGGCGGCGTTGGAGCGGGTTGACGATACCGAAACTCGCCGGTTGGCCGAATCGATCGTCGCTGGACAATTTGCGGAGATACAGGCTCTTCAGGAGGACCTTGAGGAGCGGGGCGCCGCACAGGAGGCGGTTCCCGCCGACGTGAGCGATATGCCCGGGATGGACATGCCCGCTGGCAGTACCGCCACCCCTACGGGAGGCTAACGACCAGCATCTCCCGGTTCGACCTGGGAAGAGTCACCGGCATCGTACGGAGGCCGCTCTTCCGCCACCCTGGCCAGCCCGTCCCGGCCGAGCCCCTGCACAACCTCCATAGAGCCAGGGTAGATCGGCATTCTGTGAAATCGGGCCGGATTCGCGGGCCCAGTTCGCGCAGGGTGACTCCGCTTGACTCGCCGTGGTTCACCTCGCGCAAGGCATCGACGACGCGACCGCGATAGTAGCGACTGGACCCGGCGAAGGCCGGCTCCTGCTTCTTGCGGACGCCTCGGGGCAGACCCGCCAGCACGGTCTGGATCTCGGGGAAGGCACAGCAGGACGCCTGCAATGGGCAGATGACGCAGGCGGGTTTGCGCGCGGTGCACTGGAGCGCGCCGAATTCGATCAGCGCCTGGTTCCATTCCCAACCCTTGCCGGCCGGCACCACCGCTGCGGCCACGGCCAGGATCTCCTTGTCGGCGGCGGTCTGGACCGGAACATCGACCCCGAAAAAGAGGCGGTGCAAGACGCGGCGCATGTTGGTGTCGACGAAGGCCGCGTCGGCTTCGAACGCGAACGCCGAGATCGCGCCCGCCGTATACGGACCAATCCCGGGAAGGGCGCGTAGCGCGTCGATATCGCGTGGGAAGGTGCCGCCGTGCTCGTTCAGAACTGCCTGGGCGGTCCGTTGGAGATTGACGGCCCGCCGGTTGTAGCCGAGTCCGGACCAGAGGCGGATCACGTCGGCGGTGGGGCCGGCCGCCAGGGCTTCGACGGTGGGGAAGCGCTCTAGAAACGCGTGGTAGTAGGGGATGACGCGGTCGACCTGGGTCTGTTGGAGCATGACCTCCGAGACCAGAATCTTGTAGGGGTCGCGGGAATGGCGCCAGGGGAGATCGCGGGCATTTGTCGCGAACCAAGCCAGCAAGCCGCCGCGAACCGAGGCCGTCTTGATGGGGTCGATTGGAGATTTGTGATCGGGAACGGACATGGCTGAAGTGTAGCGTGCGAGGGGCGAAGCATGCGCTTTGGTGGAACAGCGGCTGCAATAGTTATCGCAAGAGCCTGCTGGCCGCACGGCGCACGGGCGCTCTCCCCGACGGCCAGCGGCGGAGTGCCGATGGAGGATAGGGCGATGAGCATGGCACGATGGAATCCCTGGGGGGAAATGGTGAGTCTGCGCGACGCGATGGATCGGCTCCTTTCGGAGAGCTTCATCCGGCCGCACGGAGAGGCCGAGATCACGGCGCGTGGGTCGTTGGCGGTCGATGTCCACGAGGAAGGGGATCAGTTCGTCGTCACCGCACCGGTGCCCGGTGTCTCGCCGGATGACGTCGAAATCTCGGTCCTCGGGGACGCGATCCGCATCCGCGGTGAGCGACGCGAGGACCGTCAAGAGGGAGGAGAAGGGGAGCGCTGGCTGATGCGCGAGCAGCGATACGGCGCCTTCGAGCGCGTCATCCGCCTCTCATCGACGGTGAAGGCCGAGAATGCGGAGGCCTCGTTCAAAGACGGTATTCTGACGATCATGCTCCCGAAGAGCGAAGAGGCGAAGGAGCGGCGGATCCCGATCCGAGGGAGCCAGCGCGTCGACCGGGCCCAAGACGTGCTGGTCGATACCAGCGCCAATGGGAGCGGCGAACGGCCATCGGCCGTCACCGGCGGTACCGGCCCTCAGACGAACGCCGAGGGCGCCAGCCGGCACGACCAGGGATCGACGTAGGATATGATCAGTATGATCAGCCGCTTTCGTGACCGATACGATGCCGGCCGCATCCTCGCTTCGCATCTATCCGCCTATGCGAACCGCCCGGATGTCATCGTCCTCGGGCTGCCGCGTGGTGGTGTACCGGTGGCCTTCGAGGTTGCGACGGCCCTCAACGTGCCGCTCGACGTTTTTCTGGTGCGCAAGCTCGGCGTTCCCGGCCACGAAGAGCTCGCGATGGGCGCAATCGCCTCTGGGGGTGTGCGTGTGCTCAATCGCGACCTGTTCCGGCGTGCGGACATCCCGGACGATCTCGTCGCGTCGGTTGAAGCGCGGGAACGGCGAGAACTTATTCGCCGCGAACGGCTCTATCGTGGGTCACGTCCACCGCCCGACGTCCGAGGCAAGGCGGTCATCGTGGTCGACGATGGCCTCGCGACGGGCGCGTCGATGCGTGCCGCCGTTGAGGCACTGCGAGCGATGGCGCCGGATCGGATCGTCGTCGCCGTACCCGTAGCCGCGGCGGAGACGTGCGCGGAGTTCGACGAGATCGTCGACGAGACCGTGTGCACAATCAGACCCGACGACTTCTATGCCGTGGGACTCTGGTATGACGACTTCCCGTCAACTTCGGACGCGGAGGTCCGAGATCTCCTGCGCCGGGCCGAGGAGCGGCGCGGTGGGTCCGCGTCGGGGCCGGGCGGCCCCGACGCGGCTGAGACCGAAAATGCGCTCGCCCACGGTGGGCGTGACGGGGCTCCAAAGACGTATGTGGCCAGCCGATAGGCCGATCGACGGGCGGAGGTTGAGTTGCTATCCGGTTACTGGGGTGGCGTCGGGCGCTTGATCTCGAGGACGTCCGGGCGGTCTCGGACCGTGGTGACGAAGGCGTTGAAGAATTTGGAGGCGTCCTCGGCGGGGAATTTGGCGGTCAGCTTTAGGTAGGAGGCGCCACCGTTCGGGAAGACGACGGTCGGTGTACCGAAGACGCCGTGGACGTTGCGGGCTTCGGTGTAATCGGCACCGATTTGGGCCAGCAGAGAGGGGTCCTCGAGGTCAGCTTCGAATTTGGCGATGTCGAGGCCGATCGATTCGGCGACCGCCAGGTGGGTGGCACGGCGGCCGTGGTCCTGGTCGTCTTCCCACTTGGCTTTGAGCAGGCCCCAGTGGAAGCGCTCGAAGGCGTCATCCCCCTGGCGCTTCGCGGCAAGCGCCGCTTCGAAGGCCGAGCGGCTCTTGGAGCGAACCCGACTCTCCTTTTCCCACAGGCCCCACTCTGGGCCATCAGGGGCGTTGACCTGCTCAAGGGGGAACGCCTTCCAGGTGATCTGCGGCTGGTACTCGCCGTCCTGGCGAACCTGATCCAGCCAGCGGGCGATGCGGTAGACCCACGGGCATCCAAAATCGTAGAAGACGGTCATTTCGACGGGTTGACTCAAGGTATTCGCTCCCTTAGTTGTCTCACGACCGCCGATGCGGCCGGGCGATCCACACATCGGGGAACCCTATACTACCTTTTTGAAAGTGTCAAAGCAGGTTGCAATCGGCTTGAACGGAGGCGGGGAAGGAGGCATCGACTTTCCCGTCTCTTTGTCTGCTTGCATGATGTCCGCCACAGGGTCGCAATTGGGATCGCAGGCCCATCTAAGAGGCGACGTCCCCGGACTCGGCTGTACGCCGAACGGCGTCCCATGCCGCCAGCACCTGCTGGCGGGTCGCTTCCCGGGAGCCGCTGTTGTCGATAACGACGTCCGCGCGGTCGAGTTTCGGGGCGATTTCGGGTTGGGCGGCTATCCTCGCGGCCGCGTCGCCATGGGAAAGGCCGTTGCGGTCCATGAGCCGTTGAGTCGCGACCTGTGGGTCGCAGATCACCAACCAGGCGGTGTCGCAGTTTCTGTCCAGCCCGCTCTCGAACAGCTTGACCGCATCGACCGCGACCACGCGAGCTGCAGACCTGGCAATCATCGCTCGGATCTCGGCGACGATTGACGGGTGGGTGAGCGCGTCGAGATCGGCGAGGGCCCGAGGATCGGAAAAGACGATCCTGCCGAGGGCGGGCCGGTTGATCGTTCCGTCGTCCCGGATGACCGTCGCGCCGTAGCGCTCACGGAGGGTCAGCCAGAGGCGAGCGTTGGGCTCGATCAGCAGGTGGTAGACCCGGTCGGCATCGATCGTCTCGGCGCCGAGTTCGGCCAGGTAGGTCATCACCAGACTTTTGCCGCAGGCGATGTTGCCGGTGACGCCGATGACGAACGGGCGATCGCTCACGGGCGCTGGATGTCCGGCGTGAAGATCCGATGAAGCACCGGGCTTTCGAACTCGGAGGCGAGGCAGTCCATCAGGATGACGTCCCAGAAGCGGCCCGCGTACCAACGGGCCTGGCGCATGCGTCCGGATTCAATGAAACCTGCCTTGGCGTAGGCCTTCCGTGCCGGGAAGTTGAATTCGTAGACGTGCAGCGAAACGCTGTTGAGGCCGAGAGCGGTGAAGGCGTAGTCGAGCATAAGGCGGGCGGTCTCGGTCCCATAACCCTTTCCCCGGGCATCCGCCTCGCCAATGGCGATACCCCATTCCGCCCGGCGGTGGACCCAATCGACCACCTGGAAACTGGTGGTTCCGATCGGTCGCATCGTCGACCGTTCGTAGATAGTGAAGTCGGGGCGATCGTTGGCGGTGGCGCTGCCTTCGTACCACTGGAGCTCAGCTTCCTCAGTCATCGGGGAGGGGTACAGCGCGAGCGTTCGAGTCACCTCGAAGTCATTCATCCACCGTTGATAGGTTGGGACGAGTTCGCGGCGGATGGGGCCAAGGGCGACGAGTTCACCTTCGATGTTCACTATTGGCCGGTCGTCGGTCACTCCACTCCTCCGAGATTGAGCGAACACGGGCCGGATGGAGATGCTACCGTCCGGCCCGTGCCGTAGTTAGGCGACCGGCGCGGCCGCACCCGCAATCTCGCTGACCTCTTCCCACTTTGCGTAGGCCGCCTCGAGTTCTTCCTGGGTACGCTCGTACTCGACGCCAAGCCGGGCGAGGGCGGCGGTGTCGGCGTCGATGCTGGCCACGGCAAGGGCATCGCTGATCTCGTTGAGCTTGCCTTCGAGCTTGCTAATCTCGCGCTCGGCGGCGGCCAGCATCTTCTGCGCTTTCGCGTCCGAGATCGGGCGGTTGCCGTTGCGGCCGTTGCCGTTTGGCACGACGTTCATGGGGTCGACAGGAGATGCGGTGACCGCCGTCCTTCTGAGAAGCCGCCTCTTTGGCGTCCTTCTTGGCGAGTTCCTGGCGGCGGCCCAGGCCGCGCTGGAAGTCGGTGTAGTTGCCCAGGTGGCTGGTCAGCTCACCGTCGCTGATCGACCAGATCCGGGTGGCGATCTTGTCGATGAAGTAGCGGTCGTGGGAGACGAACAGGATCGTGCCATCGAAGCTGGAGAGCATCTCCTCCAGCGTCTCGCGGGCATTGATATCGAGGTGGTTGGTCGGCTCGTCGAGTACCAGGAAGTTGGCCTGTTGCAGGAGGAGGACGGCCAGGGCAAGGCGAGAGCGCTCGCCGCCGGAGAGGGCGCCGACCGGCTTGAAGACATCGTCCTCGGTGAACAGGAAGCGTCCGAGATACGTCCGGGCCGATTCCTCGGCCATCGACTGGGTTTCCAGGATCGTCGAGAGCGGCGTGCCGCCGTGGTCGAGTTGATCGTGGGTCTGGGCGTAGTAGCCGACCTTGACGTTCGTACCAAACTGGCTGCGGCCTTTTAGAGGGTGCAGTTGGCCGGTCAGCGTCCGCAGGAGGGTGGTCTTGCCGCTGCCGTTGGAGCCGATGAGGCCGATCCGCTCGCCGCGCTCGACTTCAAGCTCCGGGGTGCGCACGAGCAGGTTGCCACGGTCGTGGTCGCCCTCAGGATGGGTTCCGGATGCGTAACCGACCTGCATCGGCGAGAGGTGCAGGACGATCCGGCCGGAGCGGACGGCGCCTCCCATCTTCAGCGACAGGCTGTCGTGCGCCTGGGGGCGTTCCAGGCGCTCCAGGCGATCGAGGCGGGTCTGGCGGCCCTTGGCCTCGCGGGCGCGCTGGCCCGCCTTGTATTTGCGGATGAACTCTTCCGTGCGGGCGATGAACTCCTGCTGCTGCTCCCACTCCTGCAATCTCCTGGACATCCGCTCTTCGCGCAGCTTCAGGTAGCGCGCGTATGGAGCGGGGTAGTCCTCGAGGCGGCCGAAGGCAAGGTCGAGCGTGCGGGTGGTGACCCGATCGAGGAAGTAGCGGTCGTGGGAGACGACCAGGCAGGCGCCGTTCCAGCCGCGGAGAAAGGTTTCGAGCCACTCCAGCATCTCGAGATCGAGATGATTGGTCGGCTCGTCGAGGAGCAGCAGGTCCGGATCGGCGAGGAGGGCTTTCACCAGGGCGACGCGGGTCTTCTGGCCGCCGCTGAGGCGGTTGACCGGCTCGTCGAATTGCTCGGGCGTGAAGCCCAGACCGGACAGGACCTCATCGGTGCGGTGCTCGACGTCGTAGCCACCGGCCGCGTCGAACCGGTGCTGGAGGCGGTCGTACTCCTCCAGCAGGCTGTCGAGGTCGGCGCCGTCGGCCGTGCTGAGGGAGTGTTCGATCTCGCGCATGCGCTCGCCCATCGCCAGGACGGGGGCAAAGGCTTCGCGGGCTTCTTCCCTGACTGTGCGGTCGGAGGTGAACCGGGCCTCCTGCGGCAGGTAGGTGATGCGCAGGCCGCCGAGGGAGCTGACCTCGCCGCCGTTCGAGTCTTCGACGCCGGCGATGATGCGCAGGATGGTCGATTTGCCGGCGCCGTTGACGCCGACGAGGGCGACGTGCTCGCGCTCGACGAGCTGAAAGGTGATCCCGCGAAAAATCTCGGCGGCGCCGAACACCTTCTTCAGGTTGGAAACGGACAATATCGGAGCGGAAGCCATAAGGACCTCTGAGTGTCAGGCGCCACCGGTCGGTCGTGGTGCGTTGCCGGTGTTCGGCGGGCACCACGGAGCGGGATGCGCCTCGGGATGGATGGAAACAAAAAGTCGTGCCAAACGCAGGCAATCGCCACGGGCGGGGCTACCGTCGCCGGGCCGCCCGGAGAGCGAGGATGATATTGGGTTCGGGCGTCGTCACTGCGTCAGTATCATGCTGTATCCAGAAGTCCGATCCATCCCCGATTCTCGGAGACTCTCAAGTATAGCAACTGCCGCGCTGTGCCTTGTCCGGGCCGTGCCTCGTTCGTACACTTGGGTCTTTCGTCTCGCCGCCGGTTGATCCTCCAGATTGCGCGCCCGACCTGGCCTGACCTAGCCTGACGAAGTTGGTCCCCTTGCGTTGTGATGCAGGGGCGTAGTTGCCCTCCCCGTTGGGTACGTCTCGGAATCGGCCGCAATCCCCCGAAGGATGTCCATGCTCTGGCCACAAAGCTCCTGCCGAACCGCCGACGGTCAGTTGTCGATCGGCGGGGTGCCGCTCCCGCACCTTGCCGCCGAATTCGGTACGCCCCTGTACATCTACGACGAGGTTACCCTGCGCGAGCGTGCGCGCCGCTTCCGGGCCGCGTTTTCGAGCAATTACCCAGATTCGGCGGTCGTGTATGCCGCAAAGGCGCTGCCGTCGCCCGCGATCATCGCGCTCCTGGGTGAGGAGGGGCTGGGGCTCGATGTCGTCTCCGGCGGAGAGCTCTTCGCCGGTCTCGCGGCCGGAATGCCGCCGGGGTCGATCACGTTTCACGGCAACAACAAGAGCGAGACCGAACTGCGGGAAGCACTCTCGGCCGGGATCGGACAGATCGCCATCGATAACCTGGATGAGGTGCGGCTGCTGTCGCGACTGGCCGAAGAGGCGGGCGTTGAGGTCCAGGTTCTGCTCCGCTTAAATCCAGGCGTCGATGTCCATACCCATCGGAAGATCGCGACCGGCGTCGTGGACTCGAAGTTTGGGATACCGGTCTGGACCGGCCACGCTGCCCTCGCGGTCGAAGAGATCCTGGGTGCTCGCGGGCTGAATCTCGTTGGGTATCACGCCCATATCGGCTCGCAGATCTTCGACAGCGCTGCCTACAAGCAGACGATCTTCATCATGCTGGAGTTCGCCGCGGAGATGCGCGACCGCTTTGGCGTCGTGCCGGAGATCATCAGCCCGGGGGGTGGATTCGGGATCGCCTACGAGCCGAACCAGGAGGAGGCCGCGATCGAGGCGTGGGCGGAGGAGGCCTCGGCGACGCTCCGGACGGAGTGCGCCCGCCACGATCTACCTTTGCCACGACTGATCGTCGAGCCGGGCCGGGCAATTGTCGGTCCGGCGGGAGTTGCCATGTATGAGGTCGGTTCGATCAAGGACATCGCTGGCATCCGCACCTACGTCGCCGTCGACGGCGGTATGGCCGATAACATCCGGCCGACGCTCTACGGGGCGAAGTATTCGGTGGCGATCGCCAACCGGACCGGCGCCGGGCCGGATGTGCCCGTCACGATTGCCGGGAAGTTCTGCGAATCCGGTGATCTGCTCGTCGAAGACGCCGCCCTGCCGATGGTCGAGCCAGGCGATCTGCTCTGCCTTCCCGCGGCGGGGGCCTATTGCCTTGCGATGGCCAGCAACTACAATCTCTCGCTTCGGCCCGCGGTCGTTCTGGTTCGGGATGGGCAGGTCCGGCAGATTCGGCGGCGGGAGACGTATGACGATCTCATGTCCGCTGAGATCTATCAGGGCAAACCATCTGATTTGGCGCGCTGAAGAGGGCGCTCCGGCCGAGCGGGCGCGAGGGGCGCTTGCACAAGGCGTGAAGTCATAGTAGCGTTCCGTCTGACCCACTTGTCCACGTCCGGCGCGTGCCGTCACCAGGAGCCTGGCGTTCGGACCGCCGGATCGTCATCGGTCCGCGAGGCACCGATGACACTCCACACCTTTCCTGCCTCCTGGCGTGCCAGCAGTGCATGATGCGCGTCGCAGCAGAGAGGCGCGACGTTAGAAGGTTAGAGGGTTGGACGTTCCCGAGAGGATTGATCCCCGTTGGAGAAGCAGCAAGGGTCCCATTCCGCAAACGGAAGCCGTGTCGCTCAGGCCGCTCGAGCGAACGGACGAGACGGGCGTGTTGCCCAGGCTGAGAAGGGTCCGGCCAAGCCGATGAGCGACGACACACTCGATCTGAACGGTGCCGACGATACTGAGAACCTCGAGTCCGGAGGGGACGAGACCAACGGGTTTTCCGGGCTGGAGGAGGGCGCGCACATCTTCGACGCCCTGCTCGAGGCGAGCCCGGGGCTCGACGGGGCGCCCTCGCCGGCCGAGGCGCTGACCCTGCAGCTGGCCGAGCTGAGCGTGTTCGCCCCCGGCGTCGGCGCCGGGGACGACGAGGACGACGCCGACGCGGCGGACGGCCTCGCGCCGGCGGGGGCCGACGCGGACGGCCTCGACCTGCCCGAGCTGGCCGACCTCGGCCCGGTCAACTACGACACCGGCGGCCTGCACCTCGACGACCCGGTGCGGATGTACCTGCGCGAGATCGGGCGGGTGCCGCTCCTGACCGGCGGCCGCGAGGTCGAGCTGGCGATGGCGATGGAGCGGGGCGACTACCTGTGCCTCCACCGCGAGCGGCTGCGCCACCCCGGGCGGCTGGGCCGCGACCCGGACGCCGCCGAGCTCGGCTTCGAGATCTACCGGACCTTCAAGCAGTTCTGGCCCCACGTCGAGGCCCTCTACGCCGAGGTTGCGCCGGAGGTGCCCGCCGGGCTGCCGCCGAAGCCGGCGATGCTGCGGGCGGTCCTGCCGTTCGTGCAGGTGCCGGAGGCCGCGGTGGCGCGGGCGTGCGCGCGCCTCGGCGGCCACCTGCCGGAGGAGCTGGAGGAGTCGATGCGGCAGCGCACGGTCGAGTGGGACCTGCTGCCGCCGGCCGTGCAGGCCCTGGTCCGCGCGGCCGGCGACTGGCCCGACGACGCCGCCGTGTTGGAGTTGTACGCCCAGCAGGCCGCCCGGCTGGCGCGCCGCTTCGAGGAGCAGGTGGCCCAGGGGGCGCGGGCCAAGGAGGCGCTGACCGAGGCGAACCTGCGCCTGGTGGTCTCGGTGGCCAAGAAGTACGCCGGGCGGGGGATGACGCTGCTCGACCTGGTCCAGGAGGGCAACCTGGGGCTGATCCGGGCGGTGGAGAAGTTCCAGCACCACAAGGGGTTCAAGTTCTCCACCTACGCCACCTGGTGGATCCGGCAGGCGATCACCCGGGCGATCGCCGACCAGGCGCGCACGATCCGGATCCCGGTCCACATGGTCGAGACGATCAACAAGCTGATCCGGACCAGCCGCAGGCTGCAGCAGGAGCTGGGGCGGGAGCCGACCAGCGAGGAGATCGGGGCGGCGATGGAGCTGGCGCCGGAGCGGGTGCGCGAGATCATGAAGATCAGCCAGGAGCCGGTCAGCCTGGAGATGCCGATCGGCGAGGAGGAGGACTCAAACCTCGGCGACTTCATCGAGGACCACAAGGTGCTGGCCCCGGCGGACGCCGCCAGCCGCCAGATGCTCAAGGAGCAGATGGAGGACGTGCTGGGCACCCTGAGCGAGCGGGAGCGGCGGGTGCTGGAGATGCGCTTCGGCCTCGACGACGGGCGGGCGCGGACGCTGGAGGAGGTCGGGCGGGAGTTCGGGGTGACCCGGGAGCGCATCCGCCAGATCGAGGCCAAGGCCCTGCGCAAGCTGCGCCACCCCTCGCGGGCGAAGAAGCTGCGCGATTACCTCGATTAGCCGGGCGGGGCTGCGCCGTCGGGGACGGACCGCGCCAGCTCGGCTATGCTTGGCAGGTTTCGGGGACCCATCGGGCCCCGGCGGTATGGCATTTTTCCGCACAGAGGCTCACGCCAGGTAAGAGGCAAGGGCGGATAGCGTCAATAGGGAGTCTTCCGTGTTAGTCGATCGCGCTCGTATTTACGTGAAAGCCGGCGATGGTGGCAATGGGTCGAAGTCGTTCCGGCGAGAGAAGTTCGCACCGAAGGGTGGTCCGGACGGCGGTGATGGAGGCCGCGGTGGCGACGTGCGCCTCCGCGTCCGGCAGAGCCTGACGAGTCTGCTCCCATTCCAGTTCAACCAGAAGTTCGAGGCGGAGAAGGGGCAAGGCGGCAGCCGGCAGCAGAAGCATGGCAAGTCGGGCCACCATCTCTATCTGGATGTGCCACCGGGGACGGTCGTTTGGGACGACGATGCCGACGAGATGCTTGCTGACCTGACCGAGCCTGGGGAAGAGGTCGTGGTCGCCAAGGGCGGCCGGGGCGGTTTGGGGAACGTCCACTTCAAGTCCTCCGTCCATCAGGCGCCCCGGATTGCAGAGCTGGGTGAGCCGGGCGAAGAACGCAACCTCCGGATGGAACTGCGGATCATCGCGGACGTCGGACTCGTCGGGTTGCCCAATGCAGGGAAATCGACCTTGCTCGCGGCAGGGACCCGGGCTCGTCCGAAGATCGCCGACTATCCGTTTACGACGCTCGAGCCCAACCTGGGCGCGGTCGAGATCGGCGGCCGCGGCGGCCAGGCGTTCGTGATGGCCGACATCCCCGGATTGATCGAAGGTGCCGCGAGTGGTGCGGGACTGGGACATGAGTTCCTGCGCCATGTTTCCCGGACCAAGGTCTTGATTCACGTGCTGGACGCATCCGGCGGTCTGGAAGGCCGGGATCCGCTTGAGGATTTCCAGACGATCAATGCGGAGCTTGAGCTCTTCGACCCGGATCTGCGCGAGAAGGCGATGCTTGTCGCCTTGAACAAGATCGACCTCGTCGAAGCTCGGGACAACCTGCCCGAGTTACGGTCGACGCTGGAGCAGGCTGGTTTTACCGTCTATCCCGTCTCGGCCGCGACGGGCGAGGGCGTCCAGCGTCTCCTCGAAGATGTCGCCGCGGCGCTGCGCGAGGTTCACGAGCGTGAGACGTCGAAGGTTGCGGAGAAGCCACAGGAGCGCCGCCGTTACACCCTGGCCCAGCAGGATGAGAAAGCTTGGCAGGCGACCCGCCGCTCGGCACACCACTTCGATGTGACGGGTATCGGCATCGAGCGGTTCACGAAGATGACCGACTTCGCCAGCGATGAGGCGGCCGACCGGTTCGAGCGGGTGCTTTCCACAAGTGGCATCAACGATGAGCTAGAACGCCTGGGTATCAGCGAGGGCGACACGGTCCACCTGGCAGGGCGCGAGTTTGCCTGGGGCGACGAGTATGCGTTCCACTCCGCTGACGAGGGCGGCAGCAGGCGAAAGACGCGGCGTGAGCGCCGGCAACCGATTGCAGAGCTGTTCCTGCCGGAGGACGACTACGTGACGGAGGACGCCTGAGACCCGGGGGCCTCCTGAACTTCAGTCGATGCAGAACCCTCGTCCGTGAGCAGACCGGCGTAGACGCCGCGGTACTCAGGGGGCAGGAGGCGAACGATTTCGACCATGAGCCGGCCCGTCGCTTCGTCGCGGCCGATTTTCCGGCCGTCCGCCGTCCGGCTCGGGATCGTAAACGGCTTGCCGATAGCGATCTTGACGCCCTTGGAGATGGGGCGTTCCGAGCCGGTGACGGCCACGGGCAGAATCGGGGCGGCAGTCAACTGGGCGATGGCGGCTGCTCCGGGTAAGGCCGCCTTCAGGGCGCCCGACTTGCTGCGGGTGCCTTCGGGAAACATCCCGACCGCTATCCCTTGCTTCAGCGTCAAGTCGGCAATCCGGATCGCGTTTCGGTCGGCGGTTCCCCTGTCGACCGGAAAGGCGCCGCCGAGTCGGATGATTCGTCCGAGGACCGGGACGGCAAAGAGCTCCTTCTTCGCCATGTAGTGAACCGGTCGGGGGATTGCCACCGAGACCAAGAACGGGTCGGCGTTGTGGAGATGATTTCCGACCACAATCAGCGGGCCGGTGCGCGGGACATTCTCCAATCCGCGAATGCGCATGCGGAACAGAACCCGACAAAGGCCCAGCAAAATCGCCCGCAGGACGGTAAAGGTCTTGCCTTGAAATGTGCCGGCCCGAAGGTCTGGCTCATCTTGCTTAGTCGTGGGGGCAGGGGTGCTCACGCGAGCTTGCTCCAGGCGTTGCGGACGACGCTCTCGATCTCGGTGACGACGTCATCGACAGAACGGCCATCGGTGTTGACCAGGATGGCGTCGTCCGCGGCCTTGAGCGGCGAAGCCTCCCGGGCGCTGTCGATCGCGTCGCGGCGCTGGAGGTCGGCGACGATGAAGTCCATGTCCACGTCCTCCCCGCGGGCTCGCAGTTCGGCATGACGGCGACGTGCCCGCTCCTCCAGGCTGGCGGACAAGAATATCTTCACGCCGGCTGTCGGGGTGACGACGGTGCCGATGTCGCGCCCGACCATGACCACCGAGGCGCCGTCCGCGATCTCGCGCTGGACGGGAAGGAGAGCCCGGCGCACCGAAGCGTGGGCAGACACGTGTGACACGTGCTTGTCGACGTCCGCGCCCCGGATCGCCCAGGTCACGTCGACACCGTCGACGATGACATCGTACAGGCGGCCGTCATCCACGGTCGGGCGATCGATGCGGATATCGAGATTGGCGGAGAGTTTGGCTAGCTGATCGGCGTCGTCGAGCGGTACTGAGCGTTGTAAGGCCGCCAGGGTCACCGCCCGGTAGAGCACACCGGTATCAAACAGTGTCACCTTCAGGCGGGCGGCGAGGTCGCGCGCCACCGTCGTCTTTCCCGCCGCCGCGGCCCCGTCGATGGCGATCACGTGGCGGTGATCCGGTCGGTTCGGCCGATCCGGCTGGTCGAGTCTTCCGGGAATCCTGTTCGCGCCGGTCGGCGTCGACTGCTCGCGGCCGCCGTCCCGGCCTACCGGCGTGCGGTGGGCGGTGTTTGGTTCCACTGTGCTTGCCGTGCGCGCGGCCGTGACCGCCTTCCTGTTGCTCTCCTCCATGAGGTCGTTGCTCTCCGCGGGCCTGGTGCCCAGATTGAGGCGGTTTCCGGGATCGACCGTGGCGCTGGCCCATCCGATCGAGATCGGCGGCCGATCGCCGAGTTGTGTCGCTGCTTTTGTCCCCATACTGTCGCCGGCCGCGCCCGGTTGATTTCCCGTCTGGTTCGGCCTCGGTCCGACCCTTACCGTGGCCCCGGTCCTGGGTACCACCGTGATGAGGGGGTCCATCAGTCCGCAATCCGGAGCGGTTGTCGCGTCCTCTCCCCTGGTAACGATGTTCGCCGTCGGATCGTTCCTGCCGATGTCGGCCGCTAGATTGCCCCGGAGGGGTCCGGTCGCCGACCAGCCAAACATCGCCGGTGGGCAGTCGCTCCTGCCCAGCAACGGCAGGAGGTGACGGACTTTCGCCGTGCCTCCGGTTGGTGGCTGGAGACGGCGCTCGCCGGTGGGGTGTCCTGGCCTGAGGCGCCGGACGGACCGGCGGCGTTCTGGGCACTGGCGCTGATTCGATTGCCTCAGGCGTCTGCCGGCGGGCCAGTGATGGCCTGACGCGGGATCGATTGCGCGATTGGCGCCAGGATGGATAGACGCCGACCTCGTTGTCCGATTCATCGTCTAGATGAACGGCTTGAAGCAACTGGCTGAGTTCACCCGGGGTAAGGTCGCGCCACGCCCCGACCGCAATACCCTCGATGCTGACCGGGCCGATGCGGACGCGCCGTAGTCCATCGACCGGGATCCCCACGTTCTGCATCAAGCGGCGTACGACGTGGTAGAGGCCCTGGTGGACCACGATTTTGAGGACGAGCCCTTCCCTGGTCTGACGGAGAATCCGGAACTCGGCCGGGACGACTTTCTGGCCGTCGATCTCGAAACCCTCGCGAACCCGTTGCAGTGTCATGTCTGTGGGTCGAGCTCGGGTAAGGACCTGATATTCCTTCGCCAGCTTATACCGGGGGTGCATCACCCGGTTGGCGACGTCACCGTCGTTGGTGAAGAGCAGCAATCCCTCGGTATCGCGATCGAGGCGGCCAACCGGATAGACGCGCTCCGCGACGTTGACGAGTTCCATTACTGTCCGGCGTTCGCGCTCGTCGTTGACCGTGGTGATGAATCCTGTCGGCTTGTTGAGCATGATGACCCGCGGCCGCTGGGGCCGCAGGATCTTGCCATCAATGCGAATTTCGGCGGTGGCCGGATCGACCCGGGTGCCGAGTTCGGTCACGACTTTGCCATCGACCTGGACACGGCCGGCAACGATCAGCGCTTCCGCTGACCGGCGAGACCCGCTGCCGCGGGCGGCCATGACCCGCTGCAGGCGCTCCATGATGCGTCTCCTTGGGGAGTCGGTTAGTGCGAACGGGGGCTAGGCGGCTCTCGGTGTCGAGTGTCCAGCCTGTGCCGATGTCGCCTGAAAAGGGGTCGCTCGCCAACTTGCGTGGACCCGGCGAAGAATAGCACGCGGCCCACTTCCTGCTCGGGTTCGCCCGGTGCGCCAAGCCGGAGGCGGAAGGTTAGGTCCTCGTCGCCGGAGGCCGGCATCACAAGTTCTGGCCCATCACGCATCGTCACCTGCCAGGCAAACAGCGCGTCCTCCAGCCCCGGGACGGTCGCCGGGTCGTCGACCGCAACCCAGCGGTAATCCGCTTCAAGTCCGGCCAGGATCTCGCGGGCGTCGTCGTAGCGGAGATCAACCGTTTTCTCCGATGTCTCCTCGTCGTACGCCAGGTCGCTTCCGAGAACGACAGTGATCACCACATTCGCGCCGAACTCGCTGGCCAGAATCAAGCAGGCGCCGGCCTGGGCTTCGGAGCCGGTCTTGATGCCGATGACGCCCGGCTCCGCGAGCAGTTCGTTGGTGTTCGGCTTTGTGTAGGTATTGCCGCCCGGAGAGACGAACTCGTAGTCGGGCATGGCAACCATTTCGCGCAGGCTGTCGTCCTTCATGAACTCGGTCGCGATGATGGTTAGGTCGCGGGCGCTGGTGAATTGGTCCGCGGCGTCACGCCCGTCCGGATTGACGAACTGCGTATTCTCCAGGCCGAGGTCGCGGACCAATCCGTTCATCTCTTCAACAAAACGGACTGTGGCCTGCTCAGGATCGACCGTCGCAGGATCTAAGCCCAGCAGGGTTGCGCCGGCAAACCGTCCGAGCGCCTTGGCGGCATCGCCACCGGACGGGATGAGCAGGCCCAGAAGCAGTTGCTCGACAGTCAGTGTGTCGCCAACGAGCAGGTCCATCGTCGAGTACCCCTCTTCGACCGGATCGGACTCGACGATCAGCACCTCGTCATCCAGGTCGACCGTCGTCCTGGTGACGATCGCGGTCGCGATCTTGATCGTGCTGCCGGCGGAGAGGCGTTCATCGCCGTTGAGGTCGTAAAGGTCGACACCTGCCGAGATATCCCGGACGAAGGCGGCCTTGGCCGATACCTCGGGCAGCTGGGGAAGAGTTTGAGCGCTGGCGCGTGCGAGGTGGAGTCCTGGGAAAGCACTCCAAACCAGGGAAGCGACCGCTATCAAGATGACATGGCAATGTCGCGTGCGTAACCCCACCGAATGCTCCGTCCTCGATCTTGTGGGCAACTGGTGTGTGCGCCGAGTATACGTACAAGGCAGGATGCCTCGCTAGTTTGGCCGTTCGCATAGGCGGGTCATGGCCGGAGACGCGGTACACTGAGCCTATGGGAACGGGTGACGGCGGCGCGCCGGCTGGGAGAGCCAGGAACGTGGGAATCCGGATCGCCGCAATTGGCGATATGCACCTCAAGACCGAGTTTCCGCCGGATCTGGCGGAGTCGCTCGTCGGCATCGCCCAGCGAGCCGATGTCCTCGTCATCGCGGGCGACATTACCGATCAGGGCAGGCTCCCCGAAGTCGAACTCGCCGCGGACGTTTTCCGTGACCTCAACTTGCCGATCATTGCGGTCCTTGGCAATCACGATCGTCGCTGTCTGCGCCGTTCGGCCTTTCGCCGGATTCTGGAGAACGTGGGTGTGACCTTGCTCGACGGCCATGCCACGACACTGCCAACACTCAATGGGAGCTGCTCCGTCGGGTTTGCCGGTGTCGGTGGGTACGGCGGCGGGTTCTGGCCAAACGAAGGGCCGGTCGGGCCGACGTTTCGCATCTCGCAGGCAGTGGCCATTCGCGCCAGGCGGGAAGCTGCCCGCCTGGAGCAGGCAATCGAAGCGTTGCACTCTGATGTCAAAATCGTCGTTATGCACTACTCGCCCACGGCGACGACGCTCGGCGATGAGCCGCCGGTGAAATATTGGATGCTTGGCAACAGTGAACTGGCTAAGGTGATCGACCGCCACGCAATCGATCTGGTGATCCACGGTCACGCCCACCTCGGCAATACGCACGGAAGCACCCTTGGCGGTACACCCGTGCGCAACGTGGCTGTGCCTGTCACAGGTGGGCCTACGATCATCGAACTTCCGATGCGCCTGCCCGATTCGCACGAACAGGTCGGTTGGGAAGTGGTCAGGCAAAAGGCATGAGCCGCACTCGTCCGCGATTGGCGACGCCGCGCCGCGCACTTATGGTCGAACGGCCGATCAGGATGGATCTCCATACCAATCCATACGGTCCGTCGATCTTTGTCCAGGAAGCGCTCGCCGGTTCGGACGAACTCCATCTACCCGCTTCCGACCGTGAACTCCGCCTCCATCTCCGCCTCGCCAACGAGGTCGGGCATCCTCCCGAGGCCCTGCTTCTGGGCAACGGACTTACCGAGATCCTCGAAGCGCTCCTGCTGCGGCAGCAGTCACGTGGACCTTTACTGGTTTTCCCACCGACTGATCCCACGATGGCGGAGCGGGCAGGACGGTTCGGCGTCGATGTCGAGCGCTTCCCCCGGGCGGGTTGGTTTGGCCTCGAGGTGGCGGTAGGGGATCTGGGATCCCTGCCCTCCGAATCGATGGCGTATGTGCAGCACCCCAACGACCCGTCGGGGACGCTGCTCGGCAATCAATCGCTCGTCCGCCTGACCCGGCGCTGTGGGCTGGTCGTCGTCGATGAGCGCCACGCGGGGTATGGCGGGCGGTCATTCGCTCCGCTGGTGCGTGAGTTCGACAACCTGGTGGTACTCCAGAGCTACGAAACCTGGGCCGGACTGGCGGGATTGCCGTTTGGCTATGCCATTGCCCCGCCGGCAGTCGTGAGTGATCTCCGGAGCTACATCCGCCCCGGCGGTGTCGCGATGGGCGCGGTCCTGGCCGCCGGCGCCACGTTGGACGACCTCGAGTATGTGCGGGCGACGGCTGCCCGGGTGCGGGAGGAGCGGTCCCGGCTCTTCCGCATGCTGCGTAAGTTGAACGTCGTGCGGCCAACGCCCTCAGCCGCGAACTTCGTCCTGGCGCGAGTGGAGCGGGGGACGGCTGCCGATATCGCACGGGAGTTGGCCGAACGCGACATCCGCGTTCACCGGCCGGCGGACCCTCGGCTGACCGAGTACTTCCGCATCAGCGCCGTGAACCCCGAAAGCACCGACGCGTTGAAGCGTGCCCTGATCGAAATCGCTGCCTGGCTATAGTTAGGAACCGGCGTTTATGGCAGCGGCTTGTGTGGCGAAGATCTCGTCGAGGCCGGTACTAGCCAGGGCGAGCATGTCCTCGAGTGTTCCTGGGGTAAACGGGGCGCCTTCTGCCGTTCCCTGAATTTCGACGAAGGTGTGCTGGTCCGTCATGACGACGTTGAAGTCGACATCGGCGGCGCTGTCCTCGGGGTAATCGAGGTCGAGGAGTGGGACGCCCCTAACCACGCCGACGCTGATCGCCGCGACGGCGGACTCGAGCGGGTTGCGCTTGATCTTGCGCTCGGCGAGGAGCTTACGGCAGGCCAGGGCCAGCGCGACATATCCCCCGGAGATCGCGGCACAGCGAGTCCCGGCGTCGGCCTGGATCACATCGCAATCAATGATGATCTGGCGCTCGCCGAGAGCCTCCATGTTGGTCACGGCCCGAAGGGAGCGGCCGATCAGGCGTTGGATTTCGACGGCGCGGCCGTCTTGCTTTCCGGAGGCGGTCGCCCGCTGCGTGCGGCTCTTGGTGGCCCGGGGCAGCATCGCGTATTCGGCGGTGACCCACCCCCGGCCCTTGTTGTGCAACCACCTGGGAACGTTCTCGTCGATGGTGGCGGCGCAGAGCACGTGGGTATCGCCCAGCTTGATCAAGGCCGACCCTTCGGCGTAGGGAACCGCGCCGGGGATGATTTCGAGCTTCCGCAGCGACTCCGGATCGCGATCATCGCGCCGTGTTGGCCATGTGATCAGGGTCATTCTCGTTTCCTTTGGGGCGGTGATCCGGGTGCACTGTTGCCTGTGTTGGGAATCGCCGAGGCCGGATCACCGGCGGCGTAGACGGCGCGAATCTTCTTGAGCCGGTGAGCGATTTCGGCCTCCTCACCGCGGTCGGTCGGCTCATAGTAGCGCCGGCCGGCGAGATTCTCAGGAAGATTCTGTTGGGCAACGACGCCGCCCTCGAAGTCGTGGGCGTAGCGGTAACCCTCGCCGTATCCCTGGGCTTTCATGAGCGCGGTGGGAGCGTTGCGCAGGTGGGTCGGGACGGGGTCGTTGCGCGTGTTCGCCACGTCGGCCTGTGCCGCCCCGTAGGCGCGATAGATCGCGTTACTTTTCGGGGCCATTGAGAGGTAGACGACGAGCTCCGCCAGGGCCAACGCTCCTTCCGGCAAGCCGATGAAATGGACCGCCTGTTGGGCGGCCATCGCGACCTGGAGAGCCCGGGGATCGGCGAGACCGATGTCCTCGCTGGCGAACCGGACCAGGCGGCGGGCGACATAGAGCGGGTCGTCGCCACGGTCGAGCATCCGGGCCAGCCAGTAGAGGGCGGCATCCGGATCAGAGCCGCGCATCGTCTTGTGCAGGGCTGAGATCGCGTCGAAGTGGTCGTCGCCGCCCTTGTCGTAGGTCGCTGCCCGGCGTTGGGCAGCTTCGGCGACGAGTTCGGCCGTGATGCGGCGGTCTTCGGCGTATCCCGTTCCAGTAGCGGCCAACTCCAACGTATTGAGGGCAAACCGGGCGTCGCCGTTGGCCAGGTTGACGAGGAGGTTGAGCGCCTCGTCGTCGATCGACAGGTTTTCGTTGCCCAGGCCCACGTCCTGGTCCGCCAGCGCGCGCTCCAGCACGACGCGGACGTCGTCGTCGCCCAAAGAGCGCAGGACGATCACCCGGGACCGGGACAGCAGCGCCGAATTCACCTCGAACGACGGGTTTTCTGTCGTCGCCCCGATCAGAATGACGGTACCGTCCTCGACGTGGGGCAGGATGGCGTCTTGTTGGGCCTTGTTGAAGCGGTGGATCTCGTCGATGAACAGGACGGTGCGCTGGCCGTGCATGCCGAGGCGGTCGGCCGCCTCCTTGATCGCCGCGCGCAGATCGGCCACACCGGAGGTGACGGCGCTCAGGCTGGCGAAGTGGGCCTTGGTCGTCGAGGCCACGATCCGGGCGAGGGTGGTTTTCCTGAGCCCGGTGGTCCCCAGAGGATGAGCGACGAGAGCCGGTCTTGCTCGATTGCTCGGCGGAGGAGGGTGCCCTCACCGATCAGGTTATCCTGGCCGACGAGTTGGTCGAGGGTGCGAGGGCGCATCCGGGTGGCGAGCGGTGCCTTGCTCGCCATCTGCTCGCGCCGGTTGGCCTCAAAAAGGTCCAAGCTGGTCAACGGTCAGGCGTCCGGCTCGTCGTCGAGATCGGGGATGAGCGCTTCCAGCGACGCGATGCGCTGCTCGACCTCGTCGCGGGAGGAAACGCCGAGTTCGTCCATCTCCTCGAGCAGCTCTTCGAGCCGATCGAGCTCGTCGAGCGCCTTGTAGTCGGATCGATGTGAACTGGCGGAAGGCGAAGCCGGCACGGTGTTCTCCTCGGCGGGCGGGGCAATGGTCTGTCGCAAGAAAAGCTACGCCGCGGCGGCGAGAATCACCAGGGCCACAACGCTGACGAGGCCGAACTCGACCAGATCGCGCGACCGGATCATCAGGCGTTGGGAGCGGGCCAGGATGACGCCGGCGGCCAGGTAAAACGCGACGAGGAGGACGGCCCCGCCGGTCCATCCGTGGGTTTGCCACCAGTTGACGGCGATGAGCGCTTCCGCCACGGCAAGCCCACCGAGGGCAGCGTAGCCGATCCGCTTCACCGGGAGGACGCTGGCTCGTTCGAGCGTTTCCAACACCAGGACGGCCGCTACACCCGCCACGAGCGGCAGACCGATCCAGAGCGGGAACTTGTTGTAGTAGATGATGCCCAAGGCCAGGAAGGCGGCGACGTGGATGACCAGGGTGTGGATCGTCGTCGCTGCCCGATGGGTAGTATCCCCGGCGTCATCCAGGAGGTCGCGGGAGAGCAGCGATCCTGCGGTGCCGAAGAAGGCGACGAGCGGGCCGACGGCGAACATCCAGCGGTTGTGGTAGGTGGCAACCAGGAGGACTGCCGCCATTGTCGAGACCGCCGGGACGGCCCAGGCGGAGGCGACCGTCGCTCGTGGCCGGGCATGGCCCACCGCCGCCGCGGCAATGGTGGCTGACCGTTCGGCGTACTGAGCGCCGTAGCCCGCAACCGCGATGACGATGATGGAGATGCCCCAGTAGAGGAGATCGGTGGTGGCGGTGGCGGGGATATCGGGATCGGTCTGCTCGCCGTATGCAAGGAACGATAGGACAAAGACCGCCAGCGCAACGCCGGCGCTTACGACGATCCCTTGCCCGAAGGTGGGTTGATTCAGATGGTTCGAATCTCGCACGACGTTCCCCGAACCCCGGATGGGACGGCCCGGTAGCCAACCGGCAGGACCGGCCAAATGGTCCGGCGATCGCCCCGTTCGGCCGGCAATCCTACTCGCAATGCGTCCGAGGGGCCAGTTGAGACGTTGGTTTGGGCTGGACGGTGGGCACGGGTTCAGCGTTCCTGGCGGGCGCGGCGTGGCGTGTCACGACATATCCCCGGCAAGGTCACTCGGTTTCGCCTGCCCAGACCTGCTGGATGTCGTCGGGATCGATCGAGCCTGCGCGAAGGATCTCCAAGGTCGTTCCCGTCGTCCGGACCACCGTCGACGCCGTGCTGCCGATCATAGGGCCGCCGTCGAGGATCGCGTCGACCGTGCCGCCAAGGGCGCGAATGGCGGATGCGGCATCGAGGGCGGGCGGTGCGCCGGAGCGATTGGCGCTCGTGACGGCGAGCGCACCACCTGCCAGGTCGATCAATGCCCGCGCCGATCGATCCGCCGGCACCCGTACTCCGACCGTCTCCCCGGGGCCGACGACCGCACTTGGCAATCCGGGCCTTGCAGGGATAACGATCGTTAGGGCGCCAGGCCAATAGAACTCCATCAACCGCTGCACAGCTAACGACGGTTCAGTCGCGACTCGCTCCAGGGAGGAGAACGAACCCAGCAGCACCGGCAGCGTCTGGCCAAGCGGACGACCCTTGCAGGCGAAGATGCGATCCAGGGCGGCTGGATGGTCGAGGCTGCCCCCGACGCCGTAGACCGTATCGGTCGGGAGGACAACGATCCCGCCGCGGCGGACGATGGCCGCGGCGTCTTCGACTGCGTCCGAGTCCTCGGCGTCAAGAACCGGCGTCAATGTGGATGTCTTCGTTGATTCGCTCATCAGATCGTGGCCTTTATACGCTCTGCAAGTTCGGCGTTGATGCCGGTAACCGCGGTGAGTTCGTCGATCGGCGCCGCGCGAACGCCTTGTAGGCTGCCAAACCGCTTTATGAGGGCCGCCCGCTTCTTTGGTCCAACGCCGGGAACATCGTCGAGTTTGGAGTGCAGGCTGACTTTGCCTCGCTTTTGCCGGTGGAAGGTGACCGCAAATCGGTGTGCCTCGTCCCGGACCCGCTGGACCAGGAAGAGCGACTGGGCGTCCCGGGGAAGAATGACCGGGTCGCTCTGCCCGGGCAGGTAAAGCTCTTCGTTCTCTTTGGCCAGCCCGACGATTGCCTGGCCGGTCATGCCGACCTCTTCCAGTGCCGCCAGTGCGGCGTTGAGCTGTCCCTTGCCGCCGTCCACGATGACGAGATCCGGAAGTGTGGCCCACTTGCCATCCGACTCGCCGTCACCTTCGCCATCAAGTGCCTCGGCGGCGCGGCGGAACCGGCGGGCGATGACCTCGTGCATCATCGCGAAGTCGTTCGCGCCGACGACCGTCTTGATCGCAAATTTGCGGTATTCCTTCTTGGCCGGTTTGGCGTCGACGAAGACGACCATGCTGGCGACAGGGTTGGTTCCCTGGATGTTGGAGATGTCGAAACACTCGATCCGGCGGGGGAGGCGGGGCAGATCGAGCGCGTCGGCGAGCTCGGTCAGCGCCGCGGTCATCTTCATCTCGTCGGTCAGGTACTTGAGCCGGCTCTGTTCCAGGTTCTCCTCGGCGCTCTTGGCGACCATCTCGACAAGCTTGCGGCGGTCTCCACGCTGGGGAACGACGATCTCAACCTTGCCGCTACGCCGGTCGCGCAGCCACTCCTCGATGACCTCGGCTTCTCCGTTGGGCAACGGGTATTGCAGATAGAGGAGGGGAGGAACCGCGGCGGCCTCGGAGTAGAACTGCGAGACAAAGCCGCTCAGGATCTGATCGGGACCGTCCGCGATTGACGCCGTCATCGGGAAGAACTCGGAGCCGAGGATCTTGCCATTGCGCAGGAAGCCTACCTGGACGCCGGCATCGCCGCCCGCCCCCTGAGCGACGGCGACGATATCGGCATTGGTCCCTTTAGGGCTGACGATCT
Organism: uncultured Chloroflexia bacterium; assembly: GCA_963724285.1. Lineage (GTDB taxonomy): Bacteria > Chloroflexota > Chloroflexia > Thermomicrobiales > UBA6265 > CAVRUD01. Next base: position 95,947 of record CAVRUD010000005.1, on the reverse strand, counting down.
TCTGCCGCTCCAGGACGTGCTGGACGGCGGTGATTCGGTCGCGGACTTCGGCGGCGCGCTCGAAGTTCCAGGCGTCCGATGCCTGCTGCATCTCCTCTTCAAGGGGGGCGAGAATCTCGTCGCCTCGGCCGGAGAGGAAGAGGGCCGCGCCGTCGACCGCCTGCAGATAGGTCTCCCGGTCCACCGCCGAGATGCAGGGGGCGGTGCACTGGTGCATGTGGTAGTAGAGGCAGCTTTCGTCGTGGCCGGTGATCTTCTTCTCGCATTTGCGATACGGGAAGAGCCGGTTGAGTAAATTGAGCGTCTTGTAGGCGGAGCCGGCGGAGGTATAGGGACCGAAGTAGCGGCCTCCGTCCTTGACGATGCGGCGCGTTGAGATCACCCGTGGCCATTCTTCATCGGTGATCTTGAGGTACGGATACGTCTTGCTGTCTTTCAACATGACGTTGTACTTCGGCAGGTGCTTCTTGATGAGCTCGTTTTCGAGAATCAGGGCTTCCGTCGCCGTGTCGGTTCGGATCACCTCGAAATCGGTGATGTGGGAGACGAGTTCGCGGGTTTTGGGGTCCATGCCACGGCTGGACTGGAAGTAGGAGCGGACCCGGTTGCGCAGGGCGATGGCTTTACCGACGTAGATGATGGTGCCGTCAGCGTCCTTCATGAGGTAGACGCCAGGAGCCGCGGCAAGGGCGGAGAGTCGGTTGGAAAAGTCGGGTTTGGGCTGGAGTGTAGGCATGGTGGAAGTGTACCGGGTCTGCCGACGAATTCACGATATAGCGTGACATAAGTATACAGACTTTGGCTACCCTCAGTCTGGCGAATTTGCCACCTGATCAGCCGGGATATTCAGCAACGAAGCGATTGTTGAAACGAGGGCGTTCAGGGTCGAGATGCCGCGTTCGTCACCGGCGTTGCCCGCCCATCTGGCGCGAAGCACGAGGTCGGATGGATGCTGCACCCCAAAGTCGAGTTCGGTGGCACGCTGGACGACCGGATCCTCCCAGGGTCCGATCCGCTCCAGGCGATCGGGGAGCGCCGCGGTCCACAGACCGAGTCCCGCAAGCTCGGCCGCAACCAAGTCGGCGGACCACGTCAAAACGACATATCCCCCAAACTCACCGATGAGTAGGCTTCCGACTAGTGTAGGGCAGATCGCCAATGCTACATCGGCTGTGGCCGGTTCTCTGCGAACCGGATGCAGGAGGGGAACCGCCAATCGAGGGTCGATGTACTGAGTCCAGAGACCGATGGCGAGCGTTCCCGGAGATGCAGTTGCTCCAGAAGTCATTCCAACAGAACCGACACCGATGAGAGCGGGAGCTTCGACGATATCTTTGCGTACCTTCAACGAGATATACCTGGCGCCGTGAGCCCTTAGAGCCGTTGGCTGGTAGCGCCTCGCTATGCCAAGAGATGCTGCCAGCCGGGTCTTTGTGTCATCTGGTTGAGCGATCGTGGCGGATCTCGGTTCGTCCTCGACGTTGCAATGCTGTAGCTGGCTTGCTAGGTGGTGCGCAGCGCTGTGGGAAGGTGATTTGGGTTGTCGATTGTTTGTGGCTAGGATTATCGGCCTGGTTGTCTTGATTTGTTGGGATATGTCGTTTACGGTTGTAATCACGACTTCGTCTCGATCACGTCCCAGCCACAGTCCGATGTTGCCCCGTGTGCTCACGCTTGGAAGAGGGCGATGCTCTGCGGCGAATGCATTCGGCCGTAGATGTAGTCGAAGTACGGGGTCCGGCGCTCGGGGTCTAACCGGACCTGTTCCCAGACCGCAGATACGCTCGGAGCGCCGTGCCAGTACGACCAGATCAGCGCCGCTCGATCGTGCCGCGCGATGAATCGCATCCGGGCCTCGACCCAGCCCTCCCCGCCAACGAGGGCGTCGCGCTGAAGCTCGTCTCGAACCTTATCAGCTGGCCACCCCTCGTTGTGGAGGCGCCAGGCCGCGCGCGTGCCCAGGCCAGAACGGTAGCGGGCCAACAACTCGCCGAGCCGGCCGTCCAGGTCCGTTCGCCAGCCGATCACGTCGACGCCGACATCGGCGATGCCCTCAAATGTGGTGGAACTCGCCGTATTCACGACTGAAAGGAGTCCATCTGCCGGGGTAGTTCCACGGGCGTAGCCGACTTCGCGCCGCTTGAACTGAACATAGTGGCCGGGACACCCCTCATGGACCGCAAGGTGGCGGAGGCCAGGGATCGTCAGGACGGGATCGATGTTGAGCCGGATCAGACGGCGGCTGAAATCGCACATGGCGTTGTAGGGCACGCCGGACGTGGTTTCGACCTGCATGTAGTCGTCCCGGCTGGCTGGAATCTCCATGATCTCTTCGGTGCGATCCCAGCAGTCGGCCAGCAGGTCAGTCAGGACGCCTTTGACTTCATCGGCCGGGACGCGGAGCTTTTCTTCCCAGGCGGCGAACTGGGCGTCGAGGCCGCCCGCATAGCCGAGATCCGTGAGCAGCGTCCGCATGCTTCGTCGGAGGTCGTCCAACTGGGCATCACTCGCTGGAGCGGCTGGTACGTGCAGGAAGTCGGAAATCTGGCGATCGAACGGCAGTCCAGATTCTCGCCACGTCGCGAATGCAGTCGCACTACTACAGACCTGGCCGTAATACAGCCTGCGGTCAGGCTCCGGAAGCTCCGCTGCCAACACTCGCAGATCTCCAAACCGCGCCCGGGCTTCGGCATATGACGACAGCGGCGATGGCTGGTGCCGAGTCGACATGTTGAGGACGACGAGGCGCTCGATGTCCCCGCCCGATCCTCGCTCGCCATGCCCCTGCTCTGCCGCGTAGAGCGCGTCAAGGCCGAGCAGCATCGAGGTCAGCTCTTCGGCGAACGCGAGAGTCTTGTCAGTGAACACGGTACAGCCCATCTCCCCAATGTCGGCAACAGGACGTCGTTATCTGGAAGCATCTCCACAGCAGTTAACTCTCGGCATCGTCGCACAAGCCGCGGCCTACGGCACTCCGCAGAGCGCATTAGTCGATCTGCGGAACAGGGGTGAATCGGTAGAGCACCGGCACGTAGAGGAGGACAAGGAAGCCGTTGATGATGAGCGCGGACTGGACACCAACGACGTTCGCCATAGCGCCGCCAATCAGTCCACCGATGGGAGTCAAACCCCACAGCATCGAGTAGACGGACAGGACACGCCCACGGTAGGAGTCATCGACGAGCGTCTGAACGAGCGTGTCATTGAGCGTGGCATACGTCGACGCAATGAGGCCGAGGAGACCAATTAGGAGGCACGAGAGCAGAACGTTCGAAGAAAGGGCGTAGAGCACGATGGTTACGCCAAACAGACCAACGCCAGTTACTATCAGGAAGCCCCGGCGCCGGACTCCAGTCATCAGGGCGACAAGCAGCGTACCCGCCAGGGAACCGATTCCGTTGCACGCCAATAGGATGCCCAGTCCGGTCTCGCCGAGACCGAGCACGTCCTTGGCCACGGCTGGCGCCAGCGTGAAGTAGGAGATTCCGAACGCAAGCGGCACAATATCGACCGAAAGCAAGCCGCGTATCGTGGGCGTACGCCAGATGTACCGGTATCCCTCGGCGATTTCGCCGGTCGCATTGGCGCGGAATGACACTGGTTTCGCGCTTGCGGCTTTCTCGCGGGCCGGTTGGGCACGCAGCGGAATGAACGCCAGCACCAGCACCAGCGGCAGATACAGCGCGGCATTCAAGAAGAAGCAAGCGGCTATCCCGATCGTCCCGGCCAGTACTCCACCAATGGCCGGTCCGATGATGCGCGAACCATTGAACGCCGCTGCGGTGAGGGCAACAGCACTCTTCAGTTGATGGTTGTCGACGAGTAGCGGGATTGTCGCCAGGCGCGCGGGCCAGTCGAAACCGGAGGCAAACCCGATGATCGCCGCGATGATCAGGACCTGCCAGACCGCAATGCGGTCGGTAGCGACGAGCGTCGCCAGCACAAATATCGACAGACCTTGGGTTATCTGGACGGCCTGGAGCACCCGGCGGCGATCGACACGATCGAGAATCGCGCCGGCGATCGGGGAGGCAATCAACACCGGGGCGGCGTTTGCAAAGCTGACAAGGCCGAGAAGGAGCTCATTGTCGGTCAGGTCATAGACCAGATAGCCCAGTGCGGTGATCCGCACCCAGACGCCGGTCAACGAGGTGACGAGGCACGGCCAGAACCAGGCGAACGGACGTGAGCCGAAGGCTGCAAGCGCGCCTGTCGTCTCACGGTGGTCATTTGGCTGTTTGGGTTGCTGGCCGTGACCGGATTCGGCGGGCGCCCGTTGGAGTTGGTCTATCTCCGTGTCGATTCCTGCCGCGCTCGCCAAACCCTTGGTCCTGTTCCGCTGACCCTTAGACCGTGTCCGGTGCTGCAATGCTCGTACGGTGCATCTTGCCAGAAATCTGATGGCCGAGTTGCTCGACTCGACGATGCCGCTACCGATGCGACGTAACGCCAACCTTTTGACACCAGACCTCGACCGGGCAGGCCGAGCACCTCGGCGCCACACCGGTGCAAATGTGCTTCCCGAATGGAACAAGCAGGGCGTTGATTTCGACGCGGTGGCGCTCCGGCAGGATGCGACTCAATGTGTCGTGGGTGCGCTCGGGCGATGACGTTCGCACGTATCCCCACCGGTTGCAGACCCGATGGACGTGGATATCGACACTGATCACCGGCTTGCCGCAGGCGATTCCGAGGGCCAGGTTGGCGCATTTGATGCCCACGCCGGCGAACGAGCGCAACGTCTCTTCATCGCAGGGCAGGTCGCCGCCGAACTCGTCGCGCACACGCTTGGCCAACGCGCGTATCTGCACCGCCTTTCGCTCATAGAATGTTGACGGCCGGATGAGGGCGCCGATCTCATCGGGTGACAGCGCGGCGACCGCTTCGGGCGTCGGGGCGTGTGTGAAGAGCCGCTCGCTGATCGGAAGGCTCTCCTCATCCCTGGTCCTGATCGAGATCATACAGGCTACCAGCTGTTGGAACGGCGTCGAATATCCGCGCTCGGCCAACTCGAACATCGCCGCTTTCGGAAACGGTTCAACAGCCACGCGAATATTTGCCAGTACCTTGTCAATGTCGAACTGCTGCATTGATCGCCCCTCGCCCGCATTCAGAGCGTTCCGCCATAACAGGGACCAGCAGAGCGCCGGAGCTACCAAGAACCCGCTGGCTGGTTGGCCCATGCAAGTTAGGGGCCCAGGTCTCGTTCTGGGCCAGCGTCGCTTTCGCGAGAATCTTCGTCAATGCATGCGGCGAGTGACTATCCGTCGAAACCGCGGACGACGCCCTGTAGGAGTTGGCCGGACTCGGCCATGACAAAGCGGATGCCGTCGATGGCGTCAAGCGCTTCGAGGAGATCGGAACCCTCTAGGCTTTCGACAGCGTCGGCCAGAAGGCAACACTCGCGAAGAGCGGCGACCAGATTCGCACGGGCCTGGGCCGCGCGCTGCGCCCGATTCGATGACTGCGAACTGCTCATTTTCAACCCTGTTGGATGGTGTTGCTGGTCTTCACATGTGAGATTCCGACGACGCTAGATTGACGGATGGCGAAGGTGCCAGCCCGCGGCCAGTTCATACGTCCGTCCAATTCGACAAAGGTGCCGTTCGTCGTGAGGACGTCCGACAATCTGTAGACCTACCGGCAGACCGTCCCGATCGAAGCCACACGGCAGCGAGAGAACCGGTTGACCGGTGGCGTTGAACGGCATTGTCAGCATTGTGTACGCCAGAAAGACGGGCGTCTCGCCGTCGGGTAACTCCACCGTCAGGTTGTCGGCCCGGGCGGCCGTGGCGCACAGCGTCGGCGTCACCAGGACGTCCAGATCGTGGTCCCGGTAGAGTGTGGCAATGGACCGATTGATCATTGCCCGCACCCGCAGGGCCAGCACGTATTCGCGAGCCGGGAGGGCATCCGCCACCGCCAGCCGCGACCGGATATCCGGACCAAACCCCTCAGGGTTCTGCCGGTAGGACTCGGCATGGACCTCACTCAACTCGGCACGGGAGACGATCACGCTCACCGCCCGGGCATGAGCGGCCTCGTCCCACTTGAGATCGATCAAGGTCGCACCAAGACCGCGAAGGACGCCCAGCGCCTCTTCGACTGCCGCGTTGACGTCCGGCTGAAGGTGCTGGAAGAAGTGCGGGCGCGGCACACCGACCCGGATTCCGGCCAGCGATCCGTTTGCCTCGTCGGACCACAGCGGCTGGTTGGAATCGTCCCGTAAGACGTTGAAGACGAGTTCGGCATCCGCCACGTCCCGGGCGATCGGTCCGGCGGTATCGAGCGACCATGCCAGCGGAAAGATGCCGCTGCACGGCACGACGCCATAGGTCGGCTTGAGCCCGACCGTCCCGGTGACGCTGGCCGGAATCCGGATACTGCCGCCGGTATCCGTCCCAAGCGCCGCGACACAGCCGCCCGCGGCAACCGAGGCCGCCGACCCTCCCGAGCTGCCGCCCGGTATCCGATCGGGATCCCAGGGGTTACGCGCCGGTGCGCTGACCACGCCGGCGGCGTATTCCTGCGTCACCGTCTTGCCGATCGGGATCGCCCCGGCCGCCCGCAACCGTGTGACGACTGCCGCGTCCTGGGTTGCAGGAGCGGCATTCGCCCTCCCCGGCGAACCGCACTGGGTACGGACTCCGACCATATCGACGATGTCTTTGACGCCGAACGGTATGCCGTGCAGCGGTCCAATCGGCCTACCGGACCGCAATGCCTTATCTGCCTCTGCCGCCTGCGTTATCGCCGATTCGGTAAAGACGTCCACGTATGCGTGAAGCGTCGGTTCCGTCTTGACAATCCGGTTCAGAGCAGCGGTAACGACCTCCGTTGGGGTGGTCACCCCGGCTCGGAAGCGCCGGCTCAGATCGATCGCGGTAAGGTACGTGAGGTCGCTGATGGCATTCATGAATTGACTTCGTCCCAGCCCGGATCAAAGATCGCCGCCGGTGGTGTGTCTTCGAGCTTCATCGAACGCAAGAGAGCGATGGCGTTATCAAGATCGGTTTGGCCGTGCTGAAGTCGATGGCGAAGTTCGGATTCTGGGGTTTGCTCGTCGACATCCGACGTAGGGGAGTGGTCCACAAAGGTGCTCCTGGGCAAGACTGAGCCGAACGGTCGTGTTCAGTTCGGATCTTTGCCCGGAACGTTGTTCTGGTCAAGCGCTTGAATCCACGAGAACGTCAAGAGGGGACGAAGGTAGGGGAGATGCGAATCGGATTGATCGCGGATATTCATGGCAATGCCGAGGCACTCCGGACGGTTCTGGGCGAGCTATCCGCAGATCACCTCGACAGGATCGTGTGCCTCGGCGATGTGGTGGTGCTTGGTCCCCAACCCAGCGACGTTCTGCGCCTGCTCAAGGAGGCCAACTGCGCGGTCATCCGTGGCAACACCGACGCGTGGCTGCTCGATGAGCCGTCCGATGCGATAACGCCGTCGCCAGGACCAAGTCAGGACATCCTCGACTGGACATTGTCCGTGCTCACACCGAGCGAAATCGCCCAGGTTGGCGAGTCCCCCATCACACTGGACCTCGATCTCGGCAGTGGCCAGAGACTCCGCTGCTTCCACGGATCGCCACGCTCATTCGAAGACGTGATTGGACCGGCTACGCCTGATGCGGAGGTATTAGCGCTGATCGGCGGGGACGCGGCCGTTATGGCCGGCGGCCATACCCATGTCCAAATGGTGCGCCGGCTCGGCGCGACGACGTTTATCAATCCAGGCAGCGTCGGACTGCCGGGCGTCGGGCCGGGAACCGATGGACTTCCGGTCAATCAGAACGTGGCGTGGGCCGAGTTCGCTGTCCTTGAAGATGGTGATCGCGGAATCGGCATCGAACTGCGCCGAATCCCGCTCGATGTCGGGGAAATGGTTCGCACCGCGGAGCGGAGCGGTATGCCGCACGTGGATTGGTGGCGCTCCCACTGGATACAGGCGACGGGACGTTCAGGCTGAAGCAGTAGTTGCGAAGGCGACGATCAGCTCAACGCAGTGCTCGAGGTCTCGTTCGCTCACGGTCTCGATCGGCGAGTGGGTGTAGCGGGTCGGGTATGTTAGCAAGGCCGTCTCGACGCCGCGCCGGATCAACGAGGCGCCATCGCTGCCGTAGTTTTGGAAGACGGCTTGCTGCACGGGAATCTCGTTGGCCGCCGCGACTCCAACCAGCTCGGCGATCATCTTCCGGCTGTAGTGACACGAGCTGTCCTGATGAACCAGGATCGGACCGGCGCCGAGTTTACAGGGGAAATCCACCGTGTTTGGACCGGGGATGTCGCCGGTCAATCCGACATCGAGATTGATGCAGCAGTCGAACTCAAGGGTGTCGACGACGCTGGCTGCCCCGATCAGGCCGTTCTCCTCCTGCACGGTCGACGCCAGCCAGACCTCGTAGGCAAGATCCGATCGACCGGAAAGGCGACGGCCGACTTCGGTCGCGATCGCCAGGGCCGCTCGGTCGTCCATCGCCTTGCCGGTGATGCAATCTGCGCCTAGTCGCCGCGTCTCGGGATTCCAGATCACGCGGCACCCGGGGTGAATACCGAGCGCCTCGATGTCTGTTCGGGAGCCGATGCCCAGATCAACGAAGAGGTCGTTCCACTCCAGCTTGTCCTTCTGGCTGGAGCGACCCCCGACGACATGGCCGCTGGCGGTTGCGATGTACCCGGGGACGAGGCCGGAGTCGGCCAGCACAAGTGCGGGCTGGCTGAATGGCGAAAACCACCTTGGTACATGCCCGAGCTGGTCACCGTAGAACGGCCAGAGGCGAAGAAAGCCGTCGTCGTCGACGCTCTTCACCATCAGGCATATTTCGTCTGCGTGCCCCATGATGAGCAGGCGTTTGCCGGCGCCACCGATGCGCGCAATGACGTTGTTCACCCGCGTTCGCTGCATCTCGACGCCTAACTCGGCCCATTCCCCTGCGATCCAGTCCTGTACGGCGTCCTCGTGGCCGACCGGACCGGGCAACTCCGTAAGCGTCTTGACAAGGTCATACACCGGGCGGGCTCCTCATCCGGTGCCGGCCGTATTCGGCCGCACCTGTTGAGCGGCATTGTCGCCCGAAATCGGGCAGGTGCATATAACCTGTGTCTCGGGCTCCAAGGATGTCTACTCGCGGCCGCGAGCCGCGAATAGGTAGCTCGCTTAGATTTACATAAACACCAATCGACGATTGCAGTAGGGTAGGGCGCTAGGGAAGAAGAGGAGGTGCCTTTGAGAAAGTTAGCGCGGGCAGACTCGTCGTTCATCGGGTCGCACAGCGGACTTGGCGAGAAGCCAACCGCCGACCAGCATCACCGCGCCCCACACCAGAAACGCGATGTCCCAGAAAGTCCGGTTGCTGGAATCTTCCCGAACATGATGGATGGACAAAATGTGGTGGTCGATTGTGCCTTCGACCAGATTGAACGAACCCCATCCCATGAGCAGCAAGCCGGCCAACAAGGCCGTGGAAATCGGCGCGTAGTGAGGTGTCCGCAGTGCTCGCCACAGAAGCACCAATCCGGCAATGGTCGCGACGTAGGTCGTAGCGTGAAACAGCCCGTCCCACAGCGTGTTGGTCTCCAACCCGGCAACGGTGGTCGATGGATAACTGCCCTCGCTGGTAAGCATATGGTGCCACTGGAGGATTTGGTGCAACACGATTCCGTCAAAGAAGCCGCCGAGTCCAACGCCGAACAGCAGGCCCGCCCAGATTAGCCGCTTTCGCTGAATGTCCGGATCAGCGCGGTCTATCGATTTCATCTCAATCCCTCGTCGAAATGCTCCAATAACCGCCGGAAATCTTAATCCGCACATGCACGCGATATGCCCCGCCCAGCACCAAAACGGCTTTTGCGTACAATTGCGCTTATCCGCAAACAAATCTGATCTCGCCGACGTGGTTACATATTGTGCTCTACCCACCACTCGTATATCGTTCATCCAGACCCAGCGAAGCATTGAAGCCTTCTCGGACACACGGGGAGGACCCTCATGCCGCAGCACCGCGTTTCCCAGCTGGCACCCGGCGCGGGCCGCGCCGTCCACATGTCCGGCGACACCTACACCTTCAAGGCGGTCGGCGAGACGTCCGACGGGATGCTCACCCTCTTTGAGGCCATCATCCCGCCGGGAGGCGGGCCACCACCCCACATCCACCACCGGGAGATGGAGTACTACTACGTGCTCGACGGCGCGCTCGAGATCATGGATGGTGACGAAACCTTCACCGCGCCTGCTGGAACGTTCGTCACCATCCCGAAGGGGGTGTTCCACCGGTTCAGGAATATGGGCGCCTAGCCCGCGAGAATGCTCCTCCTCTTTACCCCGGGCGGGATCGAGGGGATGTTCTTCGCGATCGGCAAACCGGCGACCCCCGGGTCCGCCGCGTCCCCGCCCGATGGGGCGGAGGTCGAGAGGGTCCTCGCGATCGGCCCAGAATACGGAATGGACATTCCGCCGCTCCCGCTCCAGCGATGGCGGGACGACATCGAACAAGCGAAGTGAGTCGAGGTGTCTCACAAACGCACCGGCCCGATGAAAAAGCCTGGAGAGCAGTGGAATCGATCCGGCGACCGACGAAGCGCAGGAAATCAAGCGTGGCGTCGTCAGCCCAGCGTGCATCCTCGATGATGACCACTCATCGTGTGGCGTTCGTCCAACTGCCTAGCCTTTGCTAGGGTTCTGGGATCTCAGTAGTCGCCCACATAGGCCGACCATGAGACATAGATTTTGAGACGGGTATAGACACAGCAAATGCCCGCGAAACGGATGAAAGGTCGAGGACTGTCGGGGAGTCTCAAAAACGGGCGTTTCTGAAGCTCGTGCGAGCCGCGCGTGCCGGTGTCGCCGACCGGATACGGCGGTGGACTACGGCGCTATCCAAGCGGGTGCGGAACCGCCGGCGCCGCGGTACCGCGGCGCCGGCTCTCGTGCTCCGGTTCCCGGGTCGCTTAGGGCGTGGGGGTGGCGTCGGTCGGGGCGCCGGCCGGCGGCAGGAAGGTGCCGTTTGCCTCGAACCCAATCCGAGCGTAGAGGGTCTCGCTTGCCGACGGCGGGTCGCTGGCGAAGGCGAAGTCGGCCGTTTGGGCCGTGAAGGCGATCTCGCTCGTCACCTCCAGCAGCGTCGCGGCGAACCCCTGCATCTCGTCCCGCAATTGCTCGACCGCCGTCGGGGTGTGCCACCAGACGTCGAAGCCGACGGACGCCGGCTCGCTCGGGCCGCCCGCCAGGAGGCTGGGGAAGCTGTAGCCATCGATGACGTCGAGGTTGGGGACGTGCATCTCGGCCGTACCGGCCGCGAGGTCCACCCGCACGGCGTCGTCGGGCAGGGGGACCGTCCAGAAGAGACCGTTGGCGGCGATGCCGGGCTGGAAGTCGTGGATCTGGTTGCTGAAGTCGGGAGCGACCGCTCCGACAAAGAGGTCCAGTCAGACGAAGCCGAAGGTGCCCTGATGCGGCTGCCCGTCCTCGCCGATGTAGGTCCCCTGCATGAACCGCATATCGACGTCGACCACGAGGCGATCGCCGGTCGCGGTCGGCGTGCTCGGTCCTCCGCCACCGCCGGATGTGACCGTCCCTTCGGTGCGCAGGTGGTTGATGCCAACCAACCCACGAAAGTCGGTGATCGTCGCCGGTTCGAATCCCTGGGAGTAGTCGTAGACGTGGATCAGTTCGCCGCCACCCAGATCGATCCCGCCGGGGATCGGCTTCGGGGTCGCCATGGCGCCGTCCTGGGCGAGGGCCCGACCAGCGCGGCCGACCCCGACGCCGGTCACGACGAGCCCGGCCGCCGTCCGCACGACCTGGCGGCGGGAGAGCGCGCGGTGCCAAAAGTGAGCGTGGCCGTGCCTACGAGGCTTGAGCGGCGGGCCGGCGGCCGAGGCAAGCGGTGCGCGATGCATGGAGTCCTCCCTTGCGCGACGGGCCCGGCAGTGTTGCCGGACGATGACGACGACGGGTCGAGGTGGGCCGCCTGGGAACCGAGAACTCTGGATAGGGCCCATCGTAGCACCGATGGCGGGGATGTCCACCTACCTTACGGCCGCCATCCCCCGCCACGCTCGGCGGCCGCGGGCTCTCTCCCGCCGTCCTGGCCGACCGTGGAGACGCGCAGTCCTCGCCGACGCGGTCGCCTCGCCGCCGCACGACCTGGCACGGCTAGGGCACAACCCCGGAAACAGCTGGGCAGGATTGACATTGGGTCCAGTGGGTGTAAGGTGGACCGCATCCGCACTGTCGAACGCAGGGACCAGCCGGCACCACCAGCTCGACCCGACGGTCGTGTTCACGGAAGGGAGACGCCATGGACCCCGGTCGCCTCGCGCAGTTCGCCGCACGCTTCTCCCGGCATCGCCTCTCGCGGCGCGCCGCGCTCGGCACGGGCGCCGCCGGTCTGGTCGCCGCGCTGTCCGGGCGGGCGGGTCCGGCCCGCTCCGGTCTGGCCGCCCAGGAGGCCACGCCCGCCGTCGCCCCGGCGCCCGGGGCGAACCTACCCCCGAACGTCCCCGCCTGGATGCAGGAGCCCGGCGCCCCGTCCTCGGAGCTCAGCGAGCGGGCGCCGCAGGAGCAGGGCGTCGTCCGCGTGGCCCCGGCGCCGGGTGTCAGCTTCTCGCCGCTGGCGGACCTGCACGGCACCCTCACCCCGAACGCCCTCTTCTACGAGGTCCACCACGGCGGCATCCCCGCCGTCGACCCAGCCGAGCACCGGCTGCTCGTCCACGGCTTGGTCGAGCGGCCGACCGTCTTCACCGTCGACGACCTCAAGCGCTTCCCCGCGGTCTCGCGGGTCCACTTCCTGGAGTGCGCGGGCAACTCGAACTTCGGGTGGCAGGAGGCGAGAATCGCGCCGACCGTCCAGATCGCGCACGGCCTGACCAGCTCCGCCGAGTGGACGGGGGTGCCCGTCGCGACCGTCCTGCGCGAGGTCGGGATCAAGCCGGGCGGCGCCTGGATGCTGGCCGAAGGCGCCGACGCCACGGGCCACGACCGCAGCATCCCGGTCGAGAAGGCGATGCGCGAAGGCCTGCTGGCCTACGCCGCCAACGGCGAGGACCTGCGGCCCTCTCAGGGCTATCCCGTGCGGTTGCTCCTGCCCGGCTTCGAGGGCAACATGAACGTCAAGTGGCTGCGCCGGCTCGAGGTCGGCGACGCTCCCTGGCACACCCAGCAGGAGACCACCCACTACACCGACCTGCTGCCCGACGGCACCTCCCGCCAGTTCACCTTCGTGATGGAGGCCAAGTCGGTCATCACCGCCCCCTCCGCGGGGCAGCGCATCCCCGGCCCCGGCTTCTGGGAGATCACCGGATTGGCCTGGTCGGGGCGGGGCCGCATCGACCGGGTCGACGTGTCCACCGACGGCGGCGCCACCTGGGCGGAGGCGACGCTGCAGGAGCCGATCTTGCCGGTGGCCTGGACCCGCTTCCGCTTGCCGTGGACGTGGGACGGCCAACCGACGCGCCTCCAGAGCCGGGCGGTCGACGAGACGGGCTACGTCCAGCCGACGCTGGCGCAACTGGTCGAGGCGCGCGGGGTGAATTCCTTCTACCACTTCAACGGGATCACGACCTGGGCCGTCGCCGCCGACGGGGAGGTGACCAATGTCTACGCCTGAGGGAACCTTCGGCTTCGGACAGCCGGCCGGCGCCGAGGAGGTCGCCGGCTGGGACATCGACGTCAAGCCGGACGGGGAGGGGCTGCCACCGGGCAGCGGCACCGTCCAGGAGGGCGAAGCGCTCTTCGCCCAGCTCGGCGCCAAGTGCCACGGCGCGCAGGGGGAAGGGACCGAAGGCGTCCCGGCGCTGGTCGGCGGCCAGGGAACGTTGGACACGGACGCGCCGATGAAGACGGTCGGCAGCTATTGGCCGTACGCGCCGGTCCTCTTCGACTACATCCGGCGGGCGATGCCGGCCGACAACCCGCAGTCCTTGACGCCCGACGAGGTCTACGCGCTCTGCGCCTACCTCCTCCACCTGAACGGCATCGTGCCCGAGGACGCGGTGATGGATGCCCAAACGCTGCCGCAGGTGGTCATGCCCAACCACGCCGGCTTCACCAGCCCCGACCCGCGGCCCGACGTGTTCACCCCCGCCGAGGCGGCGGGCACACCGGTGGCCTGAGCCGGGACACCGGCGATCACGACGCGCGGGAGCGCGACCTCGGCGCGTCGCTCCCGCCGGTCGGCCGCCGCGCGCCCGGGGCCGCGGCCGTACGGCCTCGTGGCCCTCGTTGCCCCCGGGCGCGCCGACCCGGATCGGGGGTGGTGCCGCGAGCACCTGGGGTATCCCCGCCGCATGGGCGGACGCGATGTGGTCGGTCGCGGGACTCGGCATGCTGGGACATGGCGCAGCGCCCGTGGACCGCGTGGGCCCGCCGCTCGCCGGCGCTCGGTTGCCCGTCGTGTTCCCGCGAGGACGCGGCCCGTCCGCCGACCGCCCGGGCCGAGCAGCGCGGCGGCCCGGCTCAAGCACCCAGTCCGCGCCCAGACCCTTACGCACAATGCAACTTGGAGGTAGGGGATAAGAGACCGCAGCGGAACACGAACAAGCTTTTCGAAAATCTCTAGGGCCTGTTATGCACTTCTCGAACGGTCTCGGGGCATATTCGCCGATGTTCCTCATCCACGATCGCGCTTTTGCCGACGATTGCCTGATCGGTCAAGCGCCTCGAACCCCAACGGCCCCGGAACAGCTGTTCCTGAGGGCTTTCAGCGCGCCAATCACCTTGTTTGGTTCGGCGGCGTATCCAAACGTACATAACAGGCTCTAGGCGGCGCCGGCTTACTGCCGACGCCGCCTATTCGCTACGCTTGTGTCCAGGGCCAGACGGGGATCTAGTTGATCCATTTGCGCTTGTTGGCCACGTAATCGACAAGGATGTATTCGCCAAGGCGGTCCGGGCTGGCGACAAAAACGCGGCCATTGTTGATCCGCATCAGGTCGTTGATGAACGTCACCATGTACGGCGACTGCTCCAGCATGAACGTGTTGATCGTTATGCCGTCGCGGGTGCAGCGGATCACCTCCCGCAACGTCTCCCGGAACGTCCTCGGCGTTGGTGGGTAGTTGAAGCTGACCCGGCCGTCCTCGAAGTGCGCGGTTGGCTCACCGTCGGTGATGACGATGATCTGCTTGTTACTCGCCTTCTGCCGCCCCAGGATCTGGCGGGCAAGCTGGAAGCCGTGCTGCATGTTGGTGCCGTAGTTGAACTCGTTGTAGTCCAGCATCGGCAGATCGGCCGCCTTTAGCTCCTGGGCGATATACGAGAATCCCAGAATGGAGAGGTGATCCCGGGGATACTTGCCCCGGATCAGGGAATCCAGCGCCAGCGCCACCTTCTTGGCCGCCAGGAAGCAACCGCTGTAGTACATCGACCGGCTCATGTCGACCATGAGCACGGTGGCCGAGCGGGTGGTGTGCTCGGTGCGGTAGACCTCGAAGTCGGTCGGCGATAGCCGCACCGGCGAGTGGGCGCCGTCTCGCTGGACCGCGTTCATGATCGTCTTGGGCAAGTCGAGCAAGAACGGGTCGCCGAACTCGTACGGCTTGCTCGTATCGGTTCGCTCGCCGGCGCCGCCTGTCTGCTGCAGCTCGTGCTGGCCGACCTTGTCCTTCTTCAGATGCAGGAAGATGTCGTGCAGGGCCTTCTCGCCGATCTTGCGAACGCCGGTCGGGGTCAGCTCGTATCCCTTGCGGTTCTTCTTGATGTAACCGGCGTCTTCCAGGATCTGCGTCAGCTGCTCGAGCTGCTGCATGTGCTCCTTGGCATCGTCGCCAAGAAGATCGCTGATGCGGTCGTCGTCGAGGGCCGCCAGGTCTTTCCAGTCGCGGACGTTCTTGAGGTCGTCCTCGAGTTCGTCGTACTCGTTCAGGCGATCCATCATCCGGACGGCCTCGGAGAGCGTCAGCGACTCGTCGCCTGAGAAGTTGTAGCGGTTGCGCCAATTCTCCGCCGGCATCGCCTGACCGAGGTTCTGGCCGAGGCGACCCATCTGCTCCTGCAATCCGGGATCCTGCATAATCGCCTGCATCATCGAGTCGAGTTGCGACCGCTGCTCAGGCGACATGTTCTGCATGAGCTGGTTCATGGCCGCCATCTGGCGCTGCATGTGCTCCAGCAGATCGTCAAGCGACTCAATCCCGGGGCCGAAATAGTGCCCCCAGCGGTGCATGAACTGCTCGAACCCAGGGTCCTGGCCCTCCGCCCGGCGCTCAAGCATCTCGTTGAGTTCCTGGAGCATCTGGCGCATTTCGGCGATGTTCTCGGGCGACATGTCGCCGAGCGCCTGCTGCATCCCCTGGAAGGTCGACTGCATGACCTGCTGCTGCAGCATCGCCATCAGTTCTTGGAACTGACGCCGGGCCTCGGGGTCCATGAAGTCGTACTCGTGAAGCTCCTTGATCGCGCCGCCCGGATCTTTAGGCAATTTGTCGAGCTGATCGCGCTTCTTGGCGGCCATCTGCTCGAGCATGTTCATCAGGTCGGGATCGGGAGCACCGCCGCCAACCTGTTGGCCTCCAGATTGCTGACCGCTTTGTTCGCCGCCGCTCTGCTGCTCCCCCGCCTGCCGTGTTCCTGACTGCTGCTGGTCGGATTGCGCGTCGTCTCGCTTCGCCGTCCTGCGGCTGACTATTGCCATCAGCTTCGGATTGACGCGACCGCGCTTCGTCCAGACCGCCGGTCGATACCGTCGCGCTCGGTCTGGACGATCTGATCGAGGCGCTCTTTGACGTCGTCGAGAATCGAGCCGAGGTCGTAGCGGTTGAGCTGCTCCTGGCGCTGGGACCGGAGACGGTTCAGCATTTCCTGCAGGCCAGGAACCTGCTCGCCGTCGGGGCGTTCGAATCCCCAGCGGAACAGCCGCTGGAGGGCGCGCTGAAGGTCGCCTCCCTGCATGACATCGTCGGAGATGGCCCGCATCAGTTCGTCGGCATCGAGGCCGCCGATCTGCTGCGTGCCATCCCAACGGGAATAGGTCGCGTATGACCGGTAATTGATCATGAGATCCCGTCCAGGGTCTGGCCGTGCAACCGGTTATCGATGGTACCGGGCCGGCCCGCGTGCGGCGTCCTTGTTCAACTTGCGATTGAGATGGAGCCCTTCGAGGATGAACTCGACGGCGGACGCCACGGCGGCGGGATTGCCGCCAACGCCCAATTTACCGATCGCGTCGGACATGCCATCCAGATGACTGAGTTGGTGGACGTAGTCCATCGCCGGCATGAGGTCGGACGACTCGACCGACAGCCCGTTATCGAATGCCAACACGAGCCGCTCGAACTGCCGGGGCGAAAAGTAACGGTTGAAGGTGGCGACGACCGCGTTCTGGATCAACTTCTGGACGACCTGGTCCTCGCGGACCTCGCCCAGCGTCTCCAGCTCGATCTTGCCAGTCGTCGACGAGATCAGGGCCGAGAGGTCGGCGATCCGTGGGCGCTGCCGACTTCTCACCGAGGCGGATGGCGCGCCGGGTAGCGTTCGAAACGAGATTTTCGTAGTTGGCGATGCTCATCCGGACCGAGACTCCGGACCGCTGCGAGACGTCTTGCGAGCGCCTGGCGCCGTGGGTCAGCTCGGCGACGATCTCCTTCATGAAGAGCGGCACCGTGACGTTAACGCCCTCGGTGGCGTACATCGCCCGCTCCTGGTCCATGATGTCGATCTCGAGGTCGATGGTCTCCGGGTAGTGGGTCCGGATCTGGGAGCCGTAGCGGTCCTTCAGCGGCGTGATGATCCGGCCCCGGTTGGTGTAATCCTCGGGATTCGCCGAGGCGACAACGAAGACATCGAGCGGCAGACGGATCTTGTAGCCGCGGATCTGAACGTCGCGCTCCTCCATGATGTTGAGGAGGCCGACCTGGATCCGCTCGGCCAGATCCGGCAGTTCATTCATCGTAAAGATGCCGCGGTTCGTCCGCGGGATCAGGCCGTAGGAAATAGTCAGCTCATCGGAGAGGTAGCGCCCCTCTGCCACCTTGATCGGGTCGACTTCGCCGATCAGGTCGGCGATCGTCGTGTCCGGGGTCGCCAGCTTCTCGCCGTATCGCCGGTCGCGGCCGACCCACTCGATTGGGGTGTCATCGCCAAGTTCGGCGACCAGGTCACGGGCGAGCCTGCTGATCGGCTCGAACGGATCGTCGTTGATCTCCGATCCGGCGATGATCGGAACCTCTTCATCGAGCAGGTTCGTCAGGCTCCGGGCAAGACGAGTCTTTGCCTGTCCGCGCTCGCCCAGGAAGATGATGTCCTGGCCGGAGAGGATCGCGTTTTCGATCTGCGGAATGACGGTCTGATCGTAGCCGACCACGCCCGGGAACAGTTCTTCACCCGTGCGAATCTTGCGAATCAGATTGGCCCGCATCTCCTCGCGCACTGTCCGCGAGCCGTATCCCGACGCTCGAAGTTCGCCGAGGGAACGTGCCCGCGACTCGTGCGTGCCGGCCGAACGCCCTTGATCCTGCATGTTGATTTGATCCTCTAGTCTGCTGCCCGGACACGGCGGTCGTCCCCTAGGAAGGGGAAAATGTGACCGGGACAGGCGGGGTGAGACTGAATGTGGGTCACCGGCGTTGGCGCCCGTAACCGAATGCTACTTCGCCAAGACGTCCTGTCAAGCAAGTGACCGACTAACCGTACGGCTAGGTGGCACCTGCGGCACGTGCAAATGCCGCCGCGAAAACCCTTCTCAGGGCATGATCCGAAGGGTCAGTGGCGCCGCGAAGCATGTCCTTGCTCGTGAGGATGTTATGTCTTGTCCTAAGGCTTGACCCGTTCCCTCTTCCCGGCTCGTCGTCGAACCACGCTCGCGCCGCCCCGTGGTCGAGCGAATTTTCTCCTGGGTTGAGAAAAGGTCGCAGCACGATGCCGTCGTGGTGGCTTACGTCGAACGCGGTGACCTCGGTGACCGCGCGACGAACGATTCCGGCGTCGATTCGGGCCTCGAGCCGAATGACCGCGCCGAGCCGGGCGATGCCCGCCAGCGGCACCCTGAGCGGATAGCCTGCCAGCTGGGCGACGAGATCTTGCGCTGATGTCGCGTGCGCTGTCGCGAAGATCCGAAAGCGTCTTTGGGAAGATAGGAGCCGCCGTACTCCCGGACCCCAGAGATAGATCGGCAGGTGCGGACTGATCTCGTTGACCATTGCGGTCGTTGCCTGAGGATCGGCTCCGCGGTCGTCGAGGAAATCCAGTGGATCGAACGCGCCGCGCACGAGCACGAGGCGCTCCCCCGGCGGCAAGAAGTCGGCCAGGGCGGTCAGGAGCGTCGTCTTCCCCACGCCACTCGGTCCGGCAATCACGATGATCGAAGATCGGCACGCGATGAGTTCCCACAGGAACGCGGCAACCCAAGGGTCGAGCGTACCCGCGTCGATGAGGTCAAGAACGCTGAGATCGCGACGCGCCTCGTGCCAAACCCCGCTGGACCGACCGATCCACCGCGGTCCCCACCAGTTGGGAGAATCCCTGAAGCTTTGGGTAACGCGGTGGTCATCCATGAACTGATTGCTCCGACTGTGGAAGGACAGAGTTCATCTCGGCGAGAAGTCTGGCATGGAACTTGCTGAATCGAATAGTGTCCTCGACAAGGTGTTTCAACCTCGGTTGTACACCGTCGGACGGCTTGGAATCCTCACTAGTGCGCCTTGTGCGCATGCGATGCGCTCGTCCAAACGGCTCCGCCGGACGGCGCTGTTAAACCCCAGGAGCCGCCCTACTTCCCCAATAGTCCCCAGTGTTCCAAGCAACGAGCGGAGGCCCTGAGGGCCTCCGCTCAGTCCGTTTTCCGGCACCTCACTGGTCACGGTTCCGGGCAATGTTTATGACTTCTCAAAGCCACGAAATTGCCGTCATTTTGGGCCGATTTTGACCTTTCATTCCCTTGATTGTCGCGTTACATGAACAGGACGCCAGACAGGCACGAGACGTGCCGAAGCGGACGAAGGAGATGGACGATGAACACCGGATTCCCCGCCAAATCCAGCCCTGCGAATTCCAACCTCTCCGGCCTCAGCAATCGCATTCAGCCGGCTTCGGCGCTGGTGTTGGCGCTCGGTCTGGCGCTGGCGGTCTTCAGCGAAGGGCAGATTCCCGAACTGTGGACGAAGGTGGTCCTGGGCGCAATGATCGTCCCGACCGTGATCACGGCGCTGTGGCTCACCGCGCCGCGGTCGGCCGGCGTCATGGAAGATGGTCTCGGTCGGCAGGGGGCGTAACTCCGGCTGGGACGGGCAGGAGCATGGCCAAATGGTCCAGCCCTCGATACTCGCTATAGAGGCTCAGGCCGAAACCCACGACGATCTCGCTTGGAGCCGGGAACCCCACATATTTTATCGGCACGTGAACGATCCGCGCGGACTCACGATCCAATAATGTGCAAACATCTACACTTGTTGCCCCTCGTCGCCGCAGCCACCGCACCACATAGGAGAGCGTCAGCCCGGTGCTGACGATATCAACGAAAAGGATGATTCGTCGCCCGGCGACAGCACATCTGGGCCGTCTCGTTATCCGAACTCGCCTGGCCCCATCCCCTACTTGGAACTTCGCCACCTCGACCTTGCATCCGGTGCCTTCCAGCGCGCCTAATCTGTCGGGGGCCGCTTCGCTGATCGCCCGCAGCAGCGCGATGCCTCCGTCGCCGACCGAAAGCGCGAGTGGAGGGTCGATTTGGCCGCAATCCTCACCTATTGCGACAGCCAGATCACGGAGCCGTGCCTGGATCTCGCACTCTTCGCGTAGCGTGACCCGCGCCGGGATGCCGGCACTCCGCCTCCTGCCAAAGGATCGAGCAATGCGTTCGTAATCCCTGCGGTAGAGCAATTTGACGTCAACGTGTGGATACAGCTCGCGCAGGCGCCGGATTTTGCGGTGCTTCCGCGTGACCAACCGCTGCCGCATCGCGGTCAACTCGATGTAGGTGCGATGGTCCGGCAAGTAGAAGTCGGGCGTGAACATCTCTCGCGGTAGTCCGTCTTCGGCCCAGGTCAGGGCGAACGACGTCGGCTCATAGCACCACTGCACGCCGTAAAACGTCAGCAACTCGGCGAAAGCCCGCTCGAATGGGTGGGCAAACGGCGTGGTCTGTGCGTCACCTGCCATGATTTGCCTTGCCCCGAGCCGCACGTAGGGCAGACGGGCCTGGACATAGGGGACGAGCACAGCGCGTTCGCACGCGGCAAGTCCGGCCGCTGGAATTGACGCCGGTTCATCTCCTAGCGATTCGGATCGTCTCATGAGCTCCCATGCGACGTGCGACGACAAAGAGAGGTCCAGCGACCGCGGGGGGGACAGCCTTACGGTAGGCCTCGGCCAAGGGGTTGGCGTCAGCCTTGCGTATTGGCGTCTCCGGCGGGGGTGGCCTCAGTTTGGCATACCGCGCCCCTCAGGACAACGGCCCGGAAGTCACACAGCGCCCGCGAATCGCCCGGCTTTATGCCGCAACGGCGGCGCACCGTTCGTGGCCGACGTTATCCGACAGGCGTCACACGGTACGGCGTACGAA
Source organism: uncultured Chloroflexia bacterium (assembly GCA_963724285.1). Classification (GTDB taxonomy): domain Bacteria; phylum Chloroflexota; class Chloroflexia; order Thermomicrobiales; family UBA6265; genus CAVRUD01. Next base: position 74,451 of record CAVRUD010000005.1, on the reverse strand, counting down.
TGCACCGAATCAGTCGTCAATCGTCATCTCACCTGGGGTGAGGAGAGAGAGATGGGTAAAGTCGCTCCCCTCTTCCGCTCCATGCCAGTGTCGCTCGTTTGCCGCGACCAGCACTACACTGCCCGGTGACAATCGCCATTCCCGCTCTTCGTTTGCAACGATCCCCCGGCCCTCGGTGCAAATCAGGACTTGATCGGTCGTATGCCGGTGCCAACGATTCCGTGCCCCGTTGACAAAGGTGATCGACGTCACCCGGAGAAGGCTGGCATCACCGTCCGCAACCAGGTTTTGCCGCAATACCTCCCCGATCATAATCGGAGAGGTGTCGCTCACCGCTTGTTCGCGACTAAGCTGCATCACTCGCATGTTGGAACCTCCGTGTACGCCCGACGTCCATGTTCGGGCAATCGAATCCCACTATAGTGGGGAGTAGCAGAACGCCGTGGGGGAACCCGATATGGTTGGAACGCATCCAGCAATGGCATGGCCGAAGCTCCTTCCGGAGGAGGAGTCGATCATCGGACCAGACGATGACGACGAAGCCGCGCCGGACGGCTTACCGGCCGATCTCTGGTATTGAATCACCCGATATTGTGATTGGACACGAGACGTATACTTGCTGGTGGATTGCGGGGCCTCTACGCGGCCCCGATTTCGTGGGCGCGGGGCGGCAATCCCCAGTCCAATATCAATGCGGGGCGCAAGTCTTCGCGCTCCAGTCAGGAGATCCAACACCCATGGCGGAGTCCCCGTCCTCAACGCAAGACGCTCAGCAGTTCGACCTCATACTCCTCGGGGGCGGTACGGGCGGCTATGTCGCCGCCATTCGCGCCAAGCAACTGGGCTTGAACGTCGCGGTGGTCGAGGAGTACAAGCTCGGCGGAACCTGCCTTCATCGCGGTTGCATTCCCACCAAGGCGTTCCTGAAATCCGCTGATGTCTTCGATGAGGTCAAGCGGGCCGCCGAGTTCGGCGTCAATATCGGCGGGGACATCTCGTTCGATTACAACACCGCTCTCGACCGCTCCCTCAAAGTCGTCGATGGCCAGTACAAGGGCCTGCTCTATCTCTTCGACAAGAAGCACAAGATCCCGGTGTTCATGGGCCGGGGCCGGATGTTGAGCGCGACCTCCGTTGGCGTCACCCCGCTCGACGGCGGCGCGCCGTTCACCATCCAGGCCAAGGACGTCATCATCAACACCGGCTCGCGCCCGCGGCCGATCAAGGGCGTACCGTACGACGGCGAAAAGGTCATCAACTCGGATCACGCCGTCGTGCTCGATCACCTCCCCAAGAGTTTCATCGTCCGCGGCGGCGGCGCCACCGGTGTCGAGTGGGCGTCGGCTTACCACCGGTACGGATCGAAAGTCACCCTGGTCGGTAACGTCGTTCCCCAGGAGGACCATGAGGTCTCCGAGCACCTGGCCCGGTCATTCGCCCGCCAGAAACTGGATGTCGTCGCTGGGGCACGCCCCACTGCCGACGACATCGATGTCACCAAGAACGGCGTGACGATGCGGCTGAAGGACAGCAAGGGCAAGGAGCGGACGGTCGAGGCCGAGAAGCTCCTCCTCGCCATTGGGCGGCAGGGCAATATCGAGGACATCGGACTGGAGACGGTGGGGGTCAAGACCGACGGTGAATACATCCCGGTCGGCCCGATGCTCGAGACCAACGTGCCCCACGTCTACGCTATCGGCGATGTGAACGGGCAGCAGCTCCTCGCCCACACGGCGATGCACCAGGGAATCATCGCCGTGGAGCACATCTGCGGCCTTAATCCCTACCCACTCGACATCCTCAACTCACCATCGTGCACCTACTGCGAGCCGGAGATCGGCAGTGTCGGCCTGACCGAGAAGCAGGCGAAGGAACTCGGTTACGACGTCAAGATCGGCAAGTTCCCGATGCGGCCGAATGGCAAGGCCGTCATCGAGGGCCACACCGAAGGCTTCACCAAGATGGTGGCCGACGCCGAGACCGATGATCTCCTCGGCCTCCACATCATCGGCGCCCATGCGACGGAACTCATCGCGGAGGCTGGTCTGGGCCGGTTGCTACAGACAAGCGTCAGCGAGATCGCGATGAGCGTCCATCCCCACCCGACCGTCTCCGAAGTGATCGGCGAAGCGGCCCACGACCTGCTCGGGCACGCTATCCACATCTAAGAGCGCCTATCGAAATCGTTCGGCCTGCGGGCCGACCCGGGACTTCAGTCTCGGGCTCACCCTTCGAAGTCCCTCCGGGACTCACCCGCCCCAGCGCAGTCCCGGAGGGACTTCGAAGGGTGAGCGCCAGGTTTCAACCTGGCGTCCGTAGCCGCCGGGTTTTGATAGAGTCAGTAAGTGTTCCTCTGGGCGCGCCGCGACTGATACACTGCGCCGCGCGCTTCGGGGAACCCAGAACGACCGATCAGACAGAGGAGGCAATAGACCGGATGAAGCTGCTGACCTTCTGGCAGGACAACGCACTGCGCCTCGGCGTGGTTACCAACGCGGGTGTGGTCGATGTTGCCGCGGCCGCGAACGGATCTCAGGTCCCGACGACGATCGACGCAGTCCTGCGGGGCGGATCAGACGCGCTTGCTGTCCTCTCATCGGTCGCGTCGGGCGCAGGGACGGCTCAGGTGGTCCAAGAGGACTCGCTCACGCTTGGCCCCTGCGTCCCAAACCCGGGCAAGATCATCTGTGTCGGCCTCAACTATCGCCGCCACGCCGAAGAGACCAACGCCCCGATCCCGACCTCGCCGGTGCTCTTTTCAAAGTTCAACAACACCCTGGCGGCCGACAACGAGGAGGTCCCTCTGCCGACCAAAGTGGCAACTCAGTACGACTGGGAGGTCGAGCTCGGGGTGGTGATCGGCAAGACGACCAGAGACGTCTCCGAGGCGGATGCCCTGTCGCATGTCGCCGGTTACTTCACCGCCGACGACCTGAGTGTGCGCGATTTGCAGAACCGCACGTCGCAGTGGTTGCTCGGCAAGACGATGGACAAGTTCTTTCCGATCGGCCCGTACCTCGTGACCGCCGATGAAGTCCCAGACCCCCAGGCGCTCAGTCTCAAGTGCTGGGTTAACGGAGAGGTTCGTCAGGACTCCAACACCGCCGACATGATCTTTTCGGTCGCCGAAATCATCGCCTATACCAGCCAGTTCTTTACGCTGGAGGTCGGCGACGTAATCACGACCGGCACACCGGAAGGCGTGGCGATGGGCAGGGCCGACAAGCCGTGGCTTTAACCAGGCGACATCGTCGATGTCGAAGTTGAGGGGCTGGGCAAACTCACCAACAAGATGGTGGAGTTCTAGTCCTCGCCCTCTCCAGGTGATCCGGTGACCCCGGGGCGGTTTGCATATGCGAATCGCCCCGCTGGCATTTCCGGATCCAGGCGGGTGGGTCCGTAAGGAAAGCCAGCGGGATGCCAGAGATGAAAAAGGCTGAAATCGATTATGTCGCCGGAGTCGCGGCAGGCCTCCTCGCTGGAGCGGCCTACCTCGCCGAAATGGCGATCGACCTGAAGGCGGCCAGGTACAACACCGACGATGTGATCCTGCTCGGCCGGATGGCGACCCCTGACAAACGGCTCGTACGCCAGGTTGGACTGGGCATGCACGTCATGAACTCGGCAATCTTCGGGATTGCCTACGCCTGGTTCGCCCATGACCGACTTCCCGGACCGCCGTGGCTGCGCGGAGTCACCGTGGCCAGCATCGAGAATGCGATCATCTATCCGCTTGCTCTCCTAGAGCAGCGCCATCCCGGAATCCGCAACGCCGAGCTGGCACCGTACTGGAACCGGATCGCCTTCATGCAAGGCGCTGCCCGACATGTCGCGTTCGGCGCGGCCCTCGGAGCGGCCTATCCCCGGCTACGGGCGCGGCGAGTCGCTACCAAAACAAGTTAAGGAGCGGAATCAATGTCGGACCGTTCGCCACAGCCGTTCGCCGGCCGCGCCGCCCTCATCACCGGATCGAGCAGCGGCATCGGCCGCGGCTGCGCCCTCGCGCTGGCGGAATACGGGGCGGAGATCGTCGTCAACTACCGCAAGAACCACGACGGCGCCGAGGAGACCGCCGAGCTCGTCCGCGCGCTCGGCCGGCGAGCCTTCACCGTACAGGCGGACATCGGCGATGTCGACGCCGTCGACGCCATGTTCGCCCGGATCACCGAGGAGTACGGTCGTCTCGACATCCTCGTCAACAATGCCGGCTTCGGGCGCGGCGGGTTGTTGCACGAGCTATCGCTCGAAGACTGGGACGTGGTCATCAAGGGCAACCTCTACGGCGCCTTCTTCTGTGCCCAGCGAGCCACCAGGATGATGCTGGCCCGGGGAGAAGGGGGCAGGATCGTCAACATCACCTCGGTCCATGAAGAGGCGCCCGGTGTCGGCGGGGGCTCGTACCACGTTGCCAAGGGGGCGCTGCGCAACCTGACCCGCGCCCTTGCCCTGGAACTCGGTCCGCACGGCATCACGGTCAACACGGTCGCGCCGGGCATGATCCTGACAGACATGAACCGCAGGGCGCTGGAGGACAAAGAGTATCTCGAGTATGCGGAAGCCCTGATTCCCGTGCGCCGGGCCGGTGTTCCGGCGGACATCGCCGCCATGGTCCGCTTTCTTTGCACCGACGAAGGGTTCTACTGCACCGGCCAAACGCATTTCGTCGACGGCGGCTGGATGCTGAAGTGGCCCCCGGTCTAGCACTTCTCAGAGGGTTGCGTCATCTGTCGCCGGGGCCAGGAGGCCCCGGCGACGGATCTTCACGACGTTCGCGCCGCCATGCGACGCACTATGCCGCCCGGCAGGCGGGTCTCGAAATCGAGGATATCCACCCAGGTGGGACGGACCCCGATTCGCGCGAACTGCGATGAAATCCTGCCCGCCTGCTCCACCCAGGCGGCTCCTTCCTCCGGGCCCATGTAGCGCATCGCGGCCGCCGCCATCTCCGACGGGACCCGGTCGACGACAGTGACTGTGGCCTTTCCCCGGATCTGGAGCACCCGAAAGGGCGGCTCGGCCGTGTCGATTGTCAGCGCCACCGCCGGGTTCTTCGGGATCGCCACTGCCTTCGGGTCGTCCGGCCAGCAGCAAAGGATGACCTCCTGCCCGGTCCAGTGAAACTGCATCGGTACGACGCGCGGCGTGCCGTCGCGGCCGATGTAGGCAAGACGGGCCGGGATCGTCGATTGCAAGAGCTGCTGGGCAACCGGGAGGTCGAGTAACGCCAGATCGCCTCGTTTTGTGTCCATCGGTCTTTCCTGCTGCGGATGGTGGAATGAATAGGCGCTGCCCGCTCAGCGGGACATGGGCGTTGAGCCGGAATCCGTGAAAGCGCCTAATCGTGGACAACGATGTCCATCTCGACGTCTTCCCAGGTCGGTTCGCCCTCGATCAGGTCCAGGTTGCGGCGGTACCAGGCGTCCTGCTCCGGCATCGCCGCGAGTTGCCGGTACGTCGCCTCGTCCTGGGCGAGTGCAACGAAGACCGTCTCATCTGGGCGGTCCTTGGGCCGGCCGATGAGCTCGAGGAACGCGCCCGGGATCTTGGGCCGAATCGTTCGGCGCCACTCTTCGACCAACGCCTGCATCTCGGCTTCGGTGCCCGGTTTCGGTCGCATGTGACCGATCGTGCCGAACATGGGGTTGCTCCTTTCCGACTGAGTTCGGACGGCGCACCTGCGGGTGCGCAACCATCATGGGCCGCGCGGTGAGGCGACACATCGTGGAAAATACTGATGGGGGCTACGGATTTTTCGGCAACCCGTAGGAGCACCGAACAGCCGTCTCTATACGTGCCGGCCTAACCGCGACCAGGCAGCGGCACCACGGTGCAGACGAATTCGCGCACAATGCCCTGATCAGTTGCGGCACCAGCGGCGAGGGCCGCTTCGACCTCCGCGGCGCTGTCGAAGTTGCCGCTCGCGTTGGTGTCGAATGCCGCAATCGCATCCGGGTAGCTGGAGAACGTGATCCGGTGGACCTGCCAGCGTCCGCCGTTGAAGCCTGGATCGCCTGGGGCGGTGGTGGCGACGTTGTACGGCTGCGCTCCACCCAGGTTGTAGATGGTGTCGAAGCTGTGGTCGGGTGCGCCGGTAGTCGACAGGTCGGTCGGGGTACCGACCGTCCGGTACAGGACGCCGTTGATGTAGAACGCGGGACCAGTCACCCCACCCGACCCGGCGGCCTCCGTGGCTGCCGGTAGGAAGGCGACCGCGGCGAACACGAAGGACAGGACGAGGAACGCGCGGATTCGCTGCATCGAAATCATCTCCTCTGGCGATTTGCGATGTCGGCGAGACGAACTGGCGCCGACACCACGAACCTAGAGGCGAATGGTTGCGTTGGCGGGAAGAGTCTTACTGAGAGGCGACCGATTCATTACGACTGGCGCGGTCCGTCAGCTGAGGTCGTTGCGTATCGCCTCGCCCAGTCGGTCCCAATGATCACGCCGCTGGGAACGCTCGTCCGCAGTGAGGTCCGTGAGGCGCTTCATCCCGAACTCGGGGCACAGCCACACCGCCGGTACCCAGAACCCGTTCGACCCCTGGAGATCCTCAGGGCAAACGGTAGTGGCAAGCATCCCTGGCGGGCTCTCAGCTGTGTAGGTCGTCACTTCGCCATCTGGTCGGGCAATCGCCGCCGCTTCGTTCCAACCGATTTGCCGGTCATTTCCTTGAAGGTGCGATGTTCGTTGCAACAGCGCTTGGGCCTGATCGAGCAGCGTCAGGCCCTCGCCTGCGAACCGTCGCGTCTTGGTGGGATCCCATCGGTTCGACAGCGCAGGTATCGTCAGGCCACCATCGGTCACGATCACCGGGAGCCGGACATCGTGCGCAGCAAGCCACCTTGACCACGCACTCGCCTTGCCCGCGGCGACATCGGCAATGGTCGTCCCGACTTCGTCAATTAGAGGGTTTCCCGGAATTGGAGGTTCGACGATTTCCGCGTTCGGTGCCACCAATTCGCGCAGGGCGGCGATCTTCGCGGGGTTGGTCGTTCCGGCGACGATGCGCTTCACCTGACAATGCTCCATCCAACGTGGCATTATCAATTGAGACGGCCGGGCCTTCGGTCCTTTTCGTACTCCCCCACGTTGTTCTGCCACCAGAGACTTCAATTGAGTTCAACGCAAACCGCATCGCCAGCACGTGCAGCAGACCGGGCCACCGCATTCGACAGGCGGCCCCTGAACGGCCTGCCCCCCCGGAGGGTGCGTCGTTGGGCGCCCCGATCGCTGCTGACACTCCCGATCGTCTTTAAGGTGCTCATCGCAAACGCGCTGATCATCGCCCTTGGGGCGGTTGCCGGCACCTGGATTACCCAGGAAATTGTCTCGCATTCCCACGATGTCCGCTCCACGACCCTGACGATTGTGTTCGTCCTGATTGGGATCGCGCTGAGCTTAACGGTCAACTACCTCGTTCTTCAGGCTGCGTTTGAGCCGGTCGCGAACCTGGAACGCGCCGCAATCGCTGTCCGTGGAGGCGATTTTTCGGTCCGGGTTGAGTCATCCGCCTTCGCCGATCCCCAATTCACCGAATTCGCGGCAACCTTCAACGCGACGCTGGATGAGATTGCCGCCGACCGAGACCAGCTCCGCCATCTGGCTTCACAGGTAATCCGCGCTCAAGAACAGGAGCGCAAACGCATTGCCCGGGAGCTTCACGACGATACAGCCCAGGTTCTGTTCGCCCAACTCCTCCGCATTGCCGCGTTCAAGTCCTCCGCCAGTCCAGAAGTTCGCGAAATCGCTGAGGGGCTGGAGGAGACCACCGTCGAAGCGATTGAAGGCGTTCGCCGGATGGCGGTCGAACTTCGCCCCCCAGCTCTGGATGACCTCGGATTGCTGGCCGCACTGGGTGATCTCGCCCAGCGATTCATGGATCAGCGGGGCATCGAAGTCGACTATCAGGCCCGCGGATCTCGCGGGCGCCTGCCGGCCGAAGTCGAACTCGTGCTGTACCGCGTTGCCCAGGAAGCCATGACGAACATCGCCAAGCACGCGGGCGCAACCCGGGTCTGGATCGACCTCGACCGTGACGCCGACGATGTGACCCTCTCGGTACGCGACAACGGCCGGGGATTTGTTCCCGCGATCGCACGGGAAAGCGACGAACGCGGGCTAGGTCTCGGTCTGTTCGGCATGGAAGAGCGTGTCAGCCTGGTCGGCGGCACCTTCAGCATTTGGCCGCGCCAGGGTGGCGGAACCGAGATTTTTGCGTTTATCCCGCTGTCCTCGCGCGGCACCCAACGCGCCGATCCCAAGTCGGATCTGCGCCCATCGAGGAGCAACAATCGACCTAAGGACCCCACTGAATGAGCACATTGACCATTGAACGTCCCCGTCGATCCGATACCCAAAACGACCGGATTCGGATACTCCTGGCGGACGACCACGGCGTCGTGCGCGCCGGCCTCCGGGCCCTTCTGGAAGCTCAGTCCGATATCGAGGTGATCGCCGAAGCGGACGATGGACCGTCGGCCGTCGCGTTGACCCGCGAGCTCGTCCCCTCGATCGTCATTGCCGACCTCTCGATGCCCGGCGGCGGTCTCGAGGCCATCCGGGAGATCACCTCCTTGGGGTTACCATCGCGTGTACTTGTCCTTACGGTGCACGCAGAAGAACGCTATCTCCTTCCCGTCCTCGAGGCAGGCGGTTCCGGGTACGTTCGTAAATCGAGCGCCCACACCGATTTGCTCGAAGCGATTCACACCGTCGCCAAGGGAGAAGTGTTCCTCGATCCCGCCGCCACGAAGACGCTCCTCAAGGGATACCTCGGCCGGGTCCGCACCGGCGACGAACTCGATCTTGGAGAGGTTTTGTCCGAGCGGGAGCGGGAAGTCGTTAAGCTGACCGCCGAGGGCCACACTGCCCAGCAGGCAGCGGAGATCCTTTCCCTCTCCCCCAAGACGGTCGAAACCTACCGCCACCGGGCGATGCAAAAGTTGGGGCTCACGAACCGGGCCGAGCTCGTGCGTTATGCCTTACGGGCCGGGCTCCTGGGACAGCAAGACGATTAAACGGACCGGAGCCACGTCGGGGATTTCCTGACATGCCTGTAGTCTTGTTCCCCACAAACCAGGCAGGCATTCACCAATAAGTCCTGTCTGACGCTTGAATTGCCCAGGACTATCATCTGAGTTGGATAGTTCCCACGCCCGTATTGACCACGCGCGTTCGGTGAACACAGCCTGTCTAGACCGACGCTCCCGCCTCTGGCGGCTGCGCTAGCGAGCCCGGATCACGCCGGCTCGCTGTAGGGAGCAACCCATGTCAAGTTCCGCACCAGCTTCGCCTTCCCAGGTCATGACGCTGGGGACGCCGGCGCCCAATCGAGCGGCCGCAATGCCAGCGGTTCATCCAAAGTGGCTGGCCTTCGCCTGCGCACCTGAAGGGGTTCACGATCCCGAGGATGCCACGCGATTCAATGCATTCCGGCAGTTGCTGAAGACCGCCGGAGCACTCGATCGCGCCGCCACCGACACCCTCGCCGACCTCAACCTCACCGCCGGTGCATTCGGTGCACTCCTGGAACTCGGCGACGCCCACCCAACCGGCGTGGCACCGTCCGAGCTTGCCCGCCGCTTGGCCGTTGCCCGCCGGACGGCGACCCTCTACGTGGACATCCTGGCGCGTCATGGTTGGGCCGAGCGCCATGCCCACCCGGAAGATCGCCGGATGGTCCTTGCTCGCCTGACCCCGGCCGGCGAAGACCTCCTTGAGGAACTCGGTGCGGCCTATAAGCGCCGTTTGGCCGCGCTGCTGTGCGACATCTCTCCTTCGCAGGCCGAGCGCCTCCGCCAACTTCTCACCCTGATTGACCTGGGCACTGAGCCGCGCGACGATCTCTAGGCCAACGATTAGCGAGATCCCGATACACGCTTGAGCACCACCATCGCGCGGTCGGCGACCACCAGTTGGGCGCCGCTGTCACAGGTGGTGTTCGTGTCGTTCCAGCCGATCGTCGTGTCGAGCACGACTTGCCACTTTGCTGCCGCGCTCCGGGCGACCCTGGGTAGCTTGAACGTCACCGGCGTTTCGCGGGCATTCAGCAACAACATGAGCGTATCGCCGACAATCGGGTTGCCAAACTCGTCGGGTTCCTCAATCGCGTCGCCCGCCAGCCGCAACCCCAACGCCCTTGACGTTGTACTCCCCCAGTCCACGTCCGACATCTCTTCCCCGTCCGGCCGGAACCAGGTAAGGTCCTTCACGTCTGATCCCCGGATGCGGCGCCCCTGGAAAAAGCGTCGCCGGCGCAATACCGGCTCCGATTGGCGAAACTCCATCAGTCGCCGGGTGAACTCCAACAGGTCTTGATCGGTCTCGTCGAGATTCCAGTCGAACCAACTTATCGGGTTGTCCTGACAGTAAGCATTGTTGTTGCCGTTTTGCGTCCGTCCCAGCTCGTCGCCGCCGCAGATCATCGGCACGCCCTGGGAGACCAGCAGTGTCACCAGGAAGTTGCGTACCTGCCGTGCCCGGATGGCCGTGATCTTCGGGTCAGTAGTCGGCCCCTCGACCCCGTAGTTCGCCGAAATGTTGTCGTCGGAGCCGTCCCGGTTGTGTTCCCCATTCGCCTCGTTGTGCTTGTCGTTGTAGGAAACGAGGTCGGCGAGGGTGAACCCGTCGTGGGCCGTGACGAAGTTGATGCTGGCGTACGGGCGGCGCCCATCGGCTTGGTACAGGTCCGACGATCCCGTCATCCGGGTCGCCATCTCTCCGATCGCCTGCCGGTCTCCACGCCAGAACGAGCGGACCGTATCTCGGTACTTCCCGTTCCATTCCGTCCACAAAACCGGGAAATTGCCGACTTGATACCCGCCCTCACCGATATCCCACGGCTCGGCGATCAACTTGACCTGAGAGAGGACGGGATCTTGGTGGATGATGTCGAAGAACGAAGATAGCCGGTCTACTTCATAGAGCTCACGGGCCAGTGCGGATGCCAGGTCGAAGCGAAACCCGTCGACGTGCATCTCCAGGACCCAGTATCGTAGCGAGTCCATGATGAGTTGCAGCACCTGAGGGTGGCGCACGTTGAGCGTGTTACCGGTCCCGGTGAAGTCCATGTAGTAGCGCTGTTCATCGGGCACGAGCCGGTAGTAGATGCTGTTGTCGATTCCCTTGAACGACAGCGTTGGCCCGAGATGGTGTCCCTCCCCCGAGTGGTTGTAGACCACGTCCAGAATGACTTCGATCCCTTCGCGATGAAACGCCCTGACCATCTTCTTGAACTCGGTCACCTCCGCGCCCGGGCGATGCAGGGTGGCATACCGCCCTTCCGGCGCGAAATAGCCGATCGTGTTGTATCCCCAGTAGTTGCGCAGTCCCTTCTCGACCAAAAATGCGTCGTCGAGGAAGGCATGAACCGGGAGCAACTCCACGGCCGTTACGCCCAACTCTTTGAAGTGCTGCAGCGAGATGGGATGGGCGAGACCGGCGTACGTGCCCCGCAACTCCGGCGGGATCCCAGGGTGGGCCGCGGTGAAGCCCTTCACATGGACTTCATAGATGATCGAGTGGTGCCAGGGGATCCGCGGCGATTGATCGCCTTCCCAATCGAACGACGGATCAACAACTACCGCCTTCAGAACGAACGCGGCATCGTCGGCGTCGTCGCGCTGGAGGTCCTGCCTCGGATTGCCGCGGGTGTAGCCGTAGACCGGGCCGGACCAATCGACCGCGCCCGTGAGGGCTTTGGCATAGGGATCGACGAGAACCTTGGCGGCGTTGAACCGGTGCCCTTTCTCAGGTTGGAACGGTCCGTGGACACGGAATCCGTACACCTGACCCGGCTTGATCGATGGCACATACCCATGCCAGACATGGGCCGTCTGCTCGGCTAGCAGGATGCGGTCGGTTTCAATGGAGCCCGATTCATCGAATAGGCAAAGCTGGACCACCTCCGCATTCTCAGAAAAGAGCGCGAAGTTTGTGCCGGAACCGTCCCAGGTGGCGCCCAGGGGATAGGGTCGGCCGGGCCAGACTCTTGGCCGGCGCCTCGTCAATTTTGGTGGTTCGATGATCAACGCGTGCTCCGGATCCGTTCCAAAATCCCACAGGACGACGCGACCGACCTTCCTCAGCACCGGTGAAAACGGGGCCGCCGCGTCGGTGAGACGCGGCGGTATCGTGCGCAAACATGACAATGGTGGCGCCGGCGGCGGTTAGCCGGTCGCGCGCACCTCGTCTTCGGCAGAGATATCCTCGATCAGGTGTACCTGAATCAGCTCGAACATCTCCGGCGTACGGCCGTGCTCGGCTTCGACCGTGGCGGCGGCCGTCGCGGCATCGGGAGCGTCAACCGTTTCGGTCCGCTCATCACCGGCGACCTGAAAAGTTACTTCGTAACGCATAAGTCCTCTCCCCGTGAACAACGGGCCGGAAACCGGAACGGATGTCCCGAACCGGGAAAGGACACCTGGTTGTGGTTCGCATCGCGACGACAACAGCGCCTTTGCCGTTTCGGCCCGAACCCCACTATACCGCACGCACGAGCGGAGATAGCCTCAGGGCGGCCCCTCAAGGAGCGCCGTCGTCGGTGCATCCTCGGTGAACCGGCCATCGCACCAGTGGTGGAATGCAGTTTGCGCGCGGGGATAGCGCGTTTGGTACAACGAACGCGCAGACCGGGGGCACTGCATTCAAGCGCACGTTAGCGTCGCTCGACGGCGCGGCGCGAATCGATCGTCAATCCAGGAAATCCGAAGGGGGGCATGTGACCGGGATAGATTGGGCAGTACTGCTCTCGTCCTCCGTACCGCCGAGCAGCATTCTCATCGAGGATGTCCGGCCGCAAATTGACTGCGGTCGCTATCCCATCAAGCGCGAGGTCGGCGACCGGCTCTCCGTCACCGCCGACATCTTTCGCGAAGGGCACGACAAGATCGCGGCGGTGCTGCAATACCGGCTTCAGGGCCATGTTGCTTGGTCCGAAGTCGATATGACCTACATCGACAACGATCGTTGGGGAGCCACAATCGAACTGACCGAGAACGCCCGTTACGAATACAGGATCGAAGCCGTGCCGGACCCCTTCGAGTCGTGGCGCGACGAAATCGCGAAGAAGATGGAAGCCCAAATCGACGTCTCTAGTGAGTTGATCGAAGGCCGTGCGCTCATCGATCAGGCCGCCGTGCGAGCCGGCGACGCGGACAGGGCCATCCTCAGCCGAGAACGGGACCTCGCGGAGCGCGCATCGAATCAGGCAGACGCCGTCGCAACCCTCCTGAGTGCGTCCCTCGCGACTGTCATGCGGCGCAACCGGTCCCGAGAGACTGCGGCCACGTCCGAGATCCTGACCGTCATCGTCGACCGCGTGGCGGCTCGCTACGCCGCCTGGTACTCGATGTTCCCACGCTCGGCCGGGACCATCCCCGGCAAAAGCGCGACCTTCGACGACGTCATCGCCCAGTTGCCGCGGATCCAGCAGATGGGGTTCGACGTCCTCTACTTCACTCCAATCCACCCGATTGGAACGACCAACCGTAAAGGTCCAAACAACAGCCTGGTCGCCGGACCTGACGACCCTGGTGTGCCGTACGGCATCGGCAGCGAACTCGGAGGCCATGACGCGATCCATCCAGACCTGGGGACCGAAGAGGATTTTCGCCGATTGGTCGACGCCGCGGCCGCCCACGGTATGGAGATCGCCCTCGATGTCGCCATCCAGACCTCTCCGGATCACCCGTGGGCGAAGGACCACCCCGAATGGTTCAATATCCGACCAGACGGAACGATCAAGTATGCGGAGAACCCGCCGAAGAAGTACCAGGACATCTATCCGATCAGCTTTTCCGGCGAGACCTGGCGCGAGCTGTGGGAGGAGCTAAAGCGCGTCCTGCTCCACTGGATCGATCTGGGGGTTAAATCGCTTCGGGTGGACAACCCGCACACGAAGCCGACGATCTTCTGGGAATGGATCATCGGGGAGATACATGCCCAGCACCCCGACGTCATCTTCCTGTCGGAGGCCTTCACCCGGCCGAAGGTGATGAAGGCGCTGGCCAAGGTCGGGTTCTCGCAGTCCTATACCTATTTCACCTGGCGCAATTTCAAGCGCGAGCTGACCGAATACTTGACCGAGCTGACCCAGACCGACGTCGCCGAATACATGCGCGGCAACCTCTTCACAAATACCCACGACATCCTGCCCACGATCTTGCAGGAGGGCGGCCGGCCAGCGTTCAAGATGCGCGTGGCGCTGGCGTCAACGTTGTCTTCGGTCTACGGCATCTACTCCGGATATGAACTCTGTGAGAACACGCCCGTTCCCGGCAAAGAGGAGTACCTCCATTCGGAGAAGTACGAGTACAAGGTCTGGGACTGGGACCGTCCGGGCAACATTTCGGCGTACATTGCCGCACTCAACCAGATGCGGCGCGATCATCCCGCCCTCCAGGAGTACACCAATCTGCGATTCTACTGGGCTGACGATGACAACGTGATCGTGTACGGCAAGGCGACCTCGGACAACTCCGATATCGTCATCGCCGTCGTCAATATGGACCCGTTTCAGGCTCACGAGACGCACTTCCATCTCCCGATCGATCAGTTCGGCATTGGAGCCGATGAGCAGTACCGGGCCACCGACCTCATGACCGGAGACACCTTTATCTGGACTGGCGGCACCCAATGGACTCGGCTGGATCCGCGTGATGAACCGGCCAGGTTCTACTCAATCGAACGGTTCCCTCATATCTCCTACGCGGAACCGTGTTTCTAGTTCGCGAACAACGGCTACAATCGCGCGCCGAGAGTCACCTGGCGAACCCGGCTCAGTTCGCGCGATTTCGCTCAATAGCCCGACATTGGCTGGTGACGATCGCCTCTTGTTGGCCAGCGTACGCCAACGCCCCAGGTAGCAGGTGGATGTCCCGCCGCCGTTTAGTGTGTGGAGTGAGCAGGCGATGTCGAACAGTTCGCCCAGCGACGATGCAAGGTCCACCGACGCCCTCTGGTACAAGGACGCCCTGATCTACGAGGCGCCCGTCAAATCGTTTCAGGATGCTTCCGGCGACGGGATAGGTGACTTCCGCGGGATGACCGAGCGGCTGGACTACATCCGCGATCTCGGCGTCGACTGCATCTGGCTGCTCCCGATGTACCCGTCGCCTTTGAACGACGACGGCTACGACATCGCGGGATTCCTCGACATCCACGCCGATTACGGCACGCTCGATGACTTCAAGGCCTTCCTCGAGGCCGCTCACTCTAAGGGCCTGAGGGTCGTCGCCGATATGGTGATGAACCACACCTCGGATCAACATCCGTGGTTCCAGGAAGCTCGCCAGGATCCGAATTCGCCGAAGCGAGACTATTACGTTTGGAGCGACGATCCCTCCCAGTATCCTGAAGTCCGAATCATCTTTATCGATACCGAAGTGTCGAATTGGTCCTACGACCAAATCGCCGGCCAGTTCTACTGGCACCGATTCTTCTCCCATCAGCCAGACCTAAATTATGACAACCCCAAGGTCTGGGAGGAGATGTTCAACGTCGTGCGCTTCTGGCTCGATCTCGGGCTGGATGGCTTCCGGTGCGACGCGGTGCCGTACCTCTACGAGCGCGATGGCACCAACGGGGAGAACCTGCCGGAAACCCATGGATTCCTTCGGGCTCTGCGGAAAATGGTTGACGAAGAGTACCCCGGGAAGGTGCTTCTGGCCGAAGCCAATCAGTGGCCATCCGAGGTGATCCAGTACTTCGGAACGGAGGAAGATCCCGAGTTCCACATGGCCTTCCACTTCCCGCTCATGCCCCGCATGTTCATGGCTATGCGCCAGGAAACCCGCACCCCCATCGTCGAAATCATGCAGCAGACTCCGCCTATCCCGGATGGCTGCCAATGGGCCATCTTCCTGCGCAACCATGACGAACTGACTTTGGAGATGGTCACCGACGCCGAGCGGGACTACATGTACTACGAGTACGCCCGTGACCCGCGGATGCGTCTCAACCTCGGCATCCGCCGCAGACTGGCGCCGCTGCTCGACAACGGCCGTCGCCAGATCGAGATGATGACCTCGCTCCTGCTCTCGATGCCCGGCACCCCGGTGCTCTACTACGGCGACGAGATCGGCATGGGAGACAACATCTACCTCGGCGATCGCAACGGCGTTCGCACCCCCATGCAGTGGAACGGTGACCGCAACGCCGGATTCTCCCGAGCGGATTGGGCCCGGCTCTATTCCCCAGTGATCATGGACCCCGTCTACGGCTATCAATCGGTCAACGTCGAGGCCCAGCAGCGCACGCCGACATCCTTGCTCAACTGGATGAAGCGAATGTTCGCGGTGCGAAAGCGCTACAAGGCGATGAGCCGCGGAACACTGGAGTTCCTCCACCCGTCCAACCTCAAGGTCCTACCCTACGTTCGCCAGTACGAGAGCGAGACCCTGCTCTGCGTCGTCAACCTCTCCCGATTCGTCCAATACGCCGAGCTCGACCTGTCGCGCTTCGACGGATGGCGGCCGACGGAGCTGATCGGGGAGACCCCTTTCCCTGCCATCGGTGAACTCCCCTACTTCCTGACACTCGGCCCGCACGCCTTCTACTGGTTCAGGCTGGAGGCTCCGGAAGGGGACCGGTAATGAGCACGGGCGGGATCGGAGGAGGCATCGCGACCATCCAGCTCGCAGTCGGAGAATCGCCCGGCGGAGTCGAGGCGATCCGCCGGGCGGTAGCGACGGGCGGCCCGACGTTCTTTCCCCGGCATCGCTGGTTCGGCGACAAGGCACGCCGCATTACCGCGACGTCGCTCGTCTCAGTCTGTTTCGCCGAACCACCGGGCAATGAACCCTATCCGCTTGCCCTCACGATGGTTGACATCGCATTTGGGGACGGTGGCCGTGAGCGCTACTTCGTTCCGCTCACGATCCTTCCCAGCGGAACCGCCAACGCGCAATCACTTGCCCGGCTCGAGATTCGCCGACGACCAGTCCTTTCTGCTGGACGACGCGATCGCACAGCCATCGTTCCATCACTGGCTGCTCGATCCGGAGACGTCAACGGACCGTACTGCTGGGAGCGAAGGGCAAGTCGTCTGGCGCCCAGGCCCTGGGTACGGTGCCACGCGGGCCGCTCTCCGTACGGTCACTTCTCGAGTGTCCGGTGCCGAGCAAAGCAACTCTGCCGTGATCTTCGGCACCGATCTGCTTGCCAAGGTCTTCCGCAAACTGCGCCCCGGCCTGAACCCGGACATCGAGATCAGCCGCTTTCTCTCCAGCCAGGCCGAGTTCCGGAATTTTCCGGAGCTGCTGGGAGACCTCTCGTACGAAACCACCGAGGGATCGTCCTACTCGATCGGGATGATCTTGCCGTTCATCCCAAACTGCAGTGACGCCTGGACATTCACCCTTTCGACCTTGAGGGATATGTTACTTGGAGGCACGATCACGGAGGCGATCGAGCCGTACCGTCTCCTCGGCGTCCGCACTGGTGAGCTTCACCGGGCCCTGGCTTCGCCTGCCCACGATCCTGCGTTTGCGGCCGAGCCGATAACCGGCGTCGATGCCAAAGGCTGGAGTTCTGCGCTCGAACAATCGATAGCGCGGACGATCAACCTGGTTCGGGAGCGAAGCGACCAGCTGCCTTCGGCCTGGCGCGATCGACTCGCCAGCATATCGGTCGATTCTCCGGCCATCACTCGCAGAATCCAGGGTTTCCGTCGCTTGGAAAACGTCGACAAGATTCGCGTCCACGGCGACTACCATCTGGGGCAGGTGCTCGTGACCCTGGACCGCGATTTCGTCATCCTCGACTTCGAGGGCGAACCATCCCGCCCGATGAACGAGCGACGCGCCAAGACATCTCCCTTGAAGGACGTCGCGGGAATGCTCCGATCGCTCTCCTACGCACGGTTCGCGGCTCTCCGCGCAAGGCCGGCGGACATTCCTGATCATGTGGCCGCCTCCCGGCTCATGGAATGGGAGCAGGGGGCCAGATCAGCATTCTTGAGCGGCTACCGGTCCGAAACAGTCGAGCGAGGCACAACCTTCCTCCCAGCGAACGAGGCCGATTTCACGACGGCCCTGGCGGCCTGGTCGCTCGACAAAGCCATCTACGAAGTCAATTACGAGATCAACAATCGCCCCGATTGGCTGCCGCTGCCGCTCGAAGCGCTACTCACCGCCGAAGCCTGATGGCCGAAAAAGTTTGGGCCGGGCCTGCAAATGGCGGGCCGGCGTTCGCCACCGACCTTACGCCGTCGAGTTGTCCTCCGCATGGCCCTGCCGGGCCGCGAAGACCCGGTAGTCAATGTTCGGGAACGGGTTGTCACGCTCGTTGAGGCTGGACAGCATCTCGTGCCCGGCGGCATCCATCGATTCGCCACCTTCGGCCATGTCGGCAAGCTGGTTGAACCTGAGCAGGTGCTCGTTGAAGCGCAACGTGGCGTACTCCTTGGCCTGACCGGTCGTTACCAGGAACGGCCAGTCACTACTTTCGGCGAGGAGGAGCTCGCGGGCGATCTGTTTGAGGAGCTCTGCTCGATCTCCCGCTGGTTCCGGATTCGCCGCGACAATCGCTTCCATTCTGCTTTCCGCCGCGTGGATAAGTGGCCACATCCAGGCGGTGTCATCGTTCAGCCAGGTGAAGTGGCTCCCGCCTGAGCCCCAGCTCGATTCGGGCAGGATCATCACCCGTTCGGGCGTCTCTTCCTCGATGATCTGGCTAGCGGTGGTCAGCTTCACACTGTCGATTGCCGCCAGGTTGCGCAGAACCTGCTTCAGCCAGTCAACACCTTCGAACCACCAGTGTCCGAAGAGTTCCGTGTCAAATGCGGCCGAGATTACGCCGACCTTGCCGGACTGGTCGAAGTAGTTTCCGAGTTGCTCTTCGACGAGATGGCTGAAGTGAGAGGCATGGTCGCCGGTTCGATTCTTGGCGACCACCGGGTCGTACGGCGGCTTTTCACCCAGGTCGACTTCCCGACCACCGATCCGCCAGTACTGCATTCCCGAAACCGCGTCCTTACGGTGGAACTCTCGATAGACGAAATCTCCAGGGTAGCCGTGCTCGCCCGACCACACTTGCATGCCCGTTCGGTTGTTGCGGCCCAGCACCGCGACCTGGCCTGGGGCGTCGCCCACCCAGTAGGGCTGGAAGGTCGTCCCGGGTTCGGTCTGCTCCTCGGGAGTCAACGGGACGGCGTACCGGCGCGGCACATTCCCGTAGAGCCCCAGGGCGTCTCCAGCGGCCTTGCCGACGGGGCGGCCGCCTTCGACAGTGTGTGTCTCGCTGAAGAAGACTCGGATTCCTCGCTCGGCCAGGAAGCTCTCGAGGCCGGGGCGCCGGACGTCGCCGTTCTCACTCTGCTCCACGATGGCAGGACGGTAGGCACACTCGGGCAGCCAGATTGCCCTTGGGCCGCGGCCGAAGTGCTGCTTGTAGGCGTCGACGCCGGTCTTGATCTGACCGTAGATCGTTGAGTCCCGGTTCATCAGCGGGAGGTACCCGTGCGTCGCCGCGCAGGTCGCGATCTCGATCCGGCCACGATCCTGGAGACCTTTGAAGGCGCCGAGGAGATCCCGCTTGTAGCGGTCTTCGAAGCTCCCAAGGATGTTCCCGTACCAGTGGTGATAGAAGATGGCGAGCTCGCGCATGGTCGCGTCGCCTTCGGCGTCGAACCGGTCGATATCGGCGGCGGCGCGTGCCGCCCGTTCGGCAGCGTAGGTCAGAAAGTGTTCGATGATGAGTTGATCGGCGAGTTGCTCCGCCAGAATCGGCGTGATGCCGATGGTGAGTTGAAACTCGACTCCCTCATCTTCCAGATCGTGAAGGGCATTGAGAAGCGGGATGTACGTCTCGGCGATGGCCTCGTGAACCCACTCTTCGCCGTGGGGCCACATTCCGGCCTGCCGCGCGTATGGAAGGTGGCTATGCAGGACGAACGTGAACGCGCCCTTCTTCGACATTGGTGTAGCTCCTTCGATTTACACGCAATCATCAGTACAGTGGATGAGATGTCCCGGGAACCGTGTAATCGTAGGGATTGCCGCCCCGATCGGGGTCGGCTCGACGACGCCGTCCGTAGGTCGTAGCCAGCTCACCCAGTCCGGCCGCCAGACCATCGTGTAACTGATGGGGCAGGTAGCGCCACGTCCAGTTACCCCCTGGACGGCCGGGTGTGTTCATCCTGGCTTCATCCCCCAGCCGCATCGCGTCCTGGAGGGAGATGATGGCGATGTCCGCAACAGACGAGAGCGCCAATCGAATCAGATCCCAGGCAATATCGCTGCCGTCGGTGCCGATGTAGCGCTGTACAGCGGTCCGCGTCTCGGGCGGCAGCGAGGCAAACCAGCCCACCGTCGTTTGATTATCGTGCGTAGCGGTGTAGACCACATCTTTGCGCTCGTAGTTGTGGGGTAGATAGGGGTTGTCTGCGTCTTCGCCGAATGCGAACTGGAGCACTTTCATGCCGGGAAGTCCGAGTTCTTCCCGGAGCGCGATGACATCCGGAGTGATCACCCCGAGGTCCTCGACGATGATCTCAACATCGCCGACGGCAGCTCTCAATGCGTCAAAGAACGCCTTTCCCGGTCCGGCTTCCCAGCGACCCCCGGCCGCCGTTTCATCGCCCGCCGGAATCACCCAGGCCGCCGCAAAGCCGCGGAAATGGTCGATCCTGATGACATCGACCAAGCTGAGCAGAGCCCGCATCCTGGCGACCCACCAGGCATAGCCATCGGCTGCCATCGCGGGCCAGTTGAAAACGGGATTTCCCCAGAGTTGGCCGGTCGCCGCGAATGGATCGGGAGGCACGCCGGCCACGACAGCCGGACAGCCACTCTCGTCGAGCCGGAAGAGCGGCTGATTGGCCCAGACATCGACACTGTCATGGGCGACGAAGATGGGGATGTCGCCGACGATCTGAACACCCTTCTCGTTGGCATACCGGCGCACATCCGACCATTGCCGCGCAAAGTGGAACTGGCTGAACTTGTAATAGCGAATGTCCGCTTCCAGTCGGTTGGTCCATTCCGCAATAGCGGTGGGTTCACGACGGCGGAGGTCCGCCGGCCATTCCGGCCACGGACTCCCCCCATGGGCGTCCTTAGCCGCCATGAAGAGCGCGTAGTCATCCAGCCAACCACCCTCTCGGTCGCAGAACGACTGGAACTCGCCCCGTTGTGACGCGGCCGCGCCTCGTCGGAATCGATCAAAGGCCCGGCGCAGGAGGTCCGTCTTGTGCCCGATGATCGCGCCGTACTCCACCTGCCAGCCGTCGAGCGTCGGGTATGCAGCCATGTCACCGTCGTCGAGCAAGCCCTCGGACTGGAGGCGATGCAGGGAAATGAGCAGCGGATTCCCGGCAAACGCGGAGAGCGCGGCATACGGTGAGTCGCCGTAGCCGGTCGGCCCGAGCGGCATTACCTGCCAGAGTTGCTGGCTGGCCAAGGCCAACCAATCGATGAATCGATATGCCTCGGTGCCGAGGTCCCCGATCCCGTGGGCCCCCGGGAACGACGTTGGGTGGGCGAGAACGCCGCTTACCCGAGTTGGACGCATGAGGCTGGCTCCAATTGCTCCGATGAGTCATAGAGGACGCGCAGCACAACGAGACCGCCACGTCCGGCGAACGGATTTAGGTTTCACCGCAATGCCTGGGCCAACCCTTTCGAGGGTCGATCTGCGCTGTCAGAAGTCAGGCCCAAACGAACTAGTCGGAGGGCGGATTTTCGAGGAATTCGGCGGCAACCCACCCTTCGGTGCCGTCGACATCGACTTTGACCCATTCGATGTCGTCGCCTTCGGCTTCCACCACGCCGCTGAGGACGCGCACAGGTGTTTCGAGCGCCAGTGAGGTGATCTCGTCGCATGAAGTTCCCGGACCGGCGCGGAGCCGCAAACCATCCTCCGCGACGATGCGGTTTTGCCGCCCCGTCCTTTCGGGCAGTTCGTCCGGCTCTTCGCAGTCGTCGACAACCACGGTCGTCGGATCCGGCACTTCCTCCTCAGTAGGTTCAGCCTCTGCCTCGTCTGCCTCTGGAGTTCCGCCGGTCGCCTCCTCCGTGACCTCGTCATCGGCAACAGGAGTGCCGCCGACATCTTCCAGATTCGTCGTCCGTTTCGGGCGTGCTGGTGGGGGCAACGCCAGGCCGTGGCGTACCGGGTGCGTCCTGAGCACGGGGAGTGGCGACGGGCGTTGCTGCTGGGGTGCTCGCAGTCACCCCGGCGGTCGGTGCGTCTCCCGCGGGAACCGCCGCGGTCGCGGTCGGATCTTCGTCATCGTCGTCGTCGCCCAGTGGGCCGCACGCGCCGAGCAGCGCGAGCAACAGCACGGCGAGCGCGACATGTCGCAACCAGCCAGGTCCTCGAGATCGTGGAGGCCACGATCGTTCCGGGTCCAGAGGAAAAGACGGAGAGGATACAGGGGTCGGCAATTCCTGGTCGATGACGCACGCTCCTGCGAGGTTTACTCCGGCGGGAGGCCGTTGAAGCCAGAATCGCAAGTCGGGAGTCGCGTGACTTCGAGACGCAGAAGTTATATCCGATTGTCGACGCAGTAGCTACATCGCCCAGTTGTGCCGGTCGCCTACGGCTCCTCGAGGCTATCGCGCAGGATGTCCATGTGTTCCAGGGCAAGTCCGGTCCCGACCGCCACGCATGAGAGAGGATCGTCGGCGACGTAGCAAGGAACGCCGGTTACCTCTGTCAGGAGATCCGGCAGGGCTCTGAGCATGGCGCCTCCGCCGGTGAGGATCATCCCTTTGTCGATGATGTCGGACGAGAGCTCCGGCGGCGTGTCCTCGAGAACGGCGCGGACCGCGCCGATGATTGCTTCCAGCGGCTCGGTGATCGCGTCTGTCACTTCGTTCGCGTGGATCTGGACCGTTCGCGGCAAGCCGGCGACTTCGTCGCGGCCGCGAACCTCCATGCTGTCGTCGTTCTCGACCGGCATCGCGCTGCCGATCGCAATTTTGACCTCTTCTGCGGTGCGCTCACCGATCCGGAGGTTGTAGCGGCGCTTGATGTAGTTCGAGATGGCCTCATCGAAGCGGTTGCCGCCAACCCGCAGCGAGCGAGCAACGACGATGCCGTTCAGGGAGATAACTGCTACCTCGGTGGTACCGCCGCCGATGTCGATGATCATATTCCCAGACGGGTCGGCAACCGGAACCCGGGCGCCGATTGCGGCCGCCAGGGGCTCGCTGATCAGAAATGCCCGGCGGGCACCCGCCGCCAGGGCGGCGTCGCGCACGGCACGACGTTCGACGCCGGTCACGCCGGCGGGCACGCAGATCATCACCTCCGGGCCGGACCAACGAGAACCGCCCGGCCGCCTTGGAGATGAAGTATTTGAGCATCTCCTGGGTGACGACGTAATCGGCGATCACGCCGTCTCGCATCGGGCGGACGACCTCGATTGTGTCGCGCGGCTCCCGTCCGAGCATGTTGCGGGCTTCAAGGCCGACGGCTTTGACTTTTCCATCTTTCGCCGAGATGGCCACGACGGATGGTTCGTTGATGACGATTCCTCGACCACGCATGTAGACGAGGACATTCGCCGTCCCGAGATCAATCCCGATCTGTTTGACCACGAATGTTCACTCCGATCCAAGATCGGGGAAGGCCGCCGCAGGGCACGGCCGGTCTATATTAGGCACCACGAATCGTGTTTGTGCGGTGGAGTCGCGTGCCGACACGGCCCGGGATTGTACCATAGGGCCCATGCAATCCCTTTTTTGCCGGGATTTCGGGCGGCAAAACGCTGGCCCGGCCGGATCGTCGAGCGAGAAGAACAACAGCGATGGACTCCCAGAACGAGCAGGTCCGCCAGGAATCGCGCGATCCGGACCAGCCCCGCCACGACGTAACCCGCTCCTCCCGGCAGGCGGGCCGGGGTCAGCGCCAGAATCAGAGCCGGGACCAGGGGAGTCGAGCGTCCGGTGGCGCGCCTCGTTCAAGCCCAAACGAGGCAGGCGGTGGAGGCGGCAATCGGGGGAAGAACCGCGGCGGCTCCTCCGCGCATCAGCAGGAGGGCCGTGACGGCCGGCGCCGGCGAAAAGAAGGCGGCGACCGGCGCGGCATCTACGGCTTCGGCGACGCCGTTGAACGCTGCACCTGCGCGGCATACCACCACGAGATGCCAGACACATGGCCAGTTCATTCCCGGTCAAATCTTGCTACGTTGCGGGTAATCGAAGTGGATCGTCGCCCGAGTGCGATCCTCTTCTGCGATGGTGCCCACACCGGGCCGCACATCTGGCCGGACGGCGAGATCGCGGCGACTTCACTACCGACGCCTTCGGAGGAGCCTGAGACTCCTCCAGCGAGCCGAGCCGGCCAAGCCGGCCAAGGACGATATCGAGTCAAACTCGTAGCGGATCTACCAGAGGATATCGTCCTCCACCCCAGCGACCTCGGTGCCAAGTTGAGCCATGCCAAGGACCACGGATCGGCACACGATCGCGTCGGCCAAGGCACGGTGGCCACCAGGTGAGACGCCAAAACGGCTGGCGGCTCGGTCGAGGCGGTGCCACTTGAAACCGCCATTCTGCCCAGGCTCGGCGCAGAACTCGGCATAGGCCCGCATCGCACATTGCCAGGTGAGCTCAGGGGACGCGAGGGCGTGCCGCGAACAACACTGGGTAACGATCCGGCGATCAAAGTCGGCGTTGTAGACGATGACGCGCCGGCCCTCGATCACGCGGCCGAACTCGTGGAAGACGGCTTCCCAGGTCGGCGCACCGACAACATCGGCGTCGCGAATGCCGTGCACGCCGCTGGCGACGAGCGGGATCGAGCGAACCGGCCGGACCAACGTGTCGAGCAGGACTTCGCCGTTGCCGGCAATCACCGCGATATCGACGATTTCCGCCTGGCCATCGAGCCCGGTGGTTTCGGTATCGAGATAGACGGCGGTCGGGTCGGTGGCGACCTCTCTCGCCCACTCGATCGCCCGCTCACGGGCGGTGACCGCCGCCGCCGTGGAACGGTCCCAACCACGAATGTCGTCTCGCCGCACGCGGTCTTGAAGACGCGAACGCATGCTTAACTCCCATGACCTGCTGTGGCGGGGTTGATCTGCGGTTCCCGCGTATGATCCCGTGTATTCGTTCCGCGTGCCACCGAGCACCGATCAGGCCATTGGCACACGCACGCTGAGGCAGGCACTCATGTCCACACCGTTATCGTCCACATCGATGCGTACACACGACGATCTCGATGCAGGACTTCCTGATGCACTCGACCAGTTCATCGCCCGGATGCCGAAGGTCGAAATCCACTTGCATCTCGAGGGCAGCGTCCTCCCGCGGACGCTTCGCGATCTGGCCCGGAAATACGACCTCGATCTCCCGATCCATGACGACGCATCCCTGGCCGCCTTCTATCAGTTCCGCGACTTTGCCCATTTTGTCGACATCTACATGGCATCGTGTTTCTGCCTCCGCGCTCCGGAGGACTTCGCCCGCATCGCCTATGAGGTCGGAGCGGAGGCCGCTCGCCAGAACACGCGGTACCTGGAGATCCACTTCAACCCCGAACCGAACCAGCGCAAGCGCAAGATCTCATTCCGCGACCAACTGGACGGAATGAACGAGGGCAGAGCCCGAGCCTTCGCCGATTTTGGGGCTGAGATGCGCTGGATTGCGGACGGCGTCCGCGACGCGGAGATCGGTCCAGCCTCAGTCACCCAGACGGTGGAATGGATCTCCGGGTTGCCCGATTCGGACGGAGTCATCGCCCTAGGCCTGGGCGGGTTCGAAGCCGAAGGTCCGCCGGAACTCTTCGTCGCCGATTTCGAGGCAGCTCGGTCCGCCGGACTGCATGTGGTGGCCCACGCGGGCGAATCGACCGGCCCTGACTTCATCTGGAGTTCGCTGCGCGATTTAGGCGCGGAGCGGATCGGTCACGGGGTGGCGGCGACCAAGGACCCCGCCCTGATCCAGTATCTTGCCGCCTCGCAAGTGCCGCTAGAGGTCTGCCCTGTCAGCAACTTGCGCACAAGGGTCGTCGAACAAGCCGATGCCCACCCATTTGCCGCGCTTGACGCCGCAGGGGTCCTGGTCACCGTCAACTCCGATGACCCGCCGATGTTCGGAACGACGCTCAACGATGAGTACCGGTTCCTCGCCCGGACGTTCGGCTACGACGCGGCCGGATTGGCGCGCCTGTCTCGAAACGGGGTAACGTCGTCTTTCCTGCCGGAAGAACGCAAAGCGGCACTCCTCGCCGAGTTCGACGAGGAGTTCGCCCGGCTCGGTGCAGAACTCGGTCTGGACGTGGCCTAAAAGCATGGAGCAGCTGAATCACCTCGGATGTGCGATCGTAGGACGAGACATCCCTCGCCCCAAGGAGGCCGTCGAGATAGGGCGCCACGTCAATGAGGAGCCGCAGCCCGAAGGAGTTCCTCGTACGCCTCGACTGATTCCGAGGCAGTGATGGCGCGAACAACCGTCTCGTCGAGCACGGCAGCAAACGGCGCCAGGCCATCCCGGATGGACCCGGGGTCGTCCCCGAGCACGGCCGTGTCGATTGCCTCGACGCCCATCCGTGCGAAATGGGCCGCATAGGCGGGATAGCCCGCGTATCGCTGCGCTTCGGCCGCGAGCCGCTCTTTCGCCGCCGCTCCAAGGGATGTGCGGACATACCCATAGAGCCACGGCTCGGGACGGCCGGCATCGCGGGCGGCCTCCCTCACGATGGCTCCCGATCGCTCCGCCTGACCGGGCGTCAGCCAGTTGAGCAGCACCCCATCGACGACCTCTCCCGACAGAGCGGTCATGCGTGGACCCAGCGCCCCGATGACCACCCGGGCGCCCGTCGATTCCCGGACCGCCACCGCACCCTCGCGAACGATCGCCAGTCCACCCGTCACGCCGCCTGAGCCGACCCCAAGGGTCAGGCGGTCAAAGGGCAAGCCGAGATCACGGACGCTGGCAATGATGTTGTCCGCGTTGCGCCGATCGAGCGGGATCACGCCGACGCCGAGCCGAATGGTGGACGTGACAGATGCGGCGACCGCAAGAGTCGCGAGTCCATCACCGCGCGGAGTGTCGTTCGCCCAGAACGTGGTGTATCCGAGGGTTTCTGCCTGCTTGGCAATTGTGCGCACGATGTCGGGATCGAGCCCGCCTGCAACCCCGAAGCCATAGCTCTGCTCCATCGCGGCTCTCCTTCTCCCCGTTCTTGTTAGCGTGCTGATGCGAAACCGAGCCCAAGTCGTCGAAGGGAAACATGGCGGCCCTGTCCAACGATCAGGTGATCCAGCAGCTCCACGTCGAGCAGGGTGCCGGCCTTTACGAGTTCGGCGGTGAGGGTGACATCCGCACTCGACGGCGTCGGATCACCGGACGGATGGTTGTGCACCGCCACGATCGCAACCGCGTTGTGCCGGATCGCATCGCGGAAGACCTCAGCGATCCGGACCTGGGCCTGATTGACGCTTCCCTGGTAAACGGTACGGATTGCCAGAACCCGATGCTTGGTATCCAGCAACACCGCTCTGAGCTGTTCCTGGTCGAGGGCGGCCATCTCGATGCCGATCAGGTTGACGACGTCATCCGGAGACGAGATCTGGAGCCGCTGTTCGGGTCCAAGGGCCGCGAGGCGGACTCCGACTTCGAGGGCCGCTTTCAGCTTCGCCGCCTTGGCTTCGCCCAGACCCCGGATTTGGGCCAATTCGACCACATCCATGCGCATCAGACCGGTCAGGCCGCCATGGTCGCGGAGGAGCCGCTGGGCGAGGTCCGTGACCGGCTCGCCCTTCAAACCAGTGTTGAGCAAGATCGCCAGGAGCTCGCTGGTGCTGAGCGATGCAGCGCCTCGCAAGCGTAGGCGCTCGCGGGGCCGCTCGTCCGGCGCCATTTCCTTGATGGTAAACCGATATGGGGCAGTGCCCGTCCCGCTGCTGGACCGCTCCGCCGTCGCCAACGCCTTAGACGGTCTTCGACGGGGCGTACGAGGCGACGATCATCCCGTAGTACGTCGGGGCCTCGTAGCAGAGGAAATCGACGTCCATCGGTACTTCGTCGAGCACGCCCGCCAGCATCAGCGTCTGCCAAAGCCCGTCGATGGCTGCTTCAGTTGAGCGCTCATCGGTAATCGACATCAGGCTATGCAGGTCGTTGGCTTTCACCGCCGCAACCACCTCGGCGTCCACCTGGGCAGACGCGGGATTGTAACCGTATGGACCGTCTTCCCGGTGGCAGTGGCCCCAATCGCATGAGGCGACGAAGGCGATCCGGCGGCCATCCTTCTCTGCCGCCTGTGCCACGGCCTTCCCGAACTCGACCAGATAGTCGCGAGGCATCGTCCGCGAGGGCGAGACCAGGATCGCCGGCGGACCGATGTCGTCGGCCGGCGGCTTGGCCAGGACATCGCCCTTGCCTTCCAGATTTCGGTCGTGGCCAAGGAACCACAGGGGGGTCATCATGCCCCAGTCGATTGGAATCACGGCCTGGTAGCGGCGGTTGCCGGCGTATCCGCCCAACGCGATCGGCACGCCGCGAGCCTTGGCGGCCGCGGCGATTCCGTCCGTAAGGTCGAGGTCGACCGGGACGTTCATCTCGACCTTCTTGCCGCCCCAAAAGAGGGTGCCGGCCCCGCGGGCGACATCGGCCAGAAAGATGTGGTCGTGGACCCGGAAGAAATGCGGTCCGGCGATCACGATCGCCTCGACCCCCGCCTCCTTCGCCCGGCGACCCAGCTCGATCATCGCCTCGCGGGTAGCCAGACCGCCCTCGGCGTCATCGCTCAGCTCGGGAATGATTGGAAATCCATGTGGCGCGATCGCCCCGAACACGATAGGCACGCTTTCCTCCATCCGAGAGACGTGAGACGTGAGACGTGAGACGTGAGACGTGAGACGTGAGACGTGAGAGCAGGTTAGCGCGATCTGGGGGATGCGCAAGGGGGTCATGCCGGGGCCGGTAGGTCGAGGGGAGATTGACGGGTTTCGCGGACGAGCAGGGCAAGGGTGAGGGCGGCGGCCGCGCCGATGACCGCTAGAGCATACGCACTGCCTTCGAGGCCGAACGTGGCTGCCATGATGCCGACCACTAAGGGCCCGCCGACTGCGCCGGCGTCTCCGACAAGGCGCCAGAGTCCCAGGAACTCGCCGGCGGCCTCCGGCGGCGCCAGATCGGCGCCAAGCGTCATCATCGTGCCGGAGCCAAGCCCATTGCCGAATCCGATCACCATCGCGGCGAGCATCAGTCCGGCGTAGTCCGATGCGAACGGAATCAACCCGACACCGATCGCCATCACGGCGAAGCTCGGAACCGCCGCGACCTTGCGGCCAAAGCGGTCCATCAGCACGCCGGCCGGCACGAACATGGCGACGTCCAGCACCGTTGCCAGCGTCATGATGAGGCCAATCTGAGCCAAATCCAGACCGATGACCTCTTTGCCATAGAGCGGGATGATGAGCTGGCGCCCTGCCCGGATCATCTGGGCGAAGACCTGAGCCACCGACGCGGCAGCGAGATCGCGACCATTCGTCCGGAAGAGGCGGCCCACCATAGACCACCGAGTACGGCGCGTATTCGTTGAGGCTTTTTCGCTGCCAACCTTCACGACGAAAAATGAAAGCACCAGCGCTGCCGCTGACATCAAGCCGGACACAACAAAAACCGACTGGAGGCCGAAAGCCTCGCCCAGGATGCCGCCGATAGCGGGCCCGCCGAGCACTCCGATTCGGTTGATGCCACCAAAGACCGACACCGCCCGGCCGCGCATCGCAACCGGTATCGCTGCCGCAATATAGGCGTGGCGTGACAGCCCCCAAATTGCGGTTCCAACGCCGGCGATGACGCGTAGGCCGATGACGACTTGAAGCGGTAAATCAAACACCAGGAGGATCGTCGACGCCGAGACGAGGAACGAGCCGCCGAGCATCGCCCTGCGCAGCCCAATCTTGGACAGGAATGCGCCGGCGGGAACATCGGTGAGGAGCGTACCCAGGGCGGCTGCCCCGACGACGAAGGAGACGACACCGTAAGAGACGTCGTATGTTGCGGCGAAGAGCGGGAGGGTGGCGAGGAGAAGTCCTTGGCCGAACGAGAGCAGAGCGGTCGGGATATAGACCGCCAGCACAAGTTCAGAGCGCCGCATTCCTGACCCATCCCTTTCGCCACTCGTCCGTCGGCCCCGGATCGTACCACCGAATCCCTGCGACTGCTGAGCCGTCCAGGCCCAGACAGGTGGTAAACTTTTCCGCAACGCCGCGACCGCGGCGTTTCTCTATGTCCACCAAACGCTGCTCGCGGGCAGTTGGCCACTTCGCCCAATCGCGCGACCCTCATTGGCCCGCGCCGTCGACTACCCAAGGGATTCCGCCGTGATCATGAAACTCTTTCGGCGTAAGGCCGAGCCAGATATCCAGATCGAACAGAGCCTGGAGAAGACCCGGCAACGCGGCGTCTTCTCGGAGATCTCCCGCCTGTTCGACCGCAACGTGCTCGATGACGATCTGTATGAAGAACTGGAGATGCTCCTTCTTCAGGCAGATGTCGGCGTCGAAGTCAGCGAGCAGCTGGTCAAAGAACTTCGGGAGCGGGTCAATCAGGATCGGATCTTGGATCCGCGCATGGCCCGCGAAATCCTGCGGGAGGAGATGATCTCGCTGCTCGAACTGGCAACCCGCAATCGCCGGGTGAAGATCCTGCAGCGCGGCGTGCCCTGGGTCATCATGGTGGTTGGCGTCAACGGCGTGGGCAAGACCACCTCGATCGCCAAGCTGGTCAAATACCACCAAAACTTCGGCCGCTCGGTCATGGTCGCCGCCGGTGACACCTTCCGCGCTGCCGCCATCGAGCAACTCGGCGTCTGGGGCGAGCGCCTGGGCGTGCCGGTCATCCAGCATCAGCAAGGCGCCGATCCCGGCGCTGTCGTCTTCGACGCCATGCAGGCCGCGCACAGCCGCGGCGCGGACGTCCTGATCGTCGATACCGCCGGCCGGCTCCACACGAAGTTCAACCTGATGGAAGAGTTGAAAAAGCTCCGCACGATCATGCAGAAGCACGTCCCGGCGGCGCCACAGGAAGTGCTGCTCGTGATCGACGCGACGACCGGCCAGAACGGCCTCATTCAGGCGCAGAAGTTCTCGGAGTCAGTCGAGATCACCGACATCATGATCGCCAAGCTCGACGGCACCTCCAAGGGCGGTATCGCCTTCTCGGTCGCTCGCGAGATCGGCACGCCGATCTCGTACATCGGCACCGGCGAAAAGGCGACGGACCTGGCCGAGTTCAAGCCCGAGAGCTATGTCGATGCCCTCTTCTTCGGACAGGGCGAGGGACTCTGAATCGGGGAGCAGGCGCGAGTTGGAGCCCATGCAGGAGCTGGTCGACGTCCAGTTCGAAGACGAATCGTTTGACGACAGGGATCTATTCGAGGTTGATTGGCGGAATGCCCGCTTCGTCCGCTGCCGCTTCCAGGGAGCCGATCTCCGGGAATCCCGCACCGACCGCTGCGTCTTCGACTCCTGCGATTTCACCGCGGCCCGGCTTAACCTCTCCGAGCACACCGGCTCGGCATTCGTGAACTGCTCCTTCCGGATGACAAAGCTCTTCCAGTCACGGTTCGTCGAGTGCAAGCTGACCGGATCGCTCTTCGAGCAGGCTGATCTCAGGTCGGTCGTGATCGACGGCGGCGACTGGTCCTACGTCAATCTCCGCATGCAGGTCCTCTCCGACCGGAAGTTCCGGTCACTGCGTCTGGTCAACGCCGATCTGTACGGTTGCGACCTGCGCAAGACCGACCTGCGCGACGCCGATTTAAGCAACGCCACGCTTGGGCAGGCGCAGTTGCGCGGAGCCGACCTTCGAGGCGCGAACCTGGAGGGCATCGACCTGACGTCATTCGACCTACATGGCGTCCGCATTGACCTGACTCAGGCGATCGCCGTGGCGGGCGCTTACGGCGCGATCGTCGATCCAGCGTAGGTGGCCCGATGGTCGTCGGTCGGTGCGCTATTCTTCGTCCTAATAATTCGCTCCGACGTGCCCGTACCCATCCGGGTGCATCGCCCAGGCGACGCCCACCGGAGGAACCATCCTGAATGTTCGAATCACTCACAGATCGCCTGAATGAAACCTTCGGCCGGCTGGGCCGCAAGGGCCGCCTGACCGAAGCCGACGTCGACGAAGCGATGCGCGAGGTCCGCCGAGCGCTCCTCGAGGCGGACGTCAACTTCAAAGTCGCCAAGGAATTCGTTGCCGCAGTCAAGGAGCAGGCCGTCGGCGAAAATGTGCTGGCCTCGCTGACTCCAGCCCAGACTGCGATCGGCATCGTCCACGACGAACTCATCAACGTGCTGGGCCGCGAACGGGAACCGCTCCTCGCGCCCGATCGGCCCCCGCAAATCCTGATGATGGTCGGCTTGAACGGCGCCGGCAAGACGACCCACACCGGCAAGCTTGCCCTCCATCTTCGTAAAGAGGGCCGCAACCCGCTGATGGTTGCCGCGGACGTCTACCGACCGGCCGCGATCAACCAGCTCCAGACCCTCGGCCGCCAGATCAACATCCCGGTCTACGAGGAAGGGACGGGCAAGAACCCGGTCGATATCGCCCGGAACGCCGTCCGGTATGCCACCGAGCGCGGTTACAACCCGGTCATCATCGACACCGCCGGCCGACTCCAGATCGACGAGCCGCTGATGCAGGAATTGGAGAACATCAGCGCAAGAATCGAACCCACCGAGATCCTGCTCGTCGCCGACGCGATGACCGGCCAGGAAGCCGTTGGAGTCGCCCAGGAGTTCCACGCCCGCCTGAACGTGACCGGCCTCGTCCTCACCAAGATGGACGGCGACGCCCGGGGTGGCGCCGCTCTCTCGATCCGGGCCGTCACCGGCGTGCCGATCAAGTTCATCGGCACCGGTGAGAAGCTGGATGCCCTGGAGCCGTTCTACCCAGAGCGCCTGGCTGGCCGCATCCTGGGCATGGGCGACATCGTCTCGCTCGTCGAACGCGCCCAGGAGCAGACAGACGAAAAGGAAGCGGAACGACTCCAGGACCGGATGGTCAAGGGCACCTTCGATCTCGAAGACTTCCTGGATCAACTCCAGAAGATCAAGAAAATGGGCCCGCTATCACAGTTGATGGAAATGATTCCTGGCATCGGCGCCCAGCTCCGCCAGGCTAAGCAACAGATCTCCGACGACGACTACAAGTCGATCGAGGCGATCATCCACTCGATGACACCCTACGAGCGTCGCCACCCCGAAGTGCTCAACAGTAAGCGGATGAGTGACGGTTCCCATAGTCGCCGGGTGCGCATCGCCCGCGGTAGTGGGTCGAACCAAAACGAAGTCAAGGCCCTCATATCCCAGTTCGAGCAGATGCAGGGGATGATGACTCAGTTCGGCCGTATGGCGAAGAAGGGCAAGGTACCGGCCGGAATGGCCGGCATGGATCCCAGCGCTCTCGGCGACATGGGCAACATCGACCCAAGTATGCTCGGCAACGGCATGGGGATGGGCGCTCCCGTCCGCCGCCGTGGCATCAGCCAGCAGAACCGGCCCAAGAAGAAGCGCCGCTAAAAGGTTGCTTCTAGCGTCAACTCGACCCACACAAAGCCCCCTGCCAGCACATGGCAGGGGGCTTCACAGTGCGGAACCGCAGGAAGATCGAGGGAAGGTCGCGGTTCTACAACGTTGCCAAGCACCGCTCGCGGTCGTCTTGGAATCGATCAACCCTGGAGCGCGACCCCAAATGCCATTCACTTCAACCACCGTCCGCGTGGTCCTGATTGCCCTGGCACTCTTTGCCGCCGGCCGGATTCTTCCCGGCCAACAAGCCCGGGCAACAGAGATCCAACCCCTCGACCTCGCTGCGATGGTCCTGATTCCTGACGATGTAGAGGTCCACGGCCTCTCCGACTATGGGAACGACTACGGCGAGTACCTGACCACGAGGGACTACGCGGCAGGCTTCGCCCGTCAACAAGACATCGAATTCGAGGAAGCCCTCGAACTCTTTGAGGACATGGGACTGTTGCGCAGCTATACCGTCCGGCTCGCCCTACCCAGTGAACCCGAGGATTTTTACAGCGATGCCACCGAGGGGCTCAGTGTCGGCATCTTCGAGTACGACAGCGATTCCTCCGCGAGCGCGATGTTCGGCTTGGCCCAGCAGGACATCGAGGACGGCGATCGTGAGGTGGTCGACGGCTCGAAGGAATTTGGCGACGAGTGGTTTATTAGCCGCTCCGACGCCGACGACGCCGAGTCAGGGGACCCTGCGCGTGATCTCTCGCTTGAGTTCCGCGTCGGGCATCTGAATGCCGTGATCACGATGTTTGACATTGCCCGGAACGACGAATCGTCCCGGCCGACGGAGCCCGACATCGACGTGATCGAGCAACTGGGCGAGCTGCTCCTCGAGCGGATCGAGACCGCCGACAGATCGGAGCAGCCGCTGCTCGGGAACCAGGCACTCCGTCTCACCGATGGGACCGGCTCAGTCGTTACGGTCGGGGACCGATACTCGGCGATGGATGGCGCACCGTTACGCCGCTACGCGGAGACAGACGAATCGCTCGAAACGCGCGCCGACCAGATGGACGAAGACGGAACGGTTGCCATCTACGGCCTTGAGCAAGACATTCGGTCAGGGGCCATCGAAGACCCACACGACCCGCACTTGTCGGTCCGGATCTACCAATTCGACTCCGAAGCCTCCGCCGAGGATTGGCTAGACGATGTCGCATACGATCGGTTTTCCACCGAGGGTTACGCCGAAACGTTAGAGCCCATCCGTCTTCCGGTCGACCCTGGCGACGCCTCGATAGCAGCTTCATACACAGCACAGTATGGCGGCGCCGAACTTGAAGGGACGATAGTCTGGGTCCTCGTCAACGACACCGTTGCCCGGTTGACCCTAGACGGCGCTGACCCTATTGACCTCGAGGCGGTAGAGGAGCTTGTCGAAGCTCAGGTCGATTGCCTGCTCGGCAGCCCCTGCGAGCCGCTGGAGGTTCCGACACAACTGATTTAGCGTCCCGGCGCGCAGTCTTTCCCTCTCGACAGGGCCCCTCACCCGATATCGGGTGAGGGGTTTTGCATCGGCAGACCTTCGGAAGATCGCGGGAAGGAATTCGCCCTACAACCTGTGCGTCGACCTGGCATTACACATCGGCATGCAGACACAGCACAGGAGTCCACCGATGAAGAAATTCACACCAATGGCCCTCAAAGTCTTGCTCGCGCTCTTGGTGCTTGCCGGAGCGGGGGGCATCTTACGTGAGCCACAACAAACCCAGGCAAAGCAGTTCCAGTCTGTCGATCTTGCCGCGCTCGGTTTGACCCCCGAGGATCTCGAAGACGTCGGACTGGAAGGGTACGGCACCGACTACGGTGTCCTCCAGTCCACCGCTGAATTCGCCGCCTCGGTCGCGCGCCGGGATGGTTATTCGCCCGAGGAAGCGCTCGACGCGATCAAGGAGATGGGGCTCCTGCGAACGTACACCCTCCCGCTCTCGCTTCCGATCGAAGGGGGCAGGTTCGAGGACGCCGCGACGGCGGGAGTCTGGTTCACGATCATCGAGTTCGACACCGAAGCCAACGCCGCGCTCATGTTCGAGATGGCGGACGATGACATCAAGTCCGGCAACCGTGAGGTTGTCGAAGGCACCCAGCAGATCGGCGAGGACTCGATTCTGAGCCGCTCCGACGGTGAGGAAGAAGACACCGGCGACCCTTGGTCGGATGTGATGCTGGTGTTCAATGCCGGCACCTACTACGTGGTGGTCGACGTGTTCGATTTCGCCCGCGACGGCGAATTCGCTGCCCCTGCCAAGCCGACGATCTCGGTGGTCGAGGGGCTGGGTGAGATTCTTCTCGAACGGATCGAGTCAGCCGGTAATGAGCCATTCCCGGAGCTCGGTACCCAGGTACTTCGCATGACGGCGGAAGATGGATCCGTCGTCACCGTTGCGGACCGGTACAACGCCATTGATGGAATACCACACCGGCGCTATGCCGAGACCGACGATGCCCTCGCCACCCGCTCCGACCTGATGGAACGCGATCGCCTGGTTACCAGCTACACGGTCGAGCAAGACGTCGCTTCCAGTAACGAGTTGGCGCCGGGCGATCCGCACATGACTGTGCGTCTCTTCGAGTTTGAAGACGAAGCCGCCGCATCTGAATGGCTGGAGGAGACCGCGTTCGACCGCTACTCCGAGGCGGATTACATCACCGAGATCGAACCAATCCGGCTCTCGTTCGACCTCGGGGATGGCACAATCGGCGCATCCTACGAAGGGGTCTACGACGGAGCCGATATTGTCGGGAACGTTGTTTGGGTTCAGGTAAATCACATGGTCGCGCGTATCTCGCTCGACGCCACCGAGGCAATCGACTTGGCCGTCCTCGAAGAACTCGTCGAGGAGCAGGTAAGCTGCCTGCGCAGTGGCCATTGCGGGTCGATTGACGTGCCGAACCTCCTCAGCTAGCTCCCAGAACGTGGACTTGTGGACTGTCAACGGTGATTCGACATCGGCCCGCGTCGTAGGGGCATCCGCTTGCGGTGCCCGGTTCCCGCACACGGGCGTCGCGGTGGGCAACCGGGCAGGGCAAGCCCTGCCCCTACCAGTTCGGCAAATCGGGCTTGACGGACTACGAGAGCGCCGACCGTCCCGGGTAGACCGCGCTGCCACCCAGGTCCTCTTCGATGCGGAGGAGTTGGTTGTACTTGGCGACGCGGTCGACCCGGGACGGCGCCCCCGTCTTGATCAGGCCGGAGTTCGTGGCCACGACGAGATCGGCGATAAACGTGTCACCGGTTTCGCCCGATCTGTGCGAGATGACCGCCTTGAACCCGGCCCGCTGGGCCATCTCGATCGCCTCAAACGTCTCGGTCAAGGTCCCGATCTGATTCAGCTTCACCAGAATCGCATTGCCGGCCTTTTCAGCAATGCCCCGCGCCAAGCGCTCGGTGTTTGTCACGTAAAGGTCGTCACCGACCAATCGGACCCGATCGCCGACGCGGGCCGTCAGCGCTTTCCAGGTCTCCCAGTCGTCCTCGGCAAGCCCATCCTCGATCGAGACGATCGGGTATCGCTCGCACCACGCGGTGTAGAACTCGACCATCTCATGTTGGCTGAGTGTCCGTCCTTCACCAGCGAGGACGTACTTGCCGCCCTCGAAGAACTCGGTCGAGGCGGGATCGAGCGCGAGCACGATGTCGTCGCCGGCCTTATAGCCCGCACGCTTGATCGCCAGCAGGATGACGTCGAGTGCCTCCTGGTTTGACGCCAGGCTGGGAGCGTAGCCTCCCTCATCGCCAACGTTCGTGTTGAGCCCCCGTTCCTTAAGGACGCTCTTGAGGGTGTGGAAGACCTCCGCTCCCCAACGCAACCCCTCCCGGAATGTGGGAGCGCCTACGGGCATCACCATGAACTCCTGCATGTCGACGCTGGAGCCTTCGGCATGCTTGCCGCCGTTGAGGATGTTCATCATTGGCACCGGCAACGTCCGCGCCGACGGACCGCCCAGATAGCGGTAGAGCGGCAGATCCACCGCATTGGCCGCGGCCCGAGCCACGGCCAGGGAGACGCCAAGGATCGCATTCGCGCCCAGCTTCCCCTTGTTCGACGTGCCGTCCAGATCACGCATCGTCGCATCGACGCCGACCTGATCGAGCGCGTCCAGCCCGACGACCGCCTCGGCGATCAGCTCGTTGACGTTGGCAACCGCCTTGAGGACGCCCTTACCGCCGAACCGTCCCTTGTCGCCGTCGCGGAGTTCGACCGCCTCATGGGCTCCGGTCGATGCGCCCGACGGCACAGCCGCGGTCCCGGTTGCGCCGCCCACCAGGACCACGTCGACTTCCAACGTCGGGTTTCCCCGCGAATCAAGGATTTCGCGAGCGTAGACGATCTCGATCATGGTCGACATGAGTGGCGTCCTTTCGTGCTTGACGTGGTTCCAAACCTGGTCGACGTGGCACGCATTCGCAGGTATTCGGCAAATGGAAGTCCAAGGTCAGGACAGGCAACGGCCGGAGCAGCGGACTGATCACCATGTCCGCGGCCCCGGCCACTTCAAGTATACCGAGTCTCCTGTGCCGCTTTGCTATACTCGGTGTCAAAGTGAAGAGCGTGAACGGCGACGACAAAGCAAAGTACCCGTTGCCGCGCCGGCCAGGGAAGGCGTGCCATCGACTGGAAGCCGCCACCGGAGCCAAACGGGGAAGTTCTCTTTCGAGCCGAACGGTGAACGGCAGGCGGGCTCCCGCCTCCTGGTAGTCGTTTCTGGGGTCCCGCCATTAATGGGATTGACGCCAGCATTCGTGCCAGCGTTCTGAGCAGCGCCGGTTTTCCGGCGAACCCGGGTGGTACCGCGTGGTCGCCCCCTCGTCCCGGGACGAGGGGGCTTTTTGTTGCCCTGATGATGGGCGCTATCACCGTCAACACGTTCGATCGGAGCACCCGAGATGTCATCTACCACGCAACTCGACGACATTCGATCTCGAGCACTTGCCGAGCTCGAATCCGCCACGAGCATCGACGGCATCCGCGCCTGGGAACGCGCATTCTTGGGGGATCGCGGAGAACTCACCGGCTTTCTGCGGACACTCGGCAGCTTGCCTGCCGAAGAGCGGCCCGCGGCCGGGCGGGCCGCTAACGCCCTGAAGCAGGAACTGACCGCCTCCTTCGAGCAACACGCGTCGAAGGTGCGCAAGGCCGACCTCGAAGATCGCCTCGTCAATGAGGCGGTCGACGTTACCCTGCCCGGGCGAATGCCGATCACCGGCACCATCCATCCTGTCTCGCAGATGATTGAGGAACTGAGCGACATCTTCGCCCTCCTCGGATTCCAAACGGTCTTCGGCCGGGAAATAGAGACAGGTCGCTATAACTTCGACCTACTCAATATTCCCAGCGACCACCCTGCCCGCGACGTCTGGGACACCATCATCGTCGATGCCCCCGGCGAGGTCGTCCTCCGCACCCACACCTCGCCAATGCAGGCCCGCGTGATGGAGGCGTCGGAGCCGCCCGTCCGGGTGATCGTCCCGGGCCGGGCCTACCGCTACGAGGCCCAAGATGCCAGCCACGAGTGGATGTTCCACCAACTCGAGGGTCTGGCCGTCGACGAGAACATCACGATGGCCGACCTCAAGGGCGTGCTCCAGGAGTTGGGCCGACAGCTCTTTGGACCGGAGCGCCGCGTGCGATTCCGGTGCGATTTCTTCCCGTTCGTTGAGCCGGGCGTCGACTTCGCGGTCGACTGCGCGATCTGTGACGGCAAGGGCTGCCGCACCTGTAAGCAGACCGGGTGGCTGGAGATGGGAGGCGCCGGCATGGTCCACCCGAACGTCCTTCGCGGCGTCGGCTACGACCCGGAGAAGTACACCGGCTTTGCCTTCGGCCTCGGCATCGAGCGCATGTTCATGATGAAGTACGGCGTAGACGACGTCCGCGCCTTCGCCGGGAACGACCTTCGCTTCTTGCGCCAGTTCATCTAGGCAACCGATGACTGAGCGTCTGCCCGGCCCGGAACACCGTCACTCAGCACGTCAGTGGAGCTTCTGAATGAAAGTCCCTTTGCGTTGGCTTTCCGACCTTGTCCCAATCAACATCCCGGTAAAGGATCTCGCCCACCAACTGACGATGGCGGGACTGGAAGCCGAGAAAATCGAAATCATCGGCGAAGGCTGGGCGAACGTGTACGTCGGCCTCGTTGAAAACGTTGCGCGGCATCCAGATGCCGACCGGCTCAACCTCGTCGATGTCGTTGCGGGCGAGCACGCGCTGCGTGTCGTCACCGGCGCCCCCAACATCGCCCAGGGCCAGCGGGTACCGCTGGCCCTGGCGGGCGCTCGGTTGATCGACGGCCACTCCGAATCGGGCCAGCTCAAGACGCTCAAGCCCGGCACGATCCGCGGCATCCGCTCGGAGGGGATGGTCTGCTCGGAGAAGGAGCTGGGCATCTCCGACGAACATGAAGGCATCATGGTCCTGGAGGACGACGCCCCACTAGGCGCGCCGCTCGCGGAGTATCTCGGCGACACCGTTATTGAGTTCGAAATCACTCCGAACCTGGTACACGCCTTCTCGATCCTGGGCATCGCCCGCGAGGTCGGCGCCCTGACTCGGGCATCGGTCACGCCGCCGCCTCACATCGACCTCGGTAGCCTGCCGCCGGGACCTGACAATCTGATTACCATCGAGGCCCTCGATCTCTGCCCCAGGTACGCCGGGGTCGTGATCGAAGGCATCAAGGTCGGGCCGTCCCCTGCCTGGATGCAGCGCCGCCTGCGGGCCGCCGGACTGCGGCCAATCAACGTCGTCGTGGATGTTACGAATTATGTCATGCTTGAGTGGGGCCAGCCGCTGCACGCCTTCGACTACGACCGACTCAAGGGCGGTCGCATCGTCGTTCGCCGGGCACGGCCGGGCGAGACACTGGAAACTCTCGACCATCAGGAGCGGCCGCTGACCCCCGAGATGCTCGTCATCGCCGACGCGGAGGACGCCGTCGC
Source organism: uncultured Chloroflexia bacterium (assembly GCA_963724285.1). Taxonomy (GTDB): domain Bacteria; phylum Chloroflexota; class Chloroflexia; order Thermomicrobiales; family UBA6265; genus CAVRUD01. Next base: position 34,006 of record CAVRUD010000005.1, on the reverse strand, counting down.
CGTCGCCGGGGTGATGGGAGGCCTGAAGTCCGAAGTTTCGGACGAGACAACCACGATTCTGCTGGAGTCGGCCAACTTCGACATGAAGTCGGTACGACATACCTCCCGCGATCTTCGCCTCCGCTCAGACGCCTCTGCCCGATTCGAGCGCGGCCTCGACGCGAACCTCTCCGGGGTGGCCGCTGCCCGAGCGACGACGCTCCTTCTCGAGCTCTGCCCCGGCAGCCGCGTGACCGCCACGCAGGACGTCTACCCCAATCCGGTCTCACCGACGACGATGACCATGCCCGTCGCCAGGATCGAGCGTGTCCTCGGCGTCCGATACGAGGAGGCGGAAATTCTTGACGCCTTAGACCGACTTGGTCTCTCCCCAGCTATCGATGACGGATCGCTGACGGTCGTTATCCCCACGTTCCGCCACGACCTGACGATGCAGGACGACATCGTCGAAGAGGTCGCCCGTATCATCGGCTACGAAACCCTGCCGGCAACCCTGCCGGACGGCCCACTCCCCGGGGTGTGGCGCGATCCGGTCTTCTTGATGCAGCAACGCCTCCGGCAGACGCTCGTCGGCGCCGGCTTCTCAGAGACGGTGACGTACGTCTCTGTGTCGCCGGATTCATTGGTGGCGTTCAACGGTGGAAAGCCGGATGCATTCGGATTCCTCCACCAGACACATGAATCATGCCTGATCCGGCTGCGCAATCCGCTGCAATCCGAGCGGGATGTCATGCGCCCGACACTCGTCCCGTCCCTGCTCGAAATCGTGGCGTCGAACCTGAAGCACGAGTCAACCGTCAGAATTGCGGAGATGGCCCACGTTTACCTCGACGGCAGCGGCGACGAGTTGCCCGACGAGCGCAATCTTCTCGCACTCGCGATGACCGGGGCTCGTGACCCGTTCGGCCGGTTCGGCTCCTCCGGCACCATAGATTATTTCGACCTCAAGGGCATCGTCGACGAGTTGATGACGTCGTTCCGGCTACCTGAAGCGACCGTTTCGAGGGCAAACCATCCTGGACTCCATCCTGGGCGGTCGGCGACTGTAAGCGTCGGCGAAACAGCAATTGCCATGCTCGGGGAACTGCGGCCGGATGTCGCCGCAGCCTTTGGCCTCGAAGATCAGCGGGTGGCAGTGGCCGAGATCGACCTCGACCGGGTCCTGGCGCTCCAGAGCGCCGATCCGATTCAGGTGAAGGTTCCCCACTACCTCCCCGTCCAACAGGACTTCGCGATCGTGGTTGATGAGTCCAGCCCAGCGGCGGACGTCGAAGTGGCCCTCCGAGCTGGGGCAGGACCGCTGGTGACGAACGTCACACTGTTCGACGTCTTCACCGGCAGTCCCGTCCCGGAAGGCAAAAAGAGTCTGGCCTACCGGGTGACGTTCACGGCGCCTGACCGTCCCCTGACGGACGCCGACCTCGGCAAGGTGCGGGGCCGCATCGAACGCAGCCTTGCACAGCGCGTAGACGGAGTTCTCCGCGCCTAGCCGCCCACAGTAGCTGACCGAAGCGGGCCGATCCCAAACACGGAATTGGCCCGCATCAGACCATCAGGCCGAAGGACGAGCAATCATGTCATCGACGCCCCAATCCACCGTGCGCGTCAGCACCGACGTCGCCTTCGTCCGGTCCACCCTGACGCGCAGGCGCGGCTTCGAAGAGACGACGCTCTCGGCCCGCGCGAGCGCCGGCATCGAACGCGTTTTTGGCGAGGCGCTCACGGCCGAACAAGTCGTGGATCGGATCGTCGCCGACGTCCGGGATACGGGCGACGACGCCGTCCGCTGCTACACGGAGGCGTTCGATGGCAGTGCACCTCAGCACCTCGAAGTCCCCAAAAACGAATGGGAGGCAGCCTATGCCGGGCTCGATTCCGAATTAAGGGACGCGTTGCTAACCTCGGCGCGACAGATCAAGGCGTTCCACCGAAAGCAACTGCGCACGTCCTGGATTGATTTCGATGAGGACGGCGCGCTGGGGCAGATCGTCCGGCCGCTAGAGCGGGTTGGGATCTATACCCCGGGCGGGACGGCCATCTATCCGTCGTCGCTGTTGATGACCGTCGTGCCCGCCAAAGTCGCCGGCGTCGAAGAGGTCATCGTGTGCTCGCCCCCGGGCCAGGACGGCCGTGTCTCGTCGCTCATCCTGGCGGCGGCCAAAGTGGCAGGAGTCGATCGCATCTTCCAGATCGGTGGCGCCCAAGCAATCGCCGCAATGGCCTTTGGCACCGCCACGGTGCCACACGTAGACAAGATCTACGGTCCCGGTAACATCTTCGTCGTGCTGGCAAAGCGCAAGGTCTTCGGCGTCGTGGCGATCGACTCGCTCCCCGGCCCAACCGAAACCCTGCTCATTGCCGACGACTCCGCCAACCCGAAACTCGCCGCGGCGGACATGCTTGCCCAGGCCGAGCATGACGCGATGGCCAGCGCAATCCTCCTCACAACGTCGCCAGCGCTTGCCGACGCCGTCGTCGCGGAACTAGAGCTGCAGCTGCAATCGCTGGACCGGCGGGAGATCGCCGCTGCGTCCCTGGCGACCAACGGCCTGATCGGCGTCGTGCCGGACGTCGCGACCGCCATCGATCTGGCGAACCTCTATGCCCCGGAGCACCTCTGCCTCCTCTTGAACGATCCCTGGACCGCGATCCCCCTCGTGAAGCACGCGGGAGGCATCTTCGTCGGCGAAGACAGCCCGGAGGCGCTAGGGGACTACGCGGCCGGGCCAAGCCACGTCATGCCGACCGGAGGCACAGCCCGCTTCTCGTCACCGATCCACGTGGCGGAGTTCACCAAGGTCATCAGCGTGGCAGCGGCCAATCACCGTGCGCTGTGCCGCCTCGCCCCGGCCACGATGACGCTTGCCCGGGCAGAAGGACTCACGGCCCATGCGCGTGCGATCGAGTACCGGCTGGAAGACTCAACGCCCGATTGACGATGGAGATCAGCCGGCCGCGAGCTGACGCAGTGCGGCGACGATACGCTCCTCAACCGTCGCGTCGTCGCCAACCTCGCGACTGCTGCGCAGGGCCGCGGCATGGGCCTCGGCGGTGGTGTAGCCGAGCGAGCGCAGCGCTTCGATAACGTCGGTCTGATCCTGCTCGGCGACCGAAGGCGCCACTGCCACAGGAGCCAGATCGGCGGGCAGTTTTCCACGTAGTTCCAGGATCAATCGGGCCGCGGTCTTCTTCCCGACACCGGGGACAGTCGCCAGGAAGTCCGCGTTCTCGGTTTGGATCGCGTCGAAGAGCAGGTCGGTTCGGATATGGGAGAGGATGGCGCAACCCAGGCGGGGGCCGATACCGGTGACCGAGATCATCGTCTCGAAGAGGCGCAGTTCGTCCGGCGCGGAGAATCCGTACAGTGTGAGTTGGTCTTCCCGGACGAAGAGGTGCGTGTAGAGCCGGACATCATCGCCGGGACCGCCCGCTTCGGTGAGCGTCGTTGCACTGGTTCCCACGCGATAGATGACGCCGCCGACATCCACGAGACAGGCTGTCCGCGGTCTTCCCTTCGATTCGACCCCGGAGTCCGGCTATCACGACAGAGGTCCTTCTTCCACTTCGAGCGCCGGCAGGTGATACACCCGCTGGGTGTTTTCGCTAAGGATCGCGGGAAGCGCCGCGCGTTCGAGTCCTGCGTTCAGGACCCGGCGGAGAAATGGGGCCTGGCCGAGCACCGGGTAATCGCTCCCGAACAGCACCCGCTCCGCCCCAACTATTCCAGCAGCAACGGGAAAGATATCGAATCGGTAGAGGTAGGTCGACGCCGAGCAGTCGTAAACGACATTGCGGAGCGTTGCCCGCACCTCAGGCATGAGCTCATAGAACGGCAATCCGCCCCCCCAGTGGGCCAGCACGATCGGCAATTTCGGAAAGTGTGAAACGAAGCTCAGAATTTTTTCTGGAGTCGCGGTCCCTTTACCCGGATAGGCATGGCCCACCGGCTCGCTGGCGTGCAGCATGACGGGCTTGCCCACCGCCTGGCAGACCTCCGCGACGGCCGCGAAACCGGCTGCCTCCTTCAGGTCGAACCCCTGAGCATCGGCGTTCAACTCCCCCAGGCCCGAGGCGCCCAGGGCGAATACCCGGGCGGCCTCGCGGGCGGCAGAGTCTCCCCCGCCCGGGGGGACAATTCCCAACCATGCCAGAGCGCCGCCCGAATCACGAGATGCCTCGGCCAGATAGTCGTTGTGCGCCCGGCTCAGGCCCAGATCCTTCCAGGGGAACCCACACACCACCGAGCGGGCGATACCCGCGGCCGTCATGCTCTCGAGTATGTCCGCCGCCGACGCCAGCCGAGCATTTGGATTCGTGTAGAGTTGCTCGAACCACGGCTCGCGGCCTAAATACGCCGCCCGGCCCTTAATGACCTCTGGCGAGAAGATGTGCGCATGAGCATCGACGACCGTCAACGGCGGGCCGTTGCCTGGCACGAGTGTGTCTGGAGCGGCAGTGGCCACTAGAGTACCGTCAGGTAGAGCACCAACGCCAGGATCGCGAGCACGACGATGGCGGCAAGGATCGGCAGGAGGATCGAGCGTCCGCCGGCCGCGGCGGCTGCCGGGACCGGGGCGACCACGATCCGGGTCGGCGCCGCTTCGAGCACGATCGCGCTCACGTTATCGGTCGTGTTGCGCTCTGTTGCGAGGCTCGTAAGCGCCTTCGCCGCTTCGTCCGGCTCCAGGCGTCCGACCGTGTCGACGATATCCCCGTCCTCGACAACGTCGTAGAAGCCGTCGCTGCAGAGAAGGAGCCTATCTTCCGGCAGCAACGTCAGTTCGAAGATGCTCGGCATCGTGGAATGGAGCCGCTCGCGGTGACCGAGGGCGTGCATGAGCTGATTGCGGGCGGGGCTGCGCTTTGCCTGCTCGGGCGTCAGTTCGCCCTGGGCGAGCTGCTGGGCGACCAGGGTGTGGTCCTGGGTGATCTGGGTCAGGCGGCTTGCCCGCACCAGATACGCCCGACTATCACCGACACTGGCGATGGTGGCGTACTTGCCCCGCACCGCGCAGGCGACCAACGTGGTCCCCATCGAGGTGACATCGCCGGTGCCGGAGCCTTCAGAGAAGATCCGGGCGTTGGCCCGGCGGAAGGCGGTCTTCATGGTCGCCGCCATGTCAGGTTCGGCGGCGTCTTTGAAGGTGCTGTCGAGGGTTTCAATCGCGAGGCGGCTGGCGATCTCGCCACCCTCGTGACCGCCCATCCCGTCGGCGACGGCCAGCAGGTATCCCGCCTCTTGCGACCCGGGGCCAACACCAATTGGTTCAAGCGGGCGGACCAAAATTGCGTCCTCGTTTTCGGCCCTGCCGCCGACATCCGTCGCCGCACCGACGGAAATCTTGATGTCGATCGTGGATTCGGTCACCTGATCGTGCTCCATCGGTCACAGATTCGTGAAATCAGCATCCGATCATAGCAGGAGCGGCGACGGGGTTGGTCGGTCCCCGGCAAGCGACGAGTCCGGCGGCGATTTCGGTTCATGAGCGCCTTCTGGACGGATGCTACACTCGCGGCGGCCTGATTTCCCATCACGTTTGGCGCCCAAGCGTCAATCTGGAGCAACAACACGTGCCCAAATACCTGCCGTCCAGATTGATCCCATTCGCGCTCGTCATCGCGATGCTGCCCCTGTTGGCTGCCTGCGGTGACGACGACGATTCAGAACCAACCGAGGCGGCCGAAATCACGGCGCCAACGCAAGCCCCCGCAGCAGCACAAGCATCCGCGACGGCCTCCCCGGTGTCGCCGGAATCTCCGGAGGCGGCAGCGGGTACGCCGGCGGGCTCAACCCCGGCTGTTGCAACTCCAATAGAACCAGCTCCGGCGGGAACACCGGCAGACGCAGTGGGTTCACCCGCCGCCCAAGGTGAGGCAAGCGAGGTGCGTTCGATTCTGGAGGCCTCCAGCCAGCGCCTGGCCGAAACCAATTCGCTCCACTTCAGCCTGAGCGTCGATGGGACGACGTATATCGACGACGGCCGGACGATCCAGCTCGATTCCGCCGAAGGGAACGTGGTCCGGCCGGACAAGGTCCAGGCCAGCTTCAAGGCGGAGATCCAGGGGCTGGCGATCTCGACAATCCGGTTGATTACGGTCGGCGATCAGTCCTGGACGACCAATATCATTACCGGCGACTGGGAGCCTGCTCCATCCGAGTTCGGGTACGACGCGACCGTCCTGTTCAGCGACACCGAAGGTTTGAGTTACGTCATGCTGAACGCGGTCGAGCCGGTGAAACTCCCGGATGAAGAGCTGAATGGCCGTGGCGTCTACCGGATTCAGACCACCGGCGATGCGGCTCTGATCGGACCGGTGACTTCCGACACGATGCTCGGGTATCCGGTCGGGATCGACATCTGGATCGACAAGGAGACCTATGACGTCGTCAAGGTGGTCCTTGTCGAAGCGCCAACTCCTGAGAAGGACGAGCCCGCAACCTGGACGCTCGATCTCTCCCGCCAGAACGAGGAGATCACGATCGTGCCGCCTGAGGTCGAAGGTGAATCGGCACTGAGCAGCCTTAGGTGACCGACGTTCGCACAGAGCGGGAAGACGCCCACCATTCCCTCGGCTCGATGGTCGGGCTACCGCGAGAGGTCCGGGGTCCGATTGCGGCGGCCCTGCTAACGGTCTTTATCGGTGCGCTCGACCTGACGGTCATTGCGACAATCCTGCCGCGGATGATCTTCGACCTGGGGATCAATACCGCCGATATCGACCGCTACATCTGGGTCGTCAACGCCTACCTCCTCGCTTATCTGATCGCGATCCCGATCATGGGCCGGGTGTCGGACCTCATCGGGCGCGGCCTTGCCTTCCAACTAGCATTGCTCGTCTTCCTGGTCGGTTCGATTTGGTGTGCCGTGGCGGACGGGCTCGCGCCACTCATCATCGGCCGCGCGATCCAGGGCGCGGGCGGCGGCGCCCTTTTGCCCGTCACGATGGCCCTGGTCGGCGACCTGCTCCCTCCCGGTCGCCGAGTGGCGGCGCTGGGACTTGTCGGCGCAGTGGATACCCTCGGCTGGGTGTTGGGACCGCTTTGGGGAGCCGCGGTGGTTAGCATTGCCGGCGGGGAGGAGCCTTGGCGCTGGGTCTTCTACGTCAACATCCCTCTGTGCATCCTGGCGGGCGTGGGCATTCAGTCGACGGCGCGAAAGCTGCCGCGGTTGAATCGGAATCCTGAGTCACGTCGACTCGATCTCCTTGGCGCGCTGCTGCTTGGAGTGGCGCTACTCCTCCTCAACCTCGGACTGTCGTCCGGCGGTGAGATCGGTTCGACCGGCGAAGGCATGCGGGCGCTGGGTGGTACGCCGAACCCGCTCGCCGACTACCTCGGACCGCTGCTCGTCGCGTCGGCCGTCGTTGGAGCGATTTTCATCTGGTGGGAAACTCGGGCCGCCGTCCCGATCCTGCCGCTCGCGCTCTTCCGCAGGTCGCGGTTCTCGGCTGCAATCGGGGCCAATTTTCTCACCGGTGCGGCGTTGATGGTGGGCATGGTCAACGTGCCGGTCGTTGTCGCCCTGCTGGTCGTGTCCGACAGGGTCAGCGGCACCTCGGCCCTGATGCTGGCGCCGTTTACTTTGCTGATGGCCGCGCTGTCCTTTTTCGGTGGGGTGATCGTTGGACAGTTTGGCGAGCGATCGACGGCGGTCGCTGGCTTGCTGCTCGTCGCCGCCGGGTACTTCCTCGTCTGGTTGGGGCTAGCGACGAAGTCCTTGCCTGGATGGTTCCGGGACTGATCATGGCCGGAGGCGGATTCGGGCTGTTGATCGCTCCGCTCGGGGCCAGTGCGATCGAATCTGCCCCCGACGCCGACCGCGGTATTGCCGCTGCATTGAGCCTGGTATTCCGCCTGCTCGGCATGACAATCGGGATTTCGGTGCTGACCGCCCTCGGCGTCAGCAGGCTACAAACACTCACCGGGCGGTTGACGACACCCCGTCAAGAAGAAGGGGAATCGACCGCCAGCTTCCTGGTGCGCCAGCAACAGTTCATCACCGACCACGCCATTCCGCTCGCGGTTCAAGTCATCCGGGAGACCTTCCTGGTCGCTGCGCTCCTCGCCCTGGTCGCGCTGTTACCGGTCTACTTCTTGCGCTCGCGGAATGGACGAAATCTTTGGCATCAGCTCCCTGACCGGCCCGCACTCGACCTCAGTGCGGTCAGCGCCTCCCCAATTGATGCCCCGGTCGAAAAGACCGCCGAACCGGCAACGATCATGTTGGCTCCGGCGTCGACAACAGTGCGGATGTTCTCGGCAGTGATCCCGCCATCGACTTCCAGGCGGCAGGCTGGATTGCGCTCGTCGATCCAGGTTCGCGTCCGGCGAATGCGGTCCAGGGCGGACGGGATGAACGCCTGACCGCCAAACCCCGGGTTGACGCTCATGATGAGGACCTGGCCGACATCGGGAATGATCTCTTCAATCGCCCCGAGTGCGGTCCCTGGGTTCAGCGTGACGCCCGCCGTAGCGCCAAGCGACGTGATGGATTGCAGCGTGCGGTGAAGGTGGACACAGGCCTCGACGTGGACCGTGACGATGTCGGCCCCGGCCTCGACGAAGCGCTCGATGTATCGATCCGGCTCTACGATCATCAGGTGGACGTCGATCGGGACCGTGCTCACCGACCGGATCGCCTCGAGTATCGGGATGCCGATCGAAATGTTTGGCACGAACCTACCGTCCATGACATCGACATGAATGTAATCCGCGCCGCCGTCGATCACCTCACCGATTTGCTCGCCTAGGCGGGTGAAATCGGCGGAGAGGACAGACGGCGCCAGATAGAGAGGTCGTTCGGTCACACCTTGCTCCTTCACGATGCCGGGGTCCCAAGCTGGAAGCAAGTGTGGCCCATCACACGGTCTCCGTGACGGCAAGGCGGGCCAATCGGATAAGTCTCGTAGAGTCGCGGAACGAGTCCGGAGTCGTCGGGCCGTCGTTGACCCGCGCTTCTCGCGATTCCTATAATCGAGTCGCCCCTCGGCCATAGCCTCTTGGAATGTCACGCCGTCCCGGAACTGGATACCATGGCAAACATTCTCGACCGGTTCGAGCAATCGGTGGAACACCTCTTCGAGGGGACAATCGGCCGTATCTTCCGCAGCCCCATCCAGCCGGCCGAGATAGGCCGGCGGCTCGAGCGCGCGATGGCGGAAGGGCAGCGGGTCTCGGTCGACGCGACGATCGTCCCCAACGACTACCGGGTTTCGTTGCATCCAGACGACTTCGTCCAGTTCGCCGACTACATAGCCTCACTCTGCCGGCATATGGAGACCTGGGTTACCGACCTCGCCGCGGAGCGCCGGTACACCCTGATCGATCGCGCACGGGTCCAGATTGCTGGAGACCCCAAGGTAGCCAAGCGCTCGATCCGGGTTCAGGCAACCATCGCCGACCGGCCGGGGATGGACCGCGCCCACCAGGACCACGTACAGCGCACCGAGGTCTACCGGGTGCTGCGCGCGGCGACTGGGATTCCACCGCTGCGCCTACGGATTTCTTCAGGTCCGGACTCCGGCAAAGAGCTGTTCGCGCGTAAGGCGACCACGACGATGGGCCGGGCACTCGACAACGACATGATTTTTGAAGCCGGCGAAGTCTCCCGCTATCACGCCCGCCTGGATTACGTCGACAACGCCTACCGCCTGACGGATCTGGGGAGCACCAACGGCACCAAAGTCAACGGCGTCTCAATTGGAGTCAGCCCAATTATTGCCGGGGACGAGATCGCTCTGGGTACGCTCCGGATCGCGGTCATGTCGTTCGAGCCCGACGGGCGCCGAGCTCGCTCGGCAGGCTAGAATCGCCGGATGCCAGAGCTTTCCCTCGATTGGTTTCTCTTCCTCCTCAGGCTGGCGTTTATCCTGCTGCTCTACCTGTTCCTCTTCCAGCTCGTTCAGGTCACTCGCAGGGATCTCATCTCCCGGGCGGCCGGTCCCAGCACCGAGCAAAACGCTGATCGCGACCGGCCGGAATCACGGGTCGCCACGCTCGTCATCGCCGATCCTGGATCGACCGGGCTGCCGCCGGGGATCGATGTGCCGCTATCTGTGATTTCGTCGATCGGCCGGCACCCAAGCAACCTGGTCCCATTCGACGATCCGTCGGTCTCCGGGGAACACGCCGAAATCACCTTCGTCCGCGAACGGTGGTGGGTGCGTGACCTGAGCAGCACCAACGGCACGCTGGTCAACGGGGAGCGAATCGACGGTCCAACGCCGTTGCGCTCGGGCGACGTGGTGCAGTTTGGCCGCGTATCCGGAAGATTCCGCGTCTGAAACTGGGCATAAGAAGGGCTTTTCCTGCTACACTCGCAGCAATCGATGATTCGCCTCGCACGGCTCACAACGGTGCCTGAGTGGTCGGGCGGTAAAGCATTGCGGCCGTTGAGCAGGGAAGGGGACCGTGCAAACCGCTCCGGGTGAACAGCCTCTCGCCACGCTTCTTTCATTCCAGCGGCGACGGGCAAATGCTTTGCGCCTGAATGGGATCGAGGTGCCGTCGTCTATTGCCGGCACGTCATTCCGGGCAACCCGACGAATTTGGTACCGCGCCGCCCTCGTGGGCGCCGCGGCGCTGTTCGTCCTGGTCCTAGGGCTGGCCTTTTTCCGAACCACGTACGACGGCCGCGTCTATCCCGCCGTGTCGGTGGCGGGGATGCCTGTCGGCGGGCAATCCGAAGCAGAGGCCAGGGCGACCATCGCAAACCGAGCCGCGGAGATGGAGCAAGGCTTCATCACGTTCTCTTACGCCGGGTCGAGTTGGTCACCAACACTCGCGGAAATCGGCGTCAGCATCGACACCGAGACCGCTTCGAACAAGGCCATTGCCATCGGCCGTGAAGACGGCGCCTGGGACCGCCTGTCCGCCATCACCGGTCTGGTGCAAGAAGATCAGGAGATTCCCTTCCAGGTCGATCTTGACTTCGACACGATGACGGCCTGGTTTGACGCTGTCGATGCCGAGCTCGGACTGAAGCCACACGATGCCTACCTCGTGATCGAGGACCGGGACGTTCGGATTGAGCCAGAGCAGAACGGCACAATCGTTGACCGTGACGCCGCATACCGCCAAATCGAGGCAGCCCTGCGCGATTTGGAGCCGCTCGACACCCAGTTGCCTGTCACTGTCTGGACGGCCAAGGTCACCGAGGGCGACCTCGCCGAAGCGCGCGAAACCGTCGAAGAGGCGGTCTCCCGCAACATCAAAGTCGCTTTCCAGGACGAAGACTGGACGCTTCGGATTGAGGAACTCGGCCAGTTCATCGTTCAGACGGTCAATCCGGATCCGAATCGGTGACGGGTGCGGCGGCCTTCTCGGTCTCGATCGACGAGAAGGGCCTCGCGAGTTGGCTCAACGATAAATTCGCCGACAACGTCAATCTTGCGCCTGTGGATGCCGAGGTGGCGTGGAACGGCACCGAGGTGGTCGCCATGACGGCCAGCCAGGAGGGCTACACCCTCAAGGCGCGGTCGTTCGCCCGGGCCGTGGGCGCCAGCATGTTCGGCGACCACGGACTCGTCGAGATACCGGTCAGCACGGTTGCGCCGGCAGTCGATAGCAACAATCTCGGCGCGCTGGGGATCACGGCCCAACTCGGCCGCGGCGACTCAAATTACGCGGGATCTAACTACACCCGCGAAGTCAACGTCTCCACCGGCGTCAAGCTTCTCAACGGCACGCTCATTCCGCCTGGCGGTGAGTTCGACTTCAACCGCGCCATCGGGGAGATCACCGCCGACAAGGGCTATATCGAAGCCGATGTCATCGCCGGAGAGCGAATCGCCCGCGACATCGGCGGCGGCATCTGCCAAGTCTCGACGACCGTCTTCCGGGCGGCGTTGCTGGCGGGCGTGCCGATCACGGAGTGGAATCCGCATCGGTACCGCCTTACCAACTACGAACGAGATGGTTGGGGACCCGGGTACGATGCCTCAATCCTCCAGCCGGAGGGCGATCCCTTCCAGCCGGGCAACAGCTTCAAGTTCATGAATCCGACCTCGTCTTGGATGCTGGTCGAAGCGTTCAATGACGGCGTCCATGTCATAGTGACAATCTACGGTGCCCCGATGGGCTACACCGTCGAGCTGAGCGACGCGGTCCCGGGTGAATGGATCGAGCCTGACCCACCGGCCGAGGACGTTGACGAAGAGCTGCCGCCGGGTTCCGTCGTTCAGAACCAGTACGCCACCTGGGGTCGCGGCTTCACAACCAACCGAACAATCTTCGACTCGAGTGGCAACGTCGTCGAAAGCCGCGACTTCTCCACGATCTTCTGGTCCACGGGAAATACCTACAAAGTGAGTCCCGACATGGTTGGACAGTCGCCAGCCTCGACGGGAGTTGGGTTACCGCCACAACCTCCGAAACCTGAGGAGTGACGACGATCGATCATTCGTTGACCGCGCGGATGGCGACGATGCCCGTCCGCGCGGTCGTGCGTCTGAACTGGACAGCGCCGTGACCAGTCCTTCCGCCGCCGAAACCGCTCGTCCTGCCTCATCGCCCTCGCCCCAATTGAACGGCTTGACCCAACCGGGCGCGTCCGCCAACGTGACGCGGCTCACCGGAAGCTTGTCGCTCATTCTGCCGGCGCATAACGAAGAGGGGAACATCGAGGTCGTCGTCAATCAGTCGCTTGCGGCGTTACCGCGCTTCACAGATGATTTCGAGATCATCGTTGTCAATGACGGCAGCAAAGATCGAACACGCGAGATCATCGAGGCGTTGGCCCGGCGCGATGCTCGCGTCAAGCCCACCCACCACAAGGTCAACAGGGGATACGGTGGAGCCCTTACCACGGGATTCAAGGCGTCGACCGGCGACTACGTGATGTTCATGGATGCGGACCGGCAGTTCGACATCAACGATCTCGCCCTGCTCACCCCGTTCGCCAACCGGTTCGACATCGTCGCCGGGTTCCGCAAGGAGCGGCACGATCCGATTCATCGCCGGATCAATGCCCTGGTCTTCAACCTTGCGGTCCGGACCCTGTTCGGCATCCACCTGTACGACATCGACTGCGCCTTCAAGCTCTTCCGCGGCGACCTGATTCGCTCGATGGAACTTACGGCGCCCGGCGCCCTGATCAACACGGAGATCCAGGCCAAGGCACGACGCCAGGGAGCAACACTGGAGCAGGTTGGGGTCAACCACTATCCACGAGTCGCCGGCACCGCGACCGGCGGAAGCTGGCGGGTGATCGCCCGGGCGATGAAGGAGACTCTGCTGCTCTGGTGGCGGATGCACTTCTACGAGCCACCGGTCAATGCCAGAGAGCCGCGGGGTCCGTACGTCTTTGGCGACGCCGTGGTTGCGACCGGATCGCTCGTCGGAGCTGGCCTGGCGCGCCGGACCTGGCGTCGCGTTACCAGGCGCAACAAATCGGCCTGACGCCTTCGCCTAAATCGCTCAGCGAAAAGGTTGGCGTCGCGCCGCGGCCTCGCCCGGGGCTAAACCCCCCCCCCCCCCCCCCCCCCTCCCCCCCCCTTCCCACTCTCTACTCCTCACTCTCCCCCTCCCCTCCTCCCCCCCCCCCCTCCCTCCTCTCTACCCCCCCTCCCGCCTACCCCTACCTTCCCCCCTCTCCTACCCCCCCCCCCCCCCCCCCCCCTCTCCCCCCCCTCCCCCTCCCTTCCCTCCCCCCCCTCCCCCCCCTCCTCCCCCCCTTCCCCTCCTTCCCCTTTCCTCCCTTCCCTCCCCCCCCCCCCCTCCTCCCCCCCAGACCCCGGGCTACATGAGATAACCCGGCTGAAGCCGGCTGGGACCCGCCTCGATGGCCGAAGAGATCCGACCACGGCCCCGGCGTTGCAGCCCCCTTCAGGGGGGTTATCAGATTCAGCCCGGGGTCTTTAGCCCCGGGCGTCGCCGAGACGGCGCAACCGCTTGCTCCGGGCAACCAGCACACGGCGCCAAGGTTTGCGCAACGCGCCCTAGAACTGACAGGGTTCTGATACTGAATCAAAGCGAAGTCTCGCCATTCTGACCGCGATTACGCGGCGCGGGCAACTCGCCTCTTCTGACGGGCGCGGAGTTCGCGACCGACGTCGGCCAGCGTCAGGGCGGGGACGATCTGACGGCCAACGGCTTCCGAGACCTCGTCAAGACCTCGATCATCCAGCAAGGTTTGGGTGCGATCGGAGAGCATCCTCGCCGAAATGAAGAGGGGTCCCTCCGGAAGCGTCGCCTTACGACCTTCGAACTCCACGAGGAGATCGTGACCGGTCAGCAGGCCCGACACGTTGATCTCGGGCCCGAGGAACCGGTTCTCGACCACCGCCACCGAGAGTTCCGCGCCCGTATGCCGGTTGAACCGGTCGACTGCCTCGCGCATCGTCGGTCCGATCAGTGTGCCGCAGGCGACGGTTCCGGTCTCTCCGGCAAGTCCGCCAGCCTTCGCCCGGCGAAGATAGCCGTCTAGGTCGTCGAGCAGATGCCGGGTGATGCCGATACCGTCCTCGATCTGAGGAAAGCCGTCGTACACGGACGCATCAGGCACAGTCGATCGGTCATCAGATAGAACTCATCGCCCAGATAAAAGAACGTCTCGCCCCGCTCCCGCCGAATCGCTCCTGCCACGCCTCCGCATGAGCGATAACCGCCTCCGCCTCGTGCCGGATCGTAGCGGCGAACCTGGATCTGGTTGCCTGGCAATGTGCGCATGCAGGTGCGGGAAAGGCGGAGCTGCTTGCTCTGTCGCTCCAGGCCATGTTTGGTCAACCCAACCGGCACCCCCGCAATCGAGATCAAGCGCGGTCCGAACGAAGCGAGGTCCGCAGACTGCGATCCAGCTCCGCCCCGTCGTTCACCCCCGGGCAGAGCACCAGCTGGGCGTGAAAATCGATCCCTGCTCGTTCAAGTCGCGCCAAATCGGCCATGATGTCGGCGCCCTTGGGATTACCGACCAGCGCGACCCGCAGTTCCGGGTTTGTGGCGTGCACGGAAACGTGCATGGGACCAAATGCGCCGCTCCTCGATCCGGTCCCAATCGTCTTCGGTCAGGTTGGTCAGCGTGACGAAGCTGCCGTAGAGCATTGAATAGCGGTAATCGTCGTCCATGACGTAGAGCGACTTGCGCATGCCCTTGGGAATCTGCTTGATGAAGCAGAACGGACAGGCGTTCTCGCATATTCGCACCCCATCGAAGGTCGGATCGGCAAAGGTGATGCCCCAATATTCGTCGCCCTCGAGGTCCAGATCGATCCGCCGGACCTTCCCAGCCCGATCGATCTCCAGGCGTACGCGCTCGGTCTGGGCGTGGAACTGAAAGTCCAGCGCGTCCTCGATCGGCTTGGCGTTGACCCGAACAACCCGATCCCCCGCGAGGATCCCGAGTTCATCGGCGAGCGACCCCGGCTCGACCGCCGCGACGAGGCCAGGCGTCTGCGGCACGAGATCGACACGCCGGTGGGTGAGCGGGCTAACGATGGGCATTGAATGAACACCTAGGTGGGAGGCGCGAGTTGAAACGGACTGGCGGCGAATGCGACGCAACCGGTCGAGTGTATCACGTTATGTGCGGTCGGTCGGTGGTCAGGGCTTCCGATAGACCAGCGAAATCCAGTCTTCCATCTGCGCCCTGTTGAGCAATTGCAGCCGATGGGCATCAAAGGCGGCGCGCACGCCCTCCTCCTTACCCTCGATGATCCCGGCCAGTACGATCGTCCCACCAGGCGCGATGGCTGCCACGAGATCATCCGCCAGTTCCGTCAACACCCTGGCGATGATATTGGCAAGCACGAGGTCGTATGGGCCCGTAAACGGCGCTCCGTGGCCGACGCTGCCTTCGGCGACGCGCAGCTTATCGGAAACGCCGTTTCGCTCGGCATTCTCGATCGTTGAGCGGACAGCAACGGGTTCGATATCGACCGCGTCGACGGACGCAGCGCCGAGGAGTGCCGCCGGGATGGTGAGTACACCGGAGCCGCATCCGACGTCCAGGACGCGCATCCCGGGCCGGATCGCCCGCTCCAGACCGAGGACACTCAACCTCGTCGACGGATGGAGCCCGGTGCCAAACGCCATCCCGGGATCGAGCACGACCACAACCTCATCGCCGGTCGCGTCGTACTCAAACCAGGGCGGCCGCACGACAACACGCTCGCCGACCCGCTGCGGTCGGTAGTGCTCTTTCCAGGCGTCAGCCCACTCGTCCTCGCGCCGCTCGGAGACCCTGAGTTCACCGACCTCGCGCATCCGACCCAGGTGCCAGAGGCTTGTTCGGATCTCCTCTACAGCATCCGGACGCAGGTCGGCGGCGGCAACGAAGGTCCGCACGGTGAAAGGATGCGACAGGTCCACGGCGAGATTGTCGCCATCGGCTTCCTGGGTAAAGGGCTGATCGACGGCAACGCCTTCGTTGAAGCCGAATCGCGAAAATAATTCGGAAACCGGCTCGACCGCTTCGGCATCGACTTCGACCGACAGCTCGATCCAGGCATCCTGAGGAGCGGAGCTAGCCATCTCCGTCACAGAGTTACCCCGCTGTTGTCACCGACATTCAGGACGGCGGTCCGCCCGGTCACCTGCGCCTTGATGCCAATCAGCGATTGTTCCACCACGACGCCGTCAATCTGAGCGCCCGCCTCGACAATCACGTCGCTCAGAACGGAATTCCGAATCACGGTATTCGCCCCGATGCTCGCATACGGCCCGATCACGGACCGCTCGACGGTAGCGGACGGGTCGATGAACGACGGCTCGATCACGGTCGCCGACGCCAACCGCGGCGTGCTTGGCCGGTCACGTTTGAGCACGTAGCGGTTGGTGCTCAGCAGATTGGGGACGCTGCCGCAGTCCTCCCACACCGTGACCGGCGCCGTGACCACCTTGGCGCTCCGGTCAACCATGATCTGGACGGCGTCCGCTAGGAAGTACTCGTTCTTGAGCATGATCCCCCGCTCCATCTGCTCCTCGATCGCGGAGTAGAGGTCGGGCATGCTCCGAACGTAGTAGATCCCGACCAACGCCTTGTGCGAGATTGGAACCTGAGGTTTTTCGACAAGCTGGACGACCCGGCCCCCTTCTTCCACGGCTATCCCGAACGCGGAGGGATCGTCGACGTCCTTGGTGAAGATGACGACATCAGCATCGGTGGCGGCAATCCGCTCGAACTCGGCGGCGAAGACCATATCAGGAAACAGGATCAGGCCGTCTTTTGTTGCGTGGTCCCTGACCCGGAGAATGGCATCGGTTTGGCCCCGCATCTCGGGTTGTTCGACGAACGCCAGCGGCATGTCGTAGGTAGCGCGCGCCCAGGCTTCGACCTGATCGCCGAGGTAGCCGGTGATGAAGACCAACTTCTCCGGCTGGAGGGGCATGACCTCGTCCAGCACGTGCTCCAGGATCGGCTTGCCGGCGAGTCCAAGGAGCGGCTTCGGCCGGCTCCAAGTTTGTGGTCTCAGCCGCGATCCAAGACCCGCGACGGGCAAAATGACGTCCACACGTGCTCCTTCCGTCCGTCTCGCCGGCACCCAGCCACTCGTGGCACAGGCCCGTACAATCTACCATTCCGGCCATATCTGACTTTGGACCGACGCGAGCCATCAATCTCACGTAAGGAGACATCTACGGTGCACTTTGGGCTAACCATCGAGGAACTACAAGAGGAAATTGGAGCCAGGATGGCCGCGCTCGACGAAGCGCAACACGACGCCGAGCATCTCGGCCAACTGGGAGACCTCCTGCGCCTTGCAGCGCAGATCGCGTTCCAACGCGCCGCCGAATTGATCGACCTTAACAACCAGCGCCTGACGGAGCAACTCGCGGCACTTGGTGTCAAGCCCTAGAAGACGAACACTCCCACCAGGATGGAGTCGCCGTTCGCCCCTGAGACGATGCCGAGGCCGGCCTGAACGTAGGTGTTGGACAGTAATACGTCCCTGTGTTCGTCGCTCGCCAGCAAGGCGTCCACCAGGTCCGCGGCGGAGTCGCCGGTCGCCAGCACCGCACCGACAGCGAGGCAGTTCCGTCCGTCGTCCGCCAACCGGTCACCGACGTCTTCACTTGAGGAAGGGAGACGGTGATTCTCCGCGCCCCGAGCGTCCAGCGCGTGCTCCCGCGCGATTGCAACCAGGTCGTCGTCTGATCTGAGAGCAGGAAGACCTTCGCGTTGTCGAGCACTATCGATGAGTTGCCATGCGGACTCCTCCATCTCCACGTTGGGGCGTAGGTTTCCGCTTGGCAACGCAGCGGGGCCCGACCAGGTTTGCCCCGGTTCGATGTTCCGAGCGGCCAGCGCGTGCAAGTCCTGGCCCGTCCAGGAGGTCGCCCGCTCGTACCCGATCGAGCCGGCCTGGGCAAGCCGGTCACCCAGATCGGACGATCGAACATCGCCGACGATCGCCGTTGATGGGAACTGCACCAGGACGACCGCAACGAGGACAACGGCCGCCAACGCCCCCTTTGCAAACCCCGGGATAATCCCGGCAAGCCGATCGAACCAACCAAAGGGCGGAATTGCGCGGGCTAGCCCTAGTGGAGCGGTTACCAGGCGCAGGACCAGTCCGCTGGCGGCGGTTGCGAGGCCGACGAGGACGGTGGCGATCACTATGAGCAGGATCCGGCTGTCGACGCCGTAGCCTACGAGTTGCTCATCGATCCATGGAATTGCGTAGGCCGCGCTCACCGCGCCGATGGTCAGGGCGACGAGGTCGATAGATCCGCGGACTGCTCCGCGCAGCAGCCCGATCAGGGCACCGGCACAAATAATCGCCAGCAATCCCCATTCGACGGCGGTCAACGGGTCAACCTCGCGATGACCGCCGTCGCTTTGGGGAAGATCGCTTCGAGGGACAGGCGATCACCGAGCTCGAAATCGTCGGGGTGGTAGCCGGGGCTCATTGTGGTCCCCATCAGGGCAAACTCGCCGCCCTCTAGCAACCGTGATCCCTGCCACGTCCCACCGAGAACGACGACCTGCGGGCGCATTCCTTGCGCCAGGTCGGTCCCTAGGGTGATCTTCTCCATGCCAGCATCCGGATGGAGCACGGTGAGCTCGACAGGATCGCCCAGGTAGAAGTGGTAGACCTCAGGCCCTGGGAGCCTGTGGAGGGCGGAGAAGGTATCCGGCGTCAACAGGTAGTAGATCGCGGTGATCAGATGTCGCGGCGACCCAATCGTGGCGATGCCAGAATCCGCCGTGAGCCGCTGCTCCGAGCGGTAGGTCTCCGCGTAGTAGCCGCCTTCGATGGGCAATGGTTTGAGGTCGAGGAGTGCGATGATCTCGTTCGCGGTGATGGCAGCCACCGGTGTGCGCCCTCCCGTGGGCGAGGTGGTACCCCCAGCGGGATTCGAACCCGCGATCTTCACCTTGAAAGGGTGACGTCCTAGGCCGCTAGACTATGGGGGCGTTCGCCGGGGGAACCTTACTGCCCGATGCCACATTCTGTCTAGGGAGAACCCCTAGCCAATGGTTGTGATCGCGAGCACGACCGCCGCAGCAATCCCCGTCCCCAGGAGCGCGGCCAATCGGGGACGATTTCCCGATGTGTCTCGCGCCGTCCGTGTCAGCCATCGCTGACCGTCGGGACTTAGCAGGCAGATCACGGCCAGGCAAATTGCTGTGAGAACTACCGAGGCCAAAGGTCCCAGCGTGCACGGTGATCGTAGCGCCGTCCATCCGGCCTAGAGCGTCGACCACCGTCAGAATCAGCCCGGCCGGGAGGGCTGCGCATGCGGCCAGCAGTTCCCCGATCGGTGTCATCCATGGGATGACCAGGCCTGCGCCGCCAAGCAACCCGGCGCCCGCTGACAGCATGAACGCAAGTTGCGCGAGCGGAGCGACGATGAAGTTGGCCGGCAGCGCCAGCAACGGAATCTGACCGAACGCTCCGACCGCGAAGGGAAGCGTTGCGATCTGTGCGGCGACGTTGGTTGCCAAGACGGCAGTCACCCATCCATAGGGTGTCCGCAACGACTCCTCATCGAGCACGACCGCAAGCGCCACCGAGGCCGCCATCGACAATTGGAACGACAGTGACCAGAGGACGACCGGCTCGATGGCCACCATCGTCGCCCCGCCGAGCGCCAACAGGGTCAACGCGTCGCCCCGCCGTCCAAACATTCCGGCGAACACTACCCCGGTAGCCACCAGCGCGGCCCGGCCGACGGGGAGGTTGAACCCGGTGAGAAGGGCGTAACCCCAGAGCGCCACAATGAGGCCGATCTGCCAGGACCGGCGACGGCTCAAGCCCAGGAACCTGCCCGACAGGGTCGCGATCATGACCAGGAGCGCCAGGTTGCTCCCGGAGATCGCTGTGATGTGGCTGGTGCCCGTGTTGCGGAACGCGTCCTTACGCTCGTCTGAAAGGGCATCGTCGCGACCAGTAAGAAGCCCCGATAGCAGCACGCCTCTGTCGCCGGGAACAACGCTGGTGAGCATCCGATCCAACCACGCTGTCGTCGCGAACAGGCGTTGGCCCAAACCTTCGTCGCGGTGCTCGATCCTGAGCGAGTAACCCGCGAACGACCCGGCAGCGCACTCGCTCCGGAGATACCGAGCGAATCCGGCTTCAAGTGTTCGGGCGGATTCGAACTCTCCGGCTACCCAGACGCGATCGCCGTATCGCGTCTCCGGTAGGAGCGGGGCCTGGACAAAGATCCGCACTCGGTCTCCGCACCCATCGACGTTCTTGGTCGCTCCTGGATCGAGATCAACGAAGAAGACCTGACCGCTTCCGCCGATCCTGGGGAACTCGCGGATCGTCCCGGACAACGATGTCGATTCCACCAGGTGTACAGGCGCGGGCACATCCGGCAACGCAACGCCTCGCCAGTCGCCCAGCACGACCGCTCCGGCGATCAAGGCGAGAGGAAGGAGCCGAATGGATCGTCTGCACGCAAGCAGCCAGGCAACAAGGAGGAGAGTTGCCGCGGCCGGAGGTAGCCATCCAAAGGCCGCGCCGGCGAGAAATCCGGCGCCGATCCCGGCACCGGTCACGATCCGACATGAATGTACGAGGAGAGATCCTTGACCATCTCCTCCGAGATTCCCTCAACGTTGGCCAGTTCCTCGACGGTCTGGAACGGCCCATGTTCTTCGCGATAGGCAATGATCGCTCCCGCCTTCGCCGGACCGATGCCTGGCAACTGTTCCAGTTCGTCCTGGTCGGCTGTGTTGATGTCAATCGTCGTCGTCCCGTTTGTCTCCGCACCGTCGTCCTCGGGGTCTGGACTATTCGACGAGATCGCCATCGGCTCAGCGGGCGACGTTGGGGATTCGGCCGTCCGGACTACGGTGGAACTGGCTTGGCTAATAGCCGGGATCACGATCTGCTCGCCATCCTGGACGCGGACCGCCGGATTCACCGCGGCGAGGTCGGCGTCGGCACGGACGCCGCCCGCCGCGTCCAGCACATGCTGGACCCGCGAGCCTCCCGGGAGCTCGTAGAGCCCGGGCGTCGCAACCGCTCCGGTGATCGAGACAATGACGCTCGCCGACTGCACCGGATCGTCGATCAGAATGGTGGCCTCACGACTCCGGTCATACAGCCAGATTGCGAGGACGCTCGCCCCGAAAATCACGAACGCGATGACTGTCATCGAGATACCGATGACCGGAATCCACCGCGACCAGGTTGGGCGCGACGTCATTTCGACAGCGTGCGTTCGATGGTTCCGGTGACCCGCTCGAAACCGATGTCGAGCGGCCGGACGAGAGCAAAGGTCACGGCGCGGCCCCGCTCGGGCACGATGCCACTCTCGGTTTCAACCCAGACTTCGGCAACCTCGCCGGAGTTAACGAAGACCCGCTCGGCCGGAAGGTCGCCCGTTTCCGGTGGTCCGGGCCAGACTCGCACCGCGGAGAGATAGACCCTTGTCGTCATCTTTCCACCCCCGCTTACTACCGGTCCATCACCCGTCGATTGTGCTTTTCACCCAATCACGCGACCGTCGAGGCTATGCCTACGCCCTGGCTTTGCAGCCACGTAATCGCCTGCAACAGATCGGCCACCGTTACGTCAGGGTTCGGTGCCTTCTGGAGCCCCTCCGAGCGGGGCTGTGGAACCCAGATCGACCGCATTCCGGCCGCCTTGGCGGCGGCAATCCCGGCCGAGGAGTCCTCAAGAACGACGCATTTTTCTGGTTCGACGCCAAGGCGACTGGCCGCAAGCAGGAAGATGTCGGGTTCAGGCTTCCCCCGTTCAACCTCCTCACCAGTTGCCTCGGCATCGAACAGGTTAGCAAGCGCTGCTTCGGTCAAGCTGAGCTCTACGTGTTCGCGCGTGTTCGATGTCGCCAGCGCAAGCCGCAGTCCGTGATCCCGGCCAAAGGCGATGATCTCTGCCGCGCCCGGAAGTGGACGCAGATTGCCGCGGATCGCCGCGAGGCGAATCTCGTTGTAGAGCGTGACAAGCTCGGCCGCGTTCTCGACGAGTCCATAGTGCTCGGCGACGATCTGGATCGCCTCCGGAACCCGACGGCCAAGCAGTCGAATCGAGACGTCATCGGTCAGAGCGTGCCCGTAGCGGCCGAGGAACGACCGCATCGCGGCTTCCGCAAATGGCTCGCTGTCGACGAGCAGCCCATCCATATCAAAGATCAGTGCCGTGATCGGCGGCCGCTCCCCGGAGATCATCGTCCTACTCCCACTTCTCGAAGCCATCCGGGGTCACTCGTGGAAAGAGCCCTTCCCCCCAATTATCACATTTCGGTTGTCGAGGATAAGGGGAAGGAATGACAAGTCGGTGTGATGCGCTCGCTGCGCACCTGGAGCAGCAACCGGGGACGCGCTACACCATGAGCTTCGCCGACGTCGAGCGCGTCATCGGCCACCCGCTCCCGCCTTCGTCCAAACCGGGTCACAGAGTCTTTCGCCAGTGGTGGCAGAACAGCCTCTCCCCGACCAGCCGACACGTGCAGGCCCGACGCGGCTGGATCGCCGCCGGGTGGGAAGTCGATTCTCTTGACCCCGTCCTCGGCACCGTTACATTCCGGCGCTAAACATCAGCTCCTAACTCGCCCCACCCAACTCTGCGGTGAGTAAGGTGCTTTGCTCCTAGTGGACTCGCTCTAACTCTGCCCGCCAGTTCGGCCGGTTCGTCGCCAACCTCACCCACGCGTGCGCCGATCGCCCGACGGGCGCCGATCGATTCGACTGCCCGTGCGGCAGCTTGGATCAGAGAGGGCCACATGAGATAGGCGGCACGGTAACGGTGGATCGGGGGATCACCGTGTTCGCGGTGGTGAAGGCGGCGTATTTCCTTGCCCAGGAAACACGCGACTGGTTCGACGTGACGTTTTCCTGGAATCCGTGAGTTGTCGGGTCGACCCCGTCGCCGGGGCGCAGAAGGTTTCCGTAAGGTCGGGGCGGTACATTCGTGGCCGGCGGCGGCACCGGCCCTCGCCACCGCAACCACGCGCCCAGCCCGGAGGAACGGCATGGACAGCCACCGCTTTGACGACCTCGCCCGAACCCTCGCCGCGCCCAAGACCCGACGAGGCTTTCTCGGCACCCTGGCGGCCATCGGCGCCGGCCTGGCCGCCGGCCGGGCCTCCGCGGCGCCCGGCGGCGGCAACGGCAAGCCCGGCCGCTGCGGAGAGCCCGGCCACCCCTGCAAGTTCAACCGGCAGTGTTGTGAGAGCACCGGGTCGGTCTGCCTCGACGGCGCCTGCACCTGCCCGGGCGGCGTGGCGCCGGACCCGGTTCTCGGCTGCGCCGCGCCGGCGACCACCACGCAAGCGCCGACCACGACGGCGGCGCCGACCACTACCTCCACCACTGAGGCGCCGACCACGACGACCACCACGACCTCGTCGCCGGCGGAGATCTGCGGGAACGGCGTCTGTGAGGCCGGCGAGACCTGCGGCACCTGCCCGATCGACTGCCCGTGCTCCGGCGGCAAATCATGCGTGGAGGGCCGGTGTGAGTGCCCACCGGGCCAAGGCGACTGCGCGGGAAGCGGCATCTGCGGTCAACTCAACGTTCCCGGCTACTGCGGCTCGTGCGACAACGCGTGCACCGGGGGCCAAGGGTGTGTCGGCGGCCAATGCGCCTGCGACGATTACCACTGCGGCCCCGCGTGTCCCTGCCCTGGCTCCCAGGCCTGCATCGAGGGGTTCTGCTTCAGCGTCGATCTGCTGTGCGGATCCAACGCGGATTGCTTCGAAACCCATGAGTGCCGCGACGGGCAATGCCAGTGCCCGGTGGGCCAGGTGTATTGCGACGACTCCGGCATCTGCCGCTCCTTGGCGGATGACCCCGACCACTGCGGGTCCTGCACCAACGCGTGCGCCGACGGGCAGATTTGTCGCAACGGTGGGTGCCTGTGCGATATCAGCGCCGATTGCGGCACCGCCTGCCCTTGCCCTGGGGTCATGGTCTGCAGCTTCGGTGAGTGCCGGTGCGACTACGTGCATTGTGAAGCTGGTGGGTGCGGGTGCGTCGGCAACCAGGTCTGCGTCGACGGTCTCTGCGGCTGTGACGGCACCACCTGTGGCGGCATCTTTGGCGGCGGCCCATGCACCTGCTCCGGCGACAAGGTCTGCTTCGACGGGCGCTGCGTCTGCGACAACCTGAGATGCGGCAACGGGTGCGGGTGCTCCGGCGGCAAGGTCTGCGTCGACGGCCAATGCCTCTGTGATGACACGCGTTGCGGCGACTCCTGTCCTTGCCTGAACGAGGGAGACGTGTGTAGCAACCTGGGGCTCTGCCAACCCCCGCGTGGTTCCTGACGAAGACCGATCGCCATCCAGGTAGACGCCGTCAGGATCGTCGTGGCACGAAGGACCTTGGTAGGGATCATTCCCTCGATCGTTCGCCGCGCCATCAAGACATCACGAACCGGCGCCCATCGGCCCATGGGGCACCGAACGTATCACTGAAAGAAGGCCCGAAGGGCGCGAGGCGAGGTCACCGATCGGACCTCGCGCCCCGGAGGGTGGGCTGCACGGCTTCGGCCAGTCGGCGTTGCTGCGGTGGTTGGAGTTGTTGTAGCGTCGGGGGCTCAAAGACGTCTAGCATGCGGTTCGCCCAGTCGATCAGGTACGCGACGAAGTCCCTGAAGCTCCAAGCGCCGTCCGGACCCTCGACCCTCCCCATGAAGCGGCATCCGACCATCGCCCGACAAGTATTGAAACAGGCACTTAGTTCGCCACCAGAGCCGCCAATTCCTCCCTTCCCCACGCGAGCTCGACCAGGGGCGCAACGTGTTCAGACGGTGAGATCAGGCGGCCGCCAGTTGATCCGCCCGGGTAGACGTGGTGATTCCGATATTGCCGGGATCGATCCTGCCCCCACTAGTAAATAGAAGTACGGTTGTCGAGATTTGTGCTCATGCGTAGTATCCCCGTACATGCCTGGGTGACAAGGTGGCTTCCAAAAGGACGTTGATGCTACGCCGGATTGTCTTCCTGCTCTTCTGCAATCTCGCCGTCCTCGCCGCGCTCTACGTCACGTCGCCGTTGATGCGCACCGTCGCCACGCGTCCCGATCTCTGGGGCGATACGGTCGAGGTCGCGCTTTCCGCGGCCGCCGACCGGTTGGCCGAAG
The DNA here is from genome assembly GCA_963724285.1 of uncultured Chloroflexia bacterium. Taxonomy (GTDB): domain Bacteria; phylum Chloroflexota; class Chloroflexia; order Thermomicrobiales; family UBA6265; genus CAVRUD01. The sequence continues at coordinate 8,510 of CAVRUD010000005.1, read as the reverse complement.
AACCGCATTTCGCCGAGGGGATAGCGATGATCGCACGCATCCAGGACGCCATCCGCACCGCCAGGCCGGTCGGCATGGAGATTGAGGCCGGGAAGGACTACGGGGCGGCGACCACGGCTGGGGAGTCTCGGTCGTGACGGCGCGCGAGGTACCGCTGACCACCCGGCAGGTCAGAGCGGCGAGCGCACTCCGCGTCCACATGCCCGGCTGGATCGCTGGCGATCAGGCGCTTGCCGACGTCGCGGCACGCCTTCCCGAAATGGACCCGGCGACGGCATTCATCAAGATCGCGGTCCTCGACCGGCTCTACGGCACCAACGTCAAGGTCATCCGGCCGATGGCGAAGCACGTCGCCGCCGTCTTCCGAGATGTCGATGTCCTGACCGGCGACCCGACAGCGTTGGTCGAGCGGCTGGCCAGGACCGACAAAAACCGGTGGAGCTTCGCGGCAAAGTTCTGCCACTTCTTCGTTGACCCGACGCGATTCCCGATCTACGACAAGTACGCCCTCGGGACGGTAGCCTGTCACCTTGGCCGGCGCCGGAAAAGGGACGTGGACCACCCCTATCACGCCTTTGTCCTGAATCTCCAGGTATTGAGGGAGCGGGCAGGACTGGAGTGCAGTTGGGCGGAACTTGACCGCTACCTGTACCTGGCAGGTCAGTACGACGTCTGGAAGCGCAACAACGACGCCCTGATCAACAAAGAGGCGGCCAGGCTCTTTGCCTCCAAGGCACCGGAGGTCGTCGCGCTACGCGCCGTCATGGACGGCACCGCGAAGGAGGCGGGGCAATGACGCATCCAGTGGCCGACGAGGCTTGGCGCAAGGCCGCGTCCGCTGGACTGCGGTTGGGCGGAGGGGCATAGGGACGAGCCAGGGCAAGCGGGTAGCGATCTACTGCCGCGCTCGATGGCTCCGGCTGGTCGCTCTCCTAGGACCCCGCCCGCGCAGACACGCGAACGCCCCCGGCCCGATCGACCGGGGGCGCGTCGTTTCCGTGGATCAGGCGGCGGCCGGTGGTTCCTCCGTCATCAGATGCCGGACGCGCCAGCGGTGTAACTGCGATGGTCGGCGCGGTGGGGGAGGGCACAATGCCAATTATCCGAAATGATCGATGGGCGGCGGCCGCAGTCGGGGCCCCGCTCCCGCGGGTGCGGCTGCCCTCCGTGCCCCCCGGGGGCGAACCGACGTCCGGCGCAGCGCCTACGTACTACGTAGGCGCTCGCCGCTCCCGGATCTCCGCCAAACGGCGGACGCGGCCCGCCTTGGGCGGCCCCATAGTGGGCGTTACCTCAGCCAGCACGCCACTCGGCGATGATGCCTGCCCTGAGCCTGCGATCGATGCGCCGGCCGCCACCAGGGCATGCCCGGATGCGCTCAAGGAGAAGACCATGGACGGCAACCGGTTCGACGACCTCGCCCGTACGTTGGGTGCCCGGCGCAATCGCCGCAGCGTCCTGAAATCCTTCGGCGCGGCGGCCCTGGGCGCCGCCGGGTTGGCCAGTGTCAAGACGGGTGCGGGCGCGAACGACGGCAAGGTCGCCATCTGCCATTACGACGCCGACGCCGGGGCCTTCCACGAGATCAACGTCAGCGTCAACAGCGTCACGTACAAAGCGCACCTGGCGCACGGCGACGTACCGGCGACGGGGTACGGAACGGGCGAGCATTGCAGCGGCTGCGGCGACGCCTGCGGCGCCGGCCAGGCCTGTTGCGGCGGCGTCTGTACCGACCTCGGCACGGTCGACAACTGCTCGGCGTGCGCCGATCTCTGCACGGCCTTCGACGCCTGCACGGCCGCGTCGTGCGACGGGGGCGTCTGCAACACCGCGACGGCCTGCGCGCCGGTCGATGCCTGCACCCCGGCCCGATGCGACGGCGTCGACATCTGCAACCAGGTCTCTGCCTGCTCCGGTTACGACACCTGCGGCGGTGGCGGCGTGGCAACCGCGTGCGGCTGCACCGGGACCTGCACGGCCTGCGGACAGGATGTGTGCGGCACGATCTGCACCGGCGCCGCGCAAGCCGGCACCGTCCTCGGCGCCATCACGTGGACGCAATCCCCGATTAACGCCGACTACTGCGACCCGACCATCCACCTCACCGGGTTCCCGGGCTGCAGCACCATCACCGCGCAGTACTGGGCGGCGCTCACGAGCACCGGCGGCACCCCGACCAGGTACAACGATCGGTTCCTGCAGACCGACTTCACCGGCGCGAGCCACACGAAGATCTCCAGCTACGTCAAGGGCCAGTACATCGACATCCGGCTCCCAGACTACGGCATCGACGGCCTCGCGACGGGGTGGACGAAGTCGAGCTGCTAACCCCGCCGCGGGTTGGGATCGGGGGCGATGCCATCGGCGCCTATCCGGCACCACAGGTTGCGGCGCAACGAGCGAACCGGGCGGGAACCATCCCGCCCGGTTCCCTTTCCGGTGATCCGCTGGCCGAGCAAGTCGGCGCCTGCTTCGGTGATCGGTCTCGACCACAGGCTATCCGCCGTGAGCGCGGCGAGTTCGTCGCCACTCCAGGTCAGTTCGAACACGGGCGCAACGTGTATCTCTTCCAACAGTGAGAGAGATCTCCGACAGCTCGTCGCACCACGCAGGACGCTGGTTAGGCTGACTGCTCAAGGTGCGTTCTGCGCAGGTAGGCATCGATGTGGGAAGGTCGGAGATCTCGGTACCATCGACGCCGTAGTGGGTTCTCAGGCAGCGTGCGATCGTTCCGGCGTCTATGCCCGGGTCATCGCGCACCAGAGGCGGCCGCTCTTCGCGGACGCCGCGTCAGCTTGCCACCAGGGCGATCACCCGGACCGGGCTGCCGGAGCCGTTGACCAGCTTCAACGGGGCGGCGATCACGATCGCGCCGGTGGGAGGGAGCTGGTCGAGGTTGCAGAGGCTGGCCAGGCCGAGTTTCCGGCACCGTGCATCAACGTCATGGAAGGGGAAGGCAGGGTCGAAGCCGAAGGCCTGGCCGGCGTCCGTCCCGACCGTTTCCACCCCACCGCCGAGGACGTCGCGCTCGTCGATCAGGAAGCGGATGCAGTCTGCCGTCCACCCGGGCGTGTGTGGGCCATCTTCGCCGACGTTGAGGTAGGCGGCGGGGTTGGTGCGATGCGACCAATCGGTGCGCATCAGCACCCACGAGCCGGCCGGGATGCGGCCGTGCTCGGCTTCCCAGGACTGGATGCGCTCCGGGGTCAGGCAGTAATCGGCGTCGTCGGCCGCCTCGGTGGAGACGTCGATCACGCAGGCCGGGCCGACGAACTTGCCGGGCGGGAGCGTGTCGACCCGGTTGTCGGGCAGGTCCTTGCCGGTGATCCAGTGGACCGGGGCGTCGAAGTGGGTGCCGGTGTGCTCGCCGGTAACGAACGAATTCCAGTACCAGGCCGGTCCGCGCTCATCGTAGCGTGAGATTTCGGTCACTTCGAACATCGGGGAGTTCGGGAACGGCGGGGCAGGGGCAGCACCGGCGTCTCCGGACCCAGCGGCATCGTCAGGTCGACGACGCGCATTTCGCCATGGGCGAGCGCGGCGGCGAGATCGAGCAGCACGTTCGGTGAGGACATGGTCTGTGCTCCTGGCGTCGTCGTAACGGGACCGGGCATGCCGTGCCCCACAACCCCGGACACGCGACGCACCGTCGATCGACACGGGTGTTCCGGACAGCGTCGTCGTCGCGACCACCACCGCGACGTTGGCGACGACCGCGCGGCCGCGTGCACCCGCCGCCGGCGGGTGCACAGCAACGAGCGCGCCGACGGGGTCGATGATCGGCAATACAGCGTCCGCTACGAGCGGCGGGCCGATCTGCTAGAAGGGCTACTCCACCTGGCCTCTGCGCTGTCATCTGCCTCCGGTTCCTTGATCGGCAGCGGGCTGAGAGGCGGCGCCACACGAGCCGTCGACCGCCCCGTCTGGTCCCGCGCCGGCCGAGCGACGCGCGCGGCGGTTACTGACCGCTGCGCAGCGCCTGAGCGATCCCGGCCATAGCCTCCATACTGTACGCCGCCGCGTCCGGTGAGACTGCCGCTGAGGCCACCAGCGGCACGACGTGACGTAGTCCGGCCTCGCCGAAGGCTCGCAACTTGGCCACAATCTGCTCAGGCGTGCCCCAGAGGAACCCCTCTATCATCTCTCGCGGCACCGCGGCGATCGCCGCCTCGACCGTCTGCCGGTCGTGCGTCTCGGGGAGGATGTCCAGGTAGCCTCGGTGGTGCTCCCCTAGCGGGTGCCGCAGGCCGAATAGCTGCCAAACTCATCGGGGACGATGAGGCCGAAAAAGCGGATCGGCTTGGAATCGAGCATCGCCCGCGCCTCGGCCTCGGAGGGCGCGATGATGATCGGCGTGTGCAGCGCCGGGGTGATTGCGTCGGGATCGCGCCCAGCCTCCCTGGCCGCGGCGCGGATCGTCTCCAGCCGCGCCGCGTAGTCCTCGGGCGAGGCCACGAACACCGGGTACCAGCCGTCCCCGTACTGCCCGGTCAGCCGGAGCATGCGAGGGCCGTGCGCCGCGACCCAGACCTCCGGCTTCCGGCCGTCGGGGGCCGGGAGGTCGACGACGGCGCGCCGGAGGCGGAAGTGCTCGCCCTCGAAGTCGATGGGGCCGCGGTCGTCGAGGCAGCGCCGGATGATCTGGAGGGCCTCTTCCAGCCGGCCGACGCTGCGCGAGAAGTCGAGGCCGTACGGTTCGGTGCCCAGCCGCTCGCCGGCACCGATGCCGAGGATCGGCGGGCGCTGGCTCAGGTGCGCCAGGGTGAGCGCCGCCTGGGCCAGGATGGCCGGGTGGCGGCGGATCGGCTCGGTGACGCCGACCCCCAGCCGCACGCCGGGGAACTTGGCGGCCAGGTAGCCGAGCAGGGCTTGGAACTCGAACCACCGTGGGCGATGTGCTCCCCGCGGCGATCCAGGAGAAATTCTCATCCCAAATCGCTGAGGGGAAGAAGTCTTGGAGGTGGTCCCAGATGAACACCGAGTCGAGCTGCTGATCCTGGGTGGCCGAGACGAACATCTCCACCCCACTGAGCGGGGCCTTTGCGACGACGTACATCCCGACTTCGATCCGCGGATGGGCCATGGTCTCCCCCTTTCGGCGGCGCACTGAGTTTTCGTGGCGAGCGATGACACCAGCCTAGCACCGCGTCGGCCGCAGTCAACCCTCACTCGGCGCGCCGGGGTGCCCCTTGCCGTGGCGGAACGCGCTCGCATGGCCGGATCGGCGGGTTTTGCAACGCGCTCTTAGTCCGCCGCGAGCGCGGCGAGTTCGTCGCCGCTCCAGTCAAGAGTGACGACGGAGGCAACTTGTTGCGTCGGTGACGAACGAGTTCCAGTACCAGGCCGGTCCGCGCTCATCGTAGCGTGAGATTTCGGTCACCTGGAACATCGGGGAGTTCGGGAACGGCGGCGGCAGGGGCAGCACCGGCGGCTCCGGCCCCAGCGGCATCGTCAGGTCGACGACGCGCAGCAATCCGTCCGCCAATCCCGCTGCAAGCCCGCTCAGTGCATCGCCCGTTGCCATGATCGTTGCTGCTCTTGTCCAGGTTCGATGAGGGTTATCGACAGGATATCCTTCGTCACCACCCCAGGTTAGCTCGACCACGGGCGCAACGTAGGACGAAATGCTAGCGGTGAAACTGCGATGGTCGACGCGGTGGGGAGAGCACGATCTCCGTTATCCACAATAATGAGTTATGCCAAATCAGATCGGGGATAAATTAGGCGCCGTGTTGACCAATACCCGGCCCCATAGAGCCGTCCTCGATCGCCCGCCAACTCGACACTATACTGAGGAACAGCGATGCCTTGTTGATCAAAATAGAGGGTGAGCCAATGGCCAGCAGGACTCGGTGGGAAGACTGCACACTATTTTTCGACCGTTACAATAAGAGCCTTGAAACGAGGCTGCTTTTGTCGGGACAAGTGTCTTCGCAGTCAGTTGATAAAGCGGCCTCAGAGCTATACCGTGAAATCGCGCGGTTGGGCCAAGAGGGGTGGGAACTGGTCCACATTGATCATGAAGTAGGCGGTTACCCGAATTGGACCTACCACTTTAAGCGCCCTGCTGACTAACACGTACTCCACGACACTCGTCGTCACTGCCAACAGCCAGGCTCTGATTAGGCCGTTGATGTCCCGCAATACCGTAAGTTACTTCTTGCGGAGAAGACTCGTTATTAGACTGTACGCTAGCTGCACACAAACGCTATTCGGCGCGCTATGCACGGCGTGGGCCGGATACCTTTCAGGCACCGGCCCGCGAGTCGTTCGTATGCGATTCGGTGGTTCGTCAGTCTGCCGCGAGCGCGGCCAGATCATCGCCGCTCCAAGTCAGTTCAACGACGGGCGCAACGTGTACACGCGGTCCAGACCGGTGTCTGGGCGGAGTCCGCTGCTCGATGCCCCGGCCCGCCGCCGGAGGTGGCGCTTCAAGGTCCACGCCCGCGACGGCTCGGTCGGCGACGCCGGCCCTCAGCGGCGCGTGGCGACGACTTCCAGGTACCCGGACGGGATCACCGCGGTGCCGTCGTCGGCCCGGTTGAAGCGGCCGTCAGCGCCAGCAGGTCGGCCGCGTACGCCGCCTGCCCGGCCGCGTCCAGCGCCGCGAAGGTCCGCACCGTCGGCCCGAAGTGGGCCCGCATGAACGCCACCCAGGCCTGGGGCGACGGGAAGCGGTAGACGAAGACGCGCCGCTCGGCCCGCACGTCGGTGACCCCCTCGCCCAGGAGCGCGCGGACGCCGTCCTCGGTCCCCCAGCGCCCCGGCGGCGCCAGCCCCGGCGGGGGCGGCACGTACCGGTTCCGGATCGCGGAGGACTGGCCGGTGAACCCCTCCGGCGTCCAGTTCGCCAGACCGATCGTGCCGCCCGGCCGGCAGACGCGCAGCAACTCGGCGGCCGCCCGCGCCTGGTCCGGGGCGAACATCACCCCGAAGGTCGAGAGCACCACGTCGAAGCTCGCGTCCGGGAAGGGCAGCGCCTCGGCGTCGCCTTCTTGGAACGAGACCGGCAGCCGCTCGGCCGCCGCCCGCTCGCGCCCCCGCGCCAGCAGGGCGGGCACGTAGTCGACCCCGACCGCCTCGGCGAAGCGGCGGGCCGCGGCCAGGGCCGCATTGCCGGCGCCGCAGGCGACGTCGAGGACGCGGCTGCCGGCCCGCAGGTCGACCGCCTTGACAGCGTCTCGCCGACGATCTGTTGGCCGGTGCCGACCGCGGAGAAGTCGCCGGCGGCCCAGGCTTGCTGCTGGCGTTGCTTGATCCCGCGCATTGGAGGCGGTCATGGGCGAATCTCCTGGCGAGAACGGGCGGCCGGGGTGGACGACGGTAGACGCAGCGACCGGAATCTACCGAGTAGGGGTTCGGTGTCAACACGTGTCCTAGTTCGATACATGTGAGAACGACTGGGAGGAGAGGAAGGCGGCGGGGGTTTGGTACCCGAGGGCTTGGTGGGTCGGACGGTATTGTACTGGTGCTCCCAGGCGCGCAAGGCGGCTTGGAGCGCAGGTAAGTCGAGGTCGCCTCGTAGCACTCCCAGAACTCGCGCCGGGCGGTACCGTTGAGGCGCTCGACCCGGCCGTTGAGCTTGGGGGAGCGCGGCGGCAACACGTAGAGGGCGATGCCCCGCTCCCGGCAGGCCGTCTCGAACCCCGCCATGAACTCACTGCCCCCGTTGACCTGGATGGCCTGGACGGGCACCGGCATCCGGGCGAGGAGCTCGTCCAAAAAGGCCGTCGCGGTCCCCGCCGAGGCCGTCGCCCGGACCCCGGCCACGGCGCAGCGGCTGACGACGTCGATGGCGGTGAACTGGCGGCGTTCGACGCCGGGCAGCGGGCGCAGGTGCATCGTGTCGAGCTGGACCAGGGCGCCGGGCTCGGTCGGGGTGCGCTTGTCCTTGGGCACCCGCGTGGCATACGGCCGTTGGGGCCGTTCGCGCCGAACCCGCACCGTATGGGGCTCGCGCAGCAGGGTGCGGCGGCGCAGGCTGCCCAGCATCCGGCCGATCATCGACGCGCTCAGGTGGTGCCCTTGCTGCGCCAGCAGGACCCGGAGCGGGCCCTTGCCCATGCGGGGGTGTTGCTGGCGCAGGGCCAAAACCGCAGACTCCTGCGCTGCGGTCCAGGTCGCGCGCCGGGTCCGATGAGGGCGGCGCGAGCGGGGCTCCAGCGTGGTGAGGTCGTCGGGGCGGAAGCGTCTGCGCCAGCGGTAGATCGTCGAGACCGGCACCTGGAAGGCACGGGACGCCTCGCGGACGCTGGTCCGGTCCGCGTGCTCCAGGCAGCGCAGCCCGTACTGGGCCTCGGGACTAGGGGCGCGGCCTGGGGCAGGCGGCGCTGGAACCGGACCGGCACCTGGCGGACCATCCCAAGCCGCCACCCATCCCGGCTTGGTGCATCCGGCGCCGGTTCCGCTTGCTATGCTTGGCCATGAGGGGATCTCCTGCATCTTGGTGAGTAAGCACCCCCAAGATACCCTGGGCGATCCCCTCACTTTATCCCCGCCCACGTCTCACA
>CAVRUD010000004.1:0-129156 GCA_963724285.1 uncultured Chloroflexia bacterium | reverse complement strand
CCGCTACGATGCGTTCGAGGCGCGCCAAGTCCTTGACGAAGTCGTACCGACGCGGAGGGTGGGCGGAGTGCTGGCTGAGGTCGAATTGTTCACCCGCCACGGTCGCCGAGAACCGGCGGGTCATGTACTTGAGCTCGATCGCCATCGGTCCCCGGTCGGTTAGAAGCCAGATGTCTACGTACACCCGCTTGACGCCGAGGGCGCGGTACTCGAGGCGCACCTGCGCGCTGGGAGCCGCTGTGTGCAGCTCCCAGGCCAGCGCGTGCTGAAAATCGGCCTCCGAATGAAAGATCGGCCGGGCTTGAGCTAGTTGGCGCATGACGGCCGTCAAGTCGGGCATCGATGAACCTCGCTCACCTCGACAGCACCCTCAGGCAACTTCTCCGCTACGTTCGGACCATACCACTTGCCCAGATAACAACGCCGTGTGTTGAAGAATCCGCCCGGAAACTCCCCGCCCAACCGGGCGGGGAGTCAATTCCGCGGGGATCGCGAGTCCGGTCCGGACGGCTGCCAGCCGACGGGCCGGCGTGGCGAAGCCGATCGGGCTGCCGCACGGGGCGTGCCGGTGTCCCCAGCCGGTAGTGGCCAGGAATCGCACGACGTTCTGCCCGGCCGCGATGAGCAGCCCCTGAATGTTCGCGTTCGCCAAGCCACGGAGCCGGAAGCGTCTTAGGGCGTGCCAGACTTTGGCCTCGGCGAAGAGCGGCTCGACCCAGACCTGCCGCTTGCGCATCGCCTTCTGGTACGCCTCGGTCGCGTGGTAGCCCCGCACCCGGTCCAGGTACGCCTCGTCGACGTGGCGCGCGACCCGGCGTCCTCGGCGGCCGCTGGTGCAGCTCGGCTTCAGCGGGCAGGCGTTGCAGGCGGCCGCCGAGGCCTGGTAGATGCGGACGGGCTGGGCGCGCCGGCGCCGAGGGGCCGGAGCACCGCCTCCCCGGGGCACCGGTAGACGTCGGCCTCGGCGTCGTAGGCGAACTCGTGCTTGCCAAAGCCCCGGGCGTGCGGCGGTCGAAGTCCGGCAGGGGACGAGGCGCGTATGCCCGCATCCTCGACCGCGGCGACGTTCCCGACCGTGCCGTAGGTCGTGTCGCCGACCACCTGCCGCGGCCGCAGCTTCCGCCGGAAGCGGACCCGCCACAGCAGGTCGCGCATCGGCACGTTTTCCATGACGTCGGCCGGGGTGACGAGGGCGGCCAAGATGGTCCTTCGCTTGCCACCGTCGACGTCGTAGTGGTCGTGGTAGCCCAGGGCCGTCCCGTTCCGGGTCTGCATGGGGGTGGCGTCGGCGTCGGTCCGGCTCACCCGGAAGTCGCTCGTGCGCCGGTAGCTGCCGGATCGAGGGCGGTTGGGGTCCAGCCGTCGCTGCTCCAGCAACCGCCAAGGCGGTTCGCCGGCGACCTGCGGTCCGTCGACGACTCGCTCGCTCGGCAGCCGGACGATCCCCGCCGGCAGGTCGTTCGGCGGCGGAGCGCCGCCATCCGCTGACGCCTCGGCCGCGTCGTCCGCGAAGAGGCCAGCCACGTGGGCCTCGGCCTCGTGGTAGAAGCGGGGGACGAGGGAATCGACGGCGGCGTTGGCTTCCCACCTTGGTGCGCGTCGACGAAGAGCTCCCGGCCCCAGATCAACCCAGCCTCCTGGCACAGGTCGACTACCTGCTCGAAGAAGCGCTCGAACACCTCGACGCCCAAGGCGCTGGCGGGTCCGCGTCAAGCTGGAGTGGTCCGGCAAATCCTCGTCCAGGGTGTAACCCAGGTACCAGCGGTGGGCGAGGTTCAGGCTGGCGGTCTCGACCAGCCGGCGCTGGGAGCGCAGGCCCTCGAAGAACAAGCACGAGCTGCAGCTTGAAGAAGACCACCGGGTCGATGCCGGGGCGGCCGCGCTCGGCGTAGCGGTCGGCCCGCCCACGCCCGGACGAAGCCCAGGTCGAGCGTCGCCTCCAGGTGCCGTAGAGTTGTCCGGTGGGACGAGCGCCTCCAGCGAGACGGTGACGGGTTCGTCGAGGCGGCGGGGCTTGGGCGGGCCGAGCATCGGGGTACGTTTCTGGTTGAGGGCGACGACCGAGAGGGAGCGTGTGCCCGCCGGGCAACGCGTGGAGCGTCGATCGCCTCGCGACCCCGGCATCGTCGGTCACCGCTCTTGCGGCAGACGCACCCGCGTCTAGGCGCGGCGCGCCGCTGTCAGCCTCGGACGTGGATCGGTCCGGTATCGCCTCGACCGAGGCTGACGCCAGACGCCGCTGGTTGGTCAACCACCGCCCGAGGTGCCCTGCCTGCCCGTCCCTTACCCCTTGGACCAGAACCATCGCGGCTCTCATGCCCACCCACGTACGACGCAGTGGCCTTCCGCGTGGGCGAAGTCCGGCCGGTTGACGAGGCTGGCCGGGTTGGCCGGGTCGCGCTGCGCCGCCCAGTAGGCGTGCGTGTCGTCGTCTATCGCCACGCTCGCCGCCACGGCGGCGAAGTGCTCAAGCGACTCGGCGATGAAGCGCCGCTGCGGCGGCGTCAGCGGCGCCCAGCGCTCGCTCAGCACCGTGCGCTGCTCGACGTCCCGGAAGCCGGCCCGCCGCACCCAGTGGCACAGCCCCCGCGCGCGCATGACGCCCGGCAAGACGGACGGCAGGCCCTCCCGCACCGGGTTCCAGTGACGCGGGTCCATCGGGTAGAACCCCGTCACCGTGATGTCGGTCTCCTTGAAGGCCGCCAGCCCGTCGGGGCGCAGCACCCGCCGCAGCTCGGCGAGGACGGCCGGCAGGTGCTCGTCCGTGAAGTACATCAGCGCGTTGGCCACCCAGACCGCGTCGAACGTCGCGTCGGCGAAGGGGAGCGCGTCGAGGGAGGCGACCCGCACCTCGACCGGGCACGCCGGGCCGTGGCGCGCCATGCGCGCCTGGGCCGCGGCGACGTTCTCCGGCGCGAGGTCGACGGCGGTCAACCGCCCCGCGGGGCCAACCAGGTCGGCCAGCAGCGGCAGGTGGGGCCCGGTGCCGCACCCGGCGTCCAGGACGTGCCACCCCGGCTGGACGCCGACCGATCGCAGGATCGCCTCGTGTTCGGGGCGCGCGTACGCGAAGTGCGCGTCCAGCCAGGCCTCGTCGGCGGCGGCTTGGCCGGTCGAGGTCACGTGCATGCCGCGGTCCTGATCGTCCGGTGCCATCGTGCTCACCTCCTTCCGAGACGCTTCGACCCATGGACGGGCGCGCGGCCCCAGTATCGCCCAGGTGGGCCTTGCCCGTCCCGGCATCTGGCCGTCGCCATCGGTGCCACTGTCCCACCCGGGAGGGCAGGCGACGACGGAGGCCGGCGAGGCTTACCCCTGCCCCGGTGCGCCCACCCGACGCCCTTTTCAACAGGCTGAACGATTATCAGGACCTGTCACCGCGCTTGGAATGGATCAGATCCGTTGTACGTGGAACAGGCCACGCTCGTAGCGGACGATGCGCACTAATGGCGCCTGGAATGCGTCGCTTGGCCGCTAGGAAGAGCCGGCCGCAACGGTCAGCGGGATCTCCACCTGATTGATGGGCGCGCCGTCTCGTGCGGACAGCTCGAACGCGACCAAGGTCAATCCTTCCGTATCGAGGACTGGACCTGGATCTAACGTGATGTCGAAGGTGCCACGGGTGCCGCTGCCGGAGGTGGCGGTGACGGGCTGCTCCAGGAGCGCCACTCCGTCGTCGTCCCGGATCTGGAGCACGAACGCGGCTTCGAAGGTGTTGGCCGTGCCGGCCACCCGCACCGGGAACGTGATCTCCTCACCGACTGCCGGGCGCTCGACGAAGATCGCCGGCGTCACCGGCTCGAGGTCGCCGCGTTCTAGCGGCTGAGAGAGGTCGATCGGGCCGTTGATGGGGTTGGTCTGGATCGTCTCCAGGATCGGCAGATCGGTCAACGGCTCCCCCTCGATCTCGAATGTCACCGCGGTGATCGTCGAGAACTGGGTGAGGGTGTAAACGACCTGGGCCATGCGCCCCAGGTAGATCAGCGCTTCGGTCTCGGCATCCGGTTCGTCGCTGCGCGGCGGCGAGAGGAAGCGGTCGTTGAGATCGACGGTGGCCACGTCGGTGGCATTGTCGAGCGTGACGTCGAGCAATTCGGTCTCGACGGGAATGCCGCTGGTCAGGCCGGCGTCCTGCTCCTCGTCCGTTGGGCCGTCGAGAAGCGCCACCAGGGAGGCGCGGCCGACACGCCCGCCCTCCACCTCGATCGGGCGGCGGGCCGCGGCGATGTCGCCATCGCGCAGAAGATAGACGAATAGATCTCGTGTCTCCGTCTGGGCGGCCAGCGCCGGGGTGGCGCTGACCGGCGTACCGGCGGCGGTCGTCAGCGAGGCCAGCGGGATGACCGTGACAACGGCGGCAACGAGCATCGCTCGTAGCGCTCGTCCTTGATCCGCATAGAAGTGCATGTTCCGAGCCTCCCTCACTGCCTCGTGCGGGGCCTTCCTCATCCAACTCTACGTCTGATTGACATCGCGGGATGGGGATTGTCTCCCGGATGAGGGCGCGAATGCCAGGAGTGCGCCCCGCGGGGTTGTCGCTCGCCAAACCTGGCCACGACAATGGCAGCCGCGCGTCGAGGGGTGCCAGCGTGGCATGTGACGTCGATGTTGGGGGGAACGTATGGGAGCCGGGCGAGACAACCGGCTGAATCTCCGCGAAGACGGACTGGGTGGACGCCTGGCGCGGATGCTCACGCGCCGTGCGATGCTGCGCGGCGGCACCGTCACCGCCGGGGCGACCGTGCTGGCGGGGTTTGGGCAGTACCGCGGCCTGCTGCGCGCCGCGGCGCAGATGCGACCGGAGGTTCAAGCGATCATCGACGCCGCCGCCACGCTGGAGGCGATGGAGGTCACCTACATCGGCGCGGTCCGGCACCGGGCTTCGCCCGAGGTTGGGCTGCTCCGCCTGGGCGACAACGCCGGGGCGGTGCGCTACCTCCGATCCGCGCAGTGCGAGGAGGAGGCCCACTACCACTTCCTGGTGTCGGAAGGCGCCGTGCCTTGGTCTACGCGATTCACCTTCCCCGATGAGTTTTTCCAGAGCCGGAGCACGGCCCTCCGAACCCTGCTCGATCTGGAGGAGATCGAACTCGGGCTATACATGGCGGCGGCCCGGGAGTTCGCCGCTCTCGGCGATGTGCGTCTGGTCGAGATTGCCTACCAGATCGGCGCGGTCGAGGGCGGTCACCGGGTGCTGCTGAAGGGCCTGATCGACGAGTATCCCCCCAACGACCGCGCCTTCGCGGAGTCTCGGTTTCCAAACGTGGCCGCCGCTGCCGAGGCGATCATGGCCACCACCTTCGTCGGCGGCGAGGCCCCCGCGCCCTCGGTCATCCTGGGGCTGGATACCCTCACCGGGATCCCGGGATCGCACTTTTTCCCAGGGCCGTACTACGAGTTCCCCGGAGTTGAAGACCGATACTGTCGTGGGGTTACCGGGTACATCCCAGTGACCGCGGAAGATGTATAGAGCGGGCGCCACGAGGGCAACCGGCAACGGGGGAATCGGGTAAAGGTCGCGTATATCTTCAGCACGTCTGGCCACGCCGCATTGGTGGCCGAAGAACGGCATCATACCGGCACCCCTGGCGTCCGGGAACACGGTTCCCCTACCGATGGGCTTACCTGCCCGCCCTAGCCCGGATTATTCATGGGCTCCGTGGGAACGGCGGCGCCGTCCCGGCGTCGCCCGGGGCCGATTCGGGGCGCCGCGCCGCGCCATCGCCCGGGGCTAAAGACCCCGGGCTGACCCAAATAACCCGGCTGAAGCCGGCTGCCACCCGTCTCGAACGGCGGAGAGGTACGACGTTCCAAGTCCCGGCGTTCCAGCCCCCCTCAGGGGGGTTATCAGTTTCAGCCCGGGGTCTTGAGCCCCGGGCGACAGCGGAGTTGGCGTCGCACCTCCCGCGCGGTACCCGTGAATAATCCGCCCTAGTGTGGCGCCGGATCTCGCCGCATCAGCCAGACGTGGACGCCGCTGTCGGGGACATCGGTCTCCGCCAGTACGTGGAAGCCGCGACGCTCGTAGTAGCGGGCGTTCCCCTCGGTCGGCGCTTCCAGGTAGCAGGACACGCCGTCGCGATCGGCTGCAGCAAAGACTGGCCGCATCAGGGCTTCTCCCAGCCCTTGCCGCTGCCACGACGGGTCGACGCCGAGCATCGCGAGGTACCAGTGCGGCTCTGGCGCGAGGCGCGGGTGGAGCGCGTCGATGTGGTCCAGCAGACGTTTGAACCGCCGCCAGGCCGCCGGGCCAATCTGCTCCGGCACAGCGGCCAACCCGGTTTCGGCGAGGTCGCCGTCGGTTGGCGCGGGAGCGTCGGGTGGGAACCAAAGAGCCACGCCGCGCACCACGTCCGGGGTGACAAGCGGTGTGCCGCAACGCACCGCATAGTGGACCGCAGCGCGCGCCAGCGACGGGCCAAGCCGGTCTCGATCGGTGGCATCGGGCAGGACGAAGCACAGCCCGGGATCGTCGGCGAAGGACCGCACGAGGACCCCTGCGGCGTCCTCGACATGTGCCGAATCGAGAGGGACTGGTTCGGTGGTGGCCACTCGCGTCCTCCAGTTCTGGATAGGCGGGTCCAGTGCGACTCGCCGCTAGCCGGTCGTGATCGACAAGAGGAGCACGGTCACTGGCTGGGCGGTCTCGTTGGCGTAGCCGGTCGCGCCCAGCGCGACCGTCAGGCTGTCGCCCTGTGGAAGCTGTGACGAGCGTTCTGCCCTCACCGCGTACCCCTGTAGATCCCGCCGCAACCAGGCGGAGGTTGGCGACCCATCGATGGTGGCGGTGAGGGTGCCGGCGTCGACGACCACGATCTCCAGCTCGGTCACCGGGTGGGGCCCGAGCCGCGCCCCCGGCACCAGGATGACCCGTGCCAGCTCGATCGCCAGGGGGCCGGGTTTTACCGTGACGGTCAAGTACCCGGCCAGCACCCTGACCGTGATGCCCTCGGGGCTGGGGCCGGCGCCTTCTGGGGTAGAGACATATGGCGTCCTCGGTCCAACCAGCGCGATGATAAGCGAGATTGTCGGGGATGCCGTGCGATTGGCGAAGGTGAAGGCGAAGCCCTCCGCGACTGGGAACGAGTCGCCGGCCGTGAGCGTCTGCGGCTGGAGGCTCGCGAGCGCGGGTTCGGACGTGGACGTCGCCCGCCTGGCGGCGGTGACCTCGAGTTCGCCCGACTCGATCGCGATGATGGCGGGGCCGAGCCAGTTGAAGGAGACGTCGCTCGCTCCCGGCGCGACGGTGACCCGCCGCAGCATCGGGATCAGCTCGCTGCGATGGGAGGAGGTCAGGGTCTCCGAGACGAGCGTGGTGGCGGGCGCGTAGCCGGCCGGATCGCCCCAGCGTTCGACGATCTGGCCGCCCTGAACGCGCAGCAGCTCGACGCGGGGCCAGGGCTCCTTCCCGGCGAGGGGAACGCCCAGGATCGCGCCGGCCGCGCCGGTGGGGGCGATCCGGGCGACGACCCGGTCCTCCTGGGCGACCACATCCTGCGGGGTAAGGCGCAGTTCCGGGTGGGTGCCGCGCAGTGAGGCGAGGTAGCGCACCAGCCCGTCCCGATCCAACGGGGCGCCCGGCTCGTCGACGTGGTCGACGAAGTCGGGGGCGATGACGCCTAGCAGGGCCGATTCGTCGGCGGTGCGCAGGACGATGTCGATGGCGTCGTAGAAACGCCAGGCGGTGTTCGACCACGCTCTGGGCTGCCGCGTCCGTCTTCTCGACCGGCTCGATCGGGGCGAAGAGGGAGTAGGCCTGGCCGACCCACGCCCCGGTGATGAGGGCGAGGACGCAGGCGCAAGATGCGATCGGGCGGCGCATAGGGGATCCTTTCGGGACACGGCACCGTGCCGCGACCGGATGCTGGGCAGGGCGGCCGCTCGTGCCGCGCCCTGATCGGCATGATGAAAATGAGCTGACCTGTGGGGAAAGGTCTCGCGCCCGGGCGCGCCCGCCTCCCCCGAGCGGTGGCTCAGGTGGCCTCCGCCGCGATGACCCGGTCTGGCGCGGCCGGTTCGGCGGGCGAGCCGGCCAGCAGCGCCAGCACTGGCGCCGCCAGCGCCGCCATCAGCAGGCCGGCGAGACCAACCGCCAGGGCCATGCTCGTCCGATCACCGACCACGAGCAGACCCAGTTGGACGAGGCCGAACCCGAAATTGGTCAGCAGGGACTGGAGCGAGATGACCGTCGCCCGCTGCCGGCTGGGTATCGCGTCGTTGAGCGCCGCTGCCAGGACGGGCTGGACGGCGCCACCAAGGGCCGCGGCGATGCCGAACAGGGCGATCGCCGGCCGCGAAGCGCCCAACCAGAGCAGAATCTGGATCCCGGCCATCCCCACCGGGACCAGGACGAAGAGCCGGTCCCGCCCCAGCCGTCCGGCGAGCCTGGGCGACAGATAAGCGCCCCCGATGCCGCAGACCTGGACGCCCAGCAGGACGCCGCCGAACGTCCAGAGCGGCAGGCCGACCTCCTTCGCATAGGGTTGGAACGCGGTCATCATCAGAAGGATCGCGAAGAGGTTGATGGTGGCTCCGAGCAGGACGACGTAGCGCACGCGCGGACGGCCGACCGCGACGCGGACGCCCTGCGCGAGGGTGGCGCGGTACCCGACGCGGAGACCCTCGGCGGCCCCACCCGACGGCGGCTCTTTGCCCGTCAGGATCACCGCCGTCGCGGTGAAGCAGGCAAGCGCGGTCAGGACAAAGCACAGACGCAGGTCGTAGGCGCCGACCAGGCCCCCGGCCACCACGGAGAGGGCCGTCGCGGCCTTCCTGAGTACGGCGGCGCGGCTGGCGACGTGGGAGAAGTCATCGGCCCGCCCGTCCGCCTTGAGGCTGTCGTAGGCGAAGGCCTCGGAGGCGCCGGAGATGAACGACAGCGACGTCGCCCAGAAGGCGTAGGCCAGCAGGAAGAGCGGCGAGAGGACTCCGGCGAGCAGGCCCAGCAGGGCCAGGCCGTGGAGCGTGGCCCCGAGAGCCATCGACGCCTTCCGGCCCCAGGTGTCGGCAACGGCCCCGGTCGGCACCTCGGCCGCCGCCAGCAGCAGGACGGTGACAAAATCGAGGGCGCCGATCTGAGCCAGCGATAGGCCGCGCCGCTCGAAGAAGACGATCCAGACCGGCATCCACAGCATGGCTTCGGTCAGGGCCACGAACGCATAGAATCGGGGGATGTTGCCGCGGTAGCCCATCGTCACTCTCACGCTCCTCCACCCGGCGTGGGTTGCCTACCGTCACCCCTCACCGCTGCCCGGCGTCCTGCCACCGCGCACGCCGCCGCGTCGAGAAACTCATCTCGGAATCAACGTTTTCCTCCGTGCGTCTCATGCCGGAGCGGGCAAAGCTGCCAAAGGGGGAGTCCACGGTCGGCCGGCGCGGTTCCTCACCCGTTTCTCGGATGTGTTGGCGAGGTGTGTGCGCGGCGGCCCAGATCGACTGGGCGGGCGCTGTCGTTCTCAGCCCTGGAGGGCTTCGTCGGGCTCAGCCCGGGGTTTATGGAGGTTGCGGAATTGATCGCGGGTTTCTTGGAGCGCCGCCGTTTCCCCCGGTCGCCCGGGGCTCACGGCCCAGGGTTGGCCCGGGCTCAACCCAACAGCCTCTCCGAAGCTAGTACGCGCCAATCCGTTAGCCTCGGAGAGGCTGTCAGGTTTAGCCCGGGCCGTGAGCCCCGGGCGACGTGGGGACGGCATCTCCCGTCCCAGCACTGCCCCCTAAAACCACCGATCAATTCCGCAACGTCCATAAACCCAAGGTGTCGCGGCCGAGCGAGCGGTCTTTGATAGACGCTCTGATGCTTCGCGGCGCCCTCCGCGCGGCGCCATCAGGCGCCAGCCATCGCCCGCTCCCCGACGGGCCCCAGCACGAAGTCGTACCGGGCGGTGAAGTACGGTCGGTCGAGGCCGCGCCGCTTCAGGTCCTGCGGGTCCGCGTGCCGCTCTGGCGCGATCACCAGCTCGTCCTTCACCGCGTCGGCCACGTCTGCGTCCAGCCACGGGTCGTCTGCGAAGTAGAGCTGCGTGGTCAGTGGCTGGTAGCCCTCGCGGCTGAGCATCAGATGGAGGTGGGCCGGCCGGAACGCCGGCTGCCCGAGGGCCGCGAGGAAGCGACCGGTGGGGCCGGCCTTCGGGATCTCGTACGGGACCGGCCGGATCGTCCGCACCGCGAAGGACCCGTCGGCATCGGTGGTGAACCGCCCGCGCAGGTTGTACTCGGGCACCCCCGGGGCAAAGCCCGAGTAGGTGCCGTCGGCGCCTGCCTGCCACATGTCCAGCAGCACACCGGCGAGCGGCGCGCCGTACGGCGCGCGGACCGTGCCCGCGAAGAGGAGCGTGTCCCCCGGCTCGTCCGGGCGCCTGGGTAGCTCGTATGGGGGCCGGAGCAGCGGCGCGCCGGGGACGTACGCGGGGCCCTCGATCGTGGCCGCGGTCCCGGCGCGGCCGGCGAAGTTGGCGTCGACGACGCTGTGCTCGAAGAAGACGTCCAGCAACAGCGGGACTTCGCCGGCCCGCCCCAGATTGTCGAGGAAGGCGACCGCCCGTCGGTACTCCTCGTGGGAGATTGCGTGCCTCCGCACGGCGTCGCCGACCCAAGCGGCCAGCTCGTTGAAGACCTCTGCGAGCCTTGGATCGCTCATCGCATCTTCTCCTTTACGCGCCGCGTGCGAAGGCGACGCCGTACGAGCGGTAGCCCATCGTCACGCTCCGCCAACCGGCGTGGGTTGCCTGCCGTCCCCCCGCCAGGACGTCCGAGGGTCGGGCCGACCCCGGGCGGGCCGGGCGACCCCACGCGCCCATCGTGCGCCCGGGGTCGTCCGGGCGCCAGGCACGCGGCCCACGCGACGCCCCACGCGTCCGGTTGTGTGGGCCGAGCGCGGGTGTACGATGGGGTGCCGGGATCGCCGAGAAGGAGCAGGAGCGGGACATGGGTCCGCGTGCCTCCCAGAGCCCCAGGGACCCCACCTTCGGACCCCTCCTCCGCGAATTCCGCATGCGCGCCGGCCTGACGCAGGAGGCGCTGGCCGAGCGCTCGGGGCTGAGCGTGCGGGGGATCAGCGACCTGGAGCGGGGCCTGAAGCGCGCCCCGCGGCGCGATACCGTGGCGCTGCTGCTCGAGGCCCTGGACCTGTCCCCGGACGAACGGGCGGCCCTGGCGGCGGCCCGCACGCCGCCGGCCGAGACGGCGCCGGACCGCGCCGTCCGGCTCCCGCTGGCGCCGACGCCGCTGGTTGGACGGGAGCGCGAGGTTGCCGCCGTCGTCGATTTGCTGGGGAGCGACGACGTCCGGCTCCTCACGCTGGTCGGGCCGGGCGGGGTGGGCAAGACCCGGCTGGCCCTGGCGGCGGCGCACCGTCTTGTTGACGGGTGCGCCGACGGTGCGGTCTTCGTGGACCTTGCGCCGGTGCGCGATCCCGCGCTGGTGCTGCCGGCGATTGCCGCGGCGCTGGAGGTGCGCGACACCGGCGCCCGGGAGTTAGCCGAGGCGCTCGCCAGCGCCGTCGGCGCCCGCCAGTTGCTGCTGGTGCTGGACAACTGCGAGCAGGTCGTCCGGGCTGCCCCGGACATCGCCGCGCTGCTGGCTGCCTGCCCGGCGCTGACGGTCCTGGCCACGAGCCGCGTGGTCCTGCGGATCGCCGCCGAGCAGGTCGTGCCGGTCCCGCCGCTCGGGCTGCCCGACCGATCGGCCCCGACCTCGCTGCGCGAGGTGGAGCGGTCCGAGGCGGTCGCCTTGTTCGCCGCCCGCGCCCGCGCGGCCGAGCCGGCCTTCGGGCTGACCGCGGCGACCGCCGAGGATATCGCCGAGTTGGTCCACCGGCTCGACGGGCTTCCGCTGGCGATCGAGCTGGCGGCAGCCAGGATCCGGGCGCTCCCCCCTGGGGCGCTGCTGGCCCGGCTCGACCGCCGGCTGCCGCTGCTGACCGGCGGGGCGCGCGATGCGCCGGCGCGCCAGCGCACGATGCGGGACACCCTCGCCTGGAGCCACGACCTGCTCTCGCCCAACGAGCAGGCCCTGTTCCTCCGGCTGGCGGTCTTCGTCGGTGGGTTCACATTGGAGGCGGCCGAGGCGGTGGGGGCCACCGCCCGGCAGGACGTCGACGTTCTGGACGGGCTGGCGGGGCTGGTCGACTCCAGTCTGCTGGACCAGTTGGAGGGATCTGACGACGAGCCGCGATTCGGCATGCTGGAGACGGTCCGGGAGTTCGCGCTGGAGCGGCTGGCGGCCAGCGGCGAGGAGAATGCCGCGCGACAGGCGCACGCGGCCTATTTCCTCAGGCTCGCCAAGCACGCCAACCCGCACCTGTCTGGCGCCGGACAAGGCGCCTGGCTGCGGCGGCTAGAGGCGGATCATCCCAACTACCGCGTGGCGCTCGAGACGCTGGCAGCGAGTGACGACCACGACGCGTACCTGCGCCTGACCGTCAACCTGGGGCTCTTCTGGTGGTTTCGCGCCCACCTTGCCGAGGGACGACGACACCTCGAACGCGCCTTGTCCCGGGCTCCTGCGCCGACGCCGCAGCGCGTGGGGGCCCTGATCGGCATCGGTCGGATCGCCGCCAGTCAGGGTGACGTTGCCGCTGCGGAATCGTTGCTGCGGCAGAGTGTGGCGCTGGCGCGTTCGCTCGACCTGCCTCTCTGGGGGGCACTCTTCGAGCTCGGTCAGGCGGTGGAATATGCGGGCGACCTCGCGCGGGCCGTCCCGATCTATGAGTCGGCCCTCGCCGACGCGCGCGAACTGAACGACGCCACGGGTACCAGCAACGTGCTGTGGGCGCTCAGCGAAGTTGCGTACGGGCGCGGCGACCTCGAGGCCGCGGGGCGCCTCAACGAGGAAACCATCGCGCTGCTCCGCTCGGGCGGCGAACCGTTCGTGCTGAGTTTGAGCCTCGTGACCAACGGCGAGGTGGCGCTCGGGTGGGGTGATCTGCCCCGCGCCGTCGTCGCCTACCAGGAAGCACTCGAAATAGCGCTCGGCATCGACATGCAATGGGCCATCGCCGGCGCGCTGGCCGGATTCGCCGCCGTCCCTGCGGCGCGCGGCCACCATGTCGCGGCCGCCGAATTGCTTGGCGCCGCCTCGACCATCCGGGAGGCCAGCCACCAGGATCGCTTCGCGAACTTCTACCATCACGCCCAAACAACCCAGACGGTACGCGCCGCACTGGGTGAGGAAGCCTTTGTCGCTGCCTGGGAGTCCGGCCGCGCCATGTCTGCCGAGGATGCGATCGACCTCCCCCGGACCCTTGGGCTTCTCGAGAAGAGCAGTTCTTGAGCACCAATGGCGAGCTTACGCATGCGGTGAGCAGCACAGCGGTAGAGCGCTGATGACGGATGTCACACGTGCCGACTCACGAAAGAGTTGCTTGCCTTTCGGAGGCCCCTTGAACGAACGGGTGACGCGCGGGCGCTGCTCGCTTCCCTCAATGGGACGGCTCCACGTGTGTCGGATTCGGGGCTACTCGTCGATCTCCTCCAGGGCAAAGCGGTCCGTCGGGAAGACGGCGGTGTGGACCAGTGGTTCCTGGGTGTGGTTGACCCAGCGGTGCAGCACGCCGGTCGGGATCACGACCACCTCGCCGGCCCCGGCCTCTACGGTGGCGTCTCCCACGGTGTAGGTGCCCCGCCCGGCGTGGACGATGAGGAGTTCCTCGCAGTCGTGGCGGTGGAGGGGCACGCCTTGCCCGGGGGGTGACTCGCCCAGGACCAGGGTAAGGTGGGCCAGCCCGAAGGCGCCGCCCTCGAAGAGGTGACGCCCGGGGATAGGTCCTAGGCTGGGGGAGACGAGCAGCGGGAGGTCGGTAAACGGGACCACGACATCGGCCATGGGGTCCTCCTGTCCGGTAGGCATGCCCGCCGCAAGGCCGCGACGGCAGCACCGCCGCTGCGAAACTGTGAATCCTCGGTGCGGCTAAGGGTATGCGATGCGGAGGGCGGCCGCTAGGCAGTCCCGGTGGGGCACTTTCGCGTCGCCTGCCAGACAGCTGCGGTGCCGGGTGGCGCCACTGTCTGGCGGAGAACGGAACAGGCAAGGTGGCGGAGCTGATGCTTTACGACCAGTGCGCCATCGAGCGCGGCCTGGCCTCCCGGGCGCCGGGAGACTGCGTGCCGTCCGGGACGGTCGCGGGGTCGAGATCGGCTGCTTCCCGAACCTGTACGCCGCCCTGGCGGGCAACCGAATGCTGGCGCGGCGGCACAGGACCGCCGCGCCAGCATCCCGTTCGGCGAGGAGCCCGAGTCGCCTGGCTTCGGCAGTGCGTATCCCGGCGAGGATCACCGTCAGGTCGAAGTCGCACTCGGCGGCGATCGCGTCGTCGCGGTCGCCGCCAAGCGTCGACGGACCCAGTCGCGTTACAACGCGACTGGGTCCGGTTATCCACGATCTGCTGTTGGCTGTCGCGCTAACTCGACGTCGGCGTCGTCCGGGTGGAAGAGGAAGACCGCAACGCGCGACCCGCCAGCCGGATCCGCGTCAATCCTGGCAGCGCCAAAATACCCGGAGTCGTTCTGCGTCGCCAACTCGACGACAACACCGGTAACCGCCTGGCACGCGCTGGCCGTGCACGGCGGGATATCGCCGCAGGCGATGTAGTTATCGATGTTCTCCGCGCTTTCGTGCGCATTGATGGCGTACCCACCAGCCACGAGGTCAGCGAGGTTGGCATCGATGTGGGTATAGCTGAACAGCACCGGAGTCGTCTCGGTCACGGTCATACCCGGCAGCGGCGTCGCCATCGAGTCTGCTTCAGGCGTGGCGGCTGGGCCAAATGAGAACGAATTGGTGACGTTGTAGGTCACGATGTCGTTGAGCGGGTAGACGACGTCGCCGATCGCTGCGCACGTACCGGTGTGGATGTGGGCCGGATGCGCTGGCTCGGCCCCTGCGGCCGGTGTGGCATCCTGCGCGCGCGCCGGCGATGCTCCGAGCGCGAGCAGGGCGAAAACGACCAAGACAGCGGTCCAAACCGATGAGCGAACTGGAGCGAACCTCATGTCGACCCTCCTTCAGGGTTGTCCCGATAGCCAAGCGGTGTTGCGCACGCGAAACGAACTCGTATCCGAAGTCGGTGTCAGCCCTTGCCGAACCCCCCTGAATCGGAAAGGTCTAGCTTCGTCGAAGCCCGAAACGTCGCTGGCATTCAACGGTGGATCTATGGTTGATCGGCAAAGGTGGCCCGGTCCTCCGCCGCCGCTTGCTCGGCGGAGGCAACGGCCGTGGCCAAGGCGTCTGCCTGGATCAGGCCGGCTGTGGCCAGCGCGTCGATCGCGTCCTGCACCGCGGCTTCCTCGATGAGGTCGGCCACGATCAGCGTCCGCAAGACGTCGGCGGCGGCGGCCGTCTTGACCGCCTCCGCCGCCTCCACAGCGGCCAACGCGTCCAACACGGCGGCGCCCTGCACGATCGAGGCCACCTCGATGGTCTGCTCCGCCTCGGCCATTGCCTCGACCTCCGCTCCCACAAGGACCAGCGCTTCCGGCGTGACGAACCCTTGCACCAGTGGCACGCCGCCGGCCCGCCGGATCGCGTCCCGCAGGGGGATCGCCCAGGTGTGCTCGAACATCAGCACCCCGACGGCGGTGCCGGGCGCGAGGTCGCGCACGATGGCCTGCAGGCGCGCCACGTCCAGGCCAGCGGCGTGCGTAGCGGCGTCCAAGGCACCCACGAAGCTCGGCGCGGTCGCCTCCTCCGGGGAACCCATCCCCAGTCCAAGAAGCCTGCCGATCACCGCGCCGAACTCGCTCGCTTCTTCCCCGGTGAGGTCGTCCATTTCGGCCGCCACCACCTCGCCAGAGGGCGTCTTAACGGCGACGAACAGATCGACCAGGCGGATCAGGCCGCGGCCGCGCAGGGTCGCCAGTTCGGCGACGATCTCGCC
This sequence comes from uncultured Chloroflexia bacterium, assembly GCA_963724285.1. Lineage (GTDB taxonomy): Bacteria > Chloroflexota > Chloroflexia > Thermomicrobiales > UBA6265 > CAVRUD01. The sequence goes on along the minus strand of CAVRUD010000004.1, from coordinate 113,288 downwards.
GCGGAACCGGTCTGTGCGCTCAAAGCCAAACACGATGACCTGCACGGGTCCGATTGCCACGGCTACCTCCCGTTGCTCACCATCATGTCGATGACGACGGTGATCGCCAGCATCAGGCAATCGTCCTCCCCTGGGGCGACGTCGACGACGTATTGGTCGCGGCGAACCCAACTGAACCGCTTGGAGATCTGGGCGACCTGTTGCCCGCCACGATCGATGTGGTATTCCGCCCAGATCACCTTGCCGAGCGCCGTCATGTTCTGTCCGCCGGGGATCTCGATCTGGAAACGCTCGCGCATCGGATCGATGAGCGCGTTGTGCACGCGCGCCGCCACCTGGTCGCCACGCATGATCGAGAAGGATTCGCGCACCCGGGCGAGCCGCTCCTGCAGCCGATAGAGCTCGTTGCCCTGCAGATCACGGAACTTGAGGGATTCGCGCGCGATCCGCACCTTGCCGTCTATCTTGAAGACGGGTTGGCCGCGCTCGTTCCGGATGTCGAAATCCTGGCCAATCGCGGCGATCCGCTGCTGCATGAGGTAGCGGTGAATCCCGGCCGACGGGGCTGTTCCCCCCGCCGCAGCGGCCGTCGGCGCCTGGGGCGCCCGCACGATCCCGGGTCGTGGCAATCCGGCGCGTCGCCTGAGCACGCTGTACCTCCCCTTGCCAGCTGCCTGCCTCCAGCCACCGGGCCGATTCTACCACCGCCGGCAGTTACTGGCTTGTGTGCGGGCTATCCGAGGTCGCCCCACCGGCATCCTCCCAATCGATCCACTCCACCCCAGACTCCTCAATGTAGCGGTGGACGGCCGTGCCGATCGTCGAGAAGAAGCGATCCGGGCCGATCCTGGAAAACAGCCCATACCGCTCAAGCTGATCCTTCACCGGGCCTTTCATCTCCGCAAAGCACAGCACGATCCCGGCCGCGGCCAGCTCGTCGAGCAGTTCCGCGACGGCGTCGGCAGCGGTCGTATCGACGTCGGTGATCGGCTCGGCGGCGACGACGACCCAGCGCACCGGGCCAGGTGACTGCTGAATGGCGCGCAACGTGTGGTCCTGGAAGAGTTCGGCGTTGGCGAAGAAGAGCGGAGCGTCCCAGCGGAACAGCACCAGTCCGGGGATGAGCCGCGCCTCAGGGTGACGCGACACGTCATGGTATCCACTTCGTCCATCGATCCGCCCGAGCACGGTGTCGTACGGGCGCCACGACCTCTGGACAAAGCTGAAGAGCGCCAGACCCACGGCGATGAAGATCCCAGGGATGACACCGAACACGGCGACGCCGAGGAAGCACACGATGGACAACGCGAACTCCGACCTTCGGAGACGGTAGAGCTTGCGGACCCCAGGAATCTCCACCAGACTGATCGCCGCGGAAATCACCACCGCCGCAAGGGTGGCGGATGGCAGGTTCTTGACAAGGCCCGGGAGCGCAACCAGCATCAGGACGATGGCCCCCGCCCCTACCAGCCCCGTCACCTGTGTCTTCGCGCCTGCCTCCGCCGCCACCGGGGTCCGCGAGGAGCTGCTGCTGATCGCGAACCCCTGGAAGAGACCCGACGCGGCGTTGGCCGCTCCCAGCGCGACCAGTTCCTGGTTTGGATCCACCTGGTAACCACCTCGCAGGGCAAAGGTGCGAGACAGCACGCTCGTGTCGGCAAAGGCGACGATCGCGATGCCGACCGCTCCGGCCACGAGCGTACCGAGGTCAGATGCCGAGACGGACGGGATCTCGAAGGGCGGCAACCCCTTCGGAAGGACGCCGACAACGGAGAGCTCGGCGCTTTCCGCCAGGCCGAAGGCGCCGACGATAGCCGTCGCGCCAACGACGGCGACCAACACCCCGGGAACGTTCGGCAGCCAGCGCTTGCACCCGAGGATGGCCGCGAGGGAGGTGGCCCCAATCAGGAGCGCGGTCACGTTCGTCTCGCCGTCGCGCAGACCACGTGCGAAGGCGCGGGTTTCGTCGATCAAGCCGCTCGCGTCGATGGAGAACCCGAACAATTTCGGCAGTTGGCTGACGATCACGGTCAAGGCGATGCCGTTGACGTAGCCGTAGCGCACCGGTTTGGAGAGGAGGTCCGTGATGAAGCCGAACTTGAGAACGCCCGCTGCCACGCAGATGATGCCAGTGATGATCGAGAGCATCCCGGCAAGCGCGACCGCACGAGCCGGATCCCCGGCGGCCAGCGGCAGCACGACAGCAGCGATGATCCCCGCCAGCGAGGAGTCCGGACCGAGGACGAGGATGCGGCTGGGACCGAAGATCGCGTAGGCGATCAGAGGGACAATGGTGGCATAGAGGCCGGTAATCGGAGGAAGCCCGGCCGCCTCGGCGTAGGCCATACCGACCGGTACCAGGACGGCCGTCAGGACGAGCCCGGCGGCGATGTCACGGCGAAGCCACGCACTCTGATACTCGTGAAGGGTCTTCAGTCCCGGAAACCAGCGCAGGAAGCCCCCCTCGGGGGATTCTGTGGTGGCCGGTTGGACCGCGGCCGGCATGCCATCGGCCCCGGTGCCGGCAATCGCCGCTCTCCTGCCCGTCGGGTCCGCCGTTACCTTGGTCATGCAGTCACCACGTCGCCTGCCCTGATGCTGGCCGGCTGGGAGCGCTCCGACGAGGTCCTCATTTCCCGCCTGGGCGTTGACGTCCGGCCGGTGGACGTACTCGAAGACGAAGCCCGGAATCCGCAATGCGTCTTCTTGGCTCCGCCGTTCGAACTCCATCGGTTGAAAGGCGCACGAGTGCAGCGACAGGCAACCTGTTCGGGCATTGCGCGTGGCAGATAGAGCGCGCTGAGACGACCTGCGGCAGGCCAAGCTCCCACGGGATGGTGACTGGCGTGCCCGAACCGGTGCCCTGATCGTGCACTGGGCAAGGGTCGATCCCCACGTGTTTCGTGGGTTGGCCGGTCAATCGAACGCTGTGAAGCCGATGGTACGACTGTTTGACCCCATTTCGTTGCGAAGCGCGTCCATCAGAACCCCGCCGTCCGCGTGGGCCGCGGTGGCGCCGCCTTAGACACATGTCGCAGCCGGCGCAGCGTCGTTCGGCCCGGTCGTGGTATCCACCAGCCACCGGACCTCAAAACGGGGCTCCCGCGGGCGTGCGACGCGACATGGGAACTTGACGGCGAGGATAAAGGGCGGAGGTCTCTGCCGCATGGGCCGAAAGTCGTATTCGGGATCGCGTCCAGTGGATGGGCCAATACACGCAATTGCCCAGGACACGCCGTGCGTGGGCACTATAGCGACTCTGCCGTCGTTCCCTATCCGGACGTGAAGGGGCACCGCGACCCCGTGTATGTCCACGGCCGGGTCGTCAACCTCTTCCTGGCCACCGAGCCGCGGCAGGACTGGTAGGACTAAAACGCTCGACTTCAACTTAAAGGTTGGCCGCGTCTCCGGGTCGCCCGGGGCTCACGGCCCAAGGTTGGCCCGGGCTGAACCGGACAGCCACTCCGAGGCTAGGGGCGACGGCGGCCAAGATGTTCGACGAGCGCTCTAGCGTCACGTGCTGGGCAGCGACCAGCGGACCCGGCTCGACGTCGCCTGCTGAGTCGAGGAGTTGGTCGACGTCCACCTCCGCCGCAACTCCGCCGGATCGGCCGTACGTTTGCAGCTAACCACCGCCGAAGCCCGTACCAAGCTGCACCCACGCTACCCGGCCTTTGAGGATTGACGGAGCACCGGTCAGCCAGAGATGCGACTGGGTGATCCGAGCAGCGAAGGAGATGTATGCCGATCGATTTCTCGCCCCACTGGCCATCCCCGACCTGGCTGACCGCGCATGGTACCTCTTGACGCAAGATAAAATGCACTGCAAGCTAGACGTCACCTGATCCGCTTCTGCCTGACCATCGACTCTGGGGACCGTCGATCCTTCAGGACTCACGATGAGGTGGAGCGGCAGCTGCCGAACGATGTCGCCTGGATCGAACCACCGCGTCCACGAAAGGCGATGCGGATAACCACCCTCGAGACGAGCGACTTCATCCAAGCGTGGCCTTGGCGGTACTCCACCGGCATCGCCGCGTCGACCCAGCCCAGCGGTTCTTCTCAAGACAAGCATCGGGATGCTCGTCAGTTCCGATAGACAAAAGCGAATTCGGCCGTAGCTGGACAGGAGGAGACAGATGGATCGCACATCAGAGGCCCGACGCTCGGCGGGATCGACTGCCGAGTCGGGTGGGTCCACCCAGGAAAGCCCGCCCTCTGCTCAGGTGGCCGACCCCGGGATTTCAGCCGGACCGGCTGACGCCGAAGTCGATGCCTGGGCCGAGCGCGTCCGGCTTCGGCGCCAGGCGTGGCTGAATGGTCCAAGCGAACAGGAGAAGTTCGAGTGGTCCCGCCGCGAGCGCGCGCGGCGGCTGGCGCGACTGGCATACGATGCGGTCGCAGGCCCGGACCTAGATGCCACCGCCGCACCCGATCCGTTCGACGAGCGCCGTCGCCTCCAACAACGCTACGTGCGCGAGTTGCGGCAGGCAGCCGAGGGAATCGGGGTCAAGATTGCGACCATGCCGCTCCGGCCGTTCCGGACGTTCGCGGATTTGGTCGTCACCGGTCGCGAGTGGGAGGAGGAATCGTTGCGCCCGGCTCGTCGCCGTTGGATCCCCCTCGCCGACGACGACATCTAAGCGACGGGACAACGCGGGCGGCATCCTCCCGCGATCGTCTGGTTGAGCGCAAGTCATCCGCGCCGTGGCGACCACCTCGCCAGTCCGATTGGCGGTCGCGTAGGGGGACCGGTTGAGCACGTCCCGGAGCACCCTGGCCCGCATCGTCCAGACGGTCGCCGTCCTCTTCCGTTATCGCATCATCCTCGCGGCGCTGCCCTGGCACCGGGGCCGACTCGATCCGGTCCAGTTGCGGCTGGCCCTCGAGCATCTCGGCGGAACCTGGATCAAGCTGGGGCAGATGCTGTCCACGCGCTACGACCTGCTGCCCGCCGCCTACTGTCACGAGCTCTTCAAGCTCCTCAACGAGGTCAAACCCGTTCCCTACGCGCAGGTGCGCGAGGTCATCCGGCGGGAGCTCGGTGATGACCCGGAGGTGATATTCCTCCGGTTCGAGCCGACGCCGTTCGCCGCTGCGTCGATCGGGCAGGTGCACCGGGCGGTCTTGCCCTCCGGCCATGCCGTTGCGGTCAAGATCCAACGGCCGGATGCGCGCCAGGTCTTCGCGGCCGACATCCAACTCATGTACGCCCTTTCGGGCCTCCTCAACCGGCTCGGGATCTTCGGGGCGACGGGCAGCCGGCAGGTCATCGACGAGTTCGCCAAGTGGACGGCGGACGAACTCGACTACCTCGTCGAGGCCCGCCAAGGCATCCGCCTGCGCGAGAATGCGGCCGGCGACCCCTTGCAGCATGTGGCCCGGGTCCTCGGTCGCTACACCACCTCTCGCGTGCTCACGCTCGACCTGGTCGAGGGCATCCCCCTGATCGAGATCATCAACGCGGTGCGGGCTCGCGATGTCATCTATCTCGACCGGCTGCGGGCCCGCGGCCACGACCTAAACCGTGTCGTTCGCCATCTCGACTGGAATATGCTCAACCAGATTCATGCCTGCGGCTTCTTTCACGCCGACCTGCACCCGGCCAACCTCTTCGTCCTGCCCGGCGACGCCATCGGCTACGTCGACTTCGGCATCGTCGGCAAGCTCTCGGGCGACATGCGCCGCTCGTTGACGCGCTACGCCTGGCTCTACTTTCAGGGTGAGACCGACCGCGCCATCACCGAGCTGATGCGCTGGGTCGCGCCCGCCTCGATGGCTCGCGTCGGGGCCGCTCGAGGGGAGCTCGTCCGTGTCCATGAGGAGTTCCTGATTACGGTGAGGGCGGCCGGCCAGATCTCCGCCAAGGGCGCCGGCGTGACGTTCGCGGCGGGGATCCTCGACATCGTCCGCCGCCACGGTATCGTGCTTGCCCCCAATATTGCCGCGTACCTGCGGACCCTGATCATGGCCGACGGGATCCGCTTTGAGCTCGCCCCGGAGTACGACCTGCCCGCACATGCCCAACGCTTCTTCGAGCGCCTGATCGTTCAGGAAGAGCGGGCATTCCTCCATCCGCACCGCGCGATGATCGCCGCCTACGACACCGGGCTCCGCGCCAACCGCATCCTCGACGGCGTCGAGGCCCAGTTGCTGGTGGCAAGCGTGGTCGAGGCGCGGCTGCGTCGTGTCCAGCAGGGCGTCAGGACCGCCGGTCGCCGGATGCGGTACTTGGTGATCCTGGTGCTGGTGGGCGTCGTCACGCTCCGCGTGCTCGATCTCAACCCGGGCTGGCAGACGGCGGGCCCCCTGCCGGACTCGGCCCGCGACTGGCTGCCGTGGGTCATCCTCGGCGTGCTGGTCGTGCTGCTCGCCCGGATCCTGGTTGTATCAGAGCACTTGCCGGGCGGCGACCAATCGGCCGATGCGCCGCCCGACGGCTGAGCCGAAACAAGAAGTGGCGCTCCGGCACCTTCGCGTCCTCACAGTGCCGCAGGTTGAGTGGGGTGTGGCCGACGCCGATGGCGCCTCGCTGATTTTGGGTTGACTGAGACGCCGAGCACAGCCGGCCGACTCTCCAACGAGCAGGCCCGCCCACGCCGCATGCATCGTCCTCCTGGACAATCACGCCAGACGGTTGGGCTCGTCGGCGCCGGGGTTGCCCCCGCCCGGACGCTAATGCGCTCACCGAACACCGTGGCCGCCGTCGCCGCTCGCCACGGAGCGGCTGTCAGGTTCAGCCCGGGCCAACCCCGGGCCAACCCTGGACCGTGAGCCCCGGGCGGCAGGGGACACGCGGCCAACCATTCCCACGAGTGCTCTAGCCCGCGCCGCATCCTGCCCCAGGTCGACCATGGAGAGGGCGGTCCGATGCCGCTTGCGCCGAGGCGCTGGTATGCAACCGCCCCGGCCGCGTGTACGGGCGCCGCCTGGATGGCAGGCGCGAAGAAGTGCAGCTTATTGTGCTGGCCTGCGGCACGCCCCCGCCGACCAGCCCCGGTGGACGCTGCGCTTGCTGTCCGTGGAGGCCGTCTTGCACGAGACGGTGCGTCAGGCGCTCAAAAAACGAGTTCAAGCCGTGGTGAGCGAGCAGTGTTGCCTGGCGTTGCCGGCTGACCCGGAGCTCGTCCGGCTTATGGAAGACGTGCTGGCCGAACACGAGCGCCCGCCGGACCCGACGCGCCCGGTCGTTTGCCTCGACGAGACGAGCCGCCAACTCCTGGCCGACGCCGGGGCGGCCAAGGTCCATTTATTGAAGCCGAGCCCCAGGTCGCGCGGCGGTGGCTCGCCGCGCGACCTGGGGCTCGGCCCCACCTTGACCATCTCCAGGCGCTCACGCTACGCGTCCGTCTGCTCCGCGGGGGCGGCAATCCTGCGTCGGCCCGACCTGGCGTCGCGCGCCTGAACCAGCGGCGGGGCGGACTCCACCGCGCGCCTCCGTACCTCATGGCCTACACCCGCCAGGACCTACCTGCACCTATTGAGTTCGCCGTGCCCTCTCGAAGACAGGTCGTCGTCCAGCGAGCCGGAGCGCTTATTCGCTGGCCTGGCCGCCCTGCTCGATGTCCTCTTTGGTCACGTTGAGCCGGACGTGTTCGTGGGTGACCCCGGCGACGAGACCGATCGGGATGCGCACATCGTGCTTGAAAATGTGGCCGGCTTTGGCGACGAGGCCGACGATGCGCTGCTCGTCGTCGAAGATGAGCTCGTCGACCTGGCCGACCTTGTGCCCGATCGAGTCGAGTACTTCGGTTCCTTTGCTGATCGCAAAGTCGCCGGCGGGAATCGAGGAAACGACTTCGGTCACGAGCGTGCCGATCGGGGCCTGCATAAACAGGGAATCGCCACCCATATGCGGGTAGTCGCCCTGATTCGGCCCGTACATGATCCATCTGTCGCCGCTGCCCTGAATCGGGACCGTGCCGCCGAGCATCCCCCTCCCGCCGAACGAGACCGACCCGCGGGTCTGGAAGAACTCCTTCTCGACGAACTCCGGCAGATCCTTCGCTTGCTCCTCGGTCACCGAGAGGGTGACGCCGTCGGCGTCGGAGGAAGCGACGAGGTCGATATCGACCAACTTCTCGTGGCCGAAGATCCCTTTGTGGACCATCAGATAGGCAAGACGCTGATGCTCCGCGTCGACGACGAAGCGGTGGACGTCGCCGATCTTTTTGCCGTCGCTGCTATGAACCGGGGTATCGATGTTGATCTCGTGCGTGGACACGTCGCCCTCCTCATGGCATCGCGTTGAGACGATCCTGACCGCGGCCCAAAGCGGTCCATCGGTCTAGACCGGACGATCGCCCGGCAGGCGGTCCGGTTACGACTTGTCGCCGATCGCGGCGCGCAATTGGTCTTCGAAATCCGACGGCAGGTTCGTCTGGAGGACCTTGCCCTTGTGGCCACGGACCGCGGACATCACGGCGTTGGGATCCTCGCTTTTCGACAGCAGGAACAGGGCGGAGCTGCCGGGCTGCAGCGTCTCTGCGATGTCCTGCTCGAACTTCTTGTCGATGCCCAGTTCGGCGAGCTTGCCGACGAGACCGCCAGCCGCCGCGCCGATGGCGATGCCGGCGACCGGGAACATGAACATGAACACGCCGCCGAGAATGCCACCAACGACCGCGCCCGTCTCGACGCCCGAGTCGAGCTCGTTCTTGTAGTGAACCTTGCCGTCCGGGTCCTTGGTCACGATCGCCGTGTCGGCGGGCGCCAGGTGGCCGGCGCGTTCAATCTGGCGCAGGGACTGGAGGGTCGCCGCGGCATCCGATTCCGACTCGAAGCTCAGCACGATCAGGTCGCTCATCGCGTCGCCCTCCTCGTTTGGGTCCTAAGAATCCCACCTGTGCTCGCGCGCGTTTCTACGGTTACGTCACTCTATCACGAACGTAGAGCGGACCGCGCCTCACGATCGATCAGCCCGGACGGGCACACGCGGGCCGAATTGCTGGCCACGTTTGCCGCGGTCCTCCGGCAGCCCTTGCGTCGGCGACAGCCTGGGCGAAAGTATCCGCCGAGAATGCGCATCGCGCCAGACGATCGATCGAGAATCGTGTAATGTGGGCCGTTCACTTAAGGTGTTTTGCCACACTAGACTCGTGCCTCACACGAGCCGATTGGGAGATCGAATCGTCTGGCGCCCATCGCGGTCGACACATCGGGGGTCAGTCCGCCGCCCAGGGGTGCCGGGAGACTGCGTGCCATCGGGGGCGGTCGCGAGGGGCCGGGTCGGCTGCTTCCCGGCCCAGTACGCCGCCCTGGCGGGCAACCCGCCGGATCAGGTAATCACGCTTTAGGCTTCCGGCTTCAAAATTGCCCCTTTGGGAGGCCGGTTCTTCCTCGGGACAGCGCGGTAGCTCATCGGGCGGACACGGAGGCCCGCCCGGCGCACGGTGATGCGGCGTTCTGATCGATGGCCCTCGTTTACACTCGTGCCCGCTGACTGTGTACTGTTGGGCGGGTAGGAGTGGGGATGGACCGGGACGACCGCGGGGATCAGTTGGGTGAGGCTGACGGCACGGATCGGCCTGGGCAGGCGAGCCAGCCGGACGAGGCCGATCTCGTCGGTGGTCCCGACGACACGGGTGTTGACCTGGAGCCACCGCTTGACGCCCCACCGGACGATCCGACCGACCCCGATCTGGCGCCGCCGGTCTCGCCGACGCTCGGCCGGGTCCCTCCGGTCAACCGGGCCATGGCGCGGGTCGGCCAGCGATTTAGCGGCCGGCCGATCGCGGTCTACGCCGTGCTGGTCGCCGGTGGCCTCGTCCTCCTCACCCTGTTGGCAATCATCTGGTTCTCTGCCGACGACGACGACGGCAACGACGGCCCTATCTGCACCGACACGTCGCCGCCGGAAGCGGTGGCATTGATCAAGGACGGCGAGGTCGACAAGATCTCGATCGACTACCCGCAGACGGACGAAGACGATATCGGCAACGATATCGCCCTGCCGGCACTGATGCGCCTGAACCTGATGGACGGAAACTGCCGGAATCTGGTTCCGCAAGGCCCCGCCGGGGAGATCGACATGTATACCGTCTTTGGGGCGGCCGAGTGGTACAACGAGAACACCGGTCAGCGCCGGATCGATGTCGACATCACCGAGAACGACAACATTCCGGAGAGCGTCCTGGCGACCGTGACCCCGGTCCCGACCCCGACGGTGCCCATCACCGAAACCCCGGTCGAACCGGCAACGCCCGTGGCCGAGGAACCGACCGAGACGCCGTCGCCGACCGGCACTCTGACCGCCCCCGTGGTGGTTGACGGGGCGTCGCCGGCCGCCTCGCCGGTGGCATCACCGGAGGTGTAGCAGGCCGGAGCTAGGTGTCCTGCGCCTCCCAGCGGAAGAACCGAATGGCGAAGGCCATCGCCACGGCGAAGGTGGCGATGAGGACCACGATATCGACCCAGATTGCGTCGATCCCGTGGCCGCGCATCATCGTCTCGCGCAGGCCATGGACCAGGTAGGACAACGGGAGCACCTTGGTGATGGGTTGCAGCCAGCTCGGCGCGCTATCGATCGGGAAGAAGACCCCCGAAAGAAAGAGCATCGGGAAGGTGATCAGGTTGGCGTAGCTCGCCGCCGTCTCGGCGTTCCGGGCAAACCCCGAGATCGCGAACCCGATGGCCAGGAACGCCAGCGATCCCAGGATGATCACCCCGAGGATTAAGAGCGGATTCCCGCGGATGACCAGCCCAAACACGGCCCAGCCCAACGCGATCAGGATCAGCGATTGGGCGATGGCGACCAGGACCTGGGACAGCACCCGGGCGAGGACGAAGCTGGTGATCGGGAAGGGTGTCACCTTGATCCGGCGCAGAATGCCCCGCTCCCGGTAGATCACGAACGCGGTCGACAGGCCGATCACCCCGGAATTCATCAGGCTCATCGCCAGAATCCCAGGGATGAAGAAGTCGATGTATGAGATGTCCTCGGAGGAGACGCTCGATTCCTCGATCGCGAGCGGGCCATCTGCCATGCCGCTGGCATCGCCCGCGACCTGCAGGATCACCTGACGTGCGACGCTGACCGCGATCTGCGCATTAGGCCCTTCGGTCTCGTCGTAGACGATCCGGACGCTCGGCTGCCCGTTGGCGTCCGGTGGACCGAACACCAGGACGATGTCCCGGTCGCCCTCTTCGAGGGCTTCGAGTTCGTCGGCCTCAGTCCCCTCATCGACCGAGAACGAGTCGTCCGCGGATCGCATCGTCGCGACCACGCCATCGTGGAGGGCGGACGGCTCGCCCACGATGCCGACATCGAACGTGACGCCGTCGTCATTGCCGAAGACCGCGCCGAAGATCAGGATAAAGATGGCGGGGAAGGCGAGATTCCAGAACAGAGCAGTCCGGTTGCGGACGCTCATCTTCAGGTTGCCGCGGATCATGGCCCAGAGTGGTCGCATACAAGGCTCCAGAGCTGTCAGCCGACGGCTATCAACTATCAGTAAAGAGTTTTCTATAGTGGAGTCGGTGAAAACATCAGGTCGGGCGGCGGCGTTTGCTCGTTGCTGACGCCTGATGGCTAATCGCTGACGGCTGATCGCCGTCAGCTTCGTCGTCGTAGGTCCGGCCGGTGAGGGAGAGGAAGACGTCCTCGAGATTGGCCTGAGTGCTGGCCAGGTTTGCTAGAGTCACGTCGTGGCGAGCTGCCAAGGCTAGCAAGGCGATGAGCGTCGCCTGGGCATCACTGGTCCGCAACAGGATCTCCGGCGGGGTGGGCGGCGTCTCCATGGGGATGACGCCGGGCAGGGCCGCGAGATCCTCCGGGGAAAGCTGTCCGGATGCCACCCGGGCCCGAACCGTGGCGGCGATGTCGAGGTTGCGGATGAGTGCCAGCGGGGTATCGCACGCGATAACCCGGCCGCGGTCCATGACGGCAACGCGGTCGCAGAGCACCTCCGCCTCTTCCATGTAATGGGTGGTCAGGACGACCGTGACGCCGCCCGCACGGATGCGGCTGATAACGTCCCACAGGTTGCGCCGTGCCTGGGGATCGAGGCCGGTCGTCGGCTCGTCCAGAAAGACGATCTGCGGGTTGTTCACCAGGGCCAGCGCGATCGAGAGGCGCTGCTGCTGCCCGCCGGAAAGCTGGTTGACATGTCCCCCCCGCTTCTCGCCGAGGTCGACGAGGGCGAGGAGGTCGTCCGCGTGAGATTTGGGCGCCTGAACGTCGTAGAGTCCGCCGAAGAGGTCGATCAGTTCGGCGGCGGTGAGGTGGTCGAAGAGGGCGGTGGTCTGGAGCTGGACCCCGATGATCCGCCGGACCCGATCGCTCTGCGCGACCGCGTCCAGGCCCGCCACGCGGATGCTGCCGCCATCCGGAATGCGCAGCCCTTCGATCATCTCCAGGGTGGTGGTCTTGCCGGCGCCATTGGGGCCGAGAATCCCGAAGATTTCGCCGCTATAGATCTCAAGGTCGATGCCTGCCACGGCGACGTGGTCGCCGTACCGTTTGACGAGGTCCTGGAGGTGGATGACCGGGGCTGATCGGCCTGATCCGGCCGTAGTTGTCTTATCTACCGTCCGGGCAAGGTCTGACATGGTCAAGGTGCTCCTCGTATCGAGGAGAGTATGGGCAGAGGGTGGTATTTGCGCTACCGGGGGATGGCATGTATGCCGGGTTATCGCGATCGTGGTTCCAGGCGCCCGGATTGGCGTGAATGTACTGGCGGATACGGTCGAGTTCGATGTCGTTGCGGATGATGCGGTCGTGGTAGTTGCGTTGCCAGAGGCGGTTGCGGAATGCCCAGAGGCCGTTGGTCTGTTTCGTGACGCCGATTTGAGCGTAGTCATGCGTCCCGATGGATTGCGAACCATTGGCCATGATGGCCGGTAACGACGGTGATCTGGGCGATCGCAGGCACATCCTGGTCGGCTGACCGGGCGGACATGGAGGTCGCCGCCGGATTGTCCGGGATGCGTACCGATCCGTCTGCAATGTCGGACAGCCGCGTTCATCCAAGGGGGCGATGCATGCATCGCCCCTACAACGGTGTCTGCGTCGGGGACGGCGCCGATCAAGATGATGCCGTGGATATGGTTAGGCATGATGACGTATGCGTCGAGGCAGGGCTCGGATGGATGGCGATTGGGAATGGCCTACCAGCATGCTGAGCGATCATGCCGAGATCGCTGGGATGGTCTCGCCATCAAGGACTTCGCCGAATAGGCACAGCCGTGCGTGCGTGCAGATCGTCACGGAATAGGCGTTGGTGCTTGTGTAGTCGAATCCGGGGTAGCGGGTGGACTGGCGGTGGTGGTGGATGGGATCGTAGGGCATCATGGGCGTTTCCTTAGCGGCAACTCTGACGTAGGGGCGGACCTGCATGCATCGCCCGGTTCCACCGGCGCACAGAAGGCCGTTTTCCCGAGGATCCGCCCACAATCCGGCACGTGCATCTGACCGTGTGCGGCACCCAACCGCGAACGGCCCGGGGCATATGCCCCGGGCCGTCCGCCTCGGTTCTCGTCTCTGGCGTGTTGGTCAATCGCTACTCGACCGTGTTCCAGTTGGCGATGTTCCAGAAGCCGTGCTCAGGGCGCTGAGGGCGACGTTCTCGTTGCGGAGCCGGTTCGAGATCGCGTACTTGTCGGCCGCCCGGTTGACCTCCGGGATGACGACGACGTCGTTGACCAGGATGTCGTTCATCTGGATGATGATCTGGGCCGCCTGCTCGACGTCGACCGTCGCCCGCAGCTGGTCGTAGAGGGCGTCGTACTCGGCGTTGGAGTAGCGCTGGAAGTTCTGGCCGTTCCAGCTGTTGCCCGCCTGGGCCATGTTCGACGCCGTTCGGCCCGGCCTACCAGCCGACCATGTAGTCGGTCGGAACCGGGGTGCTCGGCCCGTTGGTGTACATGTTGATGTCGACGTACATGTGGCCGATGTTCTGCTCGTTGCCCGGCGAGGAGTCGAAGAAGATGCCCGAGTCGACCTGCTGCAGGGAGACCTGGATGCCGATCTCCTCGAAGTTCTGCTTGTTGACCGCCTGGGTCTTCTGGCGGACCGGGTTGATCGAGGTCGAGTAGGTGATCTTCAGCTCGACCCCGTCCTTGGCGCGGACGTCGCCGTCCTCGACCCAACCCGCCGCCTCCAGGGTCTCCTTCGCCTTGTCGAGGTTGAACTCGAAGCTGGTGTTCGGGGAGACGAAGTCCGGCAGGCCGTTGACGATGTTGGCCGTTGGCCGGCTCGCCCTCGCCGTAGAACTGGGTGGAGATCGTCTCGCGGTCGACCGCCAAACGCCATCGCCTGGCGGACCGCCAGGTCGGTCAGGAACGGGTGCGGGGTGTCCTTGTGCGAGCGCTGCCCGTCGACCTCGGCGTTCGGGTCGGAGAAGTTGATGTTGATCCGCTCGAGTGTTGGTGCCCGCCGTGAACTGGATGGTGCCCTTGTCGCCGGACTCCATCAGCTCGTTGAGGATGGCGGGCTCGACCTGGAGGTTCCAGGCGTAGTCCCAGTCGCCGGTCTGCAGCACCGCCCGGGCCGCCGAGGCGGGGTCGCCGCCGCCCTTGAGGTTGACGGTGGCGAAGAAGGGCTTGTTGGGCTCGCGGTAGTTCGGGTTGGCCTCGTAGATGACCTGGTCGTTGGCGGAGAACGAGGTGACCACGTACGGTCCGGTGCCGATCGGCGCCCTGATTGAAGGCGGTCGGCCGCGTCGGGCCCGCTTCCAGGATGTGCTTCGGCAGGATGTAGCCGTAGGTGGTCCCGGTGAACGGGGCGTACCAGTTGAGGTTGCCGGCGGCGTAGGTGACCTCGAAGGTCCGCTCGTCGACGGCGGTGATGCCCTGGATCGGCTCCCAGGTGGCGATGCTGACCGAGCCGTTCTCCGGGGTCGGTGATCCACTGCCAGGTGAAGACGACGTCCGCGGCGGTCAGCGGGGTGCCGTCGCTCCAGACGATGCCCTTCTTTGAGTGGTCGCGGTGAAGCCGGTGAGGTCCTCCTTGAGGAGGCCGTTCTCGACCGTCGGCACCTGCTCGACCAGGTTCGGGATGACCGTGCCGTCGGGCAGGTAGTGCATCATCGGCTCAAGGACCAGCTGTGGCCGCGTAGAAGTCCTTGGTGCCGGTGGAGACGTGCGGGTTGAGGGTCGTCGGCGCCTGCCACAGGAGCAGCTTCAGCTCGCCGCCCTCGCCGCGGGTGCGGCCCTCCATGCCGGCCGACGGAGCGACGCCGCCGCCATCCTGGAAGACGCTGGCCGCGCCAGCGCGGGGCCGGGCGGGAGCGCCGGCGACGCGGACGGAGTTGGCGACGAACATCGCGACCGGAAGCCCGACGCCGAGCGCCATTGCCCGCTCAAGGAACTGGCGGCGGGTAATGCCGCCGGCCTTGAACTCGTCGAAAAGCTGTCCAAACCTACGATCTGCCATGTTGAGATGCCCTCCTGGAACGGCCAGCGGCCTGCGTGGTGGCTGGGCGGTCGTAGCCCAATACCGTCTCCGGTCAGGCTGACCGGATGAATGGCGTGGGCGCCGGCCCCATTGCCGGCGCCCGTGCTACCGCGGCGTTTCCGCCGCACAAACCGGGATCCTAGATATCGAGGGAGGCAACCACCAGGGTTGCGACCGAGCCCGCGACGTTCGCGTCGACCAGGGCGTAGGTACCGGCCGGAAGCCCGAGCAGGTGCATGTCTTCCTCGCCGCCGGCCGGAACGGTGAGCGTGCCGACGAGTTCGCCGTCCGCCATCGCCTCGTCGCTGGTCGGGGTCGCCATCTCCTCGGCCGCGACGGGGGTCGCGGCACCCTCAGCGGCCGGAATGGCGTACAGGTTGTAGGTGACTGGTTCGGTTCCCGTGATGTTGATGATGTGGATCGTGATCACTTCGGATTCGGTGACGTTGCCGCCCTGGCCGAAGGAGACGGTGGTCTCGCCCTCGGCGACCGAGGCGCTCTTGATGATGGTGTCGCCTTCCGGCGCGATGCCGCCGAGATCCTCTTCGGCGACCTGCAGGCCAGCGTCGGCCGTAACGAGGTACCAGGTCGCGGCGACGAACTGGTATTCACCCAGCATGTAGGTGACATTGATACTGGTGCGGCCGTCATCGTAGGTCGCGACGGACTCGGCGTCGGCCTCCAGATCCGAGATCTGCAGTTCCGCGCTGGCATTGACGCAGTCGACGTAGGCCGTCGCCGCGGCGACCGCGGCTTCTGCGTCGGCGGCGGCAACCGGCGTGCCGACCGGGGCCGCTTCCGGCGTCCCCTCGTCCATACTCTCAGCGTCGGCGGACGCGGCAACGCATTCGCTGGAACCGGCTGTCGGCGTAGCATCTTGCGCGCGGGTCTGGCCGAACCGGCTGCCCGCAAGCGCCACCACCAGCAACAGCGCGATGGTCAAAACCCCAACGGGCGGCGCCATCAACCGACGCTCACGCATAGCCTTCGACATCTGCGTCGCTCCTCCCCTCACGTCCGCGGCGAATCACCTCGCCACACATACTGATCGCGCTGCAAAAACGCGATAAACGCACCGTATCCCGATGTACTGACGGCGACTGAGTATGCACAATCGTGCCTGCCCGGTCAACTCCCGGCCGGAAAATCCGGCCGTTCCCGATGATTCTGATCGTTCTCGTGGCGATTTGCCTAAATTCGCATCGTAGCTTGGGCGGGTAGCACGAGGTCGCCGCTCGTGTCGCCGGCTGCGAGCGCCTCATTTCCCGAGCGCATGCCGAAGCCACGGGGCGGGTGGTCCCATCATCGACTCTGGGCGTCTCCTTCCTCGCGGATGATTGCGTCCGCGACGATAGGGGCGGGGTGACGACCGGTAAACGCATGATGAGTAAAAACGGATTGCGGTGACAGCCAGTCCAGCCAGTATCGGCAGTCCCGTTATTAAGAGATCGTGAATTCGGCTTCCATGCCCTGGGCGAGGTCGGAAACACCGTCGGCGTTGAGCAGAAGACTGACGATGGCGTAGGTGCCAGGGACGAGGTTGACCAGCGGGATCGTCGCACTGGCGCCAGCGGGAACAGTGGTCTGCGCGCCAAAGACAAGGCCCGCGGGCAAGTCCGGCCCCGGCTCCGTCAGGAGATCCTGGACATCGCCGTCGTCGGTGACCCGGAGGACAAGCACTTCGTGCTCCTCCTCTCCCTCATTTTCGGCGGTCAGGACCACATGCGGACCGAGGGATTCGTCCGGATCGATCGTGATCTCGTATTCATCGAGGGTGACATCAACCTCGGACGCGTCGGCCGGCGGCTCGGCCGCCATCGGCTGCTCGGCGTCAACGATCCAGCGCCGTTCCGGATCTCCCCCGGTCGCGTCCGAGCCGCCATCCACCCGGCTGAACGTCCACCGGCCGTGGAAGAGCTGATTGGCAATCGCGTAGACCACGTCGGCAGTGGCCTGATCCTCCCCGGTCATCTGGATGGCCGAGACGGCCCGGATCCGGAACGGGGTAATGGGAAGGTCCTGAGCCAGGATCTGATAGGTATCGTCGTCGAGTTCGCCCCCAACCCCGGCCAATACCCCGAGGAATTGTCCCGACGCCAGTTCCGTTACCGTGTCGTAGTCACCAGAGGTGAGGCAGGCCGCCAGGGCCCGGATGACGAGGTCGATGTCGATCGCCGACTCAAGGGCCTCGGGGTCGGCCAACGGGGTTGCCGCATCGGGCAGGGTCGCGCTGCCGGAGGTGCCATCGGTCAGAGGCGCCCGGTCTTCGTCGGTCGGGATGCGGCACCGGTCGGCGGCCTGAGCGGCCACGAGTGGAACTGCCGCATCGTTGCCGGACGTGCCTGTGGCCACCGCCGATGGTCCGGACCAACCGAACGTTCCCGTCAGCAAGAGCGCGACGACGCCGCCGAGGACGCACCGTCGGGCCGGCAATCCGGCGCCGCGCGTTGCCCACCCCTTGCCTGACCTGCTGGGACTGGCTTGTCTGGTCCCCTCGTTGCGTTGTCACCCAATACCCTCGCTGCGTGCCATCATGCTAGATCGGCGTGGTCCTGCTGGGACCTACCGTTGAGCGGACGGTCTTCGGGGATCGTGTGCCACGTCGCTATCGGGACGGAAATCGGGAAGCGGGGAATGCGAGATGCAGTCCGATAGCCAAGCGAGCCTTAACGGTCGAACACGTTCCGATTCCGCTAATGGGATGCATGCCGGTTGACCGTGGCGGCCATTGTAGTCCAGGCTCTGCGGAGAGTGAAGCGGAACCCGGAAGAAAATCCCTAACTTGATAGACCTAGGCAGTGGCACAATCTGGGCAATCCTGGCGCAAACGATGCGGCGTTGTTGTCGCCCGGGATAAACCCTGACATTCGTTCGCTGCGGTAGACACGGTTGGATGAGGTATGAGCGACGACGAGACACCGATCGATCTTTCCCGCCTGCTCGGCGAAGAATCGGGCAAGCGCCCTTTGGGGGCGTTCCCCGAACCGGCCGCCGGAAGTGCCGCTCCCGCGGGGCATGCCGGGCATACCGGCTCCAGCGGACACGGTGCTCACGACGAATGGAGCGAGGCCCTGGCCCGGACCGTTGCCCATTTGGCGGCGCAACTGACGGTGGCCCAACTCCGCCTGCGGGCGCTGGGATCGGCGATTGCGGCCCGGGGGCTGGTCGACCCGGCCGAAGTCGACGCCTACCTGGCGGCTCAGTCGCGGGTCGATGGCGGCCTCTACCTGAGGGAGAACCTCGGCGAAGCCCTCGTCGATGTGATCGATGTCGACGCCCTTGAGCAGGACCTGATCGCCTACCTGACCACGCCGGGTGGAGGCTCCGGGTGATCGTCCAGTCGCGGACCGCGACGCCTGAAGTCCCGGTGGCGCCAAAGGGCGTGCCGTTCTGGAAGATGTCCGGTAGCGGCAACGACTTTGTCGTGGTCGACAACAGAGCCGGGGTAATTTCCGCTGACGTGCTGAGCGCGTTTGCGCGGCGCGTGTGCGAGCGGCGGATCTCGATTGGCGCCGATGGTGTGGTCCTGATCGATGAGGCGGCGCCCCCCGCGCCGGGCGAGCCCGGCGCGCATTTCCGCTGGACGTACATCAACGCCGACGGCAGCGAAGGCGAGATGTGCGGCAACGGCGCCATGTGCGGAGCGCGGTTCGCGGTGCTGCATGGCATCGCCCCGGCGCGGTGCCGGTTCCAGACGCTGAGCGGCATCGTCGAGGCGGACGTGCCCGACGCCTCCGCCCCGCTCGTCCGAATCGCGATCGCCGATCCTGGTCCAGTCGGGCAGCCGGTGGCGATCGAGGCGGCCGGAGTGAGCCTCTCCCCTATTCCGATTTCGGTGGGCGTGCCGCACGCTGTTGTCGTCATCGACGATCTGGAAACCATCGGAGATGCCGAGACCTTCCGCCGGATCGGGCGTGCGGTTCGCAATCACTCGGCCTTCGCCCCGGCGGGGACAAACCTGAATGCCATCGTTGTGGTCGACGGACAGACGATGCGGATGCGGACCTACGAACGCGGCGTCGAGGACGAAACCCTCGCCTGCGGTACCGGGGCGGTCGCCTCGGCAATCGTGGCCACCGCCAATGGCCTGGTCGCGCCGCCGGTCACCGTTGTCACCCGGAGCGGCCTCCCCCTGATCGTCGATTTCCGCCTCGATGGCGAGCGGGCCACCGGTGTCACGCTGGCGGGACAGGCCCGGGTGGTTGCGTCGGGCACCCTCTGGCCGGAGTAGCCGACCCTCCTCATTGGCGGACATCGCTGGGCGGCACAGAACGTGCGTTCTGTTTCTTGCCGGACATCCTGGAGAAACCGGCTATGATAGCGCGCATTATGTAACGCCAACGAGGAGGCAGTGATGCCGGTCGATGATCTCCGCCGAAGCCCGATGATGGTTCACCTGATGGACGCCCTGAAGAAGGGCGAGGACATCGGGCATTACGGTCGCCTGACCTTTGCGATGGTCGCCCACCACTTCGTCGAGCCGGACGAGTTGGTGCGCCTGTTGGAGCAGGACAAGACGATGGAATCCGCCCAGGCGAAGGCGCTGGTCCAGCAAATGGAGACCCGCGCTTACAGTCCACCCCGGCGGGAGCGAATTCTGGAGTGGCAGGCCCAGCAGGACTTCCCGATCTGCCCCAACCCGGACGACCCCGACGCCTGTAACCCGTACGCCGAGCTGGAGATGCCGGAAGCGGTCATCGAGCATATCGAGGAGTACCGCGAGCAGCAGTTCGACGCGCAGCAGCAGGGGTAGCGCGCTCGTCTAGAGCGCCGTGCGAAAAGGTTGACGCCCTAGTCCCTGCCGCCCGGGGCTCACGGCCCAGGGTCTGCCCGGCCCAGAGTTACAGCCTCTCCGAGGCTAGAACGCACCATTCCGTTAGCCTCGGAGAGGCTGGTATGTTCAGCCCGGGCCGTGAGCCCCGGGCGACCCGGAGAGCGGCCAACCTTTTCAACGAGCGCTCCAGATGGGAGATGGCCGGCGACGCATCCCCGTCGTCCGGGCAGCGGTGAGCACAGATTGTTCGCCTACTCCGTCTTCCCCGGCCACACGACCGTGTGGTAGATGAGGTATGCCGCCAGCGACCAAATCAAGTAGACCCAGAGCCAGCGGCTACCGTAGCCGCCATTTCGCGCGGAAAGGGACCAGGCCAGCGCGACCGGGGCGACGGCCCAGATGGCGTACCAGGCGTGGGCATTCACGGGGACCAGCGCGAGGGTTGCGGCGGCAATCGCCCAGGAGCCGACGATGGCCGGGAGCGGGCTGATCCCGGCTGCGGATTGCGGGCAGCGCCGGAACGCGCGAGCCGCCCGCAGGAGCCGGAGCAGGCTCCATCCCAGGAGCAGGGCCGTGATGATCTGCGTGCCGGGGCGGAGGGTCAGATCGGCCAAGTCGACCCAGTCGTCGCCCTCCGGCATGCCGGGAAGTTCGGGCAGTACCCAGTACCAGAGCGGATTGACCCCAAACGGCTCGTCGACGTAGAGCAGTTTCCCTTGCGTGACGAGTTCGCGGGGGAGGTCGCCGCCGGACCAATACGGCGCGAACATCGCCAAGGCAAGCCCAAGGATCGCGGCGATATCGATCAGCCAGCGCCGGGCGGTGATAGCCAGCGATTCCGGTTTCCAAAGCCGTCCCAGCGCGGCCAGACCGAGCAGCGGGATCGTGACGGGTTTGACCAGGGCCGAGGCCGCCAGGAGCATGAGGCCCCCTCGGAATCCGCCGCTGCGGCCGGCGGCGATCACCGCAAGGCCGCCGACCGCGAGCAACATCATCACCGCGTCGAGATGAGCCGTCCCGGCCGACTCGAGCAGGAGCGCGGGTTGCCAGCCGACGATGACCCCGGCGGCCAGGGCAACCGCCTGGCTGCCGGTCAGGCGGCGGGCGAGCCAGATGGTGACCAGAGCTAGTCCCAACGCCGCGCCCCCCGTCAGCACCTTGAACCCGATCACCGCCCGGACCGGATCGTCGCCGCTGACGGCGTAGACCGCCCGGCAGAGCGTCGTCCAGACCGGGCCGTAGGGGGTGGTGATCCGGCCCCAGTCGTTGAAAGCAGCGAAGGGCTCGTCCGGGATGGCGCGGGGGGTGGTCAGGTAGGGGTTTCCGCCGATCGCGGCAATCCGGCCGCTGGCGGCGTAGTAGAAGACATCGGTGTTGATCGGCGGATAGGGCAGAAGGGCAACCGACCCCAGGAGCGGCCCGACCAGCCAGCGCCAGGCCGATGCCGGAGAGCGACGCGCGGCCGGGTTGAGACAGCCGTAGAGGGCGAGGAGCTGGAGGAGTGCCAGGACGACGATCCCGCTCCGGCGCAAGCCGAGGTAAGCGGTTGGAGAGAGTGCTGCCCCGATCTCGATGCCGGGAAGCCAGTTGAACGCGTCCTGGAAGAGGAGCAGACCGTTCCAGCCGCCGGGAGAGTTGATCGCGTTGGAGAAGGCGATCCCGGCGAATCCGGGCCGGGCAGGCGGCTCGGCCAGTTCGACGAAGGTGAGCAAGAGGCAGGTGGCCGCCTGCAAGACGCCGAGCAGCAATGGGGTGGCAACGGCGGAGAGCAGCGCTTCGGAGCGGACGGCGAGCGTCCGGGGAGGGGCGGCCGCGGGTTGGATCAGGGTTGTCACCGCGGCGGTTCCCAGTGGCGGCTGGCGGCGCGCGGTCCCGGCTGGACCGTGCTACAAGCCCGCGTGATCGGCACAATAGCGCGATACTGGGCGGCCTGCCTATGCCGCCAGGCTGGCTGAGCCGGAGGTCGCGGCTTCCACAGCCGCAACGGCAGCGACGGAGAAGGAGCGACGATGACCGAACGCACGGTGGCGGTGCCCGAGGGAAGCGCAACGTTTGCCGGGTTTCCCCGCTGCGACGATCTAATGGACCTTGCCGCGGACATCGCCGTGATCGGCGTACCCGAGGGCGTTCCCTACGGCTCAAGCGATGAGCCTTCCCCGACGAGTGCCGCTCCGGCGGCAGTCCGGGAGGCATCGCAGCGCTGGGCCAGGTACCTGGCCCATGAGGATGTCGACCTCGGCGGCGACCTCTTCGGCGGCCGTCCGGTTCGGGCGGTGGACTGCGGTGATGTCGCGATCTCCCCTGGGCGGCACGAGGAGAATGGCGCCAATACGACCGCGGTGATCCGCCGCATCCTGGCGGCGGGCGCCGTGCCGATCGTGCTCGGTGGCGATCATTCCATCCCTATCCCGGTGATGCGCGCCCATGAGGGCTTCGGCTCGATGTGCGTCGTCCAGATCGACGCCCATCTCGACTGGCGGGACGAGGTCGGCGGGGTGCGCCTGGGCCTGAGCAGCAACATGCGCCGGGCATCCGAACTGCCCTTCGTGGCCGGGATGGCCCAGTTCGGGCTGCGAGGCGTCGGCAGCGCCCGGGCGCGGGAGTACCAGGACGCCAGGGCGTATGGCAGCGTGCTTGTCGGTGCCGAGGAGATCCATCGGGACGGGATCGAGGCGGCGCTGGCCCGGATTCCGGCGGCCGACCGGTATTACGTCACGTTCGACGCCGACGGGCTCGATCCCGCCGTGGCGCCCGGGGTTGGCTATCCGGCCTTCGGTGGCCTGACCTACTTCCAGGCCTTCGACCTGCTCCGAGGCGTGGCGGCGAAGGGCCGTATCGTGGGCTTTGACCTAGTCGAGATCGTGCCCGCGCTCGATGTCCGCAACCTGACCAGCCTGGTTGGGGCCCGGCTGATCCTGAACCTGATCGGGCTGATGGCCCGGAACGGGCAGATCGGGGACTGATGGACCCGGTTTGGGCGTGTTGCGACGGCCCGACACGCGGCGGCTGTTTGTCCGACTTCCCGGCCCGGTGCTACCATCGCGGGCGATCCTGCACGTCCACCTGACCACTCGGCCAGATGGCTCCCCGGTCTGCTGGCCAGCGCCACACCGGACGGCAGCGGGAATTTGGGGAGAGGCGGTTCCGCGTGGTGCTCACACATCCAATCTGGTTGGTCCGGCCGGGCCGGCCATGCTTGGCGGACATGACGACGCAGCCCGACTCGAACGACAAACGCAAGGCTGATTCCCGATGACCGACACCGCGGTAGCCCCGCCCGAGGTTCCGACCGACACCGAGAACCTTGTCGATACCCCCCCGACCGACGAACAGGAAACGCCGCCTACCCCGAAGCTGACACCGGACGATGTCCTGGTCGGCAACCCCGCCGTTCCCCTGCCGGGCAACCCATCCCCGGACGGCTCGGTGCTCGCCTACCTGATGGCCGATCCGGCCGATCCAAAGGGGCCGCTGACGCTCTGGTTGCAACCGCTCGACGGAGGAGAGCCGCGGGCGCAGTCTCTGCCGTTCACCCCACTTGTGGTGGCAGCGTCCGATGGCGACACCAGCGCCGACGAAGGCCCGGTCTGGTCGCCGGACGGCACGACACTGGCGATCACCGGCACCCACCCGGACGACGGCCGGCCGGCCATCTGGCTCCTGACCGTCGAGAGCGGGGAGGCCCGCCTCCTCGTCGATCACCCTGCCGCGGACCGTGCTCCGCGCTGGTCGCCAGACGGCACCCTGATCGCCTTCGTCTCCCACCGCGCCGGCCGGGACACCATCAACGTGATCCCCTCCGACGGCTCCGCGCCGGCGATGACGATCAGCGACGGCCTGACCGACGACCGCGATCCGGCCTGGTCGCGGGATGGCTCGGAGCTGGCCTTCCGCCGGGCGACGGCCGGCCACCCGACCCACGGCGACATCTGGGTGCTCAAGCTGGCGACCGGCGAGCTGAAGCAGGTCACCAATATCCCCGGCAAAGCCGCGAGCAAGCCCGCCAACCGGCGCATGCCAAAGTGGGCGCCGAACCGCTCCCTGATCGCCTTTATCACCGACGAGAAGGATTACGACGCGATCGCCGTCGTCAACCCGGACAACAACGCCGGGTGGACGCTGTCCGACGAGCCGGGCGACAAGTCCGGTGTGCAATGGGCCGCCAACGGCCTGCGGATCCTCTTTACCCGCAAGCTGGGCAGCGTCTCCAACGCCTGCGCCCGCGGCACCAGCGCCTCCCGTTCCGACGTGATCGACCCCGGTGACGGGTTTGGCTACGCCCCGCGCTGGATCGGCGACGGCCGGGCGGTCTACGCCTACGGCGCCCCGGACAAACCCGTGCGCCACTACGTGCAAGACGCCAAGCTCGATGTCGAGCGGACGATGCTGCCGGCGGCAGTGCCCTGGAACGGGCCGGACGCCGGCATGCTCACCCCGGCGATCCACACCGCGGTCACGGGCGACGGCACGAAGCTGAGCGGCCAGCTCCTGCGCAAGCCGGAGGTCTCCGGCCCGACCCCGGTGCTCGTCAGCCTGGGCGACGGCCCGCCGAACCGGCAGGAATCCTCGTTCAACGTGCTCCACCAGACCGTTGCCCTTTCGGGGATCGCGGTCTACGCCCCCAACCTGCGCGGAACCCCTGGCAGCGGCCGGGCAATCACCGACGGCCTGCAGACCTTCGCCGATCAGGAGGTCGAAGCGGCCGACCTGGCCGATATCGCGGCCTCCCTGCGCGAGTTGCCGGATGTGCTGGGGGATCGGATCGCGATCACCGGACGCGGCTTCGGGGCGACGCTCGCCCTCCTGGCGGCGGGCTCGCGGCCGGGCCATTACTCCACGGTGATCGCCGTCGACCCGATCGTCGATTGGGACTGGGAGATCGATACGGCGCCGGAGCCGTTCCGCTCCTGGCTGCTGCGCCAGTTCGGACTGCCCTCTCTGAATCCAGGCCCGTATGCCCTGCGGACCCCGGAAGCGTTTGCCGGCCTGCTCTCCATGCTCTCCGTGCCGCCGCTGCTGATCGGTACGGCGAACGCCCAGCCGGGCCGCGACGGTCAGCTTGAGTTCCTGGCGCTCGCGCTGGAGGAACTGGAGATCCCGTTCGCGCGGGCGACGGCGGCCAACGACGCCGAGGTCGCTCAACTGACGCGGGAATACCTGCTCACCGGCACGGTTGCCGGGATCGTGCCCGCGTTGACTGCCCCGGAGCCCCCGGTGGCGCTTCCCGTTGAATCTGGCTCTGTCGAGATCTTCTGACCGCCCGGCGATGGAGGCCATCGCCGTCGACGCATCCGGGACGGCAGTTGCCGTGGACGCGCCGGCAGCCGATAGGGTTGAGCCGGCGCCGGTGGTGGAAGAAGCGGTCATGGCGGGCGTCGTCGTCGCCGAGCCAGTCCCATCGGTCGAACCGGTCGAGCCGTAGCCGTAACCAGCCGAACACGTCGCCGAGATCGCGACAGCCTCCGAGGAGGCGCCTCCGGCGGCTCCCTTCGAGCCGGATGTCCTGGAAGTCGAGTCCGAACCAACGGAATCGGCCGCACCGGAGCCTCCGCCTGCTCCCCAGCCGCCTCCGGCAAACGGCTACTTCGCCGGCGGCGCAACGAAGCCGGACGACGTCTGATAGTCCATTAATGCGCAATCGCTGCGTGGTAGGGGCAGGGCTTGCCCTGCCCAGCCGCCGACCTCGACGCCCTGCGGGAGGGAACAGGGCACCGCGAGCGGATGCCCCTACAGTCTATTCGGTCCGGCACGCACGGCTGATGATTCCTGCGGCTGACTCGCGCCTTTGTCGCCCGGGACTCAAAGTCCCGGGCTGAGGGATGGTTCAAAACCGGCCGCGGTCGCTTGACGGTCTCCGCGCCCCGGGCAGCGCCCGTTCTCCCCCCTTCCCCCCGCTGCGGGGGGAAGGGGGGCCGGGGGGTTAGGGGGCCGCTCCGGCGCCGACCAGAACCGTCAAGCACGTTTGAACCATCCCTGACTGACGGAAGTCCCTTCGGGACTGAGCACGACCCGTGCGCGTTAGCCTCGGAGAGGCTGTCGTGTTTAGCCCGGGCCGTGAGCCCCGGGCGGCCCCAACACGCGACCAGAAAACCTCCCCGGATCAAACGGAACAAGCCGCTCCAAAGCTCCACCGCTCACCAGCAACTCGGCGACCGCCTCCCCAGTAACAGGAGCGAGCGTGACGCCCAGCATCGCGTGGCCGCTGGCGACGAGCAGGTTCTCGAATCCGGGCAGGCGGCCGATCACAGGTAGGCCATCGGGCGTAATCGGCCGGAATCCGGCCCAGGCGTGAGCGTTGCCGGGGTTGGCGGGCCAGCCTGCCAGCGACTGCCTGGCGGCGGCGGAGATCGCGGCGATCCTGCCCGGACGCACCCTCGGATCGAGGCCGGCTAGCTCTAACGTTCCGGCCAGACGGAGCGCATTCCGGAACGGGGTGATCGCCACCCGCGATTCGTGCAGGTAGATCGGGTGCTTGACGTGTATGGGCGCCGGAGAGAACTCGAGGCTGTACCCCTTCCCGGCCTGGATCGGCAGTGACACTCCCGCATATCGGGCGATCTTCGGCGTCCAGGCGCCGGCCGCCAGCACCATCGGCATCGGCCGCGACCGGACCCTGGGGCGTGTCGACGGCGGTAACAGACGCCGCGGCCGTGCCGGATGCCGGTGACGGGCATGTGCTCCCGAACTGTCGCGCGGTTCGCCGTGAGCCAGGTCACCAGGCCGGAACAGAGGCGGTCCGGACGTAGATGGCGCTCGGCGGGGAGAAGGACACCGCCGGTGATCGATGGCGCCAGGGCGGATTCGAGGTCTCGGAGGGCATTGCCGTCGAGCCGGACCGGGGCGGGTTGTCCGAAACTGACCAGGCGCTCGAAGGCGCGGAGATCGTGCTCCAGGGCCTTGGGCGAATGGTAGGCGGCGATCAGGCCGCGGCGCTCCTGCTCGCCCTCGATCCCGTCGGCTTCGATCTCGTCGTAGAGGGCAAACGTCCGGTCGGCGAGCACGGCAGTTGCTTCGAGTCCGGCCATAAAGGCCTGCTCGGTGCAGTTGCGCCAGAAGGCAAGCAGCCACCGGGCGAGCGCGGGATCCGGTCGGGGGCGGATGTAGACCGGGCTGCTGGGCCGCAGCATCCAGCGGAGGGTCGTCCCGACAAGGCCGGGCCCGGGAAGCGGATCGGACAGGGCGGGCACGACCCAGCCCGCGTTGCCGTAGGAAGCCCCCTGCCCAGGGATCCCGGCATCGAGGACGGTAACGTCCCAGCCGCGCTTGCGCAGCTCGCGGGCGGCGCACAGCCCGATAACGCCCGCTCCAACGACGACGACATGGGCCATGATCCGCTGTTCCTCCGCGCGGCGTATCCCGATCGCAACCCTCCCCGCGACTAGGGCCGGCAGGAGCTAGTTCGTCCGATGCAGGGTACCGCTTGGCGGCGAGCGCCGCTGCTGGGAGCCACCGCGGCGTCATATCTCACTGGAACGGAGCGCCTTGCACCCGCTCCGCGCACGCTTCCTGCCGCCGTATGCCTCGGGGTGATGATCCCTAAACGCCGCGCTGAATCAGCCGGGGCAGTCGGGTACCGGAGTGCACGGCGATACAATGCATGGCAGGTATCGAACGTTGTTTGGGCAATCGCGTGGGAGGAATGTGGCGTGACGCAGGAATTGACGTTTGGCGTGGTCGTCTCGCCGCAGCACCGGACCTGGGAGAAAAACGTCGAATTATGGAAGCTAGGCGAGTCGCTGGGCTTCGACTCGATCTGGCTGAACGACCATTTCCATTCGCTCGGCGATAGCATCGACAACGACGCCTTCGAGGCGTCCACGACGCTGGCCGCGCTGGCGATGACCGTCTCGAAGCCAAAGCTCGGCGTGCTGACCTATGGCAACACGCACCGCATCCCGACCATCCTGGCCAAGGAGATGGTCACGATCGACACCATGAGCGGCGGCCGCGTGATCCTCGGTATCGGCGCGGGCTGGAACGAGCCGGAGCACGCCGCCTACGCGATCCCCTTCCCCAGCGCCGGAGACAGGGTCGGGATGCTGGACGAAGCCCTGGAGATCATCAAGCTACTGGAAACGAACGACCGCACGAACTACCAGGGGAAGTACTACACCCTGGTCGATACGCCCTTCGTGCCGAAGCCGGTCAACGGCCATATCCCGATCCTGGTCGGCGGCACAAAGCCCAGGATGTTGAAGGTGACCGGCAAGCACGCCGACATCTGGGACGCCTCTTTGGAACCGGACGAATTCAAGGTCAGCCTGACGACGATCCGCGAGCACGCCCGCACCTTCGGACGCGACCCGGAGAGCGTGGTCGGATCGTCCCGCGCCTGGCGATCCCCGATGACCGACAAGGAGTTTGTCGACCGAACGCGGGCGTACTATGCGGCCGGGGTGCGCCAGATGCTCCTCTCCGTCCCGAACGACCCGGCCGGACTGGAGACGTTGAGTACGATCGCCGAGAAATGGATCCCAGAGATGCGCTCAGAGCTGTCGCGGTAAGGTGGCGGCGATGGGTGTTGCCCAGTTCGAGGCCGCGTTCCGGGGTAGCCCGGGGTCGGAAGACCCCGGGCTACCTGTACGGAGCCGGCTAAAGACCGGCTCAGATACGCGGTATATCGGTTTAGCCCCGGCACCACGTCCTGTAGGGGCGGACCGGTGTGTCCGCCCGGCAACCAACCGACTCATTTCCGTTTGGAGACGTCATTGCCAACCCGGGACAACACGGTTGGCAATCGGGCGGACACACCGGTCCGCCCCTACGATAGTGGGCGAGGCGGCCGAACTGTCGTCCGGCGGACTGATGCTCGCTGACTCAACTCGCCGGGTCGATCAGGATGATGTCGCTGGTGCCCGGTGGCATGTCCCGGACGAGCCCGGCCTCCATCCATTCGGCCCCGGTCGCCGTCCATCCGTGCCCCGTAACGCCGGAGGTCAGCCGGTAGGTTCTGGTGGGATCGAGGCTCCGTAGCGATACCTCAATCTGGGTGATTGCGGCGGCCGGCGGCTGGAAGAGAAAGAGCACGCCCTCGCCGGTATCCGGCTGCTGCGCCTGTAGTGCGTCCCAGGAGGCGCCGTCCGGCCAGCGGAGGTGTTCGACGCGGGCGTCGCGGAAGCGGGATCGGATTCGCTTGTAGAGGGCGATGTTGCGGCGGGCGGAGGCGATGTCCTCCGCCGTCCACTCGGTGAGTTGGTCCATCAGGATCCAGGGGCCGCCGATCATCGAGGCGTGGCAGGCGTAGTCGGTCGGGCGCTCCTCCATGTAGTTGTCGCAGAAGCGCAGCGGGAAGGGATAGCTGGCGCCGTAGAGCGCCTGGCGGCGACCAAGCGCATCGCGCAGGACCGGGCCATCGCTTGTGATCGACGTATGATGGGTCTGGACCATGGCGTAGGTCATGAGACGGCCTCCGCCCTGGCAGTTTTCGAGCACCAGGTTGGGATGGGCGGCGCGGACCCGGCGGAGCACCTCGGTGTAGCCCATCGTGCTGTGGTAACCCGCCGGATCGGGCGGGTGGGCGTGGCCGGGATGGGTGCAGGGGGAGATCAACTCGAAGTCGTGGACCAGATAGTCGAGGCCGTACTCGTCCACGACCCGGATCACCTCGGTTGCCACCCACTCGCGCACCTCCGGCTCGGCCAGGCAGAGGGCTCGGCTCTTGAAGCTGCCCCAGTCGTCGGGCTGGGCGCGCCAGTCGGGATGCTCGGTGAGGACCGGCGAGGTCGGGCCGGCGTTGGCAAACCCCATCCAGGCGCCGAGCTTCATCCCGCGCTCGTAGACGAGTTTTCTCAACTCCGGCAGGGGCGGCATCCGGTCCCCGACCGAGACCCAATCTCCCACGTCCCTCGCCCATCCGTAGTCGGCCACGAAGACCTCGACGCCGATTCCGGCGGCGACATCCAGGCAGTGAAGGAGTTGGTCCGGGTTGATGTCGTGGCCGAATCCCCAGGAGTTGAAGATCACGTAGGGGAAGTCGTCGTCCGGCGGAGGTGGAGCCAGGTGGCGCTCGACCAGGGTGTGGGTGACGTACGCCGCCGAGTCCCAATCTGGCGCGCTGAGCGCAACGAACGCCGCCGGGCTGCGCCAGCGCTCGCCGGGCGCCAAAGGGACGTTCACCGGACCGAGTGGGGCGGCCGTCAGGCGGACGCCGCGTGACTCGCGGGGCGGCGCGGTCCACTCCGCCGCGCCCGAGGTCCGGGCGGCGTCGAACAGGCGGAACTCGGCGCCGCCGTCGTACTCGAGTCCGACCGCGAGCCCTGTTGTCTCCGAGGCGACTGCAAGCCAGGAGCATCCTTGCTGGTAGGCGCCGACGGCGTACTTCAGGGCATCGCCGGGCTGAAGGGTTTGCTCGCGCACGGCGAAGTTGGCGTCTCCCGGCTCCCAACGATCCAACCGGTGCCCGGCGAAGGCATCGACGGAGCACACCAGCAAAGGGCTCTGGGCCAGGTCGTGATCGAGGGCGATGTCGAGTAGGTGCACCCGCTCGATGGTCACCTGGTCGGCCCCGGCGTTGCCGATCTCAGCCCAACGGCGCATGACCGGCACGTCCGTCGCCAGCCAGATCGATTCCGTCAGGGTCAGGTTGCCGCCCTCCTCGGTGCCGTCGAGGTCGATCGTCAGGAGGATGTGCCGGTCGCCCTCGGTGGCTTCCCAGGAGCGCAACCGCCAGGGGCGGGCGCCGAGCGGTTCGCCGGCCAGCGCGAAGACGGTTGCGGGATGCCCGGCGACGAAGCGCCAGGCGATACCGGACTGCTCATCGTGAAACGATTCCAGGCAGATGCCGCTGAAACCCAGGGAAAGCTCGCATGACATCGCGCCGGCACTCACCTGCCAGCGGGGCTCCTCCCTGCCGGAGAACCGCACGGCCGCGGTCTGGTCTGCCACCTTCTACTCCTGATCGGTAGACGAGTACGCGGATGGGGTCGGCGGCGCTCAAGACGATCGGGTGCTCACTCCTTCGACCCCGTCGTGACGATCCCCTGGACGAAGTAGCGCTGGGCGGCGAAGAGGAGGATGACGCAGGGAAGGATGTACATCAGGGTACCGGCCATCTGGATGGCAGGGTCGGTCGGCTGGCCCCGGGCGGCCCTGAGGAAGTTGATCCCCAGGGCCAGGGTGTACTCGTCGGTCTCGCTCAGGTAGATGAGCGGGTTGAGGAAATCGTTCCAGGTAGCGACGAACGAGAAAACGGCCACGGTAGCCAGGGCCGGTTGGGAGAGCGGGAGGATGATCTGCCAGTAGATCCGCCACTCGGACGCCCCGTCGAGCTTGGCGGCGTCATCCAGGTCGTGCGAGATCGTCATGAAGAACTGACGCAGGAGGAAGATCGAGAAGGCCGGGCCGAGGAAGGCGGGCACCGTCAGGGGCAGGTAGGTGTTGATCCAGCCCAACTCTTTGAAGAGGATGAACGAGGGGACGATCGTCACCGGGTAGGGGATCATCATCGTCGCCAGCACGATCACAAAGAGCACGTTCCGACCTGGGAAACGAAACCGGGCAAAGCCATACGCGACCATCGAGGCCGAGAGCAACTCTCCGATCATTGCCAGCGAGGTGACGAGCAGGCTGTTGCGCAGGTAGGTCCAGAAGGGGATCAGGTCGAGCACCCGGCCGAAGTTGTCGAGCGTTCCCGGGTTCGGCAGCCACGTCGGCGGAAAGACGAACGAGGTGCCGGGCACCTTCAACGCCGACGAGATCGTCCACAGCAGCGGCAGGGCCATCACCGCCCCGACGGCAAGCAGGGCGGCGTAGACCAGGACGTATTCGGTCCAGCGCCGGACCGTGCGTGACCGTCGGGAGGTGTTCGGCGGGACGAAGGCGGGCAATGATGGAGCGGCCATCAGCGTGCCCCTCCTTCGTAGTGGACGTAGGGCCGCGAGAGGCGCAGAAGCAGCAACGTGCAGGCCATGATGATCAGGAAGAGGATCCAGGCCAAGGCCGAGGCATAGCCCATGTCGGACCATCTGAAGGCGTTCTGATAGAGATTGAGGGCATAGAAAAGCGTCGAATAGGCGGGACCACCCTGAGTGAGGACATAGGCGTAGGTGAAGGTCTGGAACGAGGCGATTACCCCGATGATCGTGTTGAACAGGATCGCTGGGGAAATCATCGGCAGGGTGACGTTCCAGAAGGTCGAGAGCCGTCCTGCCCCGTCGATCGCTGCCGCCTCGTAGAGCGTGGTCGGCACCCCTTGCAGGGCAGCCAGGAAGACGACGATCGCGGTGCCGGTGCTCCAGAAGCTGAGGATGATCATCGCCCTCAGGGCCCAATCCGGGCTGGCCAGCCACTCCGGCCCCTCGATGCCGATCAGGGAAAGCAGATAGTTGAGAATCCCGTACTGCGGATTGAAGACCCAGCCCCAGACCACCGCCGACCCCACCCCGGAGATGACGACGGGCAGGTAGTAGAGCGTCCGGAAGAAGGCGATCCCCGGCACCCTCCGGTTGAGCAGGGTAGCGATCAGGAGCGCGATCACCAGGCCACCCGGGACGCTAATGAGCGTGTACGTGGCGGTGACGCGCAGCGACTTCTCGAAGAGCGGGTCTTCGAGCGTGTACCGGTAATTGTCCAGCCCGATGTACTCGGCCGGATCGATCAGGTTCCAGTTGGTCAGGCTGATCCAGAGCGAGGCGATCATCGGGCCTGCCTGCAACACCAGGAATCCGATAATCCAGGGAGAGATGAACAGGTACCCGAAGAGGGCTTCCCGTCGCGTGCCCCGGAGGGCGGGAAGCCGCAGGACACGCTTCCGTGGTTGCGGTTGGGCGGACAGAACTGGGGTCTGCATCGCGCGCTCCGGCGACCGCGGCGCGCCTGCTGGCCCCGGCCAGCAGGCGCGCCGCTACCGCTATCGACTCAATTCACGATCGACCTGTGGACAGATTCGCTCTGCTACCTCCGTTGCCGTGGCGTCCCCGGCGAAGAGGAGATCGAACTCGCTCTGGGCGATGACGGAGATCCGGGCCCACTTCTCGCCAGCGCCGGGGACGTGGGCGTACTGGGCGCCTTCGAGGTAGAGCCCGTAACCCTTGGCCTCCTTCTCCGGGGTCAACCACTCCTCCGCCAGCGGCAGGTAGGAGGGCACCGAGGAGATCGAGTCGAGGCGCAGGCGCTCGCCTTCGGTCGCGAAGTACTGGGCATACTCCCACGCCGTCTGCTTCATGTCGGAATCGGACGAGATTCCCCAGGTCAGGTTCATGAGGTAGGTCGCCTGGCCGCCGGAGAGGCTCTTGGGCGCCGGGGCCATGCCGTACTGGAGGTCGGGGACGGTGTCGAAGGTCGGAGGGTCCCACCCGGCCCCGAAGTACATCGCGACCTGACCGGACATGAAGCCATTGGCCGCGCCCTCATACCCCTGCAAGACCGCGTTCGGCGGCGCGACCTTGTCGACGTTGATCAGGTCGGCCCAGAACTGTAGGGCATCGGTCGCCGCCGGTTCGGTCAGGGCGCAGGACGTCTGCTCGGCGTTGAAAAAATCCCCGCCGTTCGCCCAGATCCAGCTCAGCCACTCCGGGTAGAAGTTGTAGTCGTAGAGCAGGCCCCACTGGGTGGTGGTGTCGCCCTCGGTCTTGGTGAGTTTCATCGCGGCGTCGCGCAGCTCGGTCCACGTCCAGGTCTCGTCGGGCGGCGTCATTCCCGCCTCCTCGAAGAGCTTGACGTTGTAGTAGAGCGCGGCCGGGTAGGGGACGTACTCGATCGGGAGCGAGTAGAGCGATCCGTTCCAGGAGTTCAGCTCCAGGATGCGCGGTTCGAACTGGTCGCTGGTGATGCCGCTGGCCTGCATGTAGGGATCGAGGTTGAGCAGGTGCCCTGCCTCGGCATACGGCTGGACGTACCCTTCCCACATGTCGAAGACGTCCGGAACATCGCCGGAGGCGATCATGGTCTGGAGCTTTTCGAAGTAGTCGGTCCCAGCCGGCAGGACCTCCTGCTTGATCGTCACGCCGGGGTGAGACTCCTCGAACGCCTTGTTGATCTGGTCCCGGATTTCGATATCGGCCTCGCCGCTGGCGCAGCAGA
Source organism: uncultured Chloroflexia bacterium (assembly GCA_963724285.1). Taxonomy (GTDB): domain Bacteria; phylum Chloroflexota; class Chloroflexia; order Thermomicrobiales; family UBA6265; genus CAVRUD01. The sequence goes on along the minus strand of CAVRUD010000004.1, from coordinate 79,101 downwards.
CGAAGACCCGCAACTCGCCCTCTTCGTAGGCAGGGTCCTGGGCGCGGGCATGCGCCCGTTGCCCGACCGCCGCGATCACGAGGAGGAAGACTGTAATCAGGGCAGGAAATAGGCGAACCCGCTTCATCGCTCTTCTCCGTTCATTCCGCCCGATGGTCAAGGTAGAGATCGTTGTACTGGCTTGCCGCATCTCCCCGTCGGCCCGGGGCTGACGGCCCAGGGTTGGCCCAAGGTTGGCCCGGGCTAACAAGGACAGCCTCTCCGAGGCTAGCGTGGGATGCCAACAAGGCGTTCGCAGTGCGCTCGGGTTGTCTGGTCGTAGGGGCGATGTATGCATCGCCCGATCTACCGACCCCGGCGCGTCGAGGTGCCAACCTGATCCGTGGCGGTCCGTCGGCTGGGCGAGGCATGCCTCGCCCCTACGTAGGGAACCCAGCGGTTCAATGATGACGCACCACCAGAGCGCCTGCGTTATCGCAAGGAGGCGCTCGGCTTTCGGAATCATGTCGATCGCACATCTCAGATCCTTTCGATCGCGACGAGGGCGGATCGATAGTGCTCCGGGGCTGTCAATGTGAGTCCGGCTGCCAGCTCGGCGCCGCGCCGCTCTTCCCGCTTGCCGCCAAACGGCGTGACGGCGTAGCGGGCCTCCGGGTCGAGGCCGGACAGGGCAAAGGTCCGCTCGGGGCTGGCGCTGAGGAGGCGGAATGCCAGCACGACCCCTTGGCTCGCATCCTTGGCGACGTACCAGGCGGCCGCCCAATCCCCTTCACCGCTCACGGGAGGCGGCGGCGTGAGTACGTAGTGGTTACCGGTCTGGATCAGCGGCTGGACGAGGCGCTTGTACCAGGCGATATGCTCGCGGACGAGCACTTTGTCCTCCTCGGACCACCGCTCGACCGGGGCGCTGACTCCGAAGGAGCCGAGCATCGCCACCCGGGTCCGGAAGGCCAAGTCGCCGCGCTCGTCGGTCCACTGCCGTTTGTGCAATGCGTCGTGGGCGGGCCATTCCACCAGCCAGGCATTTCGCTCGACCGCGGGATGAGCAAGGTGGCTGCCGAAGTGGATCGCCAGCGTCACGAGCGCCTGGGTCTGGTCGCTCATCCAATTGACATGGGCGTGGCGCATGATCGCCCCATCGACCCTGCTCCCACCCCCGGCGCACATTTCCAGCGTCAGACCCGGCAGCGCGGCCCGAATCTCGTCCTGGAGTTGGTAAACGCCACGGTAGTGGGCGATCAGCGGGTCCTGGGCGGTCAAGTCGTCCGGCAGCCCCGGCGACCAGCCGCCCTGGTCGAGGTCAGTGTTGAAATCCCACTTCATCCAGACGGCGTCGATCCGGCGCAGGACGGCGAGGATGCGCTCGCGGATGAACTCCCGAGCGTCAGGCACCCCGAGGTGGAGGATGGCCCGGTCCTCGTCCCGCGGGGCGACTCCCGCCGACGGCGTGCAGCCACTCCGGGTGATTGCGCCGCACCCAGGCGTTGACTCCCACCGCCTCCGGCTCGAACCAAAGGCCGAGGCCGATCCCAAGGTCGCGGCAGGCGATGCTCAGCGCTTCCATGCCTTCGGGATAGATGCGCTCGTCGACGATCCAGTCGCCGGTCTTGCGCCACCAGCCATCGCCTTCGACCTCGATCTCTTTCCGGTACCAGCCCGCATCGACGACCAGCAACTCGCAGCCGAGATCGGCCGCGTGGCGGGCGTACTCCTTCGCCCGCTCGAACGGGATGAACTCAGTCGCCGGATACCAAGTGTTGAAGTGAACCGGCACCGGGCGGTCCGGGGCCGGCCTCCTCGCGCGGCGCAGGTCGTGCAACCGCTGGGTGGCGGCGTTGATGTCGCCGGGGACGCACCCCAGGATCGCCTCCGGTAACTCAAGCGTCTCGCCCGGCCGCAGGTGATGCCGCAGTCCCCAGGGGTTGAGCCCACCGGCCAGGTGGACCTTGCCGTCGACCTGGCGCTCGACGTGGATCTGCCAGTTGCCGGACCAATCGAGCTCGCACAGGTAAGTATGGGTGCGCGGAGGTCAGCGCCAGGTAAGGCGCGAAGCGGTAGCCCGTCTTTCCCGCCCGGCTCTCCAGGTAGACCGGCGTCTCGGTGAGCCACTGGCGCTTCATCTGGTTCTCGGCGACCAGCCGCCCCGCGAGGTGGATCAACTCCTCGATATCGGATGGCATGAGCACGGCCACGCTCTGGGCCGAAGCGATCTGGAGAGTGTCCGGGCCGCCCGCGTGGCGCAGGCTAGTCGAGCGCACCAGCAACCCGGTCGGCCTCGTCAACCCGGAAGCGCAGCTCGGAGCGAATCGGGAGGTCGCCCGACAGGGTCAGGACGAAGAGGTTCGGCTCCGGCTGCTCCCAGCCCGCCAGCGACCACGAGACCGCCCTGTCCGCCGGGCCAATCCCGACGCGGCCCTCGGTGCGCGTCACCTGGATCGGGTCGGGCGGAGGCCAGTCGGTTGGAGGCGAAAACCGATCGGCCGGGCCGAAATACTCGCAGACCAGGGCGCCATTCTGGAGGCGCAACCGGTACCGCAGGTCGTCCCACGCAAGGTCCCAGGTGAGTTGTTCGGAATCGTGCGTTAACCGCATGCTCAGATTGCCTCTTTCGGGATTACCAACTCACCACGACCGGCCGGACAACGGGGCTGCGCTCGATCAGCGGCGGCTCGTCCGCTTCGTACTCGGCGCGCCGGTAGGTGGGATACCGCTCGCCGGGCGGCGTGATCGCGGTTACCGTGCCGCCCTTCCAGCGCGTCGTGTACTCCTTGCCGGCGATTGTTTCAGTCCGCTCCTGCACGGCGAGCGGATACGTCACCTCGGCCACCTGGCCGGGCCGCAGAGCTCCGAGCACCAGATATCGTCCACGAAGCTCGATTGGCCGCTCGGACCCATCGACGGTCAGACGCGCCGAACTGGTATCGACCCATTCCGGTAGGCGCAAGAAGAACGGATTCGCCTGCCGAACTTCCAGCCGCAGGTCGCCTTGGTATGGCTCGGCGCTGGTAAGACGGGCCCAGGGCGTATCCCGGCTGATCACCAGATTGACGAAGACGCCCTCCGGCTGGAGCATGACAATCCGGTCCCAGACCATGAAGCAGGCGCGCGCGCCCGCCGGGGTGCAGCACCCTTCGACCACGCCCTCTTTGCTCCCCGAGCAGCGAGTTCGGCGGGGCGGTGCTATCGAACGCTCCGCGCAGGATCCGCTCGACCGGCGTTGCGGTCTGGGCAAGGATGCCGGGCGCCACCGCCCTGGCCGGGTCGCGGATCTGCTGTTCTAGAAGCTGGTTGCGGGCGTAGCGCTCAACGTCGTCCCAGTAGTCGCCGATGCCCGCCTCGGTCAGGGTGATCGCGAGCTCGATCAGGTCGGCCAGGGCGCAGGTCTCGCAGGTGCCCGCAAAAAAGTTCTCCTCGGGGCGAAAGCCGAGCCCGTCGGGCAGCCAGCCGAACGAGGAGGTGTAGGTCCGGGCATGCTCGTAGACGCGGCCGCACCAGGAAGCCATGTCCCGGTCTCCGGCAACGAGCGCGTAGGCCAGCACCCCGAGCGCGCTGGGCAGGATGCCCTGGCTGTGGGTGTGGCCCCGGAAGGTGCCATCGGGATTGATGACCCCGCAATTGACGAAGTGGTGGGCCAAACCGGAGGCCAGTTTGAGGGCGGAGGGATTGCCGGTCGCCTTGGCGTAGCGGGCGAGACCGACCATCTGCTGGGCGGCGTACCCGGGCGCGGCCCCCTGCCAGAGCCCGCCATTTACCCACTGCCCGTCGATCCAGATGTCGGTCGGGTAGGAGCAGGCATCCCCGTCCCAGACGGCGATCCGGCTCAGGCCCTCGATCAGCCCGTCGAGCTTGGATTCGACGTCGGGGTCGCCGGTGAGCAGGAACCAGCTCACCAGCCCGAGGAGCACCCGGCCTTGGCAGAACATGTCGGCGGCGTAGGTCGACCATGGGGCTTCGGCGTCGTAGAAAAGGCCGTCGTCCGGGTTGGCCCGGTCGAGCAGGAACGCACGCAGGCCAAGTTCCGCCTCGCCCGGCCGGTCGGCCCCGACCATCGGCGCGGTCAGGATGAGGGCGTCGACGAACCTCCCCGCCATATCGCAGTAGTCCCAGGAGGCGTGCTTCGCCTCCGGAATCTCCAGGCCAAGGTCCAGGCGGAAGTAAGGCTGAAAGGCGAGGTTCGGATCGAGTCGGGCCAGGATGCTGCCCCGGGCCAGGCTGGCCGCCTCTTCGAGGAAGTAGGTGTTCGGGACGAGGTTCTGTGCCATCGGGTTTGGGTGCACCTTTCGACCGTTGATCGAAGCCGTCGTATCCGGGCGCTTGCCTACATGCGGCCCAGCGCGCGGGCCAGCGCCCGCAAGATCCCGAAACCGTATCGGGTATCGGGCAGGAGGTAGTGGCCCTCGGTCCACTCGTTCCAACTGCCGATGGTGAGCACTTGCGGGATACCCGGGTGGGCGTTGAGGTAGGCGAGGGCCGCCCGGACCAGCGCCTCGAAGGCGTCCGGCGTGTCGTTCACCGAGATGACGGTCGCGGGCCACTTGCTCCGGTCGGGTGTCTCCGGCCGGGGAGGCTGGACGTGGCGCGGGGTGTCATCGCAGCCGGGGCTGACGGACGGGAAGCAGGGCAGATCCGGGATCAGCCCGTCGAACTCCGGCCAGACCTTGGTGACGACATCGGCGGCCAGGACCTGGAAGTCGAGGATGTCCTCGCTCTTGGGGCGGCCGCCGACGGCCATCGCGGTCGAGTTGTAGATGCCGTACGAGTCGGCCCCGACTGCCTTGATGTGGTGTCTGGCTTGGACCATGCCCGGTTCCTGGCAGACGGCATGGACGTGGATCCCCTGGTGCCCCAGCTTCTGGGCGAAGGCGCGCAGGTCGTCCAGCAACTCCTTCGTCCCCTCGATCCCGAAGGTTCGGAGCAGAAGGGAGAGATCCCAGAGGAAGAGGACGGGCTTGCCGTCGATCTGCCAGTAGCCCGGCTCGTGGAAGTAGCGGGCGATGATGTAACTGAGGCTGCGCCAGACATCCACCGCCGATTCCGGCGCGGCGTGCGTCGGTTCCCAGGCGCCGACCTCGCTCGCCCAGATCACGAGCCACTCGTTCGTCGGTTTGACTCCCGCCGTCTCGAACCAGTAGGCCCACGGGTGATTGACCCACATGACGGCGAACTGGATGTCGCCTCGGTTCTTCGCCCCCAGAAAGCCCTCGTCGAGGGCTTCGTGCAGGCTGGGACGGCCGCCGTACCAGTACCAGTCGAAGATGAACGCGTTGACGCCGTGCTGCGCGGGCCAGATCGAAGTAGACCTCCCAGGTCGCCGGCTTGCGCTCGTCCAACTCGCCCAGCATCGGCGTGCGCGGCTGCTGATGGCCGGGGAACCAGGGCCGCGCCCCCCGGGTCGAGGATGTACTCCGTCCAGCCGTTGCCGTACATCTGATCGTTCAATTGGGACGGGTGGAAGTGGGGGAAGGTGTAGCAGGCGACCGTAAGGTCAGGCGGGGTGCTGATGGATGCGGTGTCCACCATTCGCTCCAGGTCCCGCGGAAGCCGCAACTGGGTTTGCGAGGCGTCGGTCACGGAGTCGTCTCCTCCAGCTCGAGGGCGCGGCGCAGCGCCCGCAGCATCCCGAACCCGTGGCGGGTGTCCGGCAGCAGGTAGTGGCCCTCGGTCCACTCGTTCCAGCAGCCGATCGTCAGGACCGGCGGCACCTCCGGCCGGGCGTTGAGGTAGGCGAAGGCGGCGCGGACCAGCGCCTCGAAGGCGGCCGGCGTCTCGTCGACGACGATGACGTTCCCCGGCCACTCCGATCTGAGCGCATTGTCCGGACGCCGGAAGGCCATGTGGCGCGGCGAGTCGTCCCAGCCCGGGCCGACGTTTGGGAAGCAGGGGGCAGACGAGCGGGCATCGATCTCGGGCCAGAGCGTGGTCACGACGTCGGCGGCGACGACCCCGTACTCCGGCAGATTTTCCGTCGGCGGCCGGCGGCCACCGGCGACGACGATCGGGTTGTACAGCCCGTAGCTGTCGACGCCGGCCTCCGGGAACTGCCCAGCGACCGAGAGATCGCCCATCGAGGCGTGGACGTGGATGCCGGGGTGACCGAGCTTGCGGGCAAAGTCGCGCAGTTCGGCGAAGAGCCGGTGCGTGCCGTCGACGCCGAAGGTGCGAATGAGGAGCCCGACGTCCCAGACGACGAGGACCGGCTGACCGTCGATCCGCCAGTAGCCGGGGTCGTGGAAATAGCGGGCGACGATGTAGGCGAGACCGCGCCAGGTGTCTTCCAGGCTCGTCGGGCCCGGATCGACGATCTCCCACGTCGCTGTCCCACCGGCCTCTCGCACCCCCGGCCACGGCCAATCAGGCGGTTGGGCGACACCGGCGGTCGGGAACCAGTTGGCCCAGGGGTGGTTGGTCCACATCACGGCGAACTGGACGCCGTCGCGGTTGCGGGAGCCCAGAAAGCCCTCTTCGAGGGCCTCGTGCAGGGCGGGACGGTTGCCGTACCAATACCAATCGAAGATGAAGGCGTCGACGCCGTGCTGTTTCGCCAGGTCGAAGTAGACGTCCCAGGTGGCCGGCTGCCGCTCGTCTAGCTCCCCGAGCATCGGCGTGCGCGGCTGGTTGTGCCCCGGGAACCAGGGCACGCAGCCGCGCATCAGGACGTACTCGGTCCAGCCAGGGCTGAACAGCCGGTCGTTGTAGGCCGATCGGTGGTAGTGGGGAAACGTGTAGCAAGCGACGGTCAGCCCGGCCGGCTTGCGCAGCAGCGCCGGGTCGACCAGTCGCTCCAGGTCGTCCGGCAGGCGCAGCTGGGTCTGCGAGGCGGCGGTCACGAAGTTGTCTCCTGAGCCAGTGATGCTTGAATACTGACCGCGTCTCCAGCCGCCCGGGACTCGAAGTCCCGGGCTGAGTGACGGAAGCCGGTTCAAACCGGCTGGGGAACACGCGGTTCCGTGCTTGGCGATGGCGCAGCGTCTTGTAGGGGCGGACCTCCGTGTCCGCCCGGCCACCGACCGTCCAGGATCCCGATGGAAACGCCGCCCCAGAACCGCAACGACCCGGTTTGCGACCGGGCGGACACGGAGGTCCGCCCCTACGATGGGGGTGCCATATCCGTGCGCGATCCGCGTGTAGGGGCGCATGGCATGCGCCCTTTCCGGCCCTGAGCCACCGGTCTGCCCGGCAGGTGCCGGCCGGGGTCGTTACTGTAGCCGCTGGTGCGCCCGGGGCTCACGGCCCGGGCTGAACCGGACAGCCTCTCCGAGGCTATGCGGTGCGAGGCGCGGGAAGCACGGGGCTCCGCAGATCCCACAACACTTAGAGCGCATGGATTGGCTTCCCAGCGGTCGCCTTTGGCTGAACAGCCGGCACGTCAACCGAGCGCTCGTATAGCGGGAGGAAGCGACCGGGCGGATCGACCCGCATCAGCGTCTCCCCCCGCCAGAAGCCTGTTCCTCGCTCAAACTTGTCCGGACTGCCGATCTGGTAGGTGGCGATGCGCTCGGGCTGGGTGTAGTGCAGCGCCGCGTTCTGCCCTGGATTGAGATCGAGCGAGACGTAGCCGTCGCGTGCGTCGAGGGTGACCACGCGCGGTGCGGTGCCACCCTCGACGACGGCCAGCGCCTGCGACACGCCCTCCGGCAGCCGCACGGCGACCCGGCTCGGCGAGGTGACGGTGAGATCCAGTTGGCCATCGGCCGGCTCGTGGCTGACGATCCGGATCGCCGGAGTCTCGACGCTGAAGCGCAGGTTGACCGCGAGGCTCGCCCGGCCATCCACGGCGTTCCTCTCGTCCACCGCGTACTTCCACAGGTCGTAGAGGCCGCGGGCGCCCGCCGCGTTGCAGCATTGCATCAGGGCGGTGGCGTCGAGGTGGAAGGCGTCGTTCAGGGTGGAGCGGGAAGCGAAGGCGCCGACCTGCGTCTTGGTGACACCCTCGTTCGTCACGGCGGCGTCGAGCGGCCGGTTCCGCTCCGCCGCGGCCTTGCCCTCGGGCAGGCGCTCGACACCGGTTCGCAACTGGTCGAGGGAGAGGAATTGCCCTTCGAGCAGGTGGTTCCGCCCAAAACGCTCGGCGTCGGCATAGTAGGCCGGGCTGACGTGGCGACCGAGCAGCAGCGCCAACTCGATCATGTCGGTGATGCAGCAGACCTCACCGTGCCGCTGCCCAAATCCCTCGGGGAACCAGCCGAAGTCGGTGCCCCAGTCCTTGAGGACCTCGTAGGTCTGGCGGGCCCAGCTCAGGTATTCCCGCTGGCCGGTGACGATCCCCAGGGTCAGGACGGCCAGGGCGAAGTTGGAGTGGGTGTGGAAGTGCCCCTCGACGTCGCCGACCGTCTGGCGCAGGCGGCCATCCGGCAGGTAGCAGGGCGTGTGGTAGAGGGCGAACTTCGTGAGATCCCGCCCAAGCTCCAGGGCCGGCTCGTAGCCGGTCGCGGCGAAGAAGCGCAGGGCCGGCACGGCGACGGCTGCGTTGTATTCCTCGATGGCGGGGTGCAATCCCGGCTTGTGGAAGCGCCAGCCGCCGGGTTGGTAGTAGCCCTCCGGGTAATAGAGCCCCGGATCCTCCCGTTCGGCCACCGCCAGCAGGCCATCGACCATCCGTTTGCCGTGCGCCGCGTAGCGCTCGTCGCCGCTCGCCAGGTAGCGGCTGGTCAACCCGAGCAGCGTGCCCCGCTGGGCCCAACTGATCTCGGCGAACGGCCCTTCGCTCTTGGGATCGCCCAGGAGCAGTTCCCTGCCCCACGGCTCGGCCCACGGCTCCGGCGGCAGCCAGGAGATGCCGTCGGCTTGGAGCTGGCGCAGCATCCAGGCTTCGAGCAGGCGCTCGCCCTCGTCCGGCGCCGCAGCCTCCGAATCCGGTGGAACCATGGCCCGCACCAGCGTCAGGGCATCGATCTGCCGGCCGCTGCCATCGCCGTAGTCCCACAGTCCATGAAAGGCGCTCGGCGGCCGGTGTCGCCACTCGCCCAGGAAGTACATCAGCCCCTGCTGCCGCGGATCGAGCAGGGCGGTCATGCTCCGGGCGGTCAACGCGGCCCGGGCCTGCAAGTCGAAGGGGTGGACGGCGGTCAACTGAAATGCTCCTTTTGTTTTCGGCGGTCGGAGACCATCGATGGTGCTCCGGCTTAGCCTGTCATCCCGAGCTTGTCGAGGGATCTAGAGGGGAGCGACGCTTCGGTGTTGCTGCCGTCTCCGAGAGCCCGACATCGTTTTCTCGGAGGCCGGGGCTTCCCCGTTACCACCCGCCCTTCGAGATCCCTCGACAGGCTCGGGATGACGGGTAAGGACGGGGCGTCATCGCTACAGTCGGACACCGAACGCCGAACGCCGGACGCCGTCTCTCACCCCTTCAACCCCGAAAACACGATCCCCTTCACGAACTGCCGTTGCGCCACGAAGAAGACGATCAGGACCGGCACGGTGGCCAGGAAGGAGGCGGCCATGAGTAGGTGCATCTGCGGGCCGACGCGGTTGCTGCCGGTGAAGTTGATCACGCCGATCGCGATCGTGTATTTCTCCTCGGAACTGAGGTAGAGGAGGGGGTTGAAGAAGTCGTTCCAGGAGTTGATGAAGCTGAAGAGCGCCACCGTCACCAGGGCCGGTTTGGAGAGGGGCAAGACGATGGTGGCGAAGATGCGTAGCGTGCTCGCCCCGTCCAGCCTGGCGGCGTCCTCCAGGTCGTTCGGGATCGTGCGGAAGAACTCGCGCAGCAGGAAGATGTTGAAGGCGTTGCCGAAGAACGACGGCACGATCAGGGGCTTGAAGGAGTTGAGCCAGTCGAGCTGCTCGAAGACGATGAACCGGGGCACGATCGTCACCGTCGCCGGGAGCATCAGAGTCGAGAGCAGCATCACAAAGATGAGGTTCCGGCCGGGAAAGCGCAGCCGGGCGAAAGCGTAGGCCGCCAGCGAGCAGGAGAGCAGCGTGCCGAAGACGCTGGAGCCAGTCACGATCGCGCTGTTGAGGAAGTAGCGCGCGAACGGGGCCGATTCGAAGACCGTCTTGTAGTTGCCCCATTGCGGATTTGGTGGAATCCACTGCGGCGGCAGGACGAAGACCTCGGTCGACTTCTTCAGCGAGGTGGAGACCATCCAGGCCAGTGGTAGGGTGACGACAATGGCCCCGGCGACGATCACGACCAGGGCGAGCGTCGCCCAGAGCCGCCGACGCCAGGTCCGCGACAGGCGCGTGACCCGCGGCGCCGGTGTGGCGACAGATTGGCTCTCGATCGCGCGGGCCATCAGCGATCCCCCCGCTCGTTCTCGTAGTGGACCCACATCGGGGTCGTCCGGAAGATGAGCAGGGTCAACACCAGCACGATGAGGAAGAGGATCCAGGCCATCGCCGAGGCGTAGCCCATCTCGAAGTAGCTGAAGGCGTTGCGGTAGAGGTAGAGGAGGTAGACCAGGGTCGAGTTCTCCGGACCGCCATCCGTTAGGGCGTAGGGCTCGGTGAAGAACTGGAACGAGTAGATCAGCCCGATCACCAGGTTGAAGAGGATCACCGGGGAGAGCATCGGCAGTGTCACGTTGCGGAACTTGTGCCAGGCGTTGCCACCGTCGACCTCGACCGCCTCGTAAAGCTCGCTTGGCACCCCCTGGAGCCCGGCCAGGAAGACCAGCATCGTCCCGCCAAAGCCCCAGAGGCTGATCAGGATCAGCGAGGGGAGGGCCCACCGGGTTGTGCCCAACCAGTTCGGACCGTCGATGCCGACGTAGTCCAGCATCACGTTGACCAACCCGAACTCCGGGTTGAAGAGCCAGCGCCAGAGGACCACGACCGCCGCCCCGGAGATCACCGAGGGCAGCACGTAGAGGGAGCGCCAGATCGCGATGCCAGGCACCCGTTGGTTGAGGAGGAGGGCGACGAGCAGGCCGAAGACCAACCCGAGCGGCAGCCCGACCAGCGCGTAGGTTACGGTGATCCGCACCGAGCGCCAGAAGAACTCGTCCTGAAACATTCGGGTGTAGTTGTCGACGCCGATCCATTCCGGAGAGGAGATCAGGTTGTATTCGGTGAAGCTCAGCCCGAGCGAGGCCACCATCGGGTAGAGAGTGAAGAGGACGAAGCCGATCACCGCCGGGAGGACGAAGATGTAGCCCTCGATCGCCTCACGGGTGCGCTGGCGGATGCGTGGTTGCCGGGCTGGCTGCACAGGCTGGGCCGGCTGGGAGGGTGGAGAAAGGATACTCATGGACTCTTCCGGGTGAACGCGCTGGTGTTTGCGGCCGTTGTGGCGAGCCGACGATCCGGCGAGACCCCAGGTTGAAACCTGGGGCTAAACCTACGAAACCTCTCCGAGGTCGACCGTGTTCTCGGACGAAGTTCCCAGACGCGATCAGTCCCGGAGGGACTTCGTAGGTTTAGCCTGGGACTTCAATCCCGGGTTAGGGCGCCGGACTTTATACTGAGGCTAGCTCTCCTGAAGGAAAGCGTTGCCGTCCGTCTCGACCTTGGCGGCGAACTCCTCGGCGGTGACGCTGTCGTTCTGGAATTTTTCCCATTCGGGCTTCCAGATCTTGTCGAGCAACTCTGCTTTTTTCGGATTGAAGGAGTCGCCGGGGAGCGCGGTCAGCAGGGAGCGGGTCCAGGCCTCGACGTTGCCCGGCAGGCCCGGAACGCCGAGGAAGGTTTCGGAGTTGGCGATCTCGAGCAGGGCCGGGACCTGGGTCGCGACCTTGGCGACGATGGTCTGGGCTTCCACGTCCGAGGCGAACCAGCGGAGGTACTCCCATGCGAGTTCCTGGTTCTCGGAGCTGGCGCTGATCTGCATCGGCGCCCCGGGCCAGAACTGACCGACGAAGCCCTGGGAGCCGACCGGCAGCGTCTGGATGTCCCACTCGAACGCTTCGATCGCTTTGCGGGGTTGGATGCTCCAGCCGCCGTCGACCATCATCCCGACGGTGCCGCTCTCGAACCCTCCTTGATCGGCAACCGCTTCCGAGATCGACGGCGTCGGCGCGACCTCATGGGTGTAGACGAGGTCGTGCAGGAGGTGCAGCACCTTCAAGACCGGCTCGTTGTTCAGGGTGAGCTGCGAGAACTGGGGCCGCGAATCGAAGATATCCGCACCCTCCATCCAGACCAGATTGGCCCAGCCCCACTCCGGATCGTCGAAGGCGCCGAGGACACAGCCCCATTGGGTGACCCGATCCCCGTCGCGGATCGTCAGGGCCTTGGCGGCCTCGACGAAGTTGTCCCAGGTCCACTCGGCCGTCGGGTACGGGATACCCGCCGTGTCGAACATGGTCTTGTTGTAGTAGAGGAGGAGCGTGTCGGCGCCGGAGTACATACCGTAGATGCGGTCGGTGCCGAACCGATAGACATCCCAGCCGCTCTGGATGAACGCTTCCGGGTCCATCAGGACCGGATCTTGGGCCACACGATCGGTCAGGTCGAGGAGCCGGCCCTCCTCGAAAAGGGCCTGCGTGGCCCCGGCCGTCGTGATGATGTCGGGGCCGTTGCCGGTGGCGAGCAAGACACTGAGGGTCTGATCGTACTGTTCGAACGGCGGCAAAGAGAGGTTGATCTTCGTGTCGGGGTGGGATGCCTCGAAGGCGGCCGCCATTTCCTTGAAGAAGTCGATGCTCTCAGGACCCCAGTTGTAGTAGGCGAACTCAATCTCGCCGCTGACCTGGGCCTGAGCGCTCGCTCGCCCGAATCCCCTGCCCCTGCTTGCGGCGGCCACGCCCAGGAGCCCTGCGGCCCCTTGCATCATCCGGCGGCGGTTGATTTGACGCATCATCGCGGATTCCATCTTCGCGTTCCTCCTCGACGGTTGGTGTCAACGCTGACTCGTCGCGAACGGCGTTGTTCATGGCCGGGTCCAGCACCGGGGTCGGATGTCGACCCGCGAGCGGTTTCCGGCGGTCGGGCCGACATGGAGGCGCACCGCATCGAACGCGATCAACAAAGACAACGCGTCGCCGGTGGCCTCCTCCGCGTCGTGCTCATCCCTCCTTCCGATGTGATCTGCTGAAGCTGACCGGATTCGTGATGCTCCGGCGCTAGGCATTGCTGCGCCCACCGGCCGCCAAAAGGGTCGGCGTTCGTATATGTGAACGCAATCTCGGTCTACACCGTTCTTTCCTAGGTGGGGTCACTCTATGAGGTTGATTCTGGCCTGTCAAGCCGGGTCAAAACGGAATCAGGATGATCTCAAAATATGCCGGTCTGGAGTGATAACCGTGAATATTTGTCGGTTTGACCGGGAAGCAGAATGCTTGCCGGGTGGACAGTGGAGCGCCCGACGAAAAGGTTTGCACCGTCGCTGGCGTCGCCCGGGGCTAAAGACCCCGGGCTGACCCCGATAACCCCCCTGAAGGGGGCTGCCACGCCGGGGCCGTGGTCGGAGCTCTCCGCCACTGCCCAGATGTTGCAGCCGGTCTTTAGCCCCGGGCGAAAGGAAGACGCGGTCACCGTCCTAACGAGCGCTCTCGCGGCCACGAAGAAGCCGGGCGCCGGTTCGGCGCCCGGCTTCTCTCCGGTCATCGCATAGATCAGGGCGGCGCGATCAGACGGGGACTTCCACCTCGGCGGTGGTTGCGGCCCGAATGCCGATCGGAGTCGGCAGGTCGTCGATGCTGCGGACGTTCTTCTCCAGCCGATAGGTCGTCAGGCCGTCCGCGCCCTTCGTCTCCGACCAGGTGTCGAGGAGATCGCGCTGGCCCTCGTAGGTGTAGCGCGGCACGCCGAAGCCGCAGGAGGTTTGGACCCGGTCGATCTCGGCGACGATGATCTGGCGAGCGCCGGTGTGATCGGCGAACTGGGGCCGCAGGGCGTCCCATTCGTCACTGGCGGGGAGCACGGTCGTTCCGGTCCCGTACAGCCGCAGGATGCGCGGCGGCCCGTCGAAGGCGCAGAACATGAAGGTGATCCGGCCGTTCTCCTGGAGATGGGCCGAGGTTTCGTTGCCGCTGCCGGTCAGGTCGAGATAGGCGACGCGGTGCCGGTCAAGCATCCGGAACGCGCCGAGGCCCTTGGGGGACATGTTGACATGACCGTCTACCGCCAGGGGAGCCGTCGCAACGAAGAACAGGTGCTGCCGCTCGATAAAGCCACGAAGTTCGTCCGCGATTTCCGGGTAGATTCTGGCCACCGGTTTCCCTCTCGTTGCCGCGGAGTAGGTCGCTGGGGCCGAGTATAGGACCGGGCCGGATTGCCAGGCTGCCAAAATCGCTTAAGGTCGAGACGAAGCCGGCAGATCCGCGAGGAATGCGCGAATGGCCTCCAGGTAGAGCGCCGACTGCTCTCGCCGGATGTTGTGCCCCGCCCCGGGCACGTGGGTGACCGTGAGCTGGGGAATCAACTCCTTCATCCTGGCGGCGGCCTCCGGCGTGGTGATCGCGCCCAACTCCGGATCGGCCGTGATCAGGAGGGCAGGGCAGGTGATCCGGCCCAAGAGCGACGGCCAATCGACCGGCGGGGATGTGCCTGGCTCGAGCAACCGGCGGACGTTCGGGCTCATCCGCGCTTTGGCGTCGGCCCAGTGCGGAAACTCGGCGTCCGGCCAGGTTGGGCTTCGGACTTTGCCGTATTCCAGCAGTTCGTCCCGGGACATACGCTTCATCTGGGTCAACCAGGCGCGCATGTCGGCAAAATCGTCGGGGTTGATCGGCGTGTCTCCGTCGGCGCCGATCAGGCGGGGCGGAGGGTCCTCGACCATGATTGCGGCGGGGACGTCCGAGCGCCATGCCGGCTGGCGGCCAGTGCCGTGACCGCGCCCATCGAGTGCCCGAGGATGAAGGGGCGACGCAAGTCGAGGGCGGCGATCAGCCCGAGCAGGTCGTTCCCCTGGGCGGTGGCGCCGTAGTCGCGTTCGGGCTCCTCGGATCGCCCATGGCCCCGGGCATCCGCCAGGATCACGTCGAACTGGGCGACGAACTCCTCGGCGATCGGGATCCAGCAGCCCCCGTCGTCGGAGATGCCGTGGGCCGTGACCAGGGGCGGCAGACCGCTATCGCGGCCCGAGCGCCGGTAGTGGAGCTTGAGGCCGTTGGCTTCGACGTACCCCGATTCCCAGAGCACCATCTGGATCCCTCCCCCTACACGGCAATCGTCCAGACCCCGCTTTTGAGGGATGCATTGTGCCGCAATCGGGACCAGTCCTGTGCAACGCCATGCAGAAGTCGGCCAAGCACCTCAATCCCCTGGCTCCGCGCGCCGAACGCCAATCCTCACGCATAACAATGCGGGCGATGGCTGTCGGGGCCATCGCCTGAACGCGTCTGACAGGTTGTGTACCGCGGCGAACGTGCGGGCTAGCTGCGCACGCCGTTGAGGACGGCGTCTTTCGTGACCTTGAGGACCAGGCGGCCCTGTTCGAGCCGATCGACATCGGCCATGTCGATCGCGATCTCGTGGACGAAAAAGCGGCCGTGCGTCACCACCAACGCATCGATATCGGCATCGCACACCTTGCCAATCTTTGTCCCATTGACGTCGTGGACCGGAGTGCCGTTGGGGATCGTCCAGGCGGCTTCCAGGGTCCAACTCATTGGGGTAATTGGGGTAGCTGCGACTGCAACCATCGAATACCTCCATCCGCCAATGTGGCATGTACCCCTGTGACTAGCAGGGAACATGCCACGGCTATTGGCGGAAGCGGACAGCGAGCGCATTAGTCGCGCAGGCGTCTCCCCCGGACGACCGTGCGGGAGAGGTAGTGTCCGGTCGCGGCGTCGAACTCGCCCCCACAGGTGACCAGCGTCACGCTTTCGATCTTGGTTTGACCAACGAGTTCTTCGATCCGCTTGGGCGTCAGGGTGGCCAGTTCGACGGTCTCGTTCCACACCACGGCGTAGCGGTACAGCTCACCGTCTTCGCCGGTGGCGATGATTTCGTCGTCTTCCGCGAGGTCTTCAAGATTGAAGAAAACGGCGGCACCGATGGAGTACCAGTTGACATGGCCGGCAAAGAGGACATTGCCGATCTCGCCCAACTTGGCCGATTCCTCGTACCAGGAGACGAGCAGCGGGTCCGTGGGGTCCTGCATCACCCCATCGATGATGTTGATCACTTCGATCTCGGCGTCCACTCCCGCGGCGGCGACTTCGATCCCCACCGGGCGGGCGCCCTTCGCCTGGGACAGATCTCCCGGGTTAAAGCCCCGGGGTACGGGGCGCTCATGGGCATCGACCACGGTGCCGGTCTCGGTCGCGGCCTGGGCCCCGATGCGGATGTGGCCGAGGCCCGCGCCTAGCGCCAGCCCCACCGGCGCAACCAGCATGGCGGCCCGGCGGCGGGTGGAGATGCGGCGGTCCAGGGGTGAATTGGTCGGGTTCATCGCGCGGTGGCTCCTTCCGGGGATAGGGACCCTGTCGTATCAAGTCGGCGGTCCGGTCGCGGCGAACCGCTACTCGAAACCTTCCCCAGACACCCTATTCGGAGGAGCAGTGGGCAACATCCGTGGAACCACGGAGTTCCATTCAGCTTGGACAAGACGGCTCTACGTGATGATGGTGGGGGCGGTTGGCGCTCTACCCACTTGAACCGCGATTCACGGCAGGGATATGGCATGGCAGTGGTTCCGGTGGAACTCGAGATGATTGCGGTCCGAATCAACTTCTACACCAGCGTCGCGGGTGACGCCGGCCTAGAACCTGTTAGGTAGTTGGCGGATGAGCCAGGAGCGGGGCGACACGGTGCGGCATCAGGCAGGCGAAGGCGGCGAGGTGCAGCCCTGCGGCCGTGCCCGGGAGCCGCTCGTCGTCCCGCGCCAGGCGGTAGAAGCGGCTCGCCTAGGCGAAGGAGCGCTCCACCACCCGTCCAGTTGGCCCGGGCGCCGCTCTCCGGCGTGCTCTGCAGGGTGCGGCTGTCGAAGACGACGGCGGTCGGGCCGTCGGCCCAGCGCAGCGTCGCCCGCAGATCCTGGACCGTGTCGTCGAGGCAGCCCGCCGCGACCTACCGCCGGGCCCGCTCGTACACGGCCTCCCAAGGCGGGAAGTTGGTCGGCAAATAGCGCCATTGGGGGCCAGTGCGCACCGGCCAGCGCAGCGCGTTGAAGACCTCGCGCGAGTCGTGGCGCCGTTGGGGGCGTCGGGCGTCATCAGGGTCGGGGACGGGTCCACGAAGGCCCATCCGTCGTCCTTCACGTCCGAGGGAAAGGGCCTGCGGGGCGGGCTCTTCACGTCCAAAAACCACCAAGTCCATAACATGCTCTAGGGACGGCTAGCCATAATGGGTCAGTCCATGAGTGGGATTTTGACGGACCAAAAGTACTCGTATGATTGACCCATACGCTGTCAGCCAACCGGAGCCCGAGTGACGAGCGGTTCTACGCTGCTCTCATCGTATTCGTCGTTCCGGAAGGGCCGTCACCAAGGCTCACCCATGAGCGTGCCAAACCAAGCCCATGTCGCCCCGACGCCGCTCGCCCCGTTGACAGGTCGGCGTCGCGACCCATGGACGCGCATCCCACAGCTTCTTACCTCGTTCGGCGGCCGCGAGCGCGAGGCCGCCGAGGCGTCGGCGCGCCGGAGGAGCGCCGACGCCCGCCTCCTGGTCCTAACCGGCCCCGGCGGCGTCGGCAAGACCTGCCTGGCGCTCCGGGTCGCCGTCAACCTCGCCGATGACTTCGCGGACGGTGGTTCCTTCGTTGCTCTGGCACCGGTCATCGATCCAGCGCTCGTAGCTCCTACGAGGGAGGCCCAGCACATGGTCGAACTGCTCGCTCTGGGGCAAAGCCTCAGAATTGGTCCGGCCTTAAGGGCGATCCGACACTCAAGCGCGACAGGGCCGTAGGGTGTAGCGCGGGGCGATTATCGCCTCGACCGTTTTGCATCGTGCGCGCGAAAATCCGCGCCCACGGTCTGCCTACGCTGCGACGAGGTTTCATCACCTGGCGGGGAATCTCTTCTCTTCACACGTGCTCTGAGGGCGTGAATCCGAGCCCAGCGGAAACGTTGGATACGAGCGGCTCGGTTGGACAGGAGGTCGTCGCATGGCGCAACAGCATGGTCCCGAGAACGAAGTACCGGAAGACGTCCACGGCGATCCCGCGTTCCAACAGGGGTTGGAGGGCGTGTTCCGGGAGGCTGAGGCCGAAGGAGCGTTGGAACCCGAGGCTCCCGTCGATTTCGCGCCTTACGTGGACGAAAGCGACAAGCTCTTCGTGGGCAAGGAGTTCACGCTCGACGAGTTCGAGCGGTGGTTCGCGGTCCAGCGTCTGGGGACCCGCCCATACAACGCCGTCGGGTTCCACCACACCGAGGCCCCAACCGCCAAGGATTGGGCCGGGATGCGCTCGCTGAACTTCATCTTCTTCGAGTGGTACGAGAAGAAACACGGCTGGCCCCGGGGCGTCGGGCCGCATTTCTGGCTGTACTCCGGCGAAGGCCCGTACAGCCCGGGGGTGCCGCGCGTCTACGTTGCCACCCACCCTGCCCACGACGGCATCGGCATCGTCCATCGCAACGGGCGCTGGGCCCACCTAGAGTGCGCCCACAACGGGGACCACGCCGAGTTCAGCGACGCGTTCAAACGGGCTGCGGGTCGGCTGCTCGGGATCATCTGCCGGCCGAACCAGCACGTCGACCGGGAAATCCCGCTGACGTTCGTCCGGGACGGCGGCATCGACAACCCCGCCCAACCGCTGGGGATCATGTACCACCGCGACCAGAACCCGAACTGGAACCCGAACGACCCGAACAACAGCTGGCCCAAGACGTGCCCGGGGCTCAAGGTGACCCACGAGAACCTCGACCAGGATCTGATCCGACACGCCAAGAACGGCGGAACGGTGCCGAAGAAGCCGAAGGTCGTCGCGGAGGCGGGGTCCCTGGTTGCCACGACGGGGGCGATCGCCCGGGACGCCCCGCGCCGGAACGCGGGCGGCAACGCGCGCCAGCTCACCGCGGGCAAGACCTACAAGACGATCGGCTACACCGACGACGGCGAATCGGCCGAGGGCTCGACCCGCTGGTACCGGCTCACCAACCGGAAGTGGGTCCATGCCAGCGGCGGACGCTATCAGGTGAGCGCCGGCGGGGGGGTCCCCGGGTTCGTGGAAAAGACAGGCAAGCTGACGGTCGGGGCCGCGGGGGCTTCGGTCCGGCCGGGCCCATCGCGGGACAGCGGCGCCCCGCTGCGGCACCTCGACGCCGGGACGGTCCACAGGGTGGACGGGCTCACCGACAAAGGCCAGACGGTCCAGGGATCGGCGCGCTGGTACCGACTTGCTGACGAGAAGGGGTGGGTGCACGCGAGCGGCGGGACGGTCGGCGGCGGGGGCGGCATCGCCTCCAAGCTGCCGAAGGCCGGCGGCGCGTGGGCGACCCTCGACGAGATGAACGACGAGATCGCCGACGCGGCCGAGAAGACCGGCGTGCCGCCCCACCTCATCAAGTCGATGCTGGCCCGCGAGGGGTCCTTCGGCAAGGACTGGGGCAAGCCGCCAGTCTTCTTCGAAGGACGCCCGTCGGAGGTTCTGCCCTTCAACGGGATCTTCCGCTCCACCGCCGAGAGCCGCGGCATCGACTTCGACCGGATGTGCCGGGAACGGCCGTACGCCATCTGGGCGATGGCCGAGGTCCTCCGCCAGATCAAGGAGCAGCAGGCCGACACGCCGGGATTCACGGTCTGGGACGACGTGGCGGGCTTCTACTTCGCCGGCCCGAACTGGCACAACCCGGACTGGGGCGACGAGCTCGGCAACACCGTCAAGAGCTACAAGTACCACCCGGAAGGCGGCGTCATCGTTCGGATGAAGAAGCTCGACGCCCTGCCGCCCTGACGGCCTCGGAGGAACGCTCCGATCCGTCGTCGGTCGGGCTGGCGGAGGGCGTCGATTGAGGGCACCGTGACCCCGGGTTTTACCCTCGGCGGCCGGGGCTGACCTGGAGATTGGTGTTCACCGTTGGCCGCTGGATCGCCGAAAACGTCGCGTGACCCGACGGTGCGGCGCCGCCGACAGCGGGGGAGTCATCCGGCTGCCCCTGGGTAGCCCACCGCTCCGAGCGTTCGACAGCCCTCTGCTACACGCGTTCGCGCCCGAGTAGACGGCGGACACCGCCGCGCTTTGGCTCCGAGCACTGCTCGGAGCCTCGTCGGTCCGCTTGGAGCCGCCGTGCGACGTGGCGTTCTCGATGCCGGCACCTAGGCGCACCCAGGCTTCGAAGGCCGCGTCCCGTTCGTAGCCCCTCCGGAGGAGCACGCCAATGAGCACCAAAGGCACCGGCTCGGCCTCGCCCATCTCCCTGCCGAAAGGCGGTGGCGCGATCCAGGGTATTGGCGAGACCTTCTCGCCCGACCTGCACACGGGCACCGGGAACTTCTCGGTGCCGATCGCCCTGCCCCAGGGGCGCAACGGCTTCCAGCCCCAGATCGGTCTTGCCTACAGCACCGGGAGCGGCAACGGGCCGTTCGGTCTCGGCTGGGCGTTGAGCGTGCCGGGTGTGACCCGCAAGACCGCGAAAGGGGTACCCCGTTACGACGACGCCCGCGACACCTTCGTCCTCTCCGGGGCGGAAGACCTCGTTCCGGTGTCCGGGGGGCCAGAGGGCGGTCAGCGGTACCGGCCGCGGACCGAAGGGCTCTTCGCTCGGATCACCCATCACCGCGGCGACGGTGGCGACTACTGGATCGTCGAGAGCAAGGACGGTCTTGTGAGCCGCTACGGCACCCGCAGGGTCGGCGGATTTCCGGCCGGAGAAGCGGACCCGGCCGCGGTCGCCGACCCGGACAACCTGCGCCATGTCTTCGCCTGGCGCCTGACCGAGACGACCGACCCCTTCGGTAACCGGATCGAGTACCGCTACGAGCGCGACGAGAACCCAGTCGACGGCCCGCACCGTTGGGATCAGCTCTACCTGTCCGAGATCCGCTACGTCGACTACGGCGACCCGACCGACCCGAAGTACCTGGTCCACGTCCGCTTCACCTACGAGGATCGTCCGGACCCCTTCTCCGACTACCGGAGCGGCTTCGAAATCCGGACCGCCCGCCGGTGCACGGTGATTGCCGTCTCGACCGCGCCAGACCCCGGCCCCGAGCTGGCGGTCCGCACCTATCGCTTCGTCTACCTCGACCAGCGGCCCGGTCCACCCCAACCATTGCCCACCAACGGCGTTTCACTCTTGAGCTTGGTGCGGACGGTCGGGCACGACGGCGAGCGGAGCGAGGAACTGCCGCCGCTGGAGTTTGGCTACTCGGCGTTCGAGCCGAAGCGGCGGCGCTACGGGTCGTTCACCGCGCCCGGCGGCACCGTCCCCGATGCCTCCCTCGGCCACCCGGAGTACGACCTGGTCGACCTGTTCGCCAACGGCCTGCCCAGCGTCCTCCAGATGAACGGGGTCGTCCGCTACTGGCGCAACCTCGGGGGAGGACGCTTTGACCGGCCGCGGGCGATGGCCACGGCGCCGGCCGGCGTCCACCTCGCCGACCCGGGCGTCCAATTGGTCGACGCCGACGGCGACGGCCGGACGGACCTGCTGGTCACCGACGGGAACCGCGGCGGCTATTTCCCTCTGGCCGGTGACGGCGGCTGGGACCGCGACGGCTACGTCCCGTACCGCCGGGTACCGAGCCTCGGCCTTGAGGAGCCAACGGTGCGGCTGGTCGACCTCGACGGCGACGGGATCACCGATGCGCTCCGCACCGGCACCCACCTCGAGCTCTTCTTCAACGACGGGAAGTCGGGTTGGGGCCGGACCGAGTCCCGTTCCCGGCGGGCGGCGGAGGTTTTCCCGGACGTCAACCTCGCCGACCCGCGGGTCAAGCTGGCCGACATCAACGGCGACGGTTTGCAGGACATCGTCCTCGTCCAGGATGGCCGGATCGACTACTGGCCGTCGCTGGGGCACGGCTACTGGGGCCGGCGCGTGACCATGCGCGGCAGCCCACGCTTCGGCGATCCGGCCGCGGCTGGCTACGAGGTGGGCTACGACCCGCAACGCCTCTTGCTCGCCGATGTCGATGGCGACGGGGTCGCCGATCTGGTCTACGTTGGCTCAGGCAGCGTCAAGGTCTGGATCGGTCGCTCCGGCAACGGCTGGAGCGCGCCGATCGTTGTCCGCGGCACCCCGCCGATCACCAACCGCGACGCCGTCCGCGTCGCCGACATGCACGGCACCGGCACCGCCGGCATCCTCTGGACCTACGATCAGGGGACCCAGCGGGAGAGCACCTACAAATTCCTGGACCTGACCGGCGGGACCAAGCCCTACCTGCTGACCTCGATGGACAACCACCGCGGCGCGATCACCCGGGTTGCCTACACGTCCTCCACGGACTTCTACCTGGCCGACGAGGCCAACCCGGCGACGCGCTGGCGGACCCGGCTCCCCTTCCCGGTCCAGGTGGTGGCCAGGGTCGAGGTGATCGACCAGCTCTCCGGCGGCAAGCTGTCCACCGAATTCCGCTACCACCACGGCTACTGGGACGGCGTCGAGCGGGAGTTCCGCGGCTTCGGGCTGGTCGAGCAGCTCGACACCGAGACCTTCGACGCCTACCACGCCGGGCTCGACGACCCGGACCGGCCCTTCGTGCCGGTCGCGGAAGCCACGTTCTCTCCGCCGATCCTGACTCGGCTCTGGTTCCACCAGGGGCCGGTCGGGAACGACGGCGACTGGACGGTGCCATCCCTTGCCGGCGTGCCGTGGATCGGCGACCCGCCCGCGCTCGATCAACTCTCGACCAGCGCGGCGTTCCTGGCGACGCTGCCGCGCCGCGTCCGGCGGGACGCCGTCCGGTCGCTACGTGGCCAGATCCTGCGCACCGAGGTCTACGCCCTCGACGGCAGCGAGCGTCAGGACCGGCCCTACTCGGTCACCGAGCACGTCTACGGGCTACGCGAGGAGGACCCGCCGGGACCGGGCGAGTCCGCCGATCGGCTGCACATCTTCTTTCCCCACCCCGTCGCCACGCGGTCGACCGACTGGGAGCGGGGCGGCGACCCGAAGACCCACGTCGAGGTCACCAGCGATTACGACGAGTACGGGTTGGCGCGATCCCGCACGACTGTCGCGGTCCCGCGCGGCCGCGCCTATCGGCTGCCGGCGGTGGCCGGCGGGGCGCAGTATCTCGTGACCCGGACGGAAACGCGCTTCGCCCGCCCCGCTGTGGGCGGCCGATTCATCGTCGACCGGCCCGCCAGCGCCAGGACCTACGAGATCGCCAACGAAGGCAGCCTCGCGCTGCCCGATCTGATCGTCGCCGTCGCTCGCGGCGACCTGACCCGCTCGGTGATCGGCCAGACGTTGAGCTTCTACGACGGACCGGCGTTCGAGGGGCTGGAGCTCGGGGCCGTCGGTGATCACGGCCTGCTGGTCCGGACCGAGTCGCTGGTCTTCACCCCGGCGCTCCTCCAGGAGGCGTACGGGGAGATGACCGCGACGGGCATCCTGCCCTACCTCGTGGCCAATGCCCCGCCGGCCTGGACCGCCGAGTACCCGGAGGAGTTCCGCCAGCGGCTCCCGGCCCTGGCCGGCTTTCGCTATCGACCCGCCGGAGTCGATTCGGTCGAAGGCTACTTTGCGGTAACCGACCGCCGGTGCTACGACGTCCACCTCCCGGCCGCGCCGGGCACACGCCCCTACGGCCTGCTCGTTGAGTCGCGCGATCCGCTCGATCAACCAATGGTGGTCGCGCACGACCGGTACGGGCTCCTGCCGGTCGCGGTAACCGACCCGGCTGGGCTGGTGACGACCGCCGAGTACGACTACCGAGTTCTCTCGCCGAGGCGTGCGATCGAGCCAAACGGCAACCTGTCCGTGTATGCCTTCACCCCCCTCGGGATGGTGGCTGGCATCGCGACGATCGGCCAGGACGGCACCGGCGACACCTCCGCGGTTCCCAGCGCGACCTTCGCCTATGACGTCCGGGCATTCGTCGACCGGCAGCAACCGGTGTCGGTTCGCAGCACGCGGCGTGTCTACCACGCCAACGACCCGGAGGCCCCACCTGAGCGGAAGGACGAGACGATCACGGCCGTCGAGTACTCCGATGGCTTCGGGCGCCTGCTCCAGACGCGGGCGCAGGCCGATCAGGTCCGCTTCGGCGACGTACCCTCGGGCGACGCCGGTTTGCCAGCCAACCCGGACCTCGGGGCCGGCGTGGCCGTCGGTCAAAGCCAGTCAGGCGAGCCACGCGTCGTCGTCGGCGGCTGGCAGATCTACGACAACAAGGGCCGGGTGGTCGAGCGGTACGAGCCGTACTTCGCGGCAAGCTACGCGTACGCCCTGCCCGATGCCGGCACGCTCACCCGCATCCAGAAGTCGACCACGTTCTACGATGCGCGCGGCCAGGTGGTGCGGACCGTCAACCCGGATGGATCCGAGCAGCGGATGGTCCGCGGCGTGCCCGGCACGATCGCCAGCCCGAACCTCTCCGACCCGACGCGCTATGAGCCAAGCCCGTGGCAGACGTTCAGCTACGACGCGAACGACAACGCCGGCCGCACCCACAGCGCCGTCTCAACCGGCTATCAGGGGCACTGGAACACTCCGGTCAGCACCACCGTCGACGCCTTGGGGCGCACGGTTCAGAGCGTCGTCCGGAATGGACCGGACCCGTCCGCCGATTGGTACATCACGAGTTCGACCTACGACCTGCGCGGCAACCTGACCTCGGTCGTTGACCCGCTCGGTCGGCAGGCGGTCGCCACCATCTACGATCTGGCAAACCGACCGGTGCGCACGGACCTCCTCGACGCGGGCACGCGCTGGACGGTAAGCGACGCGGCCGGCCGGAAGATCGAGGAACGGGACACCAAAGGCGCCCTGGTCCTCCACGCCTACGACTCACTCGGGCGCCCCTGCCTTCTCTGGGCCCGGGACGGCACCGGTGACCCGATCACCTTGCGCCAGCGCATTGACTATGGCGACGCTGCCGATGACCAGGACGCGGCCCGGGCGGCGAATCGCCTCGGGCGGCTCTGGCGGCAGTACGATGAGGCCGGTCTCTTGACCATCGAGCGCTACGACATCAAGGGCAACGTCCTCGAGAAAAGCCGCCGCGTCATCCGGGACGATCCGATCCTCGCCGTCTTCGCCGACGCCGCTACGAACGAGTGGCGTGTCCCCATCTTCAGGGTCGACTGGCAACCGGCCACCGGCCAGTCGCTGGGCGACTTAGCCGACGCGCTCCTGGACCCGGAACCGTTGCAGACCACGTTCGCGTACGACGCGCTCGGGAGGGCGACGGCACTCCGCTACCCGGTCGATGCGGACGGGCAGCGACGGACCGTCCGGCCACGCTACAACTGTGCCGGCGCCATTGACCGCATCGAGCTGGATGGTGCAGGGAGCGCGGCGGTCCCCATAGAGCGCATCGCCTACAACGCCAAGGGTCAGCGTCTGCTGGTCGTGTTCGGCAACGGGTTGATGACGCGCTACGCCTATGAGTCGCGGACGGCCCAAATGGCGCGGCGGCGGACCGAGCGTTACACCACCCCAGCCCCGCTCACCTACGTCCCAAATGGCAACCCGCTTCAGGACGACACCTACGCCTACGACCTCGCCGGCAACCTGCTCGCCCTCCACGACCTCAGCCCGGACAGCGGCGTGCCGCCGGTCGGCGACGGGCCGGGCGGGCCGGGTCTCCCGTCCGACGAATACGCCAGCTTCGCACATCTCGTCGACGAGTCCGAACCGGCCAGCGCGGACTTCGGGCTCATCCGGTCGTTCACCTACGATCCGCTCTACCGCCTCCTGACCGCGACCGGCCGGGAGTGCGACGCGCCGGCGGCGACGCCGTGGTCCGACGCGCCGCGCTGCCACGACGTGACGCGCACCCGCCCATACACCGAGACCTATCAGTACGACCCGCTCGGCAACCTCGTCGAGCTCAAGCACCTGAGCTCGGGGCAGGGCTTCACCCGGACCCTCGGGTACACGCAGGGGGGCAACCGGCTGGCGAGCCTGGCGGTCGGCACGGACGTCTACGGGTACGCCCACGACGCCACCGGTAACCTTCTCCAGGAAGGGGCCGCGCGTTTCTTCGCCTGGGACCACGGCAATCGCCTCCGGGCGTATCGCACGCAGGCCCGGGCGTCCGGCTCTCAACCCGCCGAAGACCGCTGGAGCGAGCCGTCGATTCACGTCCACTACCTCTACGACGCCGCCGGTCGGCGGGTGAAGAAGCTCACCCGCAAACAGGGCGGCGCGGTGGAGGTCGCGGTCTGGATCGACGGATTCTTCGAGATCCGTCGCGCCGGTTCGAGCGGTGCGGTCACCGAGAACCGCACGCTGCAGGTGCTAGACGGCACGAAGCGGATCGCCGAGATTCGGACCGGACCGCCGCTACCCGGCGACCTTCGCCCGGCCGTCACCTACGAACTGGCCGACCACCTCGGAAGCGTCTCGGTTGTCGTCGATGGGACCGGCGCTTTGATCGACCGGGAGGAATTCACGCCCTACGGCGAGACCAGCTTCGGCAGCTTCGCCCGGAAGCGGTATCGCTTCCACGGCAAGGAGCGCGACGAGGAGAGCGGCCTCGCTGACCACGGCGCGCGGTACTACGCCCCGTGGCTGGCCCGCTGGGTGAGCTGCGACCCGCTCGGCCCGGTCGCCGGCCTCAACCCATACCAATTCGTCAGCAACAACCCGATCAACCGGGTCGACCCCGCCGGAAAGTCGGACGGCCCGGCATGCAAGGTCGACCTGGTGATTGGAAAGTACTCCGATGTCGGTGGGCACCACCCAATACAAGCGGCGGCCTACACGCCGGCGAGCGGCGCCACCGACCCGTTCTACAACCAGGCGGTCGCCATCAGCCAGAGCGATGGCGCCTTCACCCCCGCCATCCATAGCGACGTCACTCGGGCGCAAAAGGCGATCAACGAGGCCGCCTGGTCGTCGGTCACCGGCGAGCCGTATTCAGCGACCGTCGGCAAGGGCGGCCTCAAAGTCGAGACGCTCGAGGGCGCGGCGTCGCAGACCAACCTGAAACCCGAGGCGGCTGTCCGCACCGAGAACATCAGCTTCGGCACGAAGCCCGTGAAGAGCGCCCCTGGGTTCTCCGGTCCGGGCACCTTGCCGCCAACGGCCACGCCTTCGTTCGAGGAGGCCAAGGGGTACACGGGCCTGAGTCACGCCACCGGGGTAGTCCCGCCGGGCCAGGCGAAGGAGATAGTCGAGATGGCCTCCCGCCAGCGGGAGGCGCTCGGCTCGGTGCCGCTGCGGGTACCGAATGCCCCGAAGGCGCCCTCACCGGTCAAGATGGTTGGCAAAGGCACGGCCGTGCTGTTCGGTTTCGGCGTGTACTTCGCCGCTCAGGATGCCAAGGCCGCCCGCGAGGAGGGAGACATCGTCGGTGAGACCCTGGCCTGGACCCAGGCGGTCCCGTTGATCGGAGAAGCGGGCACCGCTACCCACCTCTGGTGGCAGATGTTCAAGGCGGGCATGGTGCTCAGCCAGATGAAAGCGCAGATGGAGCTCGACCAGATGCGGCAGGCGGCGCAGGAGGCCTACTTCCCGACCGATCCCGTCCCCACTGGCGTTCGAACGTTGCTGGACATGTTCAGTCGTGGCAATCCGATTCGCCCCTTCTGATCGAGATCTTCGACCGACATCGAGCCAGGAGAGTTCACGATGACGACGACCAAGCGCACCCTGACCGAAGAGCAAGACGCTCCCGCTGTTAGCTTCATACCAGGGGAACCGATCCCGGAACCGCCCGAACCGGACACGACGCCACCGACGGTGACGTTCACTGAGCCGGCCCAGGACGCGAGGGTCGCGCTTGGCACCAACCTCACGTTCAAGTTCACGGCGAAGGACTTCGAGAGCGGGATCGCCAGCGTGGAGTGGAGCCGGGACGGCACCAACTACACAAAGCTCACGACCGCGGCAACCGGAAACTACAGCGTCGCCTTCACGGTCGACAGTCGCCGCACCCACACGGTCTGGGTCCGGGCCAAGGACAAGTCGCCGGACGTGGCGGGCGGCAACATCGCGGTTGACTCCCGGTCGATCGTCGGCTACGACCCCAACCCGCCCGACCTGCTCGTCGACAGCCCGACGGCCGAAATCACGGACGCCGCGGTCTCCCTGGTGGCCCGCGCCCGCGTCGGCCACCCAGGTAGCGGCATCAAGAGCGTGAGCTGGAACCTGGGTGGGATGGCGACGGGCGAGGCAGTCAAGCAGGGCGATACCCCCGACGGCTTCTCCCGCTGGACGGCCTCCATTAGCCTACCGTCGCGCAAGGTCCCGGCCGGTGGTACCACGTTCACCCTCACCGTCCGCGCCACCAACCTCGACAACGTCGTTAGAGACATGCCCGTCACCTTCAAGGCCGTCGACCGCACCAAACCGACGCTGGAGGTGACCAGGCCGGGCACCGACCGCTGGGAGGAACCGGGCACCATCGAAGGGGCCACCGTGACGCTGGAAGGGACGGCGTCGGACGGTCAGGACGTATCCAAGCTGCACGGCGACATCCAGAGTGTGGCCTGGAGCCTGAACGGCGGCCCGTTCGCCAACGTCGTGCCGGCCAAGCCGGGCGACTGGTCAGCCTGGACGGCGGAGGTCAGGATCCCCTCCCGCGACGAGCACCTGATCGTCGTCCGCTGCGTCGACGCTCAGGGCAACGAAAGCCGGGTCGAGCGGACGGTCGTCACGGCGCTTCCCTTCGAGGTCAAAGACGTCGGTACCCGATCCTACCTCAAGGACTTGGTCGACTTTGCTACGCGCCGGCTGAAGCGATCGACGACTGGTCCCTACCTGGACCACCGCCTGCTGGCCGCGACGTTCCACCAACCCTTCGCCGACCTGGTTACCGCCGCCGGCGACAAGGCGACTCGCCCAGTCCACCAGGCGCGGGTCGCCATCGAGGCCCTCCGCGAGTACCTCAACCCGCGGCCCGCCGCCCACTGGACCTTCGACGAGGGCACGGGGACGGCGGTGGCCGACGCGTCGGGCAACGGTGTGGCCGGGACCCTGCAGGGGCCGGTCTGGGGTGCCGGCCGGCTCGGGCAGGCCCTCCGCTTCGACGGCATCGACGACGTCGTCAAGCTGGGCAAAGCCGGCTACGCCGATGTCGTCAACAATTTCACGATCGCGTTCTGGGCCTTGCCACAGGCTACCCAGGAGAACGACATCCAGGCCACGTCCGGCGCGACTGGCATCAGCGGGCAGCGCTACGCGATCGATCCGCGCCATGGCGGCATCCTCTACGGCGCGGCCAATCACGTCTGCGCGGGGGTCTCGGTTGGGACCAACGGCGTCGGCGTCTACGAGCACGGTAACGATTACATGCCCGCCTTGCTCGTCCACCCGGCGGTCCTTTCCGCCTGGACCCACGTCGCCGTGGTCTACGAGGAGAAGACGCCGAAGCTGTATCTCAACGGCACGCTGCAGCGGACCGGACTGACCAGCCCCAAGGAGTACGTCCACGTCAACCCCGAGTTCCTCGGCGGGATGAACTACGGCTACTACGCGGGCTGGCTGGACGACGTCCGCGTCTACGACCGGCCGCTGAGCGCGGCGGAGGTCGCGAACCTGGTCGCGCCGCCGCCGGCCGGCGAAATCGTCTGGGTGGAAGATGCGGTCCCGCCGGGCGCGGTAGCCAACGTCACCAATGACGCCTGGACCTGGGTGACGGCGGCCCCCGCCCCCTATTCGGGCACGCGCTCACACCAATCGAACGCGGTCGCCGGTATGCACCAGCACTTTTTCGAGAACGCGCCGGGCGGCCTGGCCGTGGCCCGCGGCGATCGCCTTTTCGCCTACGTCTACATCGACCCCGCCAACAAGCCCGAAGAAGTCATGCTCCAGTGGTATGACGGCACCTGGGAGCACCGCGCGTTCTGGGGGAAGGACGCGATCGCCTGGGGCACGCCGGGCACCGAGAGCCGCCGATACATGGGGCAGTTGCCGGCGGACGGCCAGTGGGTACGCCTGGAGGTAGCGGCGAGCCAGGTAGGGCTGGAGAACCGCGTTGTCACGGGCATGTCCTTCGCGCTCTTCGGCGGCCGGGCCACCTGGGACCGGGCCGGCAAGGTCGGCGCCGCGGCGCCGCTGGCCGCCGCCGAGGCCGAGTACCGCCGTGCCGCCTACGAGACGCTGCTGCGCCAGTTGGGCACCTCCTACGCGGAGATCCGCCTCGCCCGCGGCGCCGAACCCGCGACTCGTGAGGCACTGGCGACTCGGTTCGGCATTCGGCTCGGCACGGTGACACCGGACTCGCTCGACCGCCTGTTCTTCGAACCCGACAAGGTAACGGAGGCTGATCTAGAGCGACTGTTCGGGCTGGAGGGAACCACCCGCAATCCGCTCGATGCCACCGCGTTGTCAGAGCCCGAGCTGCTGACCTGGCAGCGAGAGCTCCTGCGGACCCAATGGCGGGACGCGGACGGGGTCCGTGCCGAGCCGCTGATCGATCCGGACTTGACCGGTCCGGAAGACATCAAGAACCGGGTCGCCTCCGACCCCGCCTTCGCGCTCTGGACCGAGCGTCGCACCTGGGTGGATGGCAAGCTCGCCGAGCTGCGGACCAAGCGGCAATCCAAGTCATCGCTCCTCGAAGGGCTCGACCTGATCGCCAACGAGGTGCTGGCTCCGGACACGTTGGCGGGGATGGCCACCGACCGCGAGCGCGGTCTCGACCTGGGCGAGAAGCTGGCCGGCAAGGGCCTGAGCGTCCCCGGCTTCGACTCCCTGGTGCGCACGCGCCGGCTGGCGGTGAAGGGGACCGTGCTGCCGACGGAGTGGGACGAGGTCTACGCCATCCTCACCCAGGCGCTTAAGGTGCGCGCCTATCGGGGTTGGGTCGACGCCGAGAAGGCCCGCAACGTCCACCTCGGCCCGGACTTCTTCGTCATCCGAGACGGGCTGCCGCGCCTGCCCGCCTGGAGGGCAACGGAGGTCGCCCGCCGGGCCTGGGAGCGGGCGCTCCAGGCGCGACTCGACCAGTGGCACGGGACAGCCGCCGCGCTGCGCGACGCCGTCGCGACGACCGAGGCGACGACGCTTCCGCTGCTCCGCGATGCCCTCGTCTCGGCCGCCGGCGCGGGCCGGACCGACATCGACCCCGCGGAAGCTCTGACCCGCCGCCTGGCGATCGACCTCAAGACCGGCGGCGAGCTGCTGACGACCCGGGTCGACCAGGCGGTCGAGACGCTGCAGGGCATCCTCTTCTCGCTACGGGCCGGCCAGTTCAAGGAGCGCACCGCCGACCTCGGGCCGAACCCGGCGTCCACCTGGGTCCTGGAACAGCGGGCCAACTACAAGGAGGAGCACTTCGACCTGGAATCGCGGTGGATGGGATCCTACGATGCCTGGCGGGCGGCGATGTTCGCCTTCCTCTATCCCGAGAACCTCCTGCTCCCGAGCCTACGGGAAGACACGACACCCGGCTCATCGGAGAAGGACCCGACCGACGCCTTCCGAACCCTGGTCGGCAACCTCCGCGGCACCACGGGGCTGACGCCGACGCAGGCTCGGAGCGAGGCCGCGATCTACCTGGCGTCCCTGCTGGCCGACGGATCGGTCCCCGAGGCGCTCAAGAGCGCGCTGCGGAGCACTCCCCCAGGCTGGACCCGGCCGTTCGAGATCACCGAGCAGCTCGACGACGCGCAACTCCTGGCCCGGCGTTCCTGGCTGACCGGGCTCTGGACCAACACGGCGATCCAGACGGCGCAGGCGAAGACGTACCTGCGGGAGGTCTTCTATTTCGTCCCGGTCCAGTTGGCCCTCCAGCTCCACCAATCGGGCGAGTACCTGGCGGCGCTAGACTGGTTGCAGACCGTCTACGCCTACAATCTGCCGCCGGACCAGCGCAAGATCTACGAGCCGTTGGCGCTCGACCCCGCCAGCCCCCAGAGCCGGTGAAGCGCACGATCGAGTGGCTGCTCAACTCCCTTAATCCCCACCACGTCGCGCTCACCCGCGCCAACGCCTACACCCGCTTCACGCTGCTCACGCTGGCACGCTGCTTCCTTGACTACGCCGACGCCGAGTTCGCGCGGGAGACGGAGGAGTCGCTGCCGCGGGCACGGGCCCTCTACATGACCGTCATCGATCTGCTGGGCTCGGCGGCGCTGCAGCCCGAGGAGGCGGACCTCGGGTCGTTCCCGCAGAACCCCGTCCCGCAGTCGCTGCGGCTGCGGGCGGAGACGAACCTGCTCAAGCTGCGGACCGGACGGAACTTCGCGGGCATGCAGCGGCCGATCGAGCTGCCGAGCCGCGACGGCGCGTCCGCCCTTCAAGCGGTTGTTACGGGCGGCGTGGCGGTGCCGAGCCGCCGTAGCGGGCTGCGCCCGACGCCCTACTACTACGCGGTCCTGATCGAGCGGGCGAAGCAGCTGGTGGCCATCGCCCAGCAGGTTGAGGCCGCCTACCTCTCCGCCCTGGAGCGGACCGACGCCGAGAACTACGGCCGGCTCGAGGCCGGGCACGCCCTGGACCTGGCCTGGACCAACGTCGATCTGCAGCGGTTGAGGGAGAAGGAGGCCGCCGGCGGCGAAGAGCTGGCAAACCGCCAACGCGCGCGCGCCGACGCCGAGGAGTTGGGCTACCAGTCCTGGATCGCGGTGGGGCGCCTGGCCGCGGAAGAGGCGCTGGTTCAGAACTACAAAGACATGCGGAAGTACCAAAACCTGATCGCCGGCACCGACGCCTTGCTGACCTTCACCCAGACGTTCGCGGAGGCAAGCTCGGGCGGGTTCATGGGGACCGGCATCGGCATCGGGACAGGCGGAGCGATCGCCGTCGGCGCGCTGGCGGCGGCCAAGGCTGGGCTCTCGATGGCTCTCAACAACCAACAAACCCACGCCCAGATCAACTCCCTCCGCGCCAGCCAGGAGTTGCGCGAACGGGAATGGGGGCTGCGCCGGACCCTGGCCAACAAGGACGTCTTGATCGCGGACCAGCAGATCCAGATCGCGCGCGACCACCTGATGGTGGCCAGGCAGGAGGCCGAGATCGCCCTGGCCCAGGCCGACCACGCCCGGACCGTCGCAGACTTCCTGGCCAACAAGTTCACCAACGCCGAGCTCTACGAGTGGATGAGCGGCGTCCTCGGCCAGGTCTACGCCTACTTCCTGCGGCAGGCGACCGCGGTCGCCCAGCTCGCCCAGATCCAGCTCGCCTTCGAGCGGCAGGAGACGCCGCCCTCGTTCATCCAGGAGGACTATTGGCAGGCGGCGTCGTCGCGGAGCAACGGTGCGGTCGGACGGCGGCGAACCGGACCGGCGCGGTCTGACCGGGTCCGCCCGTCTCCTGCAGGACGTCTACCGTCTGGACCAGCACGCGTTCGAGACGAACAAGCGCAAGCTCCAGTTGACGCACACGATCTCGCTCGCCCAGACCTACCCCTTCGAGTTCCGGCAGCTCCGCGAGACGGGCCTGCTCCGCTTCGCCACCCCGATGGAACTGTTCGACCGGGCGTTCCCTGGGCACTACCTGCGCCTGATCCGCCGGGTGCGCACCTCGGTGATCGCCCTGGTGCCGCCCACCTATGGGATCAAGGCCACCCTTTCGGCCTCCGGCCTGTCGCGGGTGGTGACCGCGGACGGCTTCCAGACCGTCGAGGTCCGCCGCGACCCGGAGCTGGTCGCCTCTCAGCGCCCCGATCGGCGCCACGGGCCTCTTCGAGCTCGACCCCCAATCCGAGATGCTGCTGCCCTTCGAGGGCATGGGCGTCGATACCCTCTGGGAGTTCGAGATGCCCAGGGCGGCCAACCCCTTCGACTACCGCACGGTCGCCGACGTGCTCCTGACCATCGACTACACGGCGCTGCACAGCGCCGACTACCGGCACCAGGTCGTTGGTACCCTCGACCCCCAGGTCGGGGCCGATCGGGTATTCAGCATGCGCGAGCAGTTCCCGGACCAGTGGTACGAGCTCGTCAACCCCGCCGATCCGGCCGCCCCGCTGACCGTGCGCTTCGCCACCGCGCGCGAGGACTTCCCGCCCAATATCGCCGGTGATCCGGCGATGACCCACCTGATGGTCGGGTTGATGCCCGCCGATGGGGCGACCCCAAACGCCACCGTGACCTCCCTGCGTCTCAGACAGAAACAGGGAACGGTGGAGGTCGGCTCGGCCCCGACCAGAAACGGCTTCATCAACACGCGCGATCCGGGCGTCTCCTGGAGGTGGAACGGGACGGTGCCGATCGGCGAGTGGGAGATGACGCTCGACGGCGGCGCGCGGTCGCTGTTCACCGATGGTAAGATCGAGGACATCCTGTTCGTCATCACCTACGAGGGCCGCACGCCAGCGTGGACGGCCTAGACAGATCTTGACCCACGGATTGCCGGCGCGGTGTTGGCGCGCGGAGGGCTTCCGCCTCACCCGAACGCGGAGCGAGCGATGCACACCTTCCAGATCACCGTCGAGCGCCTGACCGACGCCGGGGGCGAATGGCCGGTCGTCGTCGAGCGGCGGCGGCCCGACGACCTCGTCGAGCGGCTGTCGACGGGGTCCTGCGGTTGGCGAAGGACGAGCTGGAAGACCTGCAGGGCATGGCGCTGCTGCCGCAGCGCTACGGCGAGAAGCTCGGCGCTGCCCTCTTCGATGGGCCGGTCGGCATCGCCTTCGCCCAGGCGCGCGAGGCCAGCGAGGACCGGCTGCGTGTCTTGCTGGTCGTCGAGGCGCCCGACCTACGCCATCTGCGCTGGGAGCGCGTCTTCGCGCCCTTCGACGGCGGGGCAACGTGGGACTTCCTCGCCCTGCGCCAGCAGGCACCTCTGTCCCTCTATGTGCCCAGCGTCGCCGACCGTCGCTTCCCGCCGATCGGCCGCGACGACCTGCGCGCTCTGGTCCTCGCCGCCAGTCCGCCGGGCCTCGGGCGTGACCTCCCCCCGTTCGACGTCAGCGCGGCAGTCCGCGGCGTCCGAGAGGCCCTTGGGCCGATCCTGTGCGATGCGCTGGCAACGGGCCCGGACGGGGAGACGGAGGAAATCTTGCCTAGCACGGCGGCGCTCAAGAGGGCACGGGTTTCGAGGTCGGGGAACCGACCCCGAACCTCTTTCCCCGGCGCGCGACCGGGCAGATTGGGGAGGCGCTCGAGGATCTGGTCGCCGGTTTGGGCTCCGCCCTGCAGGAAGCCTTCCGAAACCTGACGACCCTGACGGTCGAGACCTACGTCGGCGACGACCTGGCGGCGGTGGAATTCAGCGACAAGACCCGCTCCTTCCGGGGTGGCGCCCAGCGGGTAGGCGTGACCCGGATCGACGCGGCGGAGACACGTCCGTCTGCGTACCGGTCGAGGGTGGCGAGTTCGACGTCCCGATCTGGACGGTCCAGTGCGTCCCAGAAACGGGCTTATAGAGACAATGTTTTGGGGCTTTGCCGGTCGCGTCGGTGTCCGTGGGAGCAGGATAAGCGTCGCAACCAAGAGGATCCGGTTTGGATCGCGCAGAAGAAGCGGAAAATTCCCGTTCCGAATAGCATTGACCGGCTCCGGGCCGGCAATGCGAAAAACCTAGCCGACAGGATCGAAACCGGCTGAGTCCCGAAACCCATCGGCCGCAAAGGTGTGGGCGCCCAAGGGGCGGGGCCGAGCGGGCGGTACGATGGGCCTTCCCTGGACGACGAGGACAAAGTGGAGAATCCGGATGGACAACATCTTGCTCAAGGACGTTCATACGGCACGGCACGCGCTTGCCCCATACCTCTCACCCACACCGTTACTCAGGTCGCAGATCCTGAGCGAACGCCTCGGGTGTGATCTGTGGGTGAAATACGAGAACTGCTCGCCGATCCGCTCCTTCAAGGCCCGAGGCGGCATCTACCGCCTCCTGACGCTGCCGAGGGAGTACCCAGGCGTCGCCACCGCCTCGACGGGCAACCATGGCCAAGGCATCGCCCTCGGCGGCCGAGTCGCCAACCGTCGGGCGGTCGTCGTCGTCCCCGAAGGGGCGAATCCCAGCAAGGTTGCCGCCATCCGCGATCTCGGCGCCGACCTCCGAATTGTTGGCGCCGACCTGGCCGAGTCGAACAGGGCCGCTCGCCAGATCGCCGCGGACGAGCACCTCCTCTACGTCGAGGACGGCGAAGATCCGGCGGTCATGACCGGCTGCGCAACGCTTTTGTTGGAGATCCTGGAGCAGGTGCCCGATCTTCGCGACCTCGTTCTCCCAACGGGTGGGGGCAACCTCCTCGGCGCGGCGGGGCTCGTGCTGAGTAACGTTGCGCCGCAGGTGCGCCTCACGGGAGTGCAGTCGGAGGCGGCCCCCTCCGTGCACGCTTCGTGGAAAGCGCGCAAGCCGCTCTGGATCGACCGATGCGATACGTTCGCCGGTGGGATCGCGACGAACTTCCCCGGTAGCTTCGCTTTTCCGTATTTCCAAGATGCTGCAGACCGCATAACCCTGGTGAGCGAGGAGGACTTGGTCTCCGCGGCGCTGTCCATGCTGCGCTCGACCGGGCACCTCCCGGAGGGAGCCGGGGCCGCGGCGCTCGCCGGAGTGGTGGCCGACCCAGATCGATACGCGGGACGCAGGATCGTTATCCTGCTCTCCGGCTCCAACGTCGAGCCGCTCATTTGGGAGCGCCTGGGCATCTGACAGACGACACCGCCTGGGATACTGCGCACGATAGAGGACGTTTCGAGTGCAAGCGCTCCCCTGGCGCGGACCAGGGTTCCCGAGATCGACTCGACTAGGAGCGTGGGCTGACGGGGAGCGCGTCGAAACCCATCCTTCGCTTCACTTTGTGGTCGCCGTGGCCGCGGGGAGCAGGGGGCGACGAGGGTGCGGACGGTAGTAGGTATGGGGTTCTCGCCGTCGGGGGTGCACGGCTGGCAGCAGAGCCAGGCCGATTTCCAGCAGAAGCCCACCGGGTCGATCGGAAAGGTTTTCTCAAATGCGGCGCGTTGCACTGGATGGTCCCGTTGGGGCAGTCGTCGATGAAGAGGTGGGCGGCGTCCGACCGCCCCGGCCCGGCAGGGCGGCAACGGCGGGAGGGTTGATGCGCCGCCCCGCCGGCGACGGGCGGGGGCCGACCGACGGCCGGTTGACCCCCGCCCATCCGCCCCGTTACGAGGGGCAGCTCTTGACGCACTTGTTGAGCACGGTGTTGCAGGAGCACTGCGGGCACCCGTTGCAATCGGGGTGGGAGACGTCGCAGATGTCCTGGAACCCGCACCCGCTACCGGTGCATTCGGGGACCAGGCACGAAACGCCTTGGGGGTGTGCGGGGCACCGGTCGTCGTGATGCACGATGAGGCAGTCTTGGGTGGGGCCGCACAACGCGGTCTGGCAGGAGGCGAGGGGGCCGCAATTGGTCGGGTCGAACACGTTTTGGCACGTGAAGGTCTGCCCGTCGGCGCCCGGGACGCAGATGTCGTCGGTGCAGCGGAGGTTGTCGGTGCAGAGGTTGTGGGGCGTGTGGACGCAGTTCCCGGCGACGCAGGTGTCGGTGGTGCAGGGGTTGCCGTCGTCGCAGTCCTTCGGGTCGAGGACGCAGCCTTGGGTGGGATCGCAGCGGGGGACGAAGCACGGGTCGTTGGATCTCGCAGAAGTCGGCGACCGGCGTGTGGACGCAGCCCGTCGTCGGGTTGCAGGAGTCGACGGTGCAGACGATCCCGTCGTCGCAGACCTTCGGCGTGTGGACGCAGCCGGTAAACTCGTCGCAGCTGTCGATCGTGCAGGCGTCGTGGTCGTCGCAGTCCATCTCAGTACAGGGGTCGCCGTCGCAGTCGATCTCGGTGTAGACGCAGCCTAGGTCCGGGTCGCAGCTGTCGAGCGTGCAGGCGTTGAAGTCGTCGCAGTCGACCTCGGTGTGGACGCAACCGGATTCCTCGTCGCAGGCATCGATGGTGCAGGCGTTGTGGTCGTCGCAGTCGATTGGCGTGCCGGCGCACGCCCCCCCGGCGCAGGCATCGATGGTGCAGGCGTTACCGTCGTCGCAGGGGGTACCCTCGGGCTTCGGTGTTTTCTCGCAGGTTCCAGTCGCGGGATTGCAGACGCCGGTGTTGCACTGGTCGTTCAACTCGGGGTCGGTCGTGCAGTCCTTTGGTGCGCCAGCGATGCAGGCACCGTTCTGGCAGGTGTCGAGGGTGCACGCATCGTTGTCGGCGCTGCAAGGGGTGCTGTTCGCCTTCCGCGGGTTGGAGCAGAGTCCCGTCGCGGGGTCGCAGGCGCCCGCGTCGTGGCACTGGTCGAGCGGCGTGCAAACGACGTTCTGGCACAGCGCGGGGGCGCCGCACTGCCCTTCGACGCCGCCGCCGCCGCAGGTTTGTCCCGCG
Source organism: uncultured Chloroflexia bacterium (assembly GCA_963724285.1). Lineage (GTDB taxonomy): Bacteria > Chloroflexota > Chloroflexia > Thermomicrobiales > UBA6265 > CAVRUD01. The sequence continues at coordinate 40,973 of CAVRUD010000004.1, read as the reverse complement.
ATCGCGCAGGCGGCGTCGTCGCAGCAGTTGAAGTAGTCGTGGTCGCCGTGGTCGTAGTGCGTCTGCCAGGCCGGCTCGGCGACGTTGATCACCTGCCAGGGGTTGCTCGCCGAGCCGGTGAAGTGGCAGAGGGGCTTTTTGTCCTGGCCCGCGGCGGCCGGGCCGCCGCGGGCCAGGCCGAGCGCGGCCAGGGCGGCGCCGGCGCCGGCGCGCAGGGCACGGCGGCGGGTGTGGGGGGCGGCGAGGGCGCGGGCGAGGGCGTCGAAGCGATTGGGGTCCAAAGGGGCACCTCCGTCGGGCATAGGCGCTGGCGTGCTCGGCCGGTACGCTGCTCGTGGGCGCCGATCCGGCCGCGCACGCCGGTCCGCCGGGCGCGGCGGACGCGAGCCCCGCGGTCCACTCCGGCGGACCGCTGCGACGCTCAACACGAGAGAGTTTCATGCTAGGCAGTCCGCGGGGGTGGCGCTAGCCGTCCCGGTACCCAATCGCGGGCGGGCGCGGTACCCAATTCGTCGGCGGGGCGGGTTGGGTACCGCGCGGGACGCCCCCGCCACGCCGTGCCGGCCGACGGCGGTCGGCGCCGGTCGGTCGGGCTGGCGGCGACGGCGGCTAGCGTGCGGGTGGGGCGGGCGAGGCGGGAGCGAGCAGCCCGGCGGCCTGGGCGGCGGCGATCGCCTCGGCGCGGGTGCGGACGCTCCAGCTTGCGGTAGAGGCGGTCGACGTGGCGGTCGACGGTCCGCTCGCCGATGAACAGCGCCTCGCCGATGGCGCGGTGGGTCCGGCCCGCGGCCAGCAGCGCCAGGACCTCCAGTTCGCGCGGCGAAAGGGGGATCGCCGGCGCGCCGAACGAGCCGGCTCTTACCCGGTCGGCGGCCGCCACTACGGCTTCCTCCGCCTCGGCGACGGCCTGATCCAGGGGCAGCGTCCGCCCCGCCGCCCAAGCCGCGGCGGAGGCGTCCGCCCCGAGCTCCCGCCGGAGCGCCTCGACGGCGCGCCGGTACTGCGGGCGCGGGGGCACGACCAAGGGCAGCGCGACTGCCTCGGTCAGCGCCTCGGCCGCCCCGTAGAGCCGCGCCGCCAGCTCTAGCCGGCCGCAGCTCGCAGCCAAGCGGGCCACGGCGGCCAGCCACTCGGCCAGGAGATCGCGGTGGGTGTCCGGACCGGTCCGGATGATCGTCCCGCTCTCCGCCAGCGCCGCGGCCCCGCTCGCCGCGTCGCCCAGTTCGCACTGCAGCAGCCCCAGCGCGTTGAGGTAGACGGCCAGGGGAAAGATCGGTCCGATCCTCCGCCGCACCGTCACCGCGTCCTCGACCTGCGCGGCGGCCTCGGCGAAGTCACCGCGTCCGTAAGCGATGATGCCCAGGAGGTATTGCGTGCCGCCGACCCACTCGTCGTCGCCCAGCCGCCGAAAGAGCGCCAGCGCCTCCGTCATCAGCGGCGTCGCCCTGTCGTAGCGGCCCTGGTTGGCCTCCGTCGTTCCGAGGCCGTAAAGCGCCAGCGCCGTATCTCGCTGCTCCCCGACCTCCTGGGCGAGGGCGAGCGCTTCTTCGAACAGTGACCGCGCCCGCTCGTAGTGCCCCTGCCGCTCTAGGTGCCGTCCCATACTTCCCATCGCCGCCAACCGGATCCTGGCCGGAACCTCTTGACCCATGGCCAGCCCCCGCTCGAGCCACCCGATCGCCTCGGCGCGGTAGCCGTGCCCCCACCACAGCAGCCGGCTCGCCATGGTCAGCCGCAGGAGCCCGGCCGCGTCGCCGGTCCGCTCCAGCCAGGCCAGGGCCGCGCGGACATTGTCGTGTTCGCGCAGCCACCACAGTTCGTCGTGTATGGATGCCGTGCCCTCGCCGAAGCGGTCGGCGAAGGCCAGGCACCAGGCGGCGTGCCGGGCCCGTACGACAGCCTCCTCGCCGCTCGCCTGCAACTGCTCCAGCGCGTACTCGCGGACGGTCTCCAGGATGACCACGCGCGGGTGGCCGGGCGGCGCTTCGGCGGCCTGCACCAGACTCCGATCGACCAGGGAGGCCACGGCGGCGAGCGGGTCCGGCACGCCGTCGGCGGCGCAAACCGCGTCCGCCGCGTCGAGGGACGCACCGCCGGCGAAGGCGCCGAGCCGGCGGAAGACGACCCGCTCCTCCGGCGTGAGGAGGTCGTGGGACCAGGCGATGGCGTCGCGCATGGTCTGGAGGCGCGCCGGCAGGTCGCGCGGCCCGCCGGTCAGCTGCGGCAGCCGGGGCTCGAGCCGCGCCAGCAGCGCCGCCGGCGGGAACAGCCGCCCCCGCGCCGCGGCCAGTTCGATCGCCAGCGGCAGCCCGTCCAGCCGCCGGCAAATCTCGGCGACGTCAGCGGCGTTCGCCTCCGTCAGCGCGAAGTCCGGCCGCACCTCGCGCGCCCGCTCCACGAAGAGGCGCACCGCCTCCGACGCGGCGAAGAAGGATTCGGCGGGGGAGAAGCGGCTCCCCCCCGCCCCCTCGCTCGGTCTGGGCAGCGATAGCGGGGGCACCGGAACCGCGTGCTCGCCGGAGACGCGGAGCAACGCGCGGCTCGTCACCAGCGCCGTGAGCTTCGGGCAGGCCCGGAGCAACTCGGCCAGCCCCGGGCCGGCCGTCACCACCTGCTCGAAGTTGTCCAGCACCAGCAGCAGTTCTTTGGCGCGGAGGAAGGCCTGCACCGCCGCCGCGACCGGCTGGTTGCCGGGGGCGCGGACGCGCAGTGCTTGGGCGACCGCGGGGACGACGAGGTCGGGGTCGCGGACGGCGGCCAGCTCGACGAAGGCGGCCCCGTCGGCGAACGCGTCCTCCGACTCGGCCGCCGCGGCCAGGGCCAGGCGCGTCTTGCCGACCCCGCCGGGGCCGGTCAGGGTCACCAGGCGGACGGCCGGGTCGCGCAGCAGGGCGGTAAGGGCGGCGCGCTCGCGCTCGCGGCCGACCAGGGTGGAGAGGGGCATCGGCAAGCCCCCGACGGGCTCCCGCGCCGCGACGGAGGGCATGGGGATGGGCGAGGGGCGGGGGCGGGGGGCGGACGACTCGCTGGACATCGCATGCCTCGGCCGGGTGGCGGGCGATGGGGCAATAGTGGCGGGGTTGCCGCGCCGCGTCAACCGCCATCATCCAAGGGATGCCGGCGCGCTCCCCGGCTCGGTCCGGGCAAGTGGCGATGCGGCGCGGTTGGTGGCCGAGCGGCGCGGGTCACGAGGGGCCACCCCGGGTTCGGGGCGCCGGTACCTCGGCCGGCACCAGGTGCGTCAGCCGGGTAGCAGCCGACGCGACCAGCATGATCGCCCGCTCGTCGGAACCGTGGAACGCTCAGCCGGTGACGCTGACCGACAGATCCGTGCCCTGCGTCGATCTTGTGAAGGCGATGCCGTTGGTGAGAGAGCCTCTGGTCGCGTGCGGTCCACCATCTGGTCGCTCGTCCGCAGGACGAACAGCGGCTCATGGTGTTCAGTTCGGTCATCCGTCCTCGATCATACCGAGGAGTCGATCCCAACTGGTTGGCACACACCGGGCGGCGGTGAGGTCCAACCGTTCGGCGGTCTTCGCGGTGTTCATTCGGTAGAACGCGATGGGCGTGACGTCGCCGCCCAACCCCAGCTAAGAGCGTCTATCAAAACCGTGGAACCGGGCTTGCGGCCGCCGGAGGCATGAGCAGGCCCCTGGTCCCCGACGAACTGCGGGGTGTGCAGAAATACGGGGTCCACCGTCGTGCTCGCCTGCGCGATCCGTTCGAGCGACAGAGCCGGTGCTCCATCCTCGCCATCCCTCCTTTAAGCGAAGCGCGCGATCGTCACGGGGCGAAAACTGCATAACTTCGGGCCCCGGTCTGGGCAAATAGGCAATATGACGCACCCGTGCGGATCTGCCGCTGAATGCTCTTCCGGTTCAAATTGGCAGCATTGCCGATGAGGGAACGCATGCCAGAGGGCAGGATGATCTCAGTTCCGCGACGACCCGGGCGGCTGGATCCGGAGTCTGGCAGAGAAAGAGGAGAACTGAGCGATGCGTTTCCGTGGACTGCTGATTAGCTCGACCTTCGTTCTGGCGCTGATCGCCCTGGCCCTGGGCGGCAGCCGCGCCTCCGCGCAGACAGTGTTCACCTGTGACGGCAAGATTCCGACGATCGTTGGCTCCGGCGTGATCAACGGCACCGGTGGCGACGACGTCATCATCGGCTCGGCCGGCAACGACATCATCAACGGCGGCTCCGGCAACGACACGATCTGTGGCGAAGGCGGCAACGACTCCGTCTCCGGCGGCTCCGGCAACGACCGCATGTGGGGCGAGGTCCGCGGCGGCGACACGCTGATCGGCATCGCCGGCAACGACGTCCTCGACGGCGGCTCCGGTAACGACCTGCTCGTCGATCCGCAGGGCTTCGGCCAGACGCTCAGCGCCGGCTCCGGCACCGACACCATCATCGGCAACGGCATTCTCCTCGGCGGCTCCGGCAACGACACGATCAACGTCAATACCGGCGGCGCCGCCGCCGATGCCAACCTCTCGATCGACGCCGGCTCCGGCACCGACACCTGCAACCTGGGCGGCAACGTGGTCCCGACCACATCCTGCGAGCTCCCGTAATCCCTATCTTCCTCCGGGCTCCAGCCACTCGCACAGCATCCAACTCGCCTGGGAGTCGAACGATCTAGTCCCTTTGATGGGCGCCGGTGCAATGCTGCACCGGCGCTCTTTCATGTTTTCTGGCGGTTTGGGCGGAATGCACTACCCGTGACAAGACAACCCGCCGTCGTTTGCTCTATAGTTCGCGAAATCATCGGTGGATGCAGGAACACGAGGGCTGCTGGGGACTCGACCACGCGGTGGGAATTGGTAGCGCGATGAGGCGACCGGGTCCCGGTGGTCGCGCAATCGCGTCCGGTCGGTGGGATCGGGCCGTGGTGTAGGCCGGTGCATAGTTCGTAGGAGGAGGTCTTGACAATGGCAAACCGCAAGTTCGGGCACCTCTTTGACGAGTTCAAGGCCGGCGGCATCACCCGGCGCCAGTTCCTGGAGCGGGCGGGGGCGCTCGGCGTCGGGCTCCCCGTCGCCGATGTTCGTCGCCAACTCGGTCCGGGTCTCCGGCGTCGCCGCCCAGGATGCCGCCGCCGCGCCACCGTCCGCCGGGATGGAGGGCCGCACCCGCGGCGAGGGCGGCGAGCTGAAGCTGCTCCTGTGGCAGGCGCCGACGACGCATGAACCCGCACGTCTCCTCCGGCACCAAGGACTTCTACGCGGCCCAGCTCGTCCTTGAGCCGATGATGAACTACCTGCCCGACGGCACGGTCATCCCGAACCTGGTCGAGCAGGTGCCGACGGTGGAGAACGGCCTCCTCAAGGAGGACCTCACCGGCTTCACCGCCACCATCAAGGAGGGCATCGTCTGGAGCGACGGCACCCCGCTGACGGCGGCGGACGTCGTCTTCACCTGGCAGTGGATCATCGACGCCGACGAACGCCTCGGTCAGCTCGCGATCTGCGAGCCGATCCAGGACATCACCGCCGTCGACGAGCGCACCTTCACGGTCACGCTACGCCACGCGGCAACCTCAACTGGTACGCCCCGTTCACCGGGACCTCCTACGGCTACGTCCTGCCCAAGCACATCCTCGAGCAGGGCGCCGAGGCGGCCGCGAACTTCAACGGCCGGCGGCCTGATCGGCACCGGGCCGTACATGGTTACCTCGTTCGCCGCCGAACGACCAGGTCATCTACGAGGCCAACCCGAACTACCGCGAGCCGAACAAGCCCTTCTTCGCCGACCGTCAACCTCAAGGGCGGCGGCGACCCGGCCTCGGCGGCGCGGGCCGTCCTCCAGACCGGCGACTGGGACTACGCCTGGAACCTCCAGGTCGAGCCCGCCATCCTCAACGAGCTCAAGGAGTCCGGCGAGAACGGCACCATCCAGTCCACGGCGGGCACCAACACCGAGCGGATCAACATCAACTTCTCCGACCCGAACACGGAGCACGAGGGCCAGCGCTCGCACAAGGACGTGCCCCACCCGTTCCTCACCGACCTGGCGGTCCGCCAGGCGATGGCCTGGCGGTCGACCGCGAGACGATCTCGGTCCAGTTCTACGGCGAGGGCGAGCCGGCCACGGCCAACATCGTCAACGGCCTGCCGGACTTCGTCTCCCCCAACACGAGCTACGAGTTCAACCTCGACAAGGCGAAGGAGACGCTGGAGGCCGCCGGCTGGGTCCATGGACGGCGACGCCCGCAAGAAGGACGGGGTCGAGCTGAAGATCACCTACTCGACCTCGATCAACCCGGTGCGGCAGAAGACGCAGGCGGTCAACAAGCAGGCGTTCGAGGAGATCGGCATCCAGGTCTCGCTGCTGCAGGTCGACTCCGGCATCTTCTTCGACTCCTCGCCGGGCAACGAGCAGAACACCGGCCACATGTACGTCGACATCGACATGTACACCAACGGTCGAGCACTCCCGGTCCCGATCGAGTACATGAGCGGGTGGTACGCCGGGCCGAACAGGGAGCACATCGCCCAGGCGATCCAACAGCTGGAACGGCCCGAACAACCAGCGCTGGGACCAACGCCGAGTACGATGCCCTCTACGACCAGCTCCGCCTGACGGTCGACGTCGAGCAAGCGGCCCAGATGATCATCCAGATGAACGACATCATGATCAACGAGGTCGTCGTCATCCCGGAGGTGAACCGGGCGGCCGACAAGTACGCGATCTCCAACCGCCTGCGGAACGAGAACGTCGCCCTCAGCGCCCTCGGGATAACTTCTGGAACATCGCCAACTGGAACACGGTCGAGTAGCGATTGGCGAGGACGGCGGGGGCAACCCCGCCGTCCTCATTTAGCTCGGTGCCCGCGCACCACACGGAGGCTCCCGCACGATGTCAGTCCCCGGAAAATTCGGACGAGCTCTTCGAGGATTACAAGGCCGGCGGTATTACGAGGCGGCAGTTCCTGGCCCGGGCGGCGACGCTTGGCGTCGGCGCGTCCGTCGCAACCTTCGTCGCTAATTCCCACCGCGCGGCCGGTGCGCCGGCCCAGCCGCGGGCCGGTTTGGCCAGCGTCTATCAGGCCGGCGGCGCTCCCGCCGTCGGGACCGAAGGGCGGACCCGCGGCGCGGGCGGCGAGCTGCGCCTCCTCCAGTGGCAGGCGCCGACGACCGCCAACGGCCACGTCGCCACCGGCACCAAGGACCAGTTGGCGGCCAGCCCAGTGCTTGAGCCGCTGATGAACTACCTGCCGGACGGCTCCCTCATCCCGAAGCTGATCACCGAAGTACCGACCGTCGAGAACGGCCTCCTCAAAGAGGATCTGACGGGCGTCACCTTCAAGCTCACTCCGGGCGTCCTCTGGAGCGACGGCACGCCGTTCACGGCGGATGACGTCGTCTTCACGCACCAGTGGGTCGTGACCGACTTCGATGTCAACTCGTCGGTCAGCTACAACGTCTGGCTGCCGATCGCGACCATCGCCGCCACGGACGAGCTGACCGTCGACATCACCTTCGCCAACCCGAACGTCGCCTGGTACGCCCCGTTCACGGGCACGACCTACGGCTTCATCCTGCCGAAGCACATCCTCGAGGCCGGCCCGGACGCGGCCGCCGCCTTCGGCACGGCCCCGATCGGCACCGGCCCGTACGTGATCGAGTCGTTCGCGGTCAACGACCAGATCGTCTACCGTGCCAACCCGAACTACCGCGAGCCCACCAAGCCCTTCTTCGAGACGATCAACCTCAAGGGCGGCGGTGACGCCGCGTCGGCCGCCCGCGCCGTCCTCCAGACGGGCGACTGGGACATGGCCTGGAACCTCCAGGTCGAGCCGGCCGTGCTCGAGGAGCTGATGGGCTCCGCCGAGGCGGGCACGGTCGTCGCGGTGCCCGGCACCAGCGTCGAGCGGATCAACATCAACTTCTCCGACCCCAACACCGAGGTCAACGGCGAGCGGTCCCAGAAGGACACCCCGCACCCGTTCCTGACCGACCCCGCCGTCCGCCAGGCGATGGCCCTCGCCGCCGACCGCGATACCATCGCGACGCAGTTCTACGGCGAAGGCGAGCCGGGCACGGCCAACTTCCTGGACGGGGTTCCGGCCTGGGACTCGCAGAACACCTCCTACACCTTCGACCTGGAGCAGGCGAAGCAGATCCTGGAGGAGGCAGGCTGGGTGATGGACGGCGACACCCGCAAGAAGGGTGACGTCGAGCTGAAGGTCACCTACTCCACCACCATCAACCCGGTCCGCCAGAAGACCCAGGCGGTGGTGAAGCAGGGCTTCGAGGAGATCGGCATCGGAGTATCCCTGCAACAGGTCGACTCCGGCATCTTCTTCGACGGTTCCCCGGGCAACGAGCAGAACGCCAGCCACATGTATGTCGACATCAACATGTACACCAACGGCGCCACCGAGCCGACGCCGATCTCGTACATGGCGACGATGTACGCCGGCCCGAACGGCCAGAACATCTCGCAGAAGTCGAACAACTGGCTGGGAACGAACAACCTGCGCTGGGCGAACGCCGAGTACGACGCGCTCTACGACCAGGTCCGGCTGGCGACCGATTTGGAATCCGCCGCCGCTCTCCTGATCCAGATGAACGACATCATCATCCGCGAGAACGCCTGCATCCCGCTGGTCAACCGGGCCGCGGACAAGTACGCGATCTCCAACCGGCTGGTGAACGACAACGTGGCGGTCAGCCCGTTCGAGTACAACTACTGGAACATCGCCAACTGGGTTACGGTCGAGTAACGAGACGGGAAGACGGGAAGGCGGGGTTGCTGGCCCCCAAGGATTGGAAACGATGCTCGCCGTCTCCTCGTCGCCCGGGGCCTGACGAACGCCGAGATCGCCGTCCAGCTCTTCGTCGGCGAATCGACCGTCAAGCCACGTCTCCCACCTGCTGGCCAGACTCGGTCGCGCGACCGAGTCTGGCCGGTGGTGTTCGCAGACGAGGGCGGGCTGGTCCGGGTGGGTGAGTGACGCGGGGGGAAGGACCTCACCCCCTACCCCCTCTCCTCTGCGGAGGAGAGGGGCGTCAGGCGGCGCCTCATCTCCCCCTTCCTCCTGTCGCGCTACGGAGGAGCGGGGGGTAGGGGGCAAAATCGCGGCCCCGTCTAGTCCGCCGCCTCGTCATACACCGTGGCAGGGGACGGCTCGGGGAAGGGCACCGGAGCCGCGGCCGGAGCCGTCCGCCGGATCATGCCGGAGGCGGTCGCGCCGACGCCCAGGATGGCCACGATCAGGGGAACGACTAGGGCGGCCTGGTAGCCCTCAAGGAGGTCATTCGGCGTTCCCGAAGTCCCGATGTTGGCGTTGTTCACCGCGGTGACGATCGCCAGGACCAGGGCGCCGCCGAACTGGAACGAGGTATTGACCAGGCCACCGGCGAGTCCCTGCTCCTCTGGAGCGATGCCGTTGGTGGCGGCCATGGTCAGCGGGCCGTAGGCCAGGCCAAACCCGATCCCGCCGAAAATGAAGGCCGGCAGGAGCAAGAGCAGATAGGAGCTATCGGCGTCGATCCCCAGCAGCAGGGCGTAGGTCACGACCGTGGACGAGAGACCGGCCAAGATCAGGCGGGAGACGCCGTACTTCGTCACCAGCGGCACCACCCGCGGCGCCAGCAGGGCGACGATCAGGCCGGCCGGGAAGATCGCGAGACCCGTCTCCAGGGCTGACCAGCCGCGCAACTCCTGCATGTACATCGTCAGGATGAACTGGGCCCCGAACCAGGCGCCGATCAGGGACATCGCGCCCAGGTTGGCCCGCACCAGCGCGCCGGAGCGGAGAATGCCGAGGCGGACCAGCGGGTTCTGCTGGCGCTGCTCGATCAGGACGAAGAGGGCCAGGATCGCGGCCGAACCGATGAGCGAGCCGACCGTGCGGGCCGAGCCCCACCCGGCGTTCGGCGCTTCAACCAGGGTGTAGACCAGGAAGAGCATTCCGGCGGTGATGCTGACGGCCCCGGCGAAGTCGAACGAGCCGCGCGGTCCTGTTGTCCGCCCGGAATCCGGCACGAGGCGGATGGCGGCGAGCAGGGTGACGAGCGCGATGGGAACCGGCAGGAAGCAGACCAGACGCCAGCTGAATTCGGTCAGGATGCCACCTAAGACGAGACCAAGCGAGAACCCGGCGGCCCCGGTGGCGGAGTAGATCGAGAGCGCCTTGTTGCGTGCCGGACCTTCCGGAAAGCTCGTCGTGATGATCGACAGGCCAGCCGGTGTGGTAAAGGCGGCGCTGATGCCCTTGAGGAAGCGGGTGGCAATCAGGAGGTTGCCGTCGTTGGTCAGGCCGCCGAGGCCGGAAGCGAAAAGGAAGACGCCGAGGGAGACGAGGAAGACGCGACGCCGGCCGAGCAGGTCGGCTGCGCGGCCGCCGAGGAGGAGAAAGCCGCCGTAGCCGAGGACGTAGCCGCTGACGACCCACTGGAGGGACGAGGTGGACATGCCCAGGTCGGAGCGGATGGAGGGCAACGCCACGCCCATCATCGAGACGTCGAGGGCGTCGAGGAAGAGCGCGCTGCAGAGGACGAGGAGGGTGCCCCATGCGCGGCGGGAGAGGGTCCCGGCCGGTCCTGCGCCACCGGCGTCGAATGCAGAGGGAGGGGGAGTAGACACGAACCGCTCCTTTGGGTAGACTTCCTGGCATATCGGACTGTTCGGTCCCGGACCGATCGGTCCGCATCATAGGGGGCGGTTGCTGCCCTGTCAAGGGTTTCGGACCGATCGGTCCATATAACGGCGTCAGGCATCTGGTGTTAGATGCCCGGCGTTCGGCATCCGGCGTTCGGGATTGCGCTCCCGGCTCCGAACGCCGGACGCCGAATGCCGAACGCCGCACCTCGGAGATACCCATGCCGCGCAAGCCGGCGCCTGGTACCCGCGACCGGATCCTCGATACCGCCGCCCGCCTCTTCTACGACCACGGCATCCACGCCGTCGGCCAGCAGCAGGTCGTCGAGGAGTGTGGCTGCGGCAAGAATTTGCTCTACCGCGAGTTCCCCTCGAAGGACGAGCTCGTTGTGGCCTACCTGGAGCGCAAGCGGGAGGAGTGGGCGGCGACCTTCGCGGCGGCGATCCGGCCGTTCGCCGGAGATCCGGCGGCGCAGCTCGTGGCGCTCGTCCAGGACGCCGCCGATAGGGTGGCGGAGCCCAACTACCGGGGCTGCCCCTTCCAAAACGTCCACGCCGAATTCCCCGACCCCGAGCATCCCGCCAACCGGATCTCGGTGGAGCACCGGGCCGAGATCCTGGCCCACCTCCGCGCCCTCGCCGAGCAAGCCGGAGCCCTTGATCCCCAGATCCTCGCCGACCGGCTCCTGCTCATCATCGACGGCGTCTATGCCAACGGCGCCCTGCTGGGTAGCCGGGGCGCATCGGTCGCCGCCGTCGATTTCGCCCGAGAGGTCGTGCGGGCGGCGGTCGGGCCGGGGAAAGGGGGAGTGCTTTCGCCATCTCCCCTGTCGCCCCTAGTTAGAGGGATTGAAATCCCGGGCTGAGTGACGGAAGCCGGCTCAAGCCGGCTGGGGTCGGCTATGCCGTTTCGGGCAATCGATGGCCTAGTGTGGTGCGTTTTGGGGCGCCGTTTCGCTGCGACCCCCATCCATCTCGGGCGAGAGGATCGGGGAGCGGGGGTGTCCTGGGCGGGCTCGGACCCGGGTACGTCCCGGGGAGCAGGTGGCCTGGGGCCTGGATGACGGCTGGGGACCCGAGCCGGACGCGCTGCCCAGGCCCGCGCCCGCGCCGGGCGTGCCGCTTACCCCGCATCATATCAGAACAAATGTTCTTTTTAAGCCTACTGTCGTAGTTGGGATCAGGAGCGAGATCGTCGTCTCACATCCGCGGACTACCCGCACGGCTCACCGCATGTCTTGTAGGGCCGCCTGATCTTCTCCGGCACCGTGTGCTCGTGGAATTGCCTGTTGTGCGCGCTCGGGACCTCGACGATCTGCGTTACGTGCAGCTTCGTCGGCGTCACGTCGGTGAGCGCCGCGCTTGGCCGGGACCACTTTGCGATGGCAGCCGTCGCGCGGCCGTCGCCTATGCCGGCGATTCGGTCGGCGCGGCGTGGTCGTGGATGTGTGCCTCCTTAGCGTGGTGCTGTTCCTCGTCCTCTTGAGAGTAGTCGTGGCTGTGGGTGAGTTCGTTGTGGTTGTGCGCGTGCGTATGCCAGTACGAGCGGTGCTCGAAGTCGTCGCCCGGGCCTCCCTTGTGGTGGTGGGAGACGTGCCAGTGGTCGTGACTGTGCGTGACGGCCGGATGGGTGTGACTCCCCTCCTTGCCCTCGCCCTCGGTCCGCTGCGTGACGTCCGCCATACAAACCCCCCGTTCGCGTATACGCCGGCTGAGACCAACTCGCCTCGCCGTCGTGGGGTTGCAGAGGGTGTGCCACAGCGGTGTGCACAGCGGGATGGCTGGCGGAAAGAGTATGACCTCACCCCCTACCCCCTCTCCTCCGCGGAGGAGAGGGGCGTCCCCTTGAGCCGTCTCCAGATTTGGGCGGTCGATGCGATGGCCTAGTGGGGACACGGGCCGGACCGAGATCCGGGACACGATCAAGCTAAGCAAGACGCGCCCGTCTGTGGTAAATCCCGGTCCGAACATGGCACCCAAGAAATCGGCCTTCAACAAGATCGTTCCGGATCAAGGGTTTGAGTTGGCGGTCGCTCGGTTCCTCGACGGTTGCCCAGATTTCATCTCGTTTGCAAAGAACACCCAGGGAACGGGGTTCAAGATCGAATATCAGAACGCGGATGGCGGCATCGCCAACTACGTTCCGGACTTCCTGGTCAAGCAGACCGCCGACACGATCTGAATCATCGAGACCAAGGGCCGAGAAGACCTCGACCATCCGCTCAAGTGGGCTCGCCTTCAGCAATGGTGTGTCGACGCGATGGCCCAGCACGAAGGACGGCAATACCGACCGCTTTTCGTCCGGCAGGAGGACTGGGAGATGTATCCGCCCAAGGATTTCGCGGACATGTATCGAACGTTTGGATGATCTCTACCGGCTACACGGACCACGTAGGACGATGGGCTGGGCAGTGCCGAGGATCTCCCGACGGCGAATCCAGTTTGGGCTGGTTTCGATGGTCGAGCGCTCGATCAGGTCGACTGGGCGGCCGAGTACACCGGCGAAGTCGTCTCGGATGGCGACGAGGTCGAGGAGCGTCCAGGGTGCGTCCGGCGCGAAGGTGACGAGCAGATCGATGTCGCTCTCCCGGCCGAAGTCGTCGCGAAGCACGGAGCCGAACACGGCCAGGTCAACGATCTGCCAGCGGCGGCAGAGCGATTCGATATCGTGCCCAGAGATGTCGAGCGTGCCGATCTTCATCGTCGGCGATCCTACCTGAGACGACCTACCCTCTGCCCCACCCTATCACGGTCACGCTTCCGTCTCCCCATACCCATACGGCAAGAACCGCCCAGACCCCGGTGCTGCCGGAACGCGGTTGTCGCCCTCCAGGGAGTCGTCGTAGATGGTGGCGCCGCGGCGGAGGGTGCGGATGACGCGGCCGGTGATGGTCTTGCCTTCGAATGGGGTCCATTTTTGGCGGTGGAGCATGTCGGCGCCCTTCGCCACCCAGGACCGTTCGGGGTCGAGCAGGACCACGTCGGCGTCGGAGCCGACGGTCAGGGTGCCCTTGCGCGGGTAGAGGCCGAAGATCCGGGCCGGGTTGGTGGCGATCTGGCGGACGAACTGGCTCGGGTCCATGCCGCGCTGGTTGACGGCTCCGTCGAAGAAGGACGGCAGCAGCGTCTGGATGCCGGCCAGGCCGTTCGGGGCCTCGAAGATGTCGTCTTCGCCGCTCCGCTTTTCCTCGATCGTGAAGCCGCAGTGGTCGGAACAGACCAGATCGACCGTCTCACTCAGGACATACGGCCAGATCGCGTCGACCTCCTCCTGGGGGCGGATGGCAGGGGCGCAGCGACCAAAACCCTTTAGCCGGACCAGATCGTCGGCGTTGAGCGCGAGGTACTGCGGGCAGGTCTCGGCGGTCACGCGCACGCCCCGGGCGCGCGCATTGGCGATCAGGCCCAGGGCGTCGGCCGAGGCGACGTGGCAGATGTGGACCCAGCAGCCGGTGATCTCGGCCAAGAGCAGGACGGTGTTGACTGCGGCGGTCTCGACCAAGGGCGGGCGGGACTCGGCGTGGGCCAGGGCATCGGTCCGGCCCTCCTCGCCCATCCGGCGCAACCCCGCCTCGAGCAGGATATCGTGCTCGGCGTGGAGACCGTAGGGCCGCTCCAGGTCGCCGAGGTCGGCCAGAGCGAGCATCGCGGTGTGGAGGTCGGCGTCGTCGACGGCCGGAAACGACGGGCTGGAGGAGGCCATGAAGCTCTTGAACCCGGCCGCGCCGAGTTCGGCCATTGCCTTCAGTTCGGCAGGATCCTGTCCGGGAATTACCCCGGCCCACAGGGCGGTATCGACGATCGCGGTCTGACCGATCCGGTCGCGCTTGGCCCGGAAGAGGGCGGCGGACGTCGTCGTCGGGCCGGCCTGGGGCATCTCCACGACCGTGGTGATCCCGCCCGCCGCCGCACCTGCACCGCCCGTGGTGAAGCCCTCTTTGGTGTCGATCTCCGGCTCGCGGAAATGGGTGTGGACGTCGATGCCGCCGGGGAGCACCCACAGGCCGGTCGCGTCGATGTGATGCTCCGTCGCGAGGTCGCTCGCGTCGCTGGTGATCGCGCTGATCCGCTCGCCGTCGATCACCAGATCGGCCCGGAACTGGCCGTAGTCGGTCACCACCAAGCCGCCGGTGATGACCGTCCGCTCGGAGCGCCCGGACTGTGTGTCGTCTGTCTGGTTCTGCGCGGCCGCGTCCGCCATGCCGTCGATCTCCTCATTGGCCACGAGGCGGCCGTCGTCTGCTGAGCACGAAGGGGCCAGCCTGCCCTGCCTCGTTCGTCTGTCGCTGGGCCATCCTAGCCGCCGTATCCCGGAGCGTCTAGGCATGCATGGGGTAGGCTCTCCTCGATTAAGGGCATCGTGGCGCGAACGAGTTTCCCACCACAGCGCATCCCAGGCGTCCGCTAGGCGTTTCGGCGGACGCCGATGCCCAAAAATGGGCATCGGCGTACATCGGTGATGGGTGCGTTTCGCCCGGCCATGCCGCACAATGGGATGAGCCAGAACTCGACTGCGACACCCGCCGGAAATCAGGGAGTCGCCTGGACAAAAGTCAATGCTGACGCGTCGTGGAGACCCAGGCGAAGGCCAGAGGAGGAGCCGATGCACCCATCGCAGCCAGCAGAGCATCGTGGGCACGAGCGGCGCGGTGGTCGCTCGATGCGGGCCGCGCTCATCTCGGTGTTCGCCGCGGCCGTCCTCATTGCTGGTCTGGCCGGCTCCGTCAGCCTGCGGGCAGCCTGGGCCCAGGACGATTCCACGTTCGAGGGTGTCACGATCGACGTTTTCGGGTCAGGCGAGCCCAGTGCCGCGCCCGGCAACGCGCTCGTCCTCCGCCGGGTGACCCTGGAGCCGGGCGCCTCCCTGCCGCCGCACAGCCACCCCGGCGCGGTGACGTTCACCGTGGCGAGCGGCGAGTTGGACTACACGCTCCTCGCCGGGGAAGCGTCCGTCCAGCGCGCCCCCGAAGATGGCGAGGCCGGAGAGATCGAGCCGCTGGAGATCGACGCAGAGACCGCTCTGGCCACCGGTGATTCGATCTTCGTTGAAGGCGCGGTCGCGACCGCGTCCAATCCGGGCGATGAGCCGGCGATCCTGTGGGCCTCGTCCCTGCTCGATGCCGACGCCTCATTCCTGGTGGAAGAAGAGATCGAGGAAGAAGTGCCGGTCGAAGAAGTGACCCCGGAGGAGACCCCCGACGCTGAAGAGGACCCAGAGCCCGAGGGCGTGCGCGTCACGCTTGACGAGTTCACGATTCGCCTGTCGTCCTCCATCCCCGCTGGGGAGACGACCTTCGTCATCACGAACAGCGGGTCGGTGAACCACTCCTTCGTAGTGGTGGGCGCAGAGGCCGAGGCCGCCCTGGACTCCCCGGTCGCGCCCGGTGAGACCGCCGAGCTGACGGTCGATCTTCCCGCCGGGACCTACCAGATCCTCTGCCCGGTCGCGAATCACGACACGCTGGGCATGACCCGTGAGCTGGTTGTGACCGACAGCGGCGAGGGTGACGGTGGCGATGACGGGGACGAAGAGGACGCGGGCGCCGATGACGCCGAGGACGCCGACGAAGAAGCAGAAGACGAGGCCGAGGCGGACGCACCGGCCATCGACATCGAGATCGCGGGCTTCCAGTTCGGGCCGGCCGAGGTGGAGGTCGTGGTTGGCACGACCGTCACCTGGACCAACTTCGACGGGGCCACCCACACGGCCACGGCGGACGACGGCACCTTCGATTCCGGCGACATCCCGGCCGGCGAAGAGTTCTCGTTTACCTTCGAGGAGCCGGGAACCTTCAGCTACTTCTGCGAGATTCATCCGGATATGACCGGCACGGTGACGGTGACGGAGTAGCCGGAAAGGCGGCGCTCGGCGTTCGGGAACAGCCCCCTAACCCCCCGGCCCCCTTCCCCTGCCGCAGCGGGGGGAAGGGGGAGAACCGTCTCCATTATGGACATGGCGCCTCGCAACGGCCCCTCTCCTCCGCAGAGGAGAGGGGGTAGGGGGTGAGGTCCTTCCCGAACGCCGAACGCCGGGTATGCCGGGTGCGTGTACCATTTGTCTCGTCGCCTGGGGCTTCGGTTCGGGCGAACAGATGAATGGAGGAAAGACAATGAACTGCCCAGTCGACGGCAGCACCCTGCAGATGGCCGACCGTTCTGGAATCGAGATCGACTACTGCCCGACTTGCCGCGGCGTCTGGCTGGATCGGGGCGAACTGGACAAGATCATCGAGCGCACGTCCGCGCCGGCCGCCGCCGCGGGCGCCCGCGGAGCGCCCCCCCCGGCAGGAGTTCGCCGGGACCGCGACGATGATTGGGACGACGACGACGATTACCCCCGCTCCACCGAGCGGTACGAGGGGGATTACCGCCCGCACAAGCGCAAGCGGAAGTCCCTGCTCGGCGAGCTGTTCGACTTCTAAGCCGTCGGTGGTTAGCCATCAGTCGTCAGCATTCAGGCGCGATGGGATGGCGCTGCTGGTCGGCTCACCCGAGTAACGCGATGGCTGGTGGTTCCGCCGAGAGTGAGCGCGCTGGGACGCTCCACAGCGCGCTCATTGACGGCCTGGTTCAATCCGGGCACATCACCACACCCGCGATCGAGCACGCCTTCCGGGCAACGCCCCGGCACCACTTCTTGCCCGGTCTTCCGCTCGAACAGGTCTACCGCGACGTTGCCATCCCCACCCATGAGGCGAATGGCGTCCCGATCAGCTCGTCGTCGCAACCGGCGGCGATGGCGATCATGCTCGAGCAGCTCGACGTGCGTCACGGCGACCGCGTCCTCGAGATCGGCGCAGGCACGGGCTACAACGCCGCCCTCCTCTCTCACCTCACCGGACCCTCCGGCAGCGTCGTCGCGGTCGATCTCGAGGAGGAGATCGTGGCCGAGGCCAGGGCGCACCTCGACGCCGCCGGCCACGCGCGGGTTCACCTGGTCCGCGGCGATGGCGGGGAAGGATATCCGCCTGCCGCTCCTTACGACCGGATCGAATTGACGGTTGGCGCATGGGACATCGCCCCGGCGTGGTGGGGGCAACTGGCGCCCGGTGGCCGTCTCCTCGTCCCTCTCTGGCTGCGTGGTTCCCAGTTGACGGTCGCCTTCGAGCCGGCGCTCGATGCCGGCGGACATGCCCACCTGGCGAGCGTCAGCATCAGCGGCTGCTCGTTCATGCGCCTGCGCGGCGCCCACGCCGGTCCGGAGGGGTTCGTGGCCATCGGTCCGGACCGCGGCCTGGTGATCGGCGTGGACGACAGGGCGACGATCGATCCGAACGCGTTGGTGCGCACCCTGGCCGGCCCTGTCTACGAAATCGCCACGGGCCTCCGGGGGACGGCGGGATTTAGCCTGTGGCTGGCCCTCCACGATCCGGCGTACTGCCACCTCAGCGACGACCGGCAGGTTGCCACCCTGGCCGAATCCGCTCGCTTCTTGCTGATCGATACCGGCTACCGAATGACGTTGGGATTGCTGGAAAGCGGAAGCCTCTGCCTCATGCTCCGCGCCGAAGAACGTGGGAGTGCGCAAGATCTCCAGATTAGGTGCTACGGCCCCGACCAGCATGCCGCTCGCCTGCTCGGCGAGCGCCTCCTCGGGCATCTCAGCGCCTGGCACGCTGCCGGGCAGCCGACCTTCACGACGCTGCGGCTGCGGGTCTACCCCATCGGAGTGACGCCGGATCCGCCCGTCACGACGCTGATCGTCAAGCGCTGGCATACCCTGGCGATCGATTGGGATCATGCGTGAAGCGGACGAGAGCCGCTCGACGCCGCCCCTCGTCAATCCACGCGTGCCTTGATCGAGGGGCGTGGTTGCTTCGCTCGCTTGTAGATGAGGATCGCCATGGCATCCATCGCCGTCGACTTCGATGGGGTCGTCCATAGGTACGTCAAGGGGTGGCACGATGGCTCGATCTATGACGAGCCAATCGAGGGCGCGTTCGAGTCGCTACGCGAACTGATGAAACAGTACGCCGTCTTCATTCTCACGACCAGGGAGGCCGAGTCGGTGGCCGCGTGGTTGAACGAGCGGGGCGGCTTCGAGGTCACCACCCGAGCGCCGAAGCGGTTCTGGAACAAGAAGGGCGTCTTGCTGGTGACGAACCACAAGCTCCCCGCAATCGCCTATATCGACGATCGGGCGGTGCGCTTCGTGCACTGGGAGCAGACCCTCAACGACCTTAAGCAAATGACCGCTACAGGCTAGAGCGCTCGTCGGAACGATTGACCGCGTGTCCCCCCGGCCGCCCGGGGGAGCGGCGGCGCCCAGGGCCACCGACACACCCAACAAGCCGCGATCAATCCCGCAGCCTCGATCTACCGGCTTCCGTCACTCAGCCCGCTGGGTAGGGGACGCGAAGTCCTGGGAGAGACCGAAACGCTGCCTGCTTGCCCAGAGCGCTCTACCGATCCGTCAGCCCTGATTCGCCA
Organism: uncultured Chloroflexia bacterium; assembly: GCA_963724285.1. Lineage (GTDB taxonomy): Bacteria > Chloroflexota > Chloroflexia > Thermomicrobiales > UBA6265 > CAVRUD01. The sequence goes on along the minus strand of CAVRUD010000004.1, from coordinate 21,932 downwards.
CCCAGCCGCTCCTACCGGATCGTTGGCCCGGCGGACGACACGCGACGGCCCACTAGACCAACCCGTGTTCCATCGCGAAGCGGGTCGCCGCGGCGCGGCTGGAGACGCCGATCTTGCCGAAGATGCGGTGGAGGTGGGCGTGGATCGTCCGTGGGCTGAGGAAGAGCTGATCGGCCACTTCGGCGTTGGTCATCCCCGTTGCCACCAGCCGCAGCACGTCAACCTCGCGCGCGGAGAGCCCGTTCGGCAGCGATTGCCCGGCGGCGCGCCTGGCCGGCTGCCCAGCCGGTACGGCCGCTGCCGAGCTGGCAGCGGCGCTCGCGGCGCTGTTCTCGGCCGCCCACCGCTCGATCTGGGTGGCCAAGTCGAGGGCGGTGGCGATGGCTTCGCTCCGGGAGAGTCGCATGCCCGAGGCCGCGGCCGCCTTGGCGTCTGCGCCGAGGTGCTCCGCCAAGAGCGCGTTGGCCCGGTCGAGCCGGTCCTGATGGAACGGCTCGGGGATCGCGCCGATGGTGGAGCGCAGGGTTGCGCTCGCACCGAGCAAGGAAGCTCCGCTCCTGGCGATGTCCGGGTCCGATTTGGCGATCGTGGCGGCGACTTCGGCCAGCCCTTCGATGCTCTCCGTGATACCACGGCTGTCGCTCAGCTCCCGCCGGAGCTGAAGCGCCTCCGCGAACGCTCGCGCGGCCCGGGCGGGGTTGTCCGCGTCCAGGCTGATGCTGCCCTCCAGATGGTTGGTATAGCCCAGGCCGAGCTTGTCCCCGACCGTGGCGAACAGGGCGTGGCTCTGGTCGAGATGGGCGCGGGCGCTGGCCAGGTTGCCTTTGATCTGATACAGATCGGCCAGATTGAGCAGAGCGTAGGCAACCGCTCCCGTATCACCGTGGGCGCGCCGGACCGTCAGCGCCTCGTCCAAGAGGGCGAAGGACTCTTCAAGCGACCCGGTGATCTTGGCCATGTTCCCCAGGTTGGTCAGGGAGTTGCCCAGCCCGACTGGGTCGTCGAGGTTGCGCCGGAGCGCCAGGGCTTCGGCGTGGTGGGCGGAGGCGCGCTCGAACTCCCCGACGTAGCCCGCCACCAGACCAAGGCCGTTGAGCGCCCGGGCGATCCCGGCCGTGTCGTTGGCCGCGGTCGAGAGGTCGAAGCTGATCTCGTAGCCGCGCCGGGCCTGGGCGTAGTCGCCCAGGTCCAGCGAGAGGTTCCCGCTGTTCTGATGCGCCTGGATGAGCCCGGCAGACCCCGGTTCGGCGGCGGCGATGGCCCGCTCCAGCCGGTCGCGCCCCTCCGAGAGGTCGCCGCGGGACACCCAGAAGCGCCACAGGTCCGTCGCCAGGCGCAGGGCAAGTGTGCGGACCTCAGGATCGGCCGAGTGCGTCGCCCAATCCAGCCCCGCCCGGACATTGTCGACCTCGACTTCGAGGATATCGAGCCAGCGGCCCTGCTCCGGACCGGTGAGATGCCGCGCCGCTTCCGCCACCAGCGCGGCGCACCATCTGGCATGGCGAAGCCGGGTGTCGTCGGTCGCCCCCTGCTGGGCAAGCAGAAGCTGGCCATACTCGCGCACCGTCTGCAGCAATCCGTAGCGGGAGTCGTCGGTGCGCGATCGGGTGTGGGTCAGCAGGCTCTTGTCGATCAGGGAGCCGATCGCGTCCAGGAATTCGGGGGAAGCCCCATCGCTTCCGACGTCGCCGGCGACCTCTTCGGCCGCCTCCAGCGTGAAGCCACCGGCAAAGACCGACACCCGGGCGAAGATGTCGCGCTCGTCCGGGGGGAGCAGGTTGACGCTCCAGGCGATCGCGTCCTGCAGGGTCCGTTGGCGGGCGGGCAGGTCGGGCGCGCCCGCTACCAGGAGGGGCAGGCGGTGATCCAGACGGGCGAGCAAAGCCCGCGGTGTCAGCACCCCGATCCGGGCGGCGGCCAGCTCGATCGCGAGGGGCAGGCCGTCCAGGCGATAGCAGATCTCAGCGATATCGGCGGCGTTCTCTTCGGTCAAGCCAAACGAAGGGTCGGCCGCCGTGGCCCGATCGAGAAACAGCGCCACTGCCGGGGTCGCGGCGATCTCGTCGAGCCTGCGGCCCCGGCTGTTGGTTCCCGGCGTGACCAGGGGCTGGACCGGCACGACGTGCTCGGCGCGGACCCGGAAGCGGCCCCGGCTGGTCGCCATGATGTGCAGGCCCGGGCAGACCGCGAGCAGATCGGCGAGGTTCGGCGCGGCCGCGACGAGATGTTCGACGTTATCCAGCACCAGGAGCAGGTGGAGCGGGGAGAGCGCATCGGAAAGGCTGGCGGCAATTGGCCGGCCGGCCTCTTCGCGTATGCCGAGGGCACCAGCTACGGTCGGCAGGACGGCCGCGACATCGGTGACGTTGCTCAGGTCAACGAAGTGGGCGCCGTCGGAAAAGCCGGGCGCGACTTCGGCCGCGACCTGGATCGCCAGGCGGGTTTTACCAACCCCGGCCGGGCCAACGAGGGTCACTAGGCGGATGCCTGGCTTCGCCAGCGTGGCGACCAGGGAGGCGATCTCGGCTTCCCGGCCGACGAGGGGAGTCGGTGGGGAGGGCAACCCGCCCGCCGGTCCCCGGAGCATGGGCGCGGCCACGCGCAGGTGGCGGATGACCCCGGAGTCGTCCGAGCCGTCGCCTGGCCCGCTGCTGCCGGGCGCTCCCGGCAATACCGGTCCGCTCGTCGGCCCTTGGTGGTCCGTGAGCGGGGCCAGTGGCACCAATGCGGCCGGAGGGGTCGGGGTTGGACGCGGAATGCTCATCCCTGCCTGCGTATCCTGGCGAGATCCGGTATCTGCGGCGGTTCCGGCCGATGGGATATCGGCCTGGGAACGCATCGAGACGACCCGGATCGACGGAGTGTCGTTATGGTAGGTGTGAGTAGCCGCGCCGGTCAAGCCGGTCAGGGTTGCCGGTGTGGCGCGGGGTACACGCGCCACCGGTGATTCAGGGCGCTTGGCGTTGCCGGGGCGGTGCCGTTCTGGACATCCGCACATCCCTATAACGGCCCGAGTCCGCGTCTCGTTTCACGGCATTCCCGGATGCTTCGCCGCCATGCGCCGTCGCTCGAGGTAGTCTCATCATCGCGCGGGTCTTCCTGCGTTCTTCCCCTGACGAAAGACGAGCGCTGCCCCTTTACATTGGCCCCACGTTGGCATATAGTCATATGGAAATATAGATAAGGAGCAATATATGGAGGGGATGCCCGCCGACCAACTCGATCTCGTCTTCGGCGCCCTGGCCGATCCCACTCGGCGGGCGATACTTGGCCGCCTGGCCAAGGGCGACGCCACCGTCAACGAGCTTGTCGCCCCGTTCGATCTCGCCCAACCCACCATCTCGAAGCACCTGAAGGTGCTGGAGCGGGCCGGCCTGGTCTCGCGGGGTCGCAACGCCCAGTTCCGGCCGGTCCACCTCAACCCGGCTCCGCTGGCGGACGCCGCCCGCTGGCTGGGGGACTATCGCCGGTTCTGGGAGGTCAGCCTCGACCAACTCGCCGAATACGTGACGCTGCTGGAGCAGCAGGAAGCAGAGGCGAAGCACGATGACCGCGACTGACACTACGACCGCCAAGATGAGCGGGTATGCCCCGGTTGATGGCCTCGACGTCTACTACGAGGTCCACGGCGGCGCGCCGGATGCGGGCACGACCCCGCTCGTGCTGCTGCCCGGCGGGCTGATGGCGATCGAGACGGCCTGGGAGCCGGACGCGCTCCCCCGCTTCTCCCGAACTCGCCCGGTGATCGCGATCGAGTTGCAGGGCCATGGGCACACGGCCGACCGCGACTCCGATCCCCAGATCGGCCAACTGGCGGGCGATGTCGCCGGGGTGCTGGATCACCTCGGGGTGAAGAAGGCCCACCTCCTCGGGCACAGCCTTGGCGGGTTGGTTGCCGCCCAGGTCGCGATGCAGCGGCCCGACGTTGTAGAGACCCTGACGGTCCTCAGCATCATCTACCACCTCGATGGCTGGCTGGAGGAGCTTACGTTCTTCCAGCGGAACCCGACCCACGAGCCCTCGGCCGAATTGATCCCGCTCCTGCCGACCGAGGAGGATTTTGCCTCCTGGCGCGACAATTTCACCCGCTTCAACCCCAAGCCGGAGACCTTCGATGAGGTGGTGACCAAGGTCAACGTGATGGTCACTACCTGGTCAGGATGGACCGAGGAGCAGATGCGTTCGATCCAGGCGCCGACACTGGTCGCGATCGGCGACAACGATTTCACCCGGATCGAGCACGCGGCGGAGATGTATCGTCTCATCCCGAACGCCAGGCTGGCCGTGCTGCCAAACACGACCCACATGACGATCCAGTTGCGCGGCGCGTGGCTGGAGCCGATGCTGGAGGAGCTCTTTGCGGGCGGCATGGCTCAGGTCGCTTAGCGTCCGAGGAGAGATTGTGACAGAGCAGACTGGCGCCGTCGTTCCGGAGGCGCAGCGCGAAGTCGTCATCACCCGCGTCTTCGACGCCCCGGCCCGCCTCCTCTTCGAGGCGTACGCCAAACCTGAGCACGTCAAGCGCTGGTTTGGGCCGCGGGGCTGGCCGCTGACGCTGGTCGAGATGGATTTTCGCGAAGGGGGAAGCTTCCGGTTCGGCATGACCGGTCCGGATGGCATCCCGAACACGCCCTTCGGCGGGGAGTATCTGGAGATCGTGCCCGATCGCAAGATCGTCTACGACAACGGTTTCGAGGTGCCCGGCGCCGAGAAGATGGTGGTCACCATCACCTACGACGAAGACCCGGCGGCTCCCGGAGCGCGGCCTCGGACGACCATGACGATCCGCACCGTCTTCGCCTCCCTGGCGATGATGGAGGAACACGTCGGCGGCGGCATCGAAGTGGGCATCAACTCGGGCCTGGATCAGCTTGAAGAGGTCGTGGCGGAGTTGCAGGCCGCCACATAGCGAATCAGGATCGGGCGAACATCGGAGACGGCGCAACGCCTTGTAGGGGCAGACCGGTCTACCCAGCGTGTCTGCCCTTCTCGCCCGCCAACCCGGATCGCGGTCCTCCGGCCGGTCCCGACACCGGACCGTCGCGTACTTGAGGCCGGGCAGACACATCGGTCTGCCCCTACAAGGCGTTGCGCCGTCTCCGATGTTCGCCCGGCATTTGTAGGGGCGCATGGCATGCGCCCTGCCGCCCCCCGACGTGGTGAGCGATCGCCAATTATTTCCCGGACGCCGTCTATACCGCCTCCGGCTCCCGCGCCGCCCCGGCGAGGGCAGCGATGACGACGCCCATGATGGCGACGATGCCCAGTGAGGTGGGTAAGCCGACGACCTCGGCCGTCAGGCCAATCAGCGGTGGCCCGACCAGGAAGCCGAAGTAGCCGCAGGTCGTGGCGACCGCCAGCGCGGGCCCAACCCCCAGGCCGGGTGTCTTGCCGGCGGCGCTCAGCACGACCGGGAACGTGGCCGCCAGCCCAGCACCTACGCAGGCGCAGCCAACGATGGCCGCCCACGGTGCGCCGAGGATCAGCGCAGCCCCCAACCCGATCGCCACCATCGTCCCGCCACGGCGGAGAATGGCGACCGGCCCCCAGGCTGCCGTCAAGCGATCTCCGAACAGCCGCCCGACCGCCATCGTGAGCGAGAAGGCCGCGTATCCACCCGCCGCAAGGCCGCTGCTCGTGTCGAGCCAGTCATCCAGGTAGACCGCCGTCCAGTCGGCCATCGCCCCCTCGCCGATCAGGCAGCAGAAGGCGACCACGCCGAGGATCAAGAGACGATTTGGCAGCCGCCGGATGAATCGCATCAGGGGCAGCCGCTCTTGCGGCTCGGCGGTTTCGACCGCCGTTTGCCGCTTGAACGGCAGGAGTGGCGGGGCCAGGAATGCGAGCGCCACCAGCCCTAACACCCCGATGGCGATAAAGTGGGGCAGCGGATCGATGTCGAGCGTCGCCGCCAGCCCACCGGCGAGCGCACCGCCCAGGCCGCCAAAGCTAAACCCCGCGTGGAAGGAGACCAGGATCGGGCGGCCGTACCCGTGCTCCACCTCGACCGCCTGGGCGTTCATGGTCACGTCGCACGAGCCGAACGACGCTCCAAACACCGCCAGCACCAGAAAGAGCATCCAGCCGCTGTTGGCGACCGCGAGCAGGGGGAGCGTGACCGCCAGCGCGGCCAGGGTGCCGATGGTCAGCACCTTGCTGCCGACCTTGGACACGCCCCAGCCCGCGATCGGCATCGCGATCAATGAGCCGGCGGCCGCACCGAGCAAGGCAAGGCCCAGCCCCCCCTCCCCCAGGCCGATGTGATCCTGGATGGCCGGAATTCGAGCGATCCAGTTCGCCGAGATGAACCCGTTGAGCACGAAGACCCCGAACACGGCCCGCCTGGCCCGCCGGATGTGATCGGGTACTTCAAGGTTAGCTGGACCAATGCCGGGCGGGTTGGGGAGCGCGGTCGGCAGATCGTTGGCGAGGGTAGCCAGAGCAGACTCCGCTTAAGCGACGGTTCGGACAGGCCAAAAGCGAACCGCCGAGTTGCCAGCTGCCGAGCGACCGGGGACGATTCGACGCGTTATGATACCGTCACGGTTGAAGGACCACACGATCCGGTTGCGTATCCACACCCGGGGGAGGATCTCGCCATGCTAACCGCCACATCCGTGATCCTGGAGCGCAGCACTGCCTCCTCCTGCCCCTCATGCGGCAACGTGGCGGGTCGCCCCTGATCTCTCCAGCGCATATCTGACGGTCCCCTGGTCCCTGGTTGCGGCCCGGACCTGCCCGCCGTGCGGCACGGTCCATTCGGCCCGGCGGTGGAGCATCGGCGTGGCCATCCGGGTTCTGTGGATGCGGATTCGTTATGGTGCGGTGGAGACGGCATCGGTCCATCCGGTCTTCACTCCGGGTGAACGGCTGCTCATCGACGTTGTCGCCGCGTCCATAGGATGTGGCCATGCGTCGTCGCGTTCTCGCGGCCGATCTCGTCTACCTCGTCATCGCCGGCGGCGGCGGGTTCTTCTTTACCGTCGCCTTTACCCTCTCCGCGCTCTATCGCATCCGTGAGGCGGGGCTTTCCCCCCTCCAACTTGTCTTGCTTGGCACCGCCCTGGAAGGGGCGGTCCTGCTCTTCGAGGTCCCGACCGGGGTCGTCGCCGATATCTACAGCCGCCGGTTATCGGTCATCATCGGCTATGTCCTCATCGGGGCGGGCATCACGCTCGAAGGCGCGATTCCCCGATTCGAGACGATCCTGATCGCCCAGATGATCTGGGGGATCGGCTTTACCTTTACCAGCGGGGCTGAGTCCGCCTGGCTCGCCGACGAGGTCGGGGAAGAGCGGGCCGGGCAGCTCTTCCTGCGCTCCGCCCAGCTCGGCCAGATCGGCGCGGTCGTTGGCATCGTGGGCAGCGTGATCCTGGCGAGCGGCAACTTGGCCCTGCCGATGCTGGTGGCCGGGCCGTGTTTCATCGCGATGGCCGCCTTTATGGTCATCGCCATGCCAGAGCACGGCTTTCGTCCGTTGCCCCGAGGTGAACGCACCACCTGGCAAACCGGGCTCCATACCGCCCAGACTGGCCTGCGGGCCGTGCGGGTCCACCCCATCCTGGGGACGATCTTCCTGATTATCGCGATCTCAGGAGCGGCCAGCGAGGCGTTTGACCGGCTCTGGGAACTGCAACTCCTCAATGTCTCCGACTTTCCCTCGATCGGCGATCTCGGCGTTCCGGTCTGGTTCGGCCTCATCGACATCGGCTCGCTTCTGATTAGCATCGTCGCCGCCGAGATCGTGCGCCGCCGGCTGAATATCGGCGACGTGCGCGCAGTTGCCCGGATGTTGTTGATCTTCAACACCGGGCTGGTCGCGGCGGTGATGCTCTTCGGGCTGGCGTGGGGGTTTGCCAGCGCGGTCGGCACCTATTGGGCAGTCCTGCTCTTTCGCCGGTTGAACGATCCCCTGCAGGCAGCCTGGATCAATCGCGGGCTCGATCCGGCCACGCGGGCGACGGTCCTCTCGCTCGGGAGCCAGAGCGACGCCTTGGGTCAGGTCACCGGTGGCCCGGTCTTGGGAGCGATCGCAACGGGTGTATCCATCCGGGCGGCGCTGCTGACGGCGGGGGTGGTCCTCTCGCCGGTGATGCTGCTCTATGGCCGCACCCTGCGCCGCGGCGCGACCGATCAGGTGCTTGCGGTCCCGGACCCGGCCGTCGAGTAATGCGGATAATTCCGAACTAATTAAGGTCATTCGACGATCGTACACCACAGTGTGACCCAAAGTCACACTGTACGTTCACGTTGTCAGGGGGTGTTCCCGATGCTATCTTGCTTTCGGGCACCCCCATCCGGCTGTCAGCCGGCCCGCTGCATAACCCCCCTTTCATGCTCCCGAACCCGCATCCGGGCGCTCCTGACCGTCACCGACGGTACGCGTTGCGTACCTCCGTGTCGTCCAGGCCGCAAGGGGTGCAGGGGATGTTCGGCCGGCCCCGGATCTGGCGGAGCGCTCTGCGCGTTGCCAGCTCCGGAGAGGGCGCACCCCCTTGTCAGGGGTGTGCGCCGGCTTGCCGGCCCGGGATCCGGTCTCCCAATGGGAGGGCCGGAGCTCCGTTGCTCGGATGACGGACGCCGGGGGGGACCGGTGCCGACGCACATGGCGTGACACCGCGAACCCTCGGGGGGCGCAGGGAGGAGGAGCGGTGAGAGCCGCAGATCTCTTGAACGGCACGAGGGGGCGGGCGCTCGCGCTGGTCCTGGTGGGAGCGCTCGCGCTCTCGGCGACGGGGTACGGCGGCCAACCAGGCTTCGTACGAGCTCAAGATGATCTGTCGGGGCAAACCGCGCAGATCGTCCGCAGCGAAGACGGCGTCAACGTCCGGGCGGAGCCCGGCTTCGGCGGCGAGGTCATCGGCACCCTTTCCGACGGCACCACCGTCGAGCTGCGCATCGATGTGGCCGATACGGTGCTGGATGAGGACGGCGAGACCCGCTGGTGGCCGATCAGCTTCGACGGCACCGACGGCTGGGTGGCAGGCTATTACCTGGACCAGGGGTGGCCAGACGACGATGTCGCCGACGAGGAGACCACGGATGACGCCGAGTCGGCCGAGGAGGACGCGACTGAGGACGAGGCCGTCGCCGACGCCGAGGACACGTCCACCGAGGATACCGATAGCACGGACGTCTTCTTCTCCGGGGAGACGGTGCTGGTCTCGGCCGAGGATGGCGCCAACTTCCGCGCCGAGCCGACGGCCTCATCCGATGTCGTCATCGTCCTTGCGTACGGCACCGAGGTTGAGCTCCGCACCGATGAGGCCGATACCGTGGTTCGCGGCGGGGTCCGCTGGTGGCCGGTGCGCTTCGATGGCGAAGAGGGCTGGATCGTCGGCGACTACCTCGAGGATCACAGCGGGTCCGTCCCGGTGGCGGACGACGACGGCATCGATCAGGGCGCTGGGTTCGTCGCTGGCGAGTACGTCTCGGCCGCCATCGATGAGGGTGTCAACGTCCGCTCCGGCGCCGGCCTCGAGAACGAGCAGATCGCGACCATCCGCGCCGGCGACGTGGTTCAGGTGATGGACGGCCCGGTTGCGGCCGAAGGCACTGAGCTCGGCTGGTACCTCGTCACCGACGGCGAGTTCACCGGCTACGCCGACGGCGATCTCCTCGCCGTGGCGTCTCAGCCGGCGGCGCCGGCGGACGACGCCGACCCGGTCGATGAGTCGGCCACCCCGGGCGAGAAGTTCGTTGCTGGCGCGGTGGCCCGGGCCCACCGGGAAGGGACCAACGTCCGCTCCGGCGCCTCCCGCGATTCCGGGGTCGTCGGCACGCTCGATCCGCGCGAGGTCGTTGAGGTGCTCTCCGGCGTCGTCTTCGACGATCGCGGCGAGGCCTGGTACCTCATCACCGATGGGGCGTTGACGGGCTACGCCAACGGCAGCTTCCTCAGCCAGACCGATGCGGACCTCCCGTCCGCCGACGAACGGCCGCTCCCGAACCCGAAACCGATCCGCAGCCGGATCCTTCCCTCCCCATCGCGGGCCAGGCAACTGGCGCGTTCCAGTACCCGCTTTCCGATTATGCCTTCACCCAGGCGTATGGGTGCAGCGCCTTCGTCTTCGAGCCGTACGACGCGAACCTGGGCTGCAATTTCCACAACGGCATCGACCTTGCGGCAAATGCCGGCACGGAGTTGCGGGCGGCCGATGGCGGCGTCGTGAAGTACGCCGGCTGGTGCGACTGCGGTCTCGGTTACTACGTTGAGATCGACCACGGCAACGGATTCTCGACCGTCTATGGCCACATGCTCGATCAGCCGGTCGCCTTCACCGGGCAGGCGGTCGCCCAGGGCGACCTGATCGGCTACGTCGGCTCGACCGGCCTTTCGACCGGTCCCCACGTCCACTTCATGCTCAAACTCTCGGAAAGCACCGTCGATCCGCTTGCATATCTGCCTGGATAATCCAGTCCCGCCGCGAACGCGGCGACCCACAACTCAGCCCACTCCAGCGGGACGGGGAGGCTCGGGGAACGCGACGCGGCGGCCGAAAGGTCGTCGCGTCGTGGTTTTCCCGGGTAGGGTGTGACTGGCGATGCACGGACTGGAACCCGGAGGGCTCGCATTGGCCGCGACGCCGCGCCTCGTAGGGGCGGGCCGCTGTGTCCGCCCGGCCGCCGACCGACCGATCCCCGGTTTGGACACGCCGGTCCAGGTCTGGGACGACGCGGTATGTTGTCGGGCGGACACACCGGTCCGCCCTTACAAGGCGAACATTTGCGGCACTACCGAGATGTGCGTGCAAATGTTGTGTGCGACAACAGGGCCTGCGCTTGGATGAGACGTGGGAGGGTAGGGACGCGCTACGGCAGTGAATTGAGATAGTCGCGCATCAGCTCGATGCGCTCCGCCTTCGGGCGGAGGGGGCAAGAGCCACACTTCTCGGTGCCCGGGACCTTGTAGGTCAGGCAGCAGCCGTTGCGGTCGGAGAAGTAGGCGGCCTGGCGGTCGCCTTCGACCCGGTAGAACCACGACCGGGCTTTCAACGGTGACCCTTCGGTCCGGACCAGCGGACCGATGATCTCGGCCAGGGAATCGTCGGTGGCGGCGGGACCAAGCATGCCGATCGCGATCTCGACCACGTAGTCGCTCACCATCGCCCACATCGCTCGAGGCCCAAGGGGGATGCGGCGGACGCGCATCATGCCGATCAGGGCACCGAGATGGGTTTCAATCTCGGTCCGGCAGTGCGTCAGCAAAGCGTCGCCGTCCGCGATGACCGTCGCGTCCAGGTGATCGGCGGCCGGATCGTTGGGCAGGCAGGCGAAGCGGCCGTGACGTAGGGCAATCCTGCTCACCCGGCCGGATGTTGTCGTGGCCCACACATTTGCCGGCGAGATATCCGGCACCCGCTTCGCGATCAGGTAAGGCGTCAACGCCGCGCCAAGGATGTACCAGGCGTAGGCACCAAAGAAGTAGGCAGCCTGGACATCGCGGGCTTCGGCGTTGAACGCCTCCGCGATCTCGGCCAGCGCGTCGTCGATCAGACCGGACTGGCGCCCCAGCAACCCGTGGGCGGAGAACCAGACGCCGTGGCCACTGGGCGGGCCAAGCCGGACCGACGGCTCACCGCTGCCGTCGTACGCTTCCGGTAGATGGGACAGGGTCTCCGCGAGCGGGTGAGCCGGTTGGATTTCGGGAGAATCGCCGGCGATGCGGGCGGTGACCATTACCTGGGGTCCTCGTGCGGATGATCGGCCAACGACGCCGGATGATATCCGATGTAAACAGTCGGAATTACCTTACTCAGGGCCGTCCGACGTGTCAACCGCTCACCCTCTGCGATGGTCCTGTAGCGCGAACGAAGCATGCCACGCAGCGCCGGACCGTCGTAGGATGATGGTCCGAGCACAGTGGGCGGCCGCCCATGGGCATGGACAGGACTTGATTGGAGTGAGACATGGGTGCGGGCGGAGGCGGGAATGTCGCGGCGGTCGATGGGGCGCCGTTGCCGGTGGTGCCGCGCCTCGACGGTAAACCCTGGGGGGGGCGGAGGCTGGCGGAGTTCGGGTTCGATCTGCCTCCCGACGAGCCGATCGGCGAAGCCCTGATTACCGCCTCCGAAGCGGCCGTGGCGGCGGGCCCGCGAGAGGGCACGACGCTCGGCGCTTTAGCAGCGGCCGATCCGGCCGGGCTGTGCGGGGCGCAGGGCTTGGCGGTCACGGGTGGCCGTCCCGTCTTCCCGCTCCTGATCAAGATCATCGACGCCGCCGCGAACCTCTCCATTCAGGTCCATCCGGACGATGCGGGGGCTCAAGAGCGAGGACCTGATCAGCTGGGCAAGACCGAAGCCTGGGTGGTCTTGGCCGCGTCCGATGGCGCGATCGTCTATGCCGGGCTGGCGGCGGACGGCCCGTTGGACACCTTCGCAGCGACGGTGCGTGCCGAGCGCGGCGGGACCGCCGCTCACCTCCGTCAGCTGCATGTCCGCCCCGGCGAGACCCTCATGCTGCCTGCCGGGACGGTTCATGCCCTGGGGGCCGGCATCCTCGTCTACGAGGTGCAGCAGCCGTCCGACATCACCTACCGTCTCGACGACTGGGGCCGCCTGGATGCCGCCGGCAATCCCCGCCAGATGCACGTCGAGGTTGGTCTGGCCGCCGTGAAGCCGTCCCTGGTTCCCGAGCCGATCGATCCCGTCACTCTGCCGGCCCAGGCGGGGGCGCGGGAGTTACTGACGGCCTGCCGCTATTTCGCCACCGAGCGGATCAGCCTCCCCGCCGCCGAGACGATGACGTTTCAGGCCGACGAGACTCCTCAGGTCTTTACCTGCCTAGAGGGCTCGGGCGCGATCGAATCCGGTGATGGCCGGATGGAGATCATCGCCGGTGGCACGGTCGTCGTACCGGCAGTGGCCGGCATTGCGACCTTCCAGGCGACCGCGCCGGCGGTTCTCCTCCGCTCCTGGGTTCCGAACCTGCTGGTAGACGTCATTGTCCCGGCCCGTGCTGGGGGCGCCAGCGACGACGCGATCGCGCGCTTAGGTGGGCCGTTAGGCGATATCCGGGAGGTTCTTGGCGGTTCGGCCTGAGGTTCAGCTACCGCACCGGATCCTCGGATGGACGTCATCTTCGCGTCCCTCGACGGGATCGTCGACGACGATGGCGACCCCTCGACCGACGGCTATCGCAGCGGCCAGGTGATTGGCCGGGTCGAGCCGGATACCGATGTGGCCGGGTTATGAACCCGGCATGGCGCCCGGGAACTGGCCAGCATCCCCTCGCGCAACATCCATCTGCTCCAGATTCCCCAGGGGATCGCCGAGGACGACTACGCCGAAGCCCTCATGGCCGCCGACGAGGCGGTCGCCTGGGCCGAGCCGAACGGGGATTGACCAGGCCCCCGAAGGCCGCCCGACCAACTTCTTCCTCAGCGCCGAAACCGGGGCCGAGCCGCCCGGCGGGGCTACCATGCCGAATTGCTCGACCTGGCCGGTCTGGCGGGGTGCGCCGTCGGAGCGGGCACGATCGTGGCGGTGATCGATACCGGCGTCGACGCAACCCTCTCCGACCTGGATGGGCGGGTCCTCCCCGGCGGCTTCAACGCCCTGGACAACTCGGAGAACACGAGCGACGCCGGCAACGATCGGGACGACGATGCGCCGGCGAGGTCGACGAGATGATCGGGCACGACACCCAGGTCGCCGGCATCATCGCCCAGGTCGCGCCGGAGGCGGAGATCTACCATTAGTCGGCCTGGACACGTCGGCCTCGGCGATGCCTTCCGCTCGCCGAAGATCTACGTCGCTCTCGAGCCGGAGCCGACGTGATCAACCTGAGCCTGGGCATCTCCCGCGATGCCCAGGTCGTGAGACGCTGTCGCCGAGGCGTTCGATGCCGGTGTCGTCGTCGCCGCCGCGGCCGGCAACCTCGACCGCGACCAGCCCGCCGAATACCCCGCCGCCGATCCCAACGCCCTCGGCGTCGCCGCCACCGGCCACCAGGACGCCAAGAGCGACTTCAGCAACTACGGCGAGACGATCGACCTCACCGCCCCCGGCACCAGCATCGTCAGCGCCTACCCAGACGGCGATTACGCTTCCTGGAGCGGCACCAGCATGGCGACGCCGTAGGTTTCGGGGGCGGCGGTGCTCTTGCTCAGTGAGGATCCGGAGATGACACTCGCCGATGTTCTGGAGGCGCTGGGGTCATCGGCCGTCTCGCTTGAGGAGAGCGATTCGGAGCATGCTGATGCGCTGGGGGCTGGGCGGATCGATGTTGCGCCGCGGTGAGTTGCGATTGAGAGACCGACCGCCGACTCGCTCGTTGCAGCCAGGCTTACGCGCCGTGCGCCGCGCCAGCGATCTCCAGCGGTACGATCTCCGGGATCAGGTCCGCGGCCGGCACGTCAGCGAGGAAGCGCGTCCGCAGCGTGATCTGGGCGGCCCGGTCCGTCGGTCGGGGTTCGCCAAAGATACCCAGCGTCTGGAACGCCGCTCGAAACTGGTACAGACAGCGCGGAGAGACGATGCGAACCTGCGCGTTCTCGGTTGCGATGGGCGTGAAGCCGAACGAGCCATCAGGCAGGAAGACGCGATGAAGGCGTCTCCGCACATCGTCGACGACAAACGATGTGCGTTCGTTCTCCCGCTCGAAGACGCCGAGTTCGACATGCATGCCGTCTCGCATCGTATGCAGGACTAAGGGGATATCCCGTTGCGGCTGGTAGTACACCTCGACGGGGGGAAAGCCGAGTGCGGCGAATTGGTTGAGCCGCATGGGGACCTCGTCCCGATAGATGAGCACGTCGATATCGCTGTGGGGCCTGGTCAACCGCCCAGGGAAAAGGATGTCTTCGGCGATCCCTCCGAAGATGAAAAGTGGAGGATCGACGGTGCCTAGGTTGGTAGCGAGGTCGTAGTAGCCATCCATCTCCGCTCACTCGATCGCGCAAGTCGATCAAGCGGTGGGTTCAAGCGGCTCGACTTACGCAGGGGCTGCCGAACTCGGCGACTGTTGTTCGACCGGTAATGATACCGGTGTACGTGTCGCATGAGGGTGTGGCGCTCGCGGCTGGGCGCTACCGGAACCAGTCCTCGCACGCTTCCCTGTCTTCATCGAGGTCGATCGAGTCGGCCAGTTCCGGGAACTCGTCCAGAACTTCCTGGGCTTGCTCCTGGGTGTCGAACAGGGCGCAGGCAGCGTCTTCTTCGGACTCCGGGGCGCCGTCCGACACATCTGCCGGTTCGTCGTCCGGCTCGCCGTCTTGCTCCAGGTCGGGGTCCATGCTCACCGAGGCGTCGCAGGTCAGCCACATGCCGTTGGCGTTCTCGATCGCGCGCCGCTCGGCCTGGTCCAGCTCGCGCTGGTGCTCGGTGTTGGGTCGGTACGTCTTGGCCAGGGCGTACCCCTCGCGGACCAGCACCTCGTTGAGCATGTAGATGTTGCCGTCGATGTCGGAGCGGAAGTAGACGTAGCGCAGCAGGCGGCCGAAGTCGTCCGTGTCCTCGACGTCGGCGACCAGCCAGATCTCCTCAGCGTAGAGCAGCAACCCCTCCGTGCGCGACTTGGCCTCCTCGCCGTAGCACTCCGGCTCGTTCCCGTAGGAGTAGCTCGTCTCAGGCGTGTCGATCCCGATCATCCGAATCGTGACCTCCGCCACCCGGCCGTCATCGTCGAGGATCTCCGCCTCGAAGGTGTCTCCGTCGACGATATCGACGAAGTACGCCTCCTGGGCGTCGTCCGGGAGATCGTCCTCATCGACCTCTGTCCCCACCTGGGCCCCAACGGGCAGCGCCGTCAGGAGGGCGATGGCTTGGATGAGCAGGATTGGCAGGGCCAGGACAGCTATAAGGCGGCGCAAGCGGATCTCCTCCCCTTCGAATCCCGCCGAGAATCACGAGTCGCGACGCGCACGAGGCCAGCGACGATGTTGGTGCGACGATACCGGCAACACCATGTACAGCGTACCCGAAGCCTCCCGCGGAGCGTGAGTTGCCCGGGCGCTGGTGCGGGTCTCGGCTGCCAACGCATACCCTCAAGGCATCAAAGCTAGGGCGGTCGTGAATGCAAAACGCGCAATGCACGAAAATGATGACAATCATCCGGCTCCATGGCATGATTTGCCCCACATTATGACCAAACAGCGTGAATTGATGGCGAAACCGGGCGATCGCCGGTTCCCGAGAGGCGGGCACGATGGTCGAGCCATCCCCTGTGTGCGAATCGTCAGGCATCTTGAAGGCCATGCTCCTTGGCCGGAGTGAGATCGCCGTCGGAGACCGGGTAGTTGGTGCGGAGGACTGGCCGGGCCGATTGCCGCGCACGCTCCTCCTCTTGTTGCTGGTAACGCCGGGCTACCGATTGCCGCGCGATCAGGTGCTCGACCGGCTCTGGCCGGAAGCCGCCCCGGAAGCCGCCCTCAACTCGCTCTATAAGACGCTCCACGCGCTGCGCCGTGTTCTTGAGCCTGACCTGGCGCGGGGGAATCGTTCCGCGTACATCGCCGTCGGCGGCGACGGCGTCGGGCTGGTCGATCCCGCCCGGGTCTGGGTCGATGCCCACGCGTTCGCCTCCGCGGTCGCGAGCGCCGCGCCACTCGCCGAGCCTGAACGACGGGCAGCGCTTCGAGCAGCACTGGATCTCTACGCCGGCGATCTGCTCGCGGACGAGCCCTATCTGGATTGGTTGGTAGCCCGCCGGGAAGGGCTGCGAACCACCCGAGAGCGGGTTGTGCTCGATCTTGCCGTGCTCGACCTTGCCGCCGGTGAGCCGCTGGCGGCGCTCGGCCCGCTCTTCGACTTGCTCGGAAGCGATCCGACGGTCGAGGAGGCGCACCGGGCGGCGATGCGGGCGTATGCCGCGGCCGGGCAACGGGAGGCGGCCCTCCGCCAGTTCGAGCGGTGCCGCTCGGCGCTCGAGGCCGATCTGGGGGCGGAGCCGTCGCCGGAGACGATCGCCCTCCGCGATGAGATCGCCTCGGCCCAGGTTCGGCTTGATGGCATAGACCGAAATGCGACGAAGCCACGGCCGTTCAATAACCTGCCCGCCCCGCCGACGCCGCTGGTCGGGCGAGACGCCGAGGTCGACGAGATCCAGGCGCTGCTCTGGCGACCGGACGTGCGCCTGGTCACCCTGACCGGCGCGGGCGGGATCGGCAAGACCCGGCTGGCGCTGGAGATTGCGGCGGGCGTCGCCGACGATTTCCCAGATGGCGTTGTCTTCGTCTCCTTCGCCGCGCTGCGTGACCCAGAATTGGTCATCCAGGCGATCGCGCAGACGATGGGAATTCGTGAAGAGGCCGGTCGATCGATCGAGACGCTCCTTCAGGAGGTCCTCAAGGAGCGCGACCTGCTGCTGGTCCTCGACAACATGGAGCACCTCCTGGATGCCGCTCCCTCGGTGGCGGAGCTGCTTGCGGTGTGCGGCCGGGTCACGGCGCTCGCGACCAGCCGCGAAGCGCTGATGGTGCGAGCCGAGCACGAGCGCGAACTCCGTCCCCTTGGTCTCCCGAATCTGAAGCGGTTACCCCCGTCTCGGTCGCTTCCTCGATACGGTGCGGTCGCACTCTTTGAGCAGGCAACACGCGCGGTGCGCGCAGACTTCGCCGTTACCGATGAGAACGCGGAAGCGGTGGCCGAACTCTGTGTGCGCCTGGACGGGCTACCACTGGCGATCGAACTGGCGGCCGCGCGCGGGCGACGACTATCGCCGGCGGCGCTGTTGGACCGGTATTCGCGGCGACTCGATCTTCTCAGTGATGGTCCCCGGGACTTGCCGGAACGGCAACGCACCCTCCGCAACACGATCGCCTGGTCATACGACCTCTTATCCCATGCAGACCAGAAGGCGTTTCGCTGGCTGGGCGTATTTGCCGGAGGCTGTGTCGAAGAAACGGCCGAAGATCTCGGGCTATCCTCAGACACGGTACGGTCGCTCGCCGACAAGCATCTCGTTCGAATTGAGGACGACAGCCGGGTTTGGATGCTTGAGACCGTGCGGGAGTTCGCACAAGAACTGCTCTTGGCGAGCGGCGAAGCCCCGGAGGCTGAAGCCCGCCACACCGAGCTCTTCCGTGATCTGGCTGAGCAGGGCATGATCCATGTGACCGGCCCCGATCAGGTCGCCTGGCTTGAGCGGTTTGATGCCGAATATGAGAACGTTCGCTCGGTCTTCGAGCGAGCGATCAGGAACGGAGACGCCGAAACGGGCCAGAGGATCGCGTCCGGGATGAAGGATTATTGGCGGATGCGCGGGATCGTCTCCGAAGGGTGCGACTGGTTGAAACAGGCTCTGGCGCTGGACGGTGGGTCTCCAGAGAGCCGGGCGTCGGCACTGCATGCGCTTGGCCAAATGACCGATGAGCGTGGTGAACGCGATGCGGCCGAGGATCTGCTACGGGGTGCGCTGGCTGCCTGGCGGGAGTTGGATGACGAGCGACAGATGGCGGCGGTCATGAACGATGTCGCCGGGGTGATGCGCGATCGGGCGGCGTACGAAGAGGCGGTTCGGATCGACGAGGAAGCCTTGGCGATTCACCGTCGATTGGGCAATGCTCGTGGGATCGGCATTAGCCTCAATGGACTTGGGATGGATGCGATTATTCGCGGGCACTATGCCCAGGCCGCGGACCTCTTTGAATCGAGTGCCGCGGCAATCGAACCGACTGGAGACCTCGATCGGATTGCCCTTGCCCTTTCAAATGCTGCCTCCCTTGCCTACTGGATTGGGGAAAATGCTCGGTCTCGCCGGTTGGCGGAGCAGGCGCTCGCGATCCGGCGCCGACTGCGAGATCCCCGCCGGATCGGCAATTCCCTTGTAAACCTCTCCGCCAACTCCATCCACGAAGGCAACCTGGACGAAGCATTCGAGTATTTGGACGAGGCCGTCCCGCTGTTGCGCCAGGTCGGCGAACCGCGGGACCTCGGGATCGCGTTGCACGCGATGGGCTACGTACATCTGTTGCGCAAGAGTTGGGATCGGGCTGCATGTGCCTGGCAGAGGGACTGGACCTTCTGGATGTCTATGCTAATCCCCAAATCTTAATCGAGTGTGTTGAAGACGTGGCCCTGTTAGCCCTCGCACGCGGTGATGTCGTACGGGCGGCCCGGATCATGGCTGCCATGGAACGGCGCCGGGAAGAGATCGATTACCCGGTCGCACCGGTTCGCGTGAACGATCGCGATCAGGCCGTCGCCACCATCCGAGAGAGCATCGGGTCGGATGGCCTCGCGCTCGCCTGGGAAGCGGGTCGCGATCTCGACTTTGGCAAGGCGGTGGATGAAGCCAAATCCGTTTGCGCTTCAGGATAGGTTGCCGCACCAGTCTCGTCCGACCCAGCACGCGAACGAGAGAAGGTTTAGAGAAGATTCGCTCTGTACAACCGTGGACATGAGGTCGCCGAGGGGCGGCCGGCTATCCGCGGAGGAAGTACGATGCGCCGCTTCGTTCTTTTGGGTCCGATCGTCGCGCTGGTCCTGGTGGTGAATATCGTCGGTTTTGCACACGTATCGAGGACGCTGGCCCAGGAATCCACTCCTGCCACGGCGTGTGTCGCGCCCGAGTTGCCACCGGCCACTCCGGTGCCGGTGGAGGACGGCACGGAGCACGGCCCGAGTCTACCCCTGAGGCTCAAGCGGAAACTGAAGACGCGGGTCAGATGAGCCTGGCGACCCCGGAAGGCGAGGCGCCCGCGGACGAGGCGACCGCCGCCGCGACAATCGCCGGCGTGGAGAACCTGATCGCGTGCATCAACACCGGCGACTACGTTGGGCTCTCCGCTTTGATGACCGAGTCCTTCATCCACACCGTTCTCGGCGTACCAAGCGCAGCCGACGTGCCCGCGTCGTTCGAGGGCGCGGTGCCGCTCGAAGTCGTCAGCCTCGACAACGTTCTGACGTACGAGGACGGCTCGGCCAGCGTCGACATCGTCTTTACCGGGTTCTTCAACGGACCGGGCGGCATTTCGGCCGAGCGCTGGTTCATCGTCGAGGATGGTGGCTTCTTCAAGATCAACATCATCACCCCAATTGCAATGCCCGAGGGCGCCCTGCCTGGGGCGGTCGTCGTCGATGTGACGTTGGTCGACTACGCCTTCGCGCTCAGTGAGTCGACGCTGCCGGCCAACACCCCGATCATCTTCCGCTTGACCAACCAGAGTGCCGGCGGAGAGGGGCACGTGGCGGCGCTGCTCACCTATCCGGACGGCACGACGCCCGAGTCCCTGATCTCGGGCGAGTCCGACATCCAGGCCTCCACCGCGTTCTTCGCCGGGGCCTATCTCGATCCAGGCCAGACCGGCGAAATGGCGGTCACCGGCCTTGAGGCAGGGATGTACTTCCTCGTGTGCGATGTCGCAACGGCGAGCGGCACGCCCCACCACGACCTGGGCATGGTTGCACAGGTCACCGTCGAGTAGCGCGGAAGCGGAGTTGGATGCCGCGTCGCGGGTCTGCGCAGATTGCGGTACGTCGTCGTTCCGCCGGTGGTGCCAACGTTGGCACCACCGGCGGAGACGCTCCCCGGAGGAAGATGGATGCGGCCACCGAACGTTCGCGGTCCAGCACACACCGGTGATGCCGCCGAAGATGGTGCCGGTCGGGGGACCATCTATGACTCGTTCGTGGTCAAGGTGTGGCGTGATACAGGCTCGCCGGACCTCCGCCGGGCAGAGGTCCAGCATCTACAAACCGAGTTGACGGAGTCGGCCCGCGATGTCGACCTGGACTGGTTGCGCCTAACCCTGTTCTCGCTTCTCGGTATCTCGGTCGCATACGGCCCGCGCGATCGTCCCGACGGTCGGTCCGGAAGCTAATCGCCCAGGGTTGACGAGCGTTCCCCCAAACTCCTGGAGCAAATGGCATCCGGAAGCCTGGGAAGAACTGGGGAAGACCGTCCGGCTAAAACATCCTCCAGACGGTTGCACGCGGTGACCGTTGTTGAAATCACCAGAGATCTGGAGGACAGATTTTCATGGCTTTGTGGACTTTGCCGGATACGATGCGCGCCGCCATCGTCGCGTTCACGGTCGTCACCGGCGCCGCCGGAGCGGTTGGGGTCGCTTCGGTCTCCGCTCAGGATTCGACGCCGGCCGTCGAGTGCGTCGCCCCCGATCTGCCGCCGGGCACCCCGTCGGCGATGCCCGAAGAGGGCGGACCGCCGCCGGCTGCCGAAAGCACCCCGGAGGCCGAGCACGACATGGCCGCGATGGACGAGGCCTCTCCGGAGCAGGTCGAGGTCGAGGTTGATGAGGGCACGGCCGCCGAAGCGGATGCCACCGCCGCGGTGACCGCCGCCGTCGAGAATTTTGCGGGCTGCATCACGGCAGGCGACGCCGAGGGCGTGGCCGCGCTGGTGACCACCAACTACCTCGTTGCCCAGACCGGCAGCGAGAATCCGTACGACCTGGTCGCGAACTTCCAGTTTGCTCCGGTGGCGATCGAGGCGATCAGTGATGTGCGGACCCATGAAGATGGCCGCGTTAGCGTTGATGTGCTTTACGGCGGGTTTTACACTCCGTCGTCGCTGCTGCACGAGCGCTGGTTCTTCGTCGATGAGGCCGGAACCCTCAAGCTCGACGAGTCCGTTGGCCTCCTCTACCCCGCCGATGTGGTCGCGCAGGCCGAACTGCGTGACTACGAATTTGCGCTGAGCCAGACCACCTTCGCGGCCGGCCAGTCGATCGCGTTCGAGCTGACCAACACCGGCACCGAGCCGCACGAGATGGCGATCGCCCAGCTTCCCGAGGGCGCGACCATCGAGCAGGCTTTCAACGGCGAGATTCCGTTCGAGGAGATCAACTTCGTGGGCGTCGGCTTCGCCGATCCTGGCCAAACCGGCTACATGGCCGTCACCGGCCTCGAGCCCGGTGCCTACACCATCGTCTGCTTCATCCCCTCGGCGGATGGCACCCCGCACTTTGCCAAGGGCATGGTGGGAGAGTTCGTCGTCGAGTAGGACCTTCACGGTTCAACCCAGCATCTTAG
>CAVRUD010000003.1:0-209930 GCA_963724285.1 uncultured Chloroflexia bacterium | reverse complement strand
CACCCCGTCGCCCGGGACGCTTGGTCGAGGCGGCCCACCCGCCGCTACCAGCTTGGGTCGTCAAGGATCATCGGAAGCGCCGGCTCATTGGAATGCCAGGATCGGGCCGAAATGCGCTACGGTACGATGTTGTTGTTTTCGCGGAAGAGATTGGTCGGGTCGTAGCGGCGCTTGATCTCCTTGAGGCGCTCCAGGTTAGCGCCGTAACCAGCACCCACCAGCTTCCGAGCTCTCTTCCCCCGTCGAAGGCGTTGAAGTTCAGGAAAAGACCGTTGAGGCTGAAAGGCTGAATGGAGTGGTGATGTCGCGGGTCCAGGCGATCCCGGCATCGTCCTGGGCCGGATCGTCCGAGCGCCGATGTTGACGATCTGGAATTTGCGTCGCGGTCAGGGAGGGCCGTCGCCGTCGGATCGACCCGTCATCGCGCCGCGATACCGCTCGATCACGGCAACCGCAGTGGGCGTTCGGCGGCTCGGTCGCATGCTCCACGATCGTCTCAAGCACGCCATCGTCCAGATTGCGCAGCAGGTTGCCCTTCCAGTAGTAGCGCCGGCCATGTGGGTATTCGGCCTCGAACAGCCGCTGCCACTCGAGGTACGGCATCTCCCGATCATCTCCAGCACCGGCTCTCCGAAGGCGCGCACCGGAGCGATGAGGCGCTCACCCTCCTCCTGGTCGTCCGGCCAGCAGACGGCAATGATGACGACCCGCATCCCCGACTCCGGTTCGGTCGTCATGAGGGCATAGGCGCCCATCTCGTCCGGAGCCGTCTCCGTGAACTCCCGGTAGAAGGCGAGCACTTCGGGCGCTTTCTCCACCGGCCAGGCAATGATTCCGGCCAGGACATCGCCCTGGGGATGGAGCGCGAACTCGAACGAGGTGGCCACACCAAAATTGCCGCCGCCGCCCCGCAGCGCCCAGAACAGGTCCGGGTGCGACTCGACACTGGCGGTAACGACCTCGCCGTCCGCGGTAACCAGCTCCACCGAGAGCAGGTTGTCGATCGACATCCCGTGCTTTCCGACGAGCCAGCCGATCCCACCGCCCAGCGTCAGGCCGGCCACACCGGTCGACGCGATCACGCCGCCGGTCGTCGCCAGGCCGTACTTCGCGGTCTCCTGGTCGAAGTCGGACCAGAGCGCCCCGCCCTGGACCCGAGCCGTCCGCGCCACCGGATCGACCTCCACAGCCCGCATGGACGACATGTCGAGCATCAGCCCTCCGTCGCTCACCGCGTGACCGGCGACGTTGTGCCCGCCGCCCTTGATCGACACGGCCAACCCCTGCGCCGCCGCAAACCGCACGGCGACCCGGATATCGGCGACGCCCTGCGGCCGCACGATCACGGCGGGCCGCTTGTCGATCATGCCGTTCCAGATCGTCCGCGCCTCATCGTAGCCCGGCTCGCCGGGCAACATGACGGTGCCCTCGATCTGGCCACGCAGGTCCTCTACGACGGACGGATCGAAGGTCGTAACGCGGTCAGGGGATTCAAGAATGGTCACCATGATGTGAGTCCTTTGTGCAAAGACGGGCTGGGTCTCACCCGTCCGGATCACGAACTGGGGCAACGCACCCCATACCGAGATCCTGCCGTAAGCGCCCACTGCGTACCTCGTCAGATCTCGGTAGTTTTCGGCGGTGGGGATGCGTAGATTTGGCGGCACCTGGCGATTGGCTCTCCTGGCGTCTGGCGTCTGGCGTCTGGGAGACGTAACTCCCCCTTCTTTGCGGCGCGGCGGGGGAATGGGGCCAGGACGTAAGGGCGTATCCGCGGACGTGCTGCCCTCGAAGGCGCCATGCTCGATCGTCCTGCTATGATGCCGCGCGGTGGCCGCCACCGAGGCGGCCGACAGGTGAAGAGGAGTACCCCCATGCGCCGAACGCCGGTCCTACTCTTGGTCGCCGCCGTCGCGCTGATCGGCCTGGTAGCCGCCGCCCGTCTCGGCCCGGAAACCCGCGCCCAGGAGGGCACACCGCCGGCGGGAGGGTTCGAGATTTCCCCCGGCGTGACCGCCGAGGCACTCGCCTTCGCTGCAGGGCAGGAGGCGCCATCGCTCTACCGCCTGACGTTCGCGCCCGGCGTGACCTACGCCATCGCTCCCAGCCCCGAGATCTCCCTCGTCTACAGCGAGGCCGGCTCGTTGACCATCACCGTCGACGCCCCGGTCACGGTCACCCGCGCCGGGGCGACCGACGCACCAGGGGAACCCGTGGCCGCCAACGCCGAGTTCACGCTGGGGGCGGGCGACTACACCGTCTTCCCGCCATTCGCCGGCGGAGAGGTCCGGAACGACGGCCAGGAGGCCGCCTCCGTCGAGGTCGCGGCGATCATTCCGTCGGAGATGGGGACGCCTTCTGCCGCCACCCCGGCACCGTAACCGGCTATGCGGGACCACCGGCGCGACTGCCGAGAGGTCCCACGTTCGCAACGCCAGCGTGCAGAGACGCCCTCGGGCGCTCGTTCCGAACGCCGACCCTATTCTCCGCCCTCGGTGGTCAATCCATGCTCCTGCACCCAGGCGGCGACCTGAGCGCGGGACTTGAGACCGAGCTTGGCGAGGATGTTGCCGACGTGGGTGCCGGCGGTGCGCACGCTCATGAAGAGCGCGTCGCCGATCTCCCGGTTCGACTGCCCGGCGGCGATCAGGATCGCAACCTCGCGCTCGCGAGCGGTCAACCCCCCGGCCGCCGTTCTGGCGCCCTGGCCACGGGATGCGCCGCGTGGCGACGGCATCATGGCCGCGGCGCGTTCCAAGAATCGGGCTTTCAGATCCGCGTCGCCGATGCCTTCGGCGAACGTTGTCACCACCTCGTGCGCGGCGGCGAGATCGGATTCGGCCTCATCACGTCGACCCAACCGGCGGAGCAACGCCGCCCGGACGAGGTTGATCTTCCAGAGGAAGGGCAGATGCCCACGCTCGGCGGCGCCGGCGAGGGCCACGTCGAACGCGGCAATCGCCTCGTCGGGCCGGCCCAGGGCATCCAGCGACTCGCCGCGGAGCCGGGCAACTTCCGGCACCTGGGAGAGCTCAATCCCCGTCGACGCGCTCTCCGCAACGAGCCGGTCGGCGATCGCCAGCGCCTGGTCGGCGTCGTCGCGGGCCAGCGCGATCTCCGCTTTCTCGAACCAGGGGAGCCGGCGTCCGCGCGTCGTTCCGGCGAGGTCCATGTCGGCGATGATGCGCTCGGCGGTGTCCAGATCCCCTTCGAGGCGCGACATCCGGGCAAGGCCGCTCATCACCGTCCGCCTCCAGAACGTCGACCCGACGCTGCGGCCGGCCTCGTCCGCGGCGTCGAGATAGGTCCTCGCCATCTCAACATCGAGCAGGGCTTCGTACAGTGTGGCCAGGGTGAAGTTGGCGAAGATCGCCCACTGCCGATGGCCGATCTCCTCGGCAAGTCGCAGCGCCAACTCGGCCTGGTCGATCGCCTCACCGATCGCATCGGTTCCCAGGACCATCCCAGCGCAACACCGGGCAAACACCTCGGCGGTCCGCGCGTCGATCTGGCGGGCTACGTCGATCGACTCATCGACCAGATCGCGCGGCGACAGACCATCCCGGCTTCCCGGAGCCGTCATACCGTTGACGACACTGCCGAGTGTCAACGCCAGCATCGCCAGGGCGGTCGAGAGCGTCTGACGGTCGTCGACCTCCCGCAGAACCGGGATGACGCGGCGATATTCGGCGACGGCTCCGATGTAGTCCTCGGCCAGATAGCGGGTGATGCCCAGAAGGTCGAGTGACTCGGCCACGCCCTTTCGGTCACCGGCGGTCTCCGCCAGCGCCAGCGCTTCCCCATGCAGACGGAGCGCCTCCTCCGTCTCGTCCCTATTGGCGTGCCAGTTCCCCAGGCGGTTGAGGAGCCTGATAGAGAGGCGCTTGTCATCACCGCGCTGGGCGACATCGAGCGCCCGACGGATCAATGACCCGGCCTGCTCGTAATCGCGCCCAGCCCAGAGGTTGCCCAGTGCGAGGAGGGCTTCGCTCTCCTCGATCGCGTCTCCGGCAGCCTGTGCTTGCCTGGCCGCCGCTTCGTAATCGGCCAGGGCGGCATCGAAGTCGCCGTGGATCTCGTGGGCCTGCCCCCGATTCCGGAGCAGGGCGGCCGCCGGCGGCCGCCCGAGCTTCGCGCTGGCGTCGACGGCGTGCCCCAGCAGTTCGATCGCGGCGCCCGGGGAATACAGCGCCAGGGCCTGCCGCCCGGCCCGGTGCCCGTACTCGACCGCCTCCGCCCAGGCCTCGGCCCCGACCGCGTGCCGCGCCAGATCGGCGGTCTGCGTCTCCGCCGCGGTGGGATCGGCCTGGAGGATGCAATCGAGGGCCTGCCGGTGCAGCGCCCGCCGTTCCCGCACCAGCAGACCGTCGTAGATCGCCTCCCGCATCAACGCGTGCCGGAAGACGAACCGGTCCGCCGACTCCTCGACAATCAGCCTCGCCGCGATCAACTCCTTGATGTCCGCGATCAGGGAGTCCTCATCGCCGGCCCCCAGCGTTTGCAGCAGCGCGAAATCGAACCGGCGCCCGGAGACCGCCGCAAGGGTCAACGTCCGCCGTGCCCGCTCGCTCAGCAGGCCCACGCGCTGGCGGACCGCCTCCGCCACGCTGCGCGGCAACACAAAGGCCCCGGCCCCACCCGCCGGATGCTCCATCCGGCCCCGACCGGCCGCCGGCGTCGCGGCCGACCGCAGGAGCTCCTCGACGAAGAACGGGTTTCCTTCGGACAACCGGTAAATCGTTTCCGCCAGGGACGCGCTGATCGGGGCATTGGCCTGCTGGCGGCTGAGCGCCCGCAGCATCGCGATCACCTCGGCCCGGGGGAGATGGCCCAGGCGGGCCTCCGCCGCCAGCCGCTCCCGGTCGAGCGCGGCCAGCGCCCCCGCCAGATCGGTCGAGATCTCGTCGTCGCGGAACGTCACCACGATCGTGATCCGGCGCCGCTCCGACCGGACGAACCGGGCCAACTGCACCAGCAGATCGAGGGTCGCGTCGTCGCTCCAGTGGGCGTCCTCGAGGACCAGCAGCACGGGCGTTTCGGCCGCGATCGCCTCCAGCAGCGCCCGCACCGCCAGCGCCACCCGGCGCCGGTCCGACTCCCCCCGCGCCGTCGCGCCCGGATGCTCGTCCTGCCCGCCATGCAGCGAACTCGGGCAGCAGCATCCCCAGGTCGCCCCCCGCGCTCGCCAGGATCGCCTCCGCCCACTCCTGGCCGACGACATCGGTGCGCAGCAGGTCCCGCAGGGGAGCGTACGGCGACGCCCGGTCGGCGGCAAAGCACTGCCCGGTGAGCACCCGCATACCACGGCCGCGCGCGTACGCCGCCGCCTCGCCCACTAGCCGCGACTTGCCGATACCAGCCTCTCCGGCGACCAGGATCACCCGACCGGCGCCATCCGCGGCCGCATCGATCCCGCGCCGCAGGGCGGCCAGGTGCATCTCCCGCCCGACCATCACCGGCGACACGAGCGGCACATCAAACCCGTCGGCCATCGCCCCTGTCCCCGCCCGCGCAACCGCCACATCTCATTGTCATGAATGCATCGTACCCAACCACACCCCAACCGCCTACCCAAACCCTGACCTGGCCATCAACACAATCGGGATCGATTAATCACAAGCGCATAAATCCGAACCGACGGATCCTCCCTGACTACCGACATCGTGTCTCCGGGCCGATGGCAGCCGCACCCGCGTATCTGCTTCTCTCCGTATGCTGGCCACACGCACCCGCCCCACCTGGCTCACCCGCGCCCACCGCCCCTTCGATCGCACTCTTTGGGCCGCATACGCCTGGTCCGCCCCCGATCCAGCGGCGATCCCAGGGGTCGCCATCCTCCAACGCCTGCTGGCGTAGACTCGAAGCGAACGGGCTGGGGACCCGAACCCTTACACCCGGCCTGCTTCCCCGGATCCGCGTCCTCGTGAATAGAACAGGGCGGTTTGGTGCATCGCGGCCCCCTGAACACCCCGGAAGGCCCACCCGGCACCCGAATGGGAGGCCATCACCACCCAGGTCAGCGACGGCACCGACCGGAGTTCGGGCCGCCGAGAATGGGCGAATGAGGTGAATCTGGCCCTCAAACAGGGGAGCGGGAGGCGTTTGCCTCCCGCTCCCCAATTCGTTTCCCCGGCAGCGGCCGCGATCGATGTCCCCGTCGTGGTATCGCCCGATCCTGGAACACATGATCGTGTCCCGGTCGGATGATGCCGGATGCCCCCCTCGCTCGCCTTCGCCCGAGCGAGGGGGTCGATCCGACAGGGAAGGCTGAATCCCGGCGAACCGTGACCTGTTACACGGAACCAGCCGAAAATCGTGCTAGCTTGGGCAGCTGTTGCACGGCGCGAAGCTCTGCTGGAGGTATCGGTGATCCGTGAAGTGCCTCCCTGCGGGACGATCTCGTTGTCGACGATGGTCGGGCACGTGGCACCAGCGTTGACCGTGTTCTGGAAGAAGGCAGTGCCGTTTGCCTGAATCGTGAAGGTTCCCGCGAAGAGGTGGGTCGCTTGGACGCCGCCGCTATTCTGGTCGATGTACACGTCGTAGTTTCGGCCAGGCTGGGCGCCAGTGAGGGCTATCGTGAAGGTCTGAACGCAGCCGCTGGCCGTCTGGCATTGGGTTGTGCCGGCCGTGCCGCCCCCAGTGTCTTGTCCGCCAATTCCGGTGATAGGCAGGTTGCACGACGGAGGCAGTTGGCAAATTCCGTTCGTGCACGCACCGCCGCAGCAATCGGCAGCGACAGCACAGGTGCTGCCATCCGGACGGCAGTTAGGAACGCAGGTGCCGGTAGCGGAACAGGTGCCGGCGGCACCACCAGTGGTGGTACAGGTTTCGCCGGGGGTGGGGACCGCCTGACAGCTTCCGTCGGCGGCGACGCAGATCCCGGTCGTTGCACTGGTCCCCTACGCTTGAGCAATCCACCGGCGTGTAGACGCAGCCGGCGGCCGGGTCGCAGGTGTCGGTGGTGCAGGCGTTGTTGTCGTTGCAGGTGATCGGCGTGTAGACGCAGCCGGCGGCCGGGTCGCAGGTGTCGGTGGTGCAGGCGTTGTTGTCGTTGCAGGTGATCGCCGTGTAGACGCAGCCGGCGGCCGGGTCGCAGGTGTCGGTGGTGCAGGCGTTGTTGTCGTCGCAGGTGATCGGCGTGTAGACGCAGCCGGCGGCCGGGTCGCAGGTGTCGGTGGTGCAGGCGTTGTCGTCGTCGCAGGTGATCGGCGTGTAGACGCAGCCAGCGGTCGCAGGTGTCGGCGGTGCAGGCGTTACTGTCGTTGCAGACAACCGCCACCGTCCCGCAGACCCCGCCCTGACACACCGCCGTGTTGCAGAGGTCCCCACCGCAGACGTTGCCGCATTCCCCGCAGTTGTTGACGTCGGTCATCAGATTGACGTAAGTGGCGTCCCCGTGCGCCGCGTGCGCCGGGACCGCGTTCTCGCTGACCTCGATGTATTCGAACGGGTTGGAGGCGGAGCCCGTCTGGTGGCAAACCCCAACCTTGTTGGCCTGTGCCCCTGCGCGGCGCAGACCCCCTAGCGCCAGGGAGCCGCCGATCGCGCCACCCGCGATTTTGCGAAGCGCCTCGCGGCGGGATACCCCCTGCGCGAGCCGGCGTGTTATGCCGTCGAACCGGTCCCCATCCATGTCTTTGCCCCTCTAAATGATGTCCCACGGCGCCACCGCATGGCGGCGCCGATACCCCTCAGGAGCGGCGAGCACATCGGACCCAGGCGCGCGAAGGCCGCACCGACCTCTCTCCAAGTGCGTATGCGCCGGAGCACGTCAGTATTCGCGTTTCCTTGTGCCCATACAGTACTCCCGATTGTGGCTGATGTCAATTTTTTCCACGATATCGCTATACTTGTCATCCTCCACAGTACGCAGGTACTGGTACCATAAAACTGCCCGCTTGGACGGCCCTCACCGTCCACCCCCCGACGGTTCGGGTGGATATTGACGAAGCCGCCCCGGTCGGCATGCGCCCGCCCGAACCCCACCGCAATCGGCCGCAGGCCGGCGGTCGGGTCGGTGTCGGCGCACCTGGCCGATTGACGGGTCCTGAAGCGGCGCGTAAGGTGGCGCCAAGGCTCGCCGCGCGCGGGGGAGGCTCGGCGGCGGCGGGTCCGCGTCCCGGCGTGAGCCGGGAAGAGGGACGAGATGCCGCGCCCGGTTCTCGCGGCTTTGGCCCTGGTTGGGCTGCTGGTTACGGCCTGGTTGCACAGCGGCTGGCAGCAACCCCGGGCTGAGCCCGACGACGCCCTTCCAGCGCTGAGCACGCAGGGAGGCTGGGAGGGGCCGGCCCCACCCACCGCAACGGCGTCGCAAACACGACCTAACCCACCCGGCCCCCTTCCCCCGTTGCACTGAGAGCGCCTATCAAAACCCGCCGTTGCCGCCGGGTTCGTTCTCAGTCCCGGAGGGACTTCGTCGGTTTCGAGCACCTATCGAAACCGCGCGGTCGGCCCGCCCGGGACTCAACGTCCCGGGCGACCTCTCGGAAGTCCCTCCGGGACTGGGCACGAGATGGGCCCCACGGCGCGGGTGTCGTACTCCAGCCGGCTTGAGCCGGCTTCCGTGGGTCAGCCCGGGACTTTGAGTCCCGGGCGGGCCGACCGCGCGGTTTCGGTAGGGACTCTTAGCCCGGGACTTCAGTCCCTCCAACTAGGGGTGGAGCCGCCGACCAAGCGGTTTTGATAGGCGCTCTAAGGAAGGACAGGGGGAAGGGGAGAGGCGCCGGCGTTCGGCGTTCGGCGTTCGGCGGGGACGGTTGGGCGGATGGTCACCGTCGTAGGGGCGGACCGGTGTGTCACGTGGACCAACTAAATCGGATCTGGGGTGCGGCGGTCGCGCTTGCGGCGGGCGTGGCGGGGGGTACGGACCCGGCGCGAGGGCCGGATGAACCCCGGCCGCCGGCCGTCGGCGGCGAAGGCGGCGACGGGATCGCCATGGCCCCGCGCCGCGTACTGGGGCAGGTACTTCGCCAGCAGCGGCGGCGACACGTCGAACGGGTCGACCCGGGCCTCGGCCGCCACCAGCACCCGCAGCGCTTGCGGCAGCTGGGCAATCGTGAGCACCGCCCAGACCTGGTGCAGGATGACCGCCGGCTTGCTCGACCACAGCAGGTGCAGGTGGAGGTCGGTTTTGGCGGTGTTGACGGCCAGCTCGATGTCCCAGCGGCGGGCATAGAGGCGGGGGATCTCGGCCAGGGGCAGGCGCCGAGGCGAGAGGACGTTGGTGAGGTAGCGGTGCAGCGTCGGGCCCCGGCGGTATTGGACCAGGCGGACGGCGATCTTGGCCCGGTCGGCGCGGTGCCGGCCGAGCCAGACCAGGGCGTCGCGGGTGTCGCCGTCCTCGCAGAAGACGTGGGCCACCTCGGAGCTGGTCTTGGCGCGCAGGCGGCTGACCCACCGGAAGCCCCCGGTGGTCGGGTCGTCGAGCCACGCGAAGGCGCAGTAGCCCAGGTCGCACAGCAGCAGGCTGCGGCGGGGCAGCCCGGTGACCAACTCGCGGCAGGCGAGCTTCTCGTTCTGGCGCGGGTCGGGCAGGTAGTCGACGCGGCGCCAGAGCTGGCGGCGGACGTCGAAGACCCCGGCCAGCTTGCCCGGCAGGAGGCGGTCGTCGCCTGGCGGCATCCCGCGCAGGGCGGGCAGGAGACGGGCGACCGGATCGAGCGTCGTCTGGTCGAGGGCGAAGACCTCGGGGGCGAAGGGCGCGAGGGCGCGGTCGGCGTGGGGCTCGAGGCGCGCGACCAGCAGGGCGGTCAGGTCGGCGAAGAGGCCGGCCACCGGGCTGGGCCGGGCTTCGGCCAGGCGCTTGTAGACCGCCTCGTCGGAGACGGGGAAGGGGGCGAAGCGCCACAGCCCGGTGCCGGCCAGCCGCCGCCAGAGGCCCTTCTGGTCGGTCCAGCCGCGCAGGACGCAGACGAGGAGGCCGCCCCACAGCGCCAGGGCCGGCAAGATGCGGGGGCGGCCGCGGCCGGTCGGGCCGGGCGCCGCCGGTTCCAGGCCGGCGGCCAGCTCGGTCAGGACCGCCTCGACCCGGTCCAGGACCGGGCGGTCGGCGGCGGGAGCGGGCGCGGCGGCGGCGGGGAGCAGGGCGGGCAACGCCGGCATCGCGGGCACCTCCGGGGGCGGGGACACGCGGCCAACCGCCGCGCCCCTCCAGCTTACCGGGAATTAGTTGGCCCAGGTGACCGGTGTGTCCGCCCGGCTGCCGACCGCGACATCCGGTTCGAGCCGCGACGCTCGCCGGTCCGGCGCGCCATGATACAGCGTTGTCGCAGCGCACGTGGCCGGGCGGACACACCGGTCCGCCCCTACAAGGCGTTGCGCCGTTGCTACAGTTTGCCCGACGGTCGACGTGCCGCGATAAACCCAGTCTGAACCGGTCAGGCGACCTGCCACTGGGAGAGGCCAGAACGCGCAAGGGCGGATGGGATCCTTGCAGAGAACTCTAGTCCCGCCGGCCGCAATGCCGCTTGGCGGCGAGGGCGTGCGCCTCGGCGAGCAACGGCCGTATCTCCCGCTGAAACGTCTCGTCGCTGGAGTTCAGCATGCAAACCCACCACTGCGACGCGTACACCGGGTGCGGCAGCAGCCGGTCTAGCGCGGCGAAATCGTGCCCGGGTTCTTCCCCACGAGCGCCGTCAGATGGCATCCCGAACAGCGGCACGAACGTCTGCCGGCCGACGCCGACGTTCAACCGGAAAACGCCCGGACAATCGAGTTGCGACGCGTTGTCGTACTCCCCGTAGTCCTTGGTCACGATCGTCGCGAACCGGAGCCGGCGCGTCGGGTCGGTGCTACCGTCGGGGTCATAGAAAAAGAATGTATCTCCCGCCCCGAACCCCTCGGTCCCGACGACAACTCGACGCCACCGAACGTCTCCGTGACGTACCGGATGATGGCCTCCTGGTCCATGACCATCCAACCTATGCCGGCGCGCTCCCATCCAGCCCACGATGCAACTCGACCAGCAATCGCTGGACCGTGGCCACGACCTCTTCCCGTGCGACAAATGTCGACTCGTCGGCGGTTCGCAGCCGGATTTCGGCCTGGTCGTTCGACAGGGTCCGGGCGCTAATCGATACGCGAACGGGGTTTCCGATCAACTCGGCGTCGTTGAACTTCACGCCGGCCCGGTCCGGCCGGTCGTCGTAGAGAACCTCGATACCTGCGGCGGTCAACGATTGGTAGAGCGCCTCGGTCGCGTCAACTACCTCGGGATCGCTGCCCAGCGACAGGAGCGATACGTGGAACGGCGCAACCGTCACGGGCCAGGTGATGCCCTTGTCATCGTGGCATTGCTCGACGATTGTCGCCGCCAGGCGGCCGGAGCCGATGCCGTAAGAACCCATCACGATCGGGTGGGCCTCGCCGTTGGCGTCCAGGTAGGTCGCACCGAGGGCGTCGGTGTAGCGAGTGCCGAGCTTGAAGATATTCCCGACCTCGATGGCACGCTCGGCCACCATAGGCGCGCCGTCGATCGGGCTGGGGAAGCCCTCTGCCGCCGCGGCGATATCACCGACGATATCGGCCGTATAGTCCCGGTCCAGATTGACGTTCTTGAGGTGATAGCCGACCTTGTTCGCACCAGCGACAAGGTTGCGGCTGTCGCGGACGCTCTCATCCACCACGACCAGCGCTCCGGTTACACCGACGGGAGAGCCGTAGCCCGGCTCCGCCCCAATCGCCTGGATCTGCTCGGCTGTCGCCGGGATAAGCCCGAGTTCGCCGGTCACCTTGCGCAGCTTGGTCTCGTTCACATCGAGATCGCCGCGGATGACCGCGAAGACGAAACGGCCGGAGCTTCCGATATAGAAGACCGCCTTCGCGGTACGGGAGAGCGGAATGTCGAGGAACGTGGCCAGCGCCTCGATCGTCGTTGCGTTCGGGGTTTCGACCTCCTCCATCGGGAGTTGATCTTCGGTCCAGGGCGCTTCCCGCTGGAAGGTCGCGACCTCGCGGTTGGCGGCGTAGTTGCCGTTCGGGCTGATCAGGATGATGTCTTCGCCGTACGGCGACTTCGCCATGAACTCGTGCGAGGCGGATCCTCCCATCATGCCGGTATCAGCGCCGACCACGACGAAGTCAAGGCCACAGCGGCGGAAGATCCGCTCGTAGGCGCCCCAATGCTTCTCGTAGGCAAGATCGAGGCCGGCCTCGTCGGCGTCCAGGCTGTAGGAGTCCTTCATCGTGAATTCGCGCACCCGGATCAGCCCGCCGCGCGAGCGCGGCTCGTCCCGAAACTTGGTCTGGATGTGGTAGACGATCTGAGGGAGTTGCCGGTAGGAGTTGATCTCCGTCCGCGCGAGATCGGTGACAACCTCCTCGTGGGTCATCGCCAGGACCATGTCGCGCTCGCCTCGGTCCTTGAACCGGGCCATCTCCGGGCCGACCAGATCGTAGCGCCCCGTCTCCCGCCAGATATCGGCCGGGTGGACGACGGGCATGTACATCTCCTGACCGCCGATGGCGTCCATCTCGGCCCGGATGATGTCCTCGATCTTGTGGATCACCCGCCAGCCGATAGGCAGCAAGGAGAAGATGCCGGCCCCAAGGGGGCGAATGAGCGCCGCCCGCAGCATCAGCTGGTGGCTGGGCAGCTCGATATCGGCCGGGGCAGCTCGTAGGGTCCGGCCGAACATGGTCGACATCCGCATCGGTGGTGATCCTCTTTTCCGCTTGATCTCGCGACCATCGCCGCCGGGCGCGTCCAACCCGACGATGCACCGGGGCAGAATAGAGCCCGACCGCGCGGACGGCAACCGCTCACGGCTTGGATTTGGCGGGCGCCGTCAGCCTGAGGCCGGCAACCTGACCGGGAGGCTGGGCTGCTCTAATGCGCTTACCGATACCTTGGCCGCCGTCGCCGCCAGCCTCGGAGAGGCTGTTTTTTTCAGCCCGGGCCGTGAGCCCCGGGCGCCGCCGGAGACGCCGACAACCGTTCCGACGAGCGCTCTAGCGGCGCCGATCGGCGCCGTGGACCGAGACCAGCCGCGAGTGCGTCGGCCACCCCGGCGTCCATGTGGCGGATGGAGACAACGCCCCCCTGACCACCGGAAGCGATTGTGAAGGTGAAGTGAGCGAGGTCGGCACGGCGCTGGAAGTAGTTCTGGCGGACCAACCGCCGCTGCACCCGTCGCCGCGGCGTGATCGTCAGCCAGCGGTTGAGCGATCGTCCACGGACAACCAGCCGGTCCGCCTCATCCATTGTCCAACCCGCGTCGCGATACTGGAGGTTGCCGTAAAGGGCAACCGGGGGGGCAAGGGCCAGCGGGGCAAGTCCCCACCACCAAGGAACGCCTGGCACCAATGCGAGTACGACCACGGCGGCCACAACCAACGCCAGCAAGGAATAGATCTCGGCCATGATGTAGCGGGCGCGCGCCCTTTTGGGAAGGCGGTAGAGACCGTGGCCGGCAATGATCCGGTCTTCGATGGCGAACGCGGGCGCACACCGGGCAATCAGCTCGCGCACCTCACGTCGGGGAAGCACCGGAAAGAGAACACCGGACTCGGCGGTGTCCTTCCCATACCCGGCGCTCTCGAACCGAACCGCCGCCAGGCCCAGCGGTTGGCGCAAAAGCGGCTCGCTGATCGAGATCGCCTGGATACGTGCGATCGGGATGGTCGCCTGCCGGCGGTCCAGGAGACCGTGGCGAATGATCAAACGATCATCCTGACGACGAAGTTCGAACCCGCCAAACGTCAGAACAGTCGAAGCGAAGGCCAGCAGCCAGGCGAAGACCGCCACGATTCCGGCGATTAGGACCAGGCCCTGGATGGTGGTGTGGGCCGCCTGCAGGGCGAGCCGCTCCCAGATGTCTTCGCCCAGGATGTCATCGGCGAACTGCCAGGCGGCAACCATGATGGCCAGCGCCGGACCGATTCGGCCGGACGTCGCCCCGGCCAAAATCAGATCCCGAGTGGTTATCCGGCGGATGACCTCGCCCTGGGCGGCTATTGCGGGTCGCGCCTCGGCTGAAGGCCGGAGAAGTCCGGAATCATCCAGTGCCGACTCCGAATCCGGATCGACGGGAACAGCCGGTTCACCACGGCGAAGCCGGGCAGCGTCAAGCCGCTCGATCAGGGCAACGGCGTCTTCCCTGCGGAGCGCTTCTAATTTGACGTCCGTACCCGCGCCGCCGGCCGCGGTCTCCACCGTCACCTGGACCACCTTAAAGAATCGCTGCAACAGGTTCTCGCTCGTATCGACGGCCTGGATCCGCTCTAGTGGCACCGAGCGCTCGTGCCGCGAGATGAGGCCAGATCGAACGCGAAGCTCGCCTCCTGCCACCTCGTAGCGGACGTTCATCCAGGTCAACGACTGGACGATCAGCCCGAACGCCGCCAAGGCGGAACCGATGGCCAGGAGGGCGATCTGGCCATTCCCGCGCTGCACGAAAATCGCCACGATAAGCGGGACGATGAACGCCCGCAGATGGCGAACGCCATTGATGATGATCCAAGCGGGGTGGAGCCGCTGGGGCGGAAGATCCACGGTAGCATCGTCGACCGCGCCGGCATGAGCCGGGATTTCGCTGCTCACAGGTCGTCGTGGGTGTTGGCCAGCGTGGCGATCCGATCCCGGACCTCCCCCGCGACCGGGTCCGCCAAGCCGGGAATGTCATTCGAGCCGGCCGCCGTGTAGAGGACGACGGTCGCCAGGCCAAACCGCCGTTGCAACAGGCCCCGGCGGGTATCGACATGCTGGATCCGGGCCATCGGGATCAGGGTCCGCGTGACGGTGAAGACTCCGGACTGGAGATCGACCTCGTCCTCGCCAACCTCGTAGCGCCAGGTTCGCCAGGTGAGATCCGGCACGTAGTAGATGCCCAGCAGGCTGGGAACGGCCAGCACAACCGCCGCCAGTGCCGCCCACCACCAGGGGATGACGTCGAACCTAATCAGGAGCCCCGCGCCGACCAGGAAGATCAGGCTGCAGATCGAGAAGGTGATCAGCCCGCCAAGCCGCCAGATCGTCCGCGCATTGACGTGGAGTCGTTCTTTCGGTTCAGGTCGTATCGGCATTGTGCGGCTCAAGCTCCTCGGTTCCGGTCGCCACGGTGATCTGATGCGCCAGCGGGCCGCACGTTAATGCTCGCATACGTCCCGGCGCCATTGGGCGGGCGACTCCAGAGACGATTGATGTGGTTGCCCGCCCAGAAGCAGTGTCCGAGAATCCGACCAACGCCGGTCTCGCCGGCGAGCACACATGTGTCATCTCACAGCATGGGGGACAACGTCCGATGGTCTCATCCGCTCCGAGCGATCCGAATGAGCTGCACGATGTCGTCGATCCGGCCGAGCACGACACCGAGACCAGCCTACCACCGGCGTCGATCGACGCCGAGGTAGCGGCCAAGGACGTTCCGGCACCCGAGCCGGGCCCCAAGCGGATCGCCGTGGTCTTCGCCCATCCCGACGACGCCGAGTTCGGAGTGGCTGGGTCGGTCGCGCGCTGGGTCAAGGAGGGCCACACCCTGATCTACGTCTCGCTCACCAGCGGCGACCAGGGCGGTGAAGACCCGAATGTCGCCCCGGAAGAACTGGCCAGGATCCGGGAAGCCGAACAGCTTGCCGCCAGCGAGATTCTCGGCGTGAGCGAAACGATCTTCCTCCGCCTGCCCGACGGCAGCGTAACGGCCGACCTGAAAACGCGGGCGCTGTTGGTGAAGGTCTTCCGCACGATCAAACCCGATGTCGTCGTCTCGATGGACCCAAGCTTCCTCTGGTCTGACTCGGGTTACATCAATCACCCCGACCACCGCGCCACCGGCCAGGTCACCCTGGACGCCATCTTCCCGGGGACGGGCAACCCGATGGCCTACCCGGAACTCCGGGCGGAGGGATTGGGAGCGCACAAGATTCGCGAGATCTACCTGACCGCCGCCAAAGATCCCGACGTTTGGATCGATATCACCGACACGTTCGACATCAAGCTTCGTGCGCTCCGGGCCCATGTCAGCCAGCTCGGTGATTGGGACCCGGAGGAATCGATGCGCGAATGGGGCCGGGAGACCGCCAAGAAGCAACCCGGCACCGGAGAGTACGCCGAGAGTTTCAAGTACTTCAAACTGGAGTAAGCGCCTCTATCTAAACCCGGCGGCGACGGGCGCCAGGTTGAAACCTGGCGCTCAACCGACGAAGTCTCTCCGAGATTATCCGCGCCAAACGTGCCCAGTCCCGGAGGGACTTCGTCGGTTGAGCCCAGGACTTCAATCCCGGGTCGGCCCGTAGGCCGAACGGTTTCGATAGCCGCTAAGAGCCCGCGCCGCCTACGTCCGCTGCGTCGGTCCAGCCGCCACGATCTCGTCAGCGACCGCATCCTCGTATTGGCGGAAGTTCTCAGCAAACGAACGGGCGAGGCGCATGGCCGTCCGGTCGTAGGCATCGGGGTCGGTCCAGGTTCGCCACGGCTGCAAGATCGCATCCGGAACGCCGGGACAGCGCACCGGAACATCAATCCCGAAGATCGGATCCGCGACCGTCTCGACGTCGTCGAGTGCACCCGCCAGTACCGCGTTGACGATGGCGCGTGTGTCCTGGATGGCGATCCGCTTTCCGGTGCCGTACGCCCCACCAGTCCACCCGGTGTTCACCAGCCAGCACCCCGGCCGGTGCTGCCGCAGGCGGTCGCCGAGCAACTCGGCATAGCGGACCGGTGGCAGCGCCAGGAACGGCGAACCGAAGCAGGCCGAAAAGGTCGCTTCCGGCTCATCGACCCCGCGTTCGGTGCCGGCCAGCTTCGATGTGTACCCTGAGAGGTAGTGATACAGCGCCTGCGCTTCGGTCAGGCGGGCCACCGGCGGTAGCACCCCGAAGGCATCGGCGGTGAGCAGGATGACGTGGTTGGGATGCCCGCCGGTCCCGTGGGAAGCCGCGTGCTCGATAAAGCGCAACGGGAAAGCGGCGCGGGTGTTCTCAGTCAGCGAGTCGTCATCGAACCGGATCTCCCGCGTTTTCGGGTCGAGCACCACGTTTTCGAGGACCGTTCCGAACCGGTGGCACGCCCGGAAAATCCCCGGCTCGGCCTCTTCCGACAGATTGATCGTCTTGGCGTACGAACCGCCTTCGAAGTTGAAGACCCCGCGCGTCGTCCAGCCGTGCTCGTCATCGCCGAGCAGCGTCCGGGCCGGATCAGTCGAGAGGGTCGTCTTGCCCGTTCCGGACAGGCCAAAGAAGAGGGCAACGTCGCCCTCCGGACCGGTATTCGCGGAGCAGTGCATCGTCGCGATCCCGTCGGCGGGGAGCAGATATTGCATCACGCTGAAGATCGACTTCTTGATCTCGCCCGCGTACTCCGTCCCGGCAATCAGGATCTCACGCCGGGCGAACGAGGTCACGATGACCGTCTCGGAATGGATGCCATCGCGCTTCGAGTTCAAGCGAAGGCAAGGTGCGTGAAGAACGGTGAAATCAGGATTCGCCATGGTCACCCGGTTCAGGTTCGATGAAGAGGTTGCGGGCAAACAGGGCGTGCCAGGCGCCTTCGGTCACCAGCCGGACGCGCAGGCGATGCGCTGGATCGGCGCCGGCGACCAGATCCTGGACAAACAGTTCGCGTTCCCCCAGATACGCCACGATCCGCTCCCGGATCGCCTCGTAGGCGGCGACTTCGAGCGGCTGATTGACCTCGCCCCACCAGACGCCATCAGCAGCGGGCTCATCGACGACGAATTTATCATTCGGGGACCGTCCGGTATGTTCGCCGGTCGATACCGC
This sequence comes from uncultured Chloroflexia bacterium, assembly GCA_963724285.1. Taxonomy (GTDB): domain Bacteria; phylum Chloroflexota; class Chloroflexia; order Thermomicrobiales; family UBA6265; genus CAVRUD01. Next base: position 192,212 of record CAVRUD010000003.1, on the reverse strand, counting down.
CAGCGCACCGGCCGTCGGTGAGCGTGCCTTCGCCCCGGCGTAGGGCGTGCTCATAGAGCTGGGGCACCGCCAGGTTGGAGTGAATTGCCCTGCCAGTCGCGATACCGAGCGCAGAAACGCGTCCTCGCGCCGACCGGTGGCTTGTTGCCCGTGCAGCCATGCTCCCCTCCCTGCATTCCTGTACCGTGGATCCAAATATGAGCCGAACCTACAGTACCACACGTACATTTCGGCCAATCGACGTCAGGATCCTGGCAAGACTCACCAGAGAACCGTCGCACGGTTCGTGCCTGTGCTCCACGGCTTGCCCCGAGCATGTCCGATTGCGCATGTGCGGGAAGATCGATACCTTTGCTCCCAGGAAGCTTTACCCGAATACGGTTATCAACGAGTTTTCGCACCCCATAAGTGCTGGACTCTTCGACGATTTCACGACTACTGGCATCGTGAGCCCACATTCCCGGCTCCTTCAATGCGGAGCTTCAGCCTGGAGAAGGCACAGCATTCCCCGGCGACGCCCTGTTCCGGGCCGGCCGCGAACTCGATCTCCTCAATTGTCATCTTCAAAGCAACGTGGCATAGGTCTTGGCTCTCCAGCGGAGTTGATGTTTTTGGCGAAATCGGAACGAGGGTCGGACCCCCGAAAATGGGCCTGGTTGGGGATCTGTCGGCCGCCGCTGGCGCACTTCGGTTCCACCACGAGATATTCGCCAGCAGTGTCGAAAATGGTGAAGGGCGGTCTCCGACCAAACCCGCTGCGGGTGGTCAGCCAGCCGTCGGGGTGTGCCCCATCGTTTTGCATGGTGGCGACGGCGGTACCGCCCGTCGTCGTCGTAGGGGAGGGTCCCGTGCCCTCCCATCGTCCGCAGGACGATAGCCGCGTTGCCAGCCGCCGCGTCTCGTTATGCCCTTCGGGCATGGGAGGGCACGGGACCCTCCCCTACGACGACAGGCGCAAAACCGTGGGGTACACCACAGCCGTCGCCCCACTGTCGGAAAGCGTCACCCAGTGTGATACTGTTGGCGGAATCCTCATTTGCCACCAGTATCGACTCCGCGGGAAAGCCGAACAGCACGGCTCGGTGTCATAGCTTTTTCGCGAGCTCTACGGTTGCGTTCTGGCGAGCCGGCTCGCGGACGCGTTTTCGCGCATCTTTGGACGCTGAGCGAGTGCGCCCGCGCGTACTCAGCGATGGAGGACAGCATGAGTTCGACGTCCTCGACGGCCGCCGCTCGGTTCCTGCCCGCGCCATTGACGGCGTTCGTCGGGCGCGAGCGCGAGCTCGCCGTGCTGCGGGCGTTGCTCGCTCGCCGCGACGTGCGGCTCCTGACGGTGACCGGCCCCGGCGGGGTCGGCAAGACCCGGCTCGTGATCGAGGCCGCGCGGGAGATCGCCGACGGCTTCGCGGCCGGCGTCCGCTTCGTTCCGCTCGCGCCGCTCGGGTCGCCCGACCTCGTGCTTCCGACGATCGCCCGGACCCTGGGCATCGGCGAGTCGCGCCCCGGCGAGCTCCTCGGCGACTTGACCGAGCAACTCGCTTTGACGGAGTTGCTGCTGGTCCTCGACAACTTCGAGCAGGTGCTCCCCGCCGGTCCGGACCTCGTCCCGCTGATCGCCGCCTGCCCCGGCCTCACGCTGCTCATCACCAGCCGCGCGGCGCTGCACATCTCGGGCGAGCACGAGTTCGCGGTGCCGCCGCTGCCGCTGCCTGTCGAGCGCGGGACGTGGACGTTCGAGCAGATCGCGGCGTCCGACGCGGTTCGGCTCTTCGTCGAGCGGGCCGAGGCGGTCCAGGCCGGGTTCCGCCTCACCCCGGCCAACGCCTGGGACGCGGCCGAGATCTGCCGCCGGCTAGACGGGCTGCCGCTGGCGATCGAGCTGGCCGCCGCCCGGGTCAAGGCCTTCCCGCCCCGCACGCTCCTGACGCGGATCGAGCGACGTCTGCCATTCCTGACCGGCGGGCCCCACGACGCGCCGGCGCGCCTGCGAACGATGCGCGACGCGATCGCGTGGAGCCACGATCTGCTCGACGCCGACGAGCAGCGTCTCTTTCGTCGTTTGGCGGTGTTCGTCGGCGGCTTCACCCTCGACGCCGCGATCGACGTCGCCGGTGACGGGACCTTACCCGACGGGGCGGTCGTCGACGGGATCTCCTCGCTGGTGGACAAATCCCTTTTGCTTCCGGCAGCCTCGGATGAAGCGGGCAACGACGATCCCGGCGAACCGCGATTCAGCATGCTCGAAACCGTCCGCGAGTTTGCGCTCGACGAGCTGGCGCGCTCCGGCGAGGAAGCGTCGATCCGCCGGTCGCATGCTGACTACTTTCGGGCCTTGGCCGAGCGCGCCGAGCCCGAGCTGCGCGGCGCCGGCCAGGTCGCCTGGATCGCGCGACTCGAAACGGAACTGCCGAACCTGCGCACCGTGCTGGACTGGTCGCTGGCCGGCGGTGACGTCGAGACCGGACTGCGCCTGGCCGGCGCGCTCTGCTGGTTCTGGTGGCCACGCAATCACGTCGCCGAAGGGCGCACCTGGTTCGAGCGCGCCCGCGCGGCCGGACGGGATCCGGCCGTTGCCGCCGGGAAGGCGGCGTTGGGCGCGGGGATGCTGGCCTGGCGCGCCAGCGATTTTGCGGCGTCGCAGGTCTACTACGAGGAAGCCCTGGAGCGGTTCGCGGCCGGCGACGACCGCTGGGGCATGGCCGTCGTCCCTCACCAACTGGCACACGTCGCTGAGGACTGGGAGCACGACTTTGAGCGCTCGTTCGCGCTCCTCGCCGACTCCCTCGCCCAGTTCGAGGCGATCGGCGACGCCTGGGGCGTCGCCTACTCGCAGCGGTGCCTCGGCTGGGCGTGGTGGTTCACCAAACGCGACTACGAGCGCGCCAACTCCCTGCTGACGCCGGCCCTGGCGACCTTTCGCCGCCTCGGCGATAGGTGGGGCATCGCGACGACGCTGCACCTGCTCGGCGACATCGCCAGGGAGGCGGGCAACTGGCCCGAGGCGATCGCCGCCTACCAGGAGAGCCTGGCCCACCATTGGACCCAGCGCGACCCCCTCGGCGTCTCGGACCAGTTCCTGCGCCTGGCCCAGATCCTCGTCGCGCTCAGCGAGATGGAGCTCGCCACCCGCTTCTTCGGGTACGCCGAGGCCCAGCGCGAACGGACTGGCGTCATGGTGCATGAAGGGATCCGGCTCGACTATGCGCAGACCGTCGCGACGGCCCGCGCCGGCCTCGGCGATGCACCGTTCCAGGCGGCGTGGGACGCCGGCCGCTCGCTGCCCGTGGAAAAAGCGGTCGAGCTGGCGGCCAACCTCCGCGCCGAGCCGAGCCCTGCCCCGGACCGATCCGCCGCACCGGAGCCGTCGTCGCGGCTGAGCGCCCGCGAGCGCGATGTGCTGCGCCTGATCGTCGAGGGGCTGTCCGATCCTGAGATCGCCGAGACGCTCTCGATCGGTCGCCGCACGGTCAACACGCACGTCGCCAGCATTCTCAACAAACTCGCCGTGGGCTCACGAACGGCGGCAGCCGCCTACGCCGTACGTCACGACATCGTCTGAGCTAATACCCCTCCGCAATCATACGGATCCGTCGTCGCCGGAATCGTCCCGACGAATTCGGTATGCGTGCGGATGTGCGTCAGCGTCCCGCGGCGCAGGATAGGGGCGCGCACACAGGCGGTATCGACAGGACCGGACGCACCGGCGCCGTCTGCCGTGGCGTAGGAAGGCCGCAGACCGATGCACGCGCTCTTCATTACGTTTCGATCCGCTGTCGCCCCCGAGGAGTTGACGGAGGATTTCGCGCGGTACGCCGAGGCATTGCGCGACGGGGCCGCGCGCGGTCTGGTCGGCAAGACCTGGCTCGCCGACGGCCCGAGTGTCGGAGGCTTCTGCCTTTTCGAGGACCGCGGGGTCGCCGACCGCTACCTCGACGGGATGTTCGCCGAAGCGGTCACGGCGAACCCCGCCTTCTCCGACGTCCGGGTCGAACGGTACGACGTCGACGAGGCCCTGAGTCGGATTACCAATGGCCTGGGCGCCCAAACGGTCGGCGCGCGGAGCTGAGGCCGGCGGCGCACAGCTACCACGGCGGCGGGGATAGAGGAGTCGCCGCGGGTCACGCTGCCGCTGCCCGACCCGGGGCCGGTCGCGGACTTCTGGCTGACGCGCGACCCCACCATGCCTCGCCAAGGCTTCCAGGACACATGGTGGTCAGATCGGTGGCCGACCTTCACACCACGCGTGAAAGGATGCACCACGATGCTCCCGAAGCGGACGCTGCACATGGCGCTGCTCCTGGCGCTGTTGACCGGAACCGTCGCCTTCGGGCTGGCCCGGTCTCAACCGGTCGCCGGTCAGGATGACGCGGACACTGAGGCGAAGATCGAAAGCGCGATGAGCGCCGCCCCGTCCTCCATCGCCGAACACGCGACCATCCTGGACAACCAACTCGATGCCGAGGGCAAATTCGTCGTGCTGCGAGAGGGCAGCAACGGCTGGTACTGTTCGCCCGACGCCCTTGAGACACCGGGTCCTGATCCCTGGTGCTACGACCAGACGTGGCTGGATTGGGTGTATGCGTACGTCGCCGGCGAGGAGCCAAACATCACGGTGCCGGGGTTGGCCTACAGCCTTCAGGGCAGCAGCGATGCCAGCAACACCGATCCCTCTGCCACCCAGCCGGCCGCGGGCGAGGCGTGGATGGCCATACCCCCGCTTGTCAAGATCATCCTGCCGGGGGAGATCGACCAGACCGTCTACTCGACCGATCACCACTCCGGCGAGCCATGGATCATGTGGGCCGGAACCCCCTACGAGCACATCATGATGCCGGTGGCCGAGGCCGAGCACGAGGCGTAAGCATGCTCGATCTCCACACGGCAACGCCGTTGCCGTGTGGAGATCGAGGCGGCCCACCTGGGCCAGACGCTGGCGCTGGCGGCGGTGTCGGAGCAAACGCTCGACGACATGAGCGACCTCCGGTCCGCCGCCGACCCGGCCTTGTCAACGGCCGTCCGAAGTTATCGGCCACCGATCTGTCCACTATGTGACCTGGATGCTGGCTCTTCCGCCGAATGCGTAGCCACTCCACGTGGTGGTCTCCACAACGCTGAAAAAGCAAGGCCGGGTCGGATCCTATAGTCCGACCCGGCGTCGCGTTTATCGCCTGATTTCAGGCCAGGATCTCACTGACTACGGAATCAGGTACACCGTGATGGTCGGGCTCGATTCCGCGCTATCGAGCGTTAGCTCATAGCCGTCGTCGCCGATCTCCTCCGGCGCCGTGGCGGCATCGCCGGCGGCAAGTGCGGAGGTATAACCGTCCGGCAGACTCGTCAGCTTGATGCTGTACGTGTCATGCGGCAGCCGCTGCCAGCGGAACACACCGGCGGACAGCCGCAACGCGTCCTCGACCGTGAGCGCGTCGCCCGTACCACCGGCGATCTCGACCTCGACGTCAACGCTCAGCGCGGTGCAGGTCGCCGGACCGACCGAGTCAGCGGACGTCCCCGCTTCGCAACCAAGCACGCGGATGGTGACGGTTCCGGTCTCGCCGGCCGACGCCGCAACCGGCGATGCCGCCGGCGACGCCGCCGGCGAAGCGCCGGGAGTGGCGCCTTCCTGGGCGGAGCCCCCCAGCCGTGCACCGACCGAGACGGCCAGAAGCAATCCGACCACGATCACGGTGAAGCGAAATGGACGAGTAACCAGCAGACTCCGATGCCATCCATCCACCGGCACGTCCTCCTGGAGCACTGAACGATGCTCTTGTCGGTTGTATCGCATCACATCCAGCGATGTAAGATAGCATTATGTCTCGTTTCCAGGGTCGCCTTGACGTTTTCCCCCTAAATGCGGTGCTCTCACGCCGGGATAGTCGACGGACGATACTTCGATGATGGCAACCAAGATTCTGGTCGTGGACGACGACGAAGAGATTCGAACCTTGCTGCGTCGGGGTCTCGCACTCGAAGGCTACGCCGTTACAACCGCGTCCGACGGCGAGGAGGCACTGGAATACGCCCGTCAGGCCTGGCCTGACCTGGTGGTCCTCGATGTTCTGATGCCCAAGCTCGACGGCTTCGAGGTCTGCCGCCGCCTGCGGGCCGCCGACGCCGACCTGCCAATCTTGATCCTGTCGGCGCGCGATGCCGTCACCGACCGGATCACCGGGCTGGAAGATGGCGCCGACGACTATGTGGTCAAGCCGTTCGCATTCGAGGAACTGCTTGCCCGGGTCCGGGTGCAGTTACGGCGCAAAGCACCGGTCGTGGGCCGGGAGCTTCGGTTCGCCGACCTCCGCCTGGATACGTCCCTGCGAGAAGGGTGGCGCGGTGCGCGCCGGATCGCGTTCACGGCAACGGAGCACGAGCTGTTGCGGTTGTTTCTCCAGCATCCAAACCAGGTGCTCGATCGCGCTATGATTTTCGAACGGGTCTGGGGGTATGACTTCGTCGGCGAATCCAAGGTGATCGAGGTCTATGTCCGCTACTTGCGCGAGAAGCTCGAAGCCGGCGGCGAGCCGCGACTGATTCATACGATCCGGGGAGCGGGGTACGCCCTGCGCGACCTGGACGATAGGACGACCAGTGTCGATCCGGCTTCGACTGACCCTGATACAAGCAGCGATCCTGGGGACCGTCCTGACCGCGTTCGCCGTCGTCGTCTACATGGTGGTGGCGAGGGAACTGGACCAGCGGCTTGATTACACCGTCTACCTCAGCGGTCTGGAAGCCAAGCGAGCGCTGAACGAGGTCACCAAAGACCACGGCGCCACGATCGATCCCTTTACCCTGCCCGATTCGCCCGAATACGGCGGTGTCACGCTCTACGTCCAACTTGTTGGCGCGGACGGGACCGTCCTCCACCGCTCCGCAAACCTGGACACGGATCTCCCCGTCGACCTTGACCACATCCACGATGTCCTCTCCGGAGATAAGGACGCCAAGGACCCATATGTCGAAACGATCGACTTCTCCGGCGAGCGCCTCGCAATCTATAGCGCCGTCTGGGAAGTCGCACCAAACCCGGAACAAGCCAGCACGGCCGAGATCACACCACTCAGCAATGCCAGTCCAAACGAGCAGTCCGGGCAGCGGGAAGCAATCAACCAACCGGGCCAGGACGGTCAAAGCGGGCCCAATAGTCAGATGGCGGTCCTGCAGGTGGCCGCGGCCGAGCCATCCATCAGAGATGATTTGTTGCGCACCGGCGCACTGCTGGCAGGCGTGGTTCTGGCAGCCACCGCGATCGCGGCCTGGGTGGGATGGCGCCTGGTCGAGAACGCGCTGCGGCCGGTCGATGAGATGAGCAACATCGCCCGCGACATCGGCGCCACGGCCGATTTTCTCGCAGGCTGCCAGTGCCGGATTCCCCAAGAGTACCCGACGAGATTGGGCGACTGGCGCTGACGTTCAACCAGATGCTCGCCGATCTGGAGGAGGCATTCTCAACCCAGCGCCGTTTCCTGGCTGATGCCGCGCACGAGCTACGCACCCCCCTGACCGTTATCCGGGCCAGCGCCGAGACCTGGCGCCGGGGGGACAGAGCAGCCGAGCACGAAAAAGATCAGGCGGCACTGACAATCGCCCGGGAAGCGGACCGGATGGGTCGACTCGTCGCGGATCTGCTGACCCTGGCCCGGGGCGATGCCGGCCAGCCGGACGCTCGCCGTCCGGTCCAGTTCGACAGCATTGTCGTCGATGTCTTCCGCCAGGCCCGCACGCTCACGGACGACGTCACCCTGACGCTGGCCGAGTTCGACCAGGTGATGGTCAGCGGCGACCCCGATCGCCTCCGCCAGTTGGTTCTCAATCTGGTTGACAACGCCATCCGGTACACCCCGGCCGGAGGTAGCGTCACCCTGGAGCTGGCCCAATCGCCCGGGTGGGCGACCTTGCGAATCCGGGACACCGGAGAGGGCATTCCGGCGGAGGAGCTGCCGCGCATCTTCGACCGGTTCTACCGGGTAGACGCTGCCCGTACCCGCAGCTCCGGCGGGGCGGGGCTGGGCCTGGCGATTAGCCAGGAGATTGCCCAGGCCCACGGAGGGCGAATCGAGGTCAGCAGTGAAGCCAGCCGTGGCACGGTCTTTACCGTCCACCTGCCCACGATCACGGCGGAGTCGGTCGAACCTGGGCCATAAGGCGGCGTCCGGCGCTCGGCGTTCGGCGTCCGAGGAGCCTGGAAGCCGCCCCGACGTTCCCCGTCATTCCGAGCTTGTCGAGGAATCTCGAAGGGCACGTGGCACCGAGAAAGCCCTGACCTCCGAGAAAACGGCATCATGCTCTCGAAGATGGCGGCGACATCGGAACGCCGTCTCCATCGAGATCCCTCGACAAGCTCGGGATGACGGGGTGGGTCGGGGCGACCGGGTGACGCTCAATCTCCCGAACGCCGAACGCCGAACGCCGAACGCCGCTCTAAACAATCTCTAACCTGGATCACACCGGCGGTTCAGCCTCGGTGGTTAATCTGAATGCAGTCGATCGTCACGGGACGGCCCAAACCACGCACCGGGATGTGGCGCAAGCCGGCCCGTGGCGATCGACTTCCGCGGCGGGAACCCGGAACGGAGTCGAGGCTGGTCGGCGCCGTCGCCCCGGGGAAACGTCGCGAACCTTTCCCCTTCCCTACCCCAGTGTGGTGCCGCTCCCCACCCCCACCCGGGGAGCGGCACTGGGGGAAGATGTGGTGCATTTCCACTCGTTTACAGGCGAGTTTCGGGGCGTGGGGCACGCCGGGCGGCGCCCGTTGCGGGGGTGTTTCGGCTGCGGTGTCGTGCTCACCGCGGCGCCGATGGGGCGCCGCACCGCGAGCAAGCGACGTGACGGTGCTTGATGCCGTACCGGTTCGCCAGGGCGGGCCCCACGCCCCGAAACTCGACGCAAACTCTGCGCGAGCAGATCGAGTCCATCGCCTCAGAATCCAGTAGAGTGCTCCTCCTGACTGCAGGCTACGCCGCAAGAGGAGGTAACCGTGCAACTCTCCGAAGCCGTACACAGGCGCCGGATGGTCCGCAACTTCACCGCGGACCCGGTCGACAGCGACGCCCTCGATCGCATGCTCGATCTCGCCCGGCGCGCACCCAGTGCTGGCTACACCCAGGGACAGTCGTTCATCGTCGTAACCGACCCCGACACCCGCCGGCAGATGGCCCGACTTTGCGGCGAAGAGATGTACACCTCGTCCGGCTACGCCCCCTGGATCTCGATCGCCCCCGTCCTGGTCGTGCCGTGCACCAGCGAAGCCGCCTACCATCGCCGGTACCAGGAGAAAGACAAGATCGGGGAGGACGGCAGCGAAATCGAGTGGCCCATCCCGTTCTGGTTCATGGACGCGGGATGTTCCGTCATGCTCCTCCTCCTGGGTGTCGTTGACGAAGGGCTGGGGGCCGGCTTCGCCGGGATCCTGGAGATGGACGCGTTCCGAGAATTGCTCGGCATCCCCGCCGAGGTCACGCCCGTCGGCGTCATTCCGATCGGGCACCGCGCCCCTGACAAGCCATCGCCATCCCTCAAGCGGGGCCGCAAGCCGACCGCCCAGGTGATTCACCGGGAGCGGTGGTCGGCACCGAGTGAGTCGTCGTAGGGGAGGGTCTTGTGCCCTCCCACGGCCGCCAGGCCGTTACGCCGTGTGCAGGACGCCGGTATGCCCTCCTGCGTCGGGCATCGGGAGGGCACGGGACCCTCCCCTACGACGATCGGTACAGCGGGACCATGTCGGCGACCTACGTCGACACCAGGCAAAACCATGGGGAAAGTCCCCACGCCCACCCACACTCGACACACTAAGATCTCTGTGGAATACTTCTGATATCTTCAGGTCCTGTCCAGCGCCCCTCACCCGAGAAAGCTGACGGATGATGGCTGATAGCTCCACCAGACCCCACCCGGGCGGCCTCGCCCGCAACGCCTATCTGACCATCAAAGAGGACATCCTCTGCTGTCGCCTCGAGCCCGGCGAACGGGTCAATCGCGCGGCCCTCAACGAACGCTACGGCTACGGCGACGCCGCCACCCGCGAAGCCCTCAACCGCCTTTCCCAGGAAGAGCTGGTCGAGGTGCTGCCGCGCGAGGGCTACCGCATCGCCCCCACCACGCTCAAGGACGTCAACGACCTCTTCGCGACCCGTCTCATCCTCGAGCCCGCCCTGGCCCGCCAGGCCGCCGGCAACCTCGACCCGCATCAGCTCCGCATCCTCCAGCAGGAGAGCGGCCACCCCGCCGCCTGGCGCAACCAGGCCGAGCTCGAGGACTACGCTCGCGCCAACGCCACCTTCCACCTCGCCATCGCCCGCGCTTCCGGCAATCGCCGCGTCATCCGGATGATGGAGACCCTCATGGACGACCTGAAGCGGACGATGCTCTTGAGCTACCTCCTCGGCAACCGCTCCCACGGCCTTGAAAACGCCCACCCAGAGCTGGTCGACGCCCTCATCGCCGGCGACGCCGGCCGCGCCGCGGCCGCCATGACCTTCGACATCGAGACGTCCCACCACTTCGTCGTCGGCGGCCTCATGCTCAGCCCCGACCTCCAATCCGTCAGCCTCGGCCTCGGTTCGGCTCGCCAATCGGTGGAGTTGCCAGAATGACTGCCGTCAGCGTCGACGGCGTCACGCTCTCTCTCGACGACGTCGTCGCTGTCGCCCGCCAGGGAAAACCCGTCCGTCTCGACCGCGCCGCCCGCGAGCGGATGACGGCCAGCCGCGCCGTCGTCCAGCAGATCGTCGATACCGGGACCACCGCCTACGGCATCACCACGGGCTTTGGCTCCCTCAGCGACCGCGCCATCCCCACCGAGCAAGTCCGCCAGCTCCAGGTCAATCTCCTCCGCTCCCACGCCGCCGGCGCCGGCGATCCCCTCCCGATCGAGGTCGTGCGCGCCGCGCTCCTGCTGCGGGCAAACTCGCTCGCGGCCGGCCGCTCCGGCGTCCGCCCCGTGCTGGTGGAAACCATCCTATCCCTGCTCCGGGAAGGCATTCATCCTGTCGTTCCCTCGCAGGGCTCTCTCGGCGCCAGCGGCGATCTCGCCCCGCTCTCCCACCTCGCCCTGCCCCTGATCGGCGAGGGCACCGCCGAGCTTGGCGGCCAACAGCGCGACGCCGCCTCTGCCCTGGCCGAGCACGACATCGCCCCGGTTGCACTGGAGCCCAAGGAAGCCCTCGCCCTCATCAACGGCACCCAGGTCATCGCCGCCCTCGCCGCCCTCGCCCTGCTCGACGCCGAGCGCCTCGTCAGATCCGCGACAGCCGTCGCCGCCCTCTCGCTCGTCGCCCTCGCCGCCCGCCACGCCCCGTTCGACGACCGTATCCATGCGGCCAGGCCCCACGCCGGCCAACGTGCCGTCGCCGCCACCATTCGCTGCCTGCTCTCAAGCGTGCCGGAGCCGCCGCCAATCTCCGCCCGCGTGCAGGACCCCTATTCGCTCCGCTGCATTCCCCAGATCCACGGGCCCGTCCTCGACGCCTTCAAGCCGCTGCGCGAGACCTTGACGGTCGAGATCAACGCCGCCACCGACAACCCGCTCATCTTCGCTGAGGACGACGCCGTGCTCTCCGGCGGAAACTTCCACGGCCACCCCCTCGCCCTCACCACCGACGCCGCCAAGATCGCCGTCGCCTCGCTGGGGGTCATCGCCGAGCGCCGGATCAATCTCCTCGTCGACGGCGAGAGCCGCGGCCTCCCCGCCTGCCTTGTAGCCGAGCCCGGCCTCAACTCGGGCTACATGATCTCCCATTACCTCGCCGCCTCCCTCGTGGCCGAGAACCGCATCCTCGCCCACCCCGCCAGCGTCGACTCCATCCCCACCTCCGCCGGCGTCGAAGACGTCAACACCATGGGCGCCACCGCCGCCCGCCACTTTCGGCAGATCGTCGCCAACGTCGAAAACATCATCGCGGTGGAAGCCGTCTGCGCCGCCCAGGCCTGCGACCTCACCGCCCGCATCCCCTCTGGCCCCCTCGGACAACTCCACGCCCGCATTCGTTACAGGTCCCATTCCGCGACCGCGACGACCGTCCCGTCGCCGACGATGTCGCCGGCGCCCGCGATCTATTGCGTGAAGGAGGTCTGGTGGTGGGGTGAGGGGTCGCGGAGAGAAGGACCTCACCCCCTACCCCCTCTCCTCTGCGGAGGAGAGGGGCCGTTGCGGGGCGCCGATTCCAAGTCGGAACGGAACTCCCCCTTTCCCCTGCCGCAGCGGGGGGAAGGGAGTTGGGGGTTAGGGGGTTGTCGCCCGCCGAACTTCGAGGAGAAAACATGCCCAACGACACCCGCCAGATCCGTGCGCCGCGCGGCACCATGCTCACCTGCAAGGGCTGGGTCCAGGAGGCCGCGCTCCGGATGCTGATGAACAATCTCGATCCGGAGGTTGCCGAACGGCCCGAGGACCTCGTCGTGTACGGCGGCACCGGCAAGGCCGCCCGTTCCTGGGAGGCGTTCGACGCCATCGTCGCCACCCTGCGGGAGTTGGAGGACGACGAGACCCTGCTCATCCAGTCCGGCAAGCCCGTCGGCGTCCTCCGGACCCATCCCGACGCCCCTCGCGTCCTGATCGCCAACTCGCTCCTGGTGCCGAGGTGGGCGACCTGGGAGGAGTTCTGGCGGCTGGAAGGGCTCGGTCTCACGATGTACGGCCAGATGACCGCCGGCTCATGGATCTACATCGGCACCCAGGGCATCCTACAGGGGACCTACGAAACGTTTGCGGAGCTTGCCCGCCAGCACTTTGACGGCAGCCTTGCCGGCAGGATCGTCCTCACCGCCGGCCTCGGCGGGATGGGCGGCGCCCAGCCCCTCGCGGTGACGATGAACGGCGGCGTCTGCCTCGTCGTCGAGGCCGATCCCGCCCGCATCGCTCGCCGCGTCGACACCGGCTATTGCGATGAAGCGGCAGAGTCCCTGGAAACCGCCGTCGCCCGCTCCCAATCCGCAGCACGAAACAACGAGGCCCGTTCGATCGCCGTCCTCGCCAACGCCGCCGAAGCCCTCCCCGAGCTGGTCAAACGCGGGTTCAGGCCCGATGTCGTCACCGACCAGACCGCTGCCCACGACGCCCTCAACGGCTACATTATCCCCGAGATATCGCTCGAGGACGCCGCCATCCTCCGCCGCACCAGCCCCGACCTCTACACCGAACGCTCCCGCGACGCGATGGCCACCCACGTCCAGGCCATGCTCGACTTCCAGCGTGGCGGCGCGGTCGTCTTCGACTACGGCAACAACCTGCGCGGGCAGGCCGCCCAGGCCGGCCTCGCGGATGCCTTCGCATTCCCCGGCTTCGTCCCGGCCTTCATCCGCCCCCTCTTCTGCGAGGGCAAAGGCCCCTTCCGCTGGGTCGCCCTCTCCGGTGATCCGGCAGACATCCTGGCCACCGACCGGGCCCTGATCGACCTCTTCCCCGAAAATGCCTCCCTCCACCGCTGGCTGAGGATGGCGCAGGAGCGCGTCCACTTTCAGGGACTTCCGGCCCGCATCTGCTGGCTCGGCCATGGCGAGCGCCACCGAGCAGGACTCCGTTTCAACGAGCTCGTCGCCAGCGGCCAGGTGAAAGCTCCGATCGTCATCGGCCGCGACCACCTCGATGCCGGCTCCGTCGCCTCCCCCTACCGCGAGACCGAGGGCATGCGCGACGGCTCCGACGCCATCGGCGACTGGCCCATCCTCAATGCCCTCATCAACGTCGCCTCCGGGGCCTCATGGGTCTCGGTCCACCACGGCGGCGGCGTTGGCATCGGCCTCTCCCTCCACGCCGGCACCGTGATCGTCGCCGACGGCACCCCGGCCGCCGCGGCCCGCCTCGAACGCGTCCTCACCAACGACCCAGGGATGGGCGTCCTCCGCCACGTCGACGCCGGATACGACCGTGCCGTTGCCCACGCCCACGGCCACGGCCCCACGGTCCCCCTCTGGCCGACGGAGACCGGCTCATGACCGACGCCAGGCCCACTGCCGACCTCCTCATCGCCAGCGCCGCCGAACTCCTCACCTGCGCCGGTCCACCGCCCGACGGCATCGGCCTCATCCCCAACGGCAGCGTCGCCATCGCCGGCGGCCGGATCCTTGCCGCCGGACCCGCTCACGAAGTCTCCGCAACCATCGACACCACGAACGCCACGATCCTCGATGCGTCCGGAAAAGTCGTCATCCCCGGTTTGGTCGACTGCCACACCCACGTCGTCTTCGGCGGCTCCCGCGTCGAGGAGTATGTCGCCCGTCTTACCGGCGGCGACCTCGATGCCCTCAAGGCGCGCGGCGCCCCGGTCGGTATCGTCGGCACCGTCCAGGCGACCAACGCCCTCTCCGTCGACGGCCTCGTTGAGCAGACGCTTCCCCGGCTCCGGGCGATGCTGGAGCACGGCACCACCACGGTCGAGAGCAAGAGCGGCTACGCCCTCACCACCAGCGGCGAGCTGCGCATGCTCGAAGCCAACCGCCGCCTCGCGGCACTCCAGCCGGTCGAGATCGTGTCCACCTTCCTCGGCGCCCACGCCCTCCCGCCGGATCGCCCGCGCGACCGGTATGTCGATGAGGTCATCCAGGAGATGATCCCCCGCGTTGCCGAGGAAAACCTGGCCGAGTTCTGCGACGTCTTCTGCGAGGAGGGCTATTTCACTCTCTCCGAAACCGAACGCATCCTCCGCGCCGGCCTCGACCACGGGCTCGCGCCAAAACTCCACCTCGACCAGTATTCCCACTCCGGCGCCGCCGCCCTCGCCGCCGCCCTCGGCTGCGCCTCCGTCGACCACCTCAACTTCACCAATCCGGACGAACTGCGCCTGCTGGCAGATGCCGGCGTCGTCGGCGTCCCCCTCCCCGCCCTCGACTTCGCCGTCGCCCACCCCCGCCCGGTCGACAGCGCGCCCCTCCTCGCCGCCGGGCTGGAGCTGGGCCTCGCCACCGACATCTGCCCCGGCTGCTGGTGCCCGTCGATGCCTCTAGTAATTGCCCTCGCCGGCCGCCTCGCCCACCTCTCCCCGGCCGCCGCCATCCGGGCCGCCACTATCGGCGCCGCCAGAGCCGTCGGACGCGCCGACCTTATCGGCTCCCTCGAACCGGGCAAACAGGCCGACCTCCTCATCCTCGACCTTCCCCGCCACGAAGACCTCACCTACCGCCTCGGCCACAACCCGGTGGAGACCGTTATCAAATGCGGCGCCATCGCCCGCAACAGGTAATCACGCCCGCTTGTCGCCCGGAAAATGGCGACACGGTGGGAACGGGGACACGGCATCCCCTGCCGCCCGGGGCTCACGGCCCAAGGTTGGCCCAAGGTTGGCCCAAGGTTGGCCCGGGCTCAACGTCACAGCCTCTCCGAAGCTAGAGTGTGCACTTCGTTAGCCTCGGAGAGGCTGTCATTCTTAGCCCGGGCCAACCTTGGGCCGTGAGCCCCGGGCGACCCCGTAACGCGGCTAACCTTCCCTCTCCGCGCCCTAGAGTCCATCCATCTCCTGAAGCTCGGCCGCCGTCGCGGCCAGGGCGCGGAAACGCCGTTCGGCCCGGTCCACGTCGGTGGAACGACTTCCGCCTGAGAGGGTGAGTTCGGCGAGGCCGGTGCGGGCCTCGCGGATCGCCGCTCGGAGTTCGACCAGCTTCGCGTTCTCGCGCTCCAGGTGATCCGCCATCCGGTCCGTCTCAATCCCATACGAGGCGGCGGCAACGACCCTGTCCGCAAGGTCCCAGAGTGCTCCCGCGGCGGTGCGCGACTCTGCCGCCAACCGTGAGGTGACCGCCTCCGGGACGGAGCTCGTGCGGCCGGTAGCGACGTTGCGCTCCAGCTCGACGATCTCCCTGGCGACTTCGATCAACGAAGCGCCGACCGGCCAGGGCGGCATCCTCCGGTCGAGCAGGCGGAGTAACTCGGGGTAGTTGCCAGCGTTGTCCAACTCCGCCAGCCGGGCAGCGAGTGTTTGTGGTTCGCGGGATGGCGCCGGCCCCGCCGGGCTCACGGAATCACCGGCCCGAACCGGAGAGGTTGCGGGGACGGTCGAGGGAAAGTACTCCGCCCAGAGTTCGGGCGGGAGCGTCTTCCAGGCCTGGCGCAGGAGATAGGACTCGATCGTCCCTTCGTTGAACCAACCCAGGACGGGAACCCAATCCGGAGCCAGGACGATGGGCGAATGGCGATACCGCACGAGGCGGTCAAGGTGCTTGCGGGCCGAGGAGGGGGTGCGACGATCGTCGATGAGGCGCTCCAACCGCCGCGTGGGACGAGAGTCGTCTCCCCAGCGCCGGACGATGTCGTCGGCGTCGCCGAAAAGCTCGGCGAAGCGTCGCGACGACCGGCGCTGCATGGCGATCGCAATCGCCAACGCGATCGCGGCGACCACGATGATGACCAGAACGATAACGACGATCGCAAGGACGAATCTCACGGGGTTAGGATCTCCCTACGGCGCGGCGGCGAGAGCGCGAGCGACAACCGCTTGAGAACCTACCACACCGCGGTGCCGAGTCGCAGAATGTCCCCGGGGCAATACGAAACTAGCTCGCAGTGTCCGCGACGGGCAGGCCGTCCGCCGTCCATCGCAACCGGGCCAGGCACATCTGGCGCTTGGCGTCCTGAGATCCGAAGCGGGCGTGGAGCATCAGGTACTCCTCGTCCGGACCGAGGCGAAGCCATGAGCAATGCCCCGGAGCGAAGAACTCGTCCTCCGGCCGGGGCCGGATGACAAACCCTCGTTCACCGTCGGTGACATCGACGAGCGTGCCACTGTCATCAGGCACCAGCGCACCGACGGCGTAGTAACCCCAGAAGCAGCCGCCGCTATATAGGTAGGCAGGCCGGCCATCCGGGGTGGTCAGGCCGCCGACCGGCGCCTCCACCGTGTGCCAGCGCACCGTATCTGTCCCCCAATCGACGCCGGGAATCGACTTCCAGGGCATCACCCGGGCCGATTCGTAGACATGCCAGTCAAATTGCGGCCGGGCCAGCATCTGGGCCGGACCGGTAATCTGGGTGAGGTCGGTGGAGATTGGCGCCTCGACTACGCCGGTGCCGTACGGCTCGTCCTGGTCGAAATCGCGAGCGTAAGCCATCCAGAGCGAGCCGTCCGGCTTGCGATAGACGTCAGGATCGATGGCAAAGTCCAGATCGGCGGTGAGCACATGGCCGGAGTCGGTAAACGGCCCTTCCGGGGATGCGCTGTGCGCCCGCCGGATCATGTGCCCGATATGTCCCTGCTCACCCACACCAATCGCGCGGGAATAGAGCATCACGAAGGGCATATCGAGCTCCGGGACGTGCGTGACGCACGGCGCCCAGTGGGCGGCAAACGCCTCGACTTCCAGTGTCTCGGCCAATCGCTGCCAGGTCGCTAGATCGTTCGAGCCGTAGACCGGGAACGCCCGGCCGCCGGCCGGATCCTCACCGGTGGTATAGACATAGAATCGGAATCGTGCCCCTGCACTCTCCGGCACCTCAATGATGAACGGATCGCCCTGGTCGACGCTCTCGGGGTAGAGCGGTTGCAGAAGCGGTATATCAGCCGGCGCCACGGACCTGCCCCTCTGTTTGGCTACCGAACCAACTGACCGCTGAGAGGCGGCCGGCGCGCGATCGCGCGGGGCAAGTATCCCGTAGGGAGCGTTAATGCGCTCGCCGAACACCGTGGCCGCCGTCGCCGCTCGCCTCGGAGCGGCTGTCCGGTTCAGCCGGGGCCAACCTTGGCCAACCCTGGGCCGTGCGCCCCGCGCGGCCGGGGACACGCGGTCAACCGTTCCGCCGAGCGCTCTAGACCGTGGAATCCGCGCCGGTATCGCGGCCACCATGCCATGCGACCATGCCGAGACCGGCAACCAGGAACGCAACGGCTATCAGCCACGAAGCTGCATCGTCGTACGGTTGGAGCGGCCAGCGCCAGGATGCGTCTCGGTCTGGTTTGACGAGGAAGTCGGCGAAGACGACGGCGGCGTAGACGAGCGGGAGCATCCAGGAAAATCCCGCGCCCACCAGCCGGGCTCCAATCAAAGCCATGCCCACCAGGCCCGCGCCGTTGCGAAGCAGGGTGCCGTAGCCATCCTCCCCCGGCACCAGGGCCGCGAGCGCGAGGAGCGCGGCGCCTGCTCCAATCAGCAAGCGCAGGTGGCCCAAGCGGACCGGCGGCAATGCGCGGCTGGCGGTGCGCTCGGCCTCCCCAAAGGGCGAGCCGGTGGCCGCACCAATCACGACCGCGGCGGCAAGCGGGACAACCATCCGCAGGATTCGGGTGAGGTCGTCGTTGTTGCTGGCGCCCAGGGCCAGCCCCGCCACGATGGCGACGGCGATCAGGGAAACGACGATTGGCGTAGTCTGGCGGGAGCGGAGGAAAAGGACGGCGAGACGAGCGTCCAGGACGGTCAAGGGAGGTCCTCCAAATCGAGGGTACCGGCCCGGAGGGTAGTGAGGTTGGTCTCCAGCCACGACCGTTGCTCGGCCGGTGTGAGGGCGGCAAAGCGGTCCGCGGCGAGGCTGATCTCAGCCAACGCTTGCTCGTAGTCGGTTCTGGACGAGACGCCGGGTATGCCCACGAATTCGGCGAGCACGTCCAGATCTGGCCAACCCGCCTGGCGCATCAGCCAGGTGGCGATCGCACGTTGGGCAGCAGTTATCGCGAAGGGATCGTCGGAAGGGTTCCGCACCGCGCCGACGGCGGCTGCGGTCGCCACAGACTGATAGGACGTGCCCGCGTCCGCGGGGAGCGCGGGGACGACCTCGGGCGAGTCTGAACTGAGTGAGAACAGATCCTCACCTTTCGGCTCCCGGATCTGCTCGGCCCGCAAAGGGGCGCCAGGAAGGCCGGCGAGCGGCCGCACGATCGGGTCGATCAGATCGGCGGTTTCGTCCAGATACGACTCGTTGGCTGGATGGACGCAGATTGGGATCGATCGCTGCACGCAGGCAGGCTCGTAGGCGATGGCGTGTGACGACTGGTAATCACTGCCGAATACAGGGGCCGGGACCAGTTGGGTCCAGCCGTAGAGGACGGCGACGCCCGCCAGCGGCACCACTCCCCAGGCGACGACGGATCGGGGCCGGTGGCGCAGCAGGATCAACGCCAGCGCCAGCGCGCCGACGCCACCCAGCAAGGCGAGCGCAGCCCAGGCGATCTCCGTCGGTGACGACCAGAAGATCGATCCGCCAAGGCTCTGAATCATGGATACTACCGACAGGTTCTCATAAGGACGGGTGTCCGCCGTCATGTTGGGCCCGACCTGCTCTACTCCTCCCTGAATCAGGACAGGAACCAGCTCGGCAAGGAAGAGCACGACCGGAACGAGCGCGGCGATGAGCCTGCTTTGCATGAGAGAGACGGCATAGGAGCCAGCGGCAAAACCGATCGCCGCCTGAACCGTGATCGCGAGAACGCCGATCATGATCGGCGCCAGGACCGGTCCGCCCCAGGTCGCCTTCAGCGCGGTCGTAATGCCGAGGTAGATTCCGGCCGCGACGTAAGCGACGACGATCCAGGCCGCCGTGGCCGAGAGCAGGTTGAGCTCGCGGGATACAGCCGGTCTCGGCGTGGTCGAAAGCAGGTCGCCCAGGCCGTGCCGGCGGTCGCGGCCGGCGGCCCAGGCGGCGAGTCCCCCGGCGGCGGGCCCAAGGAAGATCGCCGCAACGCCGATATCCTCACTGGCGTCGGGCCAGTGATAGCTGACGCGCTGCTCGTCCTGCTGGAAGAGGTACCAGGCCAGCAAGGCCAATCCGATCAGCACCGGGATCGCGAGCAGCGCGGTGCTCCGCCGCAGCTCGATCCAGAAGAGTCGTCCTGCTATCACGGTCATGCGCGGGCCTCCGCCAGGGCGCGGGTGTAGCCGCGCTCCAGGGCCGAATCACCCGTACCGGCGCCGTTCTGGCCGGCGGTGGCGAGCTGGTCGGGCGTGCCGTGGTAGACGATGCGGCCTCCGTTCATCAGGGCGACGGTGGAGCAGGCGGCGGCGACATCTTCGACGAGATGGGTACTGACGATGACGACCCCCTCTTGTCCGATCTCGCGGAGGAGGCCGCGAAAGCTGACGCGCTGTTCAGGATCGAGGCCGGCGGTGGGCTCGTCGAGCAGGAGCAGATCGGGGTCGTTGACGATCGCCTGGGCGATGCCGACGCGGCGGAGCATGCCGCCCGAGAGGGTCTTCAGCTTCGACCGAGCGCGATCTTCGAGGCCGACCCGCTGGATCGCGCGGGCGACCGCCCGGTTGACCTTGTCGGCCGGCATCTCCTTGAGCAGGGCGAAGTACTCCACGAACTCGGCGACGGTGAAGTTGGGGTAATAGCCGAGGGTTTGGGGGAGGTAGCCGAGGCGACGCCGGATCATACGTCGCTGGTCGGGGACGGTTGGATCGAGGTCGAGCAGACGGAGGGAGCCGCCGGCCGGATTCAAGATGGTCGCGAGGGTCCGCAGCAGGGTCGTCTTGCCGGCGCCATTCGGCCCGAGGAGTCCGAAGACGCCGGGCCCGACCGCGAGATCGATCCCGTTCAGCGCCTGTGTTCGACCGAAGCGCTGGGTGAGCGCCCGCGCCTGCACGTCTATTGCCATCGCAATACCTCATTTCGATGTCCGCTCGTCGCGAAGAGCGCCAGGGCAATGCAGCCGATCGTGATTGCCAGGTAAAGGGGGGTGAGCAAACCGGGATCGACGGCCGCGGCCATGTACCGCTCCGGATAGGCCCGGCCGAGGACGACGATCGACCACGCGCCGAGGGCGATCGCGACGCCGACGTTGGCGGAGCGACTGACGGTCGCGGCGGCAAGGGCGAGGGCGGAGACGGCGGTCATCGGCACAAGCCAGCCGAAGGTGAGGCCGCTGGCGCCCTCGGCGACGAGCGAGGCGAGGATGCCGAGCAGGGCGTTCAAGCCGAAGACGCTGAGGCCGCGGGTGAGCAGCACCAGGCGGTGGGAGACGGCGAGGGACTGACTCAGCTCGAAGGCAGGGTCGATGCCAGGGCCGTAGGCGTAGGCAATGCCGGCGCCGGCCAAAGCTGGCGAGAGAAGGGATACCCAGGGTGTGCCGGTCTGCTGGCTGGCGACCGCTCCGATGCCGAGGACAACGATGGTCGCGACGATCCAGGAGAGGATCAACGAGGGCGTCGCCACCAGCGCCCGCGCCAGCCCCGGCGAGCGCAACAATCGGGCCGCGAGCCGTTCGACCGGGCCGATGTCGCGAGACCAGATCTCGCCGGAAACGCCGGTCCAGACCCGCTCGAGGTCGATGCCGAGCGCCCGGAGTTCGGCTTCCGGTTTCGGATCGGGATGGTTGCCTGGATTCGGGCATCATCTCAGGCCCTCCCACCCAGCAGCGCCTCGCGGAGCCGCTTCCGGGCCGCGAAAAGGCGGCTCTTGACCGTGCCCTGCGGAATGCCGAGCGCGTGCGCCACATCGCCCACCGATCGATCATCGACGTAGATCATCTGCACCAACTCCCGTTGCGGGTCGCCGTGCGGTCCAAGCGAGGCCAACGCCTTCTCCAGATCCGCGTTCCGGATCGCGATCATGGCCGGATCGTCGGTCATCCGGGCGTCCCCGTCCTCCAGATTGGCCATCGGCCGGCCGTGCTTGCGGGCCCAGAGCGCGGCCTGTCGCCGGGCGATGCCCCAGATCCATGCTTCGCCGGAGCCCTCTCCGCTGAACTTGCTGCTGCCGCGCCAGACCGCGACGAACGTTTCCTGAAGGACATCCTCCACGGCATCCGCGGGCATAACTCGCCGAAGCCGCGCGGCCACCCATGGCGCGTGCCGATCGAAGAGGGTTCGCAGCGAGTGGTGGTCGCCGTCAGCGACTGCGGCGATCAGGGTTGCATCGTCCATCTCTATCTAGTCTGTTGCCGAAAACGTCGATTCGGTTCATCCATCGTAGCGTGAAGCGCGAGCAACACCCAAACAGCGAGAGGCGGCCCGGACGACGTTGTCCGGGCCGCCTCGTCGAGTTCTCGATCACGCCATGGCGTCGATGCTTCGGCATGGGTACCCGTAGGGGCGAGGCATGCTCGCCCGGTCGCCGGCCGCGCGTCTGCGAGGCATCGGAAACGCCGCCCAGGAGGCAGGGCGATGCTGCATCGCCCCTACACCGCGCGGCCGGTCTATCCTACTCCACCTCGTCAACCGCGACGGGCCGCTCGACCCAGGTCAGGAGCCGCTCGGAGGTGATCTTGCTCTCGTCAAGGGACATGCCCATGCCGGGGCCCTTCGGCACCGTCACCATCCCATTCACCGGCACCACCGGCTCGGTAAAGAAGAACTGATGGACCTGATTCCACTTCACCAGGAACTCGACGAACGGGATCGTGGTGATCGGCAGCGCGCAGGAGAGGTGGATGTTGGCCGGGACGGAATGGCCGTGGGGGATGACCGGCAGGTCGTAGGTCTGGGCCATGGCCGCGATCTTCATCAGCTCGGAGATGCCCCCGGCCCAGTAGGTGTCCGGCTGGAGCAGGTCGGCGGCGCCGGCGTCCATCAGCTCCTTCTGACCCCAACGGGTGTACTCGTGCTCGCCGGTTGCCGTCGGGATCGGGGAGCGTCGCCGGATCTCGGCGCAGGCGGGGATGTTGTCGGGCTGGACCGGCTCCTCGATCCAGCGCGGCCGGAACTCCTTCAGCTGGTCGGCGATGTCCAGCGTGTAGGCAACGGTCCAGCTCATCCAGGCGTCGATCATGATCTCGACGTCCGGCCCGACCGTCTCCCGGATTGCCGCGATCAGCTCGACGTTCTTCTTCATTCCCTCGCGGCCATCGACCGGACCGTAGCGCGGGAACCACTTCGTGGCGGTGTAGCCCTGGTCGACGACCCACTTCGACCGCTGGCGGACCAGATCGGTCTCCAGGGAATGGCCGAGCATGCTGGCATAGGCGGGAATCGACTCCCGCATCGGGCCGCCGAGCAGCCTGTAGACCGGCTGGCCCAGCCACTTGCCCTTCAGATCCCAGAGGGTGGCGTCGATCGCGCTGATTGCCATCATGCTTGGGCCTTTGCGGCCGTGGACGGCATCCCGGTACATCTTGTCCCAGAGCCGCTCGGTCGCGGTCGGGTCCTCGCCGATGAGCAGGTTCCGGAAGGCCTGATCGATGATGTAGGCGACGTCCATCGCCACCGGACCGCCGAGTCCCGTGACGCCCTCGTCGGTGTCGATCTCGAGGAAGACGGAGCGCATCTGGTACTTGCCGTCTGCGATCCGCTTCGGGGCGCCGGTCGTGTTCGAGGCCCGCTGCGCCTTGTGCTCCGGGTAGACATCGATCGGGCGGATGAGGCGCTCCTCCCAGAAATCGCCCTCAAACTCCATCACGCCGGTCAATTCCCGCAGGCGCAGATCGGTGATCTTCACGAGACCGTTTCCTCCTGTTCGCCGCCGACGCCGATTTTCAACCCGGCGTTCCAGAAGACGGCGATTACCCCTTGATTCCCGACAGGCTCACGCCCTGGACGATGTAGCGCTGCATGACCAGGAAAACGACGACCAGCGGAGCGACGGCGATGAGCGCGCTCGCGAAGAGGAGCGGGAGGTTGATGACCTGGGCGGTGATATAGCGCGAGAGCACAACCTGGACCGTGTACGCCGAGGGAACCTGACCGACGACCAGGGGCCAGAGGAAGCCGTTCCAACTGCCGACGAAGCTCAGCGCGCCAAGGGCCATCAGGATCCCCTTGGCGTTCGGCATTAGGATGTTCGCGTAGATCCGAAGGTACCCTGCCCCGTCGAGCCGCGCAGCCTCCTCTAGCTCAACCGGAAACGTGAGAAAGAATTGGCGAAAGAGGAACGTCGCGAAGACGCTGAAGAGTCCTGGGACAATGATTCCCCACAGCGTGCCCACCCCGCCGAGTTTGGCCACGACCGCGTAGGTCGGCACGAAGGTGGCGGCTCCCGGAATCATCAGGGTCGAGAGAAGCATCGCGAAGACGAGGTTGCTTCCCCTAGCCGGAATCCGCGCTAGTGCGTAGCCGGCCATGGAGGCAAACAGCATCTGGAAGACCACGGTCAACGATCGAGATCACCGCCGAGTTGCGCAGGCCGGTCCACATCGACCCGCCTTCGGTGTCGGTAAAGGCCTTCTTGAAGTTGCCCCATTGGGGATCGGACGGCAACCACTTCCACTCGAACGCCGTGATCTCCTGCTGGGTCATCAGCGCGTTGCGGATCATCACGTAGAACGGCACCATGAAGAGCGCCGTGAGGATGATAAGCACGCCGTACAGCGCAACATTGCCAAGATAACGTGCAACTAGCGTGCGAGGGGTCGGACGTGCTGTCACCTTGTGCGCTCTCTGTTGTCCGCGGTGAGGTTAACTCCATCTCCGTACCCCTAACGCTGGCGGCCGAAGCCGAGGAAGCGAGCTTGGAGAAGCGTGACAATGACGATAACCGCCATAAGTAGGAATGCTCCTGCTGAGCCTCGTCCATAGTCCTGCCCTACCAGGGCCACGCCGTACAGGTACAGAAGCGGCGTCCGAGCGAGATCGACGTTGCCTCCCATCCCGGCCGCGCCGACAAGGATGTTGTAGAACTCGTCGAACGCCTGGAACCCCGCAATGATGTTTAGCACGATCACCGCAATGGAAGTGTTACTGAGTAGGGGCAGAGTGATAGTACGGAACGTCGTCCAGCCCGGCTTGGCTCCGTCGACATACGCCGCCTCGTAAAGATCCTTGGGGATCTCCTGCAGACCCGCGATAAAGATCACCATGAAGAAGCCGACCTGCAACCAGAGGCGGACCGACACCAACACCAGCCAATGCCAGGGCGGGTCCGTCGTGCCGATCCAGGCGATCGGATCGACGTTGAACTCCCAGATCACCAGATTCGCGAGGCCGTAGGGAAGTCCGTTGAAGATGCTCATCCGCCAAATGAGCGCGGCGATGACGTAGGAAACCGCGGTCGGAATGAAGAAGGCCGTGCGAAAGAATCCGCGCCCCTTGGTGACCGTGTTGACGAGCAGCGCCAATCCGAGCGAAACAAAGAACGTCGTCGGGACGATGAACGCGGTAAAAATCACCCCGGTGAGCATTGCCTCGCGGAAGACTGGGTCACTTAGGAGGAATTAGTAGTTCTCGAACCACACCCAGTTAGAAATGCTGATGGTCAGGCGCGCTTCGGCGAAGCTGAGCAAGAAGCCCCAGACGATCGGGACGAATGTAAAGACGACAATGCCGATCAGCATCGGGCTCATGAACGCCCAGAACGCAATCGTCGCCGACCACTCGCGCCGCTTGCGGGCGAGCGCTGACGCTCGGACGTTACCCGCTGGGACGCCTTCAGACGCCATGGCCCCGTTCCTTCCCGCCCGCCGATGGGCGCCGCGATCTGCCGGCTTGCCCAAGCCGCCCGTCCGGACCCCGCGATTTCCCGCGGGGTCCGGACGAGTAAGGCTCTACGTCAATGAGGGGACAACCAACGCTGTGAATCCGGCCAAGGAATCTACTGCACGAGCCGGTCGATCTCCTCTTGGCATCTGGTCGCGGCGTTGGAGAGTTCCTCCGTCGCATCGGCGTCGTTCTGGACGATGTTCGTCACGGCGTCGATGAGCGGGGTGTTAACCGTACCGGTCCACACCGCCGGCTGGGCCCGGCCGTAGTCGTTGAGGATCGTGACGGCCTGAGCAGCCGGTCCTTCCTGGAGCGCGGTCGCTCCGGCGGCGACGCTGATGCGCGGCGGGACGTGGAAGCCGTACGAGAGGTTGAAGTCCGTCTGGACCTCGGCGTTCTCGATCCAAAGCCACTTGACGTAGGCTTTCGCCGCCTCAAGCTGCGAGCCCTTGGCATTGACGCACTCGCACCAGCCGCCGATGAACGTGGCGGGGGTGCCCTCGGCGTCGAGCGCCGGCCATGGTCCGACGCTGAAGTCCTCGCCCAGTTCGCTCGTGATCTGGGGCATCGCCCAGAGACCGGCCCATGCCATCGCCGCCTGCCCCTGGATGAAGACCGACGGGTCCCACCACTCGGTCGGAGCGCCGAGCAGCACCGTGTCGGTCGCGCGCAGCTCCTGCAGCTTGGTGTAGGCCAGGGCCGTGCGCTCGTTGTTGAAGGTGACCTGGTTGGTCTCCGGGTCGACGAATTCGCTGCCGGCCGACCAGGGCAAGATGTGGGCGAGAGCGCCGATGCCCGCCGTCGAGGCCGAGGTAGATGCCCTTCGTTCGACCGGTGTCGAGCGCCTGGGCGGCGGCGATAACCTCGTCCATCGTCGTCGGATGCTGAACGCCGGCACGCCTCCAACAGGCTCGTACGGGAGCAAAGCAGGCCGGTATCTACAACCTTCTTGATCCCGTAGATCTTGCCGTTGATCGTGTTCATTGCCAGTTCGCGAGGGTTGAAGTCGGCCAGGACCTCAGGGGTGAACAGATCGTCGAGCGGGGCGATCTGGCCGTTGTCGGACCATGTCCAGGGACGGCTGCGTGCCCACCTCGAAGACATCCGGTGCCGTTCCGCCGACGAGGGCCGTGTTCAGGGCTGCCCCGTAGTCGCCGGTGACCCAGTTGATCTCGATCGCGATGTTTGGGTTGGCCTCGGTGTACTGCTCAGCGTAGCGGCGGACGGCGTCTTCGACCCCGGTCTCGCCGTACTGATGGACCCACTGCGTGAGCGTAACCTGGTCCTGGGCCGCGATCTTGGGGGCCTTGCCGAAGCCGGCGAAGGCGACCGCGCCGCCGGTGACGACCATCGACTTGAGAACGCCACGCCGGGTAAAGAACCGGCGGTCAACTCCGAGGGGACGACGCTCACGAGGATTCGACATCGAAGGGTCTCCTTTCTACAGCGACAGGAGGGGGGCCGGCTCGACGAAGAGCCGGGCAGCTTAACCATTGCCGCGTTCGCGGAACATCGCAAACGGGTGCCGCACTATACGTTTACCGCAAGTCACCGTCAATTGTTCTGGACACACAGAATATGATCTAACACCTGGGTTCTGGGAGTGAAGTCGGCTACATCCATTGGGCGGAGTCATCCACAAATGTGCTTGCCCAAGTAAATGGATGCCGATGATGCAATATTGGCAGCGAGATCCGGGGCATAGAGCCACTGCAAAACCGCTTCGGTATTGACAGACGTATGCTCAGAAACGTATAAGTTCGGCATTCCGCCGCGAGGGTGCTTGCACTCCATGAAAGACCTCTACGGGCAATGAGAGTCCCGACGCCCACCATCGGCGTCCCCGAGCATTTTTGATTCGTTGAGATCGAATCCCCACGTACCCGAAGAATACCCCTCGATTCCTGGCTACGACGCGTTGAATTCGCTTACCCAACGATGGGTGCCGATGCGAGAACGCGACATGACGATGGTCGTCAACGCCTCCGATGGACGGAGGGCGTAGCGCACAGAAGGAGTGGCATATGGGCCGGCGTACCACGCGTGGTTTGGGTCACCTCTCACGGCGGCAGCTCTTGCAAGGGTCAGCGGCAGTCGGTGCCGGCGCGATGGCAGCGCCGATGTTCCGGCGAGGCTATGCGGCCAATGCCGCCATGCAGGAGGACATCCCGCGCACCCCGTCTACGGCGACGCTCGACGGGCCGCTGCGGATTCTGCTGAAGGCCGACTTCCACCCCGACCACAACGCGTTCATGCAGTCGGAGCTCCAGGCCTTCGCCGATGCCAGCGGTTGGGACGTCGAGATCACCGACGTCGCCGGCTACCAGGGCGGCGGCGACCTTTTCCAGAAGCTGCTCGGCGGCGTCCAGGCCGGTGATGCGCCGGACTTGCTGATCCACGACGTCGGCGCCCGCAACCTCCATACCCTCGGCCTTGTTCAGCCGGTCGACGATCTGGTCGCCGAGATGACCGAGCTGTACGGCGAGCCGATCTACGGGGCGAAGCTCGACGGCTTCATCGACGAGCAGTGGATGGCCCTGCCGTTCTTCTCCCGCGCCAACGGCTACTACATCCGGGCCGACTACTTCGCTGAGGCCGGGCTGGACCCGAATGGCCGACACCGAAACCTACGACAAGATGCGGAACGCGGCCTTGACCGTCACCGACGCCGCCAATAACCGCTGGGGCTGGGGCATGACCATCAACCGCTCCGGCGACGGCAACAGCATGGTCCAGAACGTGATCTTCCGGCACGGCGGCCACGTCCAGGACGAGTCCGGTCAGAAGGTGACGTTCAACTCGCCGGAGACGATCGCCGGCCTCACCTGGCTGAAGGACACGTACTCCGCCGAGGAGTACCAGCCGATGCTGCCACCGGGGATCCTCTCCTGGACGGACACCAACAACAACGAGGCCTTCCTGGCCGGCCAGATCGCGCTTACCCAGAACGCGGGCACCGTCTACGCCAAGGCGGTCCTCGACAACGTGCCCTTCTGGCAGCAGATCTCCTACGTGCCCTTACCCGGTGCGGATCACCGACAACGCCCGGCTCGATCGATGACCGGCGGCATGAGGTTCTACCTGATCACCGACGCCAAGAACCCCGAGGCCGTCTACGATGTCGCCCGCCACTTCCTCTCCCAGCCAGTGCAGGAGCGGATCTGGTCGATCTCCACCGGCTACGCCCTTCCGGCCTACGCGAACCGGTGGGAAAACCCGATCATCACCGAGAACCCCGTCTCGATGGCGGGCAAAGAGATCGCGCTGAACGTGACCGACTTCACCGGCCTGCAGTGGCCAGGACCGCTGAACGAGGCGATCGGTTCCATCAGCGAGGGCGTCTTCTTCACCGACATGATGTCGGAGATCCTCCAGGGCGGCGAGGTTGAAGAAGTGGTCGCCAACTACCACGACACCTTCGTCCAGATCTACCAGGACTTCGGCCTAGAAGGCGAGTAACCAAGACGTGAGACGTGAGACGTGAGACGTGAGCATGGCGCTTTCGGTTCTCACGTCTCGCGTCTCTTATCTCACGTCTCCGTGAAAGGGCAGGCCAGTGGCTATCGAGACCGCGCGCGGCCAGACGATCGTCTCCCAAATCAAGCCGGCTGGCAGCTTCTGGAAACAGTCGCGCCGGTTCCTCGGGAAAGACTGGCAGGTCGCCTACGTCTTTATCGCGCCGCTGGTGCTCCTGCTGTTCGGGTTGATCGCCTACCCGCTGCTGCAGGCGTTGAAACTGAGCTTCTACAACGTCACGGGTATTACGAACCGCGGCTTTGTCGGTCTGGACAACTACCAACGGCTTTGGGAGAACAACCAGTACCGCGATTCGGTCGTCACCACGGTCAAGTACGCCACGGTTTCCGTCTTCTTCAAATTCTGGATTGGATTGCTGGCCGCGAACCTGCTGCACTGGAGCCGATTGCGGTTCCGCAGCGTCTTCACCGGCCTGATCCTGCTTCCCTGGATCATTCCCGATATCGTCGCCGCCCTCACCTGGCGCGGCATCTACGATCCCATCTTTGGCGGCCTCAATCAGCTTCTGCTCAAACTCGGTTTGATCGATACGGGAATCGCCTGGCTCGGCGACTACAACCTGGCCCTGCCCTCGGTCATCGCCGTCAACGTCTGGAAGGGTATTCCGTTCTTCACCATCGTCCTCCTGGCCGGTCTCAAGGCGATCGACACGGAGATGTACGACGCCGCCGCGGTCGATGGGGCCAACGGCTGGCGCCGCTTCATCGACATCACCCTGCCCAGCCTGCGCTACGTGATCATCGTGGCCAGCTTGCTCTCCCTCATCTGGACCCTGAACGCCTTCGGCCAGGTCTTCCTCCTCACCGGTGGAGGCCCCGGAGGCGCCACGCGTCTATTCTCGATTCTGTCCTATGAGTACGCTATCAGCCAGTTGAGATACAGCGCCGGGGTGGCCGTGGCAATGTCGGTCGTGCCGGCCCTGCTGATCTTGATCATCGTGCTTGGTCGGGTGATGCAGGGCGCCGAGACGGGCATGGCCGACGAGCCACGCCCGGGCGTGCTGGCCACGACCTGGTCGGTGATGATGTGGCCGTTCAAGATGGCCATCGGCGCGGTCCTCACCATCGTCAACCTCATCTTGGATACGATCGAGCGCGGTTTTACCTTCGTCGGTGACAGGATCAAGGGCGTGTACCTGCGAGGCGATGTGGACAGGGAAGGGGCCTGGCGCAGGCTGACCGGCCGCTTTTCGTTCGTCGGCATTTACGCAATCCTCGGCGTGCTGCTCCTCTTCATGCTCTTCCCGTTCTACTGGGTGGTCGTTACTGCCTTCAAAACCCCCGAACAGATGCGTACGAGCGAGTCGGTCTTCTGGCCGTCTCCGTGGACGTTCCAGCACTTCGACTTCATGCTGACCGAGACCGACTTCCCGACCTGGTTCGGGAACACCGTCCAGGTTGCCCTCGTCTCCTGCGCGATATCCGTGCTGGTCGGTGCATTGGGCGCCTACGCCTTAGTCCGGCTGCAGTGGGTTGGCTCCGGCATCCTCTCGACGGTCATCCTGTTCACTTACCTGATGCCGACGGTGATGCTCTTCATCCCGCTCTACCGCATCTTCAATGATCTGAAGCTGACCGATACGCTCGGCTCCTTGATGATTGCCTACCCGACGTTCGGCCTTCCGTTCGCGACCTGGCTCCTGATGGGCTACTACCGGTCGCTGCCACGAGAGCTTGAAGAGGCGGCCCTGATCGATGGCGCGAATCACTTCCAGGCCTTCTTCAGGATCATCTTGCCGCTCATGACCCCAGCCCTGATGGCGGTCGCGATGTTCGCGATCACCGCTGCCTGGGATGAGTTCCTGTTCGCCTTCGTCTTCATCACGTCAGAGTCCAACCGGACACTTCCGGTCGGCCTTGGCATGATGGTCATCGGCGACATCTTCCCCTGGGGCCAGATGTTCGCCGCCAGCATCATGACCACCATTCCAGTGGTGATCATCTACGGCCTGGCCCAGCGATTCATGATCTCCGGGCTCTCGGCGGGGTCGGTGAAGGGATAAGAAACCCCAGGTTGAAACCCGGGGCTAAACCTACGGAGTCCCTCCGGGACTGAGATCGAGGCGGGCGGGACGCTCCGCGAACGCGATCAACCTCGGAGAGGTTTCGTAGGTTTAGCGCCAGGTTTCAACCTGGCGCACCCCCGAGATCGTCCGATCATCGACTTCACGCTCACCAACCCCAACGACTTCCGGAGCGACATGGCAGAAGGCGCGCGCCCGAACATCCTCATGATCTGCACCGACCAGCAGCGGTACGACGCGCTGGGTTGCTACGGAAACGACGCACATCAAAACGCCGAACATCGACAGATTGGCCGAGGACGGGGTGCTGTTCGAGCAGTGCTACGTGCAGAGCCCCGTCTGCGCCCCATCGCGGGCCAGCCTTCTCACGGGGCGCTACGTCTCGAGCCACGGCCTGTGGGCGAACGGCGTCGAATTGCCGCCGAACCGGCCACTCTTCACCCGAACGCTGGCGGACGCCGGGCTACGACTGCGGCCTGATCGGCAAGACTCCACCTGGCCGCCATGCTTCGGGGGACAGACCGAGGCGCGCCAGGACGACGGCTACCGGGTCTTCGACTGGGCGCACGACCCCTCGCATCGCTCACCCGAGAACGCCTACCACCGCTGGCTGCGCGAGCGCTTCCCGGATCTCCATGCCGCCGCGCTCGACAATCCCCGCCAGCCGGGGCCGGAACCGATCGGAACCGGACCGCTCGGCTTCGACTCGATGCCTACCGAGGCCCACTACAGCCACTGGGTAGCGGAGCGGACCATCGATTTC
Source organism: uncultured Chloroflexia bacterium (assembly GCA_963724285.1). GTDB lineage: Bacteria > Chloroflexota > Chloroflexia > Thermomicrobiales > UBA6265 > CAVRUD01. Next base: position 160,623 of record CAVRUD010000003.1, on the reverse strand, counting down.
CTCGAACGCGAGCGCAACCCGACGAAGCCGTTCTTCCTCTCCGTCAACTTCTACGACCCGCACCATCCGTTCGTGGCTCCCCAGGAGTATCTGGATCGCTACGACCCGGCGACGTTGCCGCGCCCAGCCGGTACCTCCGCCGATCTGGCGAACCGGCCGGAGATCCTCTCGCCAGGTCTCCCACGCGAGCTACGCCGGTCACTCCCGCGGCTTCGCCGACTTCAGCGAGGACGAATTGCGGGAGGTCGTCCGCGGCTACTACGCGATGGTGAGCCTGATCGACGACGAGGTCGCACGGATCCTCGCCGCGCTCGCCGCCCTTGACCTCGCGGACGAGACCCTCGTCGTCTTCACCAGCGACCATGGCGAGATGCTCGGCGACCACGGCGTGCTGCTCAAGGGACCGATGCTCTACGACGGGGCTGTGCGCGTGCCGCTGATCCTCCGCTGGCCGGGCCACCTACCGGCCGGGGAGCGACGGTCCGACCTGGTGGAGTGGATCGACCTCTGCTCGACCGTCCTGGACGCGGCCGGCGCCCCAGCGCTCCCCGGCGACCAGGGCACGAGCCTTCTTCCGCTCGCCCGCGGCGACGCCGACGCGGCCACCCGCGGCTGGGCCTTCTGCGAGTACCGGGACAGCGGCCACCCGTACGACCCGCCCGTCCACGCGACGATGCTGCGCCAAGACCGCTACAAGCTGATCGTCCACCACGGCCCACCCGCGACAGATCGAGTCCGCACCGGCGAACTCTACGACCTGGCCGACGATCCGCGGGAAGAACGCAACCTCTGGGATGAGCCCGCAGCACGCCGCGACCAAGGTCGAGTTGGAGCGGTTGCTGGTCGACGTTCTGGTCGCCACCGCCGATCGCAGTCAGCCCCGCGAGGCGTTCTGGTAGCTCTCCGGAGTCGGGATAACCCCCTAACCCCCCGGCCCCCTTCCCCCCGCTCCTCCGTAGCGCGGCAGGGGGAAGGGGGAGACGCTGGATCCTGGGGCGGGTCTTTGCCGGAACAGGTTGTAGGGGCGTATGGCATACGCCCGTCTTAGCTGGGCCGGGCCACGGTGTGGTCACCCCAGCCCGGGATCGCGGTCGGGTTCCGCCGTGCCGTCGTCGCGGCGACGCGGTCGGCGGCCGGGCGCATGCCATGCGCCCCTACAGGTCAACGCGGCGGTTCTCCCCCTTCCCCCGCTGCGCTACGGAGGAGCGGGGGGAAGCGGGCCGGGGGTTAGGGGGTTATTCCGGCGCTACCGAACAACGGTTTGCACCATCGGGCTCGCACATCCCAGTCAATCGGTCCAAGGCACCACCGTGTGCTCCCTGATGAAATCCCAGTCGATCGACTCGCCCAATCCAGGCCCCTGCGGGATCGGCACGAATCCCTCGGAATCCACGGGTCGATCAGGTCGGTCAGCCAGGGCGTCTCGGCGTCGTGGTCGACGTGGGGGTGGAGCAGGCCGCGCTCGTAGTACTCGCCGGGCGTCTCCATCGCGCCCAGGACCTGGAGGTTGGCCGCGCCGCCGCCGTGGATCTCGACGCGGAGGCGGAAGGCCTCGCAGAGGTGGACGGTCTTCATCGCCGGGGTGATCCCGCCGACATCGAAGACACCGACGCGGGAGATGTCGGAGGCGCCGCGCAGGATCCACTCGGCGCGGGTGTACATCTGGCCCGTGGGCGGTCTCCGGCCCGCAGATCGGCAGGTCGAGGTTGCTCGGTGAGCCAGACGTACGAGGACGTGCTGTGCTCGTCCATCGGCTCTTCCATCCAGTAGTAGTCGAGTTTTTCGAGGCGCGCGCCCCAGGCGCAGCGCCTCTTCCGGGTGTAGTCGTGGTGCGGGTCGAGCATCAGCCGCATCTCCGGCCCGACCGCCTCGCGCACGGCCGCGCAGGCCGCGATATCGCGGTCGAGATCCGGGCCATGCGGCGACATCCAGGTGTGCAGCTTGAAGGCCGGGTAACCGCGGGCCTTGCAGGCGGCCGCGAACTCGCCGTAGGCCTCCGGCGTAGTCGAGACCGCCGGGGATGTCGTCGCCGCACATCGTGCTGGCGTAGGCCGGAACCTTGTCGCGGGCGCCGCCGAGCAGCTTGTGGACCGGCAGGCCGGTGAGACGCGCCGGCGAAATCCCACAGGGCGCAATCGACGACGGCGAGGTTGCGATCGTCGAGCGTATTGCGCTCCAGTCGCTGCCCCCGCAGCAGCTTGTACCAGATCGCCTCCCGGGCGAGCGGGTCCATTCCCGCGATCGTCTGCGTGGCGACCGCGGCGGTCGCCGCCGAACCGCCGAAACAGTAGCCATCGACGCCGATCGAGGTCCGCACCCGGGTCAGGGTCCGCTCGACCCACCGCTCGGGCGCGGGATGGGCGTGCCCCTCGTCGTCCTTGCCCGACCCTGGTAGGCGCCAGGAAGGTCATCGTCTGAACGTCGCGGACTGTGATTCCGGCGATCGCCGCGTTGAGTCCGGTGGCCTGGGAAATGATCTCGGCAGCGGCGGGGTCGTCTGGGGCGGGCAGTTCAGACATTGCGTGCTCCCGTTCGCGTCATCGTTCGATCTGGGGCTGTGCGGCGGCATCATAGCGACGGCAGGCGGATCGCAAAGACTTGCCCAACGGCTGCGCGGGATTTCGTGTTAGCGCGACGACCTGTAGGGGTGGACCCCGTGCTCCGCCCGGCGGCTCATCGCTGATGACGAAATGGGAACGGCGTTCCCGTCCGTGACGCCGGGGTCAGCGCTGGCGGACACGGTGTCCGCCCCAAAATCGAAACCATCCGGCCAATCCTGAACCGGTTTCTCTATGGATTTCGAGGATGCCGAACATCCTCTCCAAGAGCGGCACGTCGCGCATCCAGGCTGTCCTGTGCGTCCTGAAGGGCGGCCATGGCAGGGCGGACCGAGCGGCCGGAGACGGCGGGTTCGCGGCCCTCCCCGATCGCGGCGAAGAATTCCGCGTCCTGGCGGGCAATGGATGAGGTAGCGTCCGAGGGTCTTGGGAGCCGGCCTCCAGGACGACCTTCTCTTGGTCACGGAGGACGCGGTCTTCGATGAGGAGGGTCGTCGTTTCGCCAATGATGAGGTAGTCGTCGACCGGAATGTGGGTGTGGTAGGACATCGCCACGGTCACGATCTGGTCGCGCGGGGTACGCATGACCAGGCTCAGGTCCATGGGGATGCCCAGATCCGCCCCCGGGAGTGCGACCTGGGCGACTGTTTCGACGGCCTCGCCTCGCTCGGGGACGCCCAGGAGCCACAGGGCTGCATCGACCACGTGACAACCGTGGTGCCACAGCAGGTTGTCGGTCCAGGTGCGACGGCGGCCGCGCCAGTTGACGTTCTCGCGCCGGCCAAACATGTACCGGGCCACGATCGCGTGGGGGTGCATCTCGCCCGCCGCGATCATCCGGCGGGCCTCGATCATCGCGGGGCCGTAGCGCTTGGTGTGGCAGACCATCAGGCGCCGATCGACCTCGTCCGCCAGGGAGGTGAGACGATCGGTCTCGGCCAGGGAAAGCGCGAGCGGTATCTCGCAGAGGACGTGCTTGCCGGCCCGCAGTGCTCGCTCGGTCTGCTCGGCGTGGGCGGGCGAGGGTGAGCAGATGATGACGGCGTCCAAGTCGGGATTCGCCAGGAACTCGTCGAGATCGGTCGTCGCGCTCGCCATCCCGAACTCGCGCCGGAAGGCGTCGGTTGGCTCCAGTTGGGGCCCCATCACCGAGGTCAGGCGCAGCTCAGACTCGTTCGAGGCCACTTGCAGGGCGAGCACAGCCCGGGCATGATCCTGCGCAATCGAGCCGTACCCGACGATGCCGATGTTCACGAGGGGCCTCCAGACGCAGACTCGGACGGGGCGTCGAGTATACCGGCACGCAACTGGTGGGATTCGGAGAGGGAGGAACGGCAGAGGATGGCCATCGTCGACGCCCATTGCCACGTCTCGCAATACTGGTACGAGCCCGTCGAGGTGCTGCTTGCCCAGATGGAGCGGAACGGCGTCGGCCACGCCGTCCTCGTCCAGATGCAGGGGCAGTTCAACAACGATTACCAGTCCGAGTGCCTGCGGCGTTTTCCCGGGCGGTTCGCCTCGGTCGTCCTGGTCGATGCGGCAGCGGCCGACGCTCCGGAAACGCTCGGGCGGCTCGTGGATGACGGCGCCAGCGGCGTTCGCCTCAGTGCTACCACGCGCTCGCCGGGCGACGATCCCCTGCTGATCTGGCGAGAAGCGGAACGCCTCGGCCTTGCCATCAGTTGCGCCGGAGCCGCGTCGGACTTCGCCGCGCCGGAGTTCGCCGATCTGGTCGAGGCGCTCCCGGGCCTCACGATCGTGCTCGAGCACCTCGGCTCACTCAACCGCCCGGATCGCACCGAGCGTGATCGCTTGGATAGGCAGAAGGTGTTCGCGCTGGCGCGCTACTCGAACGTCTTCATGAAGATCCCGGGCCTCGGCGAGTTCTGCGAGCGGGCCAACCCGGCGACGGAGCCCAACCCGTTCGTCCAGCCGGAGCCGGACCTGCTGGCCCAGGCGGTAAGCGCCTTCGGTCCCCACCGACTGATGTGGGGCAGCGACTACCCGCCGGTCAGCAGCCGCGAAGGCTTCGCCAACGCGCTACGGCAACCTATGGACCGGATTCGGGGCCTCCCGGGAGTGTCAGACGCCGACGTCGAGCGGATCTTTGGGGGCACCGCCCTCGCCGTTTTTCCGGTCCACGGATAACTGCCGTGGTTCGTCTGTTAGCTGGAAGGGAGACCTCATGGCGTTGAAGGTTGCAGTGATCGGCGCGGGGCGACGCGGTCGCGCACATACAGTCGCGGTCGGGGACTGCGAGGATCTCGGGCAGGTCGTCGGGATCGCGGACATCGACCAGGACCGGGCGGCGACGCTCGTCGGAGCTGAAGCCCCATACGCGACCCCATTTACCGATGCCGCCGAGATGGTCGATCAGACCGCGCCCGACGTCGTCGTGATCACCAGCCCGCCACCGCTCCACCATGAACACGTGACGCTTGCCCTCGATCGCGGCGCCCACATCATCCTGGAGAAACCGATCACGCTGAACGTGGCCGAGGCGGAGGCGATCGGGGAAGCGGCCGACCGGGCGGGGCGCATGGTCCACGTGTGCCATCAGTTGCGGTACGGCCCTGGGATCGACGAGTTGCGGGCAATCCTCTCCAATCAGGCGGTCGCGCTGACCCACATCTGGAACTACCGCAAAGGGCCGGACATTCCCGGGAACTGGTCGCGAAGCTGGGGAGGCGGCCATGTCGTCGAGTGGGGCATCCACTACCTCGATCTCTGCCGCTACCTGATGAACACCGAAGCCGTCTCGGTCTATGCCCGCTACGCCGATCAGGTCCTGCGCGGCCAACCGACCTGGGACAACTGGGATTCCTACAGCCTGACGATCCAGTGGGCCAACGGCGCAGTCGGCTCCTACGCCAGCACCTATGCCCTCAAGCCCGGCATCGATCCGTCCAGCGGCCTGGAGATCGTCGCCGCCGACGGCAAGGCGGCCCTGGCCTGGAACGAGGCGGTCTGGACGACTCCCGCCAGCCGGGATGCGTTCACTGATGCGCCGAGCACCCTCCAGCGGACATTTCTCCAGGCGATCATCTCCGGTGACGCGTCAGCCACTCGGCAACCATATGGCGATGCGCTCAAGACGCACCGGCTGGTGATTGCCGCCAACGAATCTGCCCTGTCCGGCGAGGTCGTGACTCTCTAGCGCTGGGCCCCAGGGTTCGTTCAATGCGTTCCCATCCGGCGAGCGGGTTTGGTAGGATCGCGCCTTCGAGCTCGCGGTCCGACATTGTGGAGGTGCATCGGCATGGCTGAACGGGTCCGCTTGGCAATCGTCGGGTGCGGCGGTATGGGACGGCGCCACCTGGCTGGGCTGGCGGAACTCGCGCGATCGGATCACAACAACGTCGACCTGATCGCCGTCTGCGACCTGAACGACGCCAACGCCAACGCTCTCGCCGACGAGGCCAGCGACCTCCTTGGTCGCCGACCCCAGGTCTTCTCCAGCATCAAGGAGATGGTCGCGGCGGAGATCGGGCTCGAGGCCGCCTCGTGCACGACCGAGACCGGCACCCACCACATCGCCGCCACCGAGCTCCTCGAAGCGGGGATCCATACGCTCTGCGAGAAGCCGCTGGCCCTGACCATCCGCGGTTGCCGCCTGGCGATCGCGGCGGCCGAGCGGGGCAACGCCATCCTCTCGGTCGCCGAGAATTTCCGGCGCGATCCGATCAACCGGCTGGTACGGGCCCTGCTCGACGACGGTGCGATCGGCGACCGCCAGTTCATCATGGAGACGGGCGTACGCGGTCGCGACCACCTCTTCATCACCCCCTGGCGCCACCAGAAGCTGCGCGGCGCGCTCACCCTCGACGCCGGCGTCCATAGCGCCGACATCCTCCAGTACTACTTTGGTGATCCCGCCAGCGCCTTCGGCCAAACCCGGCTGTACGAGCCGATCCGCGTCACCCGCGAGACGGGTGGCCCGGGCGGCTACTACGCGAAATGGGCCGGATCGCTGCCTCCCACCGTCGAAGCGACCGGCGAAGACGCCATGTTCGGCCTGATCACCTTCGCGAACGGCACCCTCGGCCAGTGGACCGACCACTACGCCGGTCACGGTCTACCGTTCGGGCACCGGATGGTCTTTGGCACGAGCGGCTCAATCGCCGCGCCCGGGGATCGCAACGGCAAACCCGTCCGTCTCACGTTGGACGACGGCACCGACATCTGCGACGAGCGCGTGCTGGACTACGCCCCCAGCTATCGGCTCAGCCCGGTCGCGGCGGATCTCTTCGGTCAGGAGTGCCCCTGGACCTACGACCTCGACTTCCCCGTCATCGATCGCAAGCTGCTCGCCCTCGAACACCACGAACTTGCCCACCTGCGTCCGCTCCGGCGAGCACCCTGAAGTCGATGGCGCGACCGCCATGCGCGCCGTCGCCCTTGTCTACGCCCTATTCGAATCACAAATTGCGGAGCGCCCGGTCTCGATCGCCGAAGTCGAGTCAAGCGCCATCGACGCCTACCAACGCGAGATCGACGACCACCTCGGCCTGACCAACTGACGGCGTTCGGCCGTCCCTCGGTTCTCACGTCTCACGTCTCTCGGGGGTGAGCAATGCTGCTGTCCTATAGCACCTGGGGAATGCCGGCGGTCCCGATCGATGAAGCCGTGGCCCACTGCGCCGGACTAGGATTCGATGGTCTCGAGCTGACCGTCATTCCCGGCTGGATCACCGACGGGGCGACCCTGGACGCCAACGAGCGACGCCGGATCCGACAGCTCTACGACGAACACAACCTGGACCTCTGCGGCCTGTGCGCCAACACCACCCTGCTCGACCCTGACCCGGCTGCCCACGCCCTGAATGAGGCCCGCTTTCGCTCTTACCTGGAGATCGCCTCCGATGTGCAGTCGCCCGGCGAACGCTTGACGGTGAGCACAACGTCTGGCGGCGCACCGTCCGATTGGGAGGCCCAGAAGGGCCGGCTCGTCGATCTGTACGGCCGGTTCGCGGAGCAGGCGGACGGCCTTGGCGTGGTGGTGGGCGTGGAACCGCACGTCGGCGCCGCAATCCACCGTCCGGACCAGGTGCTCTGGCTGCTGGACGAAATCCGTTCCGACGCCCTGACGGTTCACTTCGACATCAGCCACTTCAACGTTCAGGGTATGGACATGGACGAGACGATCGCCACCCTTGCCCCGCACAGCGCCCACACCCACGTCAAGGACGAGCGCGGCCTGGCCCCAAATCACGAGTTTCTGATCCCCGGCGAAGGGGAGATGGACTATCCCCGTTACCTGCGGGGGATGGCCAATGCCGGATACACCGGGCACATCGTGGTCGAAGTCAGCATCATGGTTCAGCGCCGCCCGGACTATGATCCCCTCGCCGCCGCCACCCAGTCCTACCAGGTACTGGCGGACGCGTTTGCGACCGCGGGATTGGAGCGAACCAGGGTAACCGCGTAGCGGCCGATCGCCGGGACGTGCCGGCCCGCAGAAACTCAGGAAGGGAGCGCCGATGACGTCCACCCCGTTCTGGAGCCAGGAGCACGAAGATCGACTCGGGCGGATCCGGGATGATCTGGCCAAGGTCAGCACGGCGTCCGCCTGCCAACTTCTGCTCCTCCATGGCTGGCGCAACACCTACATGGTAGGACTGCGACCGCTGCAGCCGCTCGGGCTCGGCATCCGACTCGTCGGCCGGGCCAGAACCTGCCGCTATCTGATGCGCCGGGAGCCAGAAGGCGGTCCGAATCCCGATGCCCGCCGCCGCTCGGCCGAGATCCAGTTGATCGAAACAATCTCGCCAGGAGACGTCTTCCTAGTCGACGCCCTGGGCGTGCCCACCTCCGGCATCATCGGCGACATTCTCACAACCCGACTGAAGTACCGAGGGACGGTCGCCGCTGTGATCAACGGAGCCGTCCGCGACGCCCCATTCCTGCGGGAAGTCGGCCTGCCGGTCTTCTGCGCGACGACCCATCCGGCCCATAGCGGCCGGGAGTTGACCCCAGTCGATTACGACCTCCCGATCGACATGGCGGGCGTCCAGGTCCTGCCGGGAGACATCATCCTGGCCGATGACGAGGGCGTCCTGGCGATGCCCCTTCACCTGGCGGAGGAGATTGCCGCCCACGGTCCCCACAAAGAGGACCTGGAAGAGTGGATCAGGCTCAAGATCGCGGGAGGAGGGTCGATCCACGACTACTACCCGCCGTCGCCTGAGAAGTTGGCCGAGTTCGAGCGGGAGACCGGACACGCATGAAGATCACCGACGTACGCACCGCCGAGATCAAGGGACACGGCTACTCAACCTACGTCCGGATCTACACCGACGAAGGGATCGAAGGCAACGGCGAGTGCATCCATGGCGGCGAAGGCTGCCCGCACATGGTCCATGCCCTGAAGCGGTTCATCATCGGCGAAGACCCGCTCAATGTGGACATGCTCTTCGAGAAGATGCGCCGCGGCCGGCTGTTCGACGGGGCGATGGCCGGCGCGACGGTCACGGCGATGACCGGCATCGAGATCGCCCTCTGGGATCTGGCAGGCAAGATCCTTGGCGTGCCCGTCTACCAGCTGCTTGGGGGCAAGTTCCGCGACACCGTGCGGCTCTACTGCGACAGCCACGCCGGCAAGGACTTTTCGCCGGAGGCGTACGCCGCCCGGGCGAAGGAGGTTGTCGCGCTGGGATTCGACGCGCTCAAGTTCGACGTTGACGAGACCGAGGCGGGCTACCGCAACGACCGCTGGAACTGGCACGCCTCACCGAGTGAGATCGATTGGATGGTCGAGCGAGTAGCGGCGGTCCGGGACGCGGTCGGGCCCGACATTGACCTGGCCATCGACATGCACGGGCGCTACGACATCGCCAGCGGGATCGCGGTGGCCCGGGCGATGGAGCCGTTCCGCCTCCTCTGGTTGGAAGAGCCGGTGCCGCCGGAAAACGTCGCCGCGATGCGAGAGGTGAAACGGTCGTCGCCGGTGCCGCTGTGCTCCGGCGAGAACCTTTACCTGCGCTGGGGGTTCCGCGACCTGCTCGAGCAGCAGGCGGTCGACTACATCATGCCCGACATTCCCAAGTGTGGCGGCCTGTCCGAATGCCGAAAGATCGCCAATATGGCTGAGGTCTACTACGTGCCGCTGGCGCCCCACAACGTCTGCGGTCCGCTCGGCACGATGGCCTCCGCCCACGTCTGTGCCTCCATTCCCAACTTCCTGGTGATGGAGTGGCATTGGATCGACTATCCCGGCTGGGAAGATCTTACGATTCAGGACCAGGCGGTAATCCAAAACGGTCACGTCGTGCTCACCGACAAGCCCGGAATCGGGCTAGAGGTGAACGACGACGTGGCCAGGACCTTCGTCCGCCCCGGGACGGAGTACTTTGGCGAACAACCGTAGCGCACCGGAGTGGTCCGCAATGGCGTCGCGCGCGGTGTAAGAATCGGAAAGGAACGCACGATGCAAGCCACGGCGCGCGGGGCGGTGCTCCGCGCCTTCAACGAGCCCTTGACGCTAGAAGAGGCGCCGGTGCCCAACCCGGAGCCGGGGGCGTTGGTCGCCCGCGTCACGTATGGGGGAGTCTGCGGAACGGACGTGCACCTCCACCACGGAAACCTGCCCATTCCGACGCCGGTCATCCTCGGTCACGAGGCGGTTGGGCAGGTGTGGAAACTCGGCCAAGGGGTGACGGCCGACTTCAACGGGCAGCCGCTGCGGGAGGGCGACCCGATCGCGTGGGCATCGAACATCCCGTGCGGTCGGTGCTATTGGTGCGTGGTCGAGAAGGAACGGACGCTGTGCGAAAACCGCAAGGTCTATGGGATCAACCAGCGGTTCGATGAAGGCCCTCGCCTCTCCGGCGGTTGGGCCGAGGCCATCTACCTCCAGCCCGGATCGGCCGTCTTCAGGCTTCCGACCGGGATCACGCCGGATCAGGCGATCGCCCTCGGGTGCGCGGGGCCGACGGCCGTCCACGGGGTCCTCGAATTGACGACCGTCGGGGTGGGCTCCACGGTGGTGGTCCAAGGGAGCGGACCCGTCGGGCTCGCCGCGGCGATGTACGCCCACCTTGCCGGCGCGGCCAGGGTGATCCTCGTCGGCGGGCCGGCGAACCGGCTCGAGTTGGCGCGGCGGATGGGCGTCGGCGACGCCCACCTCGACATCTTCGCCACCCCCGATGCCGACCAGCGGATCCAGCAGGTGCTGGCCGAGACGCCCGGCCGCCGCGGCGCGGACGTCGTGCTCGAGTGCACCGGGGTGCCGAGCGCCGTCGCCGAGGGATTCGAACTGGCGCGCCGCAACGGCCAGTACCTGGTGCTTGGGCAGTACACCGACCGGGGGACGACGCCGATCAACCCCCACGTCATCACCCGCAAACAGCTCAAGGTCTACGGGTCGTGGGCGTTCTCCGAGGCGCACTATGCTCGGTACGTCGCCACATTGCCGCGGCTTGCCGAGCGGTTCGACGTGGGGAAGATGCTTACGCTCTACCCGCTCGACGACGCCAACCGGGCCCTGGCCGACATGGCGTCCGGCTCCGTCATGAAGGCGGCGCTGAAAATCGACGCCGCCCAGAACGCCTAAGCGGCCACGGGGGCGCCGTGCTGGCGCCCCCGTGGTCGGCGCTCAACGCTTGACCAGTCGGCTGACGTCCTCGTCAATCTCGCCCACCGTGCGCGTTGGCGCCCACGGTGCTCACCGCCGGGCCCTCGATCAACCAGGAACCCGCCAACTGCGCCACGGTCATTCCCGCCCGCTCGGCGTCGCCGTGGAGGACGCGGGCGAAGGCGTGGTCGCCGTGCGTGTCGAAGGGCGTCCCGGGAGGAGCACCGACAACGGTGCGCCGATCGTTCGACCAGCACTCCTTCTCAGCACTGGCCTTCGACGCGGATAGCGAGACCTCCGGAACGCTCTGTTGCACCCCCCCAACCCGCTCCTTATACCCGGAATCGCATCAATGGATGACGCGGGCATGGCGGTTTGGCCCGCTGTAGGAAGGAAGTCGCTGCCCGAGTTTGCCCTCCTGAGGGCCTCGGGCCCGGCCCCTTTCTCCTCCGCCGTCGCAGGCGCATGGCTCCAGCATGATGCTACGATGGCAGGAGATAGGCACCGCGACGGCGGTGGGTCTGGCGTAAGTTGGGCGGTAGGTATTAGCCCCAAAAGCCCGATTTTAGGCGCTCCCTCCTTCTAAGCGGGAGGTCCCAGGTTCGACTCCTGTTGGCTGCACCCAGGCCAGGCGCCTCCTAGTGTCTCCGCCCATGGTGCTAAGCACCTTCTGCTGAAGTCCTTGTGCTCGCGACTCCCTCTGTGGAGCGCTGTCGTGTCCGCCGGCTCGCACTCAGCCTGCCTTCATCACTCTCAGCGTGCGTGCGCGCTGGGTTGTTGCGGTCGCGGTCGGCGGCACCAGGTGGGCCGGAGTGAACTGGGCGTGTTTGTGCCGGATGTCGTCGGTGTTGAGGTTGACGTAGACCAACGTCGTCTCGATGTGCTTGTGTCCCAGGATGCGTTTGAGGTGGAACGGGTCCATCCCCTGCCGGATGAAGGAGAGGGCCATGGTGTGCCGCAGGCGGTGCGGGCTGACGACGAACCCCACCTCCCGGCTGATCTTACGGCACAGCTCCTGGATCCCCGTGCGCGCCAGTTCGAAGGTCTTGCCGCGGCCGTTGCCGCGCACCTCGACGGGCTCGGCGTCCCGCCGAACGATCCAGGCGCGAATCAGGGCTTCCGTGTCGCGGCTGATGGGCACGTAGCGCTCCTTGTTGCCCTTGCCGGTCACCACCACGATGCCGTCGTCCAACGAAAAATCGCGGTCCTCGATCCCGGCCACCTCGGCCACGCGCAACCCCGAGGTCAGCATCAGGGCAAACAGGGCCCGGTTGCGGGCCGCCTGGGCGGATGGTCCCGTGAGGTAGGGGCTCTGCCAGAGCCGCCCCACCTGCTCTTCGGTCAGGGCCTCGCGCACCTGTTGGGGTACGGCCGGCAGCCGGACGGTCAGCGACGGGTCGGCCAGCTCCTCCGCCTGCAGCCAGCGCACCAGGGCCCGAAGTTGGCGCAGCCGCACCAACAGGCCGCCGGCGTTGCGGGTGGTGCGACCGTGGCGGGTCTTACGCAACGGCGCCTGGCGCAGCCACACGGCGATGTCGCGCAAGGTGTCGTTGGACAGGGTGTCGCCCCGGAGCGCCACCCCGCGGTCGCGTTCGTAGCGGCCGAGCTCGACGAAGAGCTGGCGGTAGTTGCGGATGGTGTAGGGCGAGAGGTTGCGGCTCTCCTGGTAGAGCAGGAACCGGCGTTCGATGGCGGTCAGGTCGAGGGTCTCCATGGCGGCACTCCTTGCGTGCCGATAGCGTGGCATTGTCCGGCTCCTTGGGCGAGTGTCCGGGGGGCTTCAACCGTTATATCCTCCCCGCGGGCACCGGTATTTCGAAAAGGGCCGGGAAAACAACGGGAGCGGAACCGAATCATGCGTACGTACGCTGGCTCTGGGCACCACCTCATCTTCGACGCCGACGACACGCTGTGGGAGAACAACATCTACTTTGAGCGCGCGATTGCCGAGTTCGTTGCGCTCCTCAATCACTCCGCCCTCACGCCGCCGGAGGTTCGAGAGGTCCTCGACCGCATCGAGCGCACCACCATCGGAATCCAGGGATACGGCGCGGAGAGCTTCGCCCACAGCCTGTCCGAAACGTTCCGGGAGCTCGCCGAGGGAGACGTTACCGAAGAGGATGTCGCCAGGGTACAGGCCCTCGGCAAGCGGATCCTGACCCAGGAGAAAGAACTCTTACCCGATGTCGAAAGCACCCTGGCGAACCTCGGTCAGCGTCACACCATGGCGATCCTGACAAAGGGCAATCTGGAGGAGCAGCAACTCAAAGTCGAGCGCTCCGGACTGATCCACTATTTTGCCCATGTCGATGTGGTGGTCGAGAAAGACGTGGACACGTATTCCCGCCTGGCCCGATCCCACGGCTGGAACCCAGCGACGACCTGGATGATCGGGAACTCACCCAAGTCCGACATCAACCCGGCCCTCGCGGCGGGCCTGAATGCGGTCTATATCCCCCACAGCGCCACCTGGTCCCTTGAGCACCAGGATATTGAAGAGCCGGACGACCCGGCCCGGCTCATGACGCTCCACCGCTTCGCCGAGCTGCTCTCGCACTTCTAACGAATGCCGTGATCATCTTGACAGCAGCCGGCTCCGTCGATACGGTTCGTAATCTGTATACAATGTCGAGCGAAGGCGCCGCGCGTTGCGCCGAAGGCCGATCCGCGCCGCCGCCGCCGCGGATCGGCCCGCGAGTTTCCCGAGCGCAACCTCTGCCCATCGGACCGAGTACGGCACATCCGGTGCGGCGACATCGACTCGACGGTTGACGTCATCTCAACCACGATACATCGGCAAGGTCGTAGCGCGTTGGTTACATCTCAAGGCCCTCAGCGAAGCGGGAACCACCCGATGACAATGGCGTCCGAACGCTCCGACACACGCCGGCCAACGCCGGAGACCAACTTCGAGAGCGGGTCGACACCCACCGAGATCACCTGGACGACGCTCGGAGACGAGGTCTACCGGGTCCTGTGGCAGCGGATCCTCGACCGGCATCTGCGGGCCGGGGAAAAGCTCAGCGATCTTCGCTTGAGCGACGAACTCGGCGTGAGCCGCACTCCCGTGCGCGAGGCGCTGCAGCGGCTCGTCCAGGACGGCATCGCCCGGGCGGAGCCCAACCGCGGGTTTTACGTGGCCTCGTTCGCGCCGGAAGATGTCGCGGAGATCTACGAACTCCGAGCGGTCCTGGAAGCGATGGCTCTTCGTCTCGCCGCGCCACACCTGTCCGCCGCCGAGCTCCGCCAGGATCTGGCAGAGTTGGAGGAGTTTGAGCGCCTAATCGACCATGCGGACTCGAGCGAGCAACTCCAGCAGATCGCGAGCGAGTTCCTGCAAAGCGACCGGGCGTTTCACCGCCGATTGGTCGAACGGGCGAACCGGAAACGGCTGGCGGCGCTGGTCCAGGGTTTGTGGGCGCAGATTGCCGTCTTTCAGGAGGCGGGGAGTTTCCTCCCATCATTGGTCCGGCAATCGGTCGGCCACCATCGCGAGATCATCAACGCCCTCCTCGCGGGCGACGTCACCACCGCGGTCTCCAGCCTGGAGCGCCACATCCAGGAAGTCAAAGGGCGCGTGGTGTCCGACGTGGCGATCACCCTAGATGAACACCTGGTTCTTTCGGACGACGCAGCGGTCAAAAAGGGGCAAGCGGTATGAGCGGAGAGCAACCGGGTTGGGACTACCGCTGGCTCGACGCCACGGCCGAATCGCGGCTGGCCAGCCTTGGTGAGCGAGGGTGGGAGGTTGTAGCGGTCTCGTCCGACGCGACGCGCCTCCTGTTGAAACGAGCCAAGCCCACGTTCCGGGAACGAGTCACGCTCGATCAGAAGCGGCACGTCTACCGATCGGCCGGTGTCGCGTTTCCGGAGGATGACGAGTGAAACGCGACGGCATCCTTAATCCCGCCCTGGGGCATCTGCTCCTCAGCACGGGGCACACCGACTATTTCACGATTTGCGACGGAGGCTTTCCCGTTCCGGTCGGCCCCGAGCGCATCGATCTGGCTCTGATCAGTGGAATTCCAACCGTGTTGGACGTTCTGGCCGCCGTCCACGCCGAGTGGTCGATCGACCGCGTCCTGATCGCCCAGGAGATGACGGAGATCAGCCCTGGCCGCGTCGAAGAGCTCCGCGAGATCATCGGCGACATCCCGTTCGAGATCCTCTCCCACCTCGAACTAAAGCATCTCGCCTCCGGCGCGCGTGCCACCGTCCGCACGGGAGATTCCGTCCCCTATGCGAATATCATCGTCGTCTCGGGATAAGACGTGAGACGTGAGAGCTGCCCCCTAACCCCCCGGCCCCCTTCCCCTCCGCTGCGGCAGGGGGAAGGGGGAGAACCGCCTCCAGTTCGGACACGGCGCTCCGCAACGGCCCCTCTCCTCCGCAGAGGAGAGGGGGTAGGGGGTGAGGTCCGTTTCACGCCTCGTAAGGAGTTTCCATGTTTCGGCTCGACGGGAAATCGGCGATTGTGACAGGGGCGGGCTCGGGGATCGGGCGGGAGATCGCGATGGTCTATGCCCGGCAGGGGGCCCGCGTCTGGATTGCGGACGTCAACGCCGCGGGGGCAGAGACCGTGGCCGCCGAGATTGCGGCGGAGGGCGGACTGGCGACGGCCCAGTCGCTCGATGTCACCGATCTGGCGTCTGCCCGGGCGGCGGTTGCCGCCGTGGTGGCCGCCCACGGCCGCCTCGATATCCTGGTCAACAACGCCGGCATCGGCCTGGTGGGCAGCGTCACCGAGACGGAGCCGGAGGATTTCGGGCGTCTCTTCAACGTCAATGTTCACGGCGTCTACCACTGCACCAAGGCGGCGGTCGAGCAGATGCTGGCCCAGGACCCGAAGGGGGGCCGGATCGTCAATATCGCATCGGTGGCGGGTCAGGTCGCGGTTCCGCGCCGGTTTGCCTACGGCGCGACGAAGGCGGCCGTGATCGGCATGACCCAGTCGACGGCGATGGATTACGTCAACGACAATATCCGGTGCAGTTGCATCTGTCCGGGCACGGTGGAGACGCCGTTCGTGGAGGGATACCTGCGCAAGTACCACGCGCACGAACTGGAAGAAACCCGTGCCGCGCTCCACGCCCGCCAGCCGGTGGGAAGGATGGGTCGCCCCGACGACATCGCCCCGCTCGCCCTCTACCTCGCCTCCGATGAAGCCTCCTTCGTCACCGGCGCGGCTATGGTGATCGACGGCGGCTGGACCGCTCGATAGAGACGTGAGTAAAGAAGGCCGCGCCCGTTGATCACTACTCGTCTTCCCGTCCATTCGTTCTCGACGTCTCACGTCTCACGTCTCACGTCTCACAACCCCAGGAGGATCCCATGACCGCGACCCAGCCCGACGGAATGCAACTTCTCTCACGTGGGCCGTCCGGACCGGTGGAGATGTCCGATGTCGCCGTGCTGCTCCACCCGAGCGACCACGTCGCCATCGCCAAGCAGCCTCTCTTGCCGCGCACCGTCTTGAAGACCCCGCACGGCGAGATCACGGTTGCTCAGATGATCCCGCCGGGGCACAAGTTTGCCCTCCTGCCGGTCGCGAAGGACGAACCGATCCGGCGCTACGGCCAGATCATCGGCTTCGCCACCCAGGACGTGAAGCCGGGCCAGCATGTCCACTCGCACAACCTGGCGGTTGGTGAAGGCGGCCTGACGCTCGATTACGCCTACGCCAGCGAGTACAAGCCGGTCGAGTATGTGCCGGAGGCAGAGCGGCGGACGTTCATGGGCTTCCGCCGCAAGGACGGCCGGGTCGGCACGCGCAACTACGTCGGCATCCTCGCCTCCGTCAATTGCTCCTCGTCGGCCACCCGCCAGATCGCCGAGCACTTCAAGAACCCGGAGATCATGGCCAGGTACCCGAACGTCGACGGCGTGATCCCGTTCCCGACCAAGGGTGGTTGCGGCGCGCACTACGGCTCGACCGACCTCGGCCAACTGCAACGAACGATGGCCGGTATCGTCGAGCACCCCTGCGTTGGCGCTTACCTCGTCCTCTCTCTCGGCTGCGAGGTCAACCAGCCTCAGGACTTGATCGACAACACCGGCATGGGGAACGGCCACCAGCCAAAGGTACTGACCATCCAGCAGGATGGCGGTTTCCGCAAGACGGTCCAGGCCGGCATCGCCGCCGTCGAGCAGCTTCTCCCGATCGCCAACCAGTACGAGCGCCAGCCGATTCCGGTCTCCGAACTCGTCGTGGCGCTCCAGTGCGGCGGCTCCGACGGCTGGTCGGGCGTGACCGCCAACCCCGCACTCGGGATCGCCGCCGACGAAATCGTCCGCCAGGGCGGGACGGTCGTCCTCGGGGAGACGACCGAGGTCTACGGCGGTGAGCACCTCCTCACCCGCCGCGCCAAGAGCAAGGAAGTCGGCGAAAAGTTGATTGAGTGCATCCACTGGTGGGAGAACCACACCGCCATGCACGGCGCTTCGATCGACAACAACCCTGCGCCGGGCAACAAGCTGGGCGGCCTGACGACGATCTACGAGAAGTCGCTGGGCGCCATCGCCAAGGCCGGCAACACCCCTATGACCCAGGTCGTCCGCTACGCGGAGCGCATTACCGAACGCGGTTTCGTCCACATGGACTCGCCCGGCTACGACCCGGTCTCCGTCACCGGCCAGGTGGCGGGCGGCTGCAACGTCGTCGTCTTCACCACCGGCCGGGGAAGCTGCTTCGGCTTCAAGCCCGCGCCGAGCATCAAGATCGCCACCAACTCGACCCTCTACGCCAACCAGGAAGAGGACATGGACATCAACGCCGGCCGCGTGCTGGACGGCATCAGCCTCGAAGATGTCGGGATGGAGATCTTCGAGGAGATCATCGCGGTAGCATCCGGCAAGCAGAGCAAGAGCGAGCTTGCCGGCGTCGGCGAGGAAGAGTTCAATCCTTGGATCATCGGCGCGATGCTGTAACGAGACGTGAGTCGTGAGTTGTGAGAACAATGGTGGCGGGGAGCCTGGGTACGTAGGGGCGGACCTCCGTGTCCGCCCTGTCACCCACCGGCCTGTCCCGCATTGGGATGAGCGTCTCCCAAACATGTGACGTCGCGGTTTGGAGCCGGGCGGACACGGAGGTCCGCCCCTACGACGGCGGTGGGATGGCGAACGGGAAATGACCGCAACGGAAAAGATCGGGACCATTTCCAGCGACCTCGACCGATTCACCGACCGCGCTGCTGCGCTAGGGGTGACCGTCAGCCGGGTCGCCGGGAGCGCAGAGGCCGCCGAGTCGATCAACGCCCAGTTGGCTGAGGCCGGTGCGGCGCGGGTGCTGATCTCAACGGAGATCACGGCGGTCGCCCCGGGTCTCGTTACCGCCCTGGAGGCCGTGGGCTGTGCCTGGGATCACCCTGGGAGCCCGCCAGCACCAACGATCAGCCCTTTGGCGTGAGCCTGGCGCGGCTGGCCGTGGCGGAGACGGCGTCCGTCCTACTCGCCGAAGAACGCCTGGAAGATCGCGGGATCGGACTGCTCGTCGCCGTCCAGCTCGTCATCTGCCCGACCTCGCTGCTCACGCCGACGCTCGATGATGCCGCTCCAATGCTCCGCGAACTGGCGACGAAGCCGGGCGGAGCCTACACCACCCTGGTCACCGGTCCCAGCCGCACCGCCGACATCGAACGGGCGCTCACTGTCGGAGTGCAGGGACCAGCCAAACTCACAGTCCTGTTTGTCGATGACCTAACCTGATCGCCGCTGATATCAAATGACCGTGAGGGATACCCGCTCCATGGCACGGACCGCCAACCTGGACCCGATTCAGGCGACCAAGACCGCGACGAGCGCCCACAACGATGCTGACCACGGTCAACCGGACACGCCATTTCGGGAGCGCTACGAAAAGGCGCTCGGGAACCCACGCCTGTCACGCAACCTCACCAACTTCCAGCAGAACTGGCGTCCATCCCGCAACCAGATGATGGAGGAGGTCGATTTCGTCGACCTCCGCGCCATGCTCAAAGCGGCCAAGACCGAGATCCTGGACGACCACGACCGCTACCTGGCTCAGTTCCAGGCGGCGGCCGAGGCAGCAGGCGCATCGGTCCACCATGCGGCCGACGCCGCCGCCGCGAACCGGATCGTGCGAGACCTGGCCAAGGCGCACGGCGTGATCTCATCGCCAAGTCGAAGACGATGGTGAGCGAGGAGATCGAGCTCAACCACGTCCTGGCCGAAGACGAGATCGAAGTCGTCGAAACCGATCTGGGCGAGTGGATCATTCAGCTCAAAGGCGAGCGCCCTAGCCATCTGGTCGTCCCAGCCGTCCATCTCGCCCGCCAGGAAGTCGGCGAGATCTTCACCGAAGCCCTGGGCCGGGAAGTCTCAAAGGAGGACATTCCGGAGCAGGTCCGGGTGGCGCGGGACGAACTGCGCAAGGTCTTCTTCGCCGCCGGGATGGGCGTCACGGGTGCGAACGCTCTCATCGCCGAGAGCGGCTCGGTGATGATGACCACCAACGAGGGCAACGGCCGCCTCTGCTCGTCGCTTCCAAAGGTCCATGTTGTCCTGGCGGGTATCGAGAAACTCGTCCCGACCTTTGACGATGCCATGACCCAGATCCGTCTCCTCGGACGGTCGGCGACGGCCCAGCGCTTGACCTCCTACACGACATTCATCACAGGTCCGACGCCCGGCCACGAGATGCACATCGTCCTGCTCGACAACGGCCGTCGCCGCATGAACGCCATGCCGGAGTTCCGCGAGGCGCTGCACTGCATCCGCTGCGCCGCCTGCGCGAACGTTTGCCCGCCTTACCGGGAGGTCGGGGGTCACGTCTTCGGCCACATCTACACCGGGGCGATCGGCCTGGTGGTCACGCCGTTCCACCACGGGCTCGAGGCGGGGGCAAAACCGCAGAGCCTGTGCCTGTCCTGCAACGCCTGCGAGACGGTCTGCCCGGTCGGTATCCCTCTGCCCCGGCAGATTCTGGACATCCGCAAGATGGTCGTCGCCGCCAAGGGGATGCCCAGGGCGAAGCGCGTCATCCTCAATACCTACGCCCGTCCCCGGCTGTTCAACGCCGCCGCCCGCATCGGCAAGAAGGGCCAACTCCCCCTGACAAAGGGTGGTCCGTACGTGCGGAGCCGCCATTTGCCCATTCTGAAGAGCCAAACTCGGTGGCGAAGTCTGCCTGCCCTGGCCCGGAGCCCCCTGCGCGACCGGCTAAAGGGGGGTACATCTCTGCCTGCCTTGCCGCCCGTCGTGCCCAATCACGTCGCCGGCAAGACGGTTGCGCTCTTTCCCGGGTGCATGACCGACCGGCTCTTCCCGGAACAGGGTGCTGCGGTCGCCGCGTCGGTCCGGGCTCTCGGCGCTCAGGTCGTCTTTCCGGCCGGGCTCCACTGCTGTGGCCTGCCTGCCAATAACTCCGGCGACGACCCGAACGCCCGCCGGATGGCCAAGCACACCATCCGCGCCCTGGAACGGGTTCGGGCGGATTGGATCGTCTCCGGCAGCGCCAGTTGCGTCGCGACCCTGACCCAGGACTACATCCACCTCTTCCGCAACGACCCGGCCTGGCAGGCGCGCGCCATCGCCTTGGCACCGCGGGTGATCGACTTCACCTCGTTCCTCACCAACATCGCCCAGGTACCGGCCGGCAGCCTGCTACCCACCGATGGCGCACCCGAGACCGTCACCTACCACGACTCCTGCCAGGGCCTGAACGCCCTCGACCTGCACGCCGAACCCCGCCAGATCCTGCGCGACATCCTCGGCTGCGAGGTGCGCGAGTTGGACGAAAACACCCTCTGCTGCGGCTTCGGCGGCTCATTCAGCTTCGAGTACCCGGCCGTGGCCGAGCGCCTGATGAACCGCAAGTTAGACAACGCCACCGCCACCGGCGCCCCAATGATCGTCACCGACAACCAGGGCTGCATCATGCACCTGCGCGGCGGCTGCGATGCGTCCGGGCGGAAGCTCCAGGTCAAACACATCGCCGAACTTGTCGCCGAGCGGATGGCGGCGCGCCAGCAGCGCTAGAGTGCTCGTCGAAACGGTTGGCCGAGTCTCCCTGCCGCCCGGGACTCGAAGTCCCGGGCTGAGTGACGGAAGTCCCTGCGGGACTGAGCACGAGCTGGGCGATCAGCGGCCAACACCTTCTGCGCGATCGCTTAGAGTGCTCGGCGGAACGGTTGGCCGAGTCTCCCTGCCGCCCGGGGCTCACGGCCCGGGCTAAGAGTCACAGCCTCTCCGATGCGAACGCGCCCCATTTGCCAGCCGGTTTCAACCGGCTTCCGTCACTCAGCCCGGGACTTTGAGTCCCGGGCGGCAGGGGCGGCAGGTCAACCTTTTATGGTGAGCGCTCTAGCCTCGGAGAGGCTGTCCCCGTGAGCCCGGGCCAGGCCTTGGGCCGTGAGCCCCGGGCGGTACCCAGACTCGGTGACCCTTCCCCAACGGCCTTGGCACACAGCCGCCACTGCCGTAGGATGCCGCTGGCGTTCGCCCCTCACCGTATTGGCTTCAAATGCGGCGTCTGCCGCGGGAGATTTGCCGCGTGCCACTCTGCATGTACCGCACCTCGAACTCGACCGAGCCGCGCCTTGGCCTGATCAACGGGGACCAGGTGGTCGACGTCGCCGCCAACGGCGGCCCGGCCAGTCTGAGCGCTGCCTTGAATCTCTCAGTCTCCGACCTCCAGAACCAGATTAAGCCGATTGCCGGCGCGACCGGGACGCCGATCGCCGACGTAACCCTGTTGGCCCCAGTCGATCAGCAGGAAGTCTGGGCTGCCGGTGTGACCTACCTCCGCTCCCGCGACGCCCGCATGGAAGAGTCGACCCAAAAGGATGTCTACGACCTGGTCTACGACGCGCCCCGGCCGGAAATCTTCCTCAAAGCTACCCCGAGCAGAGTGAAGGGTCCAGGCGATGCCGTCGCGATCCGGGGCGACTCGACCTGGGACGTGCCAGAGCCGGAATTCGCCCTGGTCATCACCAGCGCCGGGGAGATCGCCGGGTACACCATCGGCAACGATGTCTCCTCCCGCTCGATCGAGGGAGAGAACCCACTCTACCTGCCGCAGGCGAAGATCTACACGGCCAGCGCCGCCCTGGGTCCAGTGATCGTGCCGGTTTGGGAGTGGGACGAGATCGGCGACCGCACCATCCGGCTGGTCATCCGCCGCAACGGCGAGATCCTGTTCGACGGATCGAGCTCAACCAGCCAGATCAGCCGCCCGTTCAGCGAATTGGTCACGTACCTCTTCCGACACAACGAATTCCCCCACGGCGCCCTCTTGATGACCGGCACGGGCATCATCCCCCCGAACGAATTCACCCTCGAACACGGAGACGACGTCGAGATCTCGATCGATGGGATTGGCACGCTGCGGAATCCGGTAGTGCGGCTCTAACGAGGACCCAAAGGACCTCACCCCCTACCCCCTCTCCTCTGCGGAGGAGAGGGGCGTCAGGCAGAGCCGAGGCTATCGCCGGGAGCCGTGTTCTCCCCCTTCTGCCTGCCGCATCGGGGGAAGGGGCAAAACGCGGTGCCACCAACCGCCCCTCTCCTCCGCAGAGGAGAGGGGGTAGGGGGTGAGGTCTGATTCCCCCCCATCACACCGTCAGCAGTCCCCGCCTTGTCGCGATCGTCACCGCCTCCGTGCGGCTGCCGGCGTTGAGTTTCGCGAGCAGTGAACCGACGTGGAACTTGGCGGTGTGTTCGCTGATGCCGAGTTCGCGGGCGATGGCCTTGTTGGGGTAGCCGTCGGCGACAAGCATCAGGACCTCGCGCTCCCGGGCGGTGAGGACATCGCTCGAGTCGGGCGTGGGGCCGATGTCTGGGTGGGCGTGGAGGTTAGCTGCCACGACCAGGGATGGATCGAGCACCGTCAGGCCCTGATCAACACCGCGGACGGCGGCCGAGAGGGTCGCGCCGTCCGCTTCCTGGCTCAGGTAGGCGATCGGTTCACTCCCGAGGCCGGGGCCGTCGCTGGCCGGGTTGCCGCCCAATAGGACGAAAGGGACGCCGGGGTAGGCGTCGGAGAGGTCGTCGAGGCGATGGTCCGGCAGGCCATTCAGGTCGACCACGATGGCTGCGGGTATCGGCTCGAGCATCTGGTGCTCAGCCTGCGCTTGACGGCGGCCGGACATCCCTAGCGGCTCGATCGGGAGGAGGAGCGGGTCTTCCGCAAGTAGCGCGGCCAGCCCGGCGCGCACCGCCGGATAGGCAGCAATGACGACGACCCGGAGGACATCTCCTGTCCCCGGGTCGTCGAGGGGCATGTCAATGCTGGCCTGCCCGGCAGGTGTGGCAGGACTGGCGGGACCGGCAGGACGAGCTAGCCGGTCCTCGGCCGTGAGCAGATCGATCGTCACGCCCGCTCCGTAGGCACGACGACGAACGAGCGTGGTTCGCCGCCGCGCAATACATCCAGAGTGACCGCATCACCCGGAACCAGCCTGATCAGGGCGGCGGGGAGCGATTCCTGATCGGCGATCGCCTGGCCGCCGATGGCGACGACCACGTCCCCGACGATCAGTCCGGCCCGGTCCGCGGGCGTTCCCTCGACGATCTCGGTCAGCAGGAAGCCAATCGGCGCGTCATCGCGCCGGGTCGGGACGACGAGCCCGTTGACGCCGAGATAGCCGACTGCCCCCCGGCCGCTGCCAGCGATGACGAATCGTTCAACCGCCTGGCTCGGTACCGCCAATGACAGCCGGCCGTTGACCATCGTGTTGATGCCGATAACCCGTCCCCAGGCGTCCACCAGCGGCCCACCGGAGTTCCCGGGCAGGAGCGTGACATCGGTCTGCAACAAGTCTCCTGTCTGAGGCCCTTTCTCGGTCGCGATCTGGCCGGCGGCGACGATCACGCCGACCGTGACCGCCTCGCGGAAGCCGATCGGGTGACCGATCGCGATCGCCACCTGCCCCGGCCGCACGGTCGAGGAATCCGCGACCTCGACGGCGGGCAGGCCATCGGCATCGATCTTCAGCAACGCGATATCTCGATCGGGGTGGCGCGCGGCCAGGTTCGCCGCGAACCGGCGGCCATCACTGAGGACAATCTCGGCCATATCACCGCGCACGACATGGCTGTTGGTCACGATCTGGCCATCGCTCCGCCAGATCACCCCGGCGCCGTTGCCGCCGCGACTCAGCACCATCACCACCGAGGGACGGACGCGCTCGGCCACCTCCGCGGCAGCATGGGACACAGATACTCCGGCCCCACGAAGGCCGACGGGAAGATCCTGAGAATCGGTGCTATCGGTTGGTCGTTCAATCGTCGTGGACATTGCTGTGCTGTGTCCCTTCAAACCAATGATACGAGGCGTTCGGCGTTCGGCGTTCGGCGTATGCGAGAAGAATCGAACCGCTCCTTTTATCGCGCTCCGGATGCCGGATGCCGAACGCCGAACGCCGAACGCCGAACAATTACCCCCGCTCGCCGACCGTCACCGCGATCTCCTGCGGCTGGCCTCCTCGGATGATCTTGATCGGAAGCGGTTTACCGACCCATTCGCCGGTCAGCTTGGCCTGGAGTTCGTCCACCTCACCAACGGGCTCGCCATTGAGGGCGAGCACCACGTCGCCGAGGAGCAAGCCGCCCTTGTCGGCCGGGCCGTCGGGTTCGACGCTGACGACGAGGAGGCCAGTTGCCTGCCCGGACTCGCTGGCGACCGAGGCGGGGACCTTGGCGGACTGGGCGCCGATACCCAAGAAGCCGCGCCGGACCTTTCCGTGCTGCTTCAACGAGGCGATCACCGTCTCGATCGCCGCGGTGGGGATGGTCATACCACCACCCCGGCCCAGGGTCGAGGAGTTGAGGCCGATGACTTCGCCTTCGCCATTGACCAGCGGTCCACCGGAGAACCCCGGCAGCATCGCCACATCGGCGCGGACAAAGCCTTCGACCGATCCGCCGGTAGCAGTACGCCAGGCGCCTCCGACCACGCTGACGGCGCCGAAGGACGCCATCACCCCGCTCTTACCTGGTCGAGCGACCGCGAGCACGAGGTGGCCGATCTTTGCCGGAGCCGTCGCCTGGGGCGCGGGGGTCAGGTCGGTGACGTCCGCCTTGAGCAAGGCGATGTCACTGCCCGGGTCACGCCCGGCCAGCGTTGCCGGCACAGTGCGCCCATCGGGCAAGCCGAGGGTAATGTCGTCGTCGCGCTCGACCACGTGGTTTGCGGTCACCACGTAGCCGTCGGTGGTCCAGGCAATCCCGCTGGCCGGCATCCGGCGGCGGGCGAAGACCGTGATGGTCCCGGCTCCGGCCTTCTCTACGGCCGCGGCGAGATCGTCGGACAGCTGTGTCAAGATGCTCGGCCGGCTACCGTTTGTCGATTCCATGAAGTCCTCCGCTCAATCGAGTTCGCAAAATGCCGCCGTCGTCCGCCCGATCCGTACGAGCGGGATTGGCGTCGGAGCAAACGGGAGTTTGACGTCGCGCGTTCTGGTTGCAGTCGCCCTGCACGCGCATCCACGACCGGACGCTGAAGGGAGGATACGAATCGGACCGATTCGGGGTCATCGGCAGGGTGGGGAGGAATAATCCTACTCGTCCGGCTAGGAACATCCATGGCCCCGGTGTCTGCTCCCTTTTGGACGCCAATCGCGCGGCGTCATGGTCGGCACGCCGCGAGCCGAGAGCGGCGCAGTGCTATCATCACTGTACCGACATCGGTTCTTGACGCGCACCTTCATCACCAGGAACCCACCGATGTTCTGCTGGCATTGCGGCACCAAACTCCCAAGTGTTTCGGCATTCTGCTACCGCTGCGGGCAATCCCAGGCGGCCGACGCCGTCTTCGACCCTGCCGCCCAGGGCATCGCCCCGAACGGGTGGCCCTGGCCAAGCCGGCAATCGTCACCCGAACATGATGCCGCCGCCGCAGCGGCGGATGCGTCAGCAGCCATCGCGCCGATCACCGTCTCCCTTGAACCGGTATCAGACTCGCCGCCAGCGGCGGCGTCCAGCGATCTCAATCCGCTCGTCAACATCCTCGCCATCGGCTGCGGGTTGATCGTGGTGGCAGGGTCGTTCGGGCCCTGGGTCACGGCCCACGTCCGCTTTCTGGGATCGATCGAGATCAGAGGTTCAGAGGTCGACGGGCGAATCACCGCGTGGTGCGGAGTCGCCGCGGTCAGCTGTCTCCTTCTGCTTCTGGTGGCGCCCAACAAACGGGGTTTGCTCAGCACCGTCGCCACGATCGCCTTTTTCCTGGCGGCCGTCATCGGCGCGAGCGACTGGACAACCGTCAGCCAGAGCCTTCGCGAACTGCGCGAATCCGGCGATCTCGGTCTGCTCCGGGCCGAAATCGGATGGGGGCTGCGCGCGGTGACCTTTGGCGGCATCGGGGGAACGTTGCTGGCCGTGCTCCAGTTCATGCATACCCGTGCGACGCGCCGAAGCATCACTCCCAACGACTAGGTCGGGGAAACGGGCCAATTGCGCCTCCGCTCCCGTGAACATTTCGCCACACTTCTGCCAAACAGTACGGATACCGTTCGTGCAGAGTGACGGTGTCAATGAGCGTATCGCTGGTACACTCAGGAGCCGGGTCGCGCACGCTGGATCGTCGAATCGACGATTTGGATAACATTTAGGTGCACCTACCCACTTCGGCATAACGAGAAAACGGACGCAGGCGACGTGCGTCTATCTGATCCGTACGGCAGGCAAGGCGATGCTCACCGCTGAAACACGAACGGCCGGTTCCGGACCCCCCGGCCCAAACGGCGCCGCCGGGCCAGAGACGGCGAACGGTCACGTGGCGCTCGGCGATGCCGCCACGATCGAAGCCCGCACCCTGAGCAAGAGCTACGGAAAAGGTGTCAACGCGCTGGAGGCGCTGGACCTCTCCGTGCCGCGCGCCGCGATCGGCCTGCTCGGCGCCAACGGGGCTGGCAAGACGACGCTGATTCGCCTGCTGCTCGGGCTGGCAAAGCCAAGTTCGGGTTCGGCGACCGTGCTCGGATTCGATACCGCCACCCAGGGGGCCGAACTCCGCCGCTACGTCGGGTATATGCCTGAGTCAGACTGCCTGCCGGCGGCGGCGACGGCGGCCGATTTCGTCAGCCACATGGGGGAGATGAGCGGGTTGCCCGCCCGCGCCGCCAGGCAGCGGGCCGCCGATGTGCTCTACCAGGTTGGGTTGGACGAGGAGCGCTACCGCCTGATCAAAGGCTTTTCGACCGGCATGAAACAGCGGGTCAAGCTTGCCCAGGCCATCGTCCACGACCCGGCGCTGATCTTCCTGGACGAGCCGACCAACGGGATGGATCCGAAGGGCCGGGACGAAATGCTCGACCTCATCGTCCGGATCCACCGGATGATGGGCATCTCCGTCGTCGTCTCCTCCCACATTCTGGAGGACATCGAGCGGATCTGCGACTACGTGGTGATCCTCTCCCACGGCAAGCTCGTCCTGTCCCAGCCCATCGGCGATCTCGGAGGCGACGACAGCCAATTGCTCGTCCGCATTGACGGCGATTCCACGCGGTTCATGCGGCGGCTGGAGGAACTCGGCCTGGACGTGCGGCGCACACAGAGCGACGACCTCTGGGAGGAACTCATCATCAAGCGCGATGACGACCGCGTGTACGACATCGTCCGGGACGTCGCGGCGGACCTCGATCTGCCTCTTCGCGGGCTGCGAACGCGGGCGCGATCACTTGAGGACGTCTACTTCGGCAGCATCCATGAGGAGGGGGCCGAGGCGCAACACGAGGTGACCAGTGGCTAGCCTGAACCCACAGGCGACCCCGTCCGTCTCCACAGATGGGGCCCAACAGCAACGCTACGGCGAGGTCTTCGACCGCGGGTACAAGCATTACGACGGCCAGAGACTCGGCCGGATGCACGCCATCTGGGCACTAACGCTCTATTCGATCAAGCGCGCGATGGGGATCAAGAAGAGCTGGACCGCGAAGGTCACACCCATCGTGCTCTATGCCGCGATTGCGATCCCGGTTGCCGTTGGCATCGGCATTCGTGCCTTCGTCGACGACGCCGAGATCTTCGACTACGTCGGGTTTTACGGGTACGTCTTCGTCATCCTGGGCGTCTTCGTTGCGGGCATTGCCCCTGAGATGCTGTGCGGTGACCGTCGAGAGAACGTATTGGCCCTCTATTTCTCGCGCGCGATCACCCGGATCGACTATCTGATCGCCAAGCTTCTGGCGACCGCGTTGCTGACCATGACGGTGTCGCTGGTGCCGGTGTTGATTTACTGGTTAGGCATCCAGCTTCTGGAGGACTCACCGCTCAGGGCCATGGCGGATCGGCGGGACGAGTTCTGGGCCATCCTCGTGATGGGAACCCTGGTTGCCCTCTATCTCGGCTCGGCGGGGTTACTGGTGTCGGCGTTCACCGATCGGAAGAGCATTGCGATCGGCGTGATCATCGTGCTGTTCATCGTGACGAACGCCATTGCGATCGTGCTCTTCGAGGCCCTGGACGGAGAGCTTCAGCGTTACACCATCTTCCTCAGCCCGCCGAATACCATCATCGGCCTGGGTATCGGCCTCTTCGAAACCTCCGAGGAAAACTCGGAATGGGCAGACGTCGCCGACTTCCCTACCTGGGCCTACATCGCCTGGACGCTGGGCTTCACGGCTGTCGCAACGGCGGTCATGTACCTCCGGTACCGCCCCAACGAGTAACCAGATTCAGGCAGTTGCTCGACTTCCAGGAAGGACTCTGATGGCTCTTCTTCGCAACCGCTCCAAGTCAGCGCCTCCGAACGGCGCACACGATCACATTGCTGATCAGGCGACGGCCGAGCAACCCGTAGTCCATCTTCCGGGGATCATTCCTGGGCGGCCGGTCACGATCGTGGTCGACCACGTCTCGAAATGGTACGGCGATGTCGTCGCCGTTTCCGACGTCTCTCTGGGCGTCGGCCCTGGCGTCACGGGGCTGCTCGGGCCAAACGGCGCTGGCAAGTCGACGCTGTTGAAGATGATGTCGGGTCTCCTCGCGACATCCTCCGGCTCCATCAATATCCACGGGCAGCCGGCGCGCGGCAGGCCAGACGCATACCGCCAGCTCGGTCTCGTGCCAGAGCAGGAGTACATCTATCCCTTCCTCACCGGGCGCGAATTCGTGCGGATGAACGCCATCATGCAGAAGCTACCCGATGTGGAGGCCGCCACAGACCGGGCAATTGCCACGGTCGAGATGGTCGACGCATCGACGCGTAAGCTCGGGGGCTATTCGAAGGGCATGAGGCAGCGGATCAAAGTCGCCGCGGCCCTCGTCCACGATCCCGATGTGATCCTGATGGACGAGCCCTTGAATGGCACCGACCCTGTCCAACGCGTCGGGATCATCAACCTGATCCGCCAGTTGGGCGCGTCCGGGAAGACGGTGCTCGTCTCGTCGCATGTGCTCACCGAGGTCGAACGGTTCGCCGAGAACATCCTCGTGATCGTCAACGGCAAGCTCGCCGCCGCTGGTGACTACCGGACGATCCGCGAGAAAATCGACGCCCACCCGCACGCGGTCCGCATCCGCGCGGACAACCCGCGGAGCCTCGCCGCCGCCCTCATCAACCAGCCGGTCACCCGCTCGATCCGGATCGAGCCGGACGGCAAGATCATCGCCGAAACGGCGGACGTCAGGGCCTTCTATCGGGCCGTGCCGAAGATGGCCCGGGAGGTGGATGTCCGCCTCCTCGAGATCCAACCCGCCGACGAATCCCTGACGTCCGTCTTCGCCTACCTGGTAGAGCGATAACGGAGACGTGAGTAGAGTGCCGAGTGCCAAGTCCGAGTGCCGAGTGCCGAGTGCCGAGTACACGAAGCATCGCGGTCGGCGACAAAGGCCGTAAACGGCCAAGATCCTTCGCAAGCTCAGGATGACGACCGCTGCTCGGCACTCGGCACTTCGCTCACGTCTCACGTCTCACGTCTCACGTCCCGAGGAAAATGATGACAGATGCTCTTTCCGTCTTCTGGCGACCAGCACCGATCGCGACCGTTACCGTCCGGCAGTTCCTGGGCGGCAAGGCGGCGCGGATCGTCGCCATCCTCGCGCTGGCGCCGGTTCTCCTGGCGGTCATCTATCTCATCAATACCGACGTGGCCACGCCGCGAGAGTGGATCATCGACACCACGTTTAACGACGTGATGGTCGGAACTATCATCCCGATTGCAACCCTGATCCTCGCCACGGGCGCCCTCGGGAACGAGATCGAAGACCGCACCCTTCCGTACCTGGTTCTCAAGCCTGTCAGCCGTCTCCGCATCGTGATCGAAAAGTTCGCTGGGATCCTGGTCATTGTCCTGCCAACCATCCTGTTCGGCATCTTCGGGGGGTGGCTCATCGTTCGCCTCGGAACGGACGAATCGGAAGTCTTTGTCCGCAGCGGAGCCCCGACCTCGATCGACCCGCTCCTCTTCCCAATGTTGGCGGCAGCCGCCGCCGGCATCGTGGCGACTGCGGCCGTTTTTCTCCTGATCAGTTTGATCGTTCCCCGGGCGCTCATCGTCGGGATTCTGTACGTGTTCACGTGGGAGAGTCTCCTCGGCCGATTTCTCCCGGGCGTCAAGGCATTCTCGATTCGCCATTACGTCTCCTCGATCTTTGTTGGCCTCGTCGATGCCCCTGACGCGACCCTTGAGCGGGAGCTACACCGTCTTTGCGTCGGTGGTCACGCTCAGCATCGTCGTGATCGTCTCGATCGCGCTGGCGACCTGGCGACTCAGCCGAATGAACCTCGAATAGAACGGCCCTCACCCCCCATCCCCCCTCTCCCAGCATTGGGAGAGGGACGGCCCGTTAGGGCTGGCCCAGGGTTGGGGTGAGGGCTGCCCACGCGCCCGGCGAGTCGGTTACCCTCGTCCCCAACGCCGACCGCCGACCGCCGAACGCCGGAAGGAGCACCAAGACGTGAGCGAAGAACCGACGACGCAAGCACCGTTTCCGGACGGCCGCGACCGCTGGCCCGGTGCCGTACGTCCAGGGCGCAAGATGAGCCTCGGGGTGATGATCCCGATTTCGGAGGGCTCACATTTCGGCGGTCTGCCCCGCTTCCAGGACATGCTGCAGACCACCAGAGTCGCCCAGGATGTCGGCTTCGATGTCGCCTGGTTCGCCGACCACCTGGTCATCGGCCATCCCGATGACCTCGACCAGCAGCGGGGCGTCTGGGAGTCCTACACGGTGATGTCCGGCGTGGCCGCCGCCACGGACAGGATCATCCTCGGCTCGCTGGTCTCATGTATCGGCTTCCGTTCACCGGGCATGCTCGCCAAGGTGGCCGAGTCGCTCGACGAGATCAGCGGCGGCCGCTCGATCCTCGGGCTTGGGGCCGGCTGGCACGAACCGGAGTACCGGATGTTCGGCTACCCCTTCGACCACCGGGTCAGCCGGTTTGAAGAGGCCGTCGAGATCATCCATCCCCTCCTGCGCGGCGAGACGGTGACCTTCAACGGCACCTATTACGTGAACGAGGCCTGCATCAACCGGCCGGTGGGACCTCGCCCCGGCGGCATCCCGATCCTGGTCGGCACCTCCGGCCACCGGATGCTGCGCATCTCCGCTCGGTTTGCGGACGCCTGGAACACCGTCTGGCACACGGACCCCGCCGTCGTCGTCGAGAGGATGAAGGCCGTGGACGAGGCCTGCAGCGACGTCGGCCGCGATCCGGCCACCCTCGTCCGCACCGCGGGCGGCAACTACGCCCTCGGCGGCTACACCGGAGTACGCCCCGATCCGATGCGGGGCTCGCCGGAGGAGATTGCCGACCGGTTGCGCGGCTTCCAGGATCTCGGCCTGGCCCACTATGTGGTCGGCCTCGATCCGTGCACCCCGAAGTCGCTGGAATCTTTTGCCCGGACCATCGAGCTGTTCGACGCGTAGGCAGCGTGTGGAGAGCCGGACGGCAGCCGCCTGTTCACCATTGGGAAAACCGCCAGTCGGTTATGGCGCGCCGTTGTCGGACGGGGCCGGACAAGCCGATTCGCCGCCCGGGCATTGTCCGGGGCAAGCGGGTGCGCCGTCCCGGCCACGCCCGGGGAAAGGGTTCGCGCCGTCTTGGCGTCGCCCGGGGCTGAAGACCC
Source organism: uncultured Chloroflexia bacterium (assembly GCA_963724285.1). GTDB lineage: Bacteria > Chloroflexota > Chloroflexia > Thermomicrobiales > UBA6265 > CAVRUD01. Next base: position 128,464 of record CAVRUD010000003.1, on the reverse strand, counting down.
CGGGCTGACCCTCATAACCCGGCTGAAGCCGGCTGGAACATGCACGCCGGAGGCGGAGCAATCCGAACACGGCCCCGGCGTGGCAGCCCCCTTCAGGGGGGTTATCGGGTTCAGCCCGGGGTCTTTAGCCCCGGGCGGGGCCGGGACGGCGCCCCGATTTCGCCCCGGGCGATGCCCGGACGGCGCACGCTCTTGCCCCGGGCGTGGCCGGAACGGCGCACCCGCTTGCCCCGGGCATTGCCCGGACAGCGCTCCAATGTCCTCCGAGCGCCTCCAGGGTGACGGTCACTCGTGCCCCGGCACAAACGTGCGCCGGCCCGGTCACTGTGTGACCGGGCCGGTCTCCGCCGTTGCTAATCCGACCGCGCTCTTGGGGCCCTGATGGAGGTTGCCCGGCTCGCTAATGAATTGGAACGGTCAAGACTGATCTAGAGGCGCCGGCACTGGTCCTCTTTGTTCCCGTGGACCACGTTGCCACCACCAGTTGGGGCCGGGCTGTTCTCCTTGCATTGCAGGTTCCCGTCAACCGTGTTCCGGGAGATGCCCACGCCGCTCCGGTGAGAGAAGACCTGGATGTCGGCCTTGACCTGGTTGTTGCCGATTGACGAGCCGCCGTTGTTGCTCTTGATCTGGATGCTGCCGCCGACCCAGTTGCCACCGATCGCAAAGGCGCCGCCGGCGTCGAGCTGGATGCTGCCGTTGATGGTCGATCCGCTCACCGTGACGCCGCGGGCGCCCTGAGCCTGGATATTGCCGTTGACCCGGATCCCGTTGGCGACGAGGGTCGCGCCGCCCTCGACCTTGAGCGTGCCCTCGAGCGATGTGCCGTTGAGCGTGCAGGAAGATCCGCTGGGCACCCGGACGTTGTCCAGGCTCCTGGCCCCGATGGATCCGCGGCGAACCGTCTCCTCCGCCAGGGCCGAAGGCGCGGTAGCAACGAGACCGCTGAAGACCAGCACGAGCGCGATGATCCCGACGGTGACGTGCCGAAGGCGATGGATCTGGTTCATTCCTCATCCTCCAGGTGACTGCGTGTGTTCGCTGACGGCAAAGGCGATCCCGCCCCGCTTGGTTGGCCCGATGGGCAACCTCCACCCAAGCAGAGGTCCGCGACCCGGCTCTGATACATCCCTATTTCTGCGTTCGTGGAGATGGCGTAGGATGCCGGTCTGCTGACTTCTCATGCCTCGGGCGTTGAGCAGGGGGATCTGTGGAGACCACAACACCAAGGCGCAGACCGCTCAAAGTCGGAATTCAGCTGCCGGAGGTGGAGAGGCCCGCCTCCTGGCGCGATCTGCTGGACATGGCCCAGACGGCCGAGGCGGTCGGGATCGACTCGCTCTGGGTCGCCGACCATCTGCTCTACCGCGACGATAGCCACCAGGCGGACGTGGCGCCCTGGGAAGCCTGGTCGATGCTGGCGGCCCTGGCGGCAGTCACCGAGCGGATCGAGATTGGGCCATTGGTGGCCTGCACCGCCTTCCACAACCCGGCGATGATCGCCAAGAAGGCCGAGACGATTGACGAGATCAGCGGCGGTCGCCTCATCCTGGGGCTTGGCTCTGGCTGGAACCAGCCGGAGTTCGATGCCTACGGGTTCCCCTTCGATCATCGCTACTCGCGTTTTGCGGAATCGTTTGAAATCATCCGGTCGCTACTTCGAGAAGGGCATGTCGACTTCACCGGCACGTACTACTCCGCCCAAAACTGCACCCTGGCCCCCCGCGGCCCACGGCCGCACGGCCTACCCATCTTGATCGGCACCAACGGCGAGCAGATGCTGAAGCAGTGCGCCACCCACGCCGATGGCTGGAATGCGTGGTACGCCTGGTTCGAGAACGACATCGACAAACTGTCGGCGCTCCTCGCCAAGGTCGATGCCGCCTGCGCCGCAGTGGGGCGCGACCCCGCCAGTCTGGAACGGAGCGCCGCGCTCCTGATCCAGTTCCCGGACCTCGACGGGGTGACCAAGTACGCCTCGGGCGGCGTTCGGCCCATCACCGGACCGCCGAACGATATTGCCGGCACACTGCGTAGGTGCGCCGATCTCGGCGTGGCTCACGTGCAGATCGTGCTCGATCCGAACACCAGCGAGGCGATCACCGCAATGGCGCCGGTCCTGGCCGCGCTCGATCAAAGCTAGGGAGGCTTTTGCAGCCCTGGTCTTCGTGCGGATAAGGTTGACGGCGTGGAGATCTCGGGCCACAGTGGCCAGATCGCCGGGTGGCGCTGGATTCGGCCAGGATCAAAAAACCGGAGGGTGAGATGGCAGACCAGTTCGCGCTCGGTTTGGACTACGGCGGAACCAAGGTGCTGGCGGCCGTGGTCAACGTTACGACCGGTGAGGTGGTGGCGACGTCCAAGAAGAAGACCAAGGCGACCGACGGCCCAGACGAGCTCGTGGCCCGGCTGGTCGCCTCCAGCGAAGGCGCAATCAAAGGGGCCAAGCTCCCGAAAACGAGCACGATCTCCGGAATCGGCGTGGGAATCGCCGGGCAAGTGGACGCCGAACGCGGCATCCTGATCGGAACACCCAACCTGAGCCAGGCGACCGTTAACCTCCCGATCGCCGCACGTCTCTCGGACCACTTCGGGGTGCCGACCGCCCTCCGCAACGACGTTCAGGTTGCGGCGCTGGGCGAATCCGAGTTCGGCGCGGGCAAGGCAGCCGCAGACTTTCTCTGCATCTTCGTCGGTACCGGTATCGGCGGAGCGCTGGTGCGCGGGGGGCGGCTCCTCGGCGGCGCATCGGGCGCCGCCGGCGAGATCGGCCATCTGGTCGTCGCGGCCGGGGGGCGCTTCTGCGGCTGCGGCGGCCGGGGCCACCTCGAGGCCTATGCCTCCCGCACCGCGATCACCAAGGTGCTCCAGGCGGAGCTGCACCGCGGTAGAGATTCCAGCCTTCGTGACATCGCCGACGCCACCGACGAAGACGGCGGCGCCGCCTTCCGCTCCGGCATCCTGGCGAAGGCGATCGAAGGGGGGGATGAACTCACCATCGAAGCGGTGACGGAGGCCGGATACTACCTGGGATTGGGGATCGCATCGGCGATCAATATCCTGAATCCGAGCCGGATCGTGCTGGGCGGCGGCGTGATCGAGTCGGTACCGATGCTCTACGACACCGCTATTGAGCGGGCCCGGAAGGAGGCACTGCCGGCCGCGTCGAAGGCGGTAACGTTCGCCAAGGCAGGTCTGGGCGATAACGCCGGTGTGGTCGGCGCGGCCCTACTCGGAGCCCTGGCGGCAGCATAATGCTCCTGGACAACTGGGCACAGATGCCGGCGCCGCCGGGGTAGCCAAAGCCAAAGTGCTAAACTGCCGGGGTGGATATACGAGCTTGATTTTCGATGAGGCGCTGGACATCGCGGCTGCCCGCTGGAGGACGAGCGGCCGAAGAATAAGGAGCGGTGGGGAATTCCGGGATAGCCCGGTGGGAGTCGATTCAGCATCACCAACACGAACACCATAGTCGGATCGGGAATAGCAGGACGCGACGGTCGCGAATGGAAGCGCGCCGCGCGTGCGGAAGGACGCGGGAACGCACGATGGTGACCCCTGGTCAAGGAACGAACACAACCGAAGTTGCGGTCTTTGTCGACTACGAAAACATCAGGTACTCGACGATCAACTCATACGGACGTGAGCCGGATCCGATCGCCTGGCGCGATAAGGCGCTCAAATACGGACTGATGGCGGTCGCCAAGGCCTACGCGGACTTCGATCAGCACCCCACCCAGGCGCGCACGCGTCTCGATGTGGCAGGCTTCGAAGCCCAGCACTACCCGGCCAAGCGCTCCTTCGATCAGGGCGGCCGGGAGAAGATCGAGACCCGGTCGGATCTCAATTTTGTGATAGACGTTATAAACACCGCCCTGGCCCGGCCCGACATCCGGACCTTCCTCCTCTTTACGGGAGACAAAGACTTCATCCGGGTCGTGACCACGCTGCGGAACCGGCTGGGCAAACGGGTCGTCATCTGCGGCGTCCCGGGGTCGGTCAGCCCGGACCTGGTCGCCGCCGCCGGCGAGGATGATCCGCTGCAAATCGCCCAGTCCGTCGACGTCGATCTGGCCGTCATCAGGGCGATCGACGCCTATATCCAGCAGCTCCACGACGGCTTCGTGCCGACGCAAAGCCATATGAGCCGCACGCTCTGGCGGTTCCTTGACCGCAGTCTCCTGCCCTCAGAGCACATCGAGGCGAAGGTCATGGAGTTCCTGCGCAAGGGAATCTTGACCAAGCGCCAGACCGTCAACGGCCAGGGTCAGGAGCTGGTAACCACCGAACTAAACGGTGGCCACCCGCTGGTCCAGGAAGCGCTGCCCAACTATCGTCAGCAGTACGAGGAAGAGGCGGCCCGGGCGCGGCTGGGCCTGCCTGCCGACGAGGAACTCGACGAAGACGAGCTGTACGCAGACCAGTACGACGACGACGACGACGATGGGGATGAGGACGAGCTCGAATCGGAGACGGACGTCGTACTTCCGGGCCTTGGTGTCGCCGCAGCCGGCACCGGGGACGATGAGTTAGAGCCAGACCTCGACCTGGAAGACGACAACCGCGGAAACCTGATCCAGCCGGAAACCTCGCGCTTCTCCCGCACAGCCACGCGAACGCGACCGCGCTGAGCCAACGGCTTCTGATAGGACTGGAGCCCCCGCGACATATCGCGGGGGCTCCCGGTTTTTTCGCGCCCTACGCTCCCTTCGGTGCTGACCCAGTCTTCGGTTACCACCAACCAGAACGCCAGGCCGGCAAACGAGCCGTACGGAGCGAATCGGGCGGTGATCTCGGCGTCGGCAATGAGCTCGCCGGCCGCGCTGCCCATCCGTGCCGCATATGTCGGCCGGGTCCACGAGTCGAGGATCAGGCGGGACGATCGGCCGAACAGGGTCATCGCGTGCGCCACCGCGTATGGGCCGATCCCCGGCAGTGCCAGCAGGCGCTTCGCTAGCTCGTCGTCGGAAAGCTCCGCCTCGGCGGTCCGAGACAGCCCTTCCAGATCGAGCGATCCCTCCGCCTCCATCGTCGCGATCGCACGCAGGTACGGCGCGCGATAGCCCGCTTTAACCGTGTCGCGGTAGAACGACTCTGGCGCCTCGGCCATCTCCTCCGGCGTGGGGAAGGCTCGTCCCTCCCAACCAATCACCGGTGCGTCCGGTGCGGGCTCGCCCAGGTGCTCGACGATCGCCCTGACCATGCGGACCGTCCCGGACCAGGCACAATTGGTCGTGCAAACGGTCTTGACGATGTCCTCGAAGGCGGTTGCACTGCGCGCCATCCGCCCTGCGCCTTGGGTACACCAGGTGAGGGCGGGATCGGCCTGGGCCAGGGCATAGAACGGCGACAGGTCGGCATCCAGGCGGAGCATGTGCCGGACGGTCGCCAGCGCCGGTTCAATCGCCTCGGGGGTCAGGGCGGTTCCCGGGGCCGAGACCACAGCCGTGTCCGGCCCGACCGCTGCGACGCGAACGGTCCGCGGCCCGCCCGGGAGGCGCAGTGTCACCAGAAACGAGCGGCTCTCCTCGTCGATGATCAGCGGAGGCAATGACGTCAGCCCATGCGAACAGACCGTCCGCCAGAAATCGACGGGCTCGCCGCCTGCCCCAACCAGAGTAAATCGTCCTACCTCAGTCACGCATCGTGCTCCTAATCTGCCATCCTGATACGCGGAAGCCAAAACGGTTCGGTCATCTTCAGCCGGTCCCGCGGGCGGCGGCGATTGCCTGGTCCATCACGGTCGTAAAGAAGGGGATGAGCAGCAGGAGATTGAGTAGCGCCATGATCGCGAAGACTGCCTTGACCCCGGCGATCTGAGCGATGCCGCCCGTCAGCCCGGCCCCGATCGCCATGGCCCCGTAGCCGAACAGTCGAAATGCCCCGCCAACTCTACCCTGAAGCTCATCCGGAACCACCTGTTGCCGGCTCGAAACCACCATGACGCCCCACATCGTACCGCCCAGACCGCCCAGGATGACGACCGCGCCAATCAGCCAGACGCTCGTCGTGACGGCAGGAGCCCCAACCAGCGAGACCGTGCCAAGGATGCCGGCCAGGATCGCCCACCGCCGGCCGATCCTGGGGCGGATCGGCCCGGCGACGACCGTCCCGGCCAGTCCCCCTCTTCCCTACCCCCGTCCGTTCACCGACAATGGCGCGATGACGACACATTCACCCACACGTGGGGAGTTGTACGAGATCGTGAGGCAATCCTGGACCATCGATGAGGCCGCCCTGGATCGGATCGAGATCGGGGCGGGGATTCTGGGCACCGGCGGCGGCGGCAACCCCTACATCGGCAAACTGATGGCCAGGTCGCTGCTCCGCCAGGGTAAGTCGATCACCGTGGTAGCACCAGCTAGCGTGCCGGATGACGCGCTCGTCACGTCGGTTGGCGGGATGGGATCGCCGACTATCGGCATCGAGCGGCTCGCGCAGGGCGACGAATACCTCCTTGCCCTGCGCACGCTGGAGAAGCGGCTCGGCCGCCCGGTGACGCACCTGATCCCTGGAGAAATCGGCGGAGCCAACTCGACCAGACCGCTGGTGGTCGCCGCCCAGTCCGGTCTGCCGGTGATCGACGGTGACGGCATGGGGAGGGCGTTCCCCGAGCTGCAAATGGATACGTTCTCGATCTACGGACCGTCACCGACGCCGGCGGCCATCGCCGACCCCTACGGCCAGACCGCCCTCTTCGAGGGCATCGCCGATCCCCGGACCCTGGAGCGCTACGCTCGCGCCGTCACGATCCAGATGGGAGGAGCGGCGGGCTACGCCTTTCCACCGATGAGCGGCGCCGAGGTCAAGCGCACGGTCATCCCGCACACCATGACCCTGATCCACGCTCTCGGTGATGCCGTCCTTCGAGCCCGGGCCGAGCACCGGGACGCGATTGCCAGCCTGCTCGAGATTACAGGAGGAGTGCGCATCTTCTCGGGCAAGATCACCGACGTCTCCCGCCGGCTCCTGGGCGGCTTTGCCCGTGGATTGGTCGTCATTGACGGTACGGGCGACCACGCCGGAGAAACCCTGCGGATCGACTTCCAAAACGAGTACCTCATCGCCCAGACCGGCTCCGGCCGCGTCCTCTCGGTGGCGCCCGATCTGATCTGCATGGTCGCGGCGGAGACAGCCGACCCGATCACCACCGAGGTGCTGCGCTATGGCCTCCGGGTTGAAGCCGTGGCGATTCCGGCGCCGGAACTGCTCAAAACCCCGGAAGCGCTGGCGGTCGTCGGGCCTGCCGCCTTCGGTTACCCGGAGGTGGAATTCGTGCCGCTACCCGGTACGTACGCCTCCGGCCTCAGCGCGGTGGTTGAAGCGGCCCGGTAGAAGCGGTCAGGTCCGGCGGGATCGGCGCTAGTGCGCTCACCGAACACCGTGGCCGCCGTCGCCGTTAGCCTCGGAGAGGCTGTGACTCTTAGCCCGGGCCAACCCTGGGCCAACCTTGGGCCGTGCGCCCCGGGCGGCAGGGGACACGCGGGCAACCGTTCCGACGAGCGCTCTAGTCCGCGTGCACATATGGGGGAGTCGGTCATGTGCGCTTGATTCAGGCGGGAGTAGGGGCGTTTGGGCGATCCTGGGCGCTCGACAACGACCTCGCTGAATGAGCCGGTTAACCTGCTCGGCCTACTAGCAGCTGCTTGGGTTCGTCCGGTCGGATCGACTCCGGCCCGTCGGAATGATCGCCGGCAGCGGCCGAATCGCCGTGGGTCGCTGCCGGCTTAGGCGGGAGCGAACCCGGGCTCCCAATCTGAGCGCGCCAGGTCGAGCAAGTCCCGCGTCACCGCCGCGAGTGTCCGGAACTGCCCCTCGGCACGTCGGCAGGCATCCGCGCCGTCGGCGCCGGCGAGGGTCAGTTCGGCCAGACCCGCGCGGGCCTCGCGGATCGCCGGCACCATCCGCCTCAGCTCCCGCTCCTCGCGCGCCAGGCCTTCACGCAGCAACGGCGAATCGATGCCAAACGCCGCCGTCGCCGCGAGCCGGTCCGCCCGCGCCGCCAGCGCCAGGGTGGCCGCCCGCACCTCCCGGTCGAGCCGCTCCGTCACGGCCTGGGGAATTCCGGATGCCCGCGCGACCGCGAGGTTGCGCTGAAGCGCGCCGAGTTCGGCCGCGACGTCGGCCAGCGTCGCCACCGCCGGCCAGTCGGGGGCAAAGCGACGTAAGCGGCTGGCGAGCGCCTCGGGCCGGCCGGCCGCCGCCTCACGCCGCAGCGCCGCCCGAAGAGCCTCCGTCTCGGCAGGTGCGACGACGCGGGGCGTCGTGGCGCGTCGGGCGCCGAAGGGAGGCACAACGAGCGGGAAGTCGGCCGCACGCCGCCGGACCAGCCTGGCAACAAATCCGACCCCCACCGCGATCGCCAGAGCGATCACGGCGACGAACGCCAGAACGGCGAGCACGAACAGCACGACGATCACCCCCAGCGCGATCAGCATCGGTCGTTCCCTTCTCACTCCACGATGCGCGGCGGCGGTGCACCGTGCAATCGTCGTTCGGCCGTCGCGTCACGGAGTCTAGATCGTGGGACATCACCATTCAATGGCGAGGATCAGCACCTCGACGGCCAGCGCCAGTCCTATCCGAACGTCGTCGTCTGCCTCGAAGTCGTCCCCTTTGGCGTCGACTACCCGCAGGTCCCCCGTCTCGGGGCGGCGTTGGCCCGCTCGTGCTTCGCCGCGCTGCTCTACTGGTCGCCCGCGATGCGGGATCTCCGCCTCGAGCCTTAGGACGTCGAGGGCATCGCGCAGACCTTGCGCTGATGAATGACCGCTACCCCTCTACCGACGGCCAGCAGTCCGTCCACATGGACTACGCTTATCCGGACGCGGAGCGCGACCTGAACCGGTGGCCGCCGCTGGTGAAGTGGTTCCTGGCCATCCCCCACTACTTCGTTCTGATCGTCCTGAACATCGGGGCGTTCGGGGCGGTGATCCTGGCTTGGTTCGCTATCCTTTACACCGGCCGCTACCCCAGGGGGCTGTTCGACTTCGTGGAGGGCGTCTTCCGGTGAAACAACCGTGTGGTCGGCTACGCCCGTACCCCGGTTACGGACCAATATCCGCCACTCAGCCCTGACGCTTGAGCCGCAGGAGACGACGGTGCATGGCGGGCTCCTCCTTTTATCGCGAAACTCCTTCAGGACTCGATCTGACCGACGATGCCGAACGGGATCAAGGTGCCCCACCAGCGGCTGTCCATACCACCGGAAGGTCAGGCCGAGCGTGCGGAAGAGCCACACAGAAGTACGGTCGTTGACGCTCCAATGAACCGAATCTCAGCGGGCGAGCGTATCCGCCTGGTCCAGGAGACGGGATGGCACTTTGGATATGTCCCGGAGAGCGTCCGTCGACCGGACGATGGCGTACCGCCCCTCAACCAACCCGGCGAACGCATCGGAGGCCCCGTCGCAGAGCACCTCGCCCACCGTCGCCGCCGAGTTGGTAGCCAGAAGCCGATCGAATCGGTGCCGCTGCCCAACCTGGAGTTCCGGGACGGTAATGCCGCGGACCGCCGGCCGGAGACCGTCGCCGCCGACAATATCCACAGCCTGGCCGCCGTGCTGGCGGAGGTGCAGTCGGCCGATTCGAGCGAGATCGTCCGGCTGGATGCCGAACTCCAGGCCTGAACGCAAGGAGGAAACCGAATGGCGCCGCCCACGGTGGCGATTATTGGGGCCGGGATCGTCGGCGCCTCGGTCGCGTACAACCTCGTCAAACAGGGAGCCACAGTCCGTATCATCGACCGGGGTGAGCCGACCAGGGGCACCACGTCGACCAGCTTCGCCTGGCTGAATGCGAACCAGAAGACCCCGAGAGCCTACTTCGATCTCAACCATGCCGGGATGGCCGAGCACCGTGCCCTCGCAGTGTCCCTACGCACAGCCCGCTGGTTTCACCCCGACGGAAATCTCTGTTGGGCCAACGAGGATGGCCTGCCGGAACTTCGGGAGCGCGTCGCCCGCTTGCGGGAGTGGGGCTACGCGGCCGAGTGGATCGACGCCCGCACCGCCAACACCGACCTCGAACCGAGCGCGGCCTTTCCTGACCCGTCAACGCCGGTCGCCTGGTTCCCCGACGAAGGCTGGATCGACGCCCCGGCCCTTACCCTGCGCTTGCTCAGCGAATCCCGCCAGGCGGGCGCATCGATCCTGACAGGGACGGAGGTCACCGGGATCGACCGGACCGGCGGGCGCATCACGGGTGTGAACCTTGCATCTGGCGAGCGGATTGCCGCGGATGTCGTGGTCAACGCGGCAGGGCCAGACGCGCCGGGCATCGCCGAGCTGGCGGGAAGTCCATTGCCGTTCGCTCCGGCTTCGGGGCTGCTCCTCCGCCTGGGACATACGGGCAATCCCCTCCGGCGAATCCTGCACACGCCCGTGATGAATGTCCGGCCGGACGGCCGCGATTACCTCATCCTCCAGGCCGCGGATCTCGATGAACGCCTCGACGGCCGGCGCGACCTGCGGCCGGCCAACCCGCTGATCGGCGAGATCCTGGCCCGCGGCATCGCCGGCGTTCCGGCGCTCGCGGCCGCCACCCTGGCCGAGATCCGGATCGGCGTCCGCCCTATTCCAGCCGACGGCTACCCGAGCACAGGCCGGATCGATCCGGCGGATGGGTATGTCGAGGCCGTTACCCACTCCGGCGTGACCCTGGGACCGCTCCTCGGCCGGCTGATCGCGTCCGAAATCCTCACCGATGAGGTCGATCCCCTCCTTGCCCCATTCCGTGCGAACCGGTTCCGGACGCAAAGCGCCGCCGAGCAACCCGAGTTGTAGGAACGGACATACCCACGACTGCTCCGGCGTGGCACGATGACGGCGAAGCATCGACCAGGAACGTCAAACTCGAGGGAGAGCGTGCGTCATGGCTACTAACGGAGGCGTTGAGCGGTACGACGCGATCGTCATCGGCGCCGGGCAGGCGGGCGGGCCCCTGGCGGGGGCGTTTGCGGGAGCCGGACGTAAGACCGCCCTGATCGAGCGAGAGCATATCGGCGGCACCTGTATTAACGAGGGCTGCACTCCCACCAAGACCATGATCGCCAGCGGGCGGGTAGGGTACCTGGCCCGCCGGGGCGGAGACTACGGCGTCCAGACGGGTGACATCGCTATCGAGATGACCAAGGTTCGCCAGCGCAAGCGCGACATTGTCGCGAGCTTCCGCGGCGGCAGCGAGCGGCGACTGCGCGAGACCGAGCATCTCGACGTCATCGACGGCGAGGCCAGATTTGTCGACGCGACGACCGTGACGGTCACGCTCACCGGCGGCGGCACCAGGACGCTCGCCTCTGACCTGATTGCCATCAATGCCGGGGCGCGGCCTGCCATTCCAAAGGTCGAAGGCGCTGACACGGTCACAATCTACAACTCGACCTCGATCATGGAGTTGGATGCCGTTCCCGGCCATCTGGTCGTTCTGGGGGGCGGATACGTCGGCCTCGAATTCGGGCAGTTGTTCCGCCGGCTCGGCGCCCAGGTGACGGTGATCCAACGCGGCAAGCACCTCCTCGGCCGTGAGGACCCGGATATCGCCGACGCCGTCGCCGGCATCCTCGGCGAAGACGGCATCGAGATCCTGCTGGAGAGCGACGCGGTTCGGGTCGAACAGGTCGGCGAGGGCGTCGCCGTCACGGTCAAGACGCCGGACGGCGAACGGACGCTGAACGGAACGCACGTGCTCGCCGCCGCGGGCCGCTCCCCCAACACCGACCGGCTCAACCCGGAGGCGGCCGGCATCCAACTGGACAAGCGTGGCTACCTTCCGGTCGACGAGCGCCTGGCGACCAATGTCCCGGGAATCTATGCCCTCGGCGACATTACCGGCGGCCCGGCCTTCACCCACATCTCCTACGACGACTTCCGTATCTTGCGTACCAACCTCATCGAAGGGGGCGACCGCACGACGACCGGCCGCCTGGTGCCCTACACCGTCTTCACCGATCCGCAACTGGGCCGCGTCGGCCTGTCGGAGACCGAAGCCCGGGAGCAGGGGCGGCAGATCAAGGTTGCCTCGATGCCGATGAGCAACGTGGCTCGGGCGCTGGAGGTCGATGAGTCGCGCGGCGTGATGAAGGTGATCGTCGACGCCGAGACGGAGCGCATCCTCGGCGCCGCCATCCTGGGACTGGAAGGCGGCGAGATCATGTCGATGCTTCAGCTAGCGATGATGGGCGACCTGCCCTACACGACGCTGCGCGACGGCGTCTTTGCCCATCCGACCCTGGCGGAGTCGCTGAACAACCTGTTCGGCACATTCAAAGACGAGTAACCCGTGACACGCAAACGCCCCCGGCCGGATCCGGCCGGGGGCGCTGTCGTTCTTGATGACGGATCGAAGGGGAGATGCAGGAGTTGGAGCGCGTCGAGGAATCATTGGCACAATCTTGGGGTCGCCTGGTGCGATTCCGAGGCGCCGTCCTGGCGTCGCCCGGGGCATGTCCGTGACGCCGCGGTGGCGTCGCCCGGGATTTCAATCCTGACTTGTACCCACATCTCGGACCCTGAAATCGGACCGTCGAAAGATGCCCGTAACCACGGGACAACGCCCGTACGGCCGGGTTGGCCTGGACGTCAAACGCGGGGGCGATGCTGGCGGATGCCGCCAGATGTTCCCTAGTCTCCCGGCGGAAGCGAAGCGGTCTTGGAGATGTGGGTACAAGTCAGGGCGCAAGACCCCGGGCTGAACCCGATACCCCCCTGATGCAGGGGGACAGCTTGATCGGGCCGTGCGCGGCTGGGGCGAACCGGGGGGACCCCGGGCGTCCGGATGGGGCCGACGCGCCCGGACGCGGCGGCCCCGACGGCGGCGCGGCGCGCGGAGCCGGCGCGGACCCGCGGCCCGCGGCCCGACCCGCGCGCGGGGGCGGCGGCGCACGCCGACCGCCACGCCCACGCCTCCCCCGCCCGCCTGCGCCCCGTTGGCCGCCCACGGCCCGATTCACTCCTCCACCTGCATCAACCCAGGGGCTCAGTGACGGAAGTCCCTCGGGGATTAAGAGCACCTATCGAAACCGGTCGGTCAGCGGCTCCGCCCGGGACTGAAGTCCCGGGCTACCTCTCGGAAGTCCCTCCGGGACTGAGAACGCGGGACGGCAGCGCTGTCACAGTTCGTCAGCCGGTTTTAACCGGCTTCCGTCAGTCAGCCCGGGACTTCGAGTCCCGGGCGGGCCGACCGCACGGTTTCGTTAGAGGCTCTAAGAACGTTGGTTGGCAACGCGGTTGCACGTCGTCAGTCGGCTTGAGCCGGCTTCCGTCACTGAGGGATGGTTCAAAACCGGCCGCGGTCGCTTGACGGTCTCCGCGTCCGGGGCAGCGCCCGTTCTCCCCCCTTCCCCCCGCTGCGGCAGGGGGAAGGGGGGCCGGGGGGGTGAAGGGGCCGCTCCGGCGCGACCAGAACCGTCAAGTTCATTTGAACCATCCTGAGCCCGGGACTTATGTCGGCGTAGTCGCCATGCTCGATCCGTTCGCGGATCATCGCCTCGGCCCGGGGACTGAGCGCGATGCTCATCATTTACCCTCGCGGTAGCCACTGCCTCCCGGAGATTGTACCGTCCGGCACGGTCAACGGATCGGCCGCGATGCCTGCCATCAATGATCGGGAACTGACGTGGGGACTATCGTCACGAAGAGGAGCGAGACGGCATCGCGTCCGTCGTTCCGGTAGGACACGGTCGCTCCCGCCGGGACACTGAGGCCGGTGTCGGGCTGGAGGGTGCCCGCGCCGTCGACCGCGGTCGCGGTCTGGTTTGGCTGGCGCGTCCAAGCCGTCCCTCCGCCCACGGTCAGCGCCACGGAGCCGGATTCCACGAGCATCAACTCATGGCCGTCGACGACGTGGGTCGCGAGCCCCGCTCCGGGGGACAACACCGCCCGTCCGATTGCGACGTGGACCTGACCCTCAACGCTACTCGTCGAGGGCCCTCCCGCTAGCGACTGCACGCCAATTCCGAGCGGCGTTGCGGACCTCATGCCGTCACTCGACCGTGCCCACTTCGGCACCCCGAGCGAAAGCATGAGGACTTCGGCCGGATCGTCCGACTCATTTCTGGTCTCGATCTTGGCCGGATCTCCCACAATCAGCAGGTCGCCGGGTCCGAGCAAGACCGGCCCGAACGTTGCGATGGCGTCATCCATACCCGCCTCACCCAAGGTGTCACTGGTCGAGCGCACGACCGTCACCAGGACATTCGCGTCGACGTCGACGATGACGTTGCCGATTTCGACGAGCACCACCGCAGGTCCCCACGTCGGCAGTTCCCAGTCGCTCGTGCCCGGTTTGTAGGTTCTCCGGGCCAGCGCCGGCGCGAAATCCAACCCATGCGGCACGGTGAAGACGCAGCTCGCGATGGAATCGGCCACGCCGCTGCCCGAAGAGTCGGCCCAATGGGCCACGATGCGGTCGGCAGCGACGCTGAACATGTCCAGCCGGCCCCACGGAATCACCCCGGCCAGCGGCATGCCGAGGAACAACCTCGCCTCAGACCACGTGACATCGACCAGGGCGATGACACGATCGTTCTGAGCCACGACTTCGCGTGGTTCAACCCGCAGATCGTGGAACGTTTGCCGGAGCAATCCGAGATAACGCACCAATCCGTCCTGTGTCGGCTCGGTGCCAGGACGAATCGCGTGGTCGACAAAGTCCTCCGCGACAATTGCTCGTACTGCCGTCGCGTCGCCTGTATCGAAAAACCATTGGACCGCGTCATAGAACCGATGGACGGTGTCCTCACCCCCCACCGAGTACGCCTCGAAGGCGACGGGAGAGGCAAAGAAGGTGATGGCTTGCCCAAACCACGCACCGGTCGTCAGCGCCAAGACGATGGCGAAGGGCACGATGAGGCGGCGCATGGCTCCCCTCCCGAGATGGGCCATTCACGATCGATTCGCGGAGTTTGGATCTCAATCAGAGATGCAACGTGGCATTAATTCGCGTAATTTGCCCCCGGCGTTGCCGGCGTCGCCGGAGGCGTGATGGGCAGGTTGATCCGGAACGCCTGGATGCGGTTGGTTCCGGACTCTGTCACGTAGGCAGTATCCCCAACGATCGCTATTCCCCCGGGATAGGAGAGTTGGCCCGGCTCGGTGCCGTAGGCTCCCCAATCCGCCAGGTACGTCCCATCGAGCGCAAAGACGGTGATTCGGTGCAGAGAATTATTGGCGACATGAGCGTTACCGTCCGCGTCGAACGCCACCTCCCACGCATAGAACAGCTCACCGGGTTCTCCCCATGCCGCACCGATGGTGTTCAGGAAGGTGCCGTCCGCATCGAATCGATGAATCTGGGCGTCAACATTCCCCAGAACCCAGACGGTTCCATCGGGCGCAATGGTGATGCCGCCCGCCTCGTTGAACTGGTTGGCGGGATCGCTCGGCGTTTGGAATCGACCGAGGTAGGTGCCGTCTGCAGCGAACCGTTGCACGTCGTTCCGGTCGACATCGCTGACCAGGATCGTGCCGTCAGTTGCGATCGCCACCGATGTCGGGAGGAGAAACTGTCCCTCCCCCGAACCGTCGCCAGCGTCGCCAAACTGGAACAGGGGCTGGCGATCGGCATCGAAGACCTGAACCCGGCGGTTTCCCGGATCGGCGACGTAGAACCGGCCGTCGGGCGCAAAGGCAACATCTCCGAGGTCAAAGTGATCTTTGAATGCAAACTGGCCCGGCCCAGACCCGTCTGCGCCCCACGTTTCGAGGTACGACCCATCTGGCGCGTAGATCACGAAGGAGTTGGTGCTACCGTCAGCCACCCATATTCGTCCCTCCGGGTCGACGTTGGTAAATCCTGGATACTCAAGCGTTCCCGAACCGGTATCAGACGCTACCCACAGCGGTTCCGCGATCCCATTGAGGGAGTCAACCTCGCGAGGAGGCAGAGTCGGCACTGGCGTCATAGCGACTGGCGTGTTCGGATCGACAGCACGGAACGGCAAGGTTTGCGGCTCCGGGTCATCAAACACGCCGGCAAGCCCAACCACCAGCACGAGCAGGACAACCACGGCCGTGACGGCCCACACGCCAAGCCGGCGGCCAGTCGAGGGGGCAAATCCGCGCTCCGGCAATGCCGACCGGCGGGGATCAGGGATCGAACGGTTCCGGGAAGCCCCTACCCAACGAGTTGGCTCCGCGGCACGCGACGCCGGATTCGAGAGGGCACGCAGGAGGTCGTGCTCCAGGCGGGTGACGAATTGCGGGTCGGGAGCCTGGAGGTCGTGGCCACGGTGCACGACCTCGATCTGCTCCAGCAGCTCGTGATCGATCCCCATGCTGAGCCGGACCAACTCCTGGCGCTCTGCGCCCCGGACACGCGCGTTCCAGTAGCGGCCGAGCCGGGTGGCAGCGCGGCGCCGGCTAAACACGCTCATCGGACGACCTTTCCCCCGACGGGTCGTCGCCGAGCAGCCCTCGCAAGGTGCGCCGCAGGCGGTAATGGGCCGTCCGCACGGCCCCATGCCGCTTGCCAATGATCTGGGCGATCTCCGTGTCGGTCAGTTCTTGCTGGAGAAGATCAAAGAGCACGGCGTCGGATGGTGAGAGCCACGCCCTGGCCCTTCGGACCCGGTCGTGCTCGTCGGCGGCGATCGCCAGCCGCTCCGGCGAGGGCGTGCGGTCTTCGATCTCTGGCGCCTGGTCAAGCGGCATGCCGGCATGGCGGCGGGACCGGTAGTCATCGACAACGACGTGGTGGGCGATGCCGAAGAGCCAACTACGAAAGGCCTCAGGCCGCTTGCACCCGGCCAATCCGCCGATGGCGCGGAGGAAGACGGCCTGGGTTGCGTCCTCCGCCGCCTCGCGGCTGCCGAGGCGGTGGGAGCAGAAGTCGTAGATCGCGGTGACGTGACGATGATAGAGGTCGGAGGCGGCAACTAACTCCCCGTCGAGCGCGCGGCCGACGAGCACGGCGTCGGAGGCGCCGTCGTGGATCTCCGTTTCGCTCGGTACGATCGGCCCGCGGGCCGGTAGCGAAACCATCCGTCCGTCCAATCCGCACCCCAATATGGGGTCAGACCCGTCAGCACTGGCTTGCGGGGAGAGTTGTTCACTCAAGAAGTCGGGGATCGCCGGAGAACGTCACAAACTGTACCGGCTCTGGGCGATCTCAGCGAAACACGCCGCGCTGATCAGCGCCTTCACATCATTCTTCCGGGTGGAGTTGGCCGTTCAGGAACGTCGTGGTCCACGGACCGACAACGAGCTAATCCGCCTTGACCGGTTCGACGCCCTCCCCGACCCAAGCGCCGCGGGCGCTCGCGGTTTCAGCTAGGTAGTCGGCGTGGCGTCCGGGGGTGGCGCTGGCTCCCAGGTCGGGATGCCGGCCAGCGGCGTCCCGCCCGCCTCGATCGGCTCGATCTGGAAGCGGGTGGCGGTGGAACTTGCCTCGCCCGAGAACATCACGGTGCCGTCGGCGCCGACGATCGTGACCGAGTACGGCCCGGCCAACGCGTTGCCTGATTCGTCGATCTCCGCGGTACTGCGGATGGCGACGTACCCGTGCGGATCGGTGATGAAGTCGACCAGGGTCCAGGCCGCCGACCGCGGGCCGGTCGCCTGCCAGGCGCCGGCGACCCCCTCGCTCGGGTCGAGCAGCCCGCCGTCGGCGGTGAAGACGACGATCGAGGGCACATCGGTCATGGTCGCGATGTCCTTGTCGAAGATCCATGTGCCGACCAGCGGGTGCCCGGCCATCTCGGTCGGGGTGGCGTCCTGAGCGGTCGCCTGCCGCGCCGCGACGGCCATGGCGAGGCTTCCGGCTCCCAAGCCGGCGAGGGCGGCGCGGCGCGAAACGGACAGGGTGCTACGTGGCGACTTCATGGTGTCACTCCCTCTATGGTGTATTGGGGCATGCGAACGGTGTCCAGCTAAGAAGTCGCCAGGAGCGCGAAAACGTCACAATCTGTTGTCGACGAACGGTGTTTCGGCTCCTCCTTGCAGGAGTCCAGACGCTATTGAGCTGGGAGAGTCGTGCCCGACGGATTGTCGCGAACCGGGAGGAAGCATGTCGACGCGCGTATGTTTGGCCGGTGCCACTGGATGGGCGGGGTCGGCGCTGGCCCGGGGGATCGCTCAGGTCGACGATATCGAGCTCGTTGCCGCGGTTTCGCGTTCGCACGCGGGGAATAACCTGGGAGCGGTGCTCGGCGAGCCGGCGTTAGCGTGTCCGATCTATGCGACCGCCGGGGAGGCGCTCGCCCACCCGTGCGATGTCTTCTTCGAATTCACGAAGCCCGATGTCGCCAAGACGAACAGCATCGCCGCGTTGGAGCGGGGGGCGCACGTCGTCGTCGGCACCTCGGGGCTCTCAGACGCAGACTACGCCGAGCTCGCCAAGGTCGCTGAGGGTCACCAGCGGGGCTTGCTGGCGGTGGGAAACTTCGCCATCACCGTCGTCTTGCTCCAAAAGTTCGCCGAGATAGCGGCCAGGTACATCCCCCACTGGGAGATCATCGACTACGCCAGCGACGGCAAGAAGGACGCTCCCAGCGGCACCGTCCGGGAGTTAGCCGCGCGGCTGGGAAGCATCCGCCCCTCGGAACTGACCGTGCCGTTGGACCAGACCCAGGGCGTGGCGGAGACGCGCGGCGCGCGCATGAACGAGACCCAGGTCCATTCCGTCCGCCTGCCCGGCTACACCATCGCCGCCGAAGTGCTCTTCGGCCTTCCCGACCAGCGGCTGACCCTCCGCCACGACGCCGGGAGCAGCGCACAGCCGTATGTGGACGGCGCGTTGCTGGCGATCCGTCAGGTCCACACGCTTGTGGGCCTCCACCGCGGGCTCGACAGCGTCCTCGACCTGAGCAACTAACGCGTCGACGGTGATTTCCCGGGCCGGATCGCGTAGGGGCGAGGCATGCCTCGCCCGGTGGCCGGGCCACGACCTGGCCCGTGTATCGCCCAGAATTTCCCGGGCGGCTGGATCGGGCGAGGCACGCATCGCCCCTTCAAGCCGGCCCACGCAATCCAGGTCTGACGCACCACTAGCCTGGAGTATTCATGGGCGCCGTGGCATCCATGACGCCGTCCCGGCGTTGCCCGGGGCTAAAGTCCCCGGGCTCTGCTAGCGACCCGGATACCCCGGCTGAAGCCGGCTGCCGCCTGTCTCGACCGGCGGAAGGATCCGAGCACCGCCCCGAGGTTCCAGCCCCCTTCAGGGGGGTTATCGGGGTCAGCCCGGGGTCTTCAGCCCCGGGCGAGGCCAGGGCGGCGCCCCGCGTCGGCCCCGGGCGACAAGGGCGCGGCGCCGCCGTTCCCACGCGGTACCCGTGAATCATCCAGGCTAGCAGCCGCCCGCGCGGCGCGGCCGACAGGGATCGCGCAACCAATCCAGTTCCAGCGGAAAGCACCTATTCCTGGTGCCTCTCCCACCTCGACGATGGGCTGGCCGCCGCCGCGATCCGGCCTTCGGCATCGAGATCGACACGGAGGGGAAACGCCCCATGGGTCGCCGCGGAGATTGCCCTCCACCTGTCGAATCCGTCGCATAAGGCGGCTTTCTGATGCCATCCGCAAGGCCGGCACCAATGGCCGGATGGCTGCACCAGCCTCTTAAATCGTCCTGAACCAGACTGGCCCCCGGGTGTCCGGTCGGGGTATACCTACCGTTGTTCGACGCGCACAGCGGCGACACAGCGGCGGTCAATGGGGATCGCCGTGGGACACAGATAGACGGAGAAGGAGCGGTCAATGGCGACCGACACCGCCCGGGCTCCCGCACCAGCCCAGCAATCCCCCAATTCCGGCCAGACGTCGCAGTCCGGGCAGATCCAGGACGCCTTCAAAACCGGGCACCCCGTCCCGGCCGCCCCGAACGGCAGCGGCCATGCGCTCCACCTGCCCCTCGATTTCGCCGCCGACCGGCCGGTGACGCTCTCGGCGACGGTTTTTCCACCTTCGACCGGCGATGCCGGGCTGTCCCACGAAACCCTCCGGGAGATGTACCGCTACATCGCCCTGGCACGGGCCCTCGATGAGCGCATCTGGCAACTCAACCGGGCCGGCCGGGCGCCCTTCGTCGTGTCAGGACAGGGTCACGAGGCTGCCCTGGTGGGCGCGGCGTTCGCGCTCGACCGCGAGCGCGACGTCCTGCTTCCTTACTACCGCGATCTCGCCTTCTGCCTCGTCTTCGGGCTGACAGCCCAGGACATCATGCTCAGCGTGCTGGCCAAGGAGGGCGACCCACTCTCCGGCGGCCGCCAGATGCCCGCCCACTACGGCTCCGCCCGGCACCGGATCATCACGACCTCCAGCGTCGTCGGGACCCAGCTTCCGCAGGCGACCGGGGTGGCCTACGCCGCCAAGCTGCGCCGTACCGGCCAGGTGACCGTCACCTGCTTCGGCGAGGGCGCCAGCTCCGAAGGTGATTTCCACGAGGCCTGCAACTTCGCCGGCATCCACCGCCTCCCGGTCGTCTTCTTCTGCGAGAACAATCGCTACGCGATCTCCGTCCCCCAGACTCAGCAGATGGCGATCGAGCACGTGGCCGACCGGGCCGCCGGATACGGCTTCCCCGGGGTTGTCGTCGACGGCACCGATCCGCTCGCCGTCTACCTCGCGATGCGCGACGCGGCCGATCGCGCCCGCCGGGGGGAAGGCCCGACCCTGCTCGAAGCCAAGGTCTACCGCTTCCAACCCCATACCTCCGACGACGACGACCGCACCTACCGCGACCCGGACGAAGTCCGCGCGTGGAAAGCCCACGATCCGCTGGCGCGCTTCGAGACCCGGCTGCGCGAGGTGGGAGCCCTCGACGACGACTCCCTGGCCGAGATCCGCAACGCGGTCAAGCGCGACATCGACGCCGCCACCGACGCCGCCGAAGCCGCCCCCTTCCCCGATCCCGCGACCTTCGACCGGTTCGTCTACGCGACGTAGGCGTCGGGCGTATCGAAAGACGTGGTGCCGGTCCCAACATTCGAGGCAATCCGATGGTGGCCACAGAGTTCTGCGATGACGACGAAAGCTATCTGCAATGGATCGGAGCCAACCCGGACGGATACGTCCTCAATACTTTCCGCAAGCCTGCCGCCAGTTATCTGATCCTCCATCGAGGAACCTGCGGAACTGTCACCGGCACTCCAGCCCGCGGCGACCAATGGACGACAGACTACATCAAGGTCTGCGCAGCCGAGCGCGACCGAACTGGAACGATGGGCAAGGGACACCACTGGCGGCACCCCAAGTCCCTTGCCGACTGTGTAAGGCATAGCGCAGCCCGGCCCCGCACGAGCGCAATGGAGCGAACGAGGGACACCGATGGTTCAAACAGTCGAACCCCCCACATCAGTCGACAATGTTGTTTCCGGAGATCCCCAGACGCCCTCAGGGCCAAAGACGATGGTCGAGGCACTCCACGACACGCTCCAGGCGGAGATGCGCCGCGATGACCGGATCGTGGTCCTGGGCGAAGACGTCGGGCGGCGTGGCGGCGTTTTCCGCGTTACCGCCGGGCTGATCGAGGAATTCGGCGAAGACCGGGTGCTGGATTCACCCCTGGCCGAGTCCGGCATCATCGGCAGCGCGATCGGCATGGCGCTCAACGGCCTTCGCCCGATCGCCGAGATCCAGTTCCTCGATTTCATCCATCCCGCGATGGACCAGATCATGAACGAGGCGGCCCGGATCCGCTACCGCTCAAACAACGACTTTTCCTGCCCGCTCGTCATCCGGGTTCCCTTCGGCGGCGGGGTCCACGGCGCCCTCTACCACTCGCAGAGCATCGAGGCCGTCTTCGTCCATACACCAGGGTTGCACGTCGTCGCCCCGTCCAACCCGGCCGACGCCGCCGGGTTGCTGCGCACCGCGATCCGGGGCGAAGATCCCGTCCTCTTCCTGGAGCACAAGAAGCTGTACCGCTCGATCAAGGGCGAGGTCCCGCCGGGCGACCATACGGTCCCCCTCGGCCAGGCCCGGATCGTCCGAACCGGCACCGACGCGACGGTCGTCGCCTACGGCATGATGGTCCACGAAGCGGCCAACGCCATCGAGACCATCACCGGCGAGACCGGGGCCAGCATCGAGCTGATCGATCTCCGTTCCCTCAAGCCGCTGGACGAAGCGACCGTGCTCGCCTCCGTCCGCAAGACGGGGAAGGCACTCGTCGTCGCGGAGGCGAACCGTCTCTGCTCCGTCGCCAGCGAGGTCGCCGCCACGATCTCCGAAGCGGCATTCGCGTACCTCGACGCCCCGGTCATGCGCCTAGCCGCCCCGGATGTCCCCGCAATGCCATTCAGCCCACCGCTGGAGCATGCGTTCTTGATCGACGCCGAAAAGATCGCCGAGTCGCTGCGCACGCTGCTGGAGTACTGAGGACGAGGGGATATGGGCGATGGTATGGGAACCACGCCTGTAGGGGCGCATGGCATGCGCCCTGTGACCAACCACGATGCCGCACCTTCCCGCAGCACGCCATCGCGACCAGCTCCGCCATGCGTCGCGCCCAACTCGGAAAAACGCGGCCGGCAACAGGGCGCATGCCATGCGCCCCTACAGAATCAGCCGGCGAACTCCGACCTCCGCCGTTCCACAGCTTAGAAGGACCGAGCCATGCCCAGCGCAACCGACACCACGGCAGCGACCGAGACCTCCAACACGATCACCATGCCCCAGCTTGGCGAGAGCGTCACCGAAGGGCGACTGGGGCGGTGGCTGAAGACCGTGGGAGAGCGGGTCGAGAAGTACGACCCCCTCGTTGAGGTTGAGACCGACAAGGTCAATACCGAAATCCCCTCGCCGTTCGCCGGGACCCTGGTCGCCATCCTGGTGCCGGAGAACACCACCGTGCCGGTCGGAACCGGCATCTGCACCATCGGCACGCCAGAGACCGCGGACGGGGGAGACCGGGAATCTGTTCCAGATGCCTCCGGACCTGCCGGGGCGCAGCCCGGGAACCTCCCCGACGAGATGGAACTCCTCCGGGCACGGTCGTCGCCGGTGGTGCGCCGGATCGCGGCCGAGCACGGCATCGAGATCTCGGCGGTCACCGGCACCGGCATCGGCGGCCGGGTGACGAAGGCAGACATCCTCTCCTACGTCGCGGCCCTGCAATCCGCCGGGGATGGCACCTCCGACGAGACACAGATGGGTGAAGCCATCGACGATACGGTCCAGGCGGCCCCAACATACGCTCCCCAACAAGCGGTCGAGCCCGAGGTCCTCCGCGGTACCGGGACCAACCTACCCGTCTATCCGGGAGACGAGGTGTTGCCGGTGACCACCATGCGGCGCCGGATCGCGGAGCACATGGTTCGATCGGAGCGCACCGCTCCCCACGCCACCACGGTGATGGAGGTCGACATGACCGCCGTCGCCGCCAGCAGGGCGGCCCAGCGAGAGACCTTCCGGGCCAGGGAAGGGATCGACCTGACCTACCTGCCGTTCGTGCTCCGGGCCGTCGCGCTCGCGCTGCGGGAGCACCCCCGCCTCAACGCCGTCTGGGACGAGAGCCGGATCATCCACCGGGCCGCCATCAACCTGGGGGTCGCGGTCGCCCTGGACGACGGCCTGATCGTCCCGGTCATCCGCCACGCCGACCGCCTCAGCCTGGTTGGGCTGGCCCACGCCGTCGCCGATCTGGCGGGCAGGGCGCGGACCGGCGCCCTCACGCCCGACGACGTCGCCGGAGGCACCTTCACGGTCAACAACCCGGGCGTCTTCGGCACCCTCGTCTCGACCCCGATCCTGGTCCACCCGCAGGCGGCGATCCTCTCGACCGAGGCTGTCATCAAACGCCCAGTCATCGTCGGGGACGCGATCGCCATCCGCTCGATGATGAACCTCTCCCTGACGATCGACCACCGCGCCCTTGATGGGTTGATGGCTGCGCGCTTCCTCCAGCAGGTAAAACGCTGGCTCGAATCCGTCGATGATCAGGTCTCGCTGTACTAGCGACGACTCGTTCACCTACTGGCGCGACCCCCATGGATCTGGCCTCCCGGCCTCGCTACGCCTCGCGCAAGGAGGACCATCTCATGAGCATCACGCTACCCCCCGACGTCCAAGCCCAGATTCAGCGCAGGATCCAACGGGGACAGTACCCCGACGCCGAGGCACTGGAAGTCCAGGAGCAGGCGAGGTTCGACACGTTGTGGGCGCTGGTGCTGGCTGACCGCCAGAGCGGGAGGACTCGCGAGTTGACGCCAGAGCTGTGGGAAGAGATCGCGCGGGAAGCAGACGAGGCCGACCGCCTGGGCTTGCCGATTCGCCATGAAGTCCAGCCGTAACCTCTCCATCAGCGACGAGGCCGCCGACGACCTGCGGGACATCCAGCGCTATACCGCCCGGCACTGGGGCCGCAACAACGTGACCGCTACGCCGCTCAACTCCAACGGGCGCTGCACTCGCTACGCAATTACCCAGAACGGGCCGCCCGTTCGACGAACTCTACGCCGGCTGTCGGGGCCTAGCGGTTGGGCAGGATATCGTCTTCAAGTCCCTCACCGACGACGAGATCGTCATCGACCGCATCCTCCAAAGAAACCCGGACGCGACGGGGAAAGTCGCCCCGTAGACGTGCGGAACGTGAGGCCTCGTTCAGGCGCATTTGCGTGCCGAGTGAGGCGAATCGCACGGATTCCAGCACCGCTGCTCAAGACGGATTGTCGGGCGTGTCTGAGATGCCGGAGATTCGTCAGCGAACGCTTGCCGAACGGAGGTAGAAATCGAGCATCGCATTCAGCGGAGTGGCGCTCTCGCCGCAGCCGGCTGCGCAGCGCCGCTCCCTCCCAACAGTCGATGAGCACGTTCGCCATCTGCCACGAATCGGCATCGGCTGGGATGTCGCCGTCTTGGCGGGCCCCGTCCAGGCAGGCCGCGATCCGCTCGGCCATCTCGGAAAAGCACCCCTCGATCTTGCTCCGGAACATCTCGTTGACGCCCGAGAGCTCCTGGCCGAGCCCGCCCAAGAGGCAGCCCATGTACCCCTCCTCCCGGTACTTTTCCTCCGTCATCTCGAAGAAGCAGCGCACCCGCTCCAGCGGGGGGCGCCCGTTGTCCCCGAGGCAGGCATCAAGGCCGGCATGCACCGCTCGCATGTACTGGTCGAGCACCTGCAGCGCGAAGTCCTCTTTGTCCTTGAAGTGGTGATAAAACGAGCCCTTCGGGACGCGCGTCGCCTCCAGCAAGGCCTGGATGCCCAGGTCGTTGTAGCCATGCTCCAGGAGCAAGGTCAGGCCCGCATCGAGCAGGCGCTGCTTGGTTGAATGGATCGTTGCTGCCATCACGTTACCGACCAGCCAAAGGCGCAGCCCGTTCACTCCTGTGTGCGCCTTCGCCGATCCGGGGAGTCACGTGACGGTGCCCCCTTTCTTGCCTCACGCCGAAGGACGGTCAGGTCCTCCAACGCCGGCGACTGCGAACCGCGGCGCGAGCACATAATGCCGCCGAATGGCGTCGGTGTCCACGGGCGCCGCGGTTCGCCACAGGGAATCGGGCTACCCTGCCACCTTCTGGATCATGTGGTCGATGACCTGGCTGTGCTCGTGCTGGGGGCTGAACATGACGATCTCCGCGTCGTCCTCGACCCTCACGTTGTGCCCCGCCGGCCAGTAGAACAGGTCGTTGGCGGTCACCGTCTCCTGCACGCCGCTCGCGTCCGTGGTGGTGATCCGGCCACGCAAGACAAACCCCCAGTGCGGGCATTGGCAGAGATCGCCCTCCAACCCCTGGAAGAGCGGGGTCGTGTCGACGCCCGCCGAGAGGGTGAAGCACTCGGCGCCGATCGTGCTGAACCCGCTCATATCACCAAAGTCCGTCCTCATACGGATCACGGCGCCTGGAATCTCCAGCTTGACATCTACCTGGTCCTTCGAGACTCGCATGTCCACGCCTCCTTGACAACCGCTCTCGTGCCGACTAGACCGATCGGTCTAGTCGGCATTATAGGGGCCACCGCCCATGCCGTCAACACCCCACCTGCAGACCGGCCAGCATCGCCCTAAGATGCCAGACAAGCCGCAATGCGTCCCGGTGCGCTCCCGGGCACCGAGTGCCGCCAAACCCCACCAACCGGGCATCCCAGGGTGATTCCTTGACCGACGACAACCTCGCCGCCTACGCCGACGCCGACGCGGAGAACTACGACGCCCTCGAGAACGACGACGGCATCGCCTTCTACACCGACCTCGCCCAGGAGACCGGCGGCCCCGTCCTCGAGATCGCCTGCGGCACCGGCCGGGTCACCATCCCCATCGCCCGCCTTGGTCTCGACGTCACCGGCCTCGACGTCGTGCCCCAGATGCTCGACCGGGCCTGCCGCAAATCCGCCGGACTCCCGGTCCGTTGGGTCGAGGCCGACGGCCGCGACTTCAATCTCGGCCAGCAATTCCGGTTCATCTTCCTGACCGGCAACGCCTTCCAGCAGTTCCTCACCAACGCCGACCAGGACGGCCTCCTCCGCTGCGTCCACGCCCACCTGCATGACGACGGACTCTTCGCCTTCGAGACCCGCAACCCCGTCTGGTCGACCCCCACCACCCGCGCCTATTTCGACGCCGCCATCGAAAACTCCCGCCAGAACGGCGGCTTCTTCGCCCTTCTCGAAACCCGCGACGAGGAATACCCCTGGCAGACCTATACCGCCACCGATGGCCGCGAGATCCGCGAATCCCTCACCCAGGCCTACGACCCCATCGCCCAGATCCTGCGCCTCACCTCCTACCAGCGCTGGCACGACGGCGACCGAAGAACACACCAACATCGGGCACGAATCCCTGCGCTTCAACTTCCCCCAGGAGCTCTCCGCCCTCCTCACCCACCACGGCTTCACCATCAGCCGGCAGTACGGCGACTGGGACCGCTCACCCCTCACCCCCACGAGCCGCAGCAACATCGTCGTCTGCCGCAAGTGCTTCCTAGCCAGTCACATTACTTCACTATTGATATGTACTTACGAAAAGCTTACTAATATAGCACCGGAGCCGTGGGATATAACCACGGGAGTGGGTTGCTAACGAGGGGATAGGTGGATGAGCGACAGTAACGATTTCAACGCGCACGTCATCGAGGAGTTCCGGGCCAACGGAGGCAAAGTCGGCGGCATGTTCGCCGACAGCCCGATGATGCTCCTGACCACCATCGGCGCCAAGACCGGACAGCCACGGACCTCACCACTCGTCTACACCATGGACGGCGACAGGATCGTGATCATCGCCTCCAAAGGCGGTGCCCCGACCAACCCTGCCTGGTTCCACAACATTGTCGGCAAACCCGGACGTGACGGTCGAGATCGGCACGGACCGGTACGAGGCCCGAGCGATCATCCCGGAACGGGAGGAGCGCGACCGCCTCTTCGACGCGCAGGCGGCGATCATGCCCGGATTTCGCGACTACCAGAACAACACCGAGCGCATCATCCCGGTCATCGTCCTGGAGCGAAAACAGTAGGGATTGCCTTATCCAGGTCGCTCGCCCAGATTAATGCGCTCACCGAACACCTTGGCCGCCGTCGCCGCTAGCCTCGGAGAGGCTGTAACTGTGAGCCCGGGCCGTGAGCCCCGGGCGGCCGGGGACACGCGGTCAACCGTTCCGACGAGCGCTCTAGGCGGGCCGCCTCCGGAACCAGTTGAGGTGGATCGCGGCGGCGCACCCCAGCATCCCGGCCCACAGCCGGGGGCGGACGGGTCGTCGCCGCACCACGATCAGAGGGACCCGCCGGCGGCTCCAACCCCGCTTCACCACCTGCTCGTTCCAACCGTCTTCGACCGCCCGCATCGTGCCGTACACCAGCAGAAAGGCGAGATAGAGGGACAGCCCTTCCCGGAGGGCGGCGGGCCGCACCTCCGGCAGTGCCCGCGACAGGGTCAGCGCCGCCAGCCCGAGCAAGGTGCCGTCCAATCCGTGATGGTGGCCCAGGTGGACGGCGGGCCACGATGCTCCCTCCGGCAAGAGCTGGCGCGAGAGGACAAGCCGGCCCAGCCCAGGCAGATCCCCGGCATACATCCCGAGGTCGGCCAGGAACCACGGAAGCCCGTTCGCCCCAAGTCCGACCGCCACAATCGCCCGCGCGGTGTCATGACGTTCGAACCCACGCACCGGGCCAACGCCGCCCTGCCAGGACGATCCGGCGGTCGCGCCAAGGGCCGCCACGATCCCGGCGGCTGCCAGGACGTCCTCTCGGGAGATCATCGACTCGCCGGTTCCCGCCCGCTTCAGGGCAACGCCAGCCACGCCCCCGGCGGCAACGGCGCCGAGCGACACAGGTAGCCGATCTCGCCGCTCCAACCTGCTCACGGCGATGGGCAGCACGCCGATCGCCACCGGCAGTCCCGGATGTCGCCCCAGGATGAGGAGTTGGTCCATCCCGGCCCCCCGGCCGGTCCGGCGTCGCAGCAGACCCGGCGCTTCCCGCGATCCGGCGTACAGGCGGTAGATCGCCGCCGCGTCGAGACCAATCAGCCCCCACGCGACAATAACCTCTGCCAAACCCGGCCCCGAATGCCTGGATTTCCGCCTCATTGCCTGCCTCGTACGCGGATCATCGCCGCGGACGAGTCGCAATCTCCGGACCGGCAATGCGATGCGGCATGACATCCCATCATGCCGGAGTCGTCATCCACTCCCGTTTCGTCCGGTGAGACGGCCGGGGTATGATCCCCCGTCGCGATGAGCGGGCTTAGCCGATCGAACAAGCACAAGCGGAAGCGAGGGACGTGTGGCGGATCAACTGAACGAGACGACGGTGGACCTACTCCTCACGGGCGGGCACGTGATCGACCCGGCCAGCGGAACCGATGGCCCGGCCGACGTCGCCATCAACGGCGGCAGGATCGCCGCCGTCGGACCGAACCTCCAGGTACGGAGCGCGGTCAAGACGGTCGATCTTGCCGGACGTTATGTCACGCCTGGCATCATCGACATGCACGTCCACGCCTTCGACGGCCACCAACGCTCGAAGCTCTCCCTCAACCCCCACGTCAACACCTTCTCCGCCGGGGTGACCACGGTCGTCGACGCCGGCACGGCCGGGTGGCGTGACTTCCCGATCTTCAAAGAAGCGATCATCGACAAGGCCAAGATCCGGGTCCTCTCCTACGTCAACATCGTCGGCAAGGGGATGCTGGGCGAGTGGGAGCACGACATCAACGAGATGAAGCCCAAGCCGGCCGCGGCCATCGCCGACGAGTACCGGGACGTTGTCGTCGGGATCAAGACCGCCCACTACTGGACCTACAAGGACTTCGACGACCTCCACCCCGCCTGGGCGGCCGTCGAGTCGGCGGTCGAGGCCGGCGACCTCTGCGGCATGCCGGTCATGGTCGATTTCTGCCCGTGGAAGTCGGAGCGCTCCTACCAGACGATGATCCTGGAGAAACTGCGCCCGGGCGATATTCACACCCACGTCTTTGCCCAGCAGTTCCCGATCGTCGACGAGGCCGGCAAGGTCTACGACCACATGTGGCAGGCCCGGGAGCGCGGCGTCATCTTCGACCTGGGCCACGGCGCGGGCAGCTTCTGGTACCGGAACGCGGTCCCGGCCATCCGCCAGGGCTTCATCCCCGACTCGATCAGCACCGACCTCCACACCGGCAACGTCCACGGCGTCGTGATCGACATGCTGACCACGATGAACAAGATCCTCGCCATCGGGGTGCCACTGAACGACGTCATCGCGATGTCCACGGTCGCCCCGGCCCGAGAGATCGGGCACCCGGAGTTAGGCACGCTCATCGCCGGGGAGCGACGCCGACGTGGCCGTCTTCGACATGGAACGCGGCGATTTCGCCTTCGTCGACTGCGGCCGCACTCGCTTTCCCGCCACGGAGAAGCTGCGCTGCGCCCTGACCGTTCGCGCCGGGGAGATCGTCTACAACCCGGACGGCCTCGGCCTTCCGCTCTGGGACGAAGCAGGTGAAACCCGCACCGCCAACGCTATCCTGGCCCAGCAGTTGTCGTAGAAGTCAGCCGTCAGCCGTCGCATCAAATTCGGCCATCAGCTCGGCTCTAATCCGCCCACCGAACACCGTGGCCGCCGTCGCCGCTCGCCTCGGAGAGGCGGTCCGGTTCAGCCCGGGCCAACCTTGGGCCAACCCTGGGCCAACCTTGGGCCGTGAGCCCCGGGCGGCCGGGGACACGCGGCCAACCATGCCCACGAGCGCTCTAGCCCGGATTAATCATGGGTACCGTGGGAACTGCGGCGCCGTCCTGGCGTCGCCCGGGGCTAAAGACCCCGGGCTACCTCCACAAACCCGGCTGAAGCCGGCTGCCACCCGTCTCGACCGGCGGAGAGGTCCGAACACGGCTTCGGCGGGGCAGCCCCCTTCAGGGGGGTTATCGGGGTCAGCCCGGGGTCTTTAGCCCCGGGCGGAGCCAACGCGGCGCCCCGCATCGGCCTTGGGCGCCGCCGTTCCCACGCGGTACCCTGTGAATAATCCGGGCTAGGCGCACGTGGCGGGGCGGTGCCCATGCTAGACTCGGCACTGCCCCGCCACTGCGGTCCCATGTCGTCCACCTGGCCGCCCGTCTGGGAGCGTTCCTCTGGACAGCCTGGCAGCACCCTCGATCAGCTCAACAACTCCGGGTTTGCGATCGTTCCGGCCCTCATAACGGCTGTGATCGCCGTCTTTCTGGCCCGTTGGCTCCGGGGGCGGGCGAGGCGCGGCCTGGACAAACTCGACGCCCGCGGCAAAGTCAAAATCCCGCCGAACTCCGTGACCCTTGTCGAAAACACAATAACCATCACGATCTACCTCGTTGCCGGCGTGGTCATCCTCGGCATCTTCGGCACCCTGTCGGGCAACCTGATCACGTTCATCGGGCTGATCACCGCGGCGATCACCCTCTCCCTGCAGGACATCCTGCGCAACCTGGTCGCAGGGGTCTTCCTCCTTCTGGAGCAGCCCTTCGCGATCGGCGACCGGATCAAGGTCGGCGCCGACGAAGGGGTGATCGAACGGGTCGGCATCCGCACGTCCACGATCCGGAACAACCGCCAGGAGCCGGTCCTGATCCCGAATATCGTCCTGTTTACCCAGGCGGTCACCAACCGCTCCGGCCGCCGCCCGGATTCCGCCCGCCCGACACCCTGGTCTTTCGCGTGACCGGCATCGACCCTGCCCCGGACGACCCCCTCGGTGCCACCCGCGCCGCCCTGAGCGATATTCCCGGCCTGGTCCTGGCCGCCGCCGAAGCCGACGATCGAGGGCGCCAGCGCCACCGGCGTCGACCTCCTGGTCACCCTCCCCTTCTCCCGAACACCCTCGTCCCCCCGGGCCCGATCGTCGCCGCCCTCCGCGCCGCCTTCCCGACAGCAACGGTCACGCGCGTCCGCGATGGGTAGCGAGCCGTGGGTCGAGAATCACGAGACAGTACACGGGAGGCGCTGGCGGCCGCTTTGCTGCACAACGGGAGCACACCCGTGTCGACACGACCGGCCATCGTCAGCATTTCGGGCCAACTGGCTCAGGGAAATCTCAACTCGCCAAGGCGGTGGCGACGGTGATCGGCGAAGAACGCTGTGCGCGGATCCCGACCGACTACTTCTTGGCTCTTCCCGCGGACCGCACCGGATTCATCAGTCCGCTGACCGGTCACTCACCTACGACTGGGATCTCCTTGATCAGGTCCTGGACCAGCCCCTCGGGACGACCGTCACTACGCCCGATGTCGACTTCGAGCGGTTGGTCCGACTGCTCGCCGACAGGCGGGCTCGCGTTCGTCGTTCGCCCGATCATGCTGACCGACGCCTTCGCGCCCCCCCGCTGCGAGGTCCGCATTCGGCTCGACCGCTCCGGATCGATTCGCCGGGCACGGATCTCGACCGTGACGCCCGCTGGGGGTCGGGTCATCGACCGGTGGGACGCCTGGAAACGACCTGGGACGAGGGCGCCAGCGGCACCAGCTCCCCGGGACCTGGACTCTCCGGCGAAGATCCGATCGAGCGCAATGCCGGGCGTGTCGCCGGCGCGGTCATCCGGGCGATCCACGAAGCTTCGCCCTCCACTCGATAGCAATCATTGAGCCGCGGATACCCGTCGTGATCCGGCTATACTCGATGCGCATGCGGTATTCTGCGAGCCGGACCTCGGTCCCCGCTTCCAGATCGCCCCGGACACCGGGCGGCCGGGACGGACCGCTCGGATATCCAACCGAACCCGGCGATCCCGGCTAGGAGTCCCGCTCCCACACGTCCCATCGCATTCGCCCCGCGATCCGGCCGAGCCTGCGGGCCAGAAGAGGCACTCCGTCCATGTCCAGCGACGTCAACAGCTTTATCCAGCTCATTCTCACGATCCTCAGTTTCGGCATCATTGCCCGGGCGATCATGTCCTGGTTCGACCCGACGGGAAAGACCACGATCCAGCGCGTCCTTATCGACCTGACCGAGCCGATCATCGCCCCCATCCGCCGCGTCGTCCCCTCGATGGGCATGATCGACATCTCGCCGTTCATCGCCCTCATACTGATCCAGGTCGTCAGCCGGATGTTGGCGTCGCGATTTAGACGCGCGGTAGCACAATTTCGAACCCCGGCGCTTCCGGCATCCAAGCCGGGATGCCGGCCGGGAGAAGTGGCGCGTTCGGTGACCGATCTCGTAGAGTGCGACCATCGGAGGCGGATCCTCCGGAGTCGCGGGCGGGGCCGCGCACGGATCCATCCTCAGGGCAAGGAGTCAGGAGTCGATCATGGTCAGATTGGTGCTGCTGTTCGGTCCACTCCTGAGCCTGCTCAGCTTGGCGACGGGCGGAACCGCCCGCCTGAGAGACGACCACGAGATGAGATCGACGCTGGCGTGGTCGATCCTCACGCCGCCGGGCACGCCGAGGATCCCGACCGCGGCTACCGCACCTTCGGCCGGGTGGTGGAGATGGCCACCATCCTCGGGGTACTCGTCGTCGCCCTCCTGGTCGTCGGCTTGATCCTCTCCATATATCGGCGTCTTTGAGAACGACATCTGGGATCCGCCAGTCTAACAGGACTCGCAGGACCTGCAGGACCGGCGCGGCGAGCAGCTCCGGTAGTTGCGATGAAGAGGGCAGGCCACACCGGGCCCGCCCGCAACACGTTTTCGCGAAGTGGAACCGGCGGGGGGTTGGTGTGTCCAGAGAGTGTGGGGAGCGCGGTCCCGCCAGGCCGCGCCCCCCTACGCTATAGGAGGTTTCCCAATGTCGAACTCCCAACACTCTGAGATCCGTCCAACGTTCCTGGCATCCACCGCCTTTCCCGTCACGGTGACGCGGCGTGGGTTCCTGGCCGGCAGGCGCGGCCGCCGCCCTGGCGCTCGGAGGTCCGCGCCGGAATATTCGCCGCCCAGGATGGTTCGTTCGAGGTCCCGACTGAGCCCACCGACTTGATCCTGCAGATGAAGGTCGAGGGCGGCTTGACGCCGGCCCAGGCGACGCTCCTCGAGATGCCTCTTTAGCCTCTTCGGCGACGGCCTGGTCGTCACCCAGGGGCCGACGACGTTGCAGTTCCCCGGACCGGCCCTGCCCAATCTGCTCGCCATCGCCTTAGCCCGGTAGGCATCCAGGCCGTGCTCACCGAAGCATGCTCCGCCGGGCTGCTGGGCGAAGACATCTTCCTGCGCACCGACAGGTCGCCGACGCCGGCACGACGACCTTTACGACCACCACCATCGGCGGGACGACGGTCGTCTCGGCCTACTCGCTCGGACCGAGGTTCCGCCCGGCGTCACCGGACCCGTTGCCGATATGTACCGGACACTCCTCGAGTTCCAGGCCAAGCTCAACACCCTCCAGGACTGGCTCCCGGACGGCGGCATCGCCGAAGAGGAGACCCCTTACGAGATCACCCGGCTCCAGATCGTCTCCATTCCGGGGGACAGCCTGGAGTCCCGCCCGAACCGACCGGCGATCCGGTTCCCTGGCCGCTGGATACCACATGGGAAGCTCGGCGTTGCCCCTGGCAGAGACCGACGCCCAACTGGGATCGTTGCCCGAGTTTGGTGAGGCCCGCTGCGCCGCCTTCGAGGGCGACGCCGCCGCGACCCTGGTCGACGCGCTCACGCCGCCAATCACAGACCCAATGGGAGAGCGAGGGCGCGACCTACGCCATCTTCCCACGCCCCCTGCTTCCGAACGAGGCCGGCTGCGGCGAGCCCGCCACCGATGGGGGCACCCCGACCGCGGACGCCACGCCGGAGGCGTAACGCGCTCCGCGCAAACCGCGTTCGCTACCCCGCGCCGCGCCCCCTAAAGCGCGTTGCGATGAGGTTGGCGTCGTCCCCATGTCGCCCGGGGCTGAAGACCCCGGGGTGACCCGATAACCCGGCTGAAGCCGGCTGAAAAACCGCGGTTCCGTGATGGCCCCCGCGCCATGCCTCGTAGGGGTGGACCGGTCTGCCCTGCGTGTCCTCCCGGTGACCAGCCGCTCAGCCCCGTGTTGGGGACGGCCTTTCCTGCATCGTCCCGTCGCGGTCCGCGGCCGGGCGGACACGCAGGGCACACCGGTCCGCCCCTACAACGCGGTGCATCGCGGCCTGAATCGCACCGCCCCGGCACCGAACCGGCCTTCAGCCCTCTTCAGGGGGGTTATTGGGGGTCAGCCCGGGGTCTTGAGCCCCGGGCGGGGCCGGGACGACGCCAACTCGCTCGATGAACGCTCCAGGCCTCTCGGAGACGCCGTCAGATCGTCCGCTAAGCCTCTCGCCATGAGGGGGACAAAGCGCTTCCAGTGCCCCTCGGAGACGACGTCGACGGCGCCGTCGACCACTTGTATGGCGGTCTCATCGTTCCATGGCATACGCCGCCACCGTCATGCCGGCGGCCCACCGTTCGGCGTCGGCCATGGTGTGCTCCGGCAGAGCCGGGTGGTCCAGGCGCGGCAGATCGCAAACCCGACCAGGCCGAGCGTGTCATCACCACGCTCCCGGCGCTCAGTTCCATGTAGACCGCGCGCAGTGACGGCAGGAGGTCCGCCAGTCCGGACCGCCGCATCCAGTAGCACAGTTGGCCGAGCACCTTGTCCAGGAACTCCGGCTACTCGTCCTCAAGCACGCCGTTGCTTTCGGTCAGGGTGCCCGCCGGGTAGATGTAGCCCTGGCCGACGAAGGGGGTGTCGTGGTCGGGTAGCCCGTCGGTCAGCGGCGGGTCGCCGGCCCAGATGTAGCGGGAGTGGTCCTCGGCCACGTCGAAGCGCGGGACGCCGCCGGTGCCGACGATCAGCTTGGTCGCCTCGTCGGCGGTGAAGCTCGACACCTTGCCCGGGATTGCGGACGAGCGCGACGGCCTTTCGATCAATCACCTGCATCATTTGCGTGATTGCCTCGGTCGCCCGCGCTGCTAAAAACCGGTGAGATCTGCCAGCCGCCTCCGCCGTTTGTCGTATTTGCCCCCGTCGCCGCTCCTGCACCGAAATCGGCCATCTGACACCCGCTCCCCCGATCTGCTCCCGGCACGATGCAGCGCGTGACCGGCGGGTGCCGGTCCGATCAAGACCTGACGCGGGCGGCGGGTACCTCCGGAAGACCGTCCCGCTGCCCCCGAATTGTGACGAAAGGACGTGGACGAAGATGAAGCAGAAGATGATAGGCGTGGTGGCGGTGCTGGCGCTGGCGCTGGTGCTGTCCGGCGGAGTCGCCATGGCGAAGTTCATACCCTGTGCCGGCGGCTCCTGCGTCGGCACCGAATTCGCCCTCACCATCCCCGGACCGACTCCTCCTTGGTCCCCGACACCATCAGCGGGCCTCGGCGCGCGGGACGAAGATCGCGACCAACGCGGGCAACGACTTCGCCGACGGGGGGGCTGGTGACGACGCGATCCACGGCCAGCTCGGCGATCGATCGCCTCTTCGGCGGCGCCGGGAACGATTTCATCGACGGGGGCCGCGGCATCGACACCATCCGCGCCGGGACCGGCAACGACTCCGTCAACGCACTTGAGCCGCAGGGCCTCCCGGCGGAGGCGGACGACATCGACTGCGGCGAAGATGCGAGCGGCCTGGACGTCGACACGGCGATGGTCGACCAGCTCGACGTCGTCAGGAACTGCGAACGGCGTTCCGCTCCACGCGGTAACGCGGCGCGGCGCGACCGCCAACGGGGGGAGGGGCGACCCGCCTCTCCCCGTGCCGCGCCACCGCAGTCGACCCGGACACGCTCCCCCCGCTTCGTAACGCGTCTCAAACACGCCGCCCCGAAACCCGTCCGCCATACTCCCACCCCTCCGCTCCCCGCCCCGCCGCCCTCCCTTGCTCCCCGCGTTTCCGCGACCGCGACACCGGTCCGCACGTCAATCACGCGATCGAGGTCATGACATCGACCCGGCCGGGTACCATCAAGCGCACGGCTTAGAAGTGTGTGCGAAGTCAACGTGCTGGTTTCAGGCGGCGGGTCATGAGGCCGATCATCGCCACGCGGATCATCGCTTCGGAGGAGGCGGTCAGGTGCTCGTAGTCCTGGCTCAGGCGCCGGCACTTGCCCAACCAGGCGAAGGCGCGCTCCACGATCCAGCGCTTCGGCAAGGCGACGAAGCCGGTGGCCTCCTCGGGCGCTTGACGATCGCCAGATCCCAGCCGGTTCGCTCCCGCACCCACTCGACCAGCTGGCCGGCGCAGCCGCCGTCGGCCCAGAGGCGCTCCATCCGCGGCAGGGCGTCGGCCAAGGGCTCAGCACCAGCCGGGCCCCGTCCCGGTCCTGCACGCTGGCCGGGTGCACGGCCACCCCGTGGATCAATCCCAAGGTATCGACGACAAGGTAGCGCTTCGCCCGTGAACCTGCTTGCCGGCGTCGTAGCCGCGGCCCCCTTCTTCGGCCGTCTTCCCGGACCGGCTGTCCAGGCACCCGGCGCTCGGTTGGGCGTCGCGGCCGGCCGCTTCCCGCACCCGGCCGCGCAATTCGTCGTGCCGCCGGTCCAGCGTGCCGTCGTCGCGCCAGCGGCGGACGTCGCTCCAGACCGTGCCCCACGGCGGGACCTCGTGCGGCAACAGCCGCCAGGCGCCGCCGCTCAGGAGCGCGGGCGTCGACCACCGCGCGCAGGTCGGCGCTCCGGGGACGCCCCCCGGGCTTGGCCGCGGGCGACAGCGGTTCCAGCAGCGCCCACTGCTCGTCGGTTAGGTCGGTGGGGTAGGCTTCGCGGGTCATCCCTGAGCATAGCGCACCCTTCCCACACACTTTCTATATAGCGCCTATCAATCCCCTCCGAATACGTGTCGTCGTTCTCAGCCCTGGAGGACTTCGTCGGGCTCAGCCCGGGGTTTCAACCCCGGGTTCCGTTGCCGAGCAAGCGGTTTTGATAGAGGCTCTAAGTCAAGAAGCGCCCCCGCGACCGCACGCAACTGGGCGAGATCGTCGCGCTGCTGGACGACAATTCGTTACCGCGAAACTGACCCACGACCACCCACCGGCGTCAACCGCCTGATGAGGAGGTGCGTCTTAACGCGACACGGGCGCGCTGTCAACGCGCCTCATCGGCCGGGGGTGCGCGCGGTATTGGCGGAGGAGGTGATACCCTCCGGCCTTGATCGAGGCGTGCGGTGCGGCGGCTGGACCCCGCCGCGGGAGGGTATCGCCGTGGACGATAGCACGCACCCCGCCGTGCTGGAGGGGTTGGTAGCCGAGGTGGCGGCGGTGCTGGCATGGGTGACGACGGCGGAGGAGCTTGATCTCGGCTACCGCCGAGCAGCGGGTGCGCGCCGGGGTGCTGGCGATCGGGGCGCGGCTGCTGGGGGCGGGCCTGGCGGCGCGGGGGACCGGCAAGGCCGGGCCGCACCTGGCGTGCCGGTGCGGGGGGAGGCCACCTGCGAGGGCTACCGGCGCAAGGAGGCCCAGACGCTGGTCGGCTGGATCTGGGTGCGGCGCGCCTACTGCTGGTGCCCGGCGTGCGGGCAGGGGTGGTGCCCGCTGGATGCGGCGCTCGGCCTGGGCCGCGACAGCCACAGCCCGGGGGTGCGGCGGGGGCTCGGGCGCCTGGGGGCATGGCTCCGATTTGCCCAGGCGGCCGCGACCTTGGCGGAGGTCGCGGGGGTCCAGACCTCGGCCAGCACCGTCCGCGCCGTGACCGAGGCGGTCGGTGCCCGGCGCGAGGCGGAGGCGACGGGCGCGGTGGCGCGGGCCTGGGCCGAGGGCTTACCCCCGGTGACCGCGCCCCCGCCCGATCGGCTCTCCGTGGCGATGGACGGGGTGCGCATCCTCGGCATCGGCGGCGCAGGCAAGGAGGCCAAGGTCGGGGTCGTCCGGCCGGCGTACCGCCGCGACGACGGCGAACCGGCGGCGGGGGCGGCCAGCTACGTCGCCGCCTTCGCCCCCGCCGAGGCGTTCGGGCGACGCCTGGCGGTGGAGGCCCACCGCCGCGGGCTGGAGGCGGCGGCCAAGGTCGTCGTGCTGGGGGATGGGGCGGAATGGATCTGGAACCTGGCGACCGAGCACTGCCCCGGCGCCACCCAGGTCGTGGACTGGTACCACGCCAGCGAACGCGTCTGGGAGCTGGGGCGTGCCCGCTACGGCGAGGGCACGCCCCAGACGACCCCGTGGGTGGACCGCCAACTCGGACGGTTGGCCACGGGCGAGGTGGCCGCCCGCGTCGCCGCCTGGCGCCGCCTGGACTGCGGCGGCGCGGCGGCGGCGGTCCGGGACGAGCAGGTGGGGTACTTCACCAACCAGCGGCACCGCATGGCCTACGGCCGCTCCCGCGCCCGCTGGTCTCGACATCGGCAGCGGCCTCGTCGAGGGCGCCGGCAAGCACCTGATCGGGGCCCGCGGGACGGGACCCGGTATGCGCTGGAGCGTGCCCGGTGCCCAAGCGGTCGCCAACCTCCGGGTCCTGCTCTTCAACGACCAATGGGCCGACTACCCCCTCACCGCCTGACCCCGACGATTCCTGCGCGCACCCTCCGGCCGGCGATGCGATCCACCGGTGTAAAGGAAGTCGTGGCTAGGCATGCCAACTGGCCGCGAACGCGGAGGAAAGTGGACCTATCGCTGTCCGAGCCAGTCCACGATGGTGGCGCAGCCGCCCGGGTCTTCGGTGAGGCCGACGCTGAGCGCCCAGAGCCAATATCGACGACCCGGACAAGCGTCCAGGCCCGCGTTTCTCCGGCGTCCAACCCGGCCAATTCGATCAGGGCGTCGAGGTGCCGGTGGAGATCCGCGGGTCCGGCCACGTCGGCGATGCGGGTCCAGAGGAGCTGGGCGATGCCGAACTCCGGGGCACCGGTGGCGGGCTTGGGATCGATGGCGAGCCACGCCTTGCGGGCGGGGGAGAAGAGCACGTTCCCGTAGTGCAGATCCCGATTGACCATCGTGGTGGCCGAGGAACGCGGCAGTTCGGTCGCGAGTTCGATCACCTGGTCGATCAAGCGGGCCGGGATGGCCGCCCAAGTCGCTCCCAACGTTCCGGCGCGGTGCGGGCGATCTCCGCCGCGAGCCCGGCGACCGTAGGCAGGGCGGCGTCTCCCGGGACCGACAGGGTGCGCACGATCTCCCCCGCGACCGGGATCGCCAGATCGAGCGGGAGGTCGAAGAGGGTGCGTTGGGCATCGAGCCGTTCGAGGAGCATCGCGCCATGGTCAGGGGCCGATTCCAGCAATCGGACCATGCCCCGGCCGTTCCAGACCGTGAGGGCGTGCGCTTCGTGGACGGTTTCCGGATCTGCCAGGAGACCTTCAGCGCGCACGGCCCGGCGTCGCTTCGGACAGGTACGACGATGGCGAGGTGACCGTGCCAGGGTTGGCCCTCGACCGCCAGAGTCCAGCGCCGGCAAAGGTCGGCAACGGTGGCGGGGAGGGCGGCGAGCCAGGCGCGGCCGGCTTCTCCCTCCCGGGCCTGGATGCCGGCGGCGAAGTCGGCGGGGACGGTGATCATTGGTGGATTTTACCCCGGGGTTGAAGGGCGATAAGGAATTGAGCGGTAACGCCGACGTTTCTAACTGCGGATAAGATGCCTTGGCCGCCAACCGAGCGTCACCGTCGGCGGCTCGGTAGTGCTCCGCTTCATCTTGCGGCTGGTGCGGCGATACGCTGGTGAACCTACTCCGCATGCGCAAATCACCACATCCGCATCGTCCCCGTACTGCCCGATTTCGGCCACGCGAACCCGTCTGCCACGACCGCCCGATAGTTACCGTCCATTACGCCCAGCAGGAGAATCGTGGCAATCCGCCGCGCGATCTGAGTGAACATTCGCGCCTCGTCCGGCCCCAAGCTGCGCCCCAGCACAGCCTCCTCTCGGTACGATAGCCACTTCTTCAGAACCGGATAACCGCCGAGCGTGTACTCCCAGACCGCCTCTGGCACGTTCTGCCAGTACACCTGCCCGTTCAAAAACACGTCGACAGTCTCGCCGCCCAAGGGTGCCGCCAGATCGCTTGACTCCAACCCGAGCGGATTCACCCGGTCCCTGAGCGTTCCCCGTTCGCTCTCCGTAAACGGGCGGCGCACCGTACGTCCCCTGACCCGGCATGACCGCCCGCCCGCTTTCCCCGCGCCCCCAGCCGGCCGTCAGGCGCAGCTCGCCTCCAGCGATGTCCAACCGGGATCCATCAACCACCGTGAGTGCCGCGATCTCCCGCATCTCCGCCGCCAACCGTCCGTCCGTCACCCCCGGCACCGGTATCTCCGGATCAGCAGCGCCGCAAGTCGCCGCCCAGCATCGCTGACGCCCGCAACCCCTCCTTGGTCCCTGGCAATGGCACACGGGGCCAGTCCATCCGCAACGCCCCCGCGTTCTCGGCGTTGAGCCGGGGCGAATGGAGCATCGTCAGCGCGTGGTTGAAGACCTCCTCGTCCTCCCCGCCGATTCGCCCAAGATAGCGCCGCGCCACGTCCGACAGGTTCGGCGTGAGCCCGCCGAGCCCCCCGCCAAGAGGAGCCTCTGACCGCAGCAGGAGCGGAAACATCGCCACGTTCGACTCGACAATATGGTGATCGGCCAGGCGCGTCGCTACCTGAGGCTGATAGAAGACCTCCTTCCGGTTGTGCTGCCCAGCGCTCAGCCACACATTCGGCGGCCCGACATGCGGTTCGTATCTCCGTCCGCTTCTCGTCGATCAGCTTTGTGGTCGGCTCCCAATAGAGCCACCGCACATCGAACGGCCGGTAGTGGTACCGCACGACCCGATCGGGCAAAAATCCCCGCCGGACGAGCGTCGCCCGCGTCGCCACCGGGTCGAACCGCCCGTACCTCCATCACCCCCGGGATCTCCCGCCGGATCGTCGCGTCGCTCACCGCCGGATCGAAATACCGCTCCATCCGTCGGACCAGCACATCCCGGTCAAAGTCCACCACCACATCGTCCCGGCTCGTCTTCACCCCCGGGTACAATGTCAAAAACTCCGGAAGCAGCGGCCAGTCGAGATACCCGCGACTCATCACCACCGGCAATATTGGAAGTCCAAGCCCAGAGGGCGGATCGAGCTCGGAGTATGAGAGTTCACCTACCGATCGCCCCGCATCCGACCCCAACTGGACGAGCTTTCCGCGACTCCAGAGGTCACGATGATGAACGCCCTTAGCGGATGCGTGCCGCCGCTGTCGAACCATCGTGACGATCGCCGTCCCGACCTGAATGCCTTCCCGGTTTCGCTCGGTCGAAAAGATCTCGGATTCGGCTCCCCGCCGGGCGTGACCTTCCCCGTCTTGTACCGGTCCCCATTGAGGTTATCGATCCATACGTCGTCGAACACATCGAGGTACCGCTCGCGCATCGCCAAAACGAGAGCTTGTCGAGCCACGAGTAGTTCGAGATAAAGCAGACGATACCCTCTCCCGTCTGCTCCACTGATCCGCCGTTCCGCCATTCTCTAGAACCGCACGTACAGATCGTTCGACCCTGTCCTGCGGCTGCCGCGTCCGGACCGCCGTCCGGTAGGCATCACTCAGGAGGCGTTCTTCCTCAACCCCGACCCCGGCAAACCCGTTGTAGGCGGGTTCCCGATGACCACCAGGATCGTTTCCTCCCGCTTGACGTGCGCCGCCGCGTCCCGCTCCTCAATGAGTTCCGGGAGGAAGCCAACCTGCGTCGCCCTCTCCGCCCCCCAACCCGTCAACGCGTTCGTCAGATAGACCCCCGCCCGTTCCCCTCGCTCTTCTCACCAGCGGCGCACCTAGTTCCTGCAGCAGCAGCCCGAGTTGCAAATGGGCTACGACGAACGGTGCCGGCAGTTTCTCGAACCCTCGGATACCGCTCCGTTGCCGCCCGCTTGAGGTCCTGCCCCCAGCAAGGCGTCCTCCCCGCGCTCGCGCAGCGTCCGCTCGATCCGCCGCAGATTCGCCACGTGATACGCCCCCGTCCCCGTACACGGCTCCAGCACGTACACGCCGCTCATCCGCCAGCCCGTCCCGGATCCCCAGTTCCTCCCGCAGCGCCCTGTCCACCCGCTCGACCATGTACGCCACTACCTCCGGCGGCGTGTACCAGACCCCAAGTTGCTGCCGCAGTTCCGGGTCGAACACCTCTAGGAATGGCTCATAAAAGTACTGAACCGCCTCATCCTCCGCGAACGGTGCGAAGAAAGGACCCCGCTCAACCCGGTTCAGCGCCGTCCCGCCCACTCCAACGGCTCCGTCAGCGCCAACCGCCGCAACATGGCCGACCCCGTCCCGACCTGATCGAAGATCGCCGCAATCGCCGGCACACGGAGCAGGTGCCCCGTGTCCTTCCAATCGAACTCTCGCAGCCCGCCGCTCCGGCGACTTGCTCCACAACACCCATGCCGAGAACACCCCGTCGAACAGGGTCTGCACGAGCGTCAACCTGAAGAAATGTCCCCCTTCGCCCTGGAACCGCAGCCCTAGTGCCTGCTCCAGAGCGCCGCGAAGCGCCGTCAAACCGGGCATCCCGCCCCGCTCTAGACGAGCCGCCGCGTCTCGTGCGTACGATGCAAGGAAGAACGCGAGGAACTTTGGTTCCGTCAGTGGCGCCTTTATCAGGAGCACCCGCTTCAGATATTCAGCGAACTGTTCCCCCTTCGTCGCCATATCTCCACAGGATCTTCGATTGACTTCCAGAATAGCCGCTCCCCGCCCTCAACCAACTCGAATCGTTCTCCAAGCCGACGTTCCCCATCCTCTCCCTGACCTACCATCAAAAAACCGCGCAGGTTGGTGACAAGAACCTGCCCATACGCGGTCCAGGTACCGACCCACCTGATCGCTGTTCGCGGTTGCCGTCAGGTCATCTCCCGCTCCTTTGACCTCGATCGCCCCGCGCGCAGGCGCCCCCACGTCCACAATCGCCTACCGGTCATCCTCCACCCCGTAGAAGCTGATCCGCCGTGAAGAATCCACCATCCGGTATCCCTGCTCCGACGTTGCGGACGTGGAGAATGCATCGCACCCGAGGTTTCAGACTTTGGCCCACGTCATTTAACAACGCTTCCAGCGCACCGTAGTACGACGTCTCACGTACGCCCCCGCCCGATCGATGGATATCCCGTATCGCTCCGCAGGTAATGCTCGACCGCTTCGCGCACGCCTATTTCCTCTCCCTAACGGCCCCTTAGCTTCCGGTGCCCTGATTCTCCATGAGTGCGCCTGCCCCGTCTTATCCCAGAACGGCCCCCGTTGTGATCTGCCACGCAGCGAACACCGGAACCCGGTTCACCCGCGTCGTTCTCATCTCGTTGCCCCGATCCCACAAGTCTCGACGGTCGATCTCTTGACACGAACATATGTTCTGTTATCATCGAGGCAAGCGGCATGCCCGGCGCGGGTGCGGGCCTGGGCAGCGCCCCACCGCGCCCGGCTCGAGATCAGCCGTTATCCAGTTCCCAGGCGAACGCTCCCGATGGTCCTCCTCGCAGGTTCGCAGCGAACCCAGGACACTCCCGCTCCGCTTCTCTACCCCATCAAGGTAGTTGGCGTCGCAGCGACAAGGCGTTCGAAAAACGCACCCCGCTAGGCCATCGATTGCCCAGAAGGAAAGAGCGCACCGCAACGGCCCCTCTCCACCGCGGTGGAGAGGGGGTAGGGGGTGAGGTCATAGTCCGCCGTCTGCTATACTCCGCCCCGTTCGCCGGTCGAGTTCCCGCCCGGATCTTGGTATGGCTGCCGAGGTCCCATTGGCATTTCTGAACACGTTGCGTCGCCGGTTGTGCGGCGGAACGAGCAATCCGGCCCACGTTTCGATCCAGGCGGACGTCCAGTCACACCCAATCATGCCCGGCGGCCAGGAGGCCGCCCCGTCGTTGCCAATCGACCGTGGTCGCGTCCATTCCTGCCGTTCCGGAGGTCTGATTGATACGTCCCCTCTCCACCCTATTTGGCCTGTTCAGCCGCGATTTGGGTATCGACCTCGGAACCGCCAACACGCTGGTCTACGTCCGCGGCAAGGGGATCGTCATCTCCGAGCCGTCCGTCGTCGCCATCGACACCAAAACCCGCCGCCCCATCACCGTCGGCGTCGAGGCCAAGGCGATGGTCGGCAAGACCCCCGAATCGGTCGTCGCCATCCGTCCCCTCAAGGACGGCGTCATCGCCGACTTCGACACCGTCGAGATGATGCTCCATTACTTCATTCGCAAGGTCCACATGCAGCGCCTGATGGCGCCGCACCCCCGCGTCGTCATCGGCATCCCCTCGGGAGTCACCGAGGTCGAAAAACGCGCCGCCAAGGACGCCGCCCTCTCGGCCGGCGCCCGCGAGGCCTACACGATCGAAGAGCCGATGGCCGCCGCCATCGGCGCCGGCCTCCCCATCAACGAACCGATCGGCAGCATGATCGTCGACATCGGCGGCGGCACCACCGAGGTCGCCGTCATCTCCCTCGGCGGCATCGTCGTCAACCACTCCCTCCGCGTCGCCGGCGACGAGATCGACGACGCCATCGTCCAGTACGCCCGCCGCGATCACAACCTGGTCATCGGCGAGCGCACCGCCGAGAACGCCAAGATCGCCGCCGGCTCCGCCTATCCACTGGAAGAAGAGCTGCGCGTCACCCTCCGCGGCCGCGACCTCCTCACCGGCCTGCC
Source organism: uncultured Chloroflexia bacterium (assembly GCA_963724285.1). GTDB lineage: Bacteria > Chloroflexota > Chloroflexia > Thermomicrobiales > UBA6265 > CAVRUD01. The sequence continues at coordinate 83,606 of CAVRUD010000003.1, read as the reverse complement.
GAAGTCGGTCGAGGTCTCCTCGGTCGAGCTGCGCGACGCCATCTCCCAACCGGTCAACACGATCATCGAACTCGTCAAGACGAGCATCGAAGAGACCCCGCCGGAACTGGTCGCCGATATCATGGAGAACGGCATCACCCTGGCCGGCGGTGGCGCCCTCCTCCTCGGCCTCGACCGCCGCCTCCAGAACGAGCTGCGCATGCCCGTCTACCGCGCCGACGATCCCCTCACCTGTGTCGCCCGCGGCACGGGACGCGTCGCCGAGGCCCTGCACCTCTACGAGCGCGCCCTCGCCGGCGGCCAGGAGCTACGCCGCCGCGCGGGGTAACACCACCATGAAGGGTCCCAACCTCTGGACTTCAGGGGGCAATGCCTCCACCCCAACCAACCCCCACCACGCAGCAACCACGCGCCGCGTCTCCCCCTTCCCCCGTCGCAACGGGGGGAAGGGGGTTGGGGGGTTAGGGGGCTGTTCCCGGGCCGGGCGGTCAGAAACCCTTCGTCCCTTGCCGCCTTGCCGCCTTGCCGCCTTGCCGCCTCCATCGTCCTCCCCGCTGCCAAGGACAGCACGCCATGACCACCCTCACCGTCCGCCAGATGCTGACGCTGATCGTGCTCTTCATCGCGTCCTCGTCCTTCTTCATCATCCTCGACAACGCCAACATCCTCGATCCCATCAAGACCGGTCTCCTCGACGTGGTCCAGCCGGTCTCCCGCGGTATCGGCGAGGTCGCCGACGGCCGCGAGGACGACTCCGACCTCGCCCAGCAATTGAGCGAGGTCGAGGCCGAGCGTGACAGCCTGCAGGCAACGGTCGTCGCCCAGGAAATCCTCCTGGCCGAAACCGAGCAACTCCGGGAACAGGTCGAGTTCCAGGAGAGCCGGCCGGACTGGGAACTTGTCACCGCCCAGGTCGTCAACGGCGATCCGACCGGCAGCCAGAAGACCCTCGTCGTAAACAAAGGCTCCGCCGACGGCATCCGCGAAGGTATGGCGGTCGTCGATCCGCAGGCCTACGTCGGCATCGTCACCAAGGTCGAAGAGAGCTCGTCGGTGATCACCCTGGCGATCGACCAGAGCCATCAGGTCGGCGCCCAATTGGTCGACGGCGGCGAGGGAATCGCCTACGGCATGTGGCAGGAGGGCGGCCAGATGGAACTCCGCCACGTCGACCGCGACCTGCAACCCGAAGAGGGCGACTACATCGTCACCGCCGACGCCCAGTCCGACGCGCGCTCCGCCCTGGTCCCGCCGGACCTGCCGATCGGCCGGGTGATCGGCGAACCCGAGCGCGATCTGGTCAACGACACCCTGATCATCGAGATTTATCCGTTCTGCCGCTTCGAGGAGCTCAAAGTGGTCTCGATCATCGTCGTCGCCGATGAGTAGCGCCGTCTCCCGCATTGCCCCAGATCAGGCCCGCTCGCTCGCTTCGGGCGTGCGCCTCGGTACCGCGATCGGCGCCGCCAAGCTCGCCTCGATCGCCCTTCGCCGGGCGGGACGCGGCGGCGGGACCGCCCTGCCCGGTCTCGTCGCCGACCGGATCGATCCGGCGATGCTGACCAAACTCACGGGGCGATTGTCGGAGGGCGCGGTCGTCGTCGCCGGCACCAACGGCAAGACCACCACCTCGCGGATGCTCGCCGACGTCCTCGAAGCCGGCGGCCTGCGCGTGGTTCACAACCGCTCCGGCTCCAACCTGGTGCGGGGCGTCGCGGCCGCCTTCGCCGCTCAGGCCTCCCTCACCGGCGACCCCCGCGGCCAGATCGGCGTCATCGAGACCGACGAAGCGGCCTTCCCCGAGATCGTCCGCCGGGTGCAGCCCCGCCTGATCCTGCTCAACAACCTCTTCCGCGACCAGCTCGACCGCTACGGCGAGCTGAACACCATCGCCACCGCCTGGCAGGCGGCCCTGGCGACCCTGCCCGCCGAGTCAACCGTCGTGGTCAACGTCGACGACCCCGCCCTGGCCGCTATCACCGAAGGCTTAACCGCCCGCCGCGTCGCCTTCGGCCTGGACGAGACCCAGCACACCCTGCCCGGTATCGGCCACGCGGTCGATTCCGTCGTCTGCCGCCGCTGCGGCCACGACCTCGCCTACGACGCCCTCTACAGCTCCCATCTCGGCAACTGGCGCTGTCCGAACTGCGGCAACGCCCGCCCCCGCTCGACGTCGCCGGGCGCGACATCCACCTCGACGGCGTCGAAACCCTGAAGATGACGGTCGGGTTCGCCGGCGGGCGCGACCTGCCGATCGAGGTCGGCGTCCCCGGGCTGTACAACGCCTACAACGCCCTGGCCGCGACCGCCGCCGCCAGCACCCTGGGCACCCCCGACGACGCCATCCAGGCGGCTTTCCGATCCTTCCGCTCCGCCTTTGGCCGGATCGAGCGGGCCACGATCGACGGCCGCACCCTGACCCTTGCCCTGATCAAGAACCCGGTCGGCTGCAACGAAGTCCTGCGGATGCTGACCCAGCCATCAGACGGCCAACCGGAGGGGCTCAACGTCCCCACGCTGATCTCGATCAACGACCTCGACGCCGACGGCCGCGATGTCTCCTGGCTCTGGGACGCCGACTTCGAACTCCTCGCGGATGGCTCCGCGCCGCTCTACACCTCCGGCATCCGCGGCGCCGACATGGCCAACCGCCTCAAGTACGCCGGTGTCTCACCTGAGCGCATCAAGCCCCTCCCGCCCGAACCGGCCGCCGCGATCGACGCCTTCGCCGCCGCCCTTCCCTCAGGAGGAACCGGCTACATCCTCCCGACCTACACGGCGATGCTCGACCTCCGCGCCGTCCTTGCGAGCCGCGGAGCTGTTGAGTCGTTCTGGCAGCAGTGAGCGGGGTCGCCGGGGGAAGGGCCCCCGGCGTACCCCCGGTCCCGACTCGCGCAACCGCGGCAACACGTCAATGATCTGCTCATCACATCCGTCGACGGCATGTCGATCACAGACGTGATCTGTTCCCGGATGCCGGGGACGCCCGTCGCGGTCGGATTGATCGGGATGCTCGGGATGCCCGGTCGCTGACCGTGCTTCTCCCAGGCCAGAGCCTGGATATCGGGGTCCATGAGGGCGTCCAGCAGCCGCTCCCCGGCCTCGTTCCGGGCGATGAGCGGATGTGTCGCCCACACGGTCGGCTCCGGATAGAGGATCCGCACTTCCTGTTGAACCTGAGCCAGGTACTGCGGGTTATGCGTCGAAGATACTCCGCAATCTGCGACTCGTACGCGGCGATCATCGGCTTGGTGCCGCGTCCGGTTGTCAGGAACTGCTCGAAGAGGGCGGCCGGACGTCGGCCCCATGAAGCCGAGACGCGGAAGTACGCCTGAACCTCAGGGAGCATCGGGTCGACGTTCGGCGTGGCCGACCACGCTCTGGCCGTTCAGCATGTTGGCTAGGACCCCGGCGAAGAGATAGCCCGAGTTGCTCTTGTCGGGATCGCTGGTGTGGATCATGATCTCTCCGTGGTACTCGGTGAGGCCGAGGTCTGCCCAGGTTCCCCGCTGCATCATGATATCGACCAGAGCAGGAAGATCCAGCGAGTAGGCGCCATTGGGCTGAAGTTGGGCGTATCCGGAGGCGACAAGCGCGTCGACGATATCCGTCCAGCTGTAGATCACCAGGGGCGAGTTGTAGATGTTGTCGATGCCGCCGACGACGCCCCCGGAGCCGCTGTAGATGTCGACGGTCGATTGATCGCCGGCCCAGAGGAAGTCGTAGGGCTCAACGAACGCCTCTTCGCACGCCCTGCTCAGCATCTCGATCGAGCCCATCTCCTTCAGCTCGACCTTGAGCCCGTAGTCCTCGGCCAGGATTCTTTGCACCTCGGGATCGTCCAGAAAGTTGGCCTTGAGCACGCCCCCGATGCCAGAGACGACGAAGGTACCGGAGTCGGGCTCCGGCTCGGGCTCAGGCTCGGACTCAGCATGTAGGCGACGATCGCCACGATGATCACGAGGGCCAGAATTGCCGCCCCGAGCGGCCGCCTCGCGTTGCTTCCCCAGAATCCTCCGCCACCGCCGCCGCCACCACCGGACCCCGCCCCTTGATCCCCGGTGCCGGGCCGACGCGGGGGGACCACCGGGACGTCGACACCTGAACGCGTCCTCGGCCCGGTTGTCGTCTCGGTCGTCACGGCGTTGTCCTCCGGCGCATCATCGCGCGGACGCTCTCCAGGTTGAACTCGATCAACTCGCTCATCGCCGCCAGGTCGGTCAGTTGCCGGCTGTGCAGCCGCTCGTAGAAGTCGTCCACCGCCTCAAGGATCAGGGGCAGATCGTGCGACTCGATCCGCGCCAACACCTCCCCCGCGCTCTGGACCCCCCGTTCCGCGAGCAGGAGATACGTCGAGAGCAGCTCGCGCAGCGGCTCCAGCAGGCAGGAATCGAGCACGGGGATCTGGCTGAAATCCCCATCATCTGCCATCGCCCTCAAGATGAGATCGACCCGACTGACGATCAGGTTGACCTGGTTATGGACCGCGGGCTTCGCAATCCGGGCCGTGAGTGCCCGCAACGTCTGAGCGCGAGCAAAAGCAGCGGCATACGTCTGCTCTTCCCGCGTCGCCTCACGGATGTCATTGGCCGGCCACTGCTTCCACGGCCACCAATTGGCATCCCCAGGAACGATCGGTCGGGATGACACCGGGTTGCGCAGGAACGAGAACCCGAGGTAGGTAGCTACGCGCGAGGACGGCGGCGAGCACCAGGTGGAGACGAAGAACCAGGACGAGGAACGCCAGTGTGCCGACCGCCACGCAGCCAGCGGCGAGGTCCCCGCGCCCGATTGGACCCGCGCCCACGTCAGTTGTTCCCCTTCGCCGAGCGCATTGCCCCGATCAGGTCCGACTGCCCGTCGAAGACACGCCCGGAGGTCGCTGCCGCGATCTCTTCCAACTGGTCCTCCGACGCATCGCCAAACAGGATTCCGTACACAGGGATGACACCGGGCGGCCCTTGGGCCATTCGATCCACGACATCGTCGAAACTCCCCTCGTTCGATTCGCCATCGGTCATCAAAATGATCGCCGGGGCGTACCCCTGGAGATTGGCGTTCGCGAGGTGGTCCAGCGCGGCAACGACACAGCCGTAAATGTCCGTCTTGCCTTCGGTCTTCTGGTCGATCACGTATCCGAGCAGTTGTTGGAGTTCGGCCGGGTTGTTGCCCTGAACCTCCCACTCCGCCAGCACGCCGTCGTCGAAGGGCAATACGACAGTAACGTCATTTCGCGCCGTATGGAGGAAGTAGTGAGATGACTGTGCCGGATCGAGCAGCACGCCCATTGCCGCGGTCAGCTCCTCCTCCCCGTCGCTATACATGCTGCCGGAGAAGTCGAGGCAGTAGACGGTGTAGGACGGCTTGCGGAACTCCGTCTGGTAGAGGACGAGCGCTTCCAGAATCACGTCGGCCGGCGGCATGACGATCGGCTGGATCACCCGCTCCAGGTCGATCCCCCAATCGGGGTTGAAGACGGCGGGGTCGGCCCCGACCGGGCTGAGATTGAGCCCGGTGCGGCGGCCGGCCTTCAGCAGCTCTCCCTGGACCTCCTTGGACAGCAGGAAGTCCTGCAACTCCGTGAAAAAATCCGCCTTGGCTGCGTCGCCGTGATCGACGTACCCAAGTGGCCAATCGGCAATGGCGAGACCGTCGACGGGGTAGATGACATAGAGCGGGTCCTTACCCTGCTCAATGAGCGTCTTGTTCGCCGTGATGACGGCGGACTCGTTGTTCACCATCCCGTCGAAGGCGTCGTACTGCTGCACGAATAGTTCGCCCAGGAAGCCGGACGCCCCGGCGGTGCGGTCCACCTGCTGTAGCAGGCGGGTCGTCGGCTCGACGATCGCAGGGTCGTGGAGCATCTCGCTGGTGAGGACCTGCGGTTGCCCGGCGAAGGCGTAGAGGTAACTCAGGTAGGCCATCGCGCCCGAGTTGCTCTGGGTGGCGCTGGTAGTCATGTACGTGATTTCGTTCGCCTCGGCGGCGGCCAGGATATCGGCGACGAAGACGTCCCGCCCAATCCAACCGAGCCGTTCCGCCACGGGCTTCTTGACGGCAAAGACGACGGGCGAGGCCATGATGTTCTCGGTCTGGGTGACCACGCCCTGATCATTGCCGAGCGAGAGCCAGATGGAGCTGGCGGGCCAGACCGCGTCGTAATCCGCCGCGCCGGTCTGCACCTCGAGCATCGTGTCGACCGAGCCCTGGTGGGTAAACTCGATCTCGAAGCCGTTCTCTTCTGCAAACTCCTGCAGCATCGGTACAAGCGGCCGGTTCTCAGTCCCGGTCAAAAGGCGAAAGACGGGGAGCGACGCCTGGTCACCGGCAGTGCAGCTGCCGAGAACGATCGTGAGGAGCACGAATACGACGAAGAGGAAGCCCCCCCAGCGATCCCTATTGGACACGTCCTCGTAAGGCCGTGCCGCGAGCCGGCGAGGCGAGGGGAAGAATAGGTGTGCCATGAGACACGTCCTTTCGTACATGTTGTGGTCCTCCCAGTATGCCACGGGCATCTCTCTGTCGATCACCGGTTCCCGCTCACGAATTCGGCATGACGGCACGCCGCCTCGGCATGCGCTGGATCCGGCGGGACATCCCGTGGAGCGATGGGCACCGGTCCTCTTCCAGAATCATGCCCTCCGTCCTCCGCGATCCACTCTCGTACACACTGCGACGTGGCAAAAAGCACAATCGAGCCCATCCCAATGGCTGCAAGGCCCTGGAAACGGTCCGCCATTTCAGGCTGTCGGGGATCGCCGTAGACGGTGATGGGACCGATGATCATCGCCAGACCGACGAGCACGCAGACCAACCCGGCACCAGCAAAAACGAGCACGAACGCAAGCTTGACGACAAACTGAACGATCCAGAGCCCAAATCGCGCCGCGGAGTAGAGCTTCATCTGGTTGCCTCCGGCTCAACACGGCGGCCTCGACTCAGGCTCCCCCAGGAAGCCCCAACCGCCAGAACACGCGTCGAGACAAGCCGTGCCGGCTGCGACATCCAGCCGATCCTGACATTGGACGACCAGCGAGAGCGCACTAGTCGCCCCCGTAGACGTCGGACCAGCCGCTGCGTACGCCGCAGTCGATCGCCGCGAACACAGCGTCGACGATGTCCGGGTTGCCCAGGAACCCTGCCCGGACACGCAGTTCGCTAGCAATCCCCGGCGAGGCGCGGCCGCGACCCGACAGTCCGTAAGCTGCCAGCCGTTCCGCGATCTTCCGTCGTGCCTCCAACCCCGCGGGGGTTGGCGTCCATTGGGTGGCATTGAACAACTCGAGCCGCCGGTACTGTTCCGCCGTGTAGAACCCGCGGTCCACGAGTGACGCAAGCACCACCGAGTAGACGTACCCACGGGTCCTGGCCCAATGCCATCCAGAATCGGGATAGCGCCGCAGGACGGCAGCCGCAAGGGCATTAATTGGAACCCCTCGGGAGCCGTCGGCTCCGACAATTTCCTCGGGCCGGCCCAGATCCGCGGTCTGCTCCCGTAACGTCTCCTTGAGAGCCGACCAGGTGCCATTTTGTGTCGAGCTTGTGGACAGTTTTCTTTGCATGGCGCCGATATAGGTATGAAGGTCCACCGCTTCCTCTGCAGGGCGCGCCTCTGCATAGACGCCCAGGACAGCCTGTAGACACCGATCAGCAACGGCATCGAACGTTCGACCACGTCTCAGAAGATTGATTCGCCTGGCAGGCCCGATACGGCGCGGCTCTGTGACGGTAACGACCGCCAGAGCCTCCCTGACCACCAACTCCTTGAGCGCGAGTTGCAGAGCGAGGCAGTCGTCGGTCCTCGGCCCACGCAGCAGAGACTCCGCCTCAGGTGCCGACAAAGCCCAGAAGCCCTCGGCCGCTTCGTTGGTCATCTCGCCCATGGCTCCCCTCCTTTGCTTTCATGCACCGTGAGCGCCGTGCGTCCCGCACCCGTCATTGGTCGAACCTCGGACCACGTGGCTCCTTGTCCACCAATCGGACCTTCGGATTCCATGTCCGCACCTCGTTGATGAACGCTTCCGGGCCCTCGACCAAGCTCAGAGAGATACTGCGCCTGCCATGCTTGATAGTGAGGATCTGTCGCTCGCTTCTCCATTCGATAGCGCGGATATCGCCAATCCGGATGGACTTCCGACCGAGCAGCCGGACAATAGCGATCGTTCCGTCATGACGGATATCGACCGCGCAGGGACTCCGAACCGTAGCAACTGCAGCTGCGCACCAGATGCAGGCCATGACGGTCATAAAGCCGCCGAGGACCGGATCCCCCAGGGTCCGGTCACCTTGTCTCGGCGTTTTTCTCGACCGGCCCGGTCAGATTGATGAGGCCGGCCATGAGAAATAGAAACCCGAACGCGCCTAACGCCACGCTCTCCCCAAGCCGTGACCAACGCGACCCGATGGTGTAGCGCTTCATCGCTGCACCTCGGTCTCGGGCGCCGACAGCCGCAGGTGGAGTTCGCGCTCGTTACGTGGCACTGTGTTCATGACTTCTCTCCCGTCTTGTGGGCGCGGCGCGCGTTCTCACTGGAATGAGTTCCGTTCGATCTCCCGGTGGGTTCTGTGACGGTCACGACGACGTTTGGCTTCAGCCATCGCACGTCCGAGATGAATTCCGCCGCGTAGTTGAACGGTCTGAGCACGGTGCTGCGCCTGCCGTGCTTGATCGTGAGGATCTGCCGGTTGGCCTTCCATGCGATGGCGCGGATCGTCCGGATCGGGATGGTCTTCCGACCGTAAATCCGGTCGATCACGATCGTTCCGTCCGGGTGGACCTCGACGGCGCAGGGACACCGGGCGGTCTGGATCACCATGAAGCACAAGAAGCAAGCGCCGATCGTCACCCCGCCGCCGACGATTCGCCGTGCCTCGGCCGCGTGTCGTGGCTCGTCCCTGCCCTCAGTGGTCCCAAGCAGATTACTGAGGCCGCCATAGAGCCAAACCGCGCCGACAAAGCCGGCGATCGCGACCTGCCAGAATCGGCCCCAACGCGATTCGATGGTGTATCGCGTCATCCACCGGTCATCCCTCACGACCGCACCTCCCGGGGGAGCGGCGTCGCCGCATCGCCGCATCGCAGGCGCCCATCCCACCCGGGCCGCCCAGACACGCGCCCGGGACGACCTGGATGGCCATCGATCCGGATCTCAGCATCACGGAAACCGGCGTCAGGCCATGGTCGCGCAGGGCGTCTTCGATGCCGGCCTCCATCACCTCCTCGAAAGACTCGTCCGGGAATATGAACCCGAGCACGTTGCCGCTGTCCTCGATCTGGGTCAGTTCAATCCGGCCGTCCACCAGGATTGGCACGGCGGAGTAGGTGACGCCCGGAAAAGGAGGATGATCCCTTCCGAACTGACTCGGGTCTCGACACCGTAGACATGGGTACCGTCCGGGCCGGTCTCGAACCCAACCTCGCCAGGAATCTGAGCCGTGTTGACATTCAGATCCGATGCTCGGAGGACGACTTCGTCCACCTCACCGATCCCTCCCGCTGCGAGGGCGCGGGCTTCAATCCGGCGGGAGACTGAGCCCGAGAGCGCCGCCGTCATTTCAGCGGCGACGTTGTCTTGGGCCTCCGGCACGGCTTCCTCGACCACGCGCCTGGCAACGAGAACGCCGACGACGATGCAGCCGAGACAGAGCACCAGCGGAGCAACGGTCAGGACGATGGCCCAACGAGGCATCGGCGTGCTCCTTCCAGGAGTCCAGGTTCGTGGAGCCGGGGAAACGCCGGCCGGGTGCTCAGCACCCACATATACATTCAATCGGTAGCAAGAAGAATCCGGCGAAGAAGAGGGCGAGAAAGAAGAGCAGTGCGACCAGGAGCTTGAGCAAACACGTGCGCATACGGCCGCTCCTCCGTAAGGGATCCGCCCGCCTTAGGTACTGGTCCCCTCTTGTCGGGAGTGAACTACCAGTGTCCCTGCGAGGATGTCGTGGAGTGCCTGGCGCCGCTCGGTGAAGGGTTGAACGAGGTACCCGATCAGGAAGAGCGCTGAGGAGAAGGATTCGGCGACGTATCGACCCGTCGCCCGGGCGAAGGAGATGCGGCGGCCCGCGAGATCGGTCACGGCGACCCGAACGACCCGCTTGCCGGGCGTCGCCTGCCAGGATGAACTCTCAAAGCCGGCGCAGTACGCCCAGCCGATCACAAACCAGACTGCGATCTGAGTCGCTAGCGAGACAATAAAACTCTGCCAGAAGTCTTCGACGAACCGATCCTCCTCCACCGCGATCGGGAGGACGCCTTGCAGGCCGAACGTTACGATCCAAACCACGGCCCAGAGAATGACCCAGTCAACGATCGTGGCGACGAACCGCCGCCAGAACCCCGCGTATCGAGGGGCAGAGGCCACCGCCGGGGCGGTGGTACCGCCGTCGTTCGGTGGAAGCCAGAGTGGAATCCGTACCGGTTCGTCCATCGACGTTCGCTCCCATCCCCGTCCGACGCGGACGCCGGATCGGGCATCGCCGGTCGCGTCGTGCGACCGGTGTCGCGGCTCCGAGCCCAGGTCGTTCTTCACCTGCCAACAATGGCCGGGGAGAAGATCTGTCGCCTCGATCAATGGCGCCACTGGGTTCGGGATGAGAGCAGCATGGGACCAGATGCCGTTGCTGGCATCAGTGGAATCTACTCATTTCGCGGCAATTGGGTGCGTAGGTAGAACCTACTCAGGCAGGAGATCTGGCGTAGAGGGTGGCAAAAGCCCGTGTTTGGCCGCGAACGCCGGGAGCTCGCGGCGCGATTTCAGGCCGAGTTTGCCGAGGATGTGGCCGACATGGGCATTAACCGTTTTTATGGCAATGCAGAGATCCGTGGCAAGCTCTTGGTCGGTCTTCATGGGGTGGGATTGGACCAGCAGGATCAGGATCTCATGTTCCCGCGTGGTCAGGCCAAACCGAGCCGCGTTACGGGCCGCGTCCGCGCCTGGAGCGAATGATTCAGTTGCCGCGGACGAGTCGGTTAATTCTGGAGTAGCTTCGGCCGGTAGTTCCGGCGCTTCCTCGGCCGGCGGCAGCGTGTCGAGACCCTGGACGTAGGACTCAAGCACGTCCCTGAGTGCCGCCAGGTCGATCTCCGGCGCGCGGTTCAGCTCCTCATCGAACGCCTCGATGGCCGCCTCGAATCTCGGCAGTGCGCAGGCTTCGATGGTGTTGGCACGTACTCTGGCGCTCTTGACGTCGCGGCGCGAAAGGCGATCGTATTCGGTCACCGTGGCCTGGAACGGCTGCACCCATCCATCGGTGAACACGGGTGCAGCGGCAAGATTGCCGTCTTCGTTCATCGCGTCCAAGATGCGCTCGGCGTGATCCAGCATTTGGACCACCCGATCCTGAACGTCCGGTTTGGCGATCCGGGCCGCCCGGACCCGGAGCGCGGCGACTTGAGACAGTGCTTCCTCGTAGGCAGCCTGCTCAGGTGCTGCGGCTTCTCCTGTTGGCAGCGATCGTCGATCAGTGACGGGCGGCCAGATCAGGACAACACCAACAAAGACGGCGACCGCAAGCCCCATGGCGAACCACAGATTCAGGTCAAGCACATAGAAGAGAACCGCAAAGGCGATCGCGGCCACGCCCGCCGCCGGGAGTTCACCCCGTCCGATGCGCAACACCATCGCTCAGATGGCCCCTTTCGCCGCACTGGAGCCGCCGCTCTGGACGACCCCGGTCGTCGAAATCCCCGCCCAATCAAGAGGCGGCGGTTTCTGTCTATTGGAACTCAATTCGTTGGAACAGGATCGCACAGTTCTAAGCTCGCTGGCCATGCCGGACGGTTCAAAACGCCCACCACCGGCTCACCGGCCAGCAGGTGCTACCATCTGAACCAGGGTTTCCGCCTCGCAACGTTACGACTGGAGCCAACCGACATGAACGTGGTCATCGGCTGGTTGTACGGCGCGAAGATGAACATCTACGGCGACCGCGGGAACGTCCTGGCGCTCGCCCAGCGGGCGCGATGGCGGGGGCACGAGCCGACGGTTGTCGAGATCGGCATCGGCGAACCGATACCGGCGGATATCGATGTCTTCTTCTTCGGCGGCGGCCAGGATCAGGAGCAGATCGCCGTCTCCCACGACCTACAGGGCGCCAAAGGCGACGCGATCAAAGCAGGCAATCGAGGGTGGGGCCGCGTTGCTGTCGGTCTGCGGCGGCTACCAGCTCCTCGGGCATGAGTACCGCCCGCACGATGCCGAGCCGTTGCCCGGCATCGGCCTGTTCGATGTCGTCAGCACGGCAGGCCGCGAGCGGTTCATCGGCAACGTCGTGATCGATAGCGAGTTCGGCGAGCTGGTCGGGTTCGAAAACCACAGCGGCCTGACAGAGCTTGGACCCGGCGTGCGCCCGCTCGGGACGGTGCGCGTCGGGCGCGGCAACAACGGCAAGGATGGCACCGAAGGCGCGATCTACAAGAACGCCATCGGGTGCTACCTGCACGGCGCGTTGCTGCCCAAGAATCCCCACCTGACGGACTGGCTCCTCACCGCGGGACTCAGCCGCCGGGGCCCGATCGAACTCCCCCCCCTCGACGACCGATTCGAGCGCGAGGCCTTCGCGACGGCCCGCGTTCGCGCCGTCCGGACCCGGTAGGCGTTCGGCATCAGGCTCCGGGAACGCGACGGTCGCCCGAGCCACTCAACAAGCAGCCTGTCATCCCGAGCTTGTCGAGGGATCCAGAGGGGGATGGCGTTACGATGGTGCCGCCGCCTCCGAGAGATCGGCAGCGTGCTCTCGCAGGCCGGGGCTTCCTTGTCCCCACGCGCCCTTCGAGATCCCTCGACAGGTGTGCGGACCGGAGACATGGGTGACACACGTGCGGGGACATAGGTAACACCTGATGCGGCATGCTCGGCGCGAAAGGAGGCGCCGAGCATGCCGTGGCAGGAGCAAACCGTGGAGGAGCAACGGGTGGAGTTTGTCCTGGCCGCACAGCAAGGGGCGATCCCGTTCCGCGTGCTGTGCGCGCGGACCGGGATCAGTCGCAAGACCGGCTACAAGTGGTGCCGGCAGGCGGCGACGGCGGGGGTGGCGGGGATGGCGGATCGCTCGCGCCGCCCGCACACCAGTCCGACCCAGACGCCGGCGGCGCTGGAGGCGCAGGTGGTGGCGCTGCGCACGCAGCATCCGACGTGGGGAGGACGGAAGATCCACGACCGCTTGGTCCACCAGGGGGTGGCCGCCGTGCCGGCGCCGAGCACGATCACCGACATCCTGCGCCGGCACGGGCTGCTGGCGGCCCAGGCCGACGCCCCCAGGCGGTGGCAACGCTTCGAACACGCGGCCCCCAACGATCTGGGGCAGCTCGACTTCATGGGGCATCTGCCCTTGGGGAACGGCGGGCGCGTCCATCCCCTGACCCTGGTCGACGACCATTCCCGCTTCGCCGTCCACCTGGTCGCCTGCCCGCACGAACGCCAGGGACTGGTGCGTGAGCACCTCGCCATCGCCTTCCGGCGCTATGGCCTGCCCCTGGCGATCCTCACCGACAACGGCCCGCCCTGGGGCACGAGTGGCGCCGGCGGCGTCACCGCCCTGGAAGCCTGGCTGCTGCGCCTCGGGATCGGGCTCTGGCATGGGCGGGCCTACCATCCGCAAACCCAAGGCAAAGTCGAACGCTTGCACGGCACCATCGCCAGCGAGGTCTTCGCCCATCGGCCGCCGCCGGCGGACTTGGCCGAGTGTCAGGCCCGCTTCGACACGTTCCGGACGACCTACAACGTGGAGCGGCCCCATGCCGCCCTCCCGGGGCATCGGCCCCCCGGCAGCCGCTTTGCGCCCAGTCCCCGCCCCTTCCCCGACGCGCTGCCGCCGGTCTGCTATGGCCCCGACGACCAGGTGCGGAAGGTGCGCGGCCAAGGCAGCATCAGCTTCCAGAACCGGATCCACTTCGTCGGGCGGGGGCTGATCGGCGAGCCGGTCGCGATTCGCCCCACCGAGACGGATGGCGTCTTCGCGGTCGTCTACTGTCACCAGCACGTCACCACCATCGATCTCACCGTCCCGGACGAGGTGTAACCTATGTCTCCGCACGTCTGTTACCTCTCTCCCCGGTCCATACAGACAGGCTCGGGATGACAGGGAGGGTTCGCGGCGCCATCGAGACGCCCGATCGCCGAACGCCGAACGCCGAACGCCGAACGCCGACACCCTGCGTGGTACACTCGAACCGCTTGTGGATCGCCCCGCGGCCGCGGCATCTTGGTCGTCCCAGGTTTCCAGGTATCGCCTGAGCCCGGCGGCTGCCAGGCCATCGGAGGTTGCAGTACGGCGCTCGACATTGCTCTGCACCATGCCCAACCGCTGCTGATCGGCTGGCCGGTATGAGCCGGACGACCTTCGGCGCGCTGCTGATCTTCGCCGCGTTCGCCCAGGCAGCCATCCTGCCGGTGATCCTCCCGATCGAGATCGTGCCGGGGCCGGTCCTCGTCCTGATCTTTCTCTGGAGCGCCCGGCGCGGGATGCAGGAAGCGGCATTCTGGGCGTTCGGGATCGGGATGCTGCTCGATCTGCTGGCGCTCGATCCGCTCGGGGCCAGCGGGCTCGCGCTGCTGGGCGCGGTCGTGCTGGGGGCGGCCTCACGCCGGCGGTTCTTCCAGAGCGCGCTCGTCGTCCCGATCGTCCTGGCGATGGTCGCCTCGCTGCTCTACGGGATGGTGCTGCTCGGCCTGCGCAGCACCATCGACGGCGCCGATCTCAGCCCCACGGTGATGTTCCGCGTGCTCGTCCCGCAGGCGTTGCTGAACGGCATCCTCGTTCCCGTGCTCTACCCAATCGTCGGCTGGCTCGGCAGCCGCGTGGAAGTGAGATCCTGATGGCGATGCTCTCCCGGCGCAAGAAGATGCGCTTCAACCCGGACGACCGGTTCAAGACCGGCCGCGTCACCAAGCGGGCGGAACAGATCTTCATCACACGCCGCTTGATGCTCGCCCGGAGCGCCATCGTCGCCGGGTTCGCCGTCCTCGCCGCTCGCCTTGGCTACATGCAGCTCGTCCAGGGCGATAAGTTTCAGGCCCAAGCCCGCTCCAACACCACCAGCCGGCGGGCATTGACGGCGCCGCGGGGCCTCATTCTGGACAGCCGCGGAAAGATGCTTGCCGACAACGAGAAATCGTGGGAAATTCGCGTCATCCCAGACCTGCTGCCGACCGACGAGGTGACGCGCCAGCGGGTGCTGGATCAGGTCATCTCAGCCCTATCGCTGCCCGATGTGCTGGTCCTCGACCCGGAAGCGATTCCGATGGGCAACGAGCAGGAGGTCCACAACAGGATCGTCGGCAGCATGATCGCGATGGGCATGCTGTCCGACGTCCCGCCGGAGGTCGAGGGGGGCGAAGAGCCCATCCCGAGCGACGCCGAGACCAAGCTCGAATCGCTCAAGGTCGAATCTGCGCGGCAGTACATCGTCCTGGTCTACAGCCCGCTCACACTCGATCAGGCGGCCCAGTTCCGGGCGATCACCGGTCAGGTTCCCGGCCTGACGGTGATGAACGAGCTCGAGTACCTGATCGCCAACGCCGGCAACGGCGAACTGCCGATCCCCGTGAAAACCGGCCTGCCCAAGGATCTGGCGCTCAAGCTCGAAGCCAACAAGCATCTGCTGCCCGGCATCGAGCTGGACGACTCCGTTCTGATCCGGCGCTACCACGGCGGCGAGGTCATGTCCCACGTCCTCGGCTATGCCCGCCGCATCACCTCCGAGTTCTACGAGGAACACAAGGACGAGGTCTACGACAACTCCGACATCAACGTCTACGCCCCCGACGACATCGTCGGCCAGGACGGCATCGAACTCAAGTTCGACTCCCTCCTGCGCGGAAAGAAGGGCGCGGAGTTGGTCGAGGTCGATGGCCGCATGGTCGTCCAGCGCGTCCTCAACCGGGCTGATCCCATTCCTGGCCGCAGCCTCCGCCTGACCCTGGACATGGAGTTGCAGGACGCGATCAGCGAGATCATGAAACAGGGGATCGTCTTCGCGAACGAAGACCGCAAGGTGAAGAAGAGGGTCTTCAAGGAGCCGGCCCAGTCGGGCGCGATCGTCGCAATCAACCCGAAGAACGGCGACGTGCTGGCGATGGTCAGCTTCCCGCATTACGACAACCAACTTTTCGTGCACGGTATCTCCGACCGGCAGTACAAGGAGTACACCGACAAGAAGGTCGGCGCTCCGCTCTTCAACCGCGCCATCGCCGGTGAATTCCCGTCCGGGTCGGCCATCAAGCCCTTCCTGGCCGTAACGGCGCTGCGTGAAGACAAGCTCACCCCGGAAAAACCTTCACCTGCAAGGGAGGGATTACGATCCCGTTCGAATTCGACCAGGCGCGCGGCTCGGATCACCCCTGCTGGAACCGCGACGCCGGCCACGGCGAGATCAATGTCGTCCAGGCGATCGAGCAGTCATGCGACGTCTTCTTCTACAACGTCGGAGCCCCCAAGGATAAGTTGGAGGGCAGCAAAGACTTTCTGCACTATTACGATCAGTCTTGGGAAACCCTGCCCAACAACCGGTTCGAGAAGCGCCAGCGCGGTGACAAGCACTACTTCGAGGGGCTCGGCATCGACGCCATCCACACGGGAATGACCAAGCGATTCTGGTTCGGCGAGAACACCAAGATCGACCTTCCGGGCGAGTACCCCGGCCTGATCCCGACGCCGGCCTGGATTGCCGAGAATGACCCGGATTTCAACTGGTCGGTTAGTGCAACCGTCAACGTATCGATCGGCCAGGGACGCCTCAGCATGACCCCGTTGCAGCTCGCCCTGAACACGGCGGCGATCGCGAACAAGGGCACCGTCTGGAAGCCGCGTCTGGTGAAGGAGATCCTCGACGAGAACGGCGAGGTCGAGAGCAAGCCGAAGGCAGACAAGCTGCGCGAGATGAAGGTCAGCGGCCACGACTTCGACGTGGCCCGAGAGGGAATGCGCCGTGTGGTCCACGCGGAGACCGGCTCGGCCCACCACGACACGCTCGACGACTTCTCCAAGGTCTCGAAGTGGCCATACACCAATCCCAAAGGCGAGGACGAGATTCTTCTCGGCGGCAAGACCGGCACGGCCGAAGTCGGTGAGCCAAACGAAGCGGGAATCTACGAGCGGCAGCACGCCTGGTTTACCTGCTTCGCGCCGTACGATGATCCCGAAATCGCGCTGACCGTGCTGGTCGAGGACGGCGGCGAAGGTTCGGCCTACGCCGTGCCGATTGCCGACCGCGTCCTCCGCGCCTACTTCGAAACGACCGGTCGCCGCGACCGCGGCAAGATCCTCAAGAAGGACGGCGACGGGCTGGCGGACATCGATAATCTGTTCCCGAAGCCGGGCGTGACGCAAGACTCCGCTCAGGACTAATCCCGGCCGGAGCTACGCATCACGGAATCAGCGCGAAGGGCGGACACAGGCGTCCGCCCTTCGTATTGCGTATCCAGCCACACACGGAAAGGGAGACAGGCCGTGACCCATCCACCCGCGTCGCTGCTCGATCACGCCGGCGCGCCCTTGCGCCTGCACCACGTCGGCATCGTCGTCGGGGACCTCGACGTGGCCGTCGCCGGCTACGAAACGTTGGGCTTCGGGTCCGGCGAGCGGTGGGATCTCCCCCAGCAGCAAGTCGTCGCGGTGACCTTCCCCGCCGGCCCCGGCTGGGTCGAACTCATCCAGCCGACCGACCCGGAAGGCCCCATCGCCCGCTTCCACGCCAAACGCGGCGACGGCATGCACCACATCGCCTACGCCGTCCCCGACCTCGTCGCCACCCTCCAGCGCCTCGCCGCCGCCGGCATCCGCCTCATCGACACCCAGCCCCGCACCGGCACGCACGGCTGGCGCATCGCCTTCATCCACCCCGAAAGCTGCAACGGCGTCCTGACGGAGTTGGTGGAGGAGGGGTAAGGTACCAGACATCTGGCGCCAATCAGGTCAGGTTCCGCCGCGAACGCCAGACTGTCATCCCGTGCTTGTCGAGGGATCTCGAAGGAGACGGCGTAGCGACGGCCGCGCGATCTACGAGAAAACCGTGCTGTTCTCTCGGAAGCCGGGGCTTTACCGAGACTCGGTATCCATCGAGATCCCTCGACAAGCTCGGGATGACGGAGAAAGACGGGACGGCATCGCTACGCCACGTCTACCGGTCGCTCGACGCCGAAAACCGATCGCCGGACGCCGGCCCGCCGAGCCCAACGACGGTAGGTGAGGGAGTACGCAATGCGTACCTACTACGTCTACATCCTCGCCAGCCGCTCCCGCGTTCTGTACATCGGCGTCACCAACGACCTCGCGCGGCGCCTCGCCGAGCATCGCTCCGGGTCGACGCCTGGGTTCACCAGCAAGTACAACGTTACGCGCCTCGTGTGCGTGGAGGACTTTCTGGATCCTGGAACAGCGATCGCCCGCGAGAAGCAGATCAAAAACTGGCGCCGGGAGAAGAAGGTTGCGCTCATCGAGGCCGCGAATCCTGGATGGCGAGACCTTGCCGACGAGGTTCTTGGCGACCCTTTTATCCCTGACGGTGGTGGGCGATGACACCGCGTTCTCGCGGATCGAGGCGGTATCGCTAAGCCGTTTCATTCGAGATCCCTCGACAGACTCGAGATGACAGGTTCGGCCGGAGCGGCATCGACGCGTCGCATCGCCGGACGCCGACAGCCATCCTCCCTTCCTGCTACGCTTTCGGCCAAAGCACGTCGCCTGCGGATCCTATCCCTGTTGAGGTTATCCGTGTCGGAACTCCGCGAACCCGCCACTCCCTCCTACGAGACCGATTCGGGCATCACCATCCAGCCGGTGTACCGCGCCCCGGAGACACCACGGGATCTGCCCGATCCGGGCATCTTTCCGTACACCCGCGGGATCTACCCGACCATGTACCGGGGCCGCCGCTGGACCATGCGCCAGTACGCCGGCATGGCCTCCGCCGAGGAAAGCAACCAGCGGTACCGGCTGCTGCTCGCCCGCGGGCAAACCGGCCTGAGCGTCGCCTTCGACCTGCCCACGCAGCTCGGGCTCGATTCGGACGATCCGCGGGCGTTCGGGGAGGTCGGTCGCACGGGAGTCGCGATCTCGACGCTCGATGACATGCGCCGCCTGATGGACGGTATCGACCAGACCGCCGTCACCACGTCGATGACGATCAACGCCCCCGCCTCCCTCCTGCTGCTGCTCTACCAGATCGTGGCCGAGGAACGCGGCGCCGACACCACAAAACTCGGCGGCACCATCCAGAACGACATCCTGAAGGAGTACGCCGCCCGGGGCACATACATCTTCCCGCCCCGCCCCTCGATGCGCCTCGTCACGGACACCTTCGCCTACTGCGCGGAACTCCTGCCGCTCTGGAACACCATCTCCGTCTCCGGATACCACATCCGCGAGGCCGGCAGTTCGGCCGCGCAGGAGATCGCCTTCACCCTCGCCAACGGCGTCGCCTATGTCGAAGCTGCCATGGCAGTAGGACTCGATCCCGACGCGTTCATGCCCCGGATGAGCTTTTTCTTCGCGGCCCACAACAACCTCTTCGAGGAGGCCGCCAAGTTCCGGGCCGCCCGCCGGATGTGGGCGTCAATTGCCCGCGACCGCTTCGGCGCGACCGATCCCAAGTCCCAAACCTTGCGCTTCCACACCCAGACCGGCGGCGTCACCCTCACCGCCCAGCAACCGCTCAACAACGTCGTCCGGGTGGCCTACCAGGCGCTGGCGGCCGTTCTGGGTGGCACCCAGAGCCTCCACACCAACGGCTACGACGAAGCCCTCGCCCTGCCGACGGCAGAGGCGGCCACGATCGCCCTCCGCACCCAGCAGATCCTCGCCTTCGAGACCGGTGTCGCCGACACCGCCGATCCCCTCGCCGGCTCCTACTTCGTCGAATCCCTCACCGATGAGTTGGAGGCGGCCGCGACCGTCTGGATGGACCGGATCGCCGAGCAAGGCGGCGCGGTCGCGTCGATCGAAGCCGGGGCGATGCAGGCCGCTATCGCCGACAATGCCTACCGCCTGGAACTTGCCCGGGAGCAGGGCGACCTGACGATCGTTGGGGTCAACCGCTTCGCCGACGACGCCGCCGCCAAGGTCCCCCTGCAACGGATCGACCAGGAGGCTGTCGACCGCCAGGTGAGCCGGGTGAAGGCCTTCAAGGCGGCCCAGAACCCGGACCGCGTCGGTGCTGCCCTGGAAGCGGTCGAAGCCGCCGCCCGGGGCGATACCAACCTGCTGCCCGTGATGAAAGACGCCCTCAAGAGTGGCGCTACCATCGGGCAGGTAGCAGGGCGGCTCAGGGCCGTCTTCGGCGAGTATCGTCCAGCCTGATGACGTGAGGCTTCGCCCGATCATGGAGGCCGCAACGCCGGAGCACTAGCCGGAACTCTCCGCCTTTCGCGCCGGGCGGCAGCCGGCTTCAGTCGGGTTATCTCTCTCAGCCCGGGGTCTTTAACGCTTGTTGTGAGTTAGATTTTCGATGCGAACGTTCGCGGGGTTTGCGCGAGCACCGCGAAGAGGCGGATGTGGTCCCTCCCGCGTACGTTCGCAGGTGGTAGAGCGCTAACTCACAACAAGCGTTTTAGCCCCGGGCGACCCACGGACGGCGCACCTTCTCGCCCCGGGCGCGGCCTAAACGGCGACACGACTCATCCGCTCTGACCAAAGGACATCCGATGGCCGCCACCCCGAAGGAACTCGCCCCGTTCCCAGCCCCGTCCCGCGAGATGGACCCCGCTCGCCTCCAGTTCATCCCCGAAAATCCGGACGACCGCGAATTGCTCATCACCTGGCTAACGACCGACACCTGGCCGTTCCACGGCAGCCCGACGCTGACGGAAGAGAAGGTGCGCGAGATGCTGGCTGACCGGGAGGACGCCAGCAAGGATCTCACCGTCTGGGTCACCCTGGATGAGGCGGTCAGGATCGGCCGGATCGTCATTCAGGACCTAGAGGATCTGACCGCCGTCGCGAACTTCCGGATCCGCACCCCCTACCGGGGCCGCGGCATCGGCCTGCAGATGGTGCGCTGGGCCGCGGACCGGGTCTTTCGCGATTTCCCCAATGTCCAGCGCGTCGAGGGTCAGACCCGAGTCGATAACTACGCGATGCAGCGCGTCTTCCGCCGCGCTGGCTGGCAGCCAGAGGCGTACTACCGCCGCTCATGGCCGGACCCCAGCGGGACGTTTCACGACTCGCTCGGGTACGCGATCCTGCGGCCGGAGTGGGAGACCGGAGTCACAACGCCGGTTCCGTGGCCGTTCGATCAGTGGGGCAGCCATTAGGTCGTGCTTTTCGTAACCGGATTGCCGGCGTACTCGACCCGTTCTCAGCCCTGGAAGGGCTTCGTCATGCTCAGCCCGGGGTTTCAACCCCGAGTTCATACCCGGAGGAGTATCCCGATGGAACAGTCCGGAGTCGGGTCCCTGGCCGCCTTCGATCTGGCCGCCGTCGCGGCCGCGCGCGAGGCGGCCGGCGAGCCGTGGCACGAGTTCTTCCGCGTCCCGAATCTGAGCCTGGGCCTCTATGTCCTCGCCGCCGGCAGCATCGACGGCCAATCCCCCCACGGCCAGGACGAGATCTACTACGTCGTTTCCGGCCAAGGCACGCTCACCGTCAACGGCGTCGATACCCCCGCCCGCCCTGGCTCCATCCTCTACGTCGCCGCCCACGCCGACCACCGCTTCCACTCCATCACCGAGGAATTGACGCTGCTCGTCTTCTTCGCCCCGGCGTACGATACGGTGTGATTGGTCCGTGGACGTAATATCCGTGCCAGCAATGGTACGATCCCAGGGGTTTTCCCGATACGAGCGAGGACGCGAGATGAGAATCGTCCATCTGACCGACGATCTGGTCGAAGCGATGAAACCGAACGGGAAACCGCTCGATCGACTCGTCCAAGAACTTATCGTGCTCGAACTCTATCGCCTGGAGGAAATATCGAGCAAAAAAGCTGCCGAGCTCCTTGGCATGCCACGAGTCGACTTCATTCGGTTTTCCGGAGAACGCGGGATCCCGTACTTCCGGATGTCCAGTGAGGAGTGGGATGACGAGATGCGAACACTTGGGTTGCAGTGACGCTTCTCCGAGTCGTGGCCGACTCCAGCGCATTGATCGCGCTCAACGATGTCGCGTTGCTCGATCGTCTCAGTCCGCTCTTCGAGGAATGCCTGGCCCCACGTGCCGTGCAGGAGGAAATCGAGAGGTCTGTTTCCCTTCGTGACTGGATGACTCCTGTCGTGCTTTCGTCACCCATACATCTGCGGGTCGCTGTAGCGGACTTGGATACGGGAGAGGCGGAAGTGCTCACGCTGGCAATCGAACGCCCAGGGCATCTAATACTCGTCGACGAACGGCGCGCGCGGCGGACCGCGAAGGCGCTTGGGTTACCGGTGATTGGGACAGTTGGTCTCGTCGTGCGAGCAAAGAACGACGGCCTCATCGATTCCATTCGGCCGATCATTGAGGAACTGGTGCGTACGAGATTCTTCCTGTCGGACAGTCTCATCGAAGACGCGTTGCGGGACGCCGGGGAGCAGGGCGATTGATCGAATCTGGATCAACTCAATTGCCGTCGACACATTCCAAATCAGGCCGCTGGGACGACCTCGAGGCCGAGGTCGCCGCCCACCACGCTGCCGCGGCCGAGAAGCAGGCGAGCCGCGGCAAGCGCGGGGCCCGGGAGCGCGCCCTGGCGCTGTGCGACGAAGGGACCTTCGTCGAACTGGACCCATTCGTCCGGCACCGCGCACACGAACTGGGCATGGAGCGCAACCGTCCCTGGGGCGACGGCGTCGTCACCGGCTTCGGCGAGATCGACGGCCGCAAAGTCGCCGTCTTCTCCCAAGACTTCACGGTCTTCGGCGGCTCCCTCGGGGAGGCGTTCGCCGAGAAGGTCGTCAAGCTGATGGACCTGGCCGAGCGCTACGGCTGCCCGATAGTTGGCATCAACGACTCGGCCGGGGCCCGGATCCAGGAGGGGGTCGAGGGCCTGGCCGGGTACGGCGAGGTCTTCTTCCGGAATGTCCGCGCCTCAGGGGTCATCCCCCAGATCTCGGTGATTGCGGGTCCATGCGCCGGCGGGGCGGTCTACTCCCCGGCGATGACCGACTTCATCTTCATGGTCGATGGCATCAGCCAGATGTTCATCACCGGCCCGGACGTCATCAAGACGGTGACCGGCGAGGACGTCACCCACGAGTCGCTCGGCGGCGCCCACACCCACGCGAGCGTCAGCGGGGTCGCCCACGTCGTCGCAACCGACGAGGACGACCTGAACGCGTCCGTCCGCGAACTGCTCTCCTATCTGCCGGCCAATAATCTCGACGACCCCCCCTACATCGCCACCGAGGACGATCCCCTCCGAGAAACGCCCGAACTGGACGGCCTGGTGCCGGAGACGAGCACGAAGCCATACGACATGCACGAGGTGCTGGGGGCGCTTCTGGACGACGGCGCCTTCTTCGAGATTCAGCCGGATCACGCCCAGAACATCATCGTCGGATTTGGCCGGCTGGACGGGCACACGATCGGCGTGGTCGCCAACCAGCCGCGGCATCTCGCCGGTACCCTGGACATCAACGCCAGTATCAAAGCGGCCCGATTTGTCCGATTCTGCGACGCGTTCAATATTCCGCTGGTCACATTCGTCGATGTCCCCGGCTTCCTCCCCGGGGCGGAGCAGGAGTACAACGGCATCATCCGCCACGGCTCCAAGCTGCTCTATGCCTTCGCCGAAGCAACGGTCCCCAAGATCACCATCATCACACGCAAGGCCTACGGGGGCGCGTACGTGGTCATGTGCTCCAAACACATCGGCGCCGATCTCAACCTCGCCTGGCCGACCGCCGAGATCGCGGTTATGGGCCCCGACGCGGCCGTGGGATTGATCTTCCGCCGGGAACTGGCAGACGCCCCAGACCCGGTCGCCAGGCGAGCCGAACTCGTCCAGGACTACGAGGATCGGTTCGCCAGCCCCTTCCAGGCGGCCTCTCGCGGCTACATCGACGACGTCATCGCCCCCCGCCAAACGCGTCCCCGCCTGATCAAAGCGCTTGACCTCGCTCGCTCCAAACGGGTGACCACCCCAGCCCGGCGGCACGGGAATATCCCGCTTTAGACGGTGTTTTCGAGGAATGCACGATGGACGACGAAGGCACCCTGAGAATCACCATCACGCCGGAGCCAACGGAGGACGAGCGGGATGCTGTCGTGGCAGCACTGACGGTCCTGCTGCTGGCCGACGAACCCGCCCCGGAAGTCCACTCACCCCCACCCTCCCGCTGGACACGGACCGGGCGCATCGAGGCGTTGCGCGGTATCCACGGCCATCCGGACCGGGGATGGGGTCGCGATCGCCCATAGGATCTCGACACCTCCGAACACGCCACCGGACCGTTGGGGCGGGATGAACTCCCCAACTGACTGCATTGCCTAAGCGGTCGCGCGGAAGGTGTTGGCCGCTGATCGCCCGGCTCGTGCTCAGTCCCGCAGGGACTTCCGTCACTCAGCCCGGGACTTTGAGTCCCGGGCGGCCGGGAGACGCGGCCACTGACTCCTGGTGATCCGCTTAGCGCGCTCGTCGGACCGGTTGGCCGCGTGTCCCCGGCCGCCCGGGGCGCACGGCCCAAGGTTGGCCCAAGGTTGGCCCGGGCCACCCGGAGACGCGGCCACCCATGCCCGCGAGCGCTCTAGCGGCGCTTCCCTCGCAAGGGCTTCGTGTACGCGGTGATGGCGTCGTGGGCCGCCCCGGTCGGGACCGGCAGGAAGGCGCCATCGCGGCAGCAGGCGCGGACGATCCCGATGGACGATTCTACGCTGATCATGTGGCCTGGAGAGACAAATAGGGGTTCGTGACCCGGACGGGTTCGAAGGGCAGCGCCGACTACCTCGTCACCGACCACGAGCGGACTCGAAGCACCGACTTCATCCGGCGTCTCCGCGAACTCCCCGACAAGGCGACTCTTGGCACAGCCGATCGTCGGGCGCCCGAGAACGACTCCGAGGTGAGACGCCAGGCCGAAGCGGCGTGGATGGGCGTAGCCCTGGCCGTCGAACAGCAGCACATCCGGCTCAACCCGTAACCCTGCAAGCGCTGCCAGGATCGCCGGGGCCTCCCGAAAGGTGAGGAGCCCGGGGACATAGGGGAAGCTCGCCGGGGCAGACCCGTACGCAATCTCCAGGACCTCCAGGTCTGGAAGCATGACGGCGACCGCCGCGGCATACGCGACGAACCCTTCCCCCGTCTTGACGTAGCCGTTATCCACCCCCACCGCAATCCGAACCTCGGCGGGGTCGATGGCATCGACGAGCGACACCCGCGGCGCAAGCTCCTGCTGGATGGCACGGGCCTCGGCCGGCGTGACATCCCAGGAGTGGTGCGGCGGAATCCTCATGATTACCGCATCGCGAGATTCACGCCACGAGCCGCGGCGCCCAGGCGGCAGACCGGCTTCCCGGTCACGCACCTGCGGCTTCGGCGACCGTTTGGGTCGTGGTCGACACGGTGATGTCGATGGTCTCGGTGGTCGTTAGGGCGACGGGATCGGCGACCGTCTCGACCGTGGTGGTGACCGTTTGGGTTACCGGCGCGAGGACGCCGCCCAGGAGACCGCCCTGGTTCTGCTGCCGCGCTTCGGCCCCGTCGTCCACGAGGGCGAAAAAGGCGACGAGGGCGACGGCGGCAACTGAGATGCGGAGCTAATGGCTTACGCGCATGCCATGGCCTTAGCGCATCCAGTGCACCCCCTACGCTGGAGCAAACGGCAATTCCCCGGAACGGATCCGCCGGACGACCTCATCCTTCGCGGCGACGATCGCCCGGTGCACGTCAGGATCGGATTGCGCCAGCCCCGCGTCTTCCAGTTCGTCTTCATCGCGGATGTGGATCGTGCCGTCCGGCAGGGCGATGACATCGAGATAGAGGTCATGCCAGAAGAGCGTTGCCGGGCTGCTCGTTGGGTCCACGGTTGATGGATAGGTCACGTTTGCGTACCAGCCGCGCATTGTTCCGTCCGGGGCGCAGACCGCGAACGCATTGAAGGGATGCACCGGCGAGAAGTACTCGAGGAGTCGATCTCCCGGCATGAAGCTGAGGCCATCGAGATCGACCCGGCGGTTTGTCCAGCGGGCCTCGACGACCACCCAGGTGGCATCGTCCGTTGTCGACCGCACAAACCCCTGATAGCGCGTCACTTTCGAGCCATCCGGCGCCAGTTTCACCACGACAAGCTCGGTTCCGGCGGGCAGGGACGGCCAGGCCGGACCGACCGGCCAGACGAATGCGTTCATCGTGTCATGTTCAACCCGCCGGTCCACTTAGAGAGCACCTTTCAAAACCGCCTGGGCGGGCGCTGTCGTTCGCAGCCCTGGAAGGGCTTCGTCGGGCTCAGCCCTGGGTTTCAACCCAGGGTTTCGCTTAGTCCCTTCCGGCCGCGTTGGAGGGCTGAGGTTGGATCAGGGTAAGCAGGCGGGTCGTGGCCTGGTTCAGCGTCTCCGGATCGTTCGCCTCGACATTCAGGCGCAAGAGCGGCTGGGTGTTGGAGGAACGGAGGTTGAACCAGTATGTCGGCAACTCCGCCGTCAGTCCGTCCAGCTTATCGATCTTGGCCTTCTGGGCGCGCATTTCCGCCTCGACCAGGGCGACCGTCGCGGCGGGATCCTCCACCTCGGTGTTGATCTCGCCGGAGCGCACGTAGGTATCGAGCGGCCGCAAAACCTCCGAAAGCGTCTGCCCCGATTCCGACACCAGCTCCAGCACGGTCAACAGGGCGATCAACCCGGAATCGGCGTACCAGTTGTCCCGGAAGTAGAAGTGGCCGGAGTGCTCCCCACCAAAGACCGCGTCCTCCTGGCGCATCAGCGCCTTGATCAAGGAGTGGCCCACCCGCGACCGGATCGCCCGGCCCCCCAGACGCTCAATCGTCTCCGGCACCGCGTGGGAGCAAATCAGGTTGTAGACGATGGCGGCCGCCGGGGTTTTCTTCAGCATGGAAACGGAGACCATCGCCGTCACCATGTCGCCGCCGACGAACTGGCCGCGCTCATCGATCAGAAACATCCGGTCGGCGTCACCGTCGAACGCGACGCCCAAATCGCAGGTGTTCTCCATGACGGCACGCTGGAGATCCTTGACGTTTTCGGGCTCGATCGGGTTGGCCTCGTGGTTCGGGAAGGTGCCATCCAGTTCGAAATAGAGGGGCAGAAACTCGCACGGGAGCCGATCGAACACGCGCGGCACCGTGGCGCCCGCCATGCCGTTCCCGGCGTCGATCGCGACCTTGAGCGGCCGGATTTTGGTGGTATCGACCAGGCTGAGGACGTGCTCGGCGTAGGCATCGAGCACATCGCGGGTATGCATATCGCCACGTCGCCCCTCAGGCGGCTCCGGGAAGTCGCCTGCCAGAACGAGGTCGCGAATCTCACCGATGCCCTCGTCGAGTGAGAGCGCTTTGGCCTCCTCGCGGCAGATTTTGAACCCGTTGTACTCGGCCGGATTGTGAGACGCGGTGATCATCACCCCAGCCGGATAACCGTACTTCCCGACGGCGAAGTACAGGGCGTCGGTCGATACCATGCCGAGATCGGCGACGTTCGCGCCCTGGTCGCGGATGCCTTCGATCAGGGCGGCGCTCAGGGCCGGGCCGGAAACCCGCATATCCCGCCCGACGGCGACTTCCTCCGGCCTCAGGTGGGCGACGATCGCCCGGCCGATCCGGTAGGCGATCTCCGGCGTCAGTTCGTCCGGGACGACCCCGCGCACGTCGTAGGCCTTGAACAGCCCCGCCGTCTTCGTGTCGACTACCGGCTTTCCACCCGCCTCGGCCATCCCGTCCCCTTCCATAAATTAAGCGCTCATCCTACCGTATCGCTGCACCGATGGTTGCACGTCCCGTTCCACCCGACAAGGGGCCAGGACGGCCAGTTCCGCCCACCTCGGCGGTCCTTTGCTCAACCCACTTGGCGGGAGTGCGCCTCACGGTTTTGCGCCCGTCCGTCGTCGTAGGGGAGGGTCCCGTGCCCTCCCATCGTCCGCAGGACGATAACGACGCGCACGCGACCCCGGTATGCCCTCCTGCGTCGGGCATCGGGAGGGCACGGGACCCTCCCCTACGACGGACGGCGCCGGTCCGGCGAGCGCCCGCGGCCCCACGCACTACGATGGGGCACACCGGCTTGGCGGAGATCCATCATTTTTTGGCATAGGTGGGATAGACTGGACTTGACTGAGCATGCGGCGCCCTGCCGCGACGTTTTCCCGGCATCGCGACCGGGACCGGAGGCACATCAACCCACGTGAAGACGCGACACAACGGCAGCCACCCCACCGCGCCCCCGACCCAGCGGCTCGGGCCGACCGACGCGGTCGACCTCCACCTGCACACCCTCGCTAGCGACGGCTTCTGGAAGCCGAGCGAGCTGATCGACTACCTGGCGGAGAAACGGATCACCGTCGCCGCCGTCTGCGACCACGACACCCAGCGATCCGTTGCCGAGGCGATCCGGCTCGGCGAGGAACGCGGCGTGCACGTCATTCCCGGTGTCGAAGTAACCACGACCTGGCGGGGCCGCCAGTGGCACGTGCTGGTCTATGGCATCCACCCCGACCGCCGCGATCCCGACGCGACCGCCTTTCAGGCAGCCCTGACCGAGCTGGACGCAATCCTGCAGAACCGGGCCGTTGACGCCCGCCGCCGCCTGGAGGCGTCGGGCCGCGCCCTCCCTTCCCTGGGCGAGATCCTGGCCGGTCGGCCGATGTGGCCCTTCCACGTGCTGTCCGCCGCAATCCAGGACAAACATGTGCCCAGCCTGAAAGAATCGGCCGAGTTGGTGGTCGAGCTCGGCGGCAACTTCACCGCTGACCTGCCCATCGGCGACGTCGTCACGGCGGCCCACGAGGCCGGCGGCATCTGCGTCATGGCCCATCCCGGCCGCAGCGATTCCGTCGGCATCATGACCGAGGCCGACCTGGATCAGATGCTGGTCGATGTCCCGCTCGACGGCCTGGAAGCGCATTACCGGTCCTACACCGATGCCCAGACAGCACTGTACCGGGAGATGGCCCAGAAGCGTGGCCTCCTCATCTCCTGTGGCTCGGACTCCCACGCACCGGGCAAGCCGGTCGATCCGAGACCGTGGCACGCCGCCTGGTGCCGTGACCTCCTCGGTCGCCTCGGGGTTACCGTCGAGCCGAGCGATGGTCCGGATTGGCTGCCCGGCGCGGACCGCAACGCCGTCGCGCCGCTGCCACCGAAATCGGCAACGGCGGACGCCCAAGCCACGCCTGAGCCGGTCGCCGCGGTGTCGTAACGGGGCATGGGACGCCGGTGCACGGGTTGGCGCCGTGCAGGCGTCGCCCGGGGCATACTCGGGGTCAGCCCGGGGCTCAAGACCCCGGGCTGACCCCGATAACCCCCCTGAAGGGGGCTGCAACATCGGGACTCTGGTCGGGTCTCTCCGGCTTCCGCGCCGCGTTCCAGCCGGCTTCAGCCGGGTTATTAGGGTTCAGCCCGGGGTCTTGAGCCCCGGGCGGTGCCTGGTCGGCGCTAACCCGTGCACCGGCGTCCCGTGCTCGCACGGTGTGCGAGGACCGTGTCCCATTGTTCGCACGATGTCCGCCCCCGGTCGACGCCAAGACGACGCTACCCTATTCAACAAGCGCCCTAACGGCCGGCTGCGGAATCGAGCTTTTCGAGCAACTCGTTGATATCGAACGGCTTGGCAATGAACTCGAAGCCCGCCGGGACCTGGGTCACGGCCGCGCTCATCAACACGATGCGGATCTTGGCCGAGCGCTGGCGCAAGCGCAGCGCCAGCGCGATCCCATCCAACTTCGGCATCATGACGTCGGCAACGACGAGGTCGACCGGCGTCTCTTCGGCAATCGCGAGCGCGCTCAAGCCATCATAGGCACGCAACACCCGGAAGCCTTCGTCGGCGAGAATATCCGCAAGAAGGTCGACGATATAGAACTCGTCGTCGACAACGAGGGCGGTCGAGCGCTCCACCCCGAATGTTGACTCCTGGGTCACTCGCGCGACCGATTAACGAAGGATATCCTTGCGCTTGATCAGCGATCACAATCAGCAATAATCGTGCCGGAAGCATTTTTCGGTCCTGGGACTATTGTCGCGCAGTAATGACCCATTCGTCCGCTCTGGCCCATGGTACGCTGCGCGCCGGCTTACAAAGGTGGCCATCGACGTATTCTGCGCCCCCGGCGCCTGAGGTTACCGCCAATGTCGCTCTCCCTCCAGACCTTCCCCGCCGGTCCACTCGAGACCAATGCCTACCTGGTGATCGATGACGAGACCAAGCATGCCCTGGCGATCGACGCACCGCCGGGAGTTACACCGGCCCTGGCCGCGGCCGTGTCCGACGGCGGGTACACGGTCGATCAGATCGTAATTACGCACGCCCACTGGGATCATATCGTCGATGCCGCCCCGCTCCGTGACGCCCTGGGCGTGCCGGTGGTGGCCCACCCCCTGACGCAGGACCGGCTCGAACACCCGGGAAGCTCAACCCAGGATTTGCCCTTCACCATCACGCCAATCACTCCGGACGGCTGGCTGAACGATGGCGACACCGTCGCTCTCGGGGCGCACACCTTCCAGGTGATGCACCTGCCGGGACACGACCCGGCCCACATCGTCCTGTACAGCGAACCCGACAAGATGATCCTCGGCGGGGACGTGCTCTTCCCCGGCGGCCACGGCACCACCGAAATCCCCGGGTCGGACCAGGCAGTGATGAATCAGAGCCTCGCCCGCCTGGCGGTCCTTCCCGGCGACGTCACCGTCTACCCCGGCCACGGTGTCTCGACGACCCTCGGCGCGGAAGCGGGGTGGCTCAAGGGAGGGGGACAAAGCTGACGCTTTGAGGGGGACAGCCCTGTGGGCTGACGGGAAGGGGACGGGGCGTTCTCCCCCTCTCCCCCTCACGGCGTCAGCCGTGTCCCCCTCAAAGCGCCAGCTTTGTCCCCCTCAGCGCCGCGGCGCTGTCCCCCTCGTTACTCCTCCGCCTCGCGCTTCAAGCGCTCATCCCGGGCGCGGGCATAGAGGTAGAAGCCGGTCGTCAGCAGCAAGAACGGCAGGACGACCACGCAGAACACGGCGGCCAAGATACCGGCATCGGCCGACTCCGATAGGGCCAGGAATGCCAGGCCCAGCGCCGCCGTCGCGAGCAGTAAGGCCAACGATCCGATCGCGCCGGTAGAAGAGACGCAGCCGATCGCGTGCACATTGATATCGGGCGCGCGCTGGCCATGCTCGCCGCCCCCGCCGCTGGCGGCCAAGCCCGCCAGGGCTTCGACTTCCTGGAGGCGGATATAGCCGAGCCGGCCGGACTGGAGCCGGACCCGGGCATAGTCCGCCGGGGCGTCGGCATCCTCGACGACATCCAGCTCTCGCCCAGATGGGACGATCTCGATCAGCCGAGATGCCGCGTCGGGCCGCTCGAAAACGCGCAGCCCTTCACTGGCGTGAAAGGCGTCCACCAGCGTCGTGCCGCAGGCCGCGCAATAATGGTTGCCGGCCGGGTTGAGCGCGCCGCACAGCCCGCAATAGATGAGGGCGGACCGTTCCAACTGGGGCGATCTGCCGGCCTCGTCCTCCGCCCGATCGGGCGGCAGGGCTGGCCCGGTGGGCTGTTCCGGATCGTTGCTTGCCACGCGGCACGGCCTCCATCGGGCGGATTGCAGCCGGTTGGGACGGGCGAGATGCTCGCCTGGCGGCCAACTGACCCGGTCTTTCTACCACAGGCCGCGCCCGGGGACGGCGGCTAATCGGCACGTGCCTGAATGGTCGTGGCAGCCATGCCCGGGACGGTCGGCACCCGCAATACGGTGCGAATGCGAAACGGCGGGACAGGGGCGCCACCATGCGGAGGATGGAATGAGCGAACACGACGGCCAGCCACCGGCGGCCGCGGAGCAGGAACCTGGGCGGCGGTGCGGACGCTGCGGCGCGATCAACGCCCGGGCGGACGCGGTCGTGTGCGCCAATTGCGGCGCCCTGCTGGCGGCCTACGATGCCCCGGCCGGCTCATCCGCGACGGCAGAGGCCGTCACGCCGGTGGCGCCTGCCCCGCCGGTTGGCACGGCCGCCGCCCCAGCGCCCACGCAACCGCCGTCTCCTCCAGCCGCTCCAACCACCCGACCACCCAGCCCCGCGACTCCAACGTTTTCCACCAGACCAACCACGACCCCGCGGCCGCCGGTGCCGGCTCAGACCGGGACAACCCCCGCGCCAGCCCAGCCCATTGCTCCAGGAGAGGCACCAACCGGGCGCGCCACATCGACGCTCCAGCCGTCCACCCCGCCCGCAACGCCATCAAAACAGGCAACCCGGACGCCCCAACCGCCCCGCTCCACTCCGACTCCTGTGACTCCGGCGAGTGAATTCCCGGACGATGGACCCGAGGAAGACCGACCCAACATCGAGATCATGCCCAGGCCGCCGGTGCGCCAGGCGGTCCCGGCAACTGGCGCACGTCCGCGCCAGCCGTCATCCGCCTATCCCGCGCGCTCGCGCCTCGCCCGGCAGACGCCACAGACCGTGCTCCTGGTCGGCGTCGGGCTTGTGCTCCTCTTCTGCGTGCTCTCGCTGATCCTGGCCAGCACTGGCGCGGAGACCGCCGCCGGCCTGTTCATTATTTGCGGCGGCCCATTCGCCCTCTTCGTCATCGGAACCGGGATCGTGCTCTTGGTGACGCAAGGCCGCACCGACAAATTCCGCCGGTAGAAGTTAGTCGTCCGTCCACCATGCGAGCGACGCGCGAAGTGTGGCGCTGGCCCGGCCGAACGCACTCTTAGCTCGGGACCGGGCAGAGTCTTCTGTCTCTCCCGGATGGCGAACGAGTTCCACTCCAAAATCGCGTACGAGCATTCGGAACACATCTGGAAATGGCATTGGACCTGTGGGCAGGTGCGCACAGGCGATCAATCCTGTCAACTCTCGATCTGATGGTTCGGTCTCACGCTCGTATAGTTCTTTGCCAACGTGGACGTGTGGCCAGGGCACCATCCCTCGTCGACTATCAAGGGGATCCCATTGGTAGGCGAACAATTCGCGCTCATTGCGATACAGAAAATAGGAATAGGCAATGGTCTGGATTTGGGTGACGTCATCTGCATCGGCTGGCTCCCCAATCCTATACCGAAGATGAAGCGACAGGGAAAGCCCTCGCAGTGACCCACGCAGTTTGACAGGATCTTGACTCAGGAAAAGTCGTCCAGTGGGCTCCCCTGGCGGGCGCGGCCTTGTTGTCCGCAAGAACACCTTCCCTAAACACGCGACGGAGGGCTCTAAGGCAGAAAGGTAAGCCTCGATCGCCTCATTGACAGCTCTACCAGCCAAGGGGCCGTGCAACGAGAAGGTGAACCACGCGCGGATCGTCTAGATCGAGTTCATCGGACCGCCACTTCCCGAGAAACTCAGTCGCGGACATGTTGAGCATCGAGCGGACGAGTTTGTCGAACTCCTGTGCCTCTTCCTCGCGTGTTGGCCAGGTCAGGGCGATGCGCAACGCCCGAAACAGAGCCATCATCTTGTCCGGATCTTGGCCATAGGCAGATTGCGATTGAGTAAGCGCTCTCCATTCGGTTAGCTTTGCGACCCAATATGGCGGATCGCCTTCCTCCCAAAACGTTGCTTCCCAGCCCCGTGCCCGGATCGCCAATAGGACCTCATCCTCAAAGTAATCTTGAGGTTGCCTCGGAGCAATGCCAAACTGTGAGAGAAATTCGATCACCGGGCCGAACTCATCTTCCCAGATCTTTGAATAGGGCAATACCTGCGTCGCCATCGTAGTGCTCCTGGAATCAACATACCGCGTAGCCACGACCCTCAATCTTCGCTGCCAAGAATACATGTACGGCCGAAGACCGTGGACAGGTATGGTTGCGCAGCCGTCTCTCTCGGTGCTACGATGTGCGGACAACAGGTGTCCGTACACCTTGGTCGTGCGCGGCTGGCATGCCCGGCGGCGGGCACGTCCGAGCGTTGAATGCGTTGGAGGCGAGGCCGGATGGAGGCCCAACAGCTCTGGCAGGCGGTCCTCGGGGACCTTGAAGTCCGCCTGTCCAAGACGGCCTTCAATAACTGGCTGCGGCCGACCAAAGTGGTGGCGTTCCACGACGACACCGTGACGGTGGCCGCCGCCAACACCTTCGGCGCCGCCACCCTCCAGGGGCGGTACGCCAGCCAGATCGAACGCGCCGTCTCCGACCTCGTCGGCCGGCCGATCAAGGTCGAATTCACGATCACCGACCGGAGCGACACCGATCGCCAGCCCGAGTCAGGCCGCGCCATCGCCGCATCCGCTCCCTCACCGGCTCCGCGGACCACCGGCGGCAACGATCCGTCGCGCCCAGAGCCCCGGCCCACGCGGACGGCATCCGCCCCGCCAGGACTGGCCCAGCCCGCCCCGCGGCCGGCACCGAGCCGTCCAGCCGCGCCGCCATCCCAGCAGCTCGAACTGTCGGCAGCCCCCAATCACGGGCTCAACCCGCGGTATGTCTACGAGTCCTACGTGGTCGGGTCGTCCAATCGGTTCGCCCACGCCGCCTCGCTGTCGGTGGCTGAGCATCCCGGCGGCACCTACAACCCCTTCTTCGTCTACGGGGGCGTCGGTCTGGGCAAGACCCACCTGGTCCACGCCATCGGCCACCGCGCCATCGAGCTGCGGCCCGACCTGGTGGTCATCTACGTCTCCTCCGAAAAATTCACCAACGACCTCATCAACGCGATCCGCGGCGCAGCGCATGGAGGACTTCCGCTCGCGCTACCGGGCCGCCGACATCCTCATGATCGACGACATCCAGTTCATCGCCGGCAAAGAGAGCACCCAGGAGGAGTTCTTCCATACCTTTAATACGCTCTACCAGGCCGGCAAGCAGGTGGTGATCACCAGCGACCGCTCCCCGCGGGCGATCGCCTCCCTGGCCGACCGCCTCCGCTCCCGCTTCGAAGGCGGCCTGATCGCCGACGTCGGCCTGCCCGACTTCGAAACTCGCACGGCGATCCTGCGCACCAAGGGCGAGTCGATGGGGATCGTCCTGCCCGACGCGGTCGTCGAATACGTCGCCGAGAAAGACCAGACCAACATCCGCGAGCTCGAAGGAGCCCTCAACCGGATTCTTGCCCTAAGTCAGCTGACCGGCCGCTCCCTC
Organism: uncultured Chloroflexia bacterium; assembly: GCA_963724285.1. Taxonomy (GTDB): domain Bacteria; phylum Chloroflexota; class Chloroflexia; order Thermomicrobiales; family UBA6265; genus CAVRUD01. Next base: position 48,469 of record CAVRUD010000003.1, on the reverse strand, counting down.
ACCCTCTCCCTGGCGATGGAAGCCCTGACCGGTGCCGGTGGTGGCGCGGGCGGCCCCCGCCCGAAGGCCTCCGCCGATGTCGTGGTTGAGGCCGTGGCCGCCTACTACAAGGTCAACCTCAAGGACGTCCGCGGCCGGGGCCGCACCAAGGAGATCGTCCTCCCCCGCCAGGTGGCGATGTACCTGATCCGCGAGGAGACCGACCTCTCCCTCGGCGATATCGGCAAGGAACTGGGCGGCCGCGATCACACCACCGTGATGCACGGCATCGAGAAGATCGAACAGGCCCTCTCCGCCGACGCCGCCCTCCGCTCCCAGGTCACCGCCATCCGCGAGGCTATCTTCACCGCGGGCTAATGCGCTCACCGAACACCTTGGCCGCCGTCGCCGCTCGCCTCGGAGAGGCTGTAACTGTGAGCCCGGGCCAACCTTGGGCCAACCCTGGGCCGTAAGCCCCGGGCGGCGGGGGACACGCCGTCAACCGTTCCGTGCACCCTGAACAGAACGCTTCGCCCATCCTTATGACGATCGGCAGCCGGCACACGATGGGCGTCCGTCGGCGCCAACTCCGGCGGCATGAGTTCTGCACGAACTACAGCGCCGGCGCTCGGCTTGGCCATTCTGCCCAAAAGGAGGGATTGACAGCCATTCATCTGTCGGTACACTGGCGCTCCGTCGCACGAGGCCGTGCCGACCGAGCCAACCTCCCAGCGGATGAGAAGGGTACGATGATGACCCATTCCCCCGCCCCCGGTTCCGCATCCCGCTCTCAGCCCGACCGCAACCGTGGGCGCAAGGCAACCGACCACCCCGACGATCAGGTGGGCCTGGCCAACACCGATGGCCACTGGCTCTCGATCAACGACGCCTGCCGGATGCTCGGCGTCGACCAATCGACCCTGCGTCGCTGGAGTGACGCCGGCAAGGTGCCGGTCTTCCGCACGCCGGGCGGTCACCGGCGCTACGCCGAGGACGACCTCCGCGCCCTGCTCGGCGGCCAGCCGCGCCGCCAGGACCGGCCCAGGGTTACCCGGCAGGTCATCACCGACCGCTCCCTTTCGGCCTACGAAGACGACTATCTCCACGGCGCCCGCGAGAAAAAGTGGTACCAGGCGTACAGCCCCGCCACCCAGGACGAGCACCGCCGCCTCGGCCGCCGCCTGGTCGATCTCGCCGTCCGCTACGCCGTCTCCCAGCCCGCCGCCGGCGACCGCCCCTCGCTCCTGCAGGAGGCGGAACAGATCGGCTCCCACTACGGGCGCTCGGGCGCGGCCGCCGGCCTCACGGTCGTCGAAACGGTCGACGCCTTCCTCTATTTCCGCCATCCCGTCGTCCGCACCGTGATGGGCATGATCGAAGAAGAGGGGTTGCCCGCCCGTCGGGCAGGCCGGCTCTTCATCGAGATCGGCCGATTCATGGACCTCGTCCTGGTGGCGACCGTTCGTGCCCACGAACACACCCGGGATCGGATGCCAGCGGCCCTCGCCCGGGCCTAGAGCACATGGCGCACATGGCGACGCTGCCCCGGCCACGAAGAGCACCTATCGAAACCAGTCGGTCGGCGGATCCGCCCGGGATTTCAATCCCGGGTTACCTCTCGGAAGTCCCTCCGGGACTGAGCACGAGCCCGGCAGTCCCGCCGCGCGCCTTCCAGTCGGCTTGAGCCGACTTCCGTCAGGTAGCCCGGGACTTGAGTCCCGGGCGGACCCGGCTGCGCAGGTTCGTGAGGGACGCTAACGCCCCGGCCCGGGTGACCGGTGGCAACTGTACCGTCCAGACGGTACACTGTGTACATGGACGACGCACAGATCGCAACCGGTACAAAACTGGAGGTGCTGCGGGCCGCGCATCGGGTCGTCCTCCGGGATGGCGTATCGGCCCTGACCCTCGAAGCGGTCGCCCGGGAAGCGGGCCGCTCCAAAGGCGGGCTGCTCTACCACTTCCCGACCAAGGAGGCGCTCATCCAGGGGCTAATCGCCGATCCGACCGCCCGGTTCGACCGCGAGGTCGAGCGGCTGATGGCGCTCGACCCGCTGCCGGGACCGGGCAAATGGGTGCGTGCCTTCCTGAGCGCGACTACCGAGGAAGCCGGCTCCGACTACGAGCTGACCGGTGGCCTCCTCGCGGCCATCGCCAACGACCCCGACCTCCTGGAACCGATGCGCGCGGCGTACGATCGCTGGCAGGCCCGCGCCGTCGCCGACGGCCTCGATCCCGTCGTAGCCACGCTCGTCCGCCTCGCCGCCGACGGGTTCTGGCTCGGCGACATCTTCGCCTTCGCGTCCATCACCGAGCCGCTTCGATCCGCCGTGATTGGGCGCCTGCGCACCCTCGCTTCCGAACCAGTTTCGCAGGAGATCTAGACCGATGCTCGGCCTCTCACCATGGGTATTGCTCTCGATCGCCATCGCGACGGAACTGATCGCAACAACTGCCCTAAAGGCGTCGGACGGCTTCACCCGTCTCGGCTTCGGCGCGTTGGTCGTCGTCGGGTACGCCCTCAGCTTCTACTTCATGGCCATCACCATGAAGCAACTCGACCTCGGCTCGACCTACGCCATCTGGTCCGGCGCCGGCACCGCCGCCACCGCCATCATCGGCGTCGCCCTCTTCGGCGAATCCCTCTCCCGCCTGAGCGTCGCCGGCATCGCCCTGATCATCGCCGGCGTCGTCACCCTGCAACTCGGCGGCGCACACGGATAAGAGGACACTTTAATGAGTTGCGCCGAGGAGCGCGACCGGGGCGGTCACCCCGCCCCGGCACTGTGGCTCAGGCGATTTCGACGCGGCGGGTGATCTGGCCGTTGCTCTCCCAGTAGGTCGTCTTGGCGGCCAGGAACGGGTCGTCGGGCGCCGGCTGGACCTCCCCGTCGGCGGCGGTTGCCCGCGACGTGACCGTGTGCTCTCCGGGTTCGGGCGTGCCCCAATCGAAGTCCCAGAAGACCCAGGCAAACTCCTCGCCCTGGCCGGTCGTGAGCGTCGCGGACTGCCATTCCCCGTCGTCGATGCGGACCTCGACCCCGGCGACGGGCTTACCCCAGGCGGCGCCCATGATCTGGTAACCGCCGTCCAGCTTCGTCACCTTGGCCGGTGCCGACTTCAGCCGGGCACGCCCCACGGAGGTGAAGGTCCAGACCGTCTCGCCGTCCCGGGTCTCTTCGCGGACGGTGACATAGTCGCGGGCCATGAAGTTGCCCTGGTAGCGGGCGTCGCGCACCTCGATCCGCGTCAGCCATTTGACGTTCGCCACCCCGTACCAGCCCGGTGCGATCAGGCGCGCCGGGAAGCCGTGCAACGGCGGCAACGGTTCCCCGTTCATCTCGTAGGCGAGCAGGTTGTTCGGGTCCATCGCATCGGCCAGCGACATGCTCCGGGCGAACCGCTCGGTGATCTCGACCTCGCCCCGGACCTGCGGCCCGGCGTCGGCCCCCCAGAAGACGACCTCGACGCCGTCGTCCTGGACGCCGGCCTCCTCGAGGATGGCCGCCAGCGGGGTCCCGGCCCAGATCGCATTGCCGATCCCGCCGTTGAAGAAGGGCAGCCCGGTGTTGCCGGAGCACTCGATGGTGAAGGTGACCTCCTCGCGGGTTTCCGCCTTGAGGTCGGCCAGCGTCAGGGACACCGGCGTGTCGACGAGGCCACTGATCTCCAGGGCCCAGTCGGCTTCCTTGAGGTCCGGCTGGTTGAAGTGCCTGACGCCGAAGAAGGCGTCGTTGGGTGTTTCCCAGGCGTCGGAGTCGAGTTGCTCCCAATCGAGCTGCTGGACGACGGCCTCCGGGACCGGGTTCTCATCCAGGACGTCGAGCCAGGGGATGACCTCGCCGTCGCTGGCCTGGAACGCCGTTGCCGGGCCGGCGAGCCGCAGCGCGCTCAGGCCGGCCAGTGCGGCACCGCCGCGGTGCATCAATGAGCGCCGAGATATCTCCGGTGAGATCATACGTTGATTCTCCTCCACGCTGAGTGGCCAATAGGAACAGTTTGGGGCGGCGAGCAGAATCGCGCGTCAGCGAACCCGCGTATTTTGGACAGGTAATCGGTGGGTCGATGTGCGTACTAACCGGCGTCCTTTTGGTCGCAGCGAACGCCGCCGGGGGCGGCCTCCGAGCTTTCGACGACGATCGAGCCTCCCCAGCATGCTTCTCGGCGGCCCCGGGGACATCGGCAGAGCGATCCTCCCAGCCGTCGGTGGTGCGCTCGCGAACCGCCGCCCTCGTCAGGTCAGCGCCGCGCAGAAGTTCGCCCGCACCCTGTGGTCGCCGGCCGTGTTGAGCACGTCGTGCGGGCCGGCCTCGAAGATCAGGTTGCCCTCGGCGTCGTGGACGACCCGGCCCACGTCGTGGAAGACGACCCCCACGCCGGGCACCGTCGCCTTGAAGACGAGCCCGACCTGGGCCTCGGTGCCCTCGACGAGGTCGACGAAGACCGTGGTGTGGGCGGGATTCTCCACGCTCTCGCCGGTCTCCGGGTTGGTCACCACGCCGACGGCGTCGACCTTGATCTGGAGGCGGACCGGGTTGCCCGCCTGGTCGAAGAAGGTGGTGACGCGCACGTCCTCGGTGAAGGTCCGCGACCAGGGTGACGCCGTTGGGGCAGGGCCCGGCGAACACGAACGAGCCCTCGTCGTGGAACGTCTCGACGGCCGGCGGGGCCGCCGATACTGCTACCGGCAGGGCGAGCAGGGCTACCACTATGGCGACAAGAGATGACGGCAGGAGCAAGGCGCGCGGATGAAGCATAGGATTCCCTCCTTCGGCGTGGCAGATGCGACAAGCGGCCAAGGTGTGTCACCTAGACGCCGGCGCGCAGGGCGGCGGGCAGCTCGCCGCGGGCGATCGCGCGACGGATCGTCCGCTCGCTCACGCCCAGGAACGCCGCCGCCTCGCGGGCAGAGAGGGGCCATCTGTCCGCAGCAGCGGACACGTCGCTGTCCACCTTCTCGTCCGCCGTTTTATCGTCCATGATTGCGGCAGCATCCCAGACGGTGGCGACGTGTGCAAGCCAGGATCGCCGCTGGGTTGGCCGCACGAAGAGCCGCCCTTGCTACGACCCGCCCCATGCGCCGGCGACGAAGCGACCGACGAGCGGATCATGGCGGTGGCGATGGGTCAGGTCGCGCCGCCGGCATAGGTTTGGGACGCGCAACGGGCCGGTGGTGTGCCGGCCCGTTGCTCCGTCGCGATGGCGGCCCCTACGAGGTCGGCGTCCCGCCCATCTCCATCCCCTCCATGTCCAGGAGGGTCGTGAACGGCTCGCCGATCTGGGCCAGGTTCGCGCTCACCAGGACCACGTCCTCCTCGCCCGCGTTGCGGAACTCGTCCTGGGGGTCCTCGATGAAGATCCAGTCGCCCGCAGTGAGGACCACCTCGGCGCCGGCCGGCATCTCCTCGGCCGGGGTGGGGGTGCCGCCGACGGCCGCCCGCGTGAGCTGCGCCGTGCCGCCGAGCACCGTGTAGCCCCAGGTGCCGGCCTCGACGAAGATCACCAGGGCGCCGGGGTGGCTGTGCGCCGGCAAAAGCCCGCCCGGCGCGATCGTGAGGCGGCGCAGCGTCAGCTCCAACCCGGGCGCCGAGGCGGGCTGCCCCGTGCCCAGCACCTGCACCGTCACGCCGACGGCCCCCGTCGGGGCCGGCGTGGTGTCCTGGGCCGCCGCCGGCGCCCACCGAGTCGCGAAGAACGCGGCGAGACCCAGGCCGCCGACCCCGCGGACCACCGCCCGACGCGAGGGGTCGCCATTCGAACCGGCCGCTGCGTCGTGATTCCCGTACCCGTCCATGCGCTGCTCTCCCTCTGCGATGGGCGAACGAGCCGCCCACGCCTGATCCGACCGAGACTGCCAACACCCGAACATCCGCAAGCCGACGACGATCGGGGCTCCCCCAGCATCCGTCACCGTGGCCCCGGCGACATCGGCGGAACCGCGCATTTCGGGCGGGTGATGGCTGGGTCGACGTGCGTACTTCCGCGCATACGGAGGCGACGAGGGGGCGAGCGAGCCGAGGCTGACACTCATGTTGATGACTCCTTCGGGCCAGGCGCGTTCAGTACGATTCCCCTGGAAGGCCCGGCTGTGGCGCCATCGTCGACGGGTCCCACTCGGGGAGCGCGTCCCCCGCCGGGATGCCCCGTTTGCCGGCCGCACCCGAGGCGGTAGCGTCGGAGGCGGTTTCGGTAGCGTCGTCGCCGAAGGCCGACGGGGCGAAGGGATCGAACGGGTCCAGGGAGGTCCGCGTCCCCGCGAAGCCGGGGTTGCGATCGAAGAACCCGGCCGAATCGGAGTCCTGGGCGTTGGCGCCAGAGAGCGCCAACGCGAGCACCAGGCTGCCGCCGGCCGCCAGCCGCCGCATCCAGGTCAAGCGCCGAATCTCGATGATGTCGCGGATCGTGCGCGTCGTGTTCTTCGTGGTCATCATTGCCGGTCTCCTCTCGCCGCTTGTGCGGCGTTCCGTGTGGGCGGTGCCGGACCGTCCGTCGGGCACACACCTATCCTGGAGCCGGGGTGACGGGCGCGAATCTGCGGACCCGCGTAGTCCGGGGACGTATTCCGCGAAGGGTGCGGGGAACCGCGCCTATGCGGATCCGCATAGGTCACACGCGGTGGAGGACGATGGGGTCAGGCCAGGCCGTGCGTGTGGGCGAAGGCGGCGGCCTCGGTGCGGTTGGCGAGGCCGAGCTTGGCGAGGACATGGGTGACGTGGATCTGGGCAGTACGGGGACTGATGAAGAGAGCCTCGCCGATCTGGGGGTTGGAGCGGCCGGCGGCGACCAGGCGAAGGACCTCCAGCTCGCGCGGAGTCAGTCCGTGGCTTTTGGCGGAACTCGTCGTTTCGTGCTTAGGTGCTGCCGAGATTGCATCCGCCACGCGAATCGCCTCGGCCCGCGCCGCATCAGGCGACAGGTGCCGCCCCTCGACCCAGGCCCCAGTGAAGGCGACCTCGCCAAGAGCCGCTCGGAGATTCTTCACCGTCCGCTGGTGTTTCGGTAATTTGCTCGGCACATAGGCGATGCCGACCCGCTCCCTGCTGGCCTCCTCCGCTCCTAACAGGCGAGCGGCCCAGACCGTCTCCCCGCATGCAAGCGCGATCTCAGCCACTCCATTGAGACAGCCGGCCAGCCCCGCGATGTCCCAGGACTGGCCGAGCGTCTCCTGCCAAAACGCGGCGGCGTGGGCGTGCTCCCCCCGCCGCAGGGCGATATCGGCAAGGTCGGTCAAAACATAGGCTGCACCGTAGCGGTAGCCCTCTTGACGGAAGATCGCCAGCGCCTCCTCCATCAAGCGTTGAGCAATCTCAGATGTCCCCCATCAGGAACGCCTGTGCACCGATGTTTCGCAGCGACCACGCGGTCCAGGCAGGGTCACCGAGGGGCCTCCCCAACTCGAGGGCCTCCTCGTGGAACGCCCGCGCCTGCTGGATGCGTCCCTGTTCCTCCGCCATCCAGCCAAGCGCAGTGAGCGCGTGCACCACTGCCCGCCTGTCACCTTGCTTGCGCGACAGCACCAGTCCTTGCGCGCCGAGTGCCGCGGCCCGCTCGCGGTCGCCGAGTTGCCGAAAGAACCATGAGGCCTCCCGGAGCACGGTAGCCCGCAGCGGAAGGGGCGCGGCGTCGCACACAGTAACCGCGCGGTCGAGCCACACCCGCCCCTCGATCACCCGACCACTCAGCTTCCAAAAATGCTGCAACGCCGCCGCCAGCCGCAGGAAGGTCGTCAGCGCGCCGGACTCGGCCGCCCAGACCGTCGCCGCCCGGAGATTGTCCACGTCGGCGTTCAGGAGCCGCACGGACGCGCCCGTGTCCCGCTGCCACTGGAGGTACGGGCCGGCCGCCTCGGCGAGGCGGACGAAATAGTCCGCGTGCCGCTCGCGCATCGCCTCGGCCTCGCCGCTCGCCTCCAGGCGGTCGAGCGCGAACTCGCGCACCGTCTCCAGCAGCTGGTAGCGGGGTTCCCCGCCAGGCCCGACGTCCCGGCGGAGCAGGCTCTGGTCGACCAGCGAGCCGATGAGGTCCAGCACCGGCGCCCCGCCCTCCGCCACGGCCTCGGCCGCCGCCAGCGTGCAGCCGCCGACGAAGACGCCCAGGCGGCGGAAGAGGAGCTGTTCCTCCGGCGCCAGCAGGTCGTAGCTCCACTCGATGGTGTTCCGCATCGTCTGCTGGCGCTCGGGCACGTCGCGCCCGCCGCCGGTCAGCAGCGGCAGCCGCTGTTCCAGCCGGGCCAGGAGCCCGGCCGGCGGCACGACCTTGACGCGGACCGCGGCCAGCTCGATCGCCAGGGGCAGCCCGTCGAGGCGGCGGCAGACCTCGGCGACGGTCGGCGGCGTTCTCGGCCGTCAGGCGCGAAATCCGGTCCTGCACCGCCTGCGCCCGCGCCACGAAGAGGCGCACCGCCTCCGAGCCGTGTGTGGGATCATCGGTCTCACGCCCCAGCGACAGCGGCGGCACCGGGTGCTCGTGCTCCCCCGACACGCGCAGCCGCACCCGGCTGGTGGCCAGGATCGTCAGGCCCGGGCAGGCGCCGAGCAGGTCGGCGATGACCGGCGCCGCCGCGACGACCTGCTCGAAATTGTCGAGGAGCAGCAGCAGGCGCTGCTCGCGCAGCGTCCGCGCGAGCCGATCGAGGAGCGGAACGTCGCCGCCCTCCCAGACCCCGAAGGCCTGGGCGATCGCGGGGGCGACCAGGGCCGGGTCGCGGACCGGGGCGAGGCCGACGAACCGCACCCCATCGGGGAAGGCCGCGGCGACCTCGGCGGCCACGGCCTGCGCCAGCCGGGTCTTGCCCACCCCGCCGGGCCCGGTCAGCGTCAGCAGCCGCACATCGTCGCGGCGCAGGAGGCCGGCGACGGCCGCCACCTCGCGCTCCCGGCCGATCAGCGGCGTCAACGGTCGGGGCAGCGCGGGGACGGTCTCCTCCACCCGCCTGGGCAACGGGACCAACCGCGGCGGGTCGGCGCGGGTCCGCGCACCAGGCGGAGCCAAAAGCTCGCGCCGCGCCCGGTACCGCGCGAGGTCGTCGGGCGCGATCCGGTAGACGCCGGCGCGCAGGGCGGCGGGCAGCTCGCCGCGGACAATCGCGCGGCGGACCGTGCGCTCGCTGACGCCGAGGCGCTGGGCGGCCTCGCGGGCAGACAGAGGCCAGGTGTCCGCAGCACCGGACACAGCACCGCTGCCCGCCGCCCTGACCGTCGTCCGCTCGTCCATAGCCACCGTAGCATCCGCGATCGGAGCACCGCATGCAAGGACGCCCATCTCAGAGACGAAAGCATCCCGCGCCCAACCGACTCTTGACAAGAACATATGTTCTGATAGAATGCGGGTAAGCGGCACGCCCGGCGAGGGCGCGGGCCTGGGCAGCGCCCCACCTCGCCCGGCTCGGGTTCCCAGCCGTCATCCAGGCCCCGGTTGCGCGCTCCCGGCGGATGTCCCGCCCGGTCGTAGCCCCCGACGAACCCGCTCCCCGATTCACCCTCCTAGGGCGGATGGGGTCGCAGCGAAAAGCGTCCGCCAATCGCACCACACTAGGCCATCGACTGCCCGAACCCCGAACGCCGAACGCCGAACGCCGAACGCCGTCTACGCGTCCACCCCGCACCACTCCATCGTCACCGCCGCAAACAGCTTCGTCGCCTGGATCAGGTCGGCGACCGGCAGGTACTCGTTCGTGCCGTGGATACCCCAACTGGGATCACCGCAGCCGAAGACCAGGCTCGGCTGGCCGAGCGGATACCAGTAGTTCGCGTCGCAGACGAAGGGGCTGGTCTGCTTCGGCGGCTTTTGGCCGGTAACCGTTTCGACGGCGGTCTCGATCGCCACCACGCCAGGATGGTCGAACGGCATATTGACCGGCTCCTTGTGGGGATGCCCGTACGGGATCTCCAGCACCGGCGGATGCTCCCGCAGCCAGGCATCACCCTCCGTCACCCGATCGATCGCCGCCCGCACATCCGCAATCACCTCGGCTGCCGTCAAGCTGGGATAGAACAGCATCGACCCCGTGATCTCGCAGGTGTCCGGCACTGCCGAGTCCGGCACCGTAGTGTCGACCGGCCCGGCGTGGATCGAGTTGACGTTGATGAACATCCCCCCAGGCGGCACGTTCGGATCGGACCGCCACAGCAGCCATTGCCGCTCCAGCTCCAGGATCGCCAACTGGTACTTGAGCATGTTGTCGATCGCGCTCACACCCGGTCGCTCGACCCCAAATGGCAGCGCCTGGGCAACAAGGTGACGGTTGCAGATATGGGTCGACTTCCCGGGAACGGTCAAACGGAAATAGATCTCGCCTTTAATGGTGGGATAGACCGCGAAGTTGGACGGCTCCGGGAAGATCGCCAGATCGGCCCGGTGCCCGCGCTCCAGCACCGTGTTGCAGCCGATGTGGTAGTGGCCGGATTCCTCCCCGCAGGCCTGAGCCAGGCGTAGGTCGCCCTTGAGGGTTATCCCAACGTCGTGGATGATCCTGGCCGCCATCACGTAGGCCGCAATCGCCCCCTTCATATCGGAGGCGCCGCGCCCCCAGAGCTTGCCGTCCCGCACCTCCCCGGAGAACGGCCCCGCCCCGGACCACGCGGCCCGCTGCTCCGCGTTGACCGGCACCACGTCGGTGTGCCCCGCCCAGATCAGAGAGCGCCCCCCGCCGGAACCCGGCCGGACCGCGCAAACGTTCGGCCGGTTCGATTCGAGCTCCCAGAAGTCGACCGCCGCAAAGGCGCCGCTGGCGACCAACTGATCGCGGAGCCACTCCTGGGCGGGCCGCTCGGCCTCGGGGTTCGGCTCCAGATCCGGATTGACCGACGGCTGCCGGATGAACTCGGCCGCGAACGCGACGATCTCATCCGCCCGGGCATCGACGGAATCCAGCACCTTGGCAAGGTCGGGAGAGACAGCTGACATGCGCAGCGACCTCCTGCGAGCGAGCATCGGCATTTCCGGTCGTTTGGCAGTCTATCGCTCCTGGGTGGATCCTGACGTGCCGGGTGTGCCTCACCGTTTTGCGTGATGCAGTCGTCGCCGCGTTGGCGTCGTAGGGGAGGGTCCCGTGCCTCCAACGTCTCCCAATGCCCGACGCGGGAGGGCATACCCATTGCGGCGCGGCCCCGGGTATCGTCCACAGGACGATGGCAGGGCACGGGACCCTCCCCTACGAGACCGACGATGGGCGCAAATCCGTGAGGCACACCCTGACGTGCCGACGGAGATGCACCAAGCCGACATTGTCGCTATAGTGCATTGCGGAGATCGCCCCAGCGAGGAGCACCGCGATATGTCAATCTCAATGGATCGTTACCGCTTCTCGGTCGACGACTACGAGCGCATGGGGGAAGTCGGGATCCTCGGGGAGGATCCCCGCGTCGAGCTGATCCACGGAGAGATCGTCCAGATGAGCCCGATGTACGCCCCTCACATCAGCTGCCTCAACCGGCTCAACCGGTCGGCAACCAGCCAGACGAGCCGCGACTACTACGTGCAGATCCAGTGTCCGATCCGCATTCCCAGCCTTCGCAGCGAACCGGAACCGGATCTGGCCATCCTGCGGGCCGCCTACGATGAGGGAAAACCCCCAGAGGTCCCGGACATCCTGCTGGTCGGCGAGGTCTCCGACTCAACCCTGGAGACCGATCGCCGCGTGAAACTCCCCCTCTACGCCGCCGCCGGCATTCCCGAAGCCTGGCTGTTCAACCTCGTCGCCGTGCGGATTGAGCGCCACACCGACCCGCAGCCGGACGGCTATCGTACGATCGCGTATGCCGAGAGCGGTCAGCGACTTGCCTCCACGGTCCTCCCGGATCTGGTCTTCGACACGGACGAGCTGATCGCTGGACGTACACGAAACTAGCCCGAGGCAAACCTATACCACCACTTCGACGACCTCGATCACCCTCCAGTCCGAGGGATCAACAACGACAAACGACGGCAAACCCAGCCGCCGCCACAGGTCGAACCCATCGATCGCATTTGCCCGCGCAACCAACAGGCTAATCACCCGCCCATGGGCGACGATCACGACCCGGTCATCCGGAAACCCGTCCCGCACAGCAGCCACCGCGGAGGCGAAGCGATCGCCCGCATTTTTCGCCGACTCCCGGCCCTGAACGACCTCATCGGGCCGTGCAAATACCTCCGCCACGGTTGTGTTCCAGGCTTCGGTACCCATAAACGGTACATCACCCAGATCGTGCTCGTGCAAACCGGGAGCGGTACTCACCGGCAGGCCGAGCGTGGCGGCCACGATCGCGCCGGTGTCGGCAGCCTTCGGCTCGACGCTCGTCACGACCCTCGTCGGACGATAGCGTTCAAGCCGTCTGGCCAGTGTCACACTCGCCACCCGACCGGCGGGCGAGAGCGGCCACTCCGGTGGCCGAAGCCGGGGATCAATGTCCGGCATCGCATGCTTGACGAGGATTAACCTGTGCTCATCCTGCTCCACGGTGGTTCTCTTCCGGTTCGCTCAGCTCGGGTATGCCGTCGCTGGCTATAGTACGGTTCAGCAATCAACGATCGGCCGCCTTACGTTAGCGAACGCATCGGGAGAAGGGTCATGGCGGTTGCAGCCCAGGAGATCACCCAGCAGATCGTCCGCCGCACGTTCACCGTCGATCAGTATCACGCGATGGGGGAGGCGGGCATCTTCCAACCGGGCGACCGGATCGAACTTATCCTCGGTGAGGTGCTGGAGATGTTGCCGATCGGGGCGAACCACGTCGGCTGCGTCGGGCGCACGAACCACGTGGTGACGCAGCAGGTCGGCAACGAGTACTTCGTCTTCGTGCAATGCCCAATACGGCTAAGCGACGATAGCGAGCCCGAACCGGATTTCCTCGTCGTTCGCGAGGACTATGACCAGTCCGCCTTGCCCACGCCGTCGGACACGCTGCTTGTGATCGAAGTTTCCGACAGTTCATTGGCGTTCGACCGGGGAGTCAAGCTGCCACTCTATGCTCGGGCCGGCATTCCCGAAGCATGGCTCTTCGATCTCACCAGCACCAGGATCGAGCGCCACACCGATCCCGCCCCGGACGGATATCGATCGATCTCGATCGCCGGCAGGGGTGACTCGATCGCCTCCCTAAGCCTGCCCGCGCTGACCTTCGAGGTCAACGCGGTGCTGGCCGCCCCAGAGAAGCCAGAGAAGAAGGATGAGTGACACCAACGAAAAACGTGTGGACCGCCTGACCCACTTCGACGACGCCGGGCGCGCCCGGATGGTCGATGTCGGCGAGAAGGAAGCGACCAGGCGGGTCGCTATCGCCACCGGCCGGGTCGAGATGGCGCCCGAAACCGCGATCATCATCAAGGAAGGCCGGGCCGCCAAGGGCGATGTCCTCGGCGTCGCCCAGGTCGCGGCGATCATGGCCGCCAAGAAGACCCACGATCTCGTGCCGATGTGCCATCCCCTCCTCCTGACCCGCATCGAGGTCGGGTTCACCGTCGAGGACGCCGCGGTCGCGATCTCGGCCAGAGTGGAAACCCGCGGCCAGACCGGCGTAGAGATGGAAGCCCTCACCGCCGTCTCGGTCGCGGCCCTGACCATCTACGATATGGTCAAAGCGGTCGACCGGGGCATGACAATCACGGATGTCCAACTGGAACACAAAGAGGGCGGCCGCTCGGGCGTGTGGGAACGAGCCTCAACATCAGAACGAGCTCATCCTTAATGGAGCGCACACTGTCGATCGAGTCCGATTATCGCTTTAGCCTCGGAGAGGCTGTCGGGTACAGCCCGCTGGGTAGAGGTCGTGAGCCACGGGCGGCGCCCAAGCGGGCCGCCAATTCCAATGGGACCGCGTCGTTGTCCGTTAGCCGTTCTCTACTGGCCCGCCTCACCCGTATAGGCGATGCACGCATCGCCCTTCCCCTGGATGCCAAATCCGCCATCTGTCCCGCGGTCCGCATCCGGGCGATGCACGCATCGCCCCCACAAACACGTGGGCGTTGATGCCTCGTTGCCCACCATCTGCGCGTTCTGGCGAGCCATCGGCAACAATCGAGAAACCGGACTTGACCCTCACGTTGCGTGAGGGTTTAAGGTGTCCTGGTCCGTCAAGGGGCGGACGGGAGCGAGCGGAGGAGCGCGCGGGCGGCATGAATCGCGACCGCAAGATGACGGTCGGGGCGCTGGCGAAGCGGGTGGGGGTCTCCATTCGCACCCTGCACTACTACGACGAGATCGGCCTGTTGGCGCCGGCCGACCACACGGCCGCGGGGTACAGACTCTACGGGGCGGGAGACGTCGCCCGCCTGCAGCAGATCCGGTCCCTGCGCCAGCTCGGCTTCTCGCTGGACGAGATCCAGGCTTTTCTGCGCGATCCCGCCTACTCGCCCCTGCAAACGATCGAGCTGCATCTGGAGCGGGTGCGGGCCCAGACCCTGGCCCTGCGTCGACTCGAAGATCGGCTCGATGCCCTGGCGGACCAGATCCGCACGGTGGAAGAACCGACGACAGAGGAACTCCTTCGCGTCATGGAGAGTATGACGATGGTCGAGCAGTACTACACCCCGGAGCAACTCGACGCCCTGGCCAAGCGGCGCGAGGAACTCGGCGAGGCAGGCATGCGCCAGGCCGAGGCCGATTGGGAGACGCTCCGGGCTCAGGTCAAAGCGGAGATGGAGGCCGGCACCGATCCGGCCGATCCCACCGTGCAGACGCTGGCGGCAAAATGGAAATCACTGATCGATGCCTTCACCGGCGGTGATCCCGGCATCCGCGCCAACCTGCAGAAGGTCTGGGACAACGAGCCGGCGGTCCACGAAATCGACACCGCTGCCGAGCGCGCCATGATGGAGTACATCGGCAAGGCGCTCAAGATCGCCAACCAGTCCTCCTAACTCATTCCGCGTCCACCGCATCGCCGCGTTCTCAGCCGGCTTATGGGGGTGCGGCATTGATCGTGGGATTTCGGGAGCGGTGCTGGGATGGGACATGCCAGCTCCGCTGCCGCCCGGGGCCCACGGCGTGAGCTTTACCCACGTCTCAGTGGCCACATGAAGTCGCGCGAACGACGTGCCGGAATCTCGGGAACATCGCGTCGCCGCTCGCCACCGATCAGGTTGCCAGTGTTCCCCGGAATTCCGCGCCGTTCTGGAGATGTGGGTAAAGGTCACGGCTCACGGCCCGGGCGGTGGGGGCGCGGCGGCGCCCAGGGCCACCGACACACCCACCAGGCCGCGATCAATCCCGCAACCTCCATGAGCCGGCTTCCGTCACACAGCCCGCGGGGTAGGCGACGTAGAGTCCTCTAACTGCGGGCCGACCGGGAGACTGGGCTCACCATCCCCACTCAAGCGACCGGCAGACTGAGCCGACGAACACGCGGCGGGTGGATAATGTCGCCGGATCGTCGATGCACGAGTTCGAAAGGACGAGCCATTGGACACGAGCGCAAGCGACGGACGGTTGCACGAGCGCGTCGTCGTCGTCACCGGCGCCAGCAAAGGCATCGGACGGGCAACCGCGCTGGCGCTTGGCGCGGCGGGTGCGCGGGTGGCCCTGGTAGCCCGGGACGCCGCCGGTCTGGAATCGGCGGTGGATGAGATCGGTGCGAGCGCCATGGCCGTCCGAACCGATGTCCGCGACGCGGCGGCCTGCGAGGGCATGGCCGCCGCGGTGCTCGACCGCTGGGGCCGGATCGATGCCTGCGTCTGCTCGGCCGGGATCGGCCATTGGGGCATGGTCCAGGATCTGCCGCCGGAGCAGTGGGCCGAAACGATGCGGATCAACGTCGACGGCACGTTCCATATCGCCCGCGCCGTCCTTCCCGCGATGCTCCGCCAGGGAGCGGGGCATATCGTCACCATCTCCTCGGTTTATGGCCGCAAGGGATCTCCCGGGTTCGCGGCCTATTGCGCATCGAAGTACGCGGTGATCGGGTTCTCGGAGTCGCTGGCCCTCGAGGTCCGGCCTCAAGGCATCAAGGTAACGGTGATCGAGCCGGGGACGGTCGACACCGGCTTCCGCGACGGTATGACCAACCGGCCACGCACGGGCCTCCTGGCTCACCCGGACAAAATGCTCACGCCCGAGGACGTCGCGGGCGCGATCCTCTGGGCCCTTTCGACCTCCCCGACCGCCGTGCCGGACGAAATCCGCCTCGACACCGCTCGCTGGTAGGCTCGTAGGAATGGGCCTGGTCCATTACTCCTGCCCCCTGGCGTGGACGGCGGCGGGGATGACAGACCATGCTGGTCCAGCGATATCGCAGCACCGGAACATGGTCCAGGGAGCCGAATGCGGGTCGTCGAGGAAGCCGCTGCCGATCACGAGGGACCAGCGGTGCCGCGAGGGTCCGTAGCCGTCAACCGGGAACCGAGTACCGGGACTCCCCAGACAAGTCCACGTCGAGGACGGCTAGGCCAGGTCGCCGGATTCGGCCGCCGGGAACTCGGACTGCGCGAAGCCAGTCTGGTGCTGATGTGCTCCTACTTTACCTCGGCGGTGCTCGGCGCGGTCAGGCAGTTCCTTCTCAACCGGCAATTCGGCGCGGACGAGACGGCCGGCGCCTATTACGCCGCGGCCCGGATGCCCGAGATCCTGTTTACGTTGGTGGCGGGCGGGGCCCTGTCTTCCGCATTCATCCCGGTGCTCATTGGCACCCGTCGGGCCGACGGCGAGGAGGCCGCCCAACGGCTGACGTCGTTGGTGCTGACCTCCCTCGTACTCGTCTTGTCGGTCGCCGCCCTCTTCGGGCAGATTGTCGCGCCGTGGGCGGTCAGCAGCCTGCTCGTGCCGGGCTACTCCGATGCCGGACAGGCGACCGCGACGACCGTAACCCGGATCTTGCTCCTTCAGCCGGTCGTCCTCGGGGTCGGGTCGGTCATCACTGCCCTGTTGAACTCGCGCAACCGCTTCCTGCTGCCGGCTCTGGCCTTCACCAGCCACAACATCGGCGTGATCGCCGGGATCGGCGCGGCGATGGCCTGGCCTCAGATCGGCATCTACGGCCCCGCCTGGGGTGCGGTCGCCGGTTCGATACTCCAGGTCGGCCTTATGCTCCCCGGACTCCGGGGAGATCGCGTCCGCTACCGGCCGTTGTTCGCGTTCCGCGATCCCGGGCTGCGGGAAGTGACCCGCCTGCTGGTGCCCAACGGCCTCGGCCTGGCGATTGGCTTCGGCGGAGCGGTGATCGAGTCGTCGTTCGCTTCCCGGCTCGACGACGAGGCCGCCTTGCCTGCCCTGCACAACGCCTGGTTGCTGGTCGGGCTGCCGGTGACGCTCACCGGCACGGCGGTCGGTCAGGCTGTCTTTCCCCGCCTGGCCACCCACGCCGCCGCCCTCGACCTTCCACGCATGCGGGCAACGCTCCGCCGCGCGATCGGCTGGTCCGTCGCCCTCGTGCTTCCAGCGATCGTCTTGCTCGTCGGGTTCGGTGAGCCGCTGATCGATATCCTGTTCGTGCACGGCAAGTTCGACGCGGACGCCGGTGACCTGACCTACGCTGCCCTGCTCGGCTACGTGATCGGGATCCCCGCCTACGCCGCCACAGAGATCGCCAGCCGGGCCCTACTCGCCCTGCGCGACGCGCGCACGCCGTTCTTTGTCAACCTCTGCCAACTCGGGCTACGCTTCGTCCTGACGGCAGCGTTTATTGGCCCATTGGGCCTCATCGGGATCCCGCTGGCCGCCGCCGCCGCCGGGGCGATCGAGACGGCGGTGCTGCTCGTGATCGTGTGGCGCAGGCTTCATCCCGGCAGCCTTAAGATTTCCTGAGAATCCATTCGCGCAGCCGGATCGTTTACAAGAAAGTACTAGGTTAACGTCCGTTTGGGTTATTCCATCGGGCACGTGTGCGTACGTACGCAGATTTGTATCGGAACGCTCACTTGACGAACGCGGTTACGACTGGCAGCATGAACACACACGCAATCGCCCGCCCCGCCTTTGGACGATCAGAGTCCATTGCCTCGGTTTCCAGGACCCGACCCTGGAACCGGGCCAATATCCTCCCGACGATTGCGAATACCCCGCTCATGCCCTTCACCGCTCTGGGTGCGCCCGGCGCGCGGTTTCGATCCGATGACGTGGACCGCTGGCCACATCGTGACCAGGTAGGCGCTCCACCACCGGTCGAATCAAGCGAACGGCGTTCCGGTTGACGGGCAAGGGAGGTACGTTGCCGGTGTCGCGAGCTTATCCCTCTTCTCCAGCCGCTGCCCGTCGCAGTTCGCGATGGCCGTGGCTGCTTGGTGTGTTGATCGTCGCGGCGCTCGTTGCTGCCGGCTCCGTCGTCGGTGGCGGCCCCTTGCAGGTCGGCGGGCTGAACGTCGACAACCGATCCGGGCAAGAGTCGACGACGAACGGCGGCGATGCCGATGCCGCCGCGCTGCAGCAGCAGCCCGATCAGCCAACGGACGGCACCGGCATCCTGGCCGCGCCGACAGCAGCCTCGACCGTCGAGTCCCCCACCGAGACCCCAATGCCGGCGCCACCCGAAGCGCCCGCGCCGACCTCGGTGCCAGCCGGCGTCGGGGGCGGCACCACCGGAGAGCTTCCCCTGGTGGTCGCCGAGGCCACCGGCGACTTCGTGCCGGCCCCCCTTCTTGCCCAGCGGAGCAGCGGGGCAGAAAACGCCATCGATGTCGCCGCCTCAGCCGCAGGGGATACGGCCAGCGAGACCAACGCCCCGGCCAAGCAGGCGACCAACGGGACACCCAACGCGGAGGCCTCCGCCGTGGCAGGCACCCCTGCGACGACGGACTCTCCGATCCCCACGATCGATGAGTACGCTCGGCGCTGGAGCGCCGGTGATTACGACGGACTTTACGATCTGCTCAGTTCCGACGTTCAGGAGACCATCGAGCGACAGGAATTCATCGACCGCTACGTCGCCATCGCCGAACGGGCCGGCCTGACCGAAGTCGGCATCGAAATCACCGGCGAACCCAATCTGCGCACCGAAGTGCCAATCACGGTCACCTTCCAGTCCACCCGCGTCGGCGAGATCGTCGAGGAGAACATCATCGGCCTGGTCAAGGAAAACGGCGAGTGGCGCGTCCGCTGGACCCCGTCGCTGATCTTCAAGGACCTCGGCACCGACGGCTGTGTCGAGCTGGAGATCACCAACACCGAGCGCGGCGCCATCCTCGATCGCAACGGCAAGGCGCTCGCGATCGACGGCACGGTCGGCATCATTGGGATCGTCCCGGGCGAACTTGGCAATGCCTCGGAGGAGGCCGCCACCGTCCAGGCCCTCTCCGAATTGATCGACCTTTCCGTCGAAGACATCTCCGCCGCCTACGCCGACGCCCCGGATCCGACCTGGTTCTTCCCGGTGAGAGAGGTCTCGGAGGAGCGGGCCGAGTCCTTGCTGGACGAGATCTCCGAGTTGCCCGGTGTACGTGTGCAATACACCGTCGGCCGGGTCTACCCGTACGGCCCGCTGGCCGCCCACATCACCGGCTACCTCAGCCCGGTGACGGCCGACGACATCGCCGCCGATCCCAACCTGGAGGGCCAGGATTGGGTCGCCCGGGCCGGTGTAGAGGCCGGGGCCGACGACATCCTCTCCGGGACACCCGGCGCGCGCCTGACCGTCGTCGACTGCGAGTCCCGCTCGGAGCGCTCCCTGATCGGCGAGCGCGGCGGAGAGCCGGCCCAGGATATCGTCCTCACGATCGACATCGACTTCCAGAAGTCAGTCGATGAGGCCGTCACCGCCGTCGAAGGATCGGAGCGCGGCAGCGCCGTCGTCATCGATCCGCGCACCGGCGCGATCATGGCAATGGTGAGCCACCCGAGCTTCGACCCGAACATCTTCGTCCTCGGCATGACGGACGAGGAAGCGGCCTACCTCAGCGACGAAGCCCAGAAGCCGCTCCTGAACCGGGCGGCCCAGGCGGCCTACCCAACGGGATCGATCTTCAAGGCGATCACCATGGCGGCGGCCATGACCCACCTCGACTATACCGGCGAAACCCAGCTCGAATGCCCGGCCACCTACGTCATCCCCGAGACCGAGGTCGTCGTCAACGACTGGGTCGTCGAAGAAGGGGCCGCCGAACAAGGCGTCCTTACCCTCCACAACGCCCTGGTCCAGTCCTGCAACACGGTCTTCTATCAGATTGGTTACGACCTGGATCGCCAGGACGAACAACTGCTACCGGATATGGCCAAAGCATTCGGCCTCGGCGCGCCGACCGGCATCCCCTACCTTCCCGAATCCGGCGGCACCGTCCCCGATCCGCAGTGGAAACAAGACACGATTGGCGACTTCTGGGCGCGGGGCGACGCGATCAACCTTTCGATCGGCCAGGGGTTCTTGCTGGCCACGCCGCTGCAAATGGCGAACGCCTACGCGGCCATCGCCAACAACGGCAGCCTGCTCCAGCCGTTCATCGTCGAATTCGCCCAGAACCCCGAGACGGGCGAGCAGGAGCGGATCGGCGAACGCGACGGCATCCGCCGCCTGCCGATCGAGCGTGAGCAACTCCAGGAGATCCAATCCGCCCTGCACGACCAGACCAGCAACGCCGCCGGAGTCGGTTCCGCCCGGGTCTTCGGCGACTTCAAGTGGCCTATCGGCGGCAAGACCGGCACAGCCCAGACCCAGCGCGGCCGCCAGGACCGCGACCGGCCGCACTCCTGGTTTGCCGCCTTCGGGCCATACGACGACCAAGCGACGATCGCCTCGGTCGTGATGATCGAGTCCAAGGGCGAGGGCGTCCTCTTTGCCGCCCCGGCCACCCGCGCCATCTATGAGGCCTACCTCAAGACGGATTTGGCGCAGGCGATGAGTACCGAGTAGGATTCCCGCTGCGCGATCCGCCCTCGCGCCGACGTTCTCGCTTACATCACGAGCGCTGCCCCAGCCACGCCGCCGGGCCACAGGGACAGGGAAAGGGTGCCGAATATGATCACCACGATCCACAACAGATTTACCTAGGTCACGTCGGCCCCAGGGCCGAACGGACAAGCCCGGGCGCCACCAATTCCGGCGCCGATTTGGCCTTCTTGCTGCAATGAAGGCCGGGTTTCGGCTTGTCCAAAATCGCGATCAGGAGCGGTAGCTCGCCGGCTCACATGCGAGGCCGGGTTTGGAGCCGTCCGTCTCCATTCCCACGCGTGTCACCCGTTTTCGACCGATATTTCACAAACGGCGCCTCCGCGCCGTTCGCCCTGCGCCGTGCGCGTCGCCCTCGTTGCAGCGGGCGGCACCACCACGGACGCGAGACACTCAGAAAGGCCGAACTCCCGTGACCACCGCGACGACCACCGACGAAACGACGACGAAGCCGAGCCCAGCGCCAGGAACCGGTAGTGCCGGCCAGACCTTCCTGGTCGGCCAGACGATCTACCTGCGCGGGATGGAGACGTCGGACGCCAAGTACGTCCGCGCCTGGCGCTTCGAGCCATTCCCGATCTACCCCGAAAAGGCGGAGGAGATCCTCAAGGAGGACATCCCGAAAGACGCGAAGAACTTCAAGCGCTGGCTGATGATCGTGCGCCGGAGCGACGATGTTCCCGTGGGTTCCGTCAATCTGTTTAGCTATAACGGGCAGTCCGCGGACATCGAGATCCATCCAGACCCGATCCTTCCCCCAGACACGCAGTCTGCGATCACCGCTGAAGTGTTGGGACTGCTCGTTCCCTACATGCTGCACGAGCGTGAGTTCATGTGCTTGCAGGTGGCGATCACCGATGGCGACGCCATCGCCCGCCAGGGCGCCCTGGCTGCCGGGTTCGCCGAGGTGGGCACGCTCCGCGAAGCGCTGCTGGTAAAGGGCCGGCGCCGGGATCAGCACTGGTTCGAAGCCTTGCACCCTGGCTGGCTTAAGACGTTCGGCGATCCCCAGGCCGGCGATGTGGCCTTCCGCGATCAGGTCGCCGCCCAACGCGCCGAATTTGCCTCCCGGCCTCCGCTGAAGCGCTGGATCGGCTCGCTGCCGCCGGAGCGGATGCCGTCGGACGTGCCACCGGCCGCGCTCGCGGTCGGGGAGCGGATCTACATCCGCCCGCTGGACCCAGCCGACGCCGACGACATGGCCGCCTGGAGCCGCAAGGAGACCGAGACATTCTTCGACAACGGCCGCTTCGTCGGCAGCGGCATCACCCTGGCAAAGCACATTCGCAACCTGGTGGAGGACGACTTTCCCACCGACGTCCGCTTCGCCATCGTCGCCCGCGACGGCGATGTCCTGATCGGGGCAAATGGCGTCGAGAGCATCGACTGGATCCACCGCACCGCCGAGACGGAGAGCTTCTTCCACCGGCCCGACTATCGCGGAAACGGCTACGGCACCGAGGCCAAACACCTGATGCTGGAGTTCGTCTTCGAGCGCCTGGGACTGCACGCGGTCCGGTCCCACGTCTGGCAGCCAAACGGCCGCTCCGCCGCTGCCCTGCGCAAGCAGGGCTACCGCGACGCCGGCATTTTCCACTGGGATGGCTTCAAGAACGCCACCCCGGCCAACTTCCTGATGTTCGACCTGCTGGCGGAAGAATGGCGGGCGAATCGGGACGAGGCGAACGCCGGGGCATAAACAGCCCTCACCCTCCGGCCCCCTCTCCCAGCATTGGGAGAGGGGTGGCCCGTTAGGGCCGGGGTGAGGGCTGTGGCCGGAGTGAGCGCAGGAGTAAGGCAACGCTCCCCCTTCCCCCTGCGCAGCGGGGGAAGGGGGAGCGTTGCCTCATGCTGACGCCGTCTCCGCGAACGGCCCTCACCCCGGCGCTGCCGGCCCCCATTCTCCCTTGACGAGGGAGAGGAGTCTTTGGAGGGTTTCACGTCCATTCGTCTGCCGGAACAGATGGCCGGACGCTCCTAGCCCAGGCGGGCGTCCAGGAATCGTCCGAGTTGGCCGACCGCGATCTGGTCCAGTTCCAGCGCCGGTTGGCGGCGGTGGTTGGTGGCGATGACGCCGCGGCGGCGAAGTTCCTCTTTGGCGGCGAAGACCGAGTGATCGACGGTCTGCATCGACCAAAGGAGGAAGGGCAACTCGGCCGCGAAGAGGCGTTCGGCTTCGGCGACGTCTCCGGCGAGAAACCGGCTCTGGATGTCTGAGAAGAGGCGGGTAACGTTCGGAGCGGGCATGCTACCAACGGCGCCGCGCTCCAGCGCGTCGATGATGCTCAGGCCGCCCCAACCGCAGAAGATGGCGAGCTTTCCCGTGCTGGCGGCAATGGCGCCGGAGATCGGCGGCCCCTGCGGGTTGCCCTCCACCTTGACGTACTGGATTAGCGACGCGTCTTCCGCGAGTTGTGCCCAGAACGCGGGCGTCATCGCCACGCCCGTCAGCTGAGGTGCGTCCTGGATGATGACCGGGATGCCGCCCGCCGCCGCGATTCGCAGGTAGTAGTCGGCCAGGGCCTGGGAATCGGGCTTGACGAAGTACGGCGGCAGGACCATGACGGCATCCGCGCCAAGCTTCGCCATCCGACGCGCCCGGTCGAGGGCGACCTCGGTCCCGGCGCCGTCGGCCGATGCCACGACCGGCACCCGTTCCCGCGTCGCCTTGACGACGACGCGCAACACCTCGTCGCGCTCGTCCTCGGTGAGCTTGTACCCCTCGCTGGCGATCGCCAGGGTGGCGACGCCACTGGCGCCTTCGTCGATCAGCCAGTCGACTTCGCGCTCCAGGCTGGGCAGGTCAAGCGAACCGTCTTCGCCGAACGGGGTGCAGACGATCGGGATGCAGCCGCGAAGGCCATCGGCGGGTGCAAGATTTGTGGACATGGGCGGAAAGTACCTCACACCCTACCTCCTCTCCACTGCGGTGGAGAGGGGCCGTTGCGGGCGCCGTTTCTCCCCCTTCCCCCTGCCGCAGCGGGGGGAAGGGGGAAGGGGGTTAGGGGGCCGTCCTACTTCGGCTTCGCATCCTGGTCCGCGGCCGGGACCGCGGCCAGGTTGGCGGGCGACCGCTCGTCGGAGCCTTCGCGGCGCTCCCAGCCGACGGCGAAGAGGGGCAGGAAGTTGCTCACCTCGTAGGGGTGTTTGTCGAGCTCGGCCCAGTTGAGGTCGATGCCGAGGCCCGGGCGATCGGAGACGGGGATGCGGCCGTCGATGACTTCGGCGGGGTGGTCGACGAGGTCACGCTCCCAGTCGACGTTGAACTCATCGAAGATCTCCTGGACGAGCAGGTTCGGGCAACTCGCGCCGATCTGGATGCAGGTCGCGGTCGAAACCGGGCCCTGGGCGTTGTGGGGGGCGACGACGGCGTAGTGGGCGTCGGCCATCGCGCAGACCTGGCGGGTCTTCCAGATGCCGCCCATGTTTCCCGGTTCCGGCTGGATGATGTGGACCGCGTTGTGGGCGAGCAGTTCGGCGAACTGGTGGGTGCTGACCAGGCTCTCGCCGGTCGAGACGGGGACCGCGATCTTGCGGGCGACTTCAACCACGGCGTCGATCTTCTGGTGGGCGGTCGGCTCCTCGAACCAGGTCGGCTCGAACTCTTCGATCCGCTCGCCGATCCAGACGGCCTCGGCGACGCTGAAGCGGCAGTGACCCTCGATCATGAGCTGGATCTCCGGGCCGACTGCCTCGCGCACCGCCCGGATGATGTCGAGGGTAAGGTGGCGATCGGCCAGATCCATCGTGCGCCAGGCCGCCCCGAAGGGGTCGAACTTGAGGGCCTTGTAGCCGCGATCAACGACCTCCTTGGCCCGGCTTGCAAAAGCCTCCGGGGTGCGGTCGCCCTGGTACCAGCCGTTGGCGTAGGCGGGCAGGCTCTCGTGGTAGCGGCCGCCGATCAGGTCGTAGATGGGGCGGCCGACGGTCTTGCCGATGATGTCCCAGCAGGCGATCTCGACCGCGGCGACGGCGCACATGTGGATCTGGCCGCCTTCAGAGTAGAGGTCGCGGGTCATCCGCTGGTAGATCGTCTCGATCTGGAAGGGGTCCATCCCCTCGTAGCGGGGGGCGAGCTCGTGCACGACCGCTTCGACCGACTTGCCGAAGCCGTTGAGCGTTCCTTCGCCGATGCCGTAGAGCCCGGGCTCGTCGGTATCCAGCCGGACAAAGAGCCAGTTCTTCCAGGGGTTGCCGACAAGATAGGTCGTCGCCCGCGTAATCCGCACCGTACTGTCCTCCTCATTCCCATTGGGAACGTTCGAATCATCCGGCTGGTGATTCTACTGGGATTCGAGCGGGGTCGGACGGGCGAGGTTCTGGTCCGGGCGAGCGTTCAGTCTGCCGCACCGGCAAGCGACGCAGAAGTGGATGGATCTATGTCGATTGCAACGCTTGCAACGATGGACGGTTCAGATTCCATTGGCACTGGTTCGCCTAATGCGACCAGTGCCTCGACGTGGCCCGCCGCCGCCTCTTGTGCACGGGCGAGGGCTTCTTCGATCGATGCGCCTTGGGTCACGCATCCCGGCAGGGTCGGCACAGTCGCGACCCATACGTCTTCCGAGGCTCCGCGCTCCAACAAGACGGTATATCGGTACGTCATCACAAGTACCCCTTGAGTTCATCAATTCCGAGGTCGGCTTGGGTTAGGACCGATCTGATGACTTTGATATCGAGGGTTTCGTTACCATGCACCGGTACGGTGACAAGGCCGCCGCGGGTTGGATTGCGAAGGTAAACGTGACTGCCGCGCTGCCTGACGACTTCGTATCCACCGCGCCGCAATGCGGGACCATGTCCTTGCCCGAGACTCTGGGCATACGGTCGCTCATGTCGCCATCATACTCTTCGGGTCCTGTATGATCCGCACCGCAGGCCCTACGCAATCCACGTCGGTATCATTCGAAACGTCCGGCCAGTGATTCTACCGGCATTCGAAGAAGTGGAGGACACGGCGACAGCCGCGCCCCCACTTTACCGCACCGCCAAGATGAAGCAGACCATCGCGGCGATGCAGGCGACGGTGCGGACGTGGTTCCAGGTGGTCCATTCGGAGAGGTAGCTGGTCCAGTAGGCGGCGCCTTCCGGGGCGGTCGGGGAGACCTTGTCCAGGGCGTTGTTGCGCGGGACGTTGAAGGCGCCGGTGACGAGGATGCTGCCGGCGAGATAGAGAATGCTGCCGGCGATCACCCAGCCGGACTCCAGGTCGCCCCAGCCGAAAATTGCCGCGACGAGGAGAACAGCGCTCAGGGCGGCCGGGCCCAAGAAGACCAGTAGGAAGAGGGGGTTGACGATCACCACGTTGATGGCCTGCATCGCGGCGATGCCGCTCGGGGCCGGGACCCGGGCCAGGGAGGGCATGACCGAGTTGGAGTAGGCGAAGAAGAGTCCGCCCATGACTCCGCTGGTCACCGCGGCGATGAAGGTGAGGACGTAGAGCGTGTCGGCGGCCATCGTCTTCCTCCGGAATCTGGCGTCAGGGACCGTGAACGGTCTAGCTCAGCTCGACGGTGCGGCCCGCCGCGAGCGGATTGCGAATCACCGAGAGCAAGGGAACGCCCAACCCGTGGGTGACGACGCGCCTGGCCGGGGTGATCTTGACGAAGCAGCCCCCGGGAAGGTCCACCTCGCCGTGGGACGTCACGTTCTTGAGTTTGCCCCGCTCGATCAACGCGGTAATGCGCGGATCGTTCGAAGGGATGATCTCGGCGGTACCCTGGAACTGGATGGTGAACGGCGGGCCGATCGGTAGGCGGCGGACCGGGATGGTCACCGCCACCCTGGGATTGGCGGCGATGTTGCGCGCCTTGACCGACGACTCCATGATGCTCACGTACAGGTCGCCGTCCGCCTCGTCGTAGACAACGCCAGCGACGTGCGGGCGGTTGGCGGCCGAGGCCGTAGCCAGGGTGCAGAACGAGCCTTTTGCAATCGCCTTCTTCACGATCCGCTGCTGCCGGTTGGTCTGGCTGGTTAGGGTCGTGTCGCTCATGGTGTACCTCCAGGAGTGGACTTTTGCGCCGGCCCGATTATGTGAGTAATGCTCACATTTATAAAACATGATATACCCTCACATTAGGAATAGCAAGAGGGTTCGCCGCCGAGGAGCCGCCGTGTCCGTCCAACTTCCCGTCGTCCCCCTGCCCGCCGCCGAAGCCGGCCAATCCCCGCCCCGGCGCACGCCCAGCCAGAAGCGCTCCCGCGAGCGGGTCGAACGGATCCTGACCGTCGCCGCCGGGCTGATCGCCGAGGGCGGCAGCGACGCCCTGCGCATGAGCGATGTGGCCGAGCAGGCGGAAATCTCGATTGGATCGCTGTACCAGTACTTCCCGGACAAGTCCGCGATCATCCGCAGCCTGGCGGAGCGGTTCAATGCGTACGGCCTGTCGTGTACGGAGCGTGATCTCGAGGGTGTTCGGGATCTGGCCGAGCTCAAGGCGGCGATGGGCCGCTCCGTTGACGGCTATTACCAGATGTTTATGGAGTCACCGGCGATGCGCGAGGTCTGGTCCGGCGTCCAGGCGGACAAGATGCTTCAGGACATCGATGTCGCCGACCTGCACAACCACGCGGCCCTGTTGGTGCGGGTGGTGTCTCGTTTGAACCCGGCACTCGACCCGGAGGCGTTGGCCGCACCGTCGCTGGCGTTGATGCAGACGCTCTGCGGCAACGTGCGCCTAGCCGTCTCCCTTGACCGGGCCGAAGGCGATGCGCTGGTCGCGGCGACCAAACGCATCCTGGCGCGGGAAGTCGAAGCCGAGTTTTTCCGGGACGGTGGCTGACCTATGGCTCCCCGGCGGACCCTGCGGCGATGCCGAGATCGACGGCGACCTGGGACACGTGACGTTCCATGACCGCACGCGCGGTGGCGGAGTCTCGTCCCTTCATGGCGGTCGTGATCGCCTCATGATCGGCCAGCATCCGCTTTCCGACCTCGCCGGTGAGCCCGGATTCCGTCTGGGCATGGACCTGGACGCTGATGTCCGCTCCGATCGTGGCGAGCACCCGCCGGAGCAATCCGTTTCGGGAGGCCCGGGCAATCGCGTCGTGAAAGGACGTGTCGGCCGAAACGGTCGCGGCTGGGTCTCCGCCCGCGATCGCTGACCGCAGGGCGGGAAGGCCGCGCTCGATCGTGGCCAGTTCGACGGGAGTGGCCCGCTCCGCCGCAAGGGCGACGGCCTGCCCCTCCAGCGCGGTGCGGAGTTCGATCAACTCGAGTTGACCGCCCCGATCGGCGGTCAGCCAGGCGGAGAGGGTCCGCTCGAGTTTGCCGCCGGGACCTTCCTTGAGAAAGACGCCCTTGCTTGGGATGACGTCGACGAAGCCGCTCAGCTCCAGCACTCTTAGGCCCTCGCGGACGGAGGTCCGCCCGACTCCCAGGCGGGTCGCCAGCTCCCGCTCGGGCGGCAGCCGGTCCCCCGGTTTGAGGCCCCACTCTTCGACCCGCTCCCGGATCTGCTCGGCCGCATCGTCCGAGATGCGGACCCTCCGGTTGGGCACGAACATCGAGCGGGCTCCTTTCGGCTGGGTTGGCTGGGTCGGCACGGCCGGCTGCGGCCAGGATGCCCGTGGTCAGACCAGGGAGCTACCGTAGGTCGGCGGCACGGTCGCGTCAAGCCCGGAGACGGACAACGAAATAGCAAGAAATCGTGGGTGTGCGTGACGCAATGTCTGGTAGAAGTAAGTGACCTCACGGATGGCACGTAGATGACCAGGCCGTAGAGTTGATGGTGTCAGGAGAACCGGCTGGGGGATGGCGGTACACCAGCGATCCGGGGATCCTGCGTGGATGATAGGCTTCCGGTGGGTCTCTCACGACGCATCGTCCGTAATCAGTGCGGGGAGCGATCCCGGCGGGGGAATTCCGATGTCAGATAGTCGATCAAACCAAATACACGCACCGACCGGGCCACCGGGCCGCCGGCGGTTCACCGGCCGCGGTCACCCGTTTGTCCTCGTTGCAATCCTGGCACTGGTGGTGCCGATCGTGGTCGCCGCCGCCCAGCAGAACGGCCTCGATGCGCCCTCGCCCGCGTCGGGGCACGCCAGCGTGCTCGCCCAGGGGATCGTCACCTTCCCCGAGGGCGAATTCGTGTGCCGCGTGGTGGAGCGGGTGGCCCAGCCGCTCGGTAGCGCCCAGTACGAAGAGCAGGAACTCGGCTTCGTCATCGCCACGGACGGACCGCTGCTGCTGGCCGACGAGGTAGACGGTGTGCCCCAGCAGGTTGCGCGCCTGGCCGTGGGCGAGCTCTACCTGGTCCAGGACGGCACCAGGCAGCGCCGCGCCAGCGTCGGCAATGAACCGGTCACCTACAACGTCCTGGAGATCGTGCCGGCTCGCGGAGGCGGATGAACGTCGGCGACGGGGAACTGCTAATCACCACCGATCCGATCGGCACCCCGTCCGGCTTCCGCGACCTGGACCTGGTCCAGGACGTTCTGGCCTTCAACGAGCGCAGCGAGGTCACGGACGCCGGCGCCGGCATGGTGATCCTGGCGACCGATGGCGCGGTCGAGGTCGTCCCCCGCGGCGGCCGTCCTCGGACGCTGCAAGAGGGCGAGATCGGCATCTTCCCCGAGGGTGTCGAGGTCACCGCGGTCGAAGCCCCCGGCGGCAATGCCAAGCGAGGGGCGCTCTCCTCCCTGAGCAGCGCGCTCGGGCACCAGACTGCCCAGGACGGCGCCTCGTTCCTGGCCTGTGTCGTCGGCCCGGAGGTCCCGCCCCTGGAGCAACCGAGCATCGCGCCGCGCGATGTGCCGGGGCCCGGCGCCGGTTCGACCAATCCCGACGACTCTTCACCGGAGGAGGACGTCGATGTCGCGGACGACGGCGGCGAGGATGTTGAGGAGCCGGAGCCCTCGCCCACCCCAACCGAACGGACGACCGAGGACGACTTCGTCGCCGAGCCCACCCCGACGCCGACGACCGGGACGGTCTTCCAGACCCCGGTGGTCCTGCTGGTTCAGGAACCCGAACCGACGCTGGAACCGGAGGGGTAGACGCTCACCCCGACAAGCAAACGGCCCGCGCCCCCGGACACAACCGGGCGCGCGGGCCGTTTGGCGTTCGCTATGGGTAGAACGGTTTAGAAGGAGACGCAGACCGGGAGGTCGTCGACCCGGAGGACCGACTCCTGGTCGAACTGCTCTTTGTACTCGGTCCGGATCTCTTCCAGGTTGGCGCTGGCCTCGGCGGCGCCATCGAGCGGGTAGAAGATGATCAGGACGATGCTGTCTTCCTCGGTGATCACGCCGGCGCTGTTCCGGAACTGGCCGTAACCTTCGAGGACGGTCAGGCCATCCGGGAAGCGCGGCGTCACCTCGTTGTCGAGGAACCCTTCCCACTCCTCGTCGCTGACAGCCCCGAAGTACAGCTCGGATCGCACCCACGCCTCGAACCCGACATCCGGGCTGACTTCGGCGCAGGGCAGCGCGAACGACGCGACCGGCGACGCGACCGGCGCCACGGGGGCGTCGTCCGCGACCGGCGTCGCGTCAGCCTGGGCCGCGTGGGCCGGGCCGGCCTGACGGGTGGTCCCAAACCCGAATGCCGCGATAGCAACGAGCGCAATAATCAGCACCAGCGAGAACTGGCGCACCGACGGGGCCAAACGAACGGACGAGCGGCTCGATGATTCCTGACTCATGCGGTCTCCCTCCCGGGATTGCCCATCCCCAATGGACGTGGCCTACCCCTATCTTACGGGCTTGCGCCAGATCGCTATCCCCAATCTGCGTTCCAGGTGTGAGAACGACGTTGCGCCTGGTAGGGGCAGACCGGCGTGTCTGCCCTCCTCAATCCGCCAACCCCGGTTCAAGTTTTGCTAACCGCGTCTCGACACCGACGCGTACAGCGACCGGTGTCGTCGCTTCGTCGCGGAGTTGAGCGAGGCCGAGTGGGCCGCGCTCGGGGCCCGTCCCGGCGGCCATCCGGGCGGGGCGCCGGCCTACGATCCGGTCGTGCTGCTGGGGGCCTGGCTCTACGGGTTCATGAGCGGCATCCGCTCCAGCCGCAAGCTGGCGACCGCCTGCGCGGAGTCGGTGCCCTTCCTGTGGCTGACCGGGGGCCAACGGCCCGACCACAACACGCTCTGGCGCTTCTACGCCCGCCATCGGTGCGGGATGCACGTCCTGTTCAAGCGGACGGTGGCCACGGCGGCAACGAGCGGCCTGGTGCTCTGGGCCATCCAGGCCGTCGACGGGACCAAGATCGGGGGCAACGCCGCCAAGGACCGCACCCTCGACGCCGCCGCCCTGGCCAAGCTGCTCGAGCGGGTCGAGGCGGCGATCGCGGATCTCGAAGCCCAGAACCGGCCGGACGGCCCGCCCACGCCCCCGCCGCTGCCCGCCGATCTGGCGCAGGCGGAGCGGCCCTCCCGGTGGCCCACCGCGTGGTCCTAGACCAAGAACCGGGCGTCCAGGATCGGTATCGGGCGGTCAGTTGCCGGGCGGACACATCGGTCCGCCCCTACCAGACGATGCGCCGAGGTCAATCGAAGTAACGCGGTGCTCGGCCGGCTTCAGCCGGATTCGTGGACGTAGACCCGGGTTTCAGCCCCGGGCGATGAGCAGACGGCGCTGGCATACCACCGGGTGGTGCCCACACGACCTCAGCACGAACGCCTACCCCAACATCTCTTCCGCAATCAACGCCACCGGCACCGCCCCGTAGCTCAGGAAGCGGTCGTGGAAGTTCCGGAGGTTGAAGGCATCTCCGTCGCGGGTGGCGAGCTTCTGGCGAAGGGCGTGGATGGCGCTGGTTCCGCTCAGGTACATCATGGCGGCACCGGGGAACATCGAGTTCTTGACCGCTTCGCCGTGGGCGGCGGCGGCGGACATGCCGGCTTCGCGCTCGTAGAAGGCGGCTGCTTCAGCCAGGGTCATCTGGCCGGTGTGGATCGAGACGTCGGCAATGGCGCGAGCCGCCATGCGGGCGCGGCTCTGTTGCTCTGAAAGCGCTTCGAGCGGCGTCAGGAATCCGATCTCCTCGGCCAGGTCGGTCGCGTAGCAGGCCCAGCCCTCGACCAGGGTGCCGGCGCAGAAGAAGGAGATCCGGGAGGCGGCGTCGGTCCCGGCGATCTGGCCGATGCGAGACTGCGCCCGGAAGGCATTCCAGTTCTGGACGTGGTGGCCCAGTCCGCCGTGGTGGACGACGTGGTTGAGCTTGATCACGCTGTCGTTCGTCGCTCGGAGACGACGCTCTTGCTCTTCTGGGGCCATATCGGGCTCGACCGGGGTGACAAGGTAGCGGTGGGAGTCGTGATACCCCCGGGCGGGTGGGCAGCGGTAGAAGAGGTAGTAGAGCCCGGCGGCCGCCTCGCGATCGGATGCGGGAAACGGCACGAACTCGATCGGGAAATCGGGCCACGTCACGAGGCCGGCGGCGATGGCCGCGTCTTTGGCTTCCTGCCACACGCGCCCGTAGGCAGCGTAGTACTCCCCGGCGGATGGGTGCAGATCGGCCAGACCGGCGAGAAGTTCCTGCCAGCTCTTGGTCGGGTCGATGGCCGCCGCCCGGGCATCGAGTTCGGTCTGGGCAGCCGCCATGGCTTCTTTGGCAGTGGCCAGAACCCAATCGGCGTCCTGCCCCGGCGGCAGGCAGTGCCCGGCGGTGAGGTAGCGCTCGAAGGCCTCGCGGCCGCTGGCGTAGGCCTCGTTCGGGTTGGTGAGGAGGGTTCCTGCCAGCCAGGCGAGGTGCTCAGCAAAGGCGGCGTGGGCGCCATCGGCCGCCGCCAGGAAGGCGTTTTCGGAGATCGATCGCTCGGTGGCGAGGGTGCGTAACCCAGAGCTGAAGTAGATCAGGGCGGAGCGGCATTCGCGCATCGCCCGCTCGGTCCAAGCCGTTGGCGCGCTGGCGAGGTTGGCCCGCGCCCGGGTAAGGAATCCCGGAATCGCCTGCATCCGGGCGATGGCGGCGGCGACCCGGTCGGCGAAGGGCTCGGCATCGCGCTGGAACAGGCCGATGATCCCGAAGATCGCCTCGCCGGTGTAGTAGGCGGGGTTGCCCCCGACGAAGTGGCCGGAGCCGAGTTCCCACAGCCGGATCTCGATGAACCCGGACGCCAGCCGGTGATCGAGCTTCTGCGCAACGCTCAGCTCGTCGGTAGAGACGTCTTCCAGCCGACCCCGCAGGCTCCGCCACTCGTCTTTCGCCTGCTCGATGCCCTCTGGGGAGCAGTCCGGCAACGCATGGTCGTGGTCATGCATCCCGATAAATGTGGCATCGACCGGGTTCTGGCGGAAGAACGTGGCGAGGAAGTCGTCGAGCCAGGCGTCGAAGGGGTGGGCGGTGGCCATTGGTGCGCTCTCCGTCGTGACGGCAGGGAATCGGGGCACGGCTTGTAGGGGCAGACCGATGTGTCTGCCCGGTCTCGCGTACGTGGCGTTGCGCTGTCGGGACGCGGTTGCGGGACGCGCACCGGGTTGGTGGGCGAGAAGGGCAGACACACCGGTCTGCCCCTACAAGGGTTGTGCGCGATCGCACGGCGGCATTTGCGAGCAAATGCCGCCGTTGGCAATCAGCGCGGCAGCGGCAAATCGATCCAGCGGCGTTCGTGGTGGGATAGCTCGACGGCGTTGATGACCTCCTGGACCCAGGCGCCATCGACGAAGTTGCCCTGGTTCTTCGGGGTATCGGTCGTCAGTTCGTCGAGGAAATCCTTGATCAGGCTGCTGTAGAAGAGGCTGTGCCAGTTCTCCCGCCCGTGGCCGCCGCTCGGGTAGAAGCGCTCCGGGATGTCGAGTTCCTTGAACTCGACCGAGTCGGGCGTGGCCACCTTGATCGTCTCGGCGACGCCAAACTCCTGGATCAGGCGGCAGATGATAGCGCCCTTGCTGCCGTAGATCCTGGCCTCGATGCCGGGGAAGTTGCCGACGGTGACGAAGCTGGTCTGGATCGAGCCGATGACGCCGTTGGTGTACTCGCCGATGAAGATGTCGCCGTCGTCGATGTTCATCCGCATCA
The DNA here is from genome assembly GCA_963724285.1 of uncultured Chloroflexia bacterium. Taxonomy (GTDB): domain Bacteria; phylum Chloroflexota; class Chloroflexia; order Thermomicrobiales; family UBA6265; genus CAVRUD01. Next base: position 14,737 of record CAVRUD010000003.1, on the reverse strand, counting down.
TCGTGCCGGTGGACCGGACCATCCGCTCTGGCACGAAGTTCTTCATGGTTCCGACGACGCTGGAGTAATCTGCCCCGACCCACCAGTGGCCGATGTCGATGATCGGGGCGCCGTAGCCCTCCAGGGAGGAGACTTGGATCCGGCTCTGATCGGCGTTGGGATCTACCTGGCGGAGGGGGGTCTGGGGGTTGATCCACTGCGAGTTCTGCTCGTAGCCGTTGAAGATGTAGGGATCGCCGATGAAGCCTTCGTCGATCAGGGACTTGGCGTAGAGCACGCCGGGCGAGTAGCGGAAGGTGAAGCCGAGCTTGGTCTTAAGGCCCTTTTCGTCGGCGAGGGCGGCGGCCCGCAGGGTGTCGCGGAAGTCGTAGGCGACCGGCTTCTCGCAGAGGACGTGCTTACCAGCCTCGAGTGCGGCCATTGCCTGCTCGAAGTGGACGTGGCTCGAGGTGACCACGTCGATCACGTCGAGATCGTCCCGCTCGACGACGGCCCGATAGTCGGTGGTGGCGAACTCCGCCCCGAATGTTTGCTTGGCCGTTTCCGCCATGGCTGGGTCGATGTCGCAGATCGCGACGACCTCGCAGCGGGGGTCACGCACCCATCCCGGCAGGTGGGCGATCGTTGCCCATCGCCCCGCGCCCAATACCCCTACCCGGACCTTCCGTCCCACGATCGGTTCTGGCTTTGCCATTGCTCGCGAGTCTCCCTTTCTCTGCTAGTTAGACCTGAGACGTGAGCTCGGATTGTCATCCTGAGTTTGCGAAGGATCTTGGCGGTTTACCGCCTTCGTGCTCGTTCGGAATCGCGACATCGCGGTCGGCGACAAAGGCCATGGATGGCCAAGATCCTTCGCTCCGCTCAGGATGACGGGGTTTGTTCGGCTCTCTACGCACGACTCACGTCTCACGCTTCACCCGTGTTCGGCGCGCCATTGCCTCGATCAAGGCCCCGAGTTCCGTGAGCGAATTCTGGCGCTGACCGTCGACGCCGACGTAGTGAACGATGACGCCTTCCCGAGCGACATCGGGGTCTCCTGAGCGGATCGCCTCGAGAAGCACGCGATGGAAGGCGACCAGGTCGTCGATGCCGGCGTGGTAGTGCTCGATCGAGCTGAGGATCAGGGCGCTCATCTCGCCGTCGAGGCTGGACCAGAGTTCGCGGATCCGGCGGGAGTCGCAGCCGTCGATCAGGAGGCGGTGGAAGGCGAGGTCGATCTGGATCACGCGGGGGGTGTCGTCGGGCAGGTTGCAGGTCGCGAGGTCGTCGAGGAGGGCGTCCAGGCGGGCGAAGACGGCGTCGTCGAACTGCTCGAAGCCGATGCTGACGGCGTAGGCCTCCAGGATCGCCCGGGTCGCGCAGAGGTCCATGGATTCTTCGCGGGAGAGGCGGGTGACGAAGGTGCCGCGCCGGGGCTCGCTGCGCACCAGGCCGCGGCGCTCGAGCATGAGCAGGGCCTCGCGGAGGGTCGTCCGGCTGACGTTGAGCTCATCGCAGAGTTTGGTTTCGATCAGGCGTTCGCCGGGGCGCATGCGCCCGGCGAGGATGCCATCTTCGAGCGAGTGGACTACCCCGTCGACCAGCCGCAGCCGGCTGGGCTGCCTCAGCTTGGTGAACGGTTCAACCGGCTCAGTCTCGCGCGCGACCACGGCCATCCGTCCGTCCTTGCTCCTCGCTCACGCCTTGACGCGTCGACGCCAATCGACCGGGCCTGCTCCAGACCCGGATGGTATCCGATGGGCAGAGATGCCCAAGAACGCGGCCGAAGATTGGTAGCGATTGCCGATTGACGATTGTCGACATTCAGCATACTATCACGGCATCAATCGCTGTCAACGTTCGTCCAGACGGGGCTCCTGCCTCAGAGAAGGCCAGCCGGGCACGGCTTCGGAACCATCTGGAGGCGTCCCTACAACCGTCCGTCCACTCGACCGTATTGCACGGCCAGGGAGCTCGATGAACGTCACCTTCGACTTCTCGGGGCGCGTTGTCATCATGACCGGTGCGGCCCGTGGCATCGGTAGGGTCATGGTCCATCGTTTCGTCGCGGCGGGGGCCAGCGTCCTCGCGGCTGACCGGGATGAGGCCGGCCTGGCTGAGACTTGCTCCGGATTGCCGGTGGACCGGGTCGACTCGATCGTCGCCGACATCGCCGACGAAACGGGCGCCGCGTCCATCGTGGCCGCCGCGATGAGTCGCTTCGATCGCCTCGATGTCTGCGTGAACAACGCCGCCGTCGCCCCACATGCCGCGCTGCTCGACGAGCGGGTCTCGGTGTGGGACACGGTCTACTCGGTCAACTGCCGGGGCACGTTCCTGATGACCCGCGCCGCCGCGAAGGCGATGATCTCTGGGGGACGCGGGGGCAGGATCGTCAACTTCTCCTCCGGCGTGAGCAAACGGGGTTCGGCCGGGGCCGCGACCTATGCCTCCAGCCGGGCGGCCGTGGAGAGCTTCACCCGGGTAGCCGCGATCGAGCTGGCGCCGCACGGCATCCTCGTCAATGCCATCAGCCCGGGGTTGATCGACACCCAGCCGAAGCCGCTCCCTCCGCGCATGGCCGAGTCTCTTGGCAAGCGGATTCCGGCACTGCCGCTGGCACGCCCTGGCGATCCGGACGAGGTTGCTTCGGTCGCGCTCTTTCTGGCGTCGGATGCTTCGAGCTACATGACCGGCACCGTCGTCGAGGTCGACGGTGGGGCCGGGATCGGCACCCGGTTCGCCGGTGGACCGGTGATCAGCGACGATCCGCGCTATGACTGGGTGACGGGCCATGTGGGTGGTTAGGTTCGACCCCCTAACCCCCCCGGCCCTCCTTCCCCCCGCTGCGGCAGGGGGAAGGGGGGAGGACGGGCGTGGCTTATGGCCGTTGCCCGGCGACCGTGATGCACGGCAGCTCGGCGGCGAAGCGTTTTTGGGCGACCGCCTGGGCCAGGTCGGCTTTGAAGCGGGCGGCGTCCTCGGCCGGAATCTCGCCGGCCGCGGCCGAGGCGCTCGCCATCTCGGCGAAGAGTCGCGCGGATGCGCCGGATCGGTCCTGGACCGCGATCGAACTGGTCGTCAGATTGATCAACTGCTCGGATCGGGCCAGGTGCTCGAACTGCGGCTGGGCGCCAGTGGAACCAGTCACCTCGTTCTGGTGATCGAGGATGCGGCGGACTGTGCCGGGATCGCCGACATTAATGGCCGCCTCAGCCCAGTCGGTGTCGTCGATTACGATTCGGCCGCCGGGGCGTACCACCCGGACCATCTCGCTCAGGGCGAGGGCGAGGTCGATCTCAGGAGTCAAGAACCAGGCGGCGCAGACACCGTCGAAGCTGGCGTCGGGGAAGGGAAGGTCGTCGGGCGTGCCCTGATGGAATTTTGCTGCGAGTCCAGCGGTGGCCGCGCGCCGCCGGGCGTCCAGCAAGTCGGCCTCCGCCTGCTCGACTCCGAAGGCCCGGCCTCCGGGTTTCACCAGGCGGGCCAGGGCAAGGACGTCGTCGCCCGTGCCGCAGCCGACCACGAGGATCCGGGCACCCGCCGCGGCGCCGACAAGCCGGAACCGGCGCCGGGCGATCGCGCGGATCCCATCCAGGCCGATCAACCAGGCGTAGGGGTTGGACCGCGGCAGGCGGCCGGTCGGTTGAAGGACTCCGGCAGGTCCGGAAAAGCTCGTTCCGGTACCGGGGTCACAGGTGTTCGTCGTCATCGAGTGCTCCTCGCCTCGAGAAAAGGGCCCGGGGAGCTTGGCCTCCGTCGATCGGTATCCGTACGTCGTTATCCTGGCGGAATGCCGCCGCTCGCGCATCCGTTGGTCTGCCTAACTCCTGGCGCGCATGACGCGGCGGCGCAGCCGACGAAGCCTAGGCAGGTCTACCCATCTTTGACCTCGGCGGAGGCACCCAATCTACCTAGCGTTTGGTGTTTGTGTTGTCGAATCCATAGAGAGGAGCTGAGGTGACGTCACAGCGGACCGGAGAGTTGGATCGCATGAAGGAGGCAGTCGTGAACCGAACGCTCAATCGACGCATGTTCCTCGGTGGGGCCGCAGGCGGGGCGGCCGCCCTGGCGGCCGCACGGCTCGACGCGATGGCGGCGGCAGGCGGCGCTGGCGGCAGCCGTGCGCGAATCCTGAACCAGGAGCAGGGGGGCACCCTGACGTACGCCCTCAGCGGCGACCTGGACGGTCACCTCGACCCGGGCGTGACCCACTTCGACACCGCGATCCGCGTTTCGCTCAACATCTGCGAGCCGCTGGTCTGGATGCCGAACGAGGGCGAGATCATTCCGGGTCTGGCCGAGAGCTGGGAGATGGCCCCGGACGGCATGTCCTATACCTTCAAGCTCAAGCAGGGTGTGACCTTCCACGACGGCACCCCGTTCAACGCCGAGGCGGTCAAGTTCACCTTCGACCGTGTCGTCGAGGCCGACAAGATCATCGCCGATGGCGGCACTCCGGATCCGGAGAAGGTCATCGTCGCCGGTCAGGCGCACGACCAGGTCGGCACCTACGTCGACTCCGAGATCATCGACGACTACACGATCAAGATGAACCTCAGCGCCCCGTTCTCCCCGTTCCTGACCGGGCTGAACGGTTACCTGGGCATCGTTTCCCCGACCGCCGTCGCCGAGAAGGGGCTGGAAGAGTTCAACCGCTCCCCTGTCGGCACCGGGCCGTACATGTTCAGCGAGTGGGTCGAGGCCGATCACATCACCCTCACCCGCAACCCGGATTACAACTGGGGATCCTCCGCCTTTGACAACCAGGGCCCGGCCTACTTCGATGAGGTGATCTACAAGATCATCCCGGATGCTGCTGTCCGCACCGGCACCCTGCTCTCGGACGAGGTCCAGTACATCGACGAGATCGACGCCCTCCAGAAGGAGGACATCGAGGCCAACAGCGATGTCGAGATCGTCGAGCGGGCGCAGCCGGGGTCCGGCTGGATTATCCTCGTCAACCTCTCCCGCCCGGAGAGCCCCGTCTCCGACGTCAATGTCCGGAAGGCGCTCCACTACGCGATCGACAAGGCCGCGTTCTCGGAGGCCGTCTTCGGTGGCCTCTTCCCGCCTGCCGCTTCCCCGCTGATGAAGCCGACCCTTGGCTACGATCCGGCCACGGAGGCGATGTACTCCTACGACCCGGACATGGCCGCGTCCCTCCTCGACGAGGCCGGCTGGGTGCTCAACGGCGATATCCGCGAGAAGGACGGCAAGAAGCTTGAGCTGTACTTCCCGAACATCGACCGTCCGCGCGACAACGCCATGACGACCTTCCTGCAGGGCGCCTGGCGCGAGGTCGGCGTCGACGTCACGGTCGAGCCGCTGGAGCGCGGTGTCTACACCCAGACCTGGAAGGAGGAGAACAACTACGACTTCTCCTTCATGTGGTTCTCCTACGCCGATCCGGACGTGCTCCGCACGATCTTCTATTCCAAGAACATAGGGGCGTTCAACCGCGCCCAGTACAACGATCCCGAGGTCGACAAGATGCTCGAGGACGCAGCCGCAAGCTCCGTCACCGAAGAGCGGGTCACGCTGTACTCCCAGATCCAGAAGAAGGTCCTGGAGGAGGCGGTGACGATTCCGCTCGTCGATTCGTACGTCTTCAACGCCAAGCAGACCCGGCTCCAGGGCGATATCCTGGACTACCTGGCCTCGTACGTCTGGCTGAACAGCGCGCACTTCGTGTAATACATCGGCGTTCGGCGTTCGGCGACCGGCGTTCGGGACGAAAACCTCCCCGAACGCCGAACGCCGAACGCCGAACGCCGGGGAGCTAGTGTGACCACGTATATTCTGAGACGGCTGCTCCAGGCGGTTCCGGTACTTATTGGGATCTCGATCTTTACCTTCCTGATGCTGTACCTCACGCCTGGGGATCCGGTCTCCATCATCGCGGGGGACAAGCCGATCTCCCAGGAGCAGGAAGAGCAACTCCGGGCGAAGTACGGCCTCGATGGCCCGCTTTGGGAACGCTACCTCGACTACATGAGCGGCGTGCTCCAGGGCGACTTCGGCGAGAGCTTCCGCACGGACCGGCCGGTGACCGAGTCAATCGGGGAAGCGCTCTGGCCGACCATCCAGCTGACGATCGCCGGACTGTTCGTGGCGGTCGTGCTGGGCATTTCACTCGGGATCATCGCCGCGATCTTCTACAACACGTGGATCGACACGCTGGCGATGGTGGTGGCGCTGCTGGGCGTCTCCATGCCCGTCTTCTATCTCGGCTTGCTCCTCCTCTTCGGGTTCTCGTTTGAGATCCAGCTCTTTCCGGCGACGGGAACGGGTGGGTGGCAGCACCTGATTCTGCCGGCGATCACCGTCGGGTTCGCCTCGTCGGCGTACATCGCCCGGCTGGTGCGGTCGTCGATGCTGGAGACCCTCCGCCAGGACTACGTGGTCACGGCGCGGTCGAAGGGGTTGCGCGAGCGGGTCGTCGTCACTCCGTCATGCCCTCAAGAACGCACTGATCCCGGTGGTGACCTTCATCGGGATCCAGTTGGCTGGGCTGCTCAGTGGGGCGGTGGTGACGGAGCAGGTCTTCTCCCGGCCTGGGCTGGGCCGGGTCGCCGTCACGGCGATCGGCAATCGGGATTTCCCCCTGATCCAGGGGACGGTCCTGATTACCGCCGCGATCTACGTGCTGGTGAACCTGCTCGTGGACCTCTCTTACGCGATCTTCGATCCGAGGATTCGGTATGGGTGAGTCCGGGGTGATGCAGGGAGCGGCCCTGCGCACCGAAGCAGCACTTGTCCAGGTTGGGCGGCCACGGACGCTCTGGCGGGACATGGCCAGCCGCCTGCGCCGCAACCCGAGCGCGATGGCTGGGGCGGTCATCCTGACGGTGATGATCTTCCTCGCGGTCTTTGCGCCGGTGCTGGCGCCGTACGACCCGATCGATCAGGATTCGCAGGCGATCCGGGCAGAGCCGAGTCGCGACCATCTCTTCGGGGCAGACACCTTTGGACGGGACGTCTATTCGCGTGTGCTCTACGGGGGGCGCAAGTCGCTGCCGATCGGCCTCGTGGCGGTGGGCATCGCGGCGATCGTCGGGGTGTCGACCGGGCTGGCGGCGGGCTATTACGGCCGGCTGTTCGATACGATCATCATGCGCTTTGTCGATCTGATGCTGGCGCTGCCCGGGATCTTGCTGGCCTTATCGCTGGTCGCGATCCTGGGGAGCAGCCTGTTCAACCTGATGCTGGCGGTCGGGATCGCCGCGATTCCGGAGTACACCCGAGTTGTGCGCGGGACGGTGCTCTCGGCGCGGGAGACGGAGTACGTCACGGCGGCCAGGGTCTCCGGAGCGCGCGACGGCGCGATCATGTTCAAGCACATCCTGCCGAACGTCTTGCCGCCGGTGATCGTGCTGGCGACGCTTGGTATCGCCGGTGCGATCATCCTGGGTTCGACGTTGTCGTTCCTGGGGCTGGGGATCAAGCCGCCGACGGCCGAGTGGGGCAATATGCTTTCCGACGGCCGCTCGATGATGCGCAACTACTGGTGGGTCTCGTTCTTCCCGGGCCTGGCGATCATGCTGACCGTCCTGGCGATCAATTTGCTGGGCGACGGCCTGCGCGACGCGCTCGACCCGCGGATGCGGCGGCGATAATCCCGACGCTACTCAGGTACCGAGAAAAATCGTTGCCGAGCCCCAGGTCAACGACCTGGGGCTCGGTCGTTGTGGAGCACATAATGGGATGGGAATCAGGGCAAGGGTTGGCGTTGTGAGGAGTAGGTGCGGGCTGGGAAACAGTGGGAGCACGATCCACGGCGCGCGATGTCGCTCGTGGTAGACGAACCGCCTATCCTCTGACGACGAGCAGCGCTGATCTCCGCCGGTCGGCTGGTCGGCTTGAACCGATTCGACCCGCCATCCGGCGCTCGTTCCCTGGCAATGGATTGGACCCGCGCAGGCGGCGATAGATCTGGGATTGACAGGCGATGGTCGCGGGAACATAGCTAAGTGTGTGGTCAACCAACATGCCCCGCTGGATTTGATGTTTCAGGCCCTGGCGGATCCGACGCGCCGGGCGATGGTGGAGCGGCTCGGCCGTGGGTCGGCGTCGGTCAGCGAGCTGGCGCAGCCGTTTGCGATGTCGCTGCCTGCCGTGGTGCAGCACCTGAAGATGTTGGAGACGAGCGGATTGGTGCGAACGGAGAAGGTCGGGCGAGTGCGGACCTGCCGGCTCGATCCGGCTGCGCTTTCTCTGGCGGAGCACTGGATCCACCAACGCCGGCAAAGCTGGGAGGAGCGGTTCGACCGGCTGGGCGAGGGCGGAGCGGAACTAGAGCCCTAAGCGCAGACAGGGAAGGTTCTTCGATGGAGGCCTCGTCGGGCTCGCTTCCGCGTGTTGAGACCAATTTGATCAGCCGGATGAGAGGGAGCGATAGGTGAGCGAGCGGTCGGTAATGCATTCGACCTTCGTTACCGAGTAAACATCATGCGCCCGTGGTGGAGCTGACGTGGTCGGGCGAGGAACTGGCTGCGCTGGCGGCCGACTGACCGATCATCCCGAGACACGACGAACGCCCCGTTGATCCTCGCGATCAGCAGCGACGACCTCGCCTCGTTCGCGGCCGACTAAGATCGACCACCTCGGCCGGAGCCGAGGTGGTCGATGTGTGTCGTCAACCTCAGCTAATCTTACTTGTCCCGTTGCCGAGCATGACGGTGAAGAGGAACACGTCGCCGGCATCGTCGAGCGAGAGTTCTAGGTAGCAGTCCCCTTGATTCCCGATGGTGACGTCATACTGGTATTGCTCATTGCCGAAGACACCTTCGAGGCTCGGGCTGTGTGTGGAGAAGACCAGGTCCCCGTGCGCGGTGTTGCCTACCCATCCCGGTGGCGGATCGTCGTTGGGGATGAAGTTCCCCGCGATCTCGAGGGCCACATCGGGTGACCAGTTCTCGCCGTCCGGCACGTTCAATGTGCTTCCCCCTTGATGTCTGGGATGGCCGGACCAGAGGACAAAGGCAGTGGCCACGTCGTCCAAGCAGTTCATCTCGATGCGGTTGAACCCGTCCCGGTGGTACTAGGCGACCACGAAGTGCTCTCCTATTAAGTCTTCATCTATCGGCTCGCCGTAGAACCGCTCGAACGTATCGCGGGTCCCTCCCAATCGCGCTGCCAGCGGGCTTACCGACGCTGAGGCGGTCGCTCGGTTTCGCGCCGCGGGCGCGATCGTCATCGGCAAAGTCGTCACGCACGGGTTCGCGGCGAGCGTAACCAGCCCACCCGCGCGCAATCCGTGGGACCCGGGCCACATCCCCGGGGGAAGCTCCGGCGGCTCGGGGGCGACGGTGGCGGCGCTGGGCGGGGACGACCCGGAGGGGGAGCTGGCGCGGGTGGTCGAGGAGTTGCAACTCTTCGGAGTCGCGGTGTGCGGGACGGGGAGCCTGGCAGATACGCCGGACTCCCCGATCTCAGTACTTCTCGACTCCTCGCCCGCTCGACACGTCAGGCGACGGTGAAGACCTCGACCATGCCGAGCATGACGTGGGGCATGCCGGTTTCGCTGTCCGGGATGTAACAGACGGCGGCGTAGGTGCCGGGAGCGAGGTCGAAGGCGAGCCAGTTGACCTGCCCGTTGGTGAGGATGCCGGTGAAGGCGACCTCGACGAAGGTGTCGGGGGTAAGCGCCGGCGTGGCGCCGGCCTCGGGGGTGGCGGGCATGCCGAAGAAGGCGTTCATCAAGTCGATGACCTCTTGCTCGGTGGCGCCGTCCGGCAGCGACGCGATGACCAGGTGATGCGGCTGCTCGCCGGCGCCCGCGACCTGCCAGATCTGGGGGCCGGCCGGGACGGTGTCGGCGATCTCGAAGCCGAAGTCGATCAGGCTGACCTCGACCGCAGCCTCGGGATCGGCGACCGCCGGGGGTTCGCCGGTGACGGTGACGGTCTTGTAGAGGTCGATTCCCTCGTCCTCTTCCTCTTCCTCGCCGAAGCCGACGAGGTTGAAGACCCAGTCGCCGGGAGCCAGGTCGAGGACGACGTCGCCGGTGACGCCGGGCTCGGCCTGGGCCCCGCCGTTGATGACGAGCTCGTAGACGAGCGGCGGGATCTCGGCCTCCGCAGCTTCCCGGAAGGCGGCCTCGACGTCGCCGGACGTCATCCCCTCGGGAACCTGGGCCAGATTCAACTCGGTCGAGAGCGCGCTGTCGTTCTGGAGGACCAGGCGGTAGCGACCGGCTTCGACCTCGGCTGGGACGGTGAAGTCAGTGCCGCCGGCGGTGACGACCAATTCCGGGTAGCCAAGCCCGGCGAGCAGCGACTCACCCTCGGGGGTGGCGTCCTGGGCGGCGACGGGCAAGATGCCAATAGCGCAGAGGAGCAGCGCGAGCAGTGTGCCGATACTTCGCCTCATGGTTCTTCCCTCCCGCCATGGCAGTTGGCGCGACCGGCGCGTGCTCGGTCGTGGGCTCCGGACACGGATGCCAGGGTAGAAGATCGTTCGTCCGGAAACCTTCCGAACTGTACACCACCCGAGTGGAGGACGGATGACAACCCGAACAGAACTGCGGACCGCCCTGGAAGAGCTGCAGGCGCAGGCGCGGCAGGAGAAGCACCCGACCCTGTCGCGCGAGGCCGCGGTCGCGCTCGTCCTGGCTGAGGACCCGGACCTGTACGCCCGGTACCTGTCCGAGGTCGCGGCAGGAGAGACCACCATCCCGCACGCCGGTCGCCTGCGCTCGGCGCTGGCGGCGCGCCGCGCCACCCCCATGACTGCGGGGAAGTGATGGCTGTGCATCAGCGCGGTGAACGCCGCCGCCCGGTCGGCGGGCAGGTCGCCGGCCCCCCAAATGGCGGCAAGACCCTCGTCGTCCTCTACGTCGAAGGGCTTGTCGACCCGAATGGCTTCGCGCAGCGCGTCAGGAGTTGTCGGCAGACCGCGGAGGAAGTGCAGCTGCCCGCCGTGGTAGTACGCGCCGTCGGGGAGCAGGTAGTTTCGGGATACGTCAGTCAGGTGGAACCGGCCCTGGCGCTGCACCAGGAAGCCGAGCGAGGCGAGGACGCCCAAGAGGGCCGCAGCGCCGCGCGGCCCCACCGAGAGGCCGCGCGCCACCTCCTCGGTCGTGATCGAGCGCCGATTCCGCGTGGCGCCGGCGCGAGTGTTCGCGGCCTGGGCCGATCCAAGGATCAAGGCACGTTGGTTTGCGGGGCCTGATGCGTGGGACCGGCACGGGTTCGAGCAAGATTTCCGGGTGGGTGGACGGGAGAGCAATCGCGGTGGACCGCCGGGCGGTCCGGTCCACGACTTCGAGGCGCGCTACCACGACATCGTGCCGGACGAGCGGATCGTCTTAACGTACTATCTGGCGCTTGACGAGCAATTGATATCGGTGTCGCTGGTGACGGTCGAGCTGTGTTCACAGGGGACCGGCACGTGGATGGTCTTCACCGAGCATGGGGCATTTCTCGGCGGTTCCGACGATGGGCGGGAACGGGAGCGCGGCACCGTAGATTTGCTGGACGCGTTAGAGGCGGAATCGCGGCGGCAGGAACCTCCATAAAGCATTGTGCGTGCCCCTGGGTTAACGCGATCGGACGAGGCTGGCGACTGTCGTACCGGCCTACATGTTCACCAGCCAGTGCCGCGGTATGAACGGTTCTCTTCAGGGGAAGAGACGTCGCTTGCGCACGCCCTCAAGCGGGAGTGCCGAGAAGAAAGGACGTGTCACGATGCGTAAGGTCGTCCTGTTGATGCATGTCTCGCTTGACGGGTATGTGGCGGGTTCGAACGGGGAATTGGACTGGATCGTGGCCGGAGGCGAGATACTCGACCACGTCCAAAGACGGATCGATCAGATGGACGCGGCGATCTATGGGCGGGTGACGTTTGAAGGAATGGAGAGTTACTGGCCGACGGTGCTGGAGAATCCGGAGAGCTCGCCGTTGGAGGTCAAGCACGCGAACTGGTATCTCAACGAGCAGAAGATTGTTTTCTCGCGGACGCTGGCATCGGTCGGGCGGCAGAACACCAGAGTGATTTCCGACAACATTCAGGAGGAGGTCACGGCATTGAAAGAGCAGCCTGGCGGGGACATGATGATTTTTGGAAGCCCGAGCATCGCGCGAGAATTCATGCGGCTGGGGTTGATCGACGAGTACCGGATCAACCTAAACCCGATGGTGCTGGGTGAGGGAATCCCGTTGTTCAAGGACGTGACGAACCGGTTCGGACTGAAGCTGGTGGAGGAGACGCCGTTCGAGTCGGGGGTTGTGGCGCTGCATTACGACAAGGGTTAGGCAGCAGGGCAACCTCGCCGAGACGTCCACGGCACATAGTGGTCAGATCAGCGGCCGACCGGCGGACGTCGCCGGCAATGCCTATTGACGTCGTTGGGCGACGGCCGTCACTCTTGGCCGCATGCGTCATCTGTATCTCAGGACATTGAGGGAGCTCAGCGGCCGCCGGCCGGTCGCTGCGTTCCCGCCGCGTGCCGCCCAGTGTCCGGCGGCCCGGCGGCCCAGCCGCTCCAGCTCGCCCACCGTTCGCTCCAGCTCCTTCACCAGGGGCGTGGGCTCCGCCTCTGCCGCCCGAAAGGCATCGACCAGCGCCCGGTAGTACCACAGCGTGCCGTCGCGATCGCCCCGGAAGCGACCCCAGAGCGCTTCGCCAAGCAGGCGGTAATCGGCCAGGATCGACCGCGCGTTGTGCAGCTTGTCGGCGGCCGAGACGAGACGGATCGATGAGAAGGCGGCGCCGACGTGTGCGACGTAGGCTTCCTTGCGCTGCCGCCACGGGGGCTTCGGTACAGTGTCGGCGTCGGTGCAGCCCTTGACGATGGCGACGACGCGCTCGCCAAAGCGGCGGCGAATCTCGGCGCCGGTCACGGGACCGCCCTGGTCTTCGATCGCGTCGTGCAGCAGCGCGGCGATCGCCTCGTCCTCCCCGCCCCCGTATTCCAGCACGATCGCCGTCACCGCCAACAAGTGCGAGAGATAGGGGATGGTCGTGCCCTTGCGAGCCTGACAGGCGTGGAGCCGGCTTGCGAAGGTGAGGGCCTCGTCGAATTCAGGCGAGAGAATCATCGTCAAAGCGCATCCTCCGTCCACATCTTGGGGCGCGCTGCGCCGCGCTGCGTCCGTCCGCCGTTCGTCGGCCGCGACCGAGGGGGTTCGTGGGCTTCCCCGCTTCTGTCGCTGCGCCGCCGGCGCGGCCCGTGCTCTTTGGCGGTACCGACCGCCTGCACGTCCGCAATACTAGTCGGAGTTCCCCCATGCGTGTGCATGACCCTGGGAACCCGGGCGAACGAGTGTCGTTGCGCAACGGGGTGCCAGGGGGAATGTGTCGTCATCGCCGGGTCCTGCAACGACGACAACGACAACCCGACCATCGGGACGGCCCAGGCGACCTTTTCGGCGACCGGCGGGCCGTGTCCCGGCGCCGCCCCGATCGGGGTGCTAGGATGCGGCCGGCCGACCGTCGTGCTCGATCAGACGCCGCCGGCGGACCGGGAGGGGGTGACCGTGGAGTACGTCGCGCTAGGGAAGTCCGGCCTCAGGGTCTCCCGGATGGCGCTCGGGCTGGGGCTGCGCGATCAGCGCGACGAACGCCAGGCCGAGCGGCTGATCCACCGGGCCGTGGACCGGGGCATCACGCTGTTCGACTGCGCCAACGTCTACGGTCCCGGCGACGACCGCGCGTTCATCGGGAAATCCGAAGAGATCCTCGGCCGTGCCCTGACGGGCAGGCGCGACGATGTGGTGATCACGTCGAAGGTCAACCAGCCGATCGGGTCCGGTCCGAACGATCGTGGCTCGTCGCGCTACCACATCCTGCGCGAGGTCGATCGGTCGCTGGCGCGGCTCGCCACCGATCGGATCGACGTCTACCTCCTGCACGTCTACGACGCCGCGACGCCGTTGGACGAGCAGTTTCGCGCGCTCGACGACCTGGTGTGCCAGGGCAAGATCCGGTACGTCGGCGTCTGCAACTACCAGGCGTGGCAGGTGTGCCAGGCGCTGGGGGTGCAGGAGCGGATCAACGCGAGTCCGCTGATCGCGGCCCAGAACCCCTACAGCCTGCTCAACCGCGACCTCGAGCGGGAGCTGTTCCCGTTTGCGCGGGCAAGCGGGGTCGGGATCATGGCCTACGCGCCGTTGGCCATCGGCCTGCTCAGCGGCGCCTACCGACCGGACGCGCCGCCGTCGCCCGCGACCCTGTGGGCACGCAAGGGGCGCGATAGCCTCGCCGCGGCACTGAGCGGGCGGCCGGGCGACGTGATCCGGGAGGCGTTCGCGGTGGCCGAGCGGACAGGGGCGACCGTGGCGCAGGTGGCGCTGCGCTGGGTGATGGCTCACCCGGAGATCTCCGTCGTGATCACGGGGGCCGACACGGCCGAGCAGCTCGACGACAACGTCGGGGCCGTCGGGCAGCGGTTGTCGGACGCGGACGTCCACGGGCTGAACCGCGTGTCCGAGGGGCTGGGGCTCGTCGGCTGGTAGCGATGCGTCGTACACGACCGTCGCGGGTCGATCGGGCCGTCGGCCCCTGTGCCCCATTCCCTCGCCGATAGCACCAGCGGCGATGCCCGCGCCCATCGCGCCGGCACCGTCAGACGCCGCTAGGTTCGCCGCCTTAACGACCTCCGCCAGTGTCTGCGTACGGCCCAGGCGGAATCCCGCCCCCTATTGGCCATAGGTTTATCCCATCGCGTCCTGGACTCGTGTCATCCATACACAGCGCGACTTAGTTGCCTCGGCGACCACCACCCAGGCGTGGTCGTAACGCAACCGCGCGAGCG
>CAVRUD010000002.1:0-42720 GCA_963724285.1 uncultured Chloroflexia bacterium | reverse complement strand
ACGACGCGCAATGATCCGTCCGCCAGGCCCGCCGCCAGTCCGCTGAGTGCATCGCCCGTTGCCATGATGGGTGCTCCTCTTGTCCGGGTTCGATGAGGGGTATCGGCAGGATATCCTTCGTCACCACCCCAGGTCGGGTCGACCACGGGCGCAACCTCTACCTAATCAGTGAGTAGCAGCGATCACCGCCGTCTCGTCGCACCACGCAGGATGCTGGATATCCCGTTCGGTCAAGGCATCTTACTCCGATGCAGCAATCACGTGGGCGGACGGGGCATACTTGTTCCCTCGGCTAGTCGTCCGTAAAGGTGGAGGCGAGACGCCCGTGACGCTCCTGGTCAAGCTGTTCGAGCACAACCGCTGGGCGAACCTGCGCGCCGTCGAGGCCTGCGCGGCCTTGGCCGAGCCGCAGCTCGACGCGACCGTGCCCGGCACGGCCGGCACCATCCGGTACACGCTGATGCACATCGCCAGCGCCGAACAGCGCTACGTCTGGCGGCTGGCCGACCGGTCGCCGGCGTACGAGGAGCACGAGGGGTGGCCGGGCTTCGCCGCCCTGCGGCAGCTGCTGGCGGGGAGCGGGGACGCGCTGATCGACCTGGCGGGGCGCGCCGACCCGGACGAGGTTCGGGTGTTCGTCGACCACCAGGGACGGCCGGCCACGGTGCCGGCGGCCACGGTCTACGTCCAGGCGATCAATCACGCGACCGAGCACCGCTCGCAGATCGCCACGATCGTCACGCAGCAGGGCGTCGAGCCGCCCGACTTCTCCGGATGGGCGTGGGGCCGCTAGGGGAGCCCGAAGACCGGGGTTTCAAACCGCTGCAGGCAAGGGCTGACGCCTGCCTCATCTGGCGGACAATCCCAATTCGGCGCGCCAGCGTTGGCACGGGCTGGACACCTGAGGCGCCGGTCCACGAGTCGTTCATATGCGATTCGGCGATTCGTCAGTCCGCCACCATATCGGCCACGTCGTCGCTGCTCCAGGTCAGCTCCACCACGGGCGCTGCCTGTGCCTCATCCGTCTCGTCGCACTACGCAGGATGCTGGATATCCCATTCAGTCAAGAACCCATATTCGCAATGATAGGATGCCCGTAGCTCCGGAGCGAGTCAGCGTCGTCCAGGACCGTCCGGTCGACCGGCGGACGACGCCAGGTTCCGCGGCCGCCGAACGTGGGGAAGAGGGGAGGCGAGCATGCCCGACACCGTTGTCCCGGTCCGCCTGGTGTCGGATCAGGTCGTTGAGGCCGCCGCGGTGATGGCTCGCGCTGCCGTGGACGACCCGATCTTCGTCCACGTCTTGCCCGACGCCACCGAGCGAGCGGCGGGCGTTCCCCTGCTGATGCAGCAGTTTGTCCGCATGGCGCTCGCCTACGGCGAGGTCTGGGCAACGCCATCGCCCATTCGAGGGGTCGCCTGCTGGTTGGCACCGTCGCACCCCGAGATCACGCAGGAAGCGCGCGAGGCGGCAGGAGAGCGGGAGGTCAGCGGCGCGTTAGGCGCCGAGGCGTCCGCTCGCTTCCAAGCCTTCCGTGCCGACATGGGCGGGACCTTGGGGTCGTACCTTCCGGAGCCGCACTGGCACCTGATGTGGCTCTGTGTCGAGCCGGGCCACCACGGGCAGGGGATCGGCGGCACGCTCGTGCGCCAGCTGACGGCGCGCGCCGATACCGAAGCTGTCGCCTGCGACCTGTTCACCTTCGTCCCGCGCACGGTGCCCCTCTACGAGCACCTCGGCTTCCGGGTCGTTCTGGACACCACGCTGTCGCGGACTGGTCTCCGTGTCCAGGCCATGGTGCGCCCGTCGATCAGTCAGCGGTAGGCGGTACCGAACGCGGCCATCGAGACGTCCTGGCGATCTATCGCCCGTGTCTTTGCGGAGAATGGCGATTTGAAGCGCCACGCACGACACGGGCCGGCCACCGTGAGGCGCCGGCCCGAGCTCTCGGGTCCTGAGTGAACGGTACGTCAGGCGCCGGCGATCGCCGCTCGCTCCTGCCCCAGCAGATCGAGGGTCGTCGGCGGGCGATCGGCCAACGCGCCGACGCGGTCGGGCTTCGCGAACGGTCGCCAGGCTACTGGCGGACGAACTTCTGGAGGCGGTCTTCCCCGAGGACCTCGCTGACGTAGAGGTCGCCGCGCGAGTCGGCCCAGATCGAATGCGGGCTGTCGCGGAACTGGCCCGGTTCCTCCCCGGCGTCGCCCCAGCGGGCCAGCACCGTGCCGTCGCGCGCGAAGACGCTGATCCGGCGATCGCCTTCGGCGATGTAGACGGTGTCGCCGGCGATGAAGACCTGATTGGGCGAGCGCAGCCCCGCCCACTCGGTCAGGTAGTCGCCCGTGGGCGAGAAGATCTGGACGCGGTTGTTGGTGCGGTCCGTGACGTAGACCCGGTTGTCGCGATCCACCCAGATGGCGTGGGGCAAGAGGAACTCGCCGGGTCCGGAGCCGGTCCTGCCCCAGGAGCCGAGGAGCGCCCCATCGACGCCGAACCGATGCCAGCGGTTCTGGCCGTAGCCGTCGGAGACGAAGAGGTCGCCGGACGGGCCGACGACGGCCCAGGTCGGCCGGTTGAAGGGCAGGTCGGGCGGGCCGGGCCGGTTGGGGGTGCCCCAGGTCTGCAGCAGCGTCCCGTCGCGGGTGAACCGGCGCGCCGTGTGGTCGCCGGTGTCGGTCGTGTAGACCGTGTCGTCCGGGCCGATCCAGACGCCGTGCGGCTCCCGGAAGAGGTCCTCGCCCCAGGACCCGAGGCGCGTCCCGTCGCGATCGAAGACCAGCATCACCGGCGCGGGGAGGCGCTGGAAGATGTAGACCCGGTCGGCGGAATCGACCGCGATGGACGAGACGAGTCCCAGGCGCTCCTCGGTGGAACCGCGTCCCCAGTTCTCGACCACCTCGTACCGGTAGTCGCCGTCGCCAACGAGCCGCGTCATTGGTCGCCCTCCCATCGCGCGATCGGTCCGCCGTCCGCTCGATCGTCGGCAGCACGGCCGTCCAATGGTAGCCGAACCGCGTCGCGCCGCCGCATGAGCAACGCGACGGTGCGCGGCGTGGAGCGCAGGCGAGCCGACCGGGAGCGCATGGACGACCGAGCGCGCGGAAAACCGACGACAAAAATCCTTGAAGATGACGCCGCGCGACGGGGTTTCTTCGTCTAGCGGAGATTCGGCGCGCCGCGCATGGCGCGGGCCGGCGCGCCAGGCGTCCGGCCCACGAGTCGTCGGTCTGCGGTTCGGTGGTTCGTCAGTCCGCCGCGAACGCCGCCAGTTCGTCGCTGCTCCAGGTCAGCGCAACCACCGGCGCAACGTGGGACGGCATGCCAGCGGTGTAACGACGATGGTCGATGCGGTGGGAGTAAGCACAATTTCCCTTATGCACAAAACCATATTATCAACGCGACAGCCTGGGTGGGCCTGCCGATTCCGGCATCACGGTGTTGAACTCTGCAAACCGCTCGTCTCGGAGCGCGTCCCGCCACCGGGTAAGCCGATTCACCGTGCCGAAAAGGATCACGCGTTGCTCGGCTTCGGCGTCCTGCTCGATCCGCTCCGCGATCGGAACATCGGCGCGGGACGCCGCGTTAGAGGTAGAGGTTGTCGACGACTTCTCCGCAGTCGCAGCAAACAAACCAGCCGCTCTCCAGGGCCATGAGATTGCAATGTCCCCGCTCGGCGCAGACCGACCCCGCGAGCAGGTGCCGTCCATCTGAGGTTGTGGGTCGGCCTCGACCCACTCCGCGCCGTCGGCGACCAGCACCCGTTCTCCGACGTAGGTCCACGGTCGCCAGGGGTCGAGGCGGATCTCGGCGCGCTCCGCGTCGGTGACGACGAGGGCGCGGTCGGGGCGCTTGTTCAGACGTGGGTGCGATCCTTCGCTGAGGTATCGCTCGAGGAAGTTTGTGTATCGGACCATCTCCTCGTCTGTTGGTTGTAGTCCTCGGATCCCTTGCGGCCCAGGTACTCGTCGATGGACGGCTCGTAGCCGGTCAGGAATCCCCGGAGCCAGTAGCGGGCCTCAGCCGAGATGGCGGTGAGCTGGTACGCCGACACCGTCGCCACGTATCCCCGGTCCGGGAAGCACACGTGGAAGCGCCCGCGATGGGTGTGGGCGTTGCCGACGATGTAGCCGCGTTCGCCACCCGTCTCGACCCAGAGTGCCCGGTCGAAGCGGACCGGCAAATCGGTGCCGTCGCCGCGCTGCACGACGAAACGCTCGAGCACGATCGGCGCATCCGCCCAACCGGCCGGGGGGGTATCGTCTCGTTCGTCCATCGTCGCCTCCGTTCCGTCTCTGTGCGCGTGATCTTATGCGACGCGCCGTGCGGCTCGCCAATTGGCAACCGTGATCTCTTCGCGGCTTGGCGGGCTTTCCCGCTGGTGCGTTGCGTGACAATGATCGCGCGTGCCTCAGCGCAACTCCGGGCCGCCGATTTTCAAATGCGTCGGATCCTTGCGGAGTTAGCCCGCAGCGCCACCGATCCCGATCTCGCCCGTCTCCCCCATCAGGAAGATGAGCACCCAGGCTAAGGCCCGTTCCCGGGTCCGTCCCCCGACGGTCGTGGCACGTGGCGCCAGGAGGTCGCCGCGGAACCCGCTGTCCGTCATGGTCAATCCGCCGCGAACGCCGCCAGTTCGTCGCCCGCTCAGGTTAGCTCCACGACGGGCGCAACGTGTACCTCTTCCGTCAGGAGCAAAGATCCCCGCCGTTTCGTCGCATCACGCAGGACGCTAGTGATCGCGTTCGGTCAACGATAGTTATCGGCAGATAGACGTAATGAAACACACAAGGCACCTTGACCGACATAGCGTTAATCTGACTTATTCAACCTCACTGGCGAGCACGTACTCTTCGTCTTCCCCAGGAGGCTCCCAATACTTCAGGTACCCGTCCAACAGGTCCCCGCTGATCTTGAACGAGTCTTTCGCGGGATTCATGTTTCGTCGCGCAACCCGCTCCCGTATCGTCTCTATGGGGGTATCGAGGAAATACACGACCGCTTGGGCGCCTGCCTCCTCGGCCCGTCTCCTCAAGATATCTCGTTGTTCCTTTGCCCAGACCCCTTCGTCGATGATGACGTCGATGCCTTTCTCGGCAAGCTGGAACGCGACGTCCCTCGACAACCCGCACATCCTGCCGTCGTAGTCCTCGTACCCGTCGATGGTCGGATCGTTCCCAACCATACGGATGAGCCACTCGTCCTTGGTGATCCGCACCGCGCCGGTTCTCTCCTCCAGCTTCTTCGCAAACGTGGTCTTGCCTGCACCGATGAATCCGCAGAGCACGTACACAGTGGGTTTTGGTTTCATTGAGTGCACTCCTCGGGTTCGTCCCGGGTCGTCGGGGCCTGCATCAACCCGGTCCTCGTTCGTCGTAGCGTGAAATCTCGCTCACCTGGAACATGGGGGAGTTGGGAACGGCGGCGGAAGGGGCAGCACCGGCGTCTCCGGTCCCAACGGCATCGTCAGGTCGACGACGCGCAGCGATCCGTCCGCCAATCCCGCTGCCAGCCCGCTCAGTGCGTCGGTCGTGGCCATGATGGTGCTCCTTCCATACGTGCCACTTTGGGCATTTGCGGGCGATGATCTAGTCGCCCGTCGCCCTGAGCCGTTCGAGGTGCCGTTTGAACTGAAAGCGGTTCCCGACACAATACCGAGGACGCCCACTACTTGGTAGTCCGTCGCGGCTGGGTGTCGGCGGCCACCACCAACGCCCCAACACCGGCCCGGCAACCTTCAGCCCGCCGACGGCGTCGCGGCCGGCCAGGCCGTGAGCCCGGGCGGCAGGTCAGGTGGCTGGTTCTCAGCCCAGGTGGCCGAGTCGACCTGGGCCTGGGTTAGACCTCCGCGTCCGGCCGGTCCCCGCCAACAAAGGGGGTCAGCCCTCTCAAGACGCTCTCAGCCCGCGTCCGTCAGGTCCGCGCCTGTCAGGTCCGCGCCCGTCAGGTTCGCGTCGTCCATGTTTGTGCCTACCAGGTCCGCGTGGTCCATGTTTGCGCCCGCCAGGTCCGCGCCCGTCAGGTCCGCGTCCGCCAGGTCCGCGCCCGTCAGGTTCGCGCCCGTCAGGATCCGCGCCCGTCAGGACCGCGTCCGCCAGGTCCGCGTCCGTCAGGTCCGCGCCCGCCAGGTCCGCGCCCGCCAGATCCGCGCCCGGACCTCAGGTTCGCGTACCCCTGCGTCCCGCCATCAGGTCCGCGCCCGTCAGGTCCGCGCCCGCCAGGTCCGCGCCCGCCAGGTCCGCGCCCGTCAGGTCCGCGCCCGCCAGGTCCGCGTCCGTCAGGTCCGCGCCCGACAGGTTCGCGTCGTCAGGTCCGCGTCCGCTAGGTCCGCGCCCGTCAGGTCCGCGCCGTCAGGATCGCGCCCGCAGGTCGCGGCTGTTAGTCCCGCAATCCAGGTCCGCGCCCGCCAGGTCCGCGCCCGTCAGGTTCGCGCCCTTCAGGTCCGCGCCCGTCAGGTCCGCGCCCGTCAGGTCCGCGCCCACCAGGTCCGCGCCCGTCAGGTCCGCGCCCGTCAGGTCCGCGCCCGCCAGGTTCGCGGCCGCAGGCAGAGGGGGAGCACGGGCGTGCCCCGAAACCGGGCGCCGCGCAGGTCGGTCCCGCTCAGGTCGAGGCACTCCAGCCCGAGCCCGCCGGCGGGGCGCGGCGTCGGGAATCCCCGCCGCGGCCCAGCGCCCCCGCGCGAGCACCGTCAGGACCGTCTGCACGTCGGCCGCCGGCCGCACCCGCCCCTGCGCGTCGGGGATCGGCGTGGCCGCCCCCGGCGGCGCCGGCCACGGCGCCCGCTCCCGCACGAAGGCGGTCAGGATCTCCAGGACGGCCACGACGTCGGCCGGGGAGTCGGCGGCGATCGCGCTCCAGGGCGTAGATCCCGCCCAGGCGGACCCGGAGCTGCCCGCTGCCGAGCTGCCCGACGGCGGCGGTGAAGCGGTCGGTGATCTGGCCCTCGCGGGTGAGGGCCTGCTCGGTGGCGGCGCGCTTGCGGGTGAGGGCCTGCTCCTCGCGGGTGAGGGCCTGCTCCGCCGCGACCCGGGCCGCGGTGTCCCGCTGCTCCTGCCGGCTCTGGTCCAGCTGCAGCCAGGTGGCCGCCAGGCCGACGACCAGGAGCAGCCCGCCCAAGGCCTGGGCCAGCGTCCGCCGTGCCGCGTTCTCCAGCTCGAAGCGGCTCTTGCGTCTGGTCGCGCGCGTACCGCCGCCTCGGCCTGCCACTGGGGCAGCTTCCACACGGCGAGCACAGCCGACCGACCAGCCCGACGCCGACGAGGGCGACGACCCGCGCCGTGCCGTCCAACGCGGCGGCGAAGATCGGCGGCGGCAAAGCCGAGCCCTCCGAGGACTAGTCACGCTGTCGACGAGGCGACGGGTATTCCGGGGACGATCGTCCGCCATGGCGGCCTCCGCGGTCGGCGCGTGATTAGCCCAGTAAAATGACGCTACACCGGCCCGGGCGGTTGCGCAATCCCCGGCGGCGCCGCATCCGCCGATCCGTCCGGATCGACGCCGCGGGCGATGCCCCGTCAGAAGGAGCGGGCGGTGCGCCGGGGCGTGGGCCTGTCGAGGTACCAGCAGGCCAGCGCAACCGCCAGCACCAGATCGTCGTGCGGGCGGTCCCGCCAATCCTCCCCACCGGTGCCGGCGCCGTAGGAGTCGTGGCCAGCCCGCGCTGATTTTCACCTTGAAGTTAGCCAACACTTCCACCAGCGTCCCGGCCAGTAGCAGGGAGGTGGGGATCCGCAGTCGACTGCCCTCTTGGGCAAGCGCCATCGCCGTCACGAGCTCCCGCTTCGGAACGTGGTAGCCACAGCAGTCGTTTGCCACTGCCCCGGCCGTCATCAGCGGCGCGGGGCATCTTGTTGTCGCGGTGAGTGAGGACCGGCCGGTACACCGGGGCCGTAGTCAATCGGCGCCCATCGGTGCGTCGTCACGATCGGTCCATCGCAGCACGAGCGGCGAGTGCTTGCAAATGTCTCCTGAACTGGAAGCGGTTCTCGAGCAGGGGCAGGTCCATGGCGAAGGACGTTGGGCCGACCGCCGCGACCTTCGCCACGATCGTCGTCAGTTGGTCGCTGTCCAGGGCCGCGCGTAAATGCAGCGGCGAAGTCGGGCACGGTGTCGGCCCGGGAGACGTTGGGGACGCCGGAGGCCGCGGCGACCCCGGCCAGATCCGTGCCGGTGGAGGTCGCGGTCGGGAAGCCGCCGACGGACAGGAGCGACTCGTTGTCGAAGACGACGTGGGTCAGGTTGCCGGGCTTGTAGCGGGCCAGGGTCGAGAGGGTGCCCAGGTTCATCAGGAGCGAGCCGTCGCCGTCGATCACCACGACGGGATTCTGGGGCAACGAGAGCGCGATGCCGAGCCCCATCGACGACGCCAGCCCCATCGCGTGCTCCAGGTAGAAGAAGTTGGTCCGGTGGCCCAGGGTGAAGAGCTCGACGGCCACCGCCCCCATGATCGTGACGACGACGACTTCGTCGCGCGCCAGCTTCGGATAGATGGCCTCCAGGGCGTCCGCTCGCAGCATCGGGTTCGTCGCCGGTGCGCCGGTGGGCGACGTGCTCATGACGCCTCCTCCCACATGAGTTCGCGGGTGAGCAGCAGGGCGACCGGGGTCAGGGCGCTTTCGGCCAGCGTCTGGGCCTGGCGGACGGTTTTCGCCACGGTGGCCGGATCGGTCAGCGGGTAGCTCGGGATGCCGAGGGCGCGCAGAACCGGGAGGGTCATCAGCCCACCCTGCGTCTGCCAGGGGTCCAGCTCGCCCAGGTCGCCCCGGTAGGAGATCAGCATCAGGAGCGGGATCTTGTAGAGCTGGGCGCAGGAGACGATCCCGTTGATGCTGGCGAGAAAGCCGTGGTTCTGCATCAGCATCGCCGACTTGACCCCGGCCAGGTGGGCGCCCGTCGAGATGCCGACGCCCTCCTCTTCCTTGGCCAACCGGACCAGGGTGACATCCGGATCCTCCTCGGACATCCGGATCAGGTGAACCAGCCACGTCTCCGGCAACGCGGAGACCAGGCGGACATCAACGGCCTTCAGGGCGTCAAAGACGATCCGGGAGTTCGCGGTAGAAACGGGCATTGCCGTGCCATCCCCAGCGTGGGCGAAATGATGAAGCGCCCGAGATCACCGGTGGTGCGATCTCTGGCGCTTCGATTATGCCGGAAAGGTGGGCTTTAGCGGACCGGCGCAGGTGAGATCAGGAGGTGGACGGCGCCCGCTGCGCTCCGGTGCTCGTGGTGCCTCGCCAGCGCAAGTAGGCGAGGCCGGCCAGGCCGACGCCGACGATGATTGACCCTATGCCAAACAGGTTCATCGAGTTGGTCTCGCTCGAGGCTTGGTACAGCACGATCACGCCCAGGGCGGCCAGGAGCAGGGCAATGCCGACGCCGCTGAATCGCAGGCTCGATTCCTCGCGGGTGGCGATCGCGCCGAAGACCGTCACCAGTCCGATCCCGAGCAAGCCAATCCCGACGACCACCCGCGTCGGGGTCAGATCCATAAAGTCGAAGATGCGCTCGCAGACCACGATCGTGCCGGTCGCCATCCCGATACCGGCCCGGATCAGCCGGAACTTGTCCCTCAAGCCGGCTGGTTCGGACGAAGTGACCTCGCCGATCGCACAACTGAGGCCATCGACAAGCAGAAAGATGCCGATCAGCGTGACGGCGTTGCGCAGCGCGCTCGATTCATTCATGAGGGCGAATATTCCGACCGCGATCACGGCCACCGCTTCGATGGACAGGAGCTGCCAGCTAATGTCGGCGCGAAGCGGGTTGCCCTTGAGGGCCGCCGATTTGACGGGCGCGAGTGGATCTTGTTTGGGCTGGGATAACGTTGGGTCCGTGCTGGCCATTCCTGATCCTCCACGTGACTGACGCTGAACGAGGCTCCTAGGCGGAGGCGGTACCTGCGGTCTGGTTGCTCACCGGGGTCCAGCGGTCCTCCGGAAGCAAGACGCTCTGTGCTTCGCGTATTTGCACGCCAAAGCCGATCGCGGCGGCGACGAGCCAGATGATCCACAGGAACCAATTGTCGTTGATCCGCTCCCAGAGGGAGGACCTGCTCAGTTCATCCCGGTCGATCTGGTTGAAGAGCAGGAGAACGCCGCCGATCGCGATCGCGGAACCGGAGATCGCCGTGCTAATGGCGACGAGCACGATCGGGAACCGGCCGATGTATGCCAGGATCAGGAAGAGCGCGCCGAAGATCACCCCGATGATGACGAGGAGCCATCCGGAATCGACCCCGAATGTGGCGAAGAGGGATGCGCCAAGTATTCCGCCCGCGACCGTGGCCGCAAGCAGCACCCCGACGTACCAGTAGAGATACGACAGGGCGGCAAAGATGAGCGCGGCAATGATACCGATCACGATCCCGAGCGTCGTGGCCAGGAATCCGTCACCAAAGATGGCCGAGACTATCCCGGCGCCGAACAGGAAGCCGACGACCAGGCCCCATATGGGAAGGAGGAAGGCGAAAAGGCGAAGGCCGGCTAGGCACACTGCCGCGCCGGCCAGGAGTCCGAGGATCCCAAGCACAACATCCATGACGACTCCCCATGCAACGAGGCGCGGGGACAAGATACCGAGCCGTATTGGAGGTATTGCGGGGATCGCCGACTTCGCCAATGGTAATTGAGCGCGCAGAGTATTGAATCCCCCAATACTCCTAAATGCGGACGCGTCCCTTTGTGAGCGGTCATCGACGGCATTGTGCAGGCATGAGCCACGCACTACTGGTCGGTGAGACGCCCGATCATGACGTTCAAGTCGTTTCGGACCTCGATCTTGAGACGACCGTTGAAGAGACCAAGAGCGTCTCTCACAACCGCTCGCTCGGCCGCGAGACCCTGGGTTGATGAAGGTTGCGGAATTGATCGCGGGTTTCCTGGAGCGCCGCCGCGCCCCCTGGTCGCCCGGGGCTCACGGCCCAGGGTTGGCCCGGGCGGCAGCGGAGATGGCATGTCCCATCCGCCCTGCGAAGATTTCGGCACCGGCGGCGATGGTACGGAAGGAGCAGTACGAGCGCATCGGTCCAGCCCGTTGCGAAAATGGATGCGGGTTCACGTGTTTAGCAGGATATTGTCCGCGGATGTCGTACTCTGACGGCGGGCCTCACCTTTTCCTCGCTCGCCGCCTGGCAACTGCGTGTCGCTGGCGGTGGGTCGCATGCGCATGCCGCGCGGAGAAGGACGCCCTCTATGTCCGACATCACGTCCTGGCAACTCGAAGCAGCGGCCGCCGAGTACTACGAGGCCAACCTTGTCCCCGCGCTGATGTTGCCCTGGGCAGTGGCGACCGCGACCGCTGCCGGGGTCCGGCCCGGTGACCGCGTGCTCGACGTGGCCTGTGGTACGGGTGTCGCCACTCGGGCCGCATCTGCCCTAGCCGGTCCGGGTGCCCGGGTCGTCGGGTTTGACCTCAACCACGGCATGCTCGCCGTCGCGAGGAGGGTTCGTGGCGATCTGGAATGGAGTCAGGGTGACGCCTCCAACATGCCGTTTTCAACCGGCGAGTTTGACCGGGTGCTGTGTCAGTTCGGATTGATGTTCATGCCGGACCGGACCGCGGTGCTGGGCGAGATGCGGCGCGTGCTGGCTGCGGGCGGCGGCCTGGGGCTGGCGGTCTGGGGCCCAATCGAGAACAGCCCTCCGTACGCGCAGCAGGCCGAGATCGTCGGACGGCTCGTCGGGGATGCCGCCGCGGCCATCGTGCGGGCGCCGTTTGCCCTGAGCGATCCCGATCCGTTGGTGGCCATGGTTGAGGCGGCGGGGTTTGACGAGGTGCGGTGCGAAACGCGCCTGGGTGAGGTCGTCTACCCGTCGATCGATGGCTTTCTGGCGGGAGAGGTCGATGCCACCCCCCTGGCCGCGGCGATCCGGGCGACGGCGCCGGACCGCGATGAGCGGGTCCGGGCGGAGATCCGCGCGGCGGTCCAGCCGTTCGATCGGGACGGCATGGTCCGGTTTCCGTGTGAGGCGCATCTGATCTCGGCGCGGCTCCGGTAGCGTTGTGGCCTCTGGCGTCTGGCCGCTGGGGCAGGTTGGCGGGAGGATGTCTTTGGGGTAAGGGAGGGGATGTCTTCGGTGGACATCGAGCCGTATCGGGGGCTGGTGAGGCGTATCGATCCGGAGGCTGAGCTCCTTGATGCACGGCGGTTGACGGGTGGCGTCTCGGCCGAGGTGACGGCGCTGACGTTCCGGCGGCCCGATGGGGAGACGAGGCGAGTCGTTGTGCGCCGGCATGGGCCGGTTGACCTTGCTCAGAACCCGGACGCGGCCCGGGATGAGTTCCGCCTGATGGAGATCGCTCGGAGACACGGACTGGCGGTTCCCGAGCCCGTTTTCCTCGATGCCTCCTGCGACCTGTTTCCGACACCGGTGGTCGTGGTTGGGTTCGTCGATGGCTCTTCGGACGAAGCTCCGAAAGATATCGCGGAGGCTGCGGCCGAAGCGGCCCGGCAGCTTGCCCGGATCCATGCCGTTCCGGCCTCGGTGGAGCTCGATTTTCTCCGCCCGCTTGGCCGGGGTTGGGGTACGCGGCCGGAGACTCTGGACGACTCGATGAGCGAGGATCGCATCCGGGCGGCATTGGAGGCCGCCTGGCCGCTGCCGGTCGTCAACCCTCCGTCGCTGCTGCACGGCGATTTCTGGCCGGGCAATTTGATCTGGCGGGATGGGATGTTCGCCGCCGTGATCGATTGGGAGGATGCCCGGACCGGTGATCCCCTTTCCGATCTGGGGAACGCCCGATTCGAGTTCTACTGGGCGCACGGGCCGGAGGCGATGACGGCGTTCACGGACGCCTACCGCGCCGAAACCGACATCGACCTCTCGAGCCTGCCCTACTGGGACCTCTGCGCTGCCCTCCGCCCGTGCGGCCGGGTCGGGGAGTGGGGCTTGGAGCCCACCGAGGAGCGGCGAATGCGGGCGGATCACGCGGCGTTCGTGTCTGCGGCGCTGGCCGCGCTGCATTGACGAATTTCCGAGATCCCGTCGGATGCGGGATTTCTGGACGAATTGTCATGCGGGCAGCGACAATCCGCGTACGCAATTCCTGACCCATTGCCGCCCCGGGAGTGCAACCGTGGACCAGCCCCGCCCTGCGCCGCTTTCTCGCCGACGCCTCTTGCTCCTGGGCGCGGGCGCCGCCGCATCGGTTGGCGCCGCCTTCGCGGTTCCGCCTGGTGTCCGTGCCGTTCCCCTGAGCGGCGTGACCGCCACCGTCAGCGTGGCGACGCTCGACGTCCGCTCCGGCCCCGCGTCGTCCAACACGCGGGTCGGTGGCCTGAGCAGGGGTACGACGGTGTCGTGCACGGCGACGGCGTCCGCCTGGTTCCGGGTATCGACCGCGAGTATCAGCGGGTGGGTCCACAGCAGCGGCGTCACCCTCGTCGCGTCGCCGGCGACGACGATTACTCGTGGGTCTACCGCCGTGAAGGCGGTGGCGTTGACCTTCGACTGTGGCGATGACCGCGGCTACACCGGGTCGATCCTCGACACGCTTGCCGCCAAGGGGATCAAGTGCTCCTTCGGCATGACCGGCAACTTTGCCGCCGCGAACGGTGACCTCGTCCGCCGGATCGCCACCGAAGGTCACCACCTCGTCAACCACACCCTGACCCACCGGTCGTTCACGGGCGTCAATGGCAACAACGCGCCGCTGTATCCGGCCGAGCGCCTGGCGGAGCTGGTCGCGACCGAGGATCGCGTCGTTGGCCTGACCGGCGTTTCCACCCGGCCGTACTTCCGCCCGCCCTACGGCGACTACGATGCCAGCGTCCTGCGCGACATCGCCGCGGTCGGGTATCGCAGGAACGTGATGTGGACGCTGGATTCCCTCGGCTGGAACGGCCTGAGCCGCGAACAGGTCGTGGCCCGCTGCCTCGCCAACCATGGCAACGGGTACATCTACCTCCTGCATGTCGGCGCGTCGTCGTCGGATGGTCCCGCCCTCGCCGGGATCATCGACGGCCTGCGCGCCAAGGGGTACGGCTTCGGCACCGTGCCGGAGATCATCGCCGGGACCGCGCCGGGAGTCGGTGGCGCGACGGTGGCGCTCTCCCCGACGTCAGGGACGGTCGATTCGAGCGTCACCGTGACGGCCAAGGGTTTCAGCTCTGGAGAGAACGTGGCGATTCACTGGGCCAAGGTCGGATCGACCCCGCTGGCGACCGTCAAGGCGTCTTCAGCAGGAATCGCCACGACGATTGTTCCGGTGCCGAAGGGCCCGATGGCGCGGGTGACCGTCACGGCAATCGGCGCGACGAGCAAGCGGCGGGGTACGGGCAAGTTCTCGGTGCTTCCCAGCATCCGGCTGAACCGGTCCTCAGGGATCGTCGGGACGGCGGTGACCGCGACGCTCCGCGGGTTTGCGGCGTACCAGTCCGTCGACATCGTCTGGCACCACGCGGCCAGCGTGGCCACCTTGGCTACGGTCGCCGCGTCCTATTCCGGTAGCGCCTCGGCGAGTTTCGTCGTTCCCGCCGCCGCCTTCGGCTCCCACGCGGTCGATGGGGTTGGCCCAGGCGCGGGGAATCGGGCGACCGTCTCCTTCGCCGTCTCCCCGAGTATGGTCCTCTCATCCACCGGTGGCGCGGCCGGCTCGACGGTCCGCGCGACGCTGCGCGGATTCGGCCGCCTGGAGACGATTGCGCTGACCTGGCGCGGCAATGGTCTATCCGAGGCGCTCGGCAGCGTGGTCGCCTCATCGACGGGCAGCGGATCGATCACCGTCACCCTCCCGGCTGGCGCGCCGGCTGGCGACGGGAGCATTACCGCGACCGGAGGCAGTAGCGGCGCAGTGGTGACCGTGCCAATCGCCGTGACCCAGGCCGTTGCTCCGTCAGCTGAGGAGACCGCGACTCCCGAGCCAACATCCACACCGTCGCCAACACCGGAGGCGACCGAAACTCCGGCTGAGACCGCTGAACCGACCCCGACGATGGCGCCCACATCAACGCCAGTGGTTCCGGCCGCACCGACCGTCACCTTGGTCGAGGTGACGTCGACGGAGCCAACGTCGGTGACCCTTCGGGTTGCTGCTACTGGGGCCAACACCGTTTCGTTAGAGTACGGCCTCGACACCACCTACGGCGAGACGGCAACCGCCACCCCTGCCGGTGAAGGCAGCTTCGAGGTGGCGCTGGAACCGCTCCTCCCCGGGACCGACTACCACTACCGGGTTACCGCAACCGGGGCAGGGGGCACCACCACCACCACCGATGCGATGCTGACCTCTGGGACGGCCGAGGACTGAGCGCCGGCCGGAACCGGCTCGTGTCCACCCCTTTTGGCATATTTCCAACATGCCGAAAACTGCCGCAATGGCGCTGGGCTAAGTGGGTGTTTCAAAACCGCACACGCAAGGCATTCTTACGCCCATGCACAAGCAACCACTCGTTTCCGATAATCTTTGGGAAGCCATCGAGCCGCTGCTGCCGAAGCAGCCGCCGAAGCCCACTGGCGGTCGCCCGCGCGTCCCCGATCGTGCCGCGCTGGGCGGCATCGTCTTCGTCCTCCGGACTGGCTGCTCCTGGCGCCTGCTGCCCCAGGGGTTGGGCTGTGGCAGCGGGTGACCTGCTGGCG
The DNA here is from genome assembly GCA_963724285.1 of uncultured Chloroflexia bacterium. Lineage (GTDB taxonomy): Bacteria > Chloroflexota > Chloroflexia > Thermomicrobiales > UBA6265 > CAVRUD01. The sequence goes on along the minus strand of CAVRUD010000002.1, from coordinate 27,145 downwards.
GCGGTTGCGCGACTGACAGCAGGCCGGCGCGTGGGAGCGGCTGCCAACAGGCTGTTGAACTGGCCCGGCGACGAAGCGGCCGTCGACTGGAGCCGGGCGAGCCTGGACAGCCTCAGCGTCCGGGCCAAAAGGGGGGGTGAGCAGACCGGACCGAACCCGACCGACCGGGGCAAGGCCAGCTCGAAGTACCACTTGGCCGTCGACCGCAACGGCATCCCGCTCGCCGTCCGCCTCTCCACCGCCAACGCGCACGACTCGACCCAATTACTGCCCCTCATCGACGCCATCCCCGCAACTAACGGTCCTCGGGGCCGGCCGGGTTGGCCCCGCAAACGCCCAGCCAAGCTCCACGCCGACAAAGCCTACGACTATCCGGTTCTTCGGCGTGCGCTGCGTGCCCGGAACGGCTGGGTCGACATCGGTGGGTGATGGAGCGGACCTTCGCCTGGCTGCTCGGCTGCCGGCGCCTCGGTGTTCACTACGAGCGGCGGGCAGACCTGATGAAGGGGTTGCTCCACCTGGCCTGCGCGCTGATCTGCACGCGCTTCTTCGCCCAGTCGCGGGGTGAGGGAGATGGTCCTACCCGGTGGTAAGTTCCCCGCCGGAGTATCATCTTCACTACCTACGTCTCGGCGCGGAGGTGCCATGTCCGCAGCGTCCTCGCCCACGGCGCGATCCTTCTTGCCGCTTCCGCGCACGCTCCTCGTTGGACGGGAGCGCGAGGTAGCGGCGGTGCGCGAGCTACTCCTGCGCGACGATGTCCGCCTGCTGACCCTCACCGGCCCCGGCGGCGTCGGCAAGACCCGGCTGGCCCTGCGGGTCGCGGCCGACGCGGCCGACGACTTCGCCGACGGCGTGGTCTTCGTGCCCCTCGCCCCGATCCGCGATCCGGACCTGGTGACCGCGTCCGTGGCGCAGGCGCTCGGGGTACTGGATATCGGCGGCCAACCCTTGCTCCCCCGGCTGCACGCCGTCTTGCGCCCGAAGCACCTGCTGCTGGTGCTCGACAACTTCGAGCAGATCCCGGCGGCCGCCCCGGTCATCGCCGAGCTCCTCGCGGCCTGTCCCCGGTTGACGATGCTGGTGACGAGCCGGGCGCTGCTGCGGATCTCGGGAGAGTATGGCTACCCGGTCCCGCCCTTGGCGCTCCCGGAGCCACACGCCGAGCCGGATCAGCTCGGGCGGGCCGCGGCGGTCCGGCTCTTTCTCGACCGTGCCCAGACCACCGATGCCAGCCTTGCCCCAAGTAACACCGATGTTCAGGCGGCTGCCGAAATCTGCCGCCGCCTGGACGGGCTGCCCCTGGCCATCGAGCTGGCCGCGGCCCGGGTGCGCCATCTTTCAATCCAAGCCTTGCTCAACCGACTGGAGCCGCGCTTGCCGCTGCTCACCGGCGGGCCGACCGACGCGCCGATGCGGCTGCGGACCATGCGCGATGCGATCGCTTGGTCCTACGACTTGCTCGCGCCTGTCGAGCAAGCCCTCTTCCGCCGCCTTGCCGTTTTCGTCGGCGGCTTCACCCTCGACGCCGCAGAAGCGGTCTGCGGACAAAAGACAGCAGACGGCGGACAGCGGATAGCGGACGAACCATCCCCTGCTGTCTCCTGTCTGCTGCCTCCTGTCTCGGTGCTGGACGGCATCTCGTCGCTGGTGGACAAAAGCCTGGTGCGGCCGGCCGCGGGATCGGGACCCGAGCCACGCTACGTCATGCTGGAGACCGTCCGCGAATTCGGGCTGGAGGGTCTGGAAGCCCGTGGGGAGGCGACGCCGGTCCGGGCTGCCCACGCCGCTCATTGCCTGGCCGTGGCCGAGCGGGCGCGCGCCGCCTTCTGGGGATTGGGGCCGGGTTTGTGGCGCGAGCCGCTGCTGGCCGAACAGGGCAACTTCCGGGCGGCGCTGACCTGGGTGCTGGAGAAGGGCGACGCCGAGACGGCGCTACGGCTGGCGAGTGCCCTGGAACCGCTCTGGTGGGTGCTCGGCCTGACGGCGGAGGGAAGGCGCTGGCTGGAGCGCGCCCTGGCGGCAAGCGAGGGAGTTCCGGCCGAGGTCCGCGCCCCGGCGCTGGTCATCGCTGCGCTGATTGCGCGCCAGCAGGGGGAGTTCGGACGCACCGACGAACTGGCCGGCGAGGCGTTGCGGTGCGCCCGGGTCGTTGGCGATCAGGCGGGGACCGCCGACGCGCTCTTCCTGCTCGCCACGTCGGCGGCGTGGCGCGAGCCGCGGGCCGGGCACGCGCTCTTCCAGGAGGCGCTCGGGCTGTTTCGAACCATCGGCCATCGGGCCAGGGTCGGCTGGGTGCTGAGTCAACTCGGCTGGTTCGCCAGCCGCGAGACGCCGGCTGACCACGCGCGAGCGATCGCACTTTGCCAGGAGGCGTTAGCCCTGTTCCGTGCGGCCGGACACACGCCAGGGACGGCAGCTGCCCTCGCCACCATCGCCCAGCAGACTCTCAAGCAGGGGGACTCTACGCGGGCATTAGCGCTCGGCCGTGAGAGCCTCGCCTTGCGCTGGGACGTCGGCGACCGGTGGGGGCTGACCGGCGGCCTCGAGGTGATGGGGCAGATCGCCGAGGTCATCCGGCAGCCGCGGGAGGCGGCTCGCCTGCTCGGGGCGGGGGAGGCCCTGCGCGAGGCGGTCGGCGTCCCGACGGCGTCGATCGTCCAACCCCACCCCGACTACGGGCCCGCCGTGGCGGCCGTGCGTGCGGCGCTGACCGCGGACGTCTTTGCCGCGGAGTGGGAGGCGGGCCGGAGGATGCCGCTAGAGCAGGCCGTCGCCGAAGCCATGGCCCTCGGCTCCGTGGTTCCCGGCCGCCTGGAGTCGGAACGGGCTGCTGTCCCGCGCGCTGGAGCCACCCTGACCCCGCGCGAATTGGAGGTGCTGCAACTGCTCGCCGCTGGGAACGCCAATCGAGAGATCGCCGACCGCCTTTCGATCAGCGAGCGCACGGTTGAGCACCACGTCCTCCACGTCCTGACGAAACTCGGCGTCGGCTCCCGCACCGCCGCCGTCGCCTACGCCTTCACGCACGACCTGGCCTGATCCGCGTTCCCACCGAATCGGGGACTCTGCCGGCGTCTGCTCCGTTTTGAAACGTGCTCTAAGGCCCGTTTGATGCAGTTTCGCGCCCGGGATGGCTTTCCCTGGACTTGGATGCCGTGTTAGGGGCAAAATGTCTCGCACACAAATGCATCGATGTCGTCGTATGGGAGGCCCCGCCGTGGTCCAGCAACGCCGTGCGTCCATTTCTCGCCGTGGCCTCTTTCGCCTGGGGCTCGGGGCGGCCTGTGCCGGGGCCGCGCTCGCCGCCGCGCCTGAGGCAGAGGCGGTGCCGCTCAGCGGCGTGAGCGCGACGGTCAACGTCGCGTCGCTCGCGGTCCGTTCGGGACCGTCCTCCGCGAACACGTGGATCGGCTCGTTGTCGCGGGGGACCGTCGTCACGTGTACCGCCACCGCGAGCGCCTGGTTTCGCGTCTCCGCTCCGAGCGTGAGCGGCTGGATCCATAGCAGCGGCGTCACCCTCAGGGTCAGTTCTCCGGCGGTGAACATCACCCGCGGCTCGTTGGCGGTCAAGGCGGTATGCCTATCGTTCGACGCCGATGTCGAGCAGGGCTATACCGCCTCGATCCTGGATACGCTCGCGGCCAAGGGGGTGAAGGCGAGCTTCGCCCTCACCGGGTGGTATGCCGAGGTCCAATCAGGTCTCGTGCGGCGGATGGTGAACGAGGGGCACCACCTCCTCAACCATAGCCAGACGCACCGCTCGTTTACCGGTCTGAGCGGCGGTACCGCCCCGCTGACACCCGCCGAGCGACTGGCGGAGTTGATCGCGACCGAACAGCGCGTCGTGGCGGCAGCCGGTCGAACCACCCGGCCGATGTTCCGGCCGCCATACGGGGATTACGACGCCAGCGTGTTACGCGATATCGCGGCGGTCGGGTTCGGGCAGCACATGAAGTGGACGGTCGACACGCTCGGGTGGAACGGACTCTCCCGCGATCAGATCATCAATCGGGTTCTAACCAACCACGGCAACGGCTATATCTACGTGTTGCACCTGGGCACCTACTCGCAAGATGGTCCGGCGTCTGCCGGGCATCATCGACGGCCTGCGCTCGATGGGATACGGCTTCGGCACGCTGCCGGAGATCCTTGCCGGGACCGCCTCCAGCGGCGGAGGGACGGCGTCGTGCGCGGTCTCACCAGTGTCGGGGATCGTCGATTCGACCGCGACGGTGACCTGCAAGGGCTTCACCTCCGGCGAGAACGTCGCGATCCACTGGGCCAAGGTCGGATCGACCCCGCTGGCGACCGTCAAGGCGTCGTCGTCCGGCACGGCCACGGCGACACGTCACGGTGCCAAAGGGCCCGATGACCAAGGTGGTCGTCACCGCCATCGGCGCGACGAGCAAGCGCCGCGCGACCGGATCGTTCTCCATCGTGCCGAGCTTTCGGCTCAACCGGACGAGCGGCCCCGTCGGCACCTCGGTCACCGCGACGCTGCGTGGCTATGGGGCGAACCAGCCCATCTCGGTCACCTGGCGCCACGCGGCCAGTACCGCCACCGTGGCAACGGTCCAGACCTCTTACTCAGGAAGTGCCTCGGTTAGTTTTGCCGTTCCCGCGGCGTACCTTGGTTCGCACGCGGTTGAAGGAGTTGGTGGTGCGGCAGCAGGCCGGGCCGGAGCGTCCTTCTCGGTCTCATCGACCTTGACTTTGTCCCCAAGCGATGGACCGAGCGGAACGTCGATCCGTGCGACCCTGCGCGGCTTCGGCAATGGAGAGTCGGTCGCGCTTTCGTGGCGACAGGGGAGTGGCGCCACGCAATCGCTGGGGAGTGCTACCGCCTCGTCCACGGGCAGCGCGAGCGCAACCGTCGCGATCCCGACCGGGGCGACTGTTGGTGATGCAACGATCACCGCGACGGGATCGAGCAGCCGGGCGACGGCGTCTCGCCTGTTTGCGGTCGCGCCCGGTCTGGCCCCTGCCGTCGAGGCGACAGCGACGCCGGAGCCCACGGCAACCCCAACCGCCACGCCCGCCGCAACCGAGACTCCAACCCCGACGGTCGAAGCGACTCCGACCGTCGAGCCGACCGCTACGCTCAGCCCAACGCCGACGGAACCTGCGCCGACCCCGCCGGCGGTCGCGTCCGTGGAGGTGACGGAGGTCGAGGCAACCAGGGTTGTCATGCGGATCGTGGCAACGGATGCCGACGCCATCTCGGTCGAGTTCGGCTTAGATACCCTGTACGGGACGACTGTCCAGGCCGAGGTCGAGCCCGACGGAGCCTACCGGGCTGAGATCGAATCGCTTGGCCCGAGCACGCTGTACCACTACCGCGTTGTCGCGACCGGACCGGGCGGCGTGACTTCGACTGAGGATGCGACCTTCACGACTGCCGCGGAGTTGGAGGAGGCACCTGTTCCGGAGGCGACGGCTTCGACCGCGTAGCCACGTCTGGTCGGGGCGGGCCTCCGTGTCGCCCGATCGCCAACGCGACGCCACGATTTCGGAACGCCGTCTCCAACCTTAAACGCCCCGGTTGGCCATCGGGCGGACACAGAGGTCCGCCCCTACGAACAGGACCGGGTGATTCAACTCGGATGCCCTACGTGACGATTCGGTCTTCGATTTCCCAGGCGTGGTCGAGGGTGTGCCAGGTGCTGCGGCGGATGTAGTAGCGGGGCGTCCACATCTGGCCGCCGCGGGGGCCGCGTTCCGGGATCTCGTCCCGCTCGGCGGCGTCGAGCGCCTGCATGACCGTTTGCCGGGTAAGGTCGAGCCGCTCTTCCAGGTTGGTCTCGTCGGTAGCGGGAACCTTGTGGCCGAGCCTGTTCAAGTAGCCGCCATCGGCCATGACCACATGCTCGACAACGCCGTCGAGTTCGCGGCCGCCGCCGCGAGGTCCTTTGCTCAGCTCCTTGCCCTTTGCCGCGGCGATTGCCTTGTCGAGCGCTTTCCAGGTAGCCTTGATAATCTCCCGGGCGCGCTCGAATTCCTCCTTGTCCATCTTCCCGGAGTCGTAGTCCGGCGCAATGTTGGCGGCGCCGAAATCGGTCGCGCTGCTACCTTTCAGCCGCTCGACGATCTCGAAGACCGACACATCGTCTGGCGCGGAGAAGTCGATTTTCGTCCGCGAGAAGATCCGCGCGTAGCGCGGGCCGGTCGCCAGCAGTGCCTGCAGGGCCGATTCTTCGTCTGTCCCGCTGCGGCACCAGCCGGGCCATTCCAGCGGACCGGCAAATGTCTTCTTCTTGCCGACTTCGAGGTAGACCGGGATCTTGCCGGCAGTTTGGGGCATCGTTCCCTCCTGTGCCGGTACTTCCTTGACGCCACTGGCGCGGAGGCATCGGCTTGACGGTCACCCGGCATCGGCTATGATGCGCACTGACCGAACAACCGAGTGATTATGCAAGAATCGCGAATTGCCGATTCCCAAGCGACTAACCGCCCAGATGCCTTCGTCGTCCCTCTGGGAGCGCAGACCAGGGCGTACTCACTGACCGGAGTGTAATGTGGACGCTGGTGGCATGCTCGAAGTCCGGGACCTTCACGTCCACTACCACACGTCCCGAGGGGCGGTGAAGGCCGTCAACGGCGTCAACCTGTCGATTGCCCGGGGCGAGCGCCTGGGACTCGTCGGCGAATCTGGGTTCGGGCAAATCGACCATCGCCCTGGCCCTGCTCCGCCTGATCCGGCCGCCGGGACAGATCGAGCGCGGGGAGATTGTGCTGGAAGGCACCGACTTGCGCCAACTGACCCGGGAGGAGATGCGCCAGGCCCGGCTGGCCAAGATCGCGCTGGTCGCCCAGGGAGCGATGAATTCGCTCAATCCGGTCATAAAGGTCCGCGAGCAATCTGCGCGATTCCCTCCGCGACCACGGTGTCGACCTGTCCGGCAAGGCGCTCGACGACCGCATTGCCGAATTGCTCGACAGCGTCGGTCTCCGGCGCGAGGTCGCCAACATGTACCCGCACGAGCTGTGCGGCGGCATGAAGCAGCGGGTCTGCATCGCGATCGCGATCAGTCTGCGGCCAAAGTGATCATCGCCGATGAGCCGACCAGCGCCCTCGACGTGGTGGTTCAGCGTCAGGTGATGGACACCCTCCTCAAGTCCAGGAAGAGCTGGGCGCGTCGCTGTTGCTGATCGGGCACGACATGGGGCTGATGGCCCAGGTCGTCGATCGGGTCGGGATCATGTACGCCGGCAACTTTGCCGAGGTCGCGAATGTCGCCGACATGTTTCGGGAGCCGCTTCATCCCTACAGCCAGATGCTGATCGCCAGCCTGCCGTCGTTCGAGAACAAAGGCGACGTTCCAGGGCATTCCTGGTGCCGCCGTCGCTCCTCCACCGGCCGAAGGGTTGTGCGTTTCGTGCGCGCTGCCCGCGGGCGTTCGACCGCTGCGCGATCGTGGATCCTCCCCTGCGCGAGGTGCAACCGGGGCGGCGGGTCGCATGCCATCTGTATTGAGGAGTCCGAACGGAGTCGAGGAAGCCGTATGCCGCCATTGCTCGAAGTTCGGCACGCCACCAAGATCTTCGGGGGAGGCTTGCATCTCCGAGCAAGCAGAAGAACCACGCCCTGCGCGACTTCTCGCTCAACATCGCACGCCGAGCCGCCCAGCATTACGGCGATCGTGGGCGAGAGCGGCAGCGGCAAGACGACCCTGGCCCGCCTCCTGCTCGGCGTGGCTGCCCCGACCAGCGGCGCAGTGCTCTACCAGGGCAAGGACATCCGAGTCGCCAATGCCGGGAGGAGCGGACGCCAGTTCCTGCGCGACGTCCAGGTCATCTTCCAGGACCCCTACGAGGTCTACAACCCGTTCTACACGGTCGACCACGTGCTGGAAGTGCCGATCCGCAAGTTCAAGCTGGCCGCTCGAGGGCCGAGACCCGGCGCCTGATGGAGGAGACCCTCAATGCGGTCGGCTTGCGGCCCGAGGAGACGCTCGGCCGTCACCCGCATCAGCTCAGCGGTGGCCAGCGGCAGCGGATCATGGTCGCCCGGGCGGTTCTGATCCGGCCCCGGCTGATCATCGCCGACGAGCCGGTCTCGATGGTCGACGCCTCCCTGCGGGCGACGATCCTGGAGAGCCTACGCCAGCTCCATATCCGCTACGGCATCTCTATGCTGTATATCACCCACGACCTGACCACGGCCTACCAGGTGAGCGACAACATCGTCGTGCTCTACCGGGGCGAAATGGCCGAAGTGGGGGATGTCGAACAGGTGGTAAAGAAGCCGGCCCACCCGTACACGCAGCTGCTGATCAACTCGATTCCCTCAGCCCACAACGCGGCCCATTGGCGTGCGCAGGACGTCTCCGCCGATACCTCCTCCTCGCCGGAGGTCGTTCAGGGGTGCCGGTTTGCGAGCCGGTGCCCGAACGTGATGGACATCTGTCGCCAGTCGATCCCACCGCTCTACCGCACCGACGAGGGGCGGGCCGCCGCCTGCTTCCTCTATAAGGACAAGCCGACAGTTGAGGCGGGTGAGCTCGATGGGCTGATGGCGACGGCGCGGGCGGCGGCGAAGGCGGCGGCAACGGTGGCGTAGTGGCCCCCTAACCCCCCGGCCCCCTTCCTCCCGTGCGCGGGGGGAGGGGGAGAACGGCGCCCAATCGCATCACCGTCATCCTGAGCCTGCGAAGGATCTTGGCCGCCGAGCGGCCTTTGCCGCCGACCCCGACACTACGCGGTGGATGCGGCGCCCGGCGTCATCCAACGAGCACGAAGACGCTCACGCGCCAAGATCCTTCGCAAGCTCAGGATGACGAAGCGGGAGGGAACGCGCGGGTAGGAGTTGAACACGTCTCCCCCTTCCCCCCGCTGCGGCAGCTCACAGGGGTAGGTATCGAAAGGGCAGCACGGCGAGCATCCGGCGACCTGTGCACGGGTTGGTCGTGGCGACGGGCGATTGGGCGGCGGCGGGGGGCCGGGGAGGCCGGTTCGGAACGTCGCCGCAGAACCGCTCACCGCCCGCACAATGCCCGCCAGATCCACACTTCCCAATAAATACCTACCCTTGTGAGCCCACACGTGGGGGGAAGGGGGCCGGGGGGTTAGGGGGCTTTCCCCGACTACACCCTATTCCGCAATCGAGGATTCGCGAATTCGTCGAGGCCGACGGCGATCAGGAAGAGGCCGGTGAACAGGAAGGATATCACCACGATCGGGGGGGTCCACCACCACCACCAGCCGTTGATGATCGCCGCGTTGTAGTTGACCCAGTAGAGCGTCATGCCCAGCGTTGGCGCCTCGAACGGGCCCAGGCCGAGCATTTCCAGGCCGATCGCGGCGAGGACTGCGGCCGAGATCGAGGTCACGAACGTCCCGACGAGGTAGGGGAGGAGGTTCGGGAGCATCTCTTTGACGATGATCTCCGGGCCGTTCATGCCCGACATCCGCGCAACCTGGATGTAGCTGCGTTGCTTGAGCGTCAGGACCTGCGCCCGGATCGTTCGGGCTGGATAGAGCCAGGCGATCACGGTGATCACGAAGGTCATCTGCCAGACAGTCATGCCGCCCTGGATACGCATCGCCAGGACGATCAGGATGAGCAGGCCCGGAACGGTCAGCCCGACGTCGATGATTACCTTGAGGATTTCGTCGACGATGCCGCCGTAGTACCCGGCGATGAACCCGGTGGCGGCGCCGAGGACCACGCCCATGAAGCCGCAGAAGAGGCCCAGTTGGAAGGTCAGCGGCGTGCCCTCGACCATGACCGCGTACAGGTTGCGGCCTTGTTTGTCGCTGCCGAAGGGCAACTCGCGCGAGGGGGATTCCAGGCTGCGGACCGACAGCGGCCGGGCCTCGACCACGTCGACCGTCATCCGGCCGATGATCACGAACAGGACCAGCGCCAGGATGAACGCCATCCCGACGAGCAGCGACTTGTTGCGCCGGCAATAGCGAAAGAACTCCAGGCCGATGCGCCGGAGGCTCGATTCGCGACGGGGGAGGGGAACCGCGCTTTCTTGGACCGCAACTGCCATCGGTACTCCTGGTTTCGGTGGTCCGGTTCGTTCGGCGTTCGGCGTTCGGTGTTCGGATTTACTCGTAGTCTTTGCTGTTGTCTTCGTGAACGGTTGGGGAACGAAGCGGCGCATGAGCGCGTTCAAGAGCTGGCGCGATGGAAGTTGTTATGCGGGTTTGCAGGTCGATTAAATCTGGTTCGTGGCGCTGAAGTCAAGTTTCTGCGCCACGATAAGGTGGCGTTTCCAGTTCGCAGAGAGAGCCGTTTGCGATCGTAAGGAATTGGACGTACTCCTTTGGACTTGATCGCCCTCGACCTTCGGCGATGTTCGCCGGTATGGATGTTGCGGCCCGCCGGGCCTCTCTGGTCAGGCCGTAGAGCTCATCACGAGGCCGAGACTTGGTGGGCCTTGTCAGAACAGCAACCGCAAGATCGACGGACTTCTCCCAACGGTGAGTTGTGCTGCCGGGGTCCATCGTCATGTTCTCTGTACCCGTCCAATGCCACTCCGGAACGCCGTACGCCGAACGCTAGTTCTTCGTGTAGGTGATCCGTGGATCGAGCAGTGGGTAGATGAAGTCGAGGATCAGGGTGGTGATGCCGATCGCGAGGATCAGCATGAAGACGATACCCTGGACCAGGAAGTAATCCGAGCCGCGGATGGCCGTGAAGAGCACTTTTCCGATGCCGGGGTAGGAGAATATGACTTCGACGATGATCGTCCCGGCGATCACCTGGCCGAGCGCCAGGCCGAGGGCCGTCGTCTGGGGCAGCAGGGCGTTGCGGATCGCGTAGCGGACGAAGATCGTGCTGTCCTTCAGGCCCTTGGCGTCGGCGTAGGTGACATAATCTTCGCCGGTTGTCGTCACCATCATCGCCCGCATCGACAGGGCCCAACCGCCGATCGAGACGAGGATGATCGAGAGGGCGGGTAGGACCGAGTGGTAGAGGACGTCCTGCACGAACGCGAAGCTCCACTGCGGGAAGGTGCCGGGGGTGTAGCCATAGAGGAGCGGAAACCAGCCGAGGCGGAAGGCGAACACGTAGACCAGCACGAGCCCGAGCAAGAAAAAGGGGATCGCGTTCAGGGAGAGGAGCGGGGGCATAATGTAATGGAGGACATTTGGGCGACCGTGGCCAGCCCATGAATGCCCCCAGCAGCCCTCCGATGATCCAGGAGATGATGATCGTGGTCATCAGCAGGCCCATGGTCCACGGAACGATTCAGCTATGATGGACATCACGGTCTAGGGGTAGTTGGTGATCGAGTAGTTGAAATCGAACCGGGCGGTATCGCCCAGATAGGTCAAATACTGCTGCCACAGTGGCCTGTTCAGGCCGAATTTTTCGTCATATATGGCGATCATGTCTTCCATGCCGGTCTGGATGCTGCCGCCCATGGCGGCTTGCTGCACCAGTTGTTGCCGGACTGGATCGCCCCCGCCAAGGCGGGGCAGGAAGAAGTTGACCGTGGCCGCAAGCCAGATAGTCAGGAAGAAAATACCCAGTCGCCTAAGGACATATTCGAGTGGCACGTGATTCCCTCCGTGGACTACTGGGATGCCGAGTGGCGTTCGGCGCGGCGTTGGGAGAAGGCGACCCGGCCCCCTTCCCGCGCAGATCGTCGAGCCGAACGCCGAACGCCGTACTACGCCGGAGTCGCCGGCTCGATGGTATGCAACACCAGGCCCCAGGTCAGGTGGAAGTGGGCCGGGTTGACGTATGGGTTCTCCGCGCGTCGGCCAGTTCGTCCAGTTGGTCGTGTTCATCGGCAGGCGGTGTAGGCCCTGAGAGATCTGGATGTCCGGGTTTTCCGGCAGCCAGATCTCCATGCACTTCCGTCCAGATCTCCATGACCTTGTCGGTCTCGGTCGGGCTGATGCCGTAGAGCTCATCGACGAGCGCGTCGTACTCGTCGTTGTGCCAGCGCGAGAAATTGACGAGGTGGCCACCGGGGATCTTCTCGATGCCGGTCTGGTACAGGTTCAGCGAGTACCAGACGTCGCCGCTGATAGCTGCCGCCGTGGCCGAAGAGGCGCCGGTGTAGTCGCCCGCGCAGAAGCGGGTGAACATATCCGGCGGCTCGGCGTAGGTGGCCTCGATGCCGGCCCGCTTCAGCTGCTCGACGACGACCGGGCCGACGCCGGTGAAGTCGAAGAAGGAGATGATCTCCAGGGTGACCGGCGCGCCCGTTTCGTCGTGCCACATGTCGTCCTCTTTGGTCCAACCCTTGGCTTCGAGCAGAGGCGTCGCCCTTCTCCGGGTTGTACTCCAGTAGGGGTACTGCTCGATCAGATCGGCGACCGCTTCGACGAACGGCTTGAGCCCCGGGTAGTCCGGGACGAACAGGGTCGACGGGAGACTGGCCCCGCGTCCAGCCGACCTCGATGATCTGCTCGCGGTCGATGTAGTAGCTGATCGCCCAGCGGACATTGGGGTCGTCCCACGGAGCCACTTCGTTGTTCAGGTAGAGGGAATGCGGCCACCAGTCGACGTTGCCGAATGGCTCCTCGCGGCCGGTCCAGGTGATGACCTTGTCGCTGCCGTCGAAGACGGTCGGGAACGTCGCCGGCTGAATGCCGGTGGTGATGTCGTACTGGTTGGAGATGATGCCGGTGCCAGGCCCTGCTCGCCCGGATCTGGCAGATAGACGAAGCGCTCGGCGCGGGCAGTTTGCCGACGCCGGCATCGACGCCCCACCAGGTATCGGTCCGGTCGAGAACCTTCTGATCTTGACTGAGGTGAAGACAACCCTCCACGGCGCGGTGGTGACCGGCAATCCGTGGCGAGATCGAAGTGGTGAATGTCGTCCAGTCCTGCCCCTCGAAGATGTGCTTCGGCACGATGTAGACGCCGATATCGAACTTGTAGGAGATAAACTCGAAGAATCGCGGAGCCGGCACTTTGAAGTTGAAGACCACCGTGTTCGCGTCGGTCGCCACTGCCGTCTCGACGAACTGCTGGACGTTGGCGCCCCACTTGACCGCGGAACCGAGCTCCACCAGCGTGGTTGAAGGTGTACGCCACGTCTTCGGCCGTGAACGGCTCGTTCCGTCGCTCCAGGTGACGTCCGGCCGGGTCTTGACCGTCAGCGTCATGTAGTCCGGCGCGTACTCATAGCTCTCCGCCAGCCACATGATGATCTTGTCTGGAACGCGCTGTAGAACGCCAGTGGCTCGTAGACAGCTGGGGCCCAGCTGATGGCTCGCGGCGGGGATGAATGGGTTCCAGAGTTCCGCCTCGTCGAACTTGCCGGCGATGGCCGAGCGGCAGGCGACGACCGTGTTCTCCCGGGCGACTTCGGGCAAGTCCTGGGCCAGGGCCGGCATCGCCTTGAAGGTCGTCGCGGTGAGTGCCCCGGCGATGGCGGTAGCGGAGAATCCCATCGCGGCGGCATCGAGGAGAAAGTCGCGCCGGCTCAGGCGGCCGGCCTTGTGGTTTTCGACGAGCTTCCAGACGGCTTCCTTGTGCACCATTGTTTCTGGACCTCCACCTCTTCAGTGACGTCGGAGAGTTGCCAGCTGCCGCGCTCACACCCTTCCCGGGGACGAATCCGGCGCGCTTCCCCTGTCTCTTCCTGAGGCAGTCGGGCAAGCGCAGGAGACCCGGAATCCGGGGCCGGAAATGCGGGGATGCGGCAAAATGTCCTCGCGACGGTGCGAAAACGTCAGGCCGGACGCCCAGAAGTACCGGGTCCCGAAGGGCTGATTTGGGTCAGTTGGGTGCAATCTAAGGCCGACCCCGGAGCCTGTCAAGCGGCATCTAGCATGTGGCAAATGCGCACCGGCCCATCAATGTGGGTCGCGATGCTCGACACTTGACACTCGATGCCGCTGCCGTAACGTACAAACAGACCTGCTTGTTCGCCCAGACGACCGGAGCTAACGACCTGACCATGGATGAACGATCACCGGTCGAGCCGCCTCGACTTCGTCTGGCCCCGTCCCCGCCCACTCCTGACCGGGATATTGACCTACCGCCGATGCTGCCGTTGCCGCGGACGCCGTTGGTCGGGCGCACGCACGATGTTGCCGCTGTCCGCGATCTCCTCCTCCGCGACGACGTACCCCTCGTGACCCTGACCGGCCCAGGCGGCGTCGGCAAGACCCGCCTGGCGTTGCAGGTTGCTACCGAGGTCGCCGGGGAGTTCGGCGACGGGGCCAGGTTTGTCGATCTCGCGGCGATACACGATCAAGATCTGGTCTTGCCCGCCATCGCCCGTGGGTTGGGCCTCAGCGATACGGGTCCGCTACCGGTCTATCGCCAGTTGGTCGCCTATCTGCAGGGGCGCCATCTGCTGCTCGTCCTCGATAACCTGGAGCAGGTGGTCGACGCCGCCCCGCGGATTGCCGATCTGCTCGCCGATTGCCAGCAGCTCACGATTCTCGCTACGAGCCGGGTGGTGCTCAGGCTCACGGGCGAGCACGATGTCCCGGTCGATCCGCTGCCGGCGGCCGAGGCCGTCCAGTTGTTTGTCACCCGCGCCCGGGCCGCGAGCCCCGGCTTTGCCCTGAGCGCGGCGAACGCGGCCACAGTCTCGGCCATCTGCACCAGGCTCGATGGGCTTCCGCTCGCGATCGAGCTGGCGGCTGCCCGGATCCCCGCCCTGCCTCCTCAGGCACTGATGGCCCGTCTGGATCACACCCTGCTCCTCCTGACCGGGGGAGCGCGGGATCAGCCGGATCGCCTGCGAACGATGCGCGCCGCGATCACCTGGAGCTTTGACCTCCTCGGGCCGATCGAGCAGACGCTGCTGCCCCGGCTCTCGGTTTTCGTGGGTGGTTTCGAGTTGCGCTCCGCCCAGGCCGTCTGCAAGCTGCTGTCGAGCGGTGCGTTCGATGGGCCGGACCGGCAGGATTCGGAAACCTCGCGGTTCCAGTTGCCGCCGCCCTATTCGATGATCGACGTCGTCCAGTCCCTGGTCGAGAACAGCCTGTTGCGCCAGCAGGGAGGATTGCTCCCGGAGGAACCGCGGTTCAGGATGCTGGAGACGGTTCGCGAGTTTGGCATGGAGCGCCTCGCGACCAGCGGTGAGGAGCCGGGCGTCCGCGCTGCCCACGCCGCCTATTTCCTGGAGATCACCGAGCAAGCGTCGGCGCTGATCGACGGCCCGGAGTACGAGCGCGAATTGGATCGGCTTGACGCCGAGCACGACAATGTCCGCGCGGCGCTGGAGTGGTCGATCACCAGCGGAGAGACCGACATCGCTCTTCGGCTTGCTGAGGCGATGGCCCGGTACTGGGCGGTCCGGGGACACTACCGCGAGGGGCGGCACTGGCTGGAACGGGCGCTGGCGATCGGCGAATCGGTGCCGTCGCCCGCGCGGATGCGGTCTCTGCGGGCTGCCGGTTGGCTGGCCAGGCTCCAGGGCGAGCCCGAGGCCGCCAGATCCATGCAGGGTGAGGCCCTGCATCTGGCCAGGATGGTCGATGATTGGCCGAATGCGGCCGCGGCGTTGCAAGAGCTTGGTCTGGTTGATATGCATCGCGGCGACCACGAGCGGGCGGTGGCGCAGATGGAGGAGGCGCTGACGATGCTGCTCGCGATCGAGGCCGAACAACCGGCCGGGCCACAGCTCGTCAGCGTCGCCCAGGCCAACCTCGCCCAGATTTCGCTCGCTCAGGGCGATACCGTCCGAGCCGCAACTCACGCGGCGGCGGCGGTCGAGCGTCAGCGGGCCCTCGGCTACACCTGGGCCCTTGGGGATACCTTGCGGATCCTTGGCGACGTCGCGCATAGGGCCGGAGAGCACGAGCGGGCACTGGCCGCCTACCAGGAAAGCGTTGCCCTCACCCACGACCACGGCGACCGCCGCTTTCTGACCAATGCCCTCGCCGGCATCGCCTGCGTGGCGGCCTCTCAGCGCCGATTCGAGCGGGCAGCCCATCTCTTCGCGGCGACGGCCGTGCTTCGGGAGGAACTCGGCCTTGGGGTCGAGTCATGGCAGCGCATGCGGCACGAACAAGCCATCGCGAGCGCCCGGGAAGGTCTCGATCCGGAGGCGTTCGCGGCAACATGGGCGGCCGGGGAGGCTATCCTCCTGGACGATGCCATCGCCGCGGCCCTCGCCGTGGGCGCAAATGATGTCCCGCCAATGGAACCCAAGGCTGCAGAGGTAGAGCGGGCAGGTGGGCTGACTGCCCGGGAGCGCGAAGTATTGCGTCTGGTAGCCAGGGGACTGCACGATCGCGACATCGCCGCGCTGCTGTTCATTAGTACCCGGACGGTCAACTACCACGTGACCAATCTGCTCACGAAGCTTGGGATGGACTCTCGCACCGCTGCTGCCGCGTTCGCCGTACGCAATGGGCTTGATTAGGGTGGGTACAGAATCGCCCGCTGAGTCTATGGAGCGTCGCCATCGCGTTGTCCCACTGATGGAGCGAGATGCTCCGCGATCAGCGTTGCCTCGACCTCGTACACCGCTGATCGGGCGGGAGCACGAGGTCCGCGAGATCGTCGATCTCATGCTGCGTGACGATGTACCCCTCGTCACCCTGACCGGTCCCGGCGGCGTCGGCAAGACGCGCCTCGCCCTCCAGGCCGCCGCCGAGGTCGCGCCCGCCTTCGCCGACGGCGTCTGCATGGTTGACCTGGCCGCCGTCCGGGACCCAGATCTGGTGCTGCCGACGATCGCCCATGCCCTCGGCCTCAGCGACAATGGTCCGCGATCGATGACGGAGCAACTCGCGGCGCACCTGCGACCGCGACAGGTCCTGCTCGTCCTGGACAACCTCGAGCAGGTGGTCGAGGCCGCGCCCCGCCTCGTCGACCTGCTGATCATCTGCCCGGGGCTAACCGTCCTCGCCACCAGCCGCGTCGTGCTCCACGTGTCGGGCGAGCACGATGTCATCGTGGATCCTCTGGCGATCCCGGAGGCCGTGCAGCTTTTCGTGACCCGGGCTCGGGCGGCCGACCCCACATTCGCCCTGACGGCCGAGAATGCGCCGACCGTGGCGGCGGTCTGCGCCCGATTAGACGGACTGCCCCTGGCGATCGAGCTGGTGGCCGCTCGCGTCCGAGCTTTGCCGCCGGCGGCGGTGCTGGCCCGGCTGGACCGCGCGCTGCCGCTCCTGACCGGGGGCGCCCGCGACCGGCCGGACCGGCAGCAGACCATGCGCGCGGCCATCGCCTGGAGTTACGGTCTGCTGGGTCCCATCGAGCAGGTCGTGTTCGGACCCCTGGCCATCTTCGTCGGTGGCTTCGAGCTTCGCTCCGCTGAAGTCGTGTGCGAAATCCTGTCGGGAGGCGGAAGTCCGGTCGCGGGAAGCGTGCCCGGGTCCTCCGTTGACTCCCGACTCCCGCCGACCCACACCATGCTGGACATCATCCAATCGCTTGCCGAGAACAGCCTGCTGCGTCAGGTCGGGTACCTGATGGCGGACGAGCCGCGCTACCGGATGCTGGAAACGGTCCGCGAGTTCGGGCTGGAGCGGCTCGACGCGAGCGGCGAGGGTGAGGCCGTGCGGCGGGCCCATGCGACCTGGTGCTTAGCGCTTGCCGAGACGGCAGAGCCGGAACTGGACGGACCGAGGCAGGCTCGCTGGCAGGATCGCCTGGCAATCGAGCTCCCTAACGTCCGGGCAGCCCTCGATTGGGCGTCGGAGTACGACCCAGACCTGGCACTCCGGCTGGGCGGCGCCCTGCGCCAGTTCTGGCTCGTCCGCGGGCACCTGAGCGAGGCGCGCGAGGCGCTGGAGCGGGTGCTGGCGAAGGATGGAAAGACATCCCCGGCACGCGCCAAAGCGCTCGTCGCGGCGGCCTGGATCCGGTTTGCCCAGGGGGGCTACGCGAGCAGCATCGCGCTGGCCGAGGAAGCCCTCGTCATCTACCAGGCCGTCGGCGACCGGCCCGGTGTCGTCGCGGCGTTGCGGGCGATCGGCTCTAGCCACGACCTGTTTGGCCGCCACGTGGCATCGCCCGGCCAGGAGCGGATCTCGCGGTTCGAGCGGGCCGAAGCAGCGCTGAACGAAAGCCTTGCCCTCGCCCGGGTGTTGGACGATCAGTGGGCCGTCGCGATGGCCATGCACGGACTCGGATCCCTCGCGCAGCACCAAGACGATGTCGCCCGGGCCATCGGGTGTTTTGAGGTGGCGCTCCCCGCTTTCGAGGCGCACGGAGACCTTCGGAGCGCCGGCTGGACGCTCGCCAACCTGGGGCGGGTGGCAGCCACGCTCGGTGAGGACGACCGGGCGGCGGCGCTGTTTGGGCGATCGCTCTGCGCGTTTCGCGTCATCGAGGACCGGTGGTCCATCGGCCACCTGCTCAACGACGTGGCACGGATGGCCATGCGGGCGGGGCGAGAGGTTGACGCGGTTCGCCTCATTGGTGCGGCCGACGCCCTGCATGAGGCGGACGGAATGCCGCCCGCTGGTGTGTCCCAAGCCAGCGGCACGCCCGCGGTTGCCGCCGCGCGCGCGGCCCTGGGCGAGGAAGCCTTCGCCGCGTCCTGGGCAGCCGGTCAGGTCCTGCCGATGGACGACGCCGTCGATCACGCGCTCGCGCTGATCGAGACCATCGGCACGCCGACCACCTCGGTAACCAGCAGCCAGCCGGCGGATTCGATCGGTTTGACCCGTCGTGAGCGAGAGGTCCTGCGCTTGCTCGCCGAGGGCCGTACTGACCGTGAGATCGCCACGGCGCTCTCGATCAGCCATCGCACCGTCCGTGGCCACGTCACCAACCTGCTGGGGAAGTTGGAGGTCAAGTCGCGGGTGGAAGCCGGGGTTTTCGCGGTCCGCAACGGGCTTGCTTAGTGGCGCGTCGACCGCGCTCCTTCCGTCGGACGGAGCTGTAGGGGCATCCGCTTGCGGTGCCCTGTTCCCTCCTGCGCGGCACCGCGGCTGGCGACCGGGCAGGGCAAGCCCTGACCCTACCTCCGACGATCCGGGCGTGCCAGACCACAAGGGACGCGCCGATACTCCTTCAACCCAGCAATAGTGACTGGTTTTCCCTGGTAGGTTCGTAGCCAAAACCAAGCAGTTTGCCCGGTGTGCCGGGGGCGACCGTGCCTCATCCTCATATCTGTGCCGAGAACCGAGAACGCTGACGTCGGCGGCCCAGATCACGGAGCGATTCCGGAAGCCCGGTGATGCGCACACCGGAGGTAAGGGACTCACTCCTGTTCGATGCTGCCGATTTGGCCACGACGCCGGCACACGACGCGGCGCTCATCTGTGGAGTGCTTCGGTAAGCAGCACGCGTGAAGGTGAGGACGACCGATGAACCAGTCTCGTGCGGACCGAACTCCAGATCTCCTCGGCGGTCGATTTTCCCGGCGCACGGCCCTTGGCCGCGTCGCCGGTGCCGGAGCGGCCCTGGCTGCGGCGGCAACCCTGTCCCGTTCAACCATCACCAAGGCCCAGGAGGGTACTCCAATGACCGACTCGACCCCGGCCTCTTCCACTCCGACTGTCCTCCTCGTCCACGGCGCTTTCGCCGATGCGTCCGGTTGGACGGGCGTTATCAATGAGCTGCATGCCGACGGCATCACCGTGATGGCTCCGGCCAACCCGTTGCGGGGCGTCGCTAGCGACGCCGAGTACCTCGCCAGCGTCGCCAACCAGATCCCAGGTCCGGTTCTCCTCGTGGGCCACTCCTACGGCGGCGTGGTGATCACCAATGCCGCGCCGCAGATCCCGAATGCGGTGGGGTTGGTCTACGTCGCCGCGTTTGCTCCGGACGAAGGCGAATCGGTTCTGGCGCTCGCCAGCCAGGCGACCGACAGCCTGCTCGGCCCCAACCTGCGCCCGGCGGAATTCCCATCCGGCGATCCGGCTGCTCCTGGTCACGAGCTCTACATCGATCAAGCTGCCTTCCATGATGTCTTCTGTGCCGACCTCCCGGCCGACCTGGCCGCGGCGATGGCCGTCTCCCAACGGCCGGGAGCCGAATCGGGGTTCGGGGAGCCGTCTGGGCCGGCCGGCTGGAAGAGCCTCCCATCCTGGGCGGTGATCGCCACCGGAGACAAGACCATCGGCGTTAACGGGCTCCGGGCCATGGCCGCCCGGGCCGGGGCGATCACAGTCGATGTCGACGCCTCGCACGTCGTCATGATCTCCCAGCCGACCGCCGTCGCCGACCTGATCCGCACCGCGCTCGGCACGCTCGCCTCCTAGAGCGAGCCGCGGAATACCGCGGGCGACAGACCGGACCACATCGGCAAGCGCCCGCCCCGTCCTGGGGCGGGCGCTGCTTTTGGATAGTCAATTGGCGTATCGATCGTGCTCATGCGCAGGCGGCGTACGCGCCCGCCCCCACACGGCAAACGCGCATGTGTCCAGGCGATGAGCATTGACCGCCCACAACGTCTGCCAGACCGTTTCGTCACAGCGAAACGGATTTGCCTCTCCGCAAGCCGGGATAAGGCGCGATGCATTCGCGTTGCTACAATCGCACGGTGAGATCGCTTTAGAACGCCGTGCGGAATCCTGCAACCTGGTCCCTGCCGCCCTGGGCCGTGGGCCCCGGGCGGCAAGAGCTATGCGTCAACCATTTCGCACGGGCCCCCAAACCCGGCGTTCCCGTCGGGACGAAAACGCTCCTACATGTCATAGTGTCCATTCCGCGTTGGATTCAGTATTTCCCAGGACTCATCCCGTTTGGCGCGCCGCTGGTTGGTGCTATCCGTGAGGTCTCACAGGTGGATGCGCCGACTGTAGGAACCGGTGACTTCGCCGGGTTGGTCGACATCGGGGACCGCCGGATCTGGCTTGAATGCCGGGGTTCCGGTGGGCCGGCGATCGTCCTCGAGGCGGGCTATCCGCACCGCGCCGATATCTGGGATGCGATCGGCCTTGGGGACTCGTCCGGCAAGACCGCCGTCCTGCCGGGGGAAGCTGCCTTCGCCCGTGTCTGCGCCTACGACCGACCGGGAACGATCCTGACGGACCCCGGCGATCCGGGGCAGCGCTCCCGTAGTGACGCCGTCCCGCAACCCCGTACCGCCGCCGATCTGGCCGCGGACCTCCACGCCCTCCTCCATGCGGCGGAGATTCCCGGTCCCTACATCCTGGTCGGACATTCACTGGGTGGTATCGTCGGCCGGCTCTATGCCGCCACGTTCCCCGCCGAGGTGGCCGGGCTGGTCCTCGTCGATTCCTCGCACGGGGAGCAGAGCGAGCGTTTCCAGGCGGTGATGACTCCCGAGCAATGGGCAATGCTCGATGGGATATCTCTGAATCCGCCGGGTCTCGACGTCTACCCGGAATTTGAGCGAATCGATTTGGACGCCAGTTTCGCCCAGCTTCGCGGGGCCGCTACTGCCCATCCGCTGGATATGATGCCAGTGGCTGTCGTCACCCACGGACGCGGATACACCGCGGCCGAGATCCCGGCCGGGATCTCGGCCGGGATCTCGGCCGAAGCCATGGAGGCGGTCTGGCAGGGACTTCAGGCCGATCTGGCTGAGCTGACGCCGACCGCCTGGCAGATCATGGCACGAGAGAGCGGGCATTACGTCCACGTCGAGCAGCCGGAACTGGTCATCGAGGCGGTCCGCGCGGTTGTCCAGGCGGTGCGTGACGCCGGGAGTGGGGCTATCGATCGTGGCGACTAAGCAGTTGCGGCAAGGGTTGGCCGCGTCTGCATGTCGCCCGGGGCTCGCGGCGTGAGCTTTACCCACATCTCCCAAATAGCGCGGTTTTACGGGGAGAATGGGCGCCGTGGCCGATGGCGCGAGTCGGCGCCAATGTCCCCATGTTCCGGCACTTTGCTCGAGCGCCATCTGGTCGCCATCGAGATGTGGGTAAAGCTCACGGCTCACGGCCCGGGCTAAACCGGACAGCCTCTCCGAGGCTAGCAAGCCCGGTTCCGTTAGCCTCGGAGAGGCTGTGACGGTGAGTCCGGGCCAACCCTGGGCCAACCCTGGGCCGTGAGTCCCGGGCGGCACGGACCAGGGCGTCAACCTTTTCGCACGTCGCGCTAGAGCCGCAGCGTGACCCAGGCGAGATCGTGGTCGGTGCCGTCGCCGCTCAGCCGGGTGCGGCGGTCGATGACGGCGTCTGTCTGCCACTCGGCAAGGGCGGGGCTCAGCCAGATCTGGTCGAAGAGTTCGTAGTGGGCCGGTTGCCCGGTGGGCTTGAACCGGTGCGTCCATGCCGGACCGGGAGGCGGCGGGTTGTCGCTGGGCGCGGGCCGGGTCTCTCGCGGTGAGGCCAACCCATCCACCAGTCCGAGCGCCGGTGATGCGGCGATGGCCGCCAGTCTGGGGGAGTCCGGCGGCTCGTTCATATCCCCGGCGACGACGTAGCGGCTGCGCGGCCGCTGACGCGCGGCGATGATCCGCCCGACTGTCTCGGCCTGCTGCCGGCGGCGGGTGTTGGCGGCCTCGGCGCCGGCGACCGCATCTTCGTTGAAGGGGACGTATTGGCTCTTGAGGTGGTTGTTGTAGAGGGTGAACAGGCGGGAGGTCCCGCGGGCGTTGAGCACCTCCACCTCGAGGAGATCGCGCGAAAAGACGGCTTCTGCCGGTGCCTCCGGATGGGCGGCCCACTGCCAGGAGGTCGCTGGACCGAGGGGCAAACGCGACAGAACCGCCAGGTCGATGAGGCGTGGATCGTTGCCTTCGATCAGGACGGAGTAGCGGTAACTGTTATTGAGAAAGTCCTGGACGAAGGCCCGCAGGGTGACGACATCCTCGACCTCCTGGACGGCGAGGACGGTCAGGTTGGCGTCCAGGATCCGCCTGGCAATCGTTCGCGTTTCCGACTCGGGCTTGCCCTTGACCAGCCGTCCGCGGTACTCGCGGCGGACGACGAGGCTGCCGTCGCCGAAGGTGTAGACGGCGGTGGACTCGTTCGCTGCTCCGCCCGCCGCCGCCAGCCCAGACGCGGCACTTGCGCCGCCCATCGCCGAGCTAACCGAGACCGTTGACGTGCTTCCCGTGTCCAGATCCGCCTGGAAGTTGAAGCGCGAGAAGAGGTTGTTGAGGTTGAAGGTCCCGACGCTGACGTCCATGGTCTTGCTCCTGGTCAGCGATCGAACCGGGAAGCCCAATGCCATGTCTCGCTCGTACCGGACGCGGTCGCGCTTCCATCCTGCGCCGCGATGGCTGGTTGTCAAGCCCCCAGATGTCCGGGAAGATGCGGACTGATCGGGTCATCCGACCAATGCGTCTGCCCCAGACGGATTCCGGTCCAGGGCGCTAAGGTATTGGCGGACGAGCCGAGCCGCGGCCGCCTGGACCAGATACACGCCGACGTAGGACGGTGCCGGACATGACCTGGGATGATGCGTGGGAGCCGACTCCAGAGCTCGTGAGCGAGGTGCTCAAGGTCGTGGGCACGATCCCGCCGGGCCGGGTCATGACCTACGGCGACGTGGCCGAGGCCATCGGTCCGCATGGCGGCCTCGGCGACGTGGCCGGTCCGTTCGCCGCGCGGATGGTCGGCAGGGTCATGCAGCATTTCGGCGGCGAGGCCCCCTGGTGGCGGGTGATCCGCTCGACCGGGCATCCCCCCGGTTCCTCGAAGAGCGCGCCTGGCCGTATTACGTCGAAGAGCGGACGCCCGTGTTCGGTACGCAAGACGACTACCGGATCGACCTAAAGCGGGCCCGCTTCGTTCCCGGGACAGACTTCAGCACCCAGGCGTCGCTGTTCGACCCGACCTGATCACGTTGCCACGACGTGCTTGGAGCGCTCGTCGGGACGGTTGACCGCGTGTCCCCGGCCGCCCGGGGCTCACGGCCCAAGGTTGGCCCGGGCTAAGAATCACAGCCTCTCCGAGGCTAGCGGCGACGGCGGCGAAGGTCTTCGGTGAGCGCTTGAGTGATTGCGGCCGTCAGCACCGGCGTGCCTTGCGCGACTGACTACGTATTGCCTCCAAGATCGATTGGTAGCGGTGAATCCGTAGCCTTTCGGATGTCCGCGCTGTCGCTCTGCTCGAAGATCGAACCGTCCCAACAATCGGTTCGTCGGAGGAGCAGACATGATGTCGTCGGCGATGAGCGATCTGCAGCAGTTCTTCGTCCCAGACAACCTGGCAATCCTGTCTTTGACCTTCATCGGAGGCGTTTGGGTCGGCTACGCCGGGACGCCGCGGCAATCGAGGCTGTGGGCGCTGGGTTGGCCGGCTCTCTCGTTCGTCCTCGGCGTCATGGTGCTCGTGATGCCTCCGGCAGAGTCACGGGAGCCACAGCTCGGATATCTGACCTGGCAGGATGCCAAGGCGATCGAGACCATCCTGGCGACGGTGGTGACGCTGGTCGTCGCTGGCGTTGGCTCACTGTCTGGGTATTGCGTCAGGTGGACCAGGAACGGCGTGAATCGCGCATCGCGTCCGGATGTCTCGCGGCCTGATTCCACCGAAGCAAGACAGCCACATCTCACCACGACCGGACGAACAGGAGGCCATCATGCGTGGATCAATCCCCGCTGAAATCGAAACCGTGCCCACGTGCACGCTGTCCGGCCGGGAGAGCGAAGTCCTCGTGCTGCTCGTTCAGCGACTGACTGATAAGGAGATCGCGTTCGTCCTGTGTATCTCCCCGCGCACGGTGATGTCGCACGTGGCGAGCATCCTGATCAAGCTCGGCGCGGCGAACCGGCGAGAGGCGGCGGCGATTGCGCTTCGCCAGGGTCTCGTCGTGATCCCGGCCGGTGGAACCGGGTCCCCGACGTTCCCGGCCGGACTTTGATCGGCGGCCGGTCTCCAAGAACAAGGCGAATTCCGCGTTTTCACTGATGCCATGCGGAGAATCCTGCCAGATGATGGCGCCGCAATCTGCAATCTGCCGCCACCGTCGAAGGTGTCCATCAATGACGCGTTCAAAGCCCTAAGATGCTCTCCGGAAAGTGGGGTAAGGTGGTAGCCTTGGCGGATGGACATCCCGCAGTCGGCCGCCCAGGCGGCCCCGAAGCGGGACCACCCGACGATCTGGGCGGTCGACGACGTCCTCTGGGCGGAACTGGAGCCGGTCCTCCGGGTCGACAAGCCCCCCGCACGAAACCCGGACGGCCCCGCCGCGACGACCGGGCGATCTGCGACGGCCTGATCTGGCTGGCTCGTACGGGCAGCCACTGGACGGAACCGCCGCGCCGGTTCGGCCCCACGTCCACCGGCCACGCCCGCTTCTCGGGGTGGGTCGAGAGCGGGGCGTTGGAGCAGGCCTGGGCGGTGCTCGTGCGCGTGTACGACGACGCGCTCGGCCTGGACTGGGACCGGCAGGCCGCCGACGGGTGCATCGTCACGGCCCCGTTCGGCAACAAGGGGGGGCCGGCGAGGCGGCGGCCACGGGCCGCAACCCCACCGACCGCGCCAAACCCGGCACCAAGCGCCACCGCCTGACCGAGGCCAACGGGATCCCGGTCGCGGTCATCGTCACCGGCGCGAATCGCCATGACCTGACGCAGCGGGCCGCCCTCCTCGACGCCGCGGTGGTCGAGCCCGCCCCGAGCGGCCCGCCCCGGTTGGTGCTGGATCGGGGCTGCGACTATCAGCGCCGCCGGGACGAGGCGGCGGCGCGGGGCGACACGGCCCAGATCCCGCCCAAGGCGAGGGCGGAACGCCCCCTGCCGCCGCCCGGGCACCCCGACCGCCACCCGCCCCGGCGCTGGGTGGTGGAGGTGGCGCACAGTTGGTTCAATCGCTTCCGGCGGCTCCTGACGCGCACCGAGAAGCAGGCCGGCCACGACCTCGGCTTTGTCCAGGTGGCCGCCGTCCTCATCGTCTACCGCAAGGTCCGCCATGCACGCTCACTTTCCGGATAGCGTCTTAGCTCGACTTTGGCCATTCAGGCCGCGTAGCAACGCGCGTCGGTCAAGCGCTCGAGCACCGCGCGGGGCACGTCTGCCATGTCCCCCCTGCCGGGGGACGTGCAAAAACTCTCGGACGCCCACAATCCCCGCCGCACCGAGGCGAGTGCGTCCGCGAACGTGGGGAGCGGTTTGGGATACCAGGCGGCCTGCCGGACGGGGACGCCGGCAACCATGTGCGGGTGGGCCACCAGCGTCACCAGCGCGAACAGGCCCAGCAGCGCCGGCGGCGCGCGCCGGATCGCCGGCTCGGACCACTGGCGCTGGGTTTCGACCCCGAGGTGGCGGCGCGCCTCCGCGAAGGTGACCTCGCGTTGCCACCGCGGCACGAACCAGCCCAGGATCTGCGCGGGGGCGGCGCCTTGGTCGGTGCAGAGCAGGGCCTGCGGGTCGAAGGCGCCGGCCGGGTCGCGGACCAGCACCCAGCGCAGCGGCACCGGCGGCTGCCCGGAGTGGTACCAGACCGCCGTGTCCGTCGCGACCTCCACGGCGCGGGGGCCGCGCCCGTACCAGTTGGCGACGGTGGCGGGCGCCCACTCGGTGGCAGGATCGGCCGCGGTGGCCGCCAGCGTCGGGAGGCGCGCGCCGTTCACGCGGGGGCGACCGTTCTGGTGCGGGCGCCGGGGTGGGGCCGGGGCGTAGAGCGCCGCGTCGAGCCGCAGGCGCGTGACCACCGTGACCGGCCGCCGCACCGCGCGGCACCGCGCCAGGAGGTCGATGGCGGCGTAGGGGGCGTCGGCGACCGCGACGATGGGGCGGTCGGGCCACCAGCGCCGGACCACCAGGAGCAGCTGGCCCGCCCAGTCGGTCGGGGCCTTGTGGCGCCGCCCGCGGTCCCGGTTGTACCGCTCGGCCGGGGCCAGGGCCGTGAGGAACGGCAGGGCCCACACGCGGCCCGCCCACGGGACGGGCACGAGGAGCATCAGGCAGACCCAGCGCAGCCCGCTGGCCTTGACGACGTGCGAATGGCTGGAGCGCACCGCGTCGCGGTCGATCCCCTTGGCCGCGAGCTTCGCGCCGCGGCGGCGCTCCACCGTCTCGTCGATGCCGACGACCAGCGGCCCATCGGGGACGAAGGCGGCGACGAGCAGCCCCAGCAAGGTGCGGCTCACGGCCAGGCCGGACCACCGGTCGCGGTTGAGGACCCGGTGGTCGCGCTCGAAGCCCGCGCGCCGGTCCAGCCCCATCGCCCGCAGCGCCGCGGCGACCGTGCGCCGGCCGGGGGCGAGGATCGTGCCGACGAGCAGGACCGGCGCGTGGGGCCACACCCGCCGGGCGAAGTGTGGCGCGAACGGGGCGAGCAGGGGTCGCATCGCGGGTGGCGGGGTGGGCATCGCCACTCCTCCTGACAGAGTGTGACGAGCCTACCCTACCACCCAGCGACCCTCCAAATGGCCAAAGTCGAGCTT
>CAVRUD010000001.1:0-47740 GCA_963724285.1 uncultured Chloroflexia bacterium | reverse complement strand
CGACCACGGCGATATCCGCTTCGTCGACATCGAGACCCTGGCGGGCTTCCTGGCGGAGGCCGGGTTCGCGATCGAGGCGCAGTACGGGAATTGGGATCGATCGGCCTTCGAGCCGTCGAGTCCTGAGATCATCACCATCGCCCGGGTTTCGCGCAGCGCAGGTTAATTGAGAAGGCGATAGGATGCCGCCCGCTGGTCTCGATCCATTTGGGAGCGACGCGCATCCATTCGTGCCGTGGCGGATAGCCGGGCTTCAACGAGGGTGTGGCTCCCGCCCCATCTCTCGCGGACCCTCGATTGTGAGACCAGAGCGCGCCGGGCTGAGGCCGGGAGGGTTGGCGGTTCGTCATCTCTGTCCCAACCCCGTCGGCGCTGCCGCCTACGGTCGGGGCCTTCGTCGGCACCATGCCGGCCGGCTCCGTGTCCCACGTAGGAGATCGACCAGTGACCGCGTTTCTCGATTCGGAGCTCTACGCCCGTGGCGCCGCGACCTTAGTTGCGTCGTGGGAGGCGTATGTCCCCGGTGCCGCCGGTGCTGCCGTGCGGCGCACTCCGGGCGTTGCCTCCGCCGTCTTTCCGAACGAGCCCGAGCGCAGCGTCTACAACAACGCGCTCCTCGACCGTGATCTCGCGGCCGCCGAGCGCGCCGATGCCCTTGACGCAATGGAGGCCGCCTTTGCTGGCGCAGGGATCACCCGATTCGCCGCCTGGGTACACGAGAGCGACACGGCGATGCGCGGTGATCTCGAACGGCGTGGCTACACGTTCGACTCGTCGACGCGTGCCATGGGCATGGCCCTCTCCGACCTGCGCCTACCCCGGCCGGAGATCGAACTCGGAGCACTTGAGTGGGTCGAGTATGTGCGTTTGTTCGGGCTGCCTGAGGGACTCCTCAGCGGGGCCGACCACCGCATGTTCCACCTCGTGGTCGCGTGTCTGGATGGGGAGCCCGTCGCATCGGCGATGGCGTTCGACCACGGCGGCGACCGCGGGATCTTCAACGTCACGACGCTGGAACATGCCCGGCGGCGCGGACTGGGAACCGCGCTGGTTGCCCTCCAGATGCACGACGCGCTCGAGTGCGGATGCGAGACGGCGAGCCTGCAATCGACGCCGATGGCCGAGCGCATCTACGCCGCCGTGGGCTTCCGCGATCTCGGCCGGATCCTCGAGTATGTGCCGTAGACTGGAGCGGGGCGCGACCTCAACGCTGTTGGATGGCAGGACTTGGTTTGGATGTGCGGAATGAGCGAGCACGATAAGGTCAGGGCACGCCGGAGCGCTAAGGTCCAACTGGAGCAGGTGGTGCCGGATGCATCCTGTCCCTGCCCCAATCGAAACATGCACGTGGTCGCCTTCGCAGAAGTGAATCGCGACGATCAAACCGTGGCCAGAAACTCCGTACATTCCCGGATACACACGAGAACGCGGCCCCCTAGAGTGTCGATCAGGGAATCGGCGCTGGCCGGGTCCGGGGTCCGAAAACGAGAAGGAGCTCCTCCATGATCCGTTCGAAACTGAGCAAGCTCGTCGCGATTCTCGCGTTCGCGCTCCTTGGCATCGGCGCCCTCCACGGCTCGGCCTCTGCCGCCGCGGATGGCGACCTCGACATCTCCACCCTCCCGCCGCAGGCCCAGTGGCGCATCAACCCCGGCGGCGTCCCCGTCCAGGTCGACCAGGGCATCTTCGTCCAGGGCCGCTAGCCGGCTGACGCAACCCATTCCCTTCCTCCTCCCTTCCCTCCCCTCTTCCGAACGACGCCACCGGCAGCTGCCGGTGGCGTCGTCACGTCGGCGGGCAATCGCCGGTGGGAAGTTGGTGGTGGCCCGGCCTTTGGTGGTCGGTGGTGCGGGTACCGGCACTTGTCCTACGCGTATCGCAGAGATGCCGGTGGGGCAGAGGTGGCCGATCCCCGGACGATGAACCATGGGCGCCGTAGGGTGAAGAAATCGATCCTACTACCTTGACCAACTACTGGTGTGCGGTAGTATCCTCTGTGGAGGAAGGGATGGAATTCGAGTGGGATCCGGCGAAGAACGAGTACAACGAGCACAAGCACGGCATCAGTTTCGAGGATGCGGTGAACGTCTTCGACGATCCGCATCGCAGTGTAGAAGACAGCACGAGACCAGAGCACGGCGAAGAACGGCGTAAGGCAATCGGCAGGATGGGTCCGGTGATTGTCACCGTGGTCTTCACGTTCCGAGAGGGGCGCAACCGGATCATTTCAGCACGGATAGCGAGGCGGAATGAGCGAGCACGATATGGTCAGGGCACGCAAGAACGATAAGGGTGAATTGGAGCAGGTATTGCCGGACGGCTCGACCCGGAAGTTGGTGGGGCGTACCGATTGGGCGCGGTTGGCGGCGATGTCCGAGGAGGAGATCGAGGCCAACGCCCTCTCCGATCCCGACAACCCTCCGCTCTCCGCGACGGAGCTGCGCCGCATGCGCCCTGTCCCCAATCCAAAAGAAATCCGCCGCCGCCTGCACCTCACCCAGGAGCAGTTCGCGGCCCGCTTCGGCCTGCCGCTTGGCACCCTGCGCGACTGGGAGCAAGGCGCCCGGGAGCCGGATAGCGCGGCCCGCACGCTGCTGCGCGTGATCGAGCGGGAGCCGGAGGCGGTGGTCAGGGCGCTGGAGGAATAGTTGCTGGACTCCGTCTGGGCCAGATTGGCCAGGCTCAGCTATCGTATCTGCTCGTCAAGATTAGCTGAGGGGATTCAAACTTGGGCTTCTCCGGCCACCGGCGCGCGTTCAAGCGGGAGCGCTCGGTCGTCGGTGGCTAAACAGACCTATGCCGCCTCCCGTACGGCAGGCACCCCGCTCCGCGCATGCCCATTCCCGCCGGCCGGCGGGTTCGGAATCGGAGTTGGCGATGAAGGACACTGGCTATCCCTGGCCGCTCGCGATCCTTCCGCTCCTCCGCATTCGCCCAGCGGAGGAAGATGACGGTGATCAGGATCAGGTAGATTGGTGTTCTCGCCCACCCACATCATCAGCCCGCGTCCTTCTCCGACAATGGCACGGCGATGTTGGCGCTCATTCGCCCAGGAGATCGGCGACATCCATCGCGCCATGCAGAATCCGGACAACGTTGATTGCCTGATCGTCGACCCGATAGTAGACGATGTGCGACTCCACCGGCAGTCCTCGCAAGCCGGGCAAAACATCGTCTCGACTCCGGCCACGAGCGGGAAACCGGGTCAGATCCCGCAAGGACTGGTCGAGCCTGGCTTTGTACCTGGAGCGCTGCTCCTTGTCCCATCGGCGCTCGGTAAACATCAGGATGTCGCGAAAATCCCGCTTCGCCTCGGGCGCCAGGACCAGCCGCCGGCTACGGGCGGACATCGGGACCGGGTTCGTCTCCCCGACGGAGGGCCTCGTCGGCCTCGCGTTCGATCTCGTCCAGCACCTGAGCGGTGTAAGGCACACCCTCGCCCCGGGCGAGTTGGGCGTCGCCGATGGCGATAGCCGCCTTGAGGCGGACGAGGCGGTCTCGTTGCTCGAGCGCGTCGAGCGCGTCCGCGATAACCTCATCGGCGCTCCGGTAGTGGCCGGCGTCAACCTTGCGCCGAACCAGTTCCGCGACGTGGGGGCTGAGTTGCACGACCATGGACGCTGTGACCTCCAAACGACGAGGTGAGCATTTGCTAGACGAGTTTAGATCCCTTTCCCCACCTGCGGCACCCCTGTCCGCGCGTGCCCATTCGCCTCCACCGGCGGGTTTGGTGCAGGCATCGGTGGTGGCGCGTGCTCCGGCCGCATCCGGTCCTTGCGCTCCTCCGCGTTCGCCCAGCGGAGGAAGATGACGGTGATCAGGATCAGGTAGAGGGTGTTCTCGCCCACCCACATCATCAGGCCGGCGATCTCCTGATCGGTCTGGACGCCCAGGCCCCACATCCGGGTGGTGATGCCGTACTGCTCGTAGAGGGGCGGGTTGGCCATGGTGATGACGCTGCCGACGACCCCGCCGGGGATGGTGGTGAAGAAGAGGTAGAGGCATTGCAGCGGCGGGGTCGGCTTCGGCCAGGCGGGCAGCATGCCGAAGATGGGCCACCAGACCAGGAGGCCGGTGATGATGTAGGTCTGGTGCTCCAGGATATGGACCGCCTCGTTGCGGAGGGCGGCGTCGTACAGCGCCGGCACGTGCCAGACGGCCATCGTCAGGGAGCCGATCACCCAGGCGACCAGCGGACGGGTGAGGGTGTAGCCGATCCGGTTGGTGATCGGGTTGCGGGTGAGCGGCTCCAGGCCCCAGGCCGGAATCCCGAGCAGGAGCAGCGGCGGCACCAGCATGATCAGGATGATGTGCTGGAGCATGTGGGCCGAGAGCAGGAAGTAGCCGGACCAGTCGTCGAGGGGCGGCCCGAGCGCGACCAGCAGGGCCGCGCAGCCGCCGAGGAAGCAGTTGCGTTGCCTCGGAGTGATCGTCCGATCTTCCCAGCCGGGGTAGCGCCGGTTGAACGGCCCGGTCAGGATGAAATAGGCGGCGATCAAACCGACGACGAGCAGCGCTACCGTCGGTTCGAGGTACCAGTGGGTATAGAGGGGGCCGGAGGAGGGCGGATTGGCCCCGGCGTGCAGGATCACCATTGTCACCTACGGGGAAGACGGGAAGACGGGTCGGCTAGAGCGCTCGGTGAACAGGTTCGCGCCGTCCTGGCGTCGCCCGGGGCTAAAGACCCCGGGCTGAGCAAGATAACCCCCCTGAAGGGGGCTGGAACAGCGGGGCTTTGGTCGGATCGCTCCGGTTCTCTCCGACCATCGAGACGGGTGGCAGCCGGCTTCAGCCGGGTTATCGGATTCAGCCCGGGCTCTTGAGCCCCGGGCGACGCCTGGACGGCGCCACCTCTTGCCCCGGGCGACGTCAACACGGCGTTGCCCTTGCCATCCGGGCGACGCCCAGACGGCGCCACGGTTTCCGCAACGCGCACCAGGGCGCATTGAGCGAGACGTGCTGGGTCCAAGTCTAGTGGGCTTGTTCCTTGGCGACGAGCGAACAGGCCAGTCGTATGGCTGGCCTGCACAGTCTCTGCTTTCGTTCTTCCCGTCTCCCCGTCTTCCCGCCTCCGTCACTCCGCCAGGTGGAGGTCGAGGATGTCGAAGTTGTGATAGATGAACATCGCGGCGGTGCCGAGGAAGACGGAGAAGGCGATCACCAGGCCGGAGACGAAGACCCAGGTGTAGCGCCTGTCGTCAAACTTGAGGTGCATGAAGTAGCCGACGACGGCGATGAACTTCCCGGCCGAGAGCAGCAGCAGTGCAGGCACCAGGATGTCCTCGAGCGCCTCGATGTAGTAGATGAAGACCTCGATCGCGGTCACGACCGCCAGGATCAGGGCGACCCGGATGTAGGTCGCCTCCCCCGGGTGCACGTGGGACTCGTGGGTTATGGCGGCGGAGTCGCCCTTGTGGTACGGGTCGTCTGGCTCGAGATGGGGCGGCCGGTGGAACCAGAGCGCGTCGTGGGAATCGCGCGCCACCGACTTCGGTCGCGACTCGTGGGGCTCACCCGGCTGATTTGTCCCGGCCATCGTGTCCTCCCTCAGCGTCAGATCTTTCAACTTGCTTCTACATGAATACCTGAATTGCTTGGTAGATGGAGCCCAGCCAGTTGAAGGCGTGCTCGGCGTTCTCCTCGGCGGCGCCTTCGACCTCCTCGTACGGGATCAGGTAGACCAGGGTGAAGATGATGATCCAGACGATGTCGACGAAGTGCCAGTATAGCCCGGCGATCTCGACGTTGATGGCGTCCTTCTGGCGTGATGCCGCCCCGCAGCGAGATGAACAGAGGGAGAGCAGCCAGATCACCCCGATCGTCACGTGGGCGCCGTGAAAGCCGGTCAAGATGAAGAACGAGGCGCCGAACATGTTGGTCTGGAGGGTAGCCCTTCGTGGTAGAACTCGGTGAACTCGAAGTACTGGCCGCCGAGGAAGATGGAGCCCAGCAGGGCGGTGGCCACCAGCCAGACCCGCAAGCGCCGCATATGTTCTTCTGGATGGCGGCCAGCGCCAGCACCATCGTCAGGGAGCTCATGAGGAGGACGAAGGCGGAGACCGAGGTGTAGGGGATATCGAGGATCTCGGCCGGGAACGGGCCCTGCCGATGTCCTCGGCCCGGCCACGGTAGATCAGGTAGGTCGCGATCAGCGAGCCGAAGAACATGCAGTCCGAGGCCAGGAACGTCCACATCAGCAGCTTGCGGTTGTCTATCCCGAAGCTTGGTGCGGATGCTCCGAGTGTCCCCCGGTCGCGTGCCCAGCCGCCCCCATGGCGCCGCCCCGTGGTCGCTGGCGGTGCAATCGCGGTCGCCATCGCCTGCTCCGTCTTGCTCAGCAGTCAGGGCGTCGGCGAGCCAATGCGTGATTCGTCCGCTCTACGGGCTGCCGGCTCCTGACGACGGACTACCGAGTCCAGCGGGCTCCAGAGACCAGCCGTAGACGCCGAGAAAAGCGCCGAACCGCCAGCAACGGCAGGTCGATCCGGCCGATCTCCAGGCGCGGGATGGGAGAAGATCAGGCCAAGCGCGCCAAGGATCAGGCCGAGCGCGGCGATCAGTGGGTAGTAGGACGGGTTAGGCATGTGGACGTGGGCGTCGGGTCACCGGATACCGCGGCGCGGGCACGTCCTCCACGCCGGCGTGGACCGTCTCGACGATCTCGAGGTCCTGCGGGATCGGGGCTTGGCCGTGGGCGCCGTACTTGGCTCTCCCAGAGCGGGTCGCGGGAGGCGACCACCGGGTAGGTGGCGAAATTGTAGTGGGCGGGGGTGAGGTGATCGACCACTCCAGGTTACTGGCATCCCACGGGTCGGCGCCGGCGGGCTTGCCGTGCTGCAGGCTCCTGGCGACGTTGTAGAGGAAGAGCACGAAGGTCGCGCCCAGGAGCAGGCCGCCGAGCGAGACCACGACGTTCCACTCCACCAGCCGGAGTTCTCGCCGTAGGAGGAGTAGCGCCGGGGCATGCCCTCCAGCCCGAGGAAGTGCATCGGGAAGAAGGTCAGGTTGAAGGCGGCGAAGGTCAGCCAGAAGTGCCACTTGCCCAGCTTGTCGTCCAGCAGCTTGCCGGTGAGCTTCGGGAACCAGAAGTAGATGCCGGCCAGGATGCCGAAGATGCTGCCGCCGAAGAGGACGTAGTGGAAGTGGGCGACCACGAAGTAGCTGTCGTTGTGCTGGGTATCGACCGGCACCGCGGCGTGCATGACGCCGGAGATGCCGCCGATCGTGAACTGGGAGACGAGGCCGACCGCGAAGAGCATCGGCGTCGTGAAGTTCAGGTGCCCCCCGAACATCGTCCCGATCCAGTTGAAGATCTTCACGCCGGTGGGGATCGCGATGAGCATGGTGCTGGCGGCGAAGACCGCGTTCGGGGTGGGGCCGAGGCCGGTGGTGAACATGTGGTGGACCCACACGCCGAAGCCCAGGAAGGCGATGGCGGCGATGGCGTAGACCATCACGGCGTAGCCGAAGAGCGGCTTGCGGGAGAAAACGGGGATGATCTCGCTCACGATGCCGAAGGCGGGCAAGATCAGGATATAGACCTCCGGGTGGCCGAAGATCCAGAAGAGATGTTGCCAGAGGAGCGGGTCACCGCCGGTGAGGACGAGCTGCCCCGCGTCGTTGATGACCGAGGGGATGTAGAAGCTGGTGCCCAGGAAGCGGTCGAAGGAGAGGAGGATGAGGGCGACCGTGATGGCGGGGAAGGCGAGGACGATCAGGATGTTGGTGATCAGGGCCGACCAGGTGAAGATGCCCATCCGCATCAGGCTGACGCCGGGGGCGCGCATGTTCAGGATGGTGACGATGAAGTTGAACGAGCCCGCCATCGAGGCGACGCCCAGGACCTGGAGACCCAGGGCCCAGAAGTCGACGTTGCGGGTGACGGAGAAGGGCGAGAAGTCGGTCCCCGGCAGGGCGATGTCGGCGGTCAGGGGAGCGTACCCGTACCAGCCCTGGTTCGGGGCGGCGTTGGCGAGCCAGGAGAGGTTGAGGATGAGCGCTCCTCCCAGGAAGGTCCAGTAGGAGAAGGCGTTCAGGCGGGGGAAGGCGACGTCGCGGGCGCCGATCTGGAGGGGGACGACGAAATTGAAGAAGGCGACGCTGAGCGGCATGATCGCGAGGAAGATCATCGTCGTGCCGTGCATCGTGAAGAGCTGGTTATAGTACTCCAGGCTGACGAGATCGTTCTCCGGCCGGGCCAGTTGGAGGCGGATGATCATCGCCTCCAGGCCGCCGAGGAGCAGGAAGGCGAAGGCCGACACGCCGTAGAGCACGGCGATCCGCTTGTGGTCGATGGTCGTCAGCCAGGAGACGAGGCCGGTCTCCGCCGGGCGAATCGCCGGCGACGGCAGCACCTGTGGCCCTGCCTCAGCTGCCTGTCCTGCTGGTCCTACCGGCTGCGCGATCGAGGCCATATCCGCTCCCCCAAGAACGAGACGTGAGACTTCAGACGTGAGACGTGAGAGACGAAATGGAGGAGTCGAGAGAGGTGAGCGAACAGTTGGTCCTACTCACGTCTCACGTCTCACGTCTCACTCACGGTTAGCGTGCCTTCCATCAGGGCGCGGTGCCCCGGGACGGCGCAGTAGAAGGTGTAGGTCCCGGGGGCCAGGTCCGCCGGGACGGTCCAGGGGACCGTCTCGCCGATCGGCATGTCGACCGGGGCGTCGTCGTTGTACCCCTCGACCACGAAGTTGTGCGGCCCGCCGCTGCCGTCGTTGAAGAGGTTGATCGTCCCGCCCTGCGGGATCGTGATCTCGGTGGTGCTCCACGAGATGCCCGGGGCGGAGAGCTCGACCGCCTCGCCGCCGGCGTCCGCGGCGGGCGGGGCCGCACCCTCGGCCGGTGGGGCGCCCTCGGCGGGCGGCGCCGCGGCGGCGTCCGCCGGCAGGATCGTGATGGTGCCTTCCATGAGGGCGCGGTGGCCGGGGACGGCGCAGTAGAAGGTGTAGGTCCCGGGGGCCAGGTCCGCCGGCACCGTCCAGGAGACGGTTTCGCCGATGGGCATATCGACGGGGGCGTCGTCGTTGTAGCCCTCGACGACGAAGTTGTGGGCGCCGCCGGAGCCGTCGTTGAACAGCTCGATCACCCCGCCCTGCGGGATCGTGATCTCGGTGGTGCTCCAGGCGATGCCCGGCGCCGAAAGCTCGACCGGCGCGGTCGGCGAGCCCTGACCGCCCGCCGGGGTCGCTCCAGGGGTCGCGGCTGGGGTGGCCGGCGGCGCCGGGGTCGCGGCCGGGGTGGCGACGCCTTCCGGTACGCCACCCGGGGCGGCCGCCAGTCCGCCCGCTGCTCCGGTGTTGGCCAGATCGCTCGGGCAGGAGCCGTCCGGCAGGCGCAGGGCCAGCAGGTAGGCCACCAGCTCGGTGATCTGCTGGTCGTTGAGGGTGCCGTCCTGGATGACCGTGCCCATCAGGTTGGCTTCCTTGAGCCCGCTGGGATCGTGCAAGCCAGGCGCGCAGGTTCTCCTCGTTGGTGGTCATCAGGCCACCGGCGAAGGACTCGCGGCAGCCGAAGAGGGTCAGGTTCGGGCCGGTGGTGTACGGAGCGTTGAACCCGATCGGGGAGTTGGTGAGCGGGTTTCCGCGCGCATCGGCAGCATTGTTGACGTTGTGGCAGGCCAGGCAGGCGCCGACAGCGGACGACGCCTCGGAGATGCCGGCCGTGCCCGGGTTGGCATCGGCGGAGGCCGGGGTGTTCCAGGCGGCGACCCAGGTGTCGAACTCCTCCTGGGGCATGACGATCACCTTGAAGCGCATCCAGGCGTGGTCGACGCCGCAGAACTCGGCGCACTCGCCGTAGTACTCGCCCGGTTCGTTCGGGGTCGTGAACGACATCTTGTTCTCGTAGCCCGGCATCACGTCCATCTTGCCGGCGAGCTGCGGGACCCAGAAGGAGTGGATCACGTTGTTGGACTGGAGCTTGAAGATCACCTTCTGGTTGACCGGGAGGCGGACCTCGTTTGCTGTCACCAGCGGCTGGGTCTCGTCGGCGCCCATGCCGGGGTAGTGGAGCTCCCACCACCACTGCTTGCCGTAGACCTCCACGATCATCGCGCCTTCTTCGTCTTCGGCGTCGGCGTCGAGGGAGTAGAGGATGCTGATGGTGGGGACGAGGATGATCAGGAGGACGACGGCCGGGATGATCGTCCAGGTGATCTCCAGCCGGGAGTTCCCATGGATCTGAGCCGGCCGGGTGGCGGAGCGCCGCTTCCGGCGGTAGCGTAGGGCGGTGTAGACGATGAGGAACTGGACGAGAACGAAGACGACGATGGCCATGTAGAAGAGGGTCTTGTAGAGGCCCTGGATGTCGTCGGCGACGCCGGTGACAGGATCGATGGAGGTGTAGGGGTTCTCGTCGGTGCCGAGGCCGCAGCCACTCAGCCCGACAAGCAGGACGAGCGCCAGCACGCCCCAACCGGCGAACCGCCGGAGCCCGCGCAGGCGGGAAGGAGCGATGACGTCGGTATAGGAGGGGTCGTGCTGGGCCGGCTGGGCAGACCGGTCGAGCGGTGTGGGCGTTTCCAGCCTCCCCGTCTTCCCGCCCGCCCCAGCGGGATCCCGCCTTCCCGTGTCGTACACGCTCATCCGCGTTCCTCTCGCCCTTCCCCAAGCTCGCACAGGTACCAGGTTCAACGGTCCGATGCGTCGCGGCGGCATGGCGGCGGGCGCGTCACACCCGGAGATGGCGGCGCGGCCCCGTGGGCCAATAACCTGATTGCTCGTGCACATCGGATGCCAGCGCCCCCAGAGCGCCGAACGTGCCCGCATTGTCACCGGTGTGCATCCAGACGGTCA
The DNA here is from genome assembly GCA_963724285.1 of uncultured Chloroflexia bacterium. Lineage (GTDB taxonomy): Bacteria > Chloroflexota > Chloroflexia > Thermomicrobiales > UBA6265 > CAVRUD01. The sequence continues at coordinate 36,944 of CAVRUD010000001.1, read as the reverse complement.
AGCGGGCACGCCATTCGCTCCGGCATGAGCGCATAACGGAGGGATGCAGGAGGGGTAGTCGGAGAGAAGGACCTCACCCCCTACCCCCTCTCCTCTGTGGAGGAGAGGGGCCGTTGCGGGGCGCCGTGTCCGAGACTGCCCCCTAACCCCCCTGGCCCCCTTCCCCCGCTCCTCCGTAGCGCGGCAGGGGGAAGAGGGAGAGGCGTCGGCGTTCGGCGTTCGGCGGGAACGGTTGGGCGGGTGGTTACCGTCGTAGGGGCGGACCGATCTACCCAGCGTGTCCGCCCGGTTGCCGACCACGACGTTTCGCGGTCGGAGCCGGCGTTGGCACCCGCGATGCGCGGTGGACGGGTGGCCGGGCAGACACGCTGGGTAGATCGGTCCGCCCCTACGACGGGGACGCGTCGGCACTGGTGATCCGTCCGGGGTTGGGCGGTCGATGGCCTAGTGGTCCGCGCGTGCGCTGTGACCCGATCGATGAACATCGCCGGGAGCGCGGGGCGGCCCGGGGCCTGGATGACGGCTGGGAACCCGAGCCGGGCGCGGTGGGGCGCCTGCTAGCTGCCCAGGCCCGCACCCGCGCCGGGTGTGCCGCTTGGGGATATAGGAGATCATATGTTCTATTTGGTCAAGTGGGGTGTTGCCCCGGCGCCGCCTGGCGCCCTCTCCACTGCCGGACTCCTCCCTATGGAGTGTGGTCCGGTCCCCAGCCGCGTTCGACCTGGCGCAGGATGGCCAGCTCGCCGATGTGGTAGGCGTTGTGGTCGGCGAGGATCAGCGCCTCGCGCAGGATCGTGTGCCCCGCGTGGCTCGGAACCCTGGCGAAGAGGTCGGTCGTCACGTCGGCGACGATGGCGACGAACGCGTCCAGGTCCCGCCGGAACGTCGCGATGCTCGCCTCCCAGTCGGCCTGGCTTGCCTGAGCGTCCTTCGGCGGCCAGTACTCGGCCGGCCAGGCCGGTTCCCGGTAATCGGCGCTGGTGACGTAGGCGAGGAGGTCGGCTTGGGTGAGGCGCAGGTGCTCGATCAGGTGCCAGAAGGTGTATTCGACGTTGGCCGGCCGCGTGTTGATCAGCGCCTCCGGGAAGTCCGCGACCGCCGCGTCGAAATCCATGTGCGCGTTGCCGCCGCGGAGCAGGCCGACCAAATGAGCCCGCAGCTGGTGCTCGTTATCCATCGTCTCCCCACTCCCCCTTCGAACCACTCATCCAGGACTGACGAACACCTAGCGGACGATGTCGGCGACGCGGATGCGGAAGCCGGGGAGAACATCGCCGCCGTCGAGGATATCGTCGCCGGTGAGGATGTGGCCGACGCGGTCGGGGCCGTAGACCATGACGGTTTCGCGTCGTGGGAGGAGGACCCAGACGAGATGCGTGCCGGCGTTCAGATAGAGCAGCGCCTTCTCCAGGACTTCGCTCCCTCTGTCGGAAGGCGAGACGATCTCGATGGCGAGGTCGGGCGCGACCGGAGCGAAGCTGTCGAGATCGGCGTCCGGGGGTAGGCGGTCGGTTCGGATGAATGCGATATCGGGCGCAAGGACGGTATCGGGGTCACGGGCAACAAGGAAGCCGATCTCCGTTCCGACGATACCGTCGATGCCATTCTCGGCGACGAACCGCTCTAATCTGCCGCCGAACCGGATCGCGAACCGGCCGTGGCGGATGCTGGTGGGCGATATGCGAAGGAGCTCGCCATCGAGTAGTCCGTACCGGTGGCCGTCGTCCGGCAGGCGCAACAGGTCCGCCGCGGTCCAGCCGCCGGTTGGTTGCGGAATGGGAGAGGTGTGCGCCAGGGCCACGGTCTGCTCCTCAGCCATCGATGACGCGTCGATGCTACCGAACCTATGCTACCAGGGCCGCGCTCACCGCCAGCGGCGGCGGAGGCCAGGTTGCAACCTGGCGCTGAATCGACGACGTCCCTCCGGGACTGGGCCGACCGGCGCGGCGCCCGCCGGTCTTGATAGGCGCTCTTAGAAGTTGAGGTCGCCGAGGCCGTCGCCGATGGCGCCGAGGATATCCCCGGCGGCGCCGCCGACCGCGCCGGCGACCTCGGCGACGGCGCCGGCCGCTCCGGCGATATCGCCCAGGTCGGGCAGGGCGCCGCCGACGGCGCCGGCAACCTCGATCAGGCCGTGGGCACCCTTGCCGGCGAGGCTGGCGACTTCGCCCGCGCCGTCGACCCCGGCGGAGATGATTTTGCCGCCCACGCCCGTCGTCACGTCGATCAAGGCGGCGATGCCGTCCAGCGACCAAGCGGTTGAGCCGGCGTCGATGCTGCTGAGTTGGCTGGCGACTCCTTGCTTCTGCTGGACGGCCTGGCCGGTGCGCTCGGCCTCGGCCAGGAGTTCGGGATCGCTCAGGCCGGTCAGGAGCTCGGCGGTGGCCGCCTCATCGCCGCGCAGCCGGTTGGAGACCGCGCCGATGACGGGCAGGCTGACCAGGGCGCCGCCGGCCGCGGCGGCGGCGATGCGGACGGATGGTTTCGAGGCGAGGCGTGGGCGTGGCACGAAGGGTCCTTTCGAGACGTGATACGTGAGGCGTGAGGCGTGGGGTCAGTGAAGCCGGAGCGATAGGTTGATGATCTTCAGTGTAGGGGGCGTTCTTCCGAGGATCTTCCGGCGCCGTGTGCAGGTTGTCCAGATGACGCTGGCGGTCCCGCCCAGGTTCCGTCCATCCCCTCACGTCTCACGTCTCACGTCCCACGTCTCCGTAACAGCGAAATACCGCTTGGGGACGGGGATTCTAGGCCGATCGGGGGGGTCATGGGGAGCGGATGTTCTGTTATACTCTTCCCGGTCGCGCTCTCAGCGTTCCCGGCGCTCCTGAGGTGGTTGCGGCGCGACGGCCTCCCGGATATTCGCCCGAATCAGCCGAGTCCGTCGCCAATACGCACGCCGGCCGGGCAGCAGATGCCGCGCGGCAGCAGGTTCCGTTCTTCGTTCTTTGTTCTTGTTCCACCCGGCTCGTCGATTCCCACGGTCGCCTGCGGAGACCTCCCCGTGAGCTCCATTCCCCAGAATCCCCGCCCCTCCTCCCGTGGCAGCGACACTGCCTCGACCTTCGCCTCGCCGCGTCTCGTGGCGATGGCATTGATCGGGGTCGGCATGTTGTTGGTGCTGGGAGCGGTCTTCGCCGACCCGCTGGGGATCAGCGGCGGCGGCGAGGGCTATGGCTGGAAGCAACTCATCGCCACGATCGTTGGTCTGGTCCTGGCCGTCCTCGGGGCGGGCATCCTCCTCGGGGGCTTCGGCCGCCGCGGATCGCCCACCCGCCGCGAACCGCTCGTCCCCTTCGACGAGTGATTCGGCGTTCGCGATCGGCGTTCGCAATGTTCTAGACGACAGCGACAAACAAGGGGCGGACCTAATGGTCCGCCCCTCGTCGTTTATTGCACTGATAGCCCACGCCGAACGCCGAACGCCGAACGCCGAACAGCTATACCGGCGTGACGTGGATGGCGCGGCGCTTGGTGGTGTCGCGCGGGTCGCGCTGGATCTCGAAGTTGACCTTCTGGCCGGGGGTGAGGGCGTCGAAGCCGTCGTCGGTCACCGAGGTGCGGTGGAAGAAGACCTCGGCCGGAGCGGCATCTTCCACCGGTCCGCTGGGCGGGGCAGGTGTGGTCCGAGGTGTACAGATGTGTACACTTGCGATAGGCGGAGCCGTTCGAGGAGAGAGGTGTCTCATGGCCGCACCAGCACCGAACGTGGAGACCATGAAATTTACGGAGACCCGGCAACAGTTGAGCCAGGTCGTCAATCGCGTTTTCCGGCGGGAGTCCCGGGTGCTGATCGAGAAGAACGGCGTACCCATCGCGGCGATCGTCTCCGCGGATGATCTCCGCCGCCTGGGGAACCTGGACGCCCGGCGTGAGGAGTACGCCGCCGAGCTTCGGGAGATAAGCCGGACCTTTGCCGATGTCCCCGTGGACGATCTCGAACGTGAGGTCGCGCGGGTGATCGCGGAGGATCGCGCCGCCGCGGAGTCGGCCCGTGTGGCAGGGCCCGAGGCCACCGACGCGACCGGGTGATCCGTTCGGTTCTCGACGCCAACGTCGTCGTATCGGGCGTTCTGGGGTTCGAGCGGGCCGAAAGCGCGCCGGGGGAGATCGTGCGTGCCTGGGTTGAAGGCGAGTTTGCCCTGGTCGTGTCGGGGCCACTCGTCGACGAGATCGAGCGCACGCTGCGCAATCCCTACTTCGCTCCTCGCATCGACGCTCGCCGGGCCCGCCTGGTGGCGAACGGTTTGCGGGACCTCGCGGAGTGGACCACCATTGACGTGTCCGTTTCAGGAGCCGCCACCCACCCGGAGGACGACCTCATCCTTGCCACGGCGGTCTCCGCGGCTGTCGACTTCCTCGTGACCGGAGACCGGCAGCTCCTGGCGCTCCAGTCGTTCCAAGGGATCCCCATCATCGGGTCCCGAGCATTCCTCACCGAACTCGCGACGGCGACGTGAAGCATTGCGCTATCAGGGCCAAACGAGGGGCGAGCCAATCGGCTCGCCCCTCGTCACGTCTATCGTTCTCAACGCACGACGCTTGTCTCTATACCGGCGTGACGTGGATGGCGCGGCGCTTGGTGGTGTCGCGCGGGTCGCGCTGGATCTCGAAGTTGACCTTCTGGCCGGGGGTGAGGGCGTCGAAGCCGTCGTCGGCCACCGAGGTGCGGTGGAAGAAGACCTCGGCCGGAGCGGAATCTTCCTCGATCACCAGAAAGCCGTAATTCTTGACGTTGGGGACACGCTTGACGATACCGATAGCCAAAACGGGGGTTCCTCCTGGACGTTGCGGTTGCGAGCAACTGCGCTGTTAGAGGTCAAGGTTACCACTGGTCGTCTCTTTCGGGTCTGGCCGAGGTCATTTGGGGGGGTGTCGAAGTAAGGCCAGGAACGCGGAATAGGTTGACAGTCCGGTGGAAATCGATAGTGAAAGAGGCGATGAAGGTGTTCGGGATGGTATGCGGATCCTGGCTGTCCATGCGGACATCATCGTGACGTACAACCCGGAGATCCATCATCGCCGAACGATTCGGGCGAGGGGGTATGACTATTCGCAGCCCGGGTCGTATGTCGTCACGATCTGTACCTGGGAGCGGGAGTTTTTTTTGGGAGAGGTGGTCGATGGTGAGATGCAGGTCAATGAGGTAGGTGCATTGGTATTGAACGTGTGGAACGGGTTACCGGACCGTTTCGCCGGCGTGGCGTTAGATGCGTTCGTGGTGATGCCGAATCATGTGCACGGGATCGTGATACTGGGCGCCGGTCCAGACGGGATGGCAGGGGAGGGTGGCCGGGCAGGGCAAGCCCTGCCCCTACAGGTTTGCGAGGTCCGAACGCAACCGATGGCGAACGTGCCACGATGGTAGGGGCAGGGCTTGCCCTGCCCGGCCACCCTACCGAAACGTCCCTCAATCTCTCGCACGGACCGAAACCGCCGTCTTCGCCTCGCCCTGTCACCCTTGGCGCGGTGCTCGGGGCCTTCAAATCCCTGTCCGCCATTGGCGCGAATCGCTTGCTCGACCGTCCCGGCGCTCAGTTCTGGCAACGCAACTACTACGAGCACATCATCCGCACCGACACTGCCCTGGATCGCATGCGCGCCTACATCGCATCCAACCCGGCAAACTGGGCGACGGACAAGGAGAACTCGCTGTGGCGATGATGAGGCGCGACCACTACCGATTCCCTGTAGGGGCAGGGCTTGCCCTGCCCGGCCGCCCGACCCCGATGCGTCGTCGTCGCCCCGTCGTGTCCTCTGACGCGGCGTCGGAATGCAATCCTCGGACGGTGTGGTTGGCGACCGGGCAGGGCTTGCCCTGCCCCCACGAACCCCGCGCAATTCCTCCCAAAGCTGATCTCGGGTGAGCTCAGGATTGAGCAGGCAATGTCACACGACGGAGTGTTGAGCGAATGAAGGTACTCGGGCTCGATTTCACCAGTGCCCCAACACGAACCAAGCCGATCACGCTTGCCATCTGTTTCCTCAACGGTGGAGTCCTCACCGTCCGCGACTTCCGGCCCATCCCGGATTACGCCGGATTTGAGGCGGTCCTTGCCGGGAACGGGCCGTGGATCGCCGGGATCGACTTCCCGTTTGGCCAGGCGCGGAGACTCGTCGAGAACATCGGTTGGCCGCAGACCTGGGAAGGGTATGTCCGCGCCGTCGATGCCCTGGGCAAGGAAGGATTCGAGGCGGCGCTTGGCGCCTATCGCTTGCCCCGGGCCGTTGGCGACAAGCAGCACCTGCGCACGATCGACGTGCTCGCGGACTCGCGCTCGCCGATGATGCTGGCCGGGGTGCCGGTCGGCAAGATGTTCTTCCAGGGCGCTCCCCGGCTCCTGAAGTCCGGGTGCAGCATCGTGCCGGTCCGCCCGACGGACGACGATCGGGTCGTGATCGAGGCCTACCCGGCCCTGGTCGCCCGGCGCTGGGCCGGGCGCGTCGGGTACAAGACCGACACGAAGAGCAAGCAGACCCCTGAGAAGAAAGCCGCGCGACAGGATATCGTCGATGGGCTGCGCTCCACGGAGTTCGCCACGATCTACGGCTTCTCCATCGACCTGCCAGACGACCGGGCCGAGCAGTTCATCCTCGATCCGTCCGGCGACCAACTCGACTCCCTGCTCAGCGCCATCCAGGCCGGCTGGGCGTATCTGCGTCGAAACGAGGGGTACGGCGTCCCGGCGGATTGCGACGTGCTCGAAGGATGGATTCCCGATCCGAGCATGTTGTTGGGTTAGCTCACATCTCCGGGGAAGTAGTGACGCGGGAGCGGCCCTTCCGCGCGTGTGTCGGAATTGCTGACACTCCTTGGAATAGAGATTGAGATGCTTCTGGCGATGGACACCACCCTACGTCAGACGCGCGACCCGTTGCTGCCAAGGCTCAATTCCGGGGAGATCACATTTGTGCCAGGCCATCATTAAGAGGAGCATGGCTATGGACCTACGGCCTAGCGATAGCGAGAGTGTGTCGGTGACTCTGCCTCCTGATGAGAATGGATATCTCGGTCGGGAATGTCCGGAGGCAGCTTGCAACGGGTACTTCAAGGTGAAATCCGGAACCGGACTGACCGATGGTTCGACATCGTTTTGCCCGTACTGTGGGCATACCACCGCGCCGAGTGGCTTTGCTACACAGGAACAAATCGAGTATGCCAAGTCTGCTGTCATTCACCAGATCACGGGCCAACTCCTGAAAAGTTTGAAGCACATGGAGGGTCGCCATCCTCGATCTGGAGGCTTGTTCTGTATCGACTTCAAGGTGTCTGGGAGCCTGCACCCGGTCAAGTACTACCGAGAGAAAATTCTGGAAACAGAAATCGTATGTGACAGGTGCCCGCTCGGATATGCCTTCTACGGGGTGTTCGCTTTCTGCCCGGATTGTGGGGTTCACAACCCCCGTCAGATTCTGGAAAAGAACTTGGAACTTGCTGAGAAGGAACTCGATCTCGCTGCGTCCGTGGAGAGCGATTTGTCGGCCTACCTGGTGAATGACGCTTTGGAGAATCTGGTCTCCGCGTTCGATGGATTCGGCCGCGAGATCTGTCGGGTGCATGCGGGGCAAATCTCCGACCCAGCCGCTGTGAAGAACCTTAGCTTTCAGAACTTGCTCCATGCCCGAAGTCGCGTCCAATCCCTCTTCAACGTTGACCTTGGCGGACCGTTGACGGCGGCAGAATGGAATGATGCGTGCCGGAGTTTTCAGAAGCGCCATCTGGTATCGCACAAGATGGGGGTTGTTGATCAGAAGTACCTTGATGCGACGAATGATCCAAGTGCTACGCTCGGTCGGAAGATCGTGATTTCGAGCGATGAGGTCCGTTCGACGGCCGCTACTCTACGAAAACTTGCGGACCATCTCGTGTTAGGGCTTCAGCACTAAGTGGTCGGAGAAGACCAGGAAAAACAACCGCCGCCCCCTCCGGAAGGGACGGCGGAAGATCTCCTTCTACACATGGCAGATGAGGCTACGACGAGCTTAGCGCCAGACGATCTGTAGATCAACTACGATGTCGGGGGCGCGGCACCAAGGGCCATAGTGCGATGACTCAGAGCTACAACGTCTACTGCGACGAAAGCGGGCACCTGGAGAACGACCACTTAGGGGTCATGGTTCTCGGTGCCCTTTGGTGTCCAGAAGATCAAGTCCGATCGATCTCGACACGGTTGCGTGAGATCAAGTCAAAGCACGGCATGGCAACGACGTTCGAGGCAAAGTGGCGAAAGGTTTCTCCCGCCGGAGTAGACCTCTACCTTGACCTCATTGATCTTTTCTTCGACGACGACGACCTCCATTTCGGGCGCTAGTCATCCCCGGACAAAGGCCAACTGCGACACGGCGATTTCGACCAGGATCACGATACCTGGTACTACAAGATGTACTTCCAGCTCATCCACCCAATCCTGCGACCAGATGCCGACTATCGAATCTACTTGGATATCAAGGACACGCGTAGCGGCGAGAAAGTGGCCAAGCTCCACGATGTCCTCGCCAACAACATGTACGATTTCTCCCGTGAGATCGTGCAGCGCGTCCAGACGGTCCGCTCCCACGAGAGTGAGTTACTCCAACTTGCCGATCTGCTCATCGGAGCGGTTTCGTACGCCAATCGTGACCTGGCGGACAATGCAGGCAAAGTCAAGGTGATTGAGCGCCTTCGGCATCGATCCCGCTATAGCCTCAAGCTGACGACGCTCGTGCAAGAGCCAAAGATGAATATCTTTGTTTGGCGTGCGGCCCGAGCGTGATTCCCAACGTTCCTCTCTGGCTGCCGCCGCGCCTTGCCCTTACCGGGGATGTCCAACAAGACATCCCCGGCCTTGCCCGCGTGTTCCACGACGCCTTCGTTGTCGGATCACCGACGTTTCGCGGAATGCCGGTCTGGTGGGATCGTAAGCCCGTGCCCGGAACGGCGTACGACGAAACCTTTGGCATGTGGTGTCGCGTGAAGATCCGAAGACGGGTACGCGCACCTTCGATCAACCGCGTGCCGAGCGACTACCCTGGTGCGCGGCGACAATCGTGAACGCACATGATCCGTACGCTACCGTGCTTGATTTCAGGAAAAGAGGGGCGTTGGTCAGGACGTATCTTTGGTTGGAGCCTCTCGACTATCTCGTCACGCTCCAGATCAAGCAGTTCCGCATCGGTCCCGTGGCATTCCTGGTGACCGCGTTCCATCTCGACGGTCCATGGATGCGCAAACAGGTCAATAAGTGGTACGAGGCAAGAGTCCGTTAAATGCAACCGCCGCCCTTCATCAGGACGGCGGAAGGTCTCTTTCTACACATGGTAGATGAGTCTGCAAGAATGATACTCAATGACTGACTATCTGTCAACTACAGTTGACAACCTGCCGGATCACCTCTCTTGACAAGAACATATGTTCTGATAAGATGTCACCAAGCGGCACACCCGGCGCGGGTGCGGGCCTGGGCAGCGCCCCACCGCGTCCGGCTCGGGTTCCCAGCCGTTATCCAGGCCCCAGGCCACCTGCTCCCCGGGACGTCCCCGGGTCCGAGCCCGCCCAGGACACTCCCGCTCCCCGATCCGCCCCACCATCGGACGGATGGGGTCGCAGCGAAAACGCGTTCGAAAACGCACCACACTAGGCCATCGATTGCCCGGTCGCCAGAACGGCCCTCCAGCGTGCTCAGCCCTGGAAGGGCTTCGTCATGCTGAGCCCGGGGTTTCAACCCCGGGTTTCCGCCGCCGCACCGCGCTGTGCAAGCACGCCCTACCCCGAATCCGACCGATCCCGCCGAGATCTCGCCTATACTGTCCATCTGTCACGGAAACCGCGCCGTTGCGTCGCCGGAGACCCGGGGCGGGGGCGCGGTTTTGGCGTATCCCGGCGATTCACCTCACCCGAGACGGAATCGGCCGTTCTCTCGCGAATGTCGAGGCACCGTGACCCGTATGTCATCTCGATGCGCGGGATCCTCATGTCGATCCTGTCGCGGACGACGAGTTGCTATCTATTAGGAAAGAGGCAATGACCGAGCAAGCCCAGGCTGAGAAGGCGGCGCCAGTGATCGTCGGAAGCGATGCCCCCGGGGCGAACGGCGGCGCGCCGAACCCCGGCGGCATCCTGGCGCGCGAAGAGCGTCGCGCCGCCGACGCCGTGCGGGCCGCCCTGGGCAGCCTGGGGCTCGATCTGGGTGCCCGGCCGCTGGAGTTGCGCCCGATCCCGTTCGAGGGGACCTGGGGCGTGGCCACGATGGTCGCCCGGATGGTCGCCAGCGACGCGGTCCAGAAGGAGCTGGAGGCCAGCGGCGCCCTCGCCGATCTCTCCAAGAAGGAGGCCAAGCGCCTGGTCAACGAGGCGGTCGGGCCCAAGGCGACGGAGATCGCCGAGGGGATCGCCGCCGCGATCCTGGCGACGCCAGACCACGGCTTTGCCGCGGTCGAGGCGGTCAACGGCTACGTCAACATCTCCTTCGACGCCGGCCAGATGGCTGCTCGCCTGCTGGATCAGGTGGCGCGGGAGGGGGCGGACTACGGTAAGGGCGTGCCGAAGGCCCAGCGGGTGATGGTCGAGCATTCCCAGCCGAACACCCACAAGGCCTTCCACGTCGGCCACTTACGGAATTCCAGTCTGGGCATCGCGGTCAGCAACATCATGAGCGCGGCCGGGTACCCTGTCCTGCAATCGACCTATCCTGGAGATGTCGGCAAGCACGTCATTCAGTGCCTGTGGTGCTACGAGGCCTTCTACCGGGGCCAGGAGCCGGCCGATGCCGCCGCCAAGGGCCGCTGGCTGGGCCGGATCTACGCCGAGTCGGATGCGCGGCTGCGCTACCGGGCCGATGTGGTCGCCCTCCTGCTGCTCCTCTCGACGGAGGACCAGGGGTTCATCCTGGCGATCGACCGGCTGCTCAAGAGCCTGGTCCGCCAGAACGTGCAGGGGGGCGATATCGCCTACCTGCTCGGCGTCCTCACCCGGGCGCAGGAGCTGAAGCCGGACCAGCTCTGGGACGACGACGTGATCCCGAAATTCTGGCCGATTGTCGGCGAGTTCCTGCGGGAGGCGGTCGCGCACCCGAAGGTCTACGTCCCGGTCGAGGGCCAGCCCGAGCCGACGACGACCGCCGAGGAGCGCCTTGCGACCTGGCAGGAGCTGGCGGTCCACATGGGGCCCGCCGCCCCCGGTGGCGACTGGTGGACTCCCAGCACCGTCTGGCCGGAGCAGATGAAGGAGACCTGGCGGCGCTGGGAAGAGCAGGAGCCGGCCTTCGTCGCGCTGTGGAAAGAGACGCGGGAGTGGAGCCTGGCCGACTTCCGCCGGATCTTTGCCGAGCTCGGCGCGACGTTCGATGTCTGGTTCTTCGAGAGCGAAATGGAGGAGCCGGGCCGGGCGATCGTGCGGGAGCTGCTCGAGAAGGAGATCGCCGAGGTCGGCGAGGGTGGCGTGCCGGTCGTCAAGATCGACGAGAAGCTGGGCCTGGAGCAGGAGACCTACCACACCTTCCCGATCCTCCGGTCCGACGGGACGACCCTCTACTCGACCAAGGATCTGGCGCTGACCAAGATCAAGTTCGAGCAGTACGGTGTTGACCGCGCCTTCTGGGTGGTCGACGTACGCCAGTCGCTCTATTTCCAGCAGGTGTTCAAGGTGCTGGAACTGTGGGGCTTTGAGCAGGTGCGGGATGCCCATCACATCCCGTACGAGTTCGTGGCGCTGCCGGAAGGGACGATCTCCTCGCGCAAGGGCAACGCGCCGCTGTACGAGGATTTCCGCGACGCGATCCTGGCCCGGGCCCGGGAGATCATCGAGGCGAAGAACCCGGAGATGTCCGAGGAGCGCAAGACCCAGGTCGCGGAGCAGGTCGGCCTGGGCGCGGCCAAGTACGCGATGCTCGCCCGGGACAACAACAAGGTTGTCGTCTTCGACCTGGACGAGGCCCTCTCCTTCGACGGCCACTCCGCGCCGTACATCCAGTACGCGCATGCGCGGGCGTGCCGGATCCTCGAGAGGGGGACAGCGCGCGGCGCTGAGGGGGACAACGCTGACGCGTTGAGGGGGAGAGGGGGAGAGGAGAACGACAGGAACGCCCCCTCCGTCCCCTCCCCCTCTCCCCCACAGGGCGATAGCCCTGTCCCCCTCAAGGCTTCAGCCTTGTCCCCCTCGTTCGCTCCGGAGGAGCTGAGTTTGCTCCAGCAGATCGCGGAGTTCCCGGCGGAGATCGAGCGGGCGGCGGAGGAGTACCGGCCGCTGCTGATCACGAATTATGTCTACGAGCTAGCGAAGCGGTTCAACGACTTCTACCACGCCTGCCCGGTGCTGACGGCGGAGGAGCCGACGCGGTCGTCGCGGCTGCGGCTGGTCGACGGGCACGCGGCAGACGCTGGCGAATGGGCTGGCGCTGCTGGGGATCGCGGCGCCGACGGAGATGTGACGAAGAGAAGAGGACCTCACCCCCTACCCCCTCTCCTCTGCGGAGGAGAGGGGCGGTTGCGGGAGGCCGTTTTCGGGTTTGGGCAGTGCGGGAGCACGGGGATGCAGGGCTATCCCTCCCAGGGGTCGATGATCAGGGCGCCGGTGGCCGCGAAGTCCCGAGTGTTGCGGGTCATGATGTGCAGGCCGTGGCGGCGGGCGGTGGCCGCGATTTGACCGTCGGCGGCGGGGATTTGGATACCCTGGAGCCGGGCGTGGGCGGTCAGCTCTCCCCAAAGGCGCGCCACCTCTGTATCAATCGGAAGGATCTGGGCGGCGAAACGCTGTTCGAGTCCAAGCAACCACGCGGCAAGGTGCCGCTGACGCTCGCTTGCTGGGAGAAGGGCGATGCCTTTCGTCAGCTCGCCGATAGAGATGACGCTCAGGTACAGGTTGTTCGGTTCGATCTCCGCGACGCGGGTGCGCACTCGGAGGTCGCCATTGGGACGTTGCAACTCCGAAAGGACGCACGTGTCGAGGAGAACCCTCACCAGGTGACCTCCCGCATTGGGCTCGGGTCGCGATCCAGGTCGAGGTCGCTCAGGTCGGGACCATTCAAGAGGTAGTCGGTGAGCGTTTCGCGCTCACCTGTTAGCCGCCGGTACTCGGTCTCCGCAAGGACGACGACGACCTGACCCCGGCGGGTGATTCGCTGCGGCCCGTCGGTGAGGGCGCGGGTCACGACCTCGCTAAGCTTGTTCTTGGCTTCGGCCAATTGCCAGTCCATCTCCTACCTCCAGTGTTGTCTAGATTGTCTAGCTTCTCCAAAGGTAGCACCTAATGAACCAGCACGGTAGCCCAAAGGTGTTCGACAATCCTCCTGCTAGGATGAGATGACGCGACGGGAGCGGGCGGGCACGCGGCTCGTGAACGAGATCCCGGGGAGATGCGTGATGGCGACGAGGATTCGACCGTATACCGCCGAGGATCTCTGGGAGATGCCGGGCGACGAGACGCGGGAGATCTGGGAGGGCGAGCTACGCACGGTGCCGAGCGCGGGGGAGGCGGCGAGCGCGCTCGCCGTGTGGATAGCGGTGCTCATCACGGCGTACGTCCGGCCGCGGCGGCTCGGAGTTGTGACCGGAGCCGATGGAACCTACATCCTGGCGCGCGAGCCCGACACGGTGCTGGTGCCGGATGTGGCGTTCACGCGCCGAGAGCGGTTGCCGGCCGACCGGGCACGAGAGAAGTACGTGCCGGTGCCGCCCGACCTGGTGGTCGAGGTCGTCTCCCCCTCCGACCGGCCGGGGCAGATCGCCGCGAAGACCGAGCTGTACCGGAAAGCGGGGGTGCCGCTGGTTTGGTGGGTGCGGGAAGCGAACCGGACGGTGACGGTCTACAGAGGGGGCCATCTCGCGGGCGAATTCGGCGAAGGTGACGAGCTTGATGGCGGCGAGGTCCTGCCTGGCTTCCGGCTGGCGGTCGCGGAGATCTCCGCGGAGGCGTAGCACCGGCGTTCGGCGTTCGGCGCTCGGCAGAACGGGTATGACAGGATCGTGAAGCGCGTGTTGCTCACCGGGATGTCCGGGGTGGGGAAGTCGGCGGTGATCGCGGCGCTGGCGGCGCGGGGATTTAAGGCGGTCGATACCGATTACGGTGGGTACTCCGAATTGGTGGGTGTGCCTGCCGGCGAGTCGACGGGGTTGGAGCCGGGGCAGGATTGGGTCTGGCGGGAGGATCGTATCCAGGAGCTGCTCGACGGCGATGACGCCGAGGTGCTGTTTTTGAGCGGGACCTCGCCGAACCAGGGCAGGTTCTACCCCCGGTTCGACCACATCATCCTGCTCAGTGCGCCCGCCGCAGTGATCGTTGAGCGCCTGGCGACACGGACGAACAACCCGTATGGGAAGCGGCCAGAAGAGGTCGCGCGGGTGCTGGATGGGATCGAGACCGTCGAGCCGCTGCTGCGCCAGGGCGCGGGGCACGAGATCGATACCAGCGCCCCGCTCGATCGGGTGGTGGAGCGGGTGCTGGAGATCGTTCGGGCGTGAGACGGGAGGTGCGAGACGTGAGAATGTGGGGGCGATGTCGCCCCGACTTTCCCCGGTCATCCCGAGCTTGTCGAGGGATCTTGAGGGAGACGGCGTTCCGATGGCGCCGCGGTGTAGGAGAGGACCGAGCCTTTTTCTCGGAGGTCGGGGCTTCCTCGTACCTACGCGCCCTTCGAGATTCCTCGACATGCTCGGAATGACGGGTTGGGGGCGGGGCGACATCGCCCCCACAACTCACGTCTCACGTCTCGTTTAGGAGCGGCGGCGCGCCGGCTGTATCGTCAGGGCCGCGCCCAGGGCGAGTGCGGCGGCCAATGCCGCGAGCGGGGTTTGCCAATCCGCTGAGGCGGCGTCCACGCTGGCGCCGGAGCCGGTGCTGGGCAGGGTCGAGACGGTCTGGACGGTGCCCGAGTCGTCGTCGTCATCGGTCGTCGGTGGCGGCGTGGAGTCGGGGGTGCAATCGCCGTCCGGGTCGTTGCACGACGGAACGACGTAGAAGTCGCAGGTAACGGCGCCGCCGGTGCCGAGGTTGACGGGGTAGGCGATGGCCACGGACGGGGAGCTGTTCTGCGAGCAGAAGATCGCTGAGGCGTCGAGGAAGTCGCCCGGAGGGCCGCCGACGGAGTACGAGCCGGCAAACAGGGCAAACGTGATGTTGCCGTCTGCGCCGGTCGTCCCGGAGGCCGCAACCCCCCCGATGTCGGCGTTGGAGACTTCGAGGTAGACGCCGGCGCCGCTGCCGTTGTCGTGGCAGGTCGAATAGTAGTCGCCGTCGGCCGGGATCTCGTCGCAGATGCGGAAATGGACGGTCAGGGTTGCGGTCGGCTGTTGCGCCTGCGCGGCGGCGTCGTTCGCCCCGCCGATCGCCGCCAGCGCCAGCGCAGGATCACCGCGAGCAGACTCAATCGGGCCATCGCGACGGTCTCCCTTCCCAGTGTTCGGTGGCCCCGATACCGCTCGGGGCGTCGAACCTGTAAACGAGCGATCGGGGCGATGCGTTTCGTGCTCCCCAGCGCCTTGATCGCCCGCGGGTCGACCGGGATTCCGCCAGATCCGGACCAGCCGGATCTGGCGGTGCGCCGGGCGTCGCCGGTGCGCTCCAGTTGGCCGCCGGTCAGTCCGCGACGCGCTCCTCGACGGCGTCGATGTCGTCGTCGGAGCCCGGGATGGCGTTGAAATCGACCGGGGTGTGTGCGGTCGCCGGCTCCAGGAGGATGGGGCCGGTCTCGGTGTCCTTCGCGGCCAATTTGGCCGCCGCTTTATCGAGTTGGGCCTGGCGGGCTTCGATCTCGGCCGGGGTCGGGTTGTGGACGTCCCAGGCGATGCCGACGAAGGCCAGCGCCCGGATCACGTAGCCGGTCAGGTCGTACTCCCGCCAGGTCAGGCCGTGGTAGGCGGCTTTGGCGTTGGCGTGGTGGTTGTTGTGGTTGCCCTCGCCGCCAGTGAGCAGGGCGATGAACCAGTTGTTGCGGCTTTCGTCCTGGGTGTTGAACCGCCGTTTGCCGAACATGTGGCAGACGGAGTTGACGGCGAAGGTGGCGTGGTTGACCAGCAGCATCCGGATGAGGCCGCCCCAGAGGAAGCCGCTCCAACCCGCGATCAGGCCCGGGATGGCCAGCCCGAGGGCCACCCAGCCGACGAAGGTGCGGTCCACGAAGGAGACGACCTTGTCTTCCTTCAACCGTTTGGTGAAGCGGCCGAAGTCGGCCGGTGGGTCGTCGAACAGCCAGAAGATATGGGAGTGGAGGAACCCCTTCATGGTCTCCCGCCAGCCGTCCCCGAAATCGGCGTGGGGCGAATGCGGGTCGCCTGGCTGGTCGGCGTTGATGTGGTGCCGCCGGTGGTTGTCGGCCCAGGTGATCACCGGGCCTTGGGCCGCCGCCGATCCCAGGGCGAGAATGATGCCCTTGACTAAGCCGTGCGTCTTGAACGACTCGTGCGTCGCCAGCCGGTGGAACCCGAGGGTGATCCCCTGGCCCGTCAGGAGGTAGCCGACGATGGTGGTGATGACCACCTTCTTGCCGATCCGCCGGGATTTCACCGCCCGGTGGAGCGCGAACGGGAAGGCGATCAAAGGACCGACCGCCCAGATCGTGAGCACGATCTTGTGGACCAATCCCGTCTTTGGGAGTTCTGGATGTTTGGGAGCGTCGCCGACTGCCATGAATGACCTTTCCACGGAAAATGCGGTCAGGACACGCGCGCCCAGTGCCCGCGTCGTCACGGGCCACCGGGAACGATCATCGATCGTTCGCGCCGAACTGTGCCTGCCCTTCCCACCCTACCACCATTTCGCCCGCCAGCACCACGTCGTGGGGCTGCCGCACGGGCTCCGGCGCCCGTTTTGCCCTCAATCGCCGTGCCGCCGTCGCCGTCTGTGGTTTCGTCGGCTACGCTCTTCTCCACGCGGTGGGTTCGGGTCCGTGTGGGTGTGGGGCGGTAGGAGAGGAGGATAGCGGACCCGTGATAGCGGACGACGGAACCCCTGGCGCTCTTCCGATCTGCGCCGGGCTCTTGATCGAACAGCGGGCGGACGGCCTCTTCGTGCTGCTGGGAAAGCGGACGGCGGGGAGGAGGTTCTACCCCGGGGTGTGGGACCTGATCGGCGGGCACGTCGAGACGGGCGAGACACCGGAGAAGGCGCTGGTGCGCGAGATCCGGGAGGAGATCGGGGTGACGCCGCGCTCCTGGCGGGAGGTGGCCCGGGTGGTCGTCCCGGCGACCGGTCCGGGAGAGGCGCCCCTGGAGTTCTGGCTGTACGTGGTGACCGAATGGAGCGGGGCGCCGCGCAACCTCCTGGCGGAAGAGCACGACGAGATTGCCTGGTTCTCTGTCGAGGACGCGTGCCGTCTGGACCTGGCGGACGAGTCGTATCCGGAGCTTTTTCGACGGGTAGCGGAGGTCGTGGTGCAATGATCTGAGCTGTTCCGAAACGGTGCCTATCCGTGCCTATCCGCGTCAATCCGTGCCTATCCGCGGATAGCGTCCGTACAGTGGCTATGGCAATCGATAGATCGACCACCTGTAAGTGCCTTCGCGGCGCAGCATCCCTGCCCGTAACAATCTCGCGAGCAGACGACCGGCTCGATCGCTACCGTATCCAAGGAGTGTTTGACAATCCGCGTTGGTAATGGAGCCGTGCTGCCGGACGTAGGCAAGCACCCGTTCCTCGGCACTCAGCATCGGCGGAGGATCCGTCGGAATGCCGCTAGGGATTGCCAAGTCGTAGTACGTTCCCCGGAAAACGCCGTGCTGGGTGAGTAAACCTGCCTGGACCAAACCACGTACGTCACGTGTTGCGATCCCTATCTCGACGTGATTGAGTCGCCGGTAATCGCTGTTGGTGATCCGGCTTCGGCGCCGCAGATACGCCAGGGCAACGCGCTGATGGTCGCTCAGCGGGAAGCCAGCAAACCGGTTGAGCCAATCGATCGTTTCGGGATCCATGAGCGTATGGTTCCGAAAAGTGACTTGGAACGAGACTCTCCGGTCCTCGAACAGTGGCGGTTCGAGGTTGGCCTCCCGCATCGCGCGGATCATAGAGCGGATGCCGCTGCCCCGGTTCTCGACGAGATGGGTATCTTCGAGGAATCGCACCAGCAAACGATTCCGGCTCGACTGCTCGTCTTCGATCGTCTCGACGGTGACCGGGCCATGGAGTCCACCTGGGCTCTGGATTTCCAACCGATCGGCGAAGAGGCGAATCTGGATGAATGACCCTCGTGCCATGGGGCTGTAGTCGCGGTGAGCAACGGCGTTGATGACGGCCTCCCGGATTGCGACCTCTGGATATTCGGGGATATCCCGACGAAAGATCCCGTCAATCAATGTGCTCTTCCGGATGCTGGCCAGAATATAGAGGACGGCCGCATCGATGATCTCGTCGACAGTACCCTCGAACTTGCGATTGTCGATAAACCGCTCACCCCGCGGGGTCGGCTCACTCTCGTCGGTGCCAAAGAACTGGAGGAACGTGATGACAAGCTGCGGCTCGGACGACTGGGGGTAGCGCCCGAATGCTAACAGGCCCGCTAGAGTCGGGTGTTGGGTTCCCTCCACGGTCTTGATGACCCCAAGCTGATCCAACACCCGTTCGATCGGATCCCGGTGAAAGCGGGCATTGGGACGATCCCTGCGGAGCCGTGCCATGTAGCCTTCAAGCTTGTCACGATCCAGATCGTCCGTCGACGCCGATCTCACAGGTTCGGCGTCGAAAATGGGTTGCTCTCGAGCGCTGAGATACCCGAAAATCTCGTAGGTTGTCATGTGCCGGTTGGCGAGACCTGCGCGTGTGAACGAGCCTCCTTGCAACCCGGCCGCCTTGACATGACAGGGCTTGTCCAGCATCGGGACTTCGGGCACCTCGACCGCGACGACCGTCTTGTCGTCGATCTTAGCGACGCAAAACTCAAGGTGGAGCGGTGGGACCAAGTCGTTCGCGGCCGCATGGCCGATCTCTTCTTGAAGCCGCTGAGCATCGTGGACGCCGCAAATGTCGAACCCGCGCTCTTCGTCGAGGCCGCACACGATGACACCGCCAGGTCGGTTCGCGAGTGCCGACAGCGCCTCACGCAGCGCCTTCCGGGGCGTCCCTTCGCGTGCCGCCTTGACTTCGGTTTCTTGGAGTTCGGTCCGTTGGCTCCGGATCTCGGAGACCAACTCGATCAACTCGTCTCGTGTCACCGTTCACCTGCCCGCATCGTTACGCTGCCCATATCGCGTGCCTCAATTCTAAGTGCCGGCCGCCCGTGGCCGATCGATCTACGATGGTGGAGGGCAAGACGATGACAACGTGTTCGATCAGAGCCTGTGCATCCTTGGACGAGGTTCGCGTCGAGATCGACCGCATCGACGGGGCGCTTATCGGGCTGCTGGCGGAGCGAGCGGCCTACGTCCGCCGGGCGGGGGAGCTGAAGCGGACCGAGGCCGAGGCCCGCGCCCCGGCCCGGGTGGACGCGGTGATCGCCCGGGTGCGGACCCGGGCAGAGGCGGCGGGGCTGTCGCCGGAGGTGGCGGAGCAGACCTGGCGGGCGATGATCGCGGCGTTTATCGACCAGGAGATCGCCGAGATCCGGAGGCGTGAGGCGTGAGACGGCAAGAGCGGCCAGCTTGGCAAGGCGTCAGGAACGGCCCCCTAACCCTCCGGACCCCTTCCGCCGTGCCGCAGCGGAGGGAAGGGGGAGACGCGGCGACTGGCGCTTCGCGGCTGATGGCTGGTTGTAGGACGGGTTACATCCGGGCTGGGGCGGAGATGCCGAGGATGTGCAGGCCGTTGGACAGGGCGACGGCGGTCGCGCTCACGAGGCGCAGACGGGCGGCGCGTAGGTTCGGATTGTCCGCGATCAGCACTGGACAGTCGCGGTAGAAGGCCGCGAATGCGCGGGCTGTTGTGT
This sequence comes from uncultured Chloroflexia bacterium, assembly GCA_963724285.1. Classification (GTDB taxonomy): domain Bacteria; phylum Chloroflexota; class Chloroflexia; order Thermomicrobiales; family UBA6265; genus CAVRUD01. Next base: position 17,121 of record CAVRUD010000001.1, on the reverse strand, counting down.
GGCACCACGCCGCCACGGGGACCAGGGCGTGCTCCGCGGCGGCCTCCCGCGTCGCCGGCGGCAGCCGTCCGATCTGCTTCGCCAGGGCCTGTTCGGCAGGGTGCAGGAGGAGCCAGGCGTCCGTCGGGTCGCTGGCCGGCGGCGCGCCGCCCGCGCCCTCCCAGTTCTCCCTGCGGCGCAGGATGGAGCGGCAGCGGGCGTGCATGTACTGGACGTAGGCGGCGCTGTCGCCGTCCAGCGCGAGCATCCGGTCCCAGTCGAGGACGAGGTTCCGGCGCGGGTCCTGGCGCAGGTCGTTGTAGACGACCGCGCCAACCCCGACCGCCTCGGCGACCTGCTCCCGTCCGTCCTCGGCGAGGTCCGTGCCGCCCCGCTCGACCACGGCACGCGCCCGGGCGTGGGCCTCGTCGAGCAGGGATTCCAGCGTCACCATGTTGCCGCGGCGGGTGGAGAGTGGCCGCCCGTCCGCGCCGAAGACGGTGCCGAATGGGCGGTGGATCAGCTCCACGCCTGGGGCGTAGCCGAGGGCGTTCGCCAGGGCGAAGAGCTGCCGGAAGTAGAGCGCCTGGGGCTCGCCGACGACGTAGACGATCTTTGCGGGCCGGAACGTCTCGACCCGGTACTTGATGGTAGCGGCGTCGCGGGTGTGGTAGAGGGTTCCCCCGTCGCTCCGCCGGAGGAGGAAGGTGGGCAGGTCTGGGAGATCCACCACGACGGCGCCGCCGTCGTCCTCGCGCCCCACCCCGGATCGGAGGGCGTCCTCGACGACCCCCGCGAGCATCGGCTCGTAGAAGCTCTCGCCCAGCGAGCGGTCGAACCGGACGCCGAGGCGCTCGTAGCTTGGGCGGTTCGCCTCGGTCGTCAGGTCCACGGCGCGTTGCCACAGCGAGCGGGCGGTCGGGTCGCCATGTTCCAGGCGCAGGGACCACGCGCGCGCGGCCTCGTCGACCGCCGGGTCCTCGGTCGCGCGCGCGCTCCAGCGCATATACACCGCCTCGAGCGCGGCTAGCAGCGCCTCCCCGGCGCCGTCCGGAATCCCTTCGCGGTCGAGGCCGACGAGGAGGACGCCGAAGCTCTTGCCCCAGTCGCCGATGTGGTTGTCTCCGACGGTCCGGTACCCGACGCGTCGGAAGAGGTTGACGAGGGCCTGGCCGATGACGGTCGAGCGCACATGGCCGACGTGCATCCGCTTGGCGACGTTGGGAGCCGAGTAGTCGACGACGACGGTCTGGCCGGCGCCGAGGTCGTCCGCGCCGTAGGCCTCTCCGAGCCGCTCCACGTCGGCCAGGACGGCGGCCGCAAACGGTCCGGGGGCGACGGAGACGTTCACGTACGGACCGGCGGCGGTGATCTCGCCGACCAGGGCGCGCGTGCCGGCCTGCATTGCCGCGGCGATCTCGGCGGCGAGGGACGGGGGCGCCAGACCGCGTTCCTGGGCGATGCGGAAGACCGGCATGGCGAGGTCGGCCGGGGCGCGCGGGTTCGGGGGGCCGAATGCCACGCGGTCGGGCGGGATCAATCCCGTCGCCGCGGCGAGGGCGTCGGCCTCCCGGGTCAGGGCGTCGAACGCGTAGTCCATCTCCACCCACCTTGTGCCGCAATCCGGCGGATCCCGAGGTAGGGATCTTCAGTCCTGGCCATAGATGACCATCGCCGCGTCGAGCACGTCCTGACGGATCACCGGATTGAGCCCACGCTTGGAAACGAGATCGGCGCGGCGGCCGATGACGTCGGCCAACCTTCGCTGCAACGCCGCGAGGTCCAAAAGACCGATGCCTGCGTTTGGATCGAAAAGCACGAGCAGGTCGAGATCGCTGTCGTCGCGAAAGGCATCTCGTAGCGCCGATCCGAACACCGACAACTCTCGCGCATGGTATTCGCGGCAGAGCGCCGCGATGTCTGTCATTGGAAGGTCGAGGGTGAGCGTTGCCATGGTGGTTTCCCGATGCGGGGGTGCGGTGATGAGCGAGCGAGTGGTTCGTAGGGTACGTCAATCCATCAGGCCGGTGTCGGCAGGGTCTGGGAAGCCTGCTGCTCGGAGCGGCACCGCGATCTCCCAGCCGAACGGGATTCGCTCGGCCACCACCGGGACAACCCGGTTGAGCTCGCCAAGATCGGGCGAGCAGGACGGGTGTGGTGGAGGCTGCTCGCCCTGGGGAGGTAGGACCGGATGTTCGACCGGAGAATCCTTATCGGCGTCGGGTCGGGATATCACGAAGACCCATGGCTCCGGATCCTCCCAGGCAGGTGATTTCAGTCCAGATGGCGTCTGGCCGGGATGACTCAGCCGCAGGCGGCCTTCGATCCCCACGGATTCCGCATCGAGGTCGAAAGTCGGAGCGAACCGGACCAGCATCCGGTGTTCCTGCCCGCCGTTGATCCGCCCGCCTCCGAAGGCGCCACCGAATCCAGAAACGTAGTGCTGGCCGCCGTCCGCGACCGCGTCGAGCGTCACGAACGGGTGGAGATCGGCGTGTGCCGGCGGTAGGGGATCGCTGACGAGTTCGGTGGTCTCCGCACAGCAATTGTCCCAATCCTCGACGGAGATGAGGGTCAGGCGCCAGGAACCATGGCTGTGCGATTGGATGACCGGCACGACGGAACGAAGGGTGCCGAACGGAGGGCGCCGGTCCAGCATGGTTGCCTCCTGATGCGCAGACGAGACCGGAGGCGCGTATTCTGCAACGACGCTGGCGCGCTAGACGACCAGGCGGATGAGGCCGGTGAGCACCACCGCCGCGAGCGCACATGCCAGCGCGGAATGGCCGGCCAGCCGGAGGCCGATCGCCAGGGTCAGGCCGGGGAGGACGGTTGGGTCGAATGTGCCCCAGCCTGCCCCGAGGATGGTCACCGCCACGAGCGAGGCAAGGAGGCCCTGCCCGAGGGCGCCAAGCAGGCGCTCGGCAAAGGCCGGCAGGGTGCGTCCGCTCAGGATCACCGGGCCGACCGCCTTGAACACCGCGTTCAGGAGGGCAAGCAGCGCGATCCCGACCAGCAGGGCGTTCATCGCCCCGCCACCCGCGATCTCGCCGTCAGGAGCGACGGCAGGCACCCGGCCAGCATGGCGACGCCCACCGGTACGACCAGCAGGGCAAGGGCGGTGCAGCAGGCCGAGGCCGCGCTCAGCGACCGCAGACCCGGCCGGGTTCGCAAGAGGTCGAGGAGCAGGAGTGCGAAGAAGGCCGGGAAGATAGCGTCAAGGCCCAGGGCGTGCAGTGTTGACGTCGAGGGCAGGAGGAAGGCGCCGATCGCGGTGCCGGCGGCCCAGGCGGGCCACTGGACCAGGGTCGCCGCCAGCAGGAACTCGCGGTCGATGGTGCCGTCGGACCGGTGGGCGGCGGCCCAGGAGCCGTCGACGACCGCCTGGGCCTCGAGCGACCGCTGGACCACGCCACCCCTGAGCGCGTCCGCCGTGGTCGCGGCCATCGGCACAAACCGGAGGTTGATCAGCGCGGCGGCCCCCAGGGCGGGACCGAGACCTCCCCCGACCGCGGCGACGAAGGCGAACTGCGCCGACCCGGAGAAGGTGACCAGCGACATGAGCACCGCCAGCCACGGGGGGACGTCGTGCAGCACGGCGAACGCGCCAAAGCTGATCGCCAGGGCGAACGACCCCGCCGCCAGTCCCGCTCCTACGGTCAATCCTCGCCGCCAGCTCGATCCGTCCATGCCGGCATCATACATGATCTAACTAGATTTAGACCATGTGAGATATACTGGGGACATGGATGATGACCGTAGTCCCGCCGTCGGCGGGCACCCGGCGCTGGATTTGTGCAACACCCGAGCGTGGCGACGGGATCCGGGTCGGGATATCGACCGGATCGCGACGCCCGCGGAGTTCGCCCGTTGGTACGGCAAGGTCATCGATGCGGAGGAAGGGCGGCGGATCTCCCAAAGCATCGCGGATGATCCCGGCCGGGCCGAGGTCGACCTGCGTGCCGTCCATGGGTTGCGAGACACGTTGATCGCATGGCTGGACGCCCACCTCGACGGCGCGGACGAGTCCGATGCGGCCAGGGAATTTGCCGGGATGTGGCGCGCCGCCGCGCGCCGCGCGACCATTTCAGGCGGCTTGCCGCTGCATTGGGTTGTTCCTGAGGTGGGCGACATTCGCGCCGCGGGCGACCGGCTTGCGTTGGAGGCCGCCGAGTTGCTCCAGGGGCCGGACCTCCCGGTGCTGCGGCGGTGCGCGCAGCACGACTGCGGGTGGTTCTTCCTCGACCGGACGCGGAACCACAGCCGGCGCTGGTGCATCGCGACCGACTGCGGCAACTTGGCCCGGGTGCGCGCATACGCGGCCCGAAAGAAACGGGCCCGGTCGACGGTGGCGTCGGCGTAGGGCTCCGCCTCGGACCGCCGGCCATGGCGGAATGGCGAGGCCCCGCCTCATATCTCTGGTTCCGTGGGGCGTCAGGCCGGCGGCCTCCCGCCTACCAATCCCCGCCCCTGGCCCGCACGACCACCAACCGTTGCCACCACTCCCCGAGCAGTGGGCACGCGGCCGCTTGCTCGGCCGCCGCAACGTCCCGGTTGCGCCCGTGGCCGAAATCGTTGATCAGCGCGACGCTGACGTCGGGATGGGGACGGTCGACCAAGTCCATGGCGATGCCTGGCTCCACCGACCCTTCCCGCACGACCCGGCAGTACCACCCGGTGCGCCCGGTCTCGGCCACCATTGCCGTCAATCGCTGGATCCCCCACCGCCGCCCGATCTTGACGCAGGGGTAGCGCGGCCCAGTGACTTGGATGAGGGCGTCGCCGACGGCGAAGGTATCGCCGATGCAGACCGTCGCCTCGCTCAAACCGTCCACCGTGACGTTCTCGCCGAAGCCGCCGGGGCCGATGTCGGGCCGATCGAGCTCCGCCTGCCATCTGGGGTAGTGGGTAGCGGCGTAGACCAGCACCGCCTGGTTGGGCTTGCCGTGGTTGGCCGTGTCGGCCTGGACGTTGCCTTCCAGGTGGGTGAAAAACAGCCGCCGTCGCTTGGGGCTCGGCTCGCGGACGAAGGACGTCTCCCACAGCCCCCGATCGTCCGCGAGGCGGACCGGCACGCCGACTTGGATCGATACGATTCTGGCCGCCGGTTGCGCGGTGTCGGGTGGCATATGGACTCCTTGTCGCCCAGATCCAGTGACGGCGCGGATCGCCGCGGCGAGTTCGTCCGGTGCTTCCTCGGTCATGCGGAGGTCACACGGCAGGGAGTGCGCTGTGACGTCGTCTGCCCATTCCCGCCAGATGGGGGCAGGATCGCCTTGGGGATCCCCAGGTCGTCGTGCTCGGCGCCGGTGAGGAGGACAGGAGCGCGGAATCGCCGTCCTGTGGCTGAGATCGGTCGGTGGACGGTCTCATTCCTGATCTCGCCATGGCCCGACAAGCGGTCATTGCGTGGCCCCGCTCCCCTCCTATGGATGGTACACCGGAGGGGAGCGGGGCGCATCGTGTGGACGCCGGCATGGTGCTGAGGGCTGTGGCGGGTGGGACCGGCCCGATGGAGTGGAGCGCGTCTGGCCTTGGTGGGGGATTCCCTGCTTCCTGGCTGCCGAAGCGGTGACGGACGGCTCGGGCAGCGAGCCCGGGAGCCGCGTCGCCGGTGTTACCCGGCGAGCATGGCGACGGCACGGGCGGCACGGCGGAAGAACGACACCTTCGGGGCGCGGGCGCGGCCGGGCAGGCCGGGGGCCTGTCCCGTGCGGCGGTAGCGGGCGACGTCGGCCAGAGCCTGATCGCGCTCCATGGAGCGGACGGTGATCAGGTGTTGGGGATGGGGGAACATGGCGAACTCCTTGGCGGCTGTGGACGATGGTTGGACGGTGATGCCGGGCAGTCCCGACGTTGCTGCCTACCTTAGGGAGCGGCCAGTTGTGGGGCATCGGCGAGTTTGCCGAATGCCTGCCGCTGGGATTACTTAATCAGGCCGGTCTTCCAGGGATCTTCCTGAAGGGGGACAAGGCTATCGCCTTGAGGGGGAGAGGGGGAGGGGGGAATAGACGTGGTGTAGGGGCGTTCCAGGGCGGAACCGCCGCGCCCGAGCCGGGAAATTGGGCGATGCGTGCGTCGCCCGGTGACCCAAATGGGTGCTGCGGTGGGGTCGGACGGATCACCAGGGTGGTGGGGCCGGGCGGGGGCTGAGATATCTCGGTATGGCGACGGGCCGGCCCTCCACCGAGGGCCGGCCCGAAGATTCCTCGGCCGGTGAGGACGTGCGGGACTACGGCTTTGGGGCGGAGCCGGGCGGTTCGGTCGGGTCCAGGGCAGTGACCTGGGTTTCGTCGCCGAAGACGCCGGTGCCGGGGACCTGCTTTTCGCCGTCGCGCATCCAGGGGGTGTGGGTCACCCCGACCAGCATCCCTTCCGGCGAGAGGAAGCGGGTGACGGACTGGCCCCAGGGCTCGGTCCGGTTTTCGACGAGCAGGTGGTAGCCGCGGTCGCGCAGCTCGGCGGTGGCGGCGTCCATGTCGGCGACGTCGAACTCGAGCCAGGCCTGGGGCGCGGGGATGTGCTCCGGCCAGGCATCGGTCCCGAAGCACGACTCGGCGGCCTGGCTGAGCGGCCAGATGGCGAACGCCTTCGTGCCGGCGAGCTCTTCGGTGTGGTGGTAGAGCCCGTCGTCGGTGTGGAACGGCACCCCGAAGACATCCTGGTAGAGGGTGCGGCTCTGGTCGATATCCCGGCTGATGGGGCCGAAGCCCGCGACAAAAAGAACCTTCATTCCTGGTTGCTCATCCTGTTCCGCGGTCCCAACCCGTTGGCCGGGCTGAGGCCCGCAATCCTGCCAAACCCGTCTGGTTTGGACTCCTACAGGGTACGGCCCGCCCGGTGACACCATCCTGTCACCGATCGCGGTGCGGAGGGGGAGACGGCGGTTCGTAACCCAGAGACGGGCTCCTACGCCGGGACGTAGGCGTTGAGCAACTCGCGCAGGTCTCGTGCCTTGCCGACCAACTCGTCGCTCTCCAGGCGGCCGATCTCGAAGAGGCCCGGCAGGCGGGCGTACAGCTCGGGCAGGCCCAGGATCTCGACGACCTGCTCACGGATCCACTTGTCGTAGGCGATCGGGTAGGTGCGCCGGGCGATGCACAGGGCCTGGAGGAAGATCCTGAACGCGGCCCAGAGCCGGGCAAGCGCCTGGAAGTAGAGCCCCCGCGCCACGTAGGGGGGAATGTGGTCCAGGAAGTGGGCGCAGCACCAGCGGGCGTCCGCCAGCCGTTCCCGGCGCAGATCCTCGTCGTAGTAGGGCAGCCAGTCGCGGCGCAACTGTTCTAGGCGATCGCCCCGCTCCCAGAGTGGCGCCGAGTAGGCGAGGGCGTTGCCGACGGCGATCTCGAAATCGTCGGGATATTCGTCGGCGGGGTGGGGATCGGGGCCGAACCGGCCGTCCAGGACGTCGAGGTGGACGACGGAGAACGCTCCGACCGCCCGGAGTGCCGCGACGTCAGGGTCGGCAGCCTCGTGGAGCGCCCAGGCTGCTTCGATCGGGGCAGGCTCCATCCCCTCGGGTATCAGAACCGCCACGTCGAGACAGCTGTCGGGCGTCGCCTGGCCGCGGGCGCAGGAGTTGACGAGAAGCACGGCATCGGACTCGGGTCGGGCGGCGAAGAAGGCGACGACCGCCTCGGCGACGCGCTCGTGTTCGGGCGTGGGAAATGCCGGGGTGTATCGCACCAGGATGCCTTTCTGGTCGGCTGCGGCGGATGATCCGCGGATGATACGGGTTCTGCATACCGGATCATCCCACTCCGCTCGGGACGGTTTGCCGCCAATCCACCGGACCCTGTGACGGAACCGAACGATGCAACGGGGGATCGTTCTACTGCCCAACCGATCAGGCGGTGCCCGAGGGCCACCGGGGCGGCTGCGCGGAAGGACTCGCCTGCTACGACGGCGCCTGCTCCCAGTGCGGAAGCACCGCCGATTGTCCGTCGGCCGCCTGCGGGCTGGCGACGGGATCCGATCAACACGGAGGCGACCATGCCGAACGCCGAGGGCAACGACATCCGCATGTACTACGCTTTCTGTTAGCCTGGATTATTCACGGGTACCACGCGGGACGTGCGGCGCCGTGTCCGCTGTCGCCCGGGGCTCAAGACCCCGGGCTGACCCCGATAACCCCCTGAAGGGGGCTGCAAACGTCGGGGCCGTGTCCGGATCTCTCCGCCCCTCGAGACGGGCGGCAGCCAGCTTCAGCCGGGTTATGAGGGTCAGGCCGGGGTCTTCAGCCCCGGGCGACGCCAGGACGGCGCCGCCGTTCCCACGGCGCCCATGAATCATCCGGGTTAGCTCTTCGCGTATAGATTACCGGTCGAGTTGGCAGAACGACGCAACCGCAACAGGTTCAGGCCATAGGCCCAGCGAGAAGAACAGCTCTACTCAGCCGCGACCGAACTCACCCCATACATGCGAATCCCGCATCGACACGGGCCAGGGGAATAGCAGACTCTGGGAGGTTGGACCGCTACCAGAGGAGCCATATGGCGAGTGACAGGAGCAGGGTCAGGAGCGAATCGCCGGCGCGGCTCGTGGTTCGACTCCTCGGTGCCGTCGAAGTCATCTGGGACGGCCGGCGTCTTCGTGCCTTCAACGCTCTTCGCCTGCAACGGTCGCTGGCGATCATCGCGATACGGAGAGACCTGCAGCACCGCTCGCGACTCGCGTTCGAGCTCTGGCCCGACTCCAGCGAACGTCAGGCGCGCACCAACCTCAGAAAGCTGCTCCACGAATTCCGGCATTCCCTTCCCGACATCGGTGAGTTCGTCGAGATCGACAACGAGATTGTCCGGTGGATCCCGACCGGTCCGAGCGAGGTCGACGTGCTGAGGTTCCGCGAGGCCATAGCGGTCGGTGATCTCGAGCTCGCCGCGCGCCTCTATGCGGGCGATCTCCTTCCAGCTTGCTATGACGACTGGGTCGTGGACGAGCGAGCGAAACTCCGAGCCGAGGCGTACGGGGCCTTCGTGCGGCTGACAGAAGAGGCTGCGGGGCGCGACGACCATATTGCCACGATCAAGCATGCCCAGCGCGTCATCGACCTGGAGCCTACCGACGAAGCGGCCGTTCGAATCCAGATGGAAGCACATCTCGCCCTTGGCGATAGAGCCGCGGCGCTGCGCTCCTACCACCGGTGTGCGGAGGTGCTGGATCGCGACCTCGGGGTGGCCCCGGGGGAGGCGATCCGGGCCATGTACCGACAGCTCCGGGCCAGCACAGCCAACCGCGAAGAGGTGCGCGGCGAGGACCTGGCACCCGGACCGCTCGCCGAATCGCCTTTCGTGGGCCGCGACCTGGAGTTGAACCAGCTCAACGGGGCCTGGAGTGCCGTGCGGGAGGGTGGGGCACATCTCGTGCTGGTGACCGGGGAGCCGGGGATCGGAAAGTCCCGTCTCGCGATGGAGTTCGGCAGGCGCGTTCGAGCAGAGGGAGACGTGGTGGCATCGGCTCGTGCGTACGAGGCCGCGGGCAGACTGCCGTGGGGTCCAGTCGTCGACCTCCTCCGATCGGATGCTCTCCGGAGCCACATCGACACGCTCGACACGGTCTGGAGGGCCGAGCTCGCTCGCCTCTTGCCCGAACTCCTCGACACTGCCCAGCCATCAGGACCGAGCCAGTCGGGCGACCCGGCACAGCGCCATCGGTTGTTCGATGCGGTGAACCGAGCCATCACCGTCGGCGACCGCCCGCGCTTGCTGATCATCGACGATCTGCAGTGGTGTGACGCCGAGACCATCGAGGTGATCGGCTTCGTCGTCCGTTCCGGTCCGGCGGCGCCGGTCCTGATCGTCGGCACCGTCCGCTTGGAGGAGATCCCAGAGCATCATCCCCTCGTGAGACTCGTCGACGCGTTGGGCCACGATCAGGCAGTGACTACCGTGCCACTCGACCGGTTCGATGAGGCCACCACGGCGACGCTCGCCGCTCGGCTAGGCGCTGAAGACACGATTGACCAGGAACTGGCGGCACGACTCTGGAGGGAGACCGAAGGCAATCCCCTCTTCGTCATCGAAGCTCTTCGAGCCGGGATCTCCTCTGATAGACGTCAGGCGGTGCTCACGCCGACGATGCGGGCGGTGCTGGGGGCCAGACTGGGCCAGCTATCTGACGGCGCTCGGCGACTCGCCGAGGTGGCGGCGGTCATCGGCCGACCCTTCTCGGTTGGTCTGATCGTCTCGGCCACCGGGATCGGTGAGCCAGAGCTCGTCGACCATCTCGACGAGCTCTGGCGCCGACGGATCATCCGCGATCAGGGCCTCACGTACGATTTCAGTCACGACAAGCTTCGGGCAGTTGCCTTGGAGATGGTCAGTCCAGCACGGCGACGTCAGCTCCACCGGACCGTCGCCGAGGCGATCGCGGTCGAGTTCCGGGACCACATCGACGCGGCCAGCCCGCAGCTGGCCGCGCACTACGATCAGGCCGGTATGGTCGAACCGGCCATCGATGCCTACCGCAGGGCCGGAGCCCGAGCGGTGGCGGTGTCGGCCCTCGACGAAGCGGTCAGCATGTTTCAGCGAGCCCTCTCACTGCTCGCTGACCTGCCGACGTCGCCCGACCGCGATGCGCTCGAACTCGATATCCGGATCGCTCTCGGATCCCCCCTTGTGGCCCTCGAGGGCTACGGCTCCAACAATGCGCACCGACTCTATGAACGGGCCCTCTCGCTTTGCCGCAAGCTTCACCGGCCCGTGGACGCACCGATTCTCCGCGGTCTCGGCCTCGCCCGGCTGCAGGGCTGCCGCTTCGACGAGTGCAGCGAGCTCGGCCAGGCCCTTCTCGACGATGAGCGGCTTGATCCGATCGCCCGCACAGAGGGCCGATATCTCCTCGGCGTGAGCGCCTTCTGGCGGGGCGATCTGGCTATGGCCCGGCATTATCTCGAAGGCGCTATCGAAGCCTATGACGTCTCCCGTCGCGACGAGCATCTGACGTTGTACGCCCAGGACCCGAAAGCGGTCTGTCTCGTCCGCCTGGCCTGGGTCGAGCTGTGGGCGGGAGACGCCGGCCGGGCCAACGAGACGGCCCGATCTGCTCTTGAGATCGCCGTCGATCTCGATCACCTGATGACGTTGGGGTACGTCACCACGTACGCGGCGATCATCGCGGCCGAATACGAGGATCTCGTCCGCCTCGCCGAGCTTCTCGGCGACGCTGAGGTGCTGTGGAAGCGTCTTTCGGAGCGCTACCTCGTCGTCGTCCTGGAGGACCTTCGGGGCTGGCTGGAGGTCTGCGAGGGATGGCAGACGGGCATCGAGAAGATCGTGCGCTCGGTGGCACGCTCGCGCACCGACGGGGAGACCCTGCACCTGACGTACTGTCTCCTGCTGCTCGCCCGGGCTCGCGGCATGGCCGGTGAGCTCGACCAAGGACGAGCCGCCACGCGCGAGGGGCTCTCATGGTCACACAGCCGCAACCAGCGCTATCTCGAGGCGGAGCTGTGGCGTGTCGATGGGGAGCTGGCGTATCGCCGCGGAGAAGCCGAAGCCGCCGCGTCGCTGCGCAGAGCTGTTGAGGTCGCCGAGGCGCAAGGCGCGAGCTGGTTGGAACTGCGGGCGCTCCACTCCTTGGCCAGTCGATACCCCGATCAGGCCTTGCGGGAGCAACTCGGAAGTCTCCTCGACACACCTCGCCACGACATGCTGGCTCTTCCGCGAAGTTGGTGAAGCGGGCAACGGGTGGGAGATCCCGCCGTCCGTCGACCACAAACCCTCGGGGGGCGCAACCCCGTTTCATCAGGATTGCGGAAGAGCCGTGATCTTCAGAGCCAAGTGTCGCGTTCCTCTTCCGGCTCGGCTCGCCATAGATTTGTGAAGCGTCGCAAGTGGGTGTGCCCCACGGTTTTGCGCCCCGTCGTCGTCGGTCGTGTAGGGGAGGGTCCCGTGCCCTCCCGATGCCCGACGCAGGAGGGCATATTCCCATCGGTTACGGCCTGGCGGCCGTGGGAGGCACCGGACCCTCCCCTACGACGACGGGCAGGCGATCGCCCTCGTCACCATGCAAAACGATGAGGCACACCCGTCGCACGTCGCTTTACCCTTCCTTTTCGAGATGCGGTGAAGATCCGTTGTCCCCGGGTGCGTGGGCGGTTCGGCGGGTGGTAGGCTTTCGGCATCCGTCGCCGTGGGCCGTCATCCCGCCGGAGGTGACCGCCGTGTCCGCCGCGCTGCCCTCCGACTCCGCCCCCGGCATGCCGCTCGTCCGCACGCCCTTGATCGGGCGGGAGCGCGAGTTGGCGGCTGTCCGCGCCCTGCTGCTCGACGAGGCCGTCCCCCTCCTGACGCTGACCGGCCCCGGCGGCGTCGGCAAGACCCGGCTGGCCCTCGCCGTCGCCCACGCCGTCGCCCCGGCCTTCGCCGACGGGGCGGTCTTCGCCGAGCTGGCGCCGGTGCGCGACCCCGCCCTCGTCCTGGCGGCGGTGGCGCGGGCGCTCGGGGTGCGGGAGGAGGGCGACCGGCCGCTGGCGGACCGGGTGGCCGCCGTCCTCCGGCCCCGGCAGCTCCTGCTCGTCCTCGACAACTGCGAGCACGTCCTGGCCGCCGCCGCCGACGTTGCCGCGCTCTTGGCCGCCTGCCCGGCCCTGCAGGTGCTGGCCACCAGCCGGGCGCCGCTGCGCCTCGCCGGCGAGCATGCGCTCCCGGTGCCGCCCCTCGCCCTGCCCGACCCCGCGGCGGCGCCGTCCCCGACCGCGCTGGCCGGCATAGAGGCGATCGCCCTCTTCGCCCAGCGCGCCCGCGCCGCCGACCCGGCCTTCGCCCTCACCGACGGCAACGCCGCGGCGGTGGCGGAGGTCTGCCGGCGCCTGGACGGGCTGCCGCTGGCGATCGAGCTGGCGGCGGCCCGCAGCCCAGTCCTCCCGCCCGCGGCGCTGCTGGCGCGGCTGGACCGGCGGCTGCCGCTGCTGACGGTGGGTGGCCGCGACCGGCCCGCTCGGCTGCGAACGCTGCGCGATGCCATCGCCTGGTCGTACGACCTCCTGTCCGCCGATGAGCGGGCGCTGTTCCGGCGGCTGGCGGTCTTCGCCGGCGGTGCCACCTTGGCCGCCGCCGGGGCCGTCGCGGGCGAGGATGCCGCCGCGACGGCGACCGTCGACCGCGTCGCTGCCCTCGTCGACCAGAGCCTGCTCGTGCGGGAGGACGGCCTCGACGGAGAGCCCCGCTTTTCGATGCTGGAGACCGTCCGGGAGTACGCGCTGGAGCGGCTGGACGAAAGCGGCGAGGCGGCGGCGACCCGGCGGCGCCACGCGGAGTTCATCCTGGACCTGGCCGAGGCGGCCGCGATGGCGCTGCGCACCCCGGAGCAGGCCGCGGCCTTGGCGCGGCTCGACGCCGAGCACCACAACGCGCGGGCGGCGCTGGCCTGGGCGCTGGACGCCGGGGAGGCGGACCTGGCGCTGCGCCTGGCCGGCGCGCTCTCCTGGTTCTGGTACCTGCGCGGCCACTGGGGCGAGGGGCGCCGCTGGCTGGAGGCGGCGCTGTCGCTGCCCGATCCGGGGCCGATGGCGGCGCGGGCGCTGACCGGCGCGGGGCTGCTGGCGTGCCACCTGGGCGACTACGCGGCCGCGCGGGCGCGCCTGGACGAGGCGGTCGCCCTCGAGGACGGACACGGCGCTGCCGAGGCGCTGCACCTGCGCGAGCTGGCCGCGCTCTACCACGGCCACCCCGCCTCGGCGGACGCGCTTGTCGAGAGCGCCGCGCGGCTCCGGGCGGCCGGCGACGCCTGGGGAGAGGCGGCGGCGCTGTGCACCGCCGGCATGGCGGCCATCCTGGCCGGCGACCCCGCGGCTGCCGACGTGACGGCCGAAAGTCTCCGCCTCGCCCGCGACGTGGGCGAGGCCTGGGCGCTGGCCCGGGCCCTCCAGTACGCCGGGGATGTGGCGCGGGCCGGGGGCGATCCCGACCGGGCCGGCGCGCTCTACGGGGAGAGCCTGGGGCTGTACCGTGGGCTCGGTCAGCGGGAGGGCACCGCCCGGGTGCTGCACAACCTCGGCTACGTCGCCCTGCGCCGGGGGTGCCCGGGCGAGGCAGCGGCCCGGTTCGGGGAGGCGGTGCGCCTGCGCGGCGACCACCCAATCGGGCGCGACCTGGCCCACTTTCTGATGGGCCTCGCCGACGCGGCGCGGGCGCTGGGCCGGCCGGTCCAGGCGGCGCGGTGGCTGGCGGCGGGCGCCGGCTTCTTCGCGGCGGCCGGGGAACCGGTCTGGCCGATCGAGCGCCTCGAGCACGACCGCTGCTGCGCCGACCTCGAGCGCCGGCTGGGGCCGCAGGCGTTCGCGGTCGCCTGGGAAGCGGGGCGGGCGCTGCCCCTGGAGCGGGCCGTGACGGAGGCGGTGGCGGCGCTCGCCGAAGCGGTGGACGGGGAGCACCCGGCACCGGAGGCGGGGCCGGCGGGGCTGACGACGCGGGAGGCCGAGGTGCTGCGGCTGCTCGTCGCCGGCCGGACCGACCGGGAGATCGGGGAGCGCCTCTTCGTCAGCCCGCGCACCGCCTCCCGCCACGTCGGCGCCATCCTCGCCAAGCTCGGGGCCGCCTCGCGCACCGAGGCCGCCGCCCTGGCCGTGCGCGACGGGCTGGCGTAGGGCATCCGCCGTCCCGGGCGCCGCGTCGCTGGCGCGCCTTACCTACGCGCGCATCGCCCCCGTCCCCGAATTGCGTACCGCGTTTGGCGAACCCTGCGCGTGCGCCGGCCGGACCGCCGGCGCACGATGGTGCCGTGCCCGCCGCGGTGGCGGCACGTGAGCTTCGGGAAAGGGAGATGTCGTGGCCGCTCCGTTGTTCCAACTCGCCGAGTACAACTTCGCCCGCCTGCGCGCGCCGCTGGATGCCCCGGAAATGGCGGAGTTCGTGGCCTTCCTCGACCCGGTCAACGCCCACGCCGAGCGCTGCCCCGGCTTCGTCTGGCGCCTGACCGCGCCCGGCGGCGGCCCCTCCTCCTACCTGGCCGGCGCCCTCGCCGACCCGATGGCGGTGCCGAACCTGAGCGTTTGGACCGACCTCGGAGCGCTGCGGGCCTTCGCGTACGACACGGTCCACCGCTACTTCCTCCAGCAGCGGCGGCGCTGGTTCGCGCGGACGGACGGGCCCCACCTCGTGCTGTGGTGGGTGCCGGCCGGGCGCCGGCGACGCTGGCGGAGGCGGAGGCGCGGCTGCGGTTGCTGGAGGCGCGGGGACCGACCGCGGACGCGTTCACATTCGAGGAGGCGTTCGACCCCGCAGGGCGGCCGTCGCCGCGCGGGCGCGACGGTGCCGACCTCTGAGCGGCCGGCCGAGTGGCCTACCTGGACGTCCGGCGCGCTACAGGAGGCCAACCATGCAGGCGACGCGCTCGCTCCAGGACGCGGAGATCATCTACGACTGGAATCGGCTGAACGCCCCGGTCTCGACGAGGCGGCGACCGGTCGAGCTGTTCGACGAGACCCTGCGCGACGGCATCCAGTCGCCGTCGGTGGTCGACCCGACCATCGACGACAAGCTGTCGCCCCTTTTTTTTGGTCGAGCTGGCCAGCGCGCTCGAGCATCCACTACATTGCGAGCATCGGCCCTGCCCGGTGCCGGGCCTTCGCGCCCCAGATCAAGGAGCTGCACGGTCATCGCCAAGCACATCCGCGACGCCCGGCTGCCAATCAGCGCCAGCGTACGGGCGCGCACCCACATCACCCCGACGGCCATGGTGAGCCAGCGGGCCGGGGTGCCGGTCGAGGTCTACATCTTCATCGGCAGCTCGCCGATCCGCCGCTCGCCGAGGACTGGGACCTCGACCTCATCAGCGGCCGCGGCCGAGGCGATCGCGTTCGCGGTCAAGGCGGCCTGCCGTCGCCTACGTCACCGAGGACACGACCCGCTCGCGGCCCGAGGTGCTCGCCGCGCTGTTCACCAACGCGGTCGATCACGGCGCCCGCGGCTCGCTCTGCGACACCGTCGGCCACGCCACGCCCGACGGCGCGCCTCATCGCTTCACCACGCGACCTGCTCGACGGCGCGGGCGCCGCGCGTCGGCATCGACTGGCACGGTCACAACGACCGCGGCCTCGGCGCTCGTGAACGCGATCTTCGCCATCGAGTTCGGCGCCGACGGCGTCCACGGCACCGCGCTCGGATCGGCGAGCGGGTCGGCAACGCGGCGATGGAGCTGATCCTCCTCAACCTCAAGCTCCTCGGCGAGCTGCACCACGTCGCCGACCTGTCGATTACTGCAAGACTGGCGGCGCAGGCGGCCGGCGTCCGATCCCGCAGTACCCGCTCGTCGGCCGCGACGCCTTCCGCACCGCGACCGGCGTCCACGCCGCGGCGATCATCAAGGCCGAGGAAGGGCCACGCGTGGCTGGCCGACCGCATCTACTCGGGCGTGCCGGCCGGCATGTTCGGGCGCGAGCAGGAGATCGAGATCGGCTTCATGTCCGGCGCCTCGAACGTGAACTACTGGCTGAAGAAGCGCGGCTTCGAGGCCGATCCCGGCCTCGCCCGCTTCCTCCTCGAGGAGGCCAAGCGCAGCAGCGAGGTTCTGACCGAGGCCGAGGTCTGGGCGAGCGTCAGGCGCTGGGAAGCAACGCACGGCCGGTCGATCCCGGACCTCAGGTTCGCCGGCTAAGTGCAAGTTCGTCGCTCCGGCTCCGGCCTCGGATCGGAGAGCCGGCACCCGATGAGGAGTCCCAGATGGCGCGGATCGCGGTGATTCCCGGCGACGGCGTAGGCCAGGAGGTGACCCCGGAGGGGGTGCGCCTTCTGGAGACCGTCGCGGCTCGGCGCGGGCTCGACCTGGAGATCGAGGTCTGGCCCTACGGAGCCGACCATTACCTGGCGACCGGCGAGACCCTGCCCGCCGCGCGCCTGGAGGCCCTGCGGTCCGACTACCGGGCGGTCCTCCTGGGGGCGATGGGCGACCCCAGGGTGCCGGACCAGCGCCACGCCCGCGAGATCGTGATGGGGCTGCGCTTCGGCCTCGATCTCTACGTCAACCTGCGCCCGGCCCGGCTCCTCGCCGATCGCCTCTCGCCGCTCAAGGGCAAAGGGCGGGCCGATCTCGACTTCGTCGTCTTCCGGGAGAACACCGAAGGGCCGTACGTCGACGCCGGCGGCTGGATCAAGAGAGACACCCCCGACGAGATCGCGATCAACGAGGACGTCAACACCCACA